>NZ_JAKSYI010000132.1 GCF_022829285.1 Methylobacterium sp. J-078
GCCCGGGCGATGTTGACGCGCTGGCGCTGGCCGCCCGACAGCTCGTGCGGATAGCGCGCCGCGAAGCGCGCCGGCTCCAGCCCCACCCGGGCGAGCAGGGAGCGGGCGCGCTCGATGGCCTGGCGCTTCGGGACCCCGTGCACCTGCGGCCCGAAGGCGATGGAGCCCTCGATGGTCATGCGCGGGTTGAGGGAGGAGTAGCTGTCCTGAAACACCATCTGGGCCTGGGCCCGGAAGTCGCGCAAGGGCAGCGCCCGGCTGCCGATGCGCTCGCCGTCGAACAGCAGGTCACCCGAATCGTGGCCGATCAGCCCCATGATGAGCCGGGCGGTGGTGGACTTGCCGCAGCCCGACTCGCCGACGACCCCGAGGGTCTCGCCCTTCAGGATCTCGAAGTCGACGCCGTCCACGGCGCGCACCACCGCTTTCGCGCCGCCGAACCCCTTCTTGACGGGAAAGTGCTTCACGAGGCGGTCGACCGTGAGGAGAGGCTGGGCCGGGCCGCCCCGGTCGCGGGCGATCGGAACGGTGGGCGCACCGATGGGCATGCTCATGCCTTCACCTCCATGGCGGACCGCAGGCCGTCGGAGAACAGGTTGAACGAGATCGAGACGATGAAGATGGCGAGCCCCGGCAGGGCGGCGACCATCGGGTTCACGTAGATCGCCGTGCGCAGGGTGTTGAGCATCAGGCCCCATTCGGGCTCGGGCGGCTTCACGCCGAGGCCGAGGAAGGACAGGCCCGAGGCCAGGATCATCGATACGCTGATGAGGCTGGTGGCGTAGACGAAGATCGGCCCGAGCACGTTGCCGAGCACCTGCACCCGCAGGATCGTCAGGGTCGAGGCGCCCGAGAGCCGGGCCGCGTCGACGTAGTCCCGGGCGCGGATCTGGGTGGTCACGCTCTCGGCCACGCGGGCGATCTGGGGCACGAACACGCAGGTGAGCGACACGATGGAGTTGACGATGCCCGCCCCCAGGGCGCCCGAGAGGGCAATGGCCAGCAGGACCGAGGGGAAGGCGAAGAACACGTCCACCGTGCGCATCAGCACGGTGTTGACCCAGCCGCCGACATAGCCCGCCAGGATGCCGATGGCGGACCCGATGACGAAGGCGAGGATGACGGGGGTGACGCCGATGAACAGGGACAGGCGCCCACCCATCATCAGGCGGCTCAGCATGTCGCGTCCGAGCTCGTCGGAGCCGAGGATGTAGGTCGCGTCGCCGATGGGCTTGAGGCGCCGCAGCATCGAGCCGCGATAGGGGTCCATCGGGGTGATCCAGGGCGAGAGCAGCGCCACCGCCACGATCGCCAGGATGACGCAGGCGGCCGCCATCGCCACGGGATCGCGCAGGAGCTTGTGGCCGACCTGCCCCCAGAACCCCCGCGAGGGCACGAAGGCGTCGGGCGCCGTCGGCGCCGGGGCGGTCCCGCCGGCGATGTCGAGGACGGGTGCCGCGGCCTGTGTCGCGTGTGCCATCAGCCCCTCTCGATGCGCGGGTCGAGCGCCGTCTGCACGACGTCGACGATGAGGTTAAGGGCGACGAAGAACATCGCCAGGACGAGGATCGAGCCCTGGAGAAGGGGCAGGTCGCGCTGGAAGATCGCGGCGTTCAGGAGAAAGCCTGTGCCGGGCCAGGCGAACACCGTCTCGATCAGGATCGAGCCGCCGAGCAGGTATCCGAGCTGCAGGCCCATGATGGCGAGCGCCGTCGGGGCGGCGTTCTTCACCACGTGCTTGAACACGCCGAACTCACTCATGCCCTTGGCCCGGAGCGCGCCCACGAAGTCCTGGGAAAGGATGTCGCCCACCAGCGCCCGGACGGTGCGGGCGATGACGCCCATGGGGATCACCGACATCGTGAGGGCGGGCAGGATGATGTAGCGCAGGTGGTCGAGATCGGGCCGCCAGTTGCCCGAGCCGTCCGGCCCGGCGCCGGTGGGCGGCAGCCAGCCGAGCTGGGCCGAGAACACGATGACCAGCACCATGCCGAGCCAGTAATGCGGCACGCTGACCCCGAACACCGACACCGCCGAGGCGAGCCGGTCCAGGATCGAGTTGCGGAAGTAGCCGGCCACGAAGCCGAACAGGCAGCCGAAGGTGAAGCCGATCAGCGTCGCCACGCTGGCGAGGATCAGGCTGTTGACCACCGCCCGGCCGACCTCCTGCACCACGGGGCGGCCCGTGGCGATGGAGATGCCGAGGTCGCCCTGGAGCACGTGCCAGAGCCAGATCACGTACTGTACCGGCAGCGGCTTGTCGTAGCCGTAGGCCGCCCGCATGGCGTCGATGGTCTCCTGCGTGGCGTCCACCGGGAGCACGGCGCTCAAGGGGTCGCCGGGGGCGAGGTGGACCAGCATGAAGCAGACAACGCTGACGCCGAGCGCCACCGGCGTGACGGTCAGCAGGCGCTGGAGGATGAACTTCAGCATGATGCGAAGCCTCGGAACGCATCGTCACCCGGCGACCATGCGGCCGAGGTCTTCGATCGTGAGCACGAAGCACCACGGGGCTCCCTCTCCTGGAAGGAGAGGGATGGGGTGAGGTGTAGTCCATGTCCGGAGAGGTCACGCACCTCACCCTGTCCCTCTCCTTCCAGGAGAGGGGACCCGCGCAGCCCGCGCGAAGTATGAACACGACCACCGCGAGGGGGAGGGTTCGTGCGCGCGCACATTCGCATCACCCGCTCCGTCACTTGCCCATCGAGATCGGCGAGAAGTCCTGGAACCAGTTCTGCGCCTGCACGAAGCCCTTCACCTTGGGGCTCATGGCGCGCGGGTTGGTGTCGTGGGCCACCATCAGGAACAGGGCGTCGTTCACGTATTTCTCGTGGACTTTCTCCAGGACCTTGGTCTGCTCGGCCGGGTCGAAGGTGGTGCGGACCTGATCGAAGAGCTTGTCCATCTCGGGGTCGCAGTAATGGCCCCAATTGGTGCCGTTGGGCGCGGCGAGGTTGCACTGGAGGTGCCGGATGAAGCCCGTGAAGGGGTCCTGGATGAAGTAGGAGAAGTTCATCCCCGTGGCCTTGCGCGACATGTCGGACTTCGCGCCCGCCCGCCAGAGGTTGATGAGCGTGTTCCACTCGACCACCTCGAACTCGACCTTGATGCCGACATCCGCGAGGTTCTGCTGGATGAACTCGTTCATCGGCAGGGGCTGCATCTGGCCCGAGCCCGAGGGCGCGATCAGGATCTTGGTGACGATGGGCTTGTTGGGCCCGTAGCCGGCTTCCGCCAGCAGCTTCTTGGCGGCCTCGGGGTCGTAGGTCGGCTTGAAGGTCGGGTTGCCGAACCAGGCCGAGCCCGGCGGCATGAAGCCCTGCGCGGGGATCATCAGGCCGTTGAGCAGTTCCTTCATGCCCTCGCGGTCGACGGCGAGGTTGGCCGCCTTGCGCACGCGGATGTCGTTCCAGGGCGAGCCCTCGGCGCGGGAGAGGTGCCAGGTCCAGTTGTGCGGGTAGGCGTTGGTGACGATGCCGAAGCCGGCGGCCTTGAGGGAGGCCACCGCGTCCGGCGGGGGCGCCTCGATCCAGTCGACCTGGCCGGAGCGGAGCGCGGCCACGCGGGCATTGGCCTCGGGCAGCGGCACGAGCACGAGCTTGTCGAGCTTCGGCACCCGGGCCTTGTCCCAGTACTCCTTGTTGGGCGCCATCTCGGCGCGCTCGCGCGGGGCGAACAGGGTCAGCTTCCACGGGCCGGTGCCGGCGGGCGTCTTGGCGAAGGCGTCCCAGCTCTTGCCGACCTTCTCCCACTGGCCGGGCGACGAAATCATGATCCAGGCGATCTGGTAGGGCAGCGTCGCGTCGGGGTTCTTGGTGATCACCTCGAGGGTGGTCGGATCGACGGCCCGGTAGCTCGCCACCGCCGGGATGCGCGAGCGCCCTTGCGCCGACTGGCGCGGGTCGAATTGCGGCGCGTCGGTCTTGAGGAGCTTGTCGAGGTTCCACACCACCGACTCGGCGGTGAAGGGCGAGCCGTCGTGGAAGGTCACGCCCTCGCGCAGCTTGAAGGTCCACCGGGTGTTGTCGGCGGGATCGACGGTCCAGCTCGTGGCGAGGCCCGGCACCAGCACGGAGGGCTTGGTTGCCGAGGAAAGGTCCCAGTTGATGAGCCCGTCATAGACCGTGTAGCCCGTGAACCGCATGCCCTCGCCGCCATTGTCGGCCTGCCCCGTGGTGAGCGGGATGTCGGAGGCGGTCATGCCGATCTTGAGCACGCCCTGAGCGAAGGCGGCGGGCATCATCACGCCCGACACCAGGGCGGCGGCGAGGAGGCGGCGGGTCGACCAACGCGAAACTGCAGTGAACATTCGGGACCGTGTTCCTCGTGAAGGGCGCGCGCCCTGACGGCACCGTGAATGCAATCCCCCGGCCAGTTCACGCCGCAGTGCACACGTGCACCCCGTAGCGGACTCCGGACGCCCGTCGGTTCGTGGCCGCGCCGGATTCGAGTCGGGGGAAACACGACAATCTGCCTGTTTTGCGGGCATGGCCGTCTCAGAGCAGGGCGTGCCCTATCCTCATCCGTCGAGCGTGATGAAATCTTGAGCGCTCGTGCCGGGCGACCCGGGCCGCCCTCGTGTCGGCTCTCCAGAGATCTCGCCCGAGGATCTCGCCCGAGGATCTCGCCCGACACCCCCAATTGACGGCGGCTGTCCGCGCAAATAGATTTTGATCATAATTTTAAACGGGCACCGGCCGGACGGAGATGAGCGATGCGGACGAGAATGGTCCCAGGTCTGGTCGGGCTGGGCCTTTCCGGGCTGGCCCTGGCGGCCTGCTCGCCGGCGGAGACGGCGGTGACGCCCGAGCCGCCCCTGGTGCAGATTGCCGAGGTCAGCCCCGGCCCCGGTGCGGTCTCGCGCTACACCGGCGTGATCCGGGCCCGGACCGAGAGCAATCTCGGCTTCCGCGTGGGTGGCAAGATCTTCGAGCGCCTCGTCGATCCGGGTGACCGCGTGCGCCTGGGCCAGCCCCTGATGCGCCTCGACCGCACCGACTTCACCCTCGCGCTCAACGCCGCACGCGCCTCCGTCGAGGCGGCTCGCGCCCAGATGATCAAGGCCAGGGCCGACGAGGCGCGCAGCCGCAAGCTCGTGGCCGACGGCTGGACCTCGAAGCAGACCTACGACCAGAACAAGGGCGCGGCCGATGCCGCCATCGCCCAGTTCGCGAATGCCGAGGCCCAGGCCAGCCAGATCGAGAACCAGGCGGCCTATGCCGAGCTTCAGGCCGATGCCGACGGCGTCGTCATGGAGGTGCCCTCCGAGCCCGGCCAGGTGGTCGCGGCCGGCCAGACCGTGGTCAGGCTCGCCCGCGACGGCGCCCGCGAGGCGGAGGTGTTCCTGCCCGAGGGCAGCCGCCGCGCCGCCGAGGGCGAAGCCTCCGCCACCCTCTACGCGGAGGGCGCGGCGACCTACCCGGCGCGCCTGCGCGAATTGTCCGCCACCGCCGACCCGGCCACCCGCACATACCGGGCGCGCTACATCCTCGCGGGCGGCGGCGAGGCCGCGCCGCTCGGCGCCACCGTCACCCTGCAGCTCAAGGCCCGCGCGGCGGACCGAGCCGCGAGCGTGGAGGTGCCTCTCGCGGCCCTGTTCGACCAGGGGCGCGGCACGAACGTCTGGCGCTACGACGGCGCCACCGAGACCGTTCGCCCGCAGGCCGTGCGGGTCGCCCGCATGGGCGAGGAGCGCGCCGAGATCGTCGCCGGTCTGAACCCCGGCGACCGGATCGTGGCGCTCGGCGCCCACCTCCTCAAGGCCGACCAGCGGGTGCGACCGGCCCCCGCCAGCCTGACCGGGGTGGAGCGATGAGCGCCTTCAACCTCTCGGCGCTCGCCGTCCGCGAGCGGGCCGTCACCCTGTTCCTGCTGATCGCGCTCACGGGCGCGGGCTTCTTCGCCTTCCAGAAGCTCGGACGGGGCGAGGACCCGGCCTTCACCGTCAAGGTCATGACGGTCTCGGCCGCCTGGCCGGGCGCCACGTCGGAAGAGATGCAGCGCCAGGTCGCCGACCCCCTGGAGAAGCGGCTGCAGGAACTCGTCTACTACGACCGGGCCGAGACCACGGTGCGTCCCGGCCTGATGATGACCAAGGTCATCTTCAAGGACAACATGCCGCCGGCCAAGCTCCAGTCCGAGTTCTACCAGGCCCGCAAGAAGCTCACCGACCAGGCCTCCAGCCTGCCGCGCGGGGTGCTGGGGCCGCTCTTCAACGACGAGTTCTCGGACATCTACTTCGCCCTCTACGCCGTGCAGGCCAAGGGCCTGCCCCACCGCCAGCTCGTGCTGCGCGCCGAGGACCTGCGCCAGCGCCTGCTGCGGGTGCCGGGCGTCGAGAAGATCAACATCCTGGGCGAGCAGGCCCAGAAGATCTTCGTCGAGATCTCCTATCAGCGTCTGGCCACCCTCGGCATCACCGGCCAGCAATTGCTCGCAGCACTTGCCAACCAGAACGACGTGACCCCGGCCGGCTTCGTCGAGGCCGCGGGTCCGCGCGTGTATCTCCGCCTCGACGGGGCCATCGACGGGCTCGACGCCATCCGCGACCTGCCCGTGGCGGCCGGCGACCGCAGCCTGAAGCTCGGCGACATCGCCGAGGTGAAGCGCGGCTACGAGGACCCCAAGACCTTCGCGATCCGCAACGACGGCGAGCCGGCCCTGATGCTCGGCCTCGTGATGAAGCCCGGCTTCAACGGCTTGAAGCTCGGCGAGGCGCTCAACGCCGAGGAGGTGGCGATCCACCACGAGACGCCGGTGGGCATCGGCTTCACCAAGATCACCGACCAGGCCAAGGTCATCGACGACGCCATCCACGAGTTCATGGTCAAGTTCTTCACGGCGCTGGGCGTGGTGATCTTCGTGTCCCTGGTGGCGCTCGGCTTCCGGGTCGGCATCGTGGTGGCGCTGGCCGTGCCGCTCACCCTCTCGGCGGTGTTCGTGGTGATGATGGTCACGGGCCGTGACTTCGACCGCATCACGCTGGGCGCCCTCATCATCTCGCTGGGGCTGCTCGTGGACGATGCCATCATCGCCATCGAGATGATGGTGGTGCGCATGGAGGAAGGCGCCGACCGCATCGAGGCGGCGACCCATGCCTGGAGCGCCACCGCCGCGCCGATGCTCACCGGCACCCTGGTGACCATCGCGGGCTTCCTGCCCGTGGGCTTTGCCGCCTCCACGGCGGGCGAGTACGCCGGCAACATCTTCTGGGTGGTGGCCTTCTCGCTGATCGTCTCCTGGATCGTGGCCGTGACCTTCACGCCCTATCTCGGGGTCAAGCTCCTGCCGAACATCGGACGCGTGGAAGGCGGGCACGCGGCGATCTACGCCACCAGGAACTACGAGCGCCTGCGCCGCGCGGTGCGGATGTCCGTCGACCACAAGTGGCTGGCCGCCGGCATCACCGTGGGCCTGTTCGCCCTGGCCGTCGTGGCGATGGGCCGTGTCGAACAGCAGTTCTTCCCGAACTCCGAGCGCCCCGAACTCATCGTCGAGGTGACCCTGCCGGCGGGCTCGGCCTTCGCCACCACGGAAGCGAGCGTCAGGCGCGTCGAGGCGGCCCTGCGCGACCTCCCCGAGGCGGGGGAGATCACGAGCTATGTCGGCCAGGGCATGCCCCGCTTCGTGCTGTCCTTCGATCCCGAACTGCCCGATCCGGCCTTCGCACAGATCGTGGTGCAGACGGCCGATGCGCATGCCCGCGACGTCCTGCGGGGCAAGGTGCGCAGGCTCGTCGACGAAGGGCTCTTCCCGGAGGCACGCGTGCGCGTGCTCCAGATCGTGTTCGGGCCGCCGATCCGTTTCCCGGTCGCCTTCCGGGTGGTGGGGCCCGACCTCGACGTCATCCGCGGCATCGCGGGGCAAGTCCGGGATGTCATGGCGGCCAATCCCGCCATGCGCCTCGTCCACCTCGACTGGGGCGACAGGACCCCGAGCCTGCATCTGGCCTTCGACCAGGAGCGCCTGCGCCTGATCGGCCTGACCCCGAAGGAGGCCGCCCAGCAATTGCAGGCCTACCTCAACGGCACGCCCGCCACCCAGGTCCGCGAGAACCTGCGCGCCGTCGACGTGCTGCTGCGCAGCCCCGGCCCCGAGCGGCGCTCCCTGGCCGAGATCGGCGACCTGACCCTGGCGACGAAGGACGGGCGCCAAGTGCCGGTCTCCCAGGTGGCGCGCCTGGAGAGCCGCACGGAGGACGCGGTGCTGAAGCGCTACAACCGCGAGACCTACATCCGCGTGCAGGGCGACGTGCTCGACGGAAGGCAGCCGCCGGACATCCACGCCCAGGTCTTCCCCCTGCTGGCGCCGATTAAGGCCAGGCTCCCGCCGGGCTACCGCATCGACACGGCGGGCGCGGTGGAGGAGAGCGAGAAGGCAATGCTGTCCCTGGTGGCGGTGTTCCCGATCATGCTGATCGTGACGCTCACCGTGATCATGATCCAGGTGCGCTCGTTCGCCACCATGTTCATGGTCTTCGCCACCGCGCCGCTCGGCCTCGTCGGGGCCGCGCCGACACTGCTCATCTTCCACCAGCCCTTCGGCTTCAACGCGATCCTCGGCCTGATCGCCCTGTCGGGCATCCTGATGCGCAACACCCTGATCCTGGTGGATCAGATCCATCACGACCAGGCGGCGGGGCTGTCGAACTACGAGGCCATCGTGGAATCGACCGTGCGCCGGGCGCGGCCCGTGATCCTGACGGCTGCGGCCGCCATGCTGGCCTTCATTCCCCTCACCCACTCGGTGTTCTGGGGGGCGCTCGCCTACGTGCTCATCGGCGGCGTCGGGGTCGGCACCCTGCTGACGCTGCTGTTCCTGCCCGCCCTCTACGCCCTCTGGTTCCGGGTGGCGCGCGCGCCGCGAGAGCGCCCGGCCGCATCGGCCGCCGGGTCCCTGCCGGACCCGGCCTGAACCTGAGGGCATCCCGAATCGCGCGGCTCGTCCTTCGGCCGCGCGGTCCGCCGGCCGGCCCGCAATCCTGCCCCCCTCATGCGGGCCGGCCGGCCAGGACGACATCCAGGCGCTCTTCTTGAATGACGATCCGCATCTATATTGAGGGATCGGCCGGACGGGAGGGCCAAGCACAGGAGTGCCATGCAATGCCGAGGGTTTCGCAGGAGCAGGCCAGGCTCAACCGCCGGCGCGTGGTCGAGGTCGCCGCGACCCTGTTTCGCGAGCGCGGCCTGCACGGGGTCGGCGTCGCCGACATCATGGCCGCCGCCGGCCTGACCCATGGCGGATTCTACGGCCAGTTCGCCAGCAAGGATGCGCTGGCCGCCGAGGCCTTCGACAGCGCGCTGGCCGAGGACCGGCGCGGAGCGCTGGACGCCCTGATCGCGAACTACCTGTCCGTCGGGCACGTGAGGACACCCGGTCAGGGTTGCCCCCTCGCGGCCCTGGCCAACGACGTCGCGCGCGAGGCGCGGGGAAGCCCGCTCCGCGCCCGGTTCACGCAGGGCGTGCGGGGCCTCACCGATCTCCTGACGGAACTCACGCCGAAGGGCGCGCGCGAGCGCCGCCGCCAGCGCGCCCTGGCGAACCTCGCGACCCTTGTGGGCGCCGTTATCCTCGCCCGCGGGGTCGACGATGACGCGCTCTCGGAGGAACTGCTCGACGCGGCCCGGGCCGCGGCCTACGCCTGAGCGCGGGCCCTTCGGAGCGCCGTCTCAGATGTAGGTCGAGGCGAGGGCCGGCGAGCCCTCCAGCGCGTGGCCGAGCTGTTCCAGCCCCTGGCGGATCCGGAGGCGCGTCGAGGGTCCGCCGAGGCAGAGGCGAACGGCCTCCGGCGGCGTCCCGGCCACGCAGAACGGGTCGCTCGCCACGACGCCGAGACCCGCCGCCCGGCCCTGGCTGGCGAAGGCCGAGCGGGTCCAGCCCTCCGGCAGGTCGATCCAGACGTGGAACCCGTGCGGATCCGCGGTGACGCGCGCCGCCGGCAGGATCTCGCTCACCAGGCGCTGGCGGGCCACCGATTCGGCCCGCACGAACTGCCCGATGGCCTCGGCCGTCCCGTCCATGATCCAGCGGGTCGCCAGGGCGGTGGAGATCGGTGAGGCCATCACGGTGGCGGCGCGCAGGGCGCTCCCCAGCGGCAGGGCGGCGCGGGCGCTGGGCGCCACCAGGAAGGCGAGGCGCAATCCCGCCCCCAGGCACTTGGCGAGGCCCGCCACGTAGTAGGTGATCTCCGGGGCCAGGGTCGCGAAGCTCGGGGGCGGGGCCGGGCACAGATGCGCGTAGGCATCGTCCTCGATGATCGCCACGGCGTAGCGGCGGGCCACCGCGATGACCGCCTCGCGGCGCGCGCGCGGCATCGTGGCCGTGGTGGGGTTTTGCAGCAGCGGGTTGAGGTAGATCGCCTTCGGGGCGACCCGGGTGCAGGCCGCCGCGAAGGCGTCGGGATCGACCCCGTGCCGGTCCATCGGCAGATCGACGAGGCGCAGCGACAGGTGCGCGGCAAGCGCCCGGATCCCCGGATAGGTGATGCGCTCGGCGCAGATCGCATCGCCGGGCCGGGCCACCTGTCCCAGCACGCTGGACAGGGCGCTGTGGGCGCCGGGGCAGATCAGCAGGCACGGGCGCGGGGCCGCGACGCCGCGCGCCGCCAGCCACCGGGTCGCGGCGTCCTTGTCCGCCTCCGTCCCGCCGAAGCCCTGGTAGCGCAGGAGGTTGGGCAGGTCGCCCGAGAGGTCCGCGAAGGCGGCCTGCATGCGTGCCAGCAGGGCGGGGTCGTCGGGCTCGGGCGGCAGGTTCATGGTGAAGTCGACGAGGCCCGCCCGGGCCGGCTCGGCCGTGCGCGGCGCGCGGGCGGGCTCGACCACGAAGGTGCCCTGCCCCACGCGCCCCTCGACGAGGCCGCGCCGATGGGCTTCCACGTAGCCCCGCGAGACGGTTGTGAAGTTCAGGCCGATGCGGGCCGCCAGGGCGCGCTGGGTCGGCAGTCGTGTCCCGGCCCGCAGGCGGCCGGTGCGGATGTCCTCGGCCAGGGATTCCACGATGGCCCGGTAATGCGGCTTGCCCCAGCGCCCGAGATCCGGCGCCCACGCGCCGGAGACGCGGTCCACGGCGTCCGGCCCGTATTCCTGCCGCCCTGAACCCATGCGCCCCGCCCCTCGCCCGCCGATCCGATCAAGTTCGGATTGTATGGCTAGCAATCCGCGTACCGGCAGAATGCCGCGGAGCGACATCGATCGTCTTCCGATCAATGCGATCAATGTTCGTTCAGTTCGAGTGCAGTAACTGGCGCGACGAGAGGCACGGTGGCAAGTCGTTCGGCGTTCAAGCTGGTCCCGTCACCGCGCGCATTCCTGCACATTGATCGCAAAATTGTATGTTTTCAAGAAGCGATCATTTCGGAGGCGATGGTTCGCATTGTCCTGGCACACGGATTGCCATGCTTCTGCCGTGACCGACCCGCGGCCGATGCCGGCGGTCCCGTCCAGCGAGGAGCCTGAGCCATGCCCGCCGTGAACCGCGAAGCCCACAAGAAAGGTGATTACTTCGTCGATTACGAGGAGAAGGTCTTCGAGGACGTGAAGGCGGAGCCGGGCCAGAAGGCGCTCGTCACCTTCCACACCGTGGCGTTCGAGGGCTCCATCGGCTTCGTCAACCTGCTCCAGGCCACCCGGCTGCAGCGCAAGGGGTTCGAGACCACGGTTCTCCTCTACGGGCCGGGCGTCACCCTCGGCGTGCAGCGCGGCTTCCCCACCCTCGGCGACGAGGCCTTCCCCGGCCACCAGAACTTCAACAACCAGATCGCCAAGTTCATGGCGGAGGGGGGCAAGGTCTATGCCTGCCGCTTCGCGCTCCAGGCCCTCTACGGCCACGGTGAGCCGTCGCTGATCGAGGGTATCCGCCCGATCGCCCCCACCGACGTCCTCGACTGCGTGCTCCTGCACAAGCGCGACAACGCGGTGATCATCGACACCTGGACGGTCTGAGGAGACCGCGGACCGCCGAAACACGCGCTGGCGGATGCGGTGCTCCTCGCCCGCGCGTCATCCACGCCCAGGAGGTTCACCCATGCCTGAGAGCCGGATCGTGCGGGCTGCCGCCGTCCAGATCGCGCCGGACCTCGACCGGCCCGAGGGCACCCTGGAGCGCGTGCTCAACGCCATCGACGCGGCGGCCGCCAAGGGCGCGCGGTTCATGGTCTTTCCCGAGACCGTCGTGCCGTACTACCCGTACTTCTCCTTCGTGCTGCCGCCCGCCCTCCAGGGGGCGGAGCACCTGCGCCTCTACGAGCGGGCGGTGGCGGTGCCCGGCCCGGTGACGCAGGCGGTCTCGGCCGCCGCCCGCCGCCACGGCGCCGTCATCGTGCTCGGGGTCAACGAGCGCGACCACGGCTCGCTCTACAACGCGCAGCTCGTCTTCGACGCCGACGGCACGCTCAAGCTGAAGCGGCGCAAGATCACCCCGACCTACCACGAGCGCATGGTCTGGGGGCAGGGCGACGGCGCCGGTCTGACGGTCGTCGAGACCGCGGTCGGCCGGGTCGGGGCCCTGGCCTGCTGGGAGCACTACAACCCGCTCGCCCGCTACAGCCTGATGGCCCGGCACGAGGAGATCCACGCCGCCCAGTTCCCCGGCTCCCTGGTCGGCCAGATCTTCGCCGACCAGATGGAGGTGACGATCCGCCACCACGCCCTGGAGGCGGCCTGCTTCGTGGTCAACGCCACGGGCTGGCTCACCGACGAACAGGTGGCGCAGGTCTGCCCGGACGAGCGCCTGCGGGGCGCCTGCCGGGGCGGCAACTGCACCGCCATCGTCTCGCCGGAGGGCCGCCATCTCGCCGAGCCGCTCGGCCCGGGCGAGGGCATCCTCATCGCCGACATGGACCTCGCCCTCGTGACGAAGCGCAAGCGGATGATGGATTCCGTCGGCCACTACGCCCGCCCCGAGCTCCTCAGCCTCCTGCACGACGACCGCCCCGCCGCGCCGATCCGGCGACCGGCCTCCGCCCCGTTCGACTTCCGGAGCCCCGACCATGAGCCGCGCGATCCTGAGTCTGCCGCCCGCGACGCGTCTCCCCACCCCGGCCCCGGTCACCGCCGGGATGCCGACGGAGCGCCTGATCAACGCCCTGCAATCCTTCGGGGTTAGGCTCTCGGACGCCCGCGCCGGCGTCGCCAGCCGGCGGGGCGGCGCCGGCCCCTCCGACCACAAGGCCATGACCATCGCGGGCCGCACCGTGATGGTGCCGGTGCATACCGGGACCGCCTTCGAATCGCCCTTCCTGGTGCGACGCCCCGACCCGGACGGCGTCTGCGAGATCGAGCACGAGGGCGTGGTGATCGGGCGGGCGACCTTCCCCGGCAAGCCCCGCTTCTACGCGCTCTCGACCTTCGACGGCGTGCCCTATTCGAAGATCGCCGTGCTGCATGGGCGCGACGTGCTCGCCACCACCGTGCTGCAGACCTGCATCCGCTACCAGAGCCGGACGAAGACGTGCCAGTTCTGCGCCATCGGCCAGTCCCTCGCCGCCGAGCGCACCGTCGCGCGCAAGACGCCGGAGCAGCTCGCCGAGGTCGCCCGCGCCGCCGTGCTCCTCGACGGCGTCAGGCACATGGTGATGACCACGGGCACGCCGAACGCCACCGACCGGGGCGCGGCGATCCTGTGCGAGAGCGCCTTCGCGGTGAAGGCGGCCGTGGACCTGCCCATCCAGGCCCAGTGCGAGCCCCCGGACGACGACCGCTGGTTTTCCCGCCTCAAGGCCTCTGGGGTCGACGCGCTCGGCATGCACCTGGAGGCGGTGACCCCCGAGGTTCGCGCCCGGATCATGCCCGGCAAGGCGAGCGTGCCCCTGGAGCGCTACTACGACGCCTTCGCGACCGCCGTGCCGGTCTTCGGGCGTGGCCAGGTCTCGACCTACATCCTCGCGGGCCTCGGCGACGCGCCGGAGGCGATCCTCGCCGTGGCCGAGCGCCTCGTCGGCATGGGCGTGTACCCCTTCGTGGTGCCCTTCGTTCCGATCTCCGGCACCCCCCTGGAGAGCCATCCGGCGCCCGCACCCGATTTCCTGCACGCGGTCCTCCGGCCCCTGGCCGACCTCCTGGCCCGGGCCGGCCTCGTCTCCACCGACATCAAGGCGGGTTGCGGCCGCTGCGGCGCCTGCTCGGCCCTGTCGAGCTACGAGCGGGCTCCCGCATGATCTTCGAGCCCGTGCCGCCCTACCGGCCGAGTCATTTCCGGGTCCGGTTCGCGACCAGCCCCTGGGAGCTGCGTGCCTGCGCGGCCCTGCGCCGCCAGGTCTTCTGCGTCGAGCAGGGCCTGTTTCGCGACCGCGCGGACGGCCACGGCGACGACCGGGACGCCATCGACGCGCACGCCATCCCGATCTGCGCGCTCTCGACCCTCGCGGGCGATCCCGACGCGGTGGTCGGCACCGTGCGCATCCACGCCGCCGCCGAGACGCCGGGCACGTGGTGGGGCTCGCGGCTCGCCGTCGCCCGGCCGTTCCGGGGCACCGCCTCCCTCGGGGCCGGCCTGATCCGCCTCGCCGTCTCCTCCGCCCACGCGCGGGGCTGCACGCGCTTCCTCGCCCACGTGCAGGAGCCGAACGTCGCCCTGTTCGAGGCGCTGCACTGGCACGCCCTCGCGCGCCTCGACCTGCACGGGCGGCCGCACCGCCTGATGCGGGCGGATCTGTTCGCCTACCCGCCCCTGCTCGACCCCGGGCACGGACTCGTCGCCCTGCCGAGGGCCGCGTGAGCGGGCTCCCCGACCTCGACGCCCTGGCGGAGGGCGTCCGGCGCGCGCGCGGGCTCGCCCACAAGCGCGACATCGACGCCGTGATGCGCCGCCTCGGCCTCGCCGGCCGGGGGGCGGCGATCCCGGTGGGAGACGATTGCGCCGCGATCCCCGACGGCGACGGCCACCTGCTCGTCGCCGTGGAGGGGTTCCTGGAGGGCTTCGTGGCGGCCGACCCCTACTTCGCGGGCTATTGCGGCATCATGGTCAACCTCAGCGACGTCGCCGCCATGGGCGGGCGCCCGATCGCCGTGGTGGACGCCCTGTGGGCGCGGGAGCAGGCTGAGGCCGATCCGGTCCTGGCGGGCCTCGCCGTGGCCGCCAAGCTCTACGGCGTGCCGGTGGTGGGCGGTCACAGCAACACCCGCGCGCAGGCGCCCAACCTCGCGGTGGCGGTGCTGGGACGCGCCGGACCGCGCCTGCTCACCAGCTTCGACGCGGTGCCGGGGGATTGCCTCATCGCCGCCATCGACCTGCGCGGGCGCTTCCGCGATCCGCATCCCTACTGGGACGCCTCCACGGGCGCGCCGGGGGAGCGCCTGCGCGGCGACCTCGACCTCCTGCCCGGCCTCGCCGAGGACGGCCTCTGCCGGGCCGCCAAGGACATCAGCATGGCGGGCCTCGTCGGCACGGCGCTGATGCTCCTCGAAGGCTCGCGCGCCGGCGGCTGGATCGACCCCGCCGCGATCCCGCGCCCCGAGGGGGTCGCCCTGGGGCGCTGGCTCGGCGCCTTCCCGAGCTTCGGCTTCCTTCTCGCGGCGGCACCCGAGCGGGTTCCCGCCATCCTGGCGCGCTTTGCCGGGCGGGGCATCGCGGCGGCCGCCATCGGGGGCATCGACGCGAGCCGGGTCGCGCGCCTGCGCGACGCCTCCGGCGCGGAGGCGGTCGTGTGGGATTTCTTGGCCGGTCCCCTGATCGGCTGCGGCGGGCCGGAGCACGCCGCATGAGGCGCCTGCGCATCGCCCTCCTCACGCACTCGACCAATCCGCGCGGCGGCGTCGCCCACTGCCTCGCCCTCGGGGAGGCCCTCGGCGCCCTCGGCCACGAGGCGGTGGTGCACGCCCCCGACCCGACCGGGCGCGGCTTCTACCGGGCGGCCGCCTGCCCCGTTGTCTCGGTGGCCGCCCGCCCCGTCACGGGCTCGACGGTCGACCTCGTCCGGACCCGGATCAACGACTACCTGCGCCATTTCGGATCGCCGGCGGCCTGCGACTTCGACCTGTTCCACGCCCATGACGGGATCGGCGGCAACGCGCTGGCGACCCTGCGGCATCGGCGTCGGATCTCCGGCTACGTGCGAACGGTCCATCACCGCGACACCTTCGCGGACCCGGTGCTGGACGACTGGGAGGCGCGTTCGATCCAAGACGCGCAGGCCCTGCTCTGCGTCAGCCGGACCTGGGCCGAACGGCTCCGGACCGAGTTCGGCGCTTCCGCGCAGGTCGTGGGCAACGGCGTCGATCCCGCGATCTACCGCCCTGACCCCGACGCCACCGATGCGGGCGCGCGGGTGCGCTGGGGGCTCGGGGCCGGCCCGGTGGTGCTGAGCGTCGGCGGGTTCGAGGCGCGCAAGAACACCGCGACCCTGATCGAGGCCTTCGCGGCCTTCCGCGTGCGCCATCCGCAGGCGCAGCTTCTGGTGGTCGGGGGCGCCTCGCTCCTCGACCACGCCGCCTACCGGGCCCGCTGCGCCGCCCTCCTGGCGGACAGAGGCCTGACGGTCGGCCTGGGCTGCCCCGTGGTCGAGACCGGCCCGGTCCCGCAGGGCGAGATGCCGGCCCTCTACCGCCTCGCAGACATGCTGGCCCTGCCTTCCTGGACCGAGGGGTTCGGCCTCTGCGTGCTGGAGGCGATGGCCTGCGGCACCCCCGCCATCGTCTCGGCGGGACCGCCCTTCACCGAGTATCTCGGCGCCCGCGACGCGCTCTTCGTCGATCCGGCCGATCCAGACGGCCTTGCGCGCGCCATGGCCCGGGCCCTTTCGCCGCCCGTCCGCCGCCGCCTGCGCGCGGCCGGGGCCGCGGTGGCGCGGGCCCATTCCTGGCGCGCCTGCGCCGAGCGCCACCTGCCGACCTACGAAGCCTGCCTCCGTCCGGAGGCCTCCCTGACCGCCGAGGTCCACGATGCCTGAGATGCGCTTCCACGTCCGCTGGCCCGACGGCCGGCGCGAGGCCTGCTACTCGCCCTCCCTGGTGATCAAGGACTACTTCGCCCCGGGCGAGACCTACCCCCTCGACGACTTCGTCGCGAAGGCGCGCACGGCGCTGACCATCGCCAGCGAGCGCGTGCGGGAGAAGTACGGCTTCGCCTGCTCCTCGGCCCTGGACCAATTGCAGCGGATCGAGGCCGCCGCTCGGGCGCAGGCCCCGGACGGAAGGGTCACCGTCGAGGCCTTCGAGCCGTGAGCCGAAATCGCCACCAGCGGGAGCCACGTTCATGACCTCCAGTACGCCCCACCTGCCCGTCGCGATCGTCGGCGGGGGCCAGGCCGGCCTCTCGGTGAGCTACCACCTCCAGCAGCGCGGCATCGAACACCTCGTCTTCGAGCGCGCGCGCGCGGCCCACGTCTGGTCGAGCCAGCGCTGGGACAGCTTCTGCCTCGTGACCCCGAACTGGCAATGCGACCTGCCGGGCCATCCCTATGACGGGCCGGACCCGGACGGATTCATGAAGCGGGACGAGATCGTCGCCTACCTGCGGGCCTTCGTCGCCAAGGTGAATCCGCCGATCCGCGAAGAGGTCTCGGTCCTGCGCGTCGAAGCGGCGCAAGAGGGCGGCTACCGCGTCCATACCTCCGCGGGCGACTACACCGCCGACGCCGTGGTGGTGGCCTCCGGCGGCTACCAGCGACCGATAATGCCCCGCATGGCCGAGAAACTGCCCGGTTCGCTCGTGCAGGTCCACGCGAACGCATACCGGAACCCGGCCCAGTTGCCGGAGGGCGCCGTCCTCGTGGTCGGCTCGGGCCAGTCGGGCGCGCAGATCGCCGAGGACCTGCATCTGGCAGGCCGCCGGGTGCACCTGGCCGTGGGCGACGCGCCCCGCTGCGCCCGCTTCTACCGCGGCCGCGACGTCGTCGCCTGGCTCGCCGACATGGGCTACTATGAGATGTCGGTCGATCAGCACCCCTTGCGCGACGGGGTCCGCGACAACACCAACCACTACGTCACGGGGCGCGACGGCGGGCGCGACATCGACCTGCGCCGCTTCGCCCGCGAGGGGATGGCGCTCTACGGTGCGCTGGAGGACTACGCGGACGGGACCTTGCGCTTCCGCGACGGCCTGAAGGCCACCCTCGACGCGGCCGACCGGACCTACAACGGCATCAACGCGGCCATCGACCGGCACATCGCCGAGAACGGGATCCCCGCCCCCGAACAGGCCCCCTACCGGCCGGTCTGGGAGCCGGAGGCGCCGGTGACGCATCTGGACCTCGCCGGATCGGGCATCGGCGCCGTCGTCTGGTGCATCGGCTTCGCGCCGGATTTCGGCTGGCTCGACGCGCCGGTCTTCAACGGGGCGGGCCAACCCAAGCACCGGCGCGGCGTCACGGCTCAGGCGGGTCTCTATTTCATCGGACTACCCTGGCTGCACACCTGGGGCTCGGGCCGCTTCGGTGCCGTGGGCCGCGACGCGGCCTACGTGGCCGCGGCGATCGAGGCCCAGCTGAGTGGGCCGTTGCTGGGCGAGGCCGCTGCGCAGCCGCACGGCACGATCCCGGGCCACGGTGCGGGGCATGCGGCCGCCCATCCGTGAGCCGGCCCGGTTTCGGGGGCCGGTGCGCCCCGTCAGGTCTGGCGCGGGGCCTGCCAGCGCCGGAGGCTCCAGGCGGCCGCTCGCCGGCCGCGCGGGTGGTGTTCGAGGGCGCGCGGAGGCCCCTCCAGCAGGTCCAGGGGCGGCGGCTCCGGCCGTTCCGGCGAGATGATCTCCACACGGATCCTGCGCGGGGCCGCCCGCCGGGCCGGCCGGGCTTCCGGAAGAAACCAGAAGCCGCCGAAGCCGAACAGGCAGGTCGAGGCGATGCCGATCGCCCACCAGTTCGGTGTATCCTGGATCATCAGCACCACGAGTCCGGCAAGGGCGCAGGCCGCGGCGAGACTCCTGTTCGTGATCCGATCCGAAGACATGCCCTACGGTCGGGGAGCACCATTTCCCATCTCGTGAAGACATCCCGTCAACTTGTCTTCACCCGCGGTTTGTCCACGGCTCCTGAGAATCGTCTTGGCAACCAAGCCGAAAACGGTTCGCGTCCGTTCCAGCGCGCGCATGCGACGTCATGCGAAGGGCAGCCCTCGTGCACGAAGCAGAAGGGATTGCCGGGAGGAGGTCTCAGGTGCCCCTCAGGGCCGTTTGGCCAGGAAGTCGAGGACGCCCGCCCGGTGACCCCGGTCGCCCACCGCCGTGCTGTGGTCGCGGTTGGGCAATTCGAGGGCGGTGGCGTTCGGCAGGAGGGCGGCCAGCGCCGGGCCTGAGCCCGAGACCGTGTCGAGGGTGCCGACCGTGACGAGGACCGGCATCTCGATCTGCGCGACCTCGGCCCGCGACAGGGCTTGGCGCGAGCCCCGCATGCAGGCGGCCAGCGCCCGCAGGTCGCTCTTCGTCTGCTCCGCGAAGGTGCGGAAGGCGGCGGCCGTCGGGTTCGGCGCGGGGGCGCCCGGCTCCGCCTCCAGGGCCTCGGCGATGCCGTCGGGCAGGCCCCTGCCCTCGACGAGGTGCAGACCGAGACCGCCGAGCAGAACCGAGCGCACCCGCTCCGGCTCGTCGAGGGCGAGGAAGGCGGAGATGCGCGCGCCCATCGAGTAGCCCATCACGTCGGCCCGTTCGATGCCGAGGTGGTCGAGGAGGCGGCGCGCGTCCTGCGCCATGATGTCGGAGCCGTAGGCGTCCGGATCGTAGAGCTTCTGGCTCTCGCCATGCCCCCGGTTGTCGAGGGCGACGACCCGGTAGCCGGCCTGCGTCAGGGTCCGGACCCAGAGCGTGTTGACCCAGTTCACCGCGTGGTTGGAGGCGAAACCGTGGATCAGCAGGATCGGGTCGCCCGATCCGCCCTCGGGGGCCGCGTCGATATACGCGATGGCGACGCCGTCGGAATCGAAGGTCTGCATGGGCTCGGGCCTTATCGGTCTGGGCATGGTGCCTGCCTCATTGGACCGCCCGCCGCCCCGACGGAAGCCCCGGGGTGACGCGAGAGCACGAATGAAAGCGGCGGCAGGTTTCCCTGCCGCCGCTCGAACGCATCGCCGTTGTCGGACTGGATCAGAAGGTGATGCCGGTCTCGATCATGTAGCGCTCCTGCGAGGTCTTCACGCCGTTGCGGCCGAAACCGGTGCCGACGTTGAACGCGCGGTCGACGGTGATGTCGTAGAGCTGCACGGTCGAGAACTCGCCGCGAACGAAGAAGCGGTCGAAGGTGAAGGTCGGGGTGACGGTGAACGACAGGGCGGAGCTGCCGGGTCCATAGAGAACGTTCGACTGGAGCGGGAGGCCCGTGCGGCTGTTTCCACTCTGCGCGATGTATTCGAAGCGACCCGCAAGGGCGAAGTTGTCCGTGAAGGCGTAGCTGGCGAGGACCGCGCCGCCGAAGGTCTCGGCTCCGGCGAGGCCGATGAAATCGTTCCGCTCGACGTTGGTGTACTGAACGTACGGCGTCACGATCCAGGGGCCGTCGGCATAGGTGTAGTTCGCGCTGATGATGCTGCTGTTCTGCAGCGTCGCGGGGGTCGCGAACTGGTTGCGCAGGCTGCGGTCCGAAAGGTCGAACTTGGTGTAGCTGGAGAAGTGGGTGCCGCCGTTGATGCCGATCGTGTTGGCGGAGTCGATCTTGTAGGTGATCGCGCCCGTGACCCAGTTGAGCTCACCCGAGAAGAAGCCGTCGGTCGCGGCGAACGAGGCCGCCCACGGGCCGTCCGAGTAGTTGATCTGCACGCCGTGGTTGATGATGTTTTCCTGCGCGAAGAGGAGGCCGCGCGAGATATTGAGGTTCTGGAAGGTGAAGGGCAGTTCCGAGCCGATCAGGGTCGGCATGCGGCCGCCCTGAACCGACCAGTTGTCGTTGATCACGTACTTGCCGAACACGATCGGAGCGGGCGAGAACAGCAGGTTGGTCTGATCAAAGGCGCTGAAGATCGGAGCGCCCAGGCCCGGGATCGAGTAGGCGCCGAAGGCGGCGTAGAACTGGAAGGCACCATCGGCCTTCTGGATGAAGCCCATCAGGTTCGAGAAGTCGGCGCGCCCGAAGCGATCGGCGGCAATGCCGGGGAGCGCGATGGAGGTCACATTGCTCTGATCGTAGAAGTACCCGCTGACCGCGCCGCCGACGTAGATGTCGCCGAACGCGCCGAGGGTGAGGCAGGCCGGGTTCGGGTTCTGCTTGATGACGCCGCCATAGGCCGGGAACGTGATCTCGGCCTTGCAGGACGCCGGGACCGGAGCCGGGGCCACGGGCGCCTTCAGGTCGGCCGCATAGGCGCACGCCGACGAGAGCAGCAGGGCCGTGAGGGCGAGGAGCGGGCGGTTCATGGTCATCGAGGAACTCTGCGAAGGGGTCGGCGTTACGCCTAAGCTCGCAAAGGTTCCGCGCTGCGGCAAAGCTATCCTTTGTGCATCCGCCTACTTTTAGGGCAGATTAGGGGTGTTCCAAGTGGTTTGGGTCGTGGTGTTGCCACAATGGAACAGACCGACCGCGGGCGGACGGGCCCTCACCGCTCGGCCGTGAAGCTTACCGGGATCTCTGCTGTGTCGCGCTTCGCCTGAGCTCAGCGTCCATTGCGGACGCGGCCGAATCGGGCCTCGCGCTTGCCGCCATCGCCGCGGGCTGGCATCAGCACCCGCGATGAGAGACTCGCAGCCCTACGGCACCTACGCACCCACCGGCCTCGTCGCGCGCATCGCCGAGCGCACGGGACGCCTGTCCTACGGAAGCTGGGGTGGACGGCGCCTGTCGCTGTTCCTGCGTCGGATCGCGATCGGCCTCCTGCGCGGCCAGCCCCTCGACGTGGAGCGCTACGGCGCGCGCATGCGCCTCTATCCGTACAACAACAACTGCGAGAAGAAGGTGCTCTTCACGCCGCAATTCTTCGATCCCGAGGAACGCGAACTCCTGCGGGCGAAGCTCGCGCCCGGCTGCACCTTCCTCGACATCGGCGCGAATATCGGGGCCTACGCCCTGTTCGTGGCGGCCTTCGCGGGGCCGCGCGCCCGTATCCTCGCCATCGAGCCCCAGCCGGACGTGTTCCAGCGCCTGGCCTACAACATCGCCCAGAACCCGTTCGGAACGGTCAAGGCCCTCGCCTGCGCGGTGGCCGACAAGGCGGGGGAACTCACCCTGTTCGTCGATCCGCGCAACCGGGGCGAGTCGAGCCTCAAGATCGTCGGCACCAACGAGGGCGCACAGATCCGTGTGCCCGCAGTGACGCTCCTGGATCTCGCCCGCAGCGAGGGCTTCACGGCCATCGATGCCATGAAGCTCGACGTGGAGGGGGCCGAGGATCTGATCCTCGAACCCTTCCTGCGCGAAGCGCCGGCCGCGCTTCATCCCAAGCTCCTCATCGTGGAGAACGGCACGGACCAGTGGCAGATCGACCTGCCGGCCCTGCTGGAGCAGCACGGCTACCGCCGCACCCGCAAGACCCGCCTGAACCTCATCTTCGAACGCGCCTCATGACAGGCTGGCCGCGGCCGAGATGACCAGGGCGGCGAGGCTGGGATAGAAGGTCAGCCCGAAACCCAGTGCCCGCGCCGCCGCACCCCGGGCGTAGCCGAGCCAGAACAGCAGCCGGCCGACACAGAACAGGCCCGCCAGCACCGGCACGACGGCCGCGTAGGACGCCAGGGTGACGGCGACCGCCAGGTGCGCGAACACCGCCAGGGCGGCCTGCTCGCCCGTGTTCGTGAGGAGCGCATGGGCGACCTTGATGCGCGCTCCCTCCGTCGGCGCCGTGGCCGCGCCGATGTCGTCGGGCGATGCGAAGCGCAACCGCGCGACATTCGCGATGGCCGCCGCGAACCAGGCCACCACCACGAGATCGACGCGCAGGGCGAAGGCGATCCGCTCGCCCGCACCGGCGGGCGGGGCCGCCGGGCCGGCCATCCCGAAGGCGAGGCCGAGGGCCAGGATGCCGATCAGTCCCGCGAGGACGGCACCCCGCCGCACGCCGCGCTGCTCGCGCAGGAAGGATTCGTCACGCTCCATGCAGCCCCATCCGGCGGCGGGTGCGGGATGAGCCCACGCACCGTCCGCGAAACCCTACGCCACCGGGATCGCGTCGGCGACGGTGATGCCGGCGGGGTCGATCCGACAGCGGTAGGCATGCACGGCGACGCCCGCCGCGCGGGCTGCCTGGAACGCCCGGTCGAAGGCCGGATCGAGGTCGCGGGCCGGTGCGAAGCGCTCCGCCCACATCTGCACCACGATGATCACCATGGCGCGCCCGCCCGCCGCCGCCACGGCGGCGAGGTCCTCCATGTGGCGCGCGCTCCGGGCGGCGACGCAATCCGGGAACTCGGCGAGGCCCGGCGCGCGCATGAGGTGACAGTTCTTCACCTCCACGTGGCAGGGCGCCACCCCCGCCCCGCCGGCCAGGAAATCCACCCGGCTCGCCCGTCCGTAGCGGACCTCCGGGCGCAGGCTCGTGTAGCCCGCCAGCGCCGGCAGGCTCCCGGCGGCGAAGGCCTCCGCCACCAGGGCGTTCGGGCGCATCGTGTTGATGCCGACCCATTGCGGCCCCCCGGGCAGGTCCGCTTCCACCAGTTCCCAGGAATAGCCGAGCTTGCGCGTCGGACTCGTCGCGCGCGACAGCAGGGTGCGGGCGCCCGGGGCGAGCAGGCCCAGCATCGCGCCCGGATTCGCGCAGTGTGCCGTGACGAGGGTGCCGTCCGCGCATTCCATGTCGGCCAGGAAGCGCTTGTAGCGACGCACGAGGCGCGCCTCGATCAGGGGCGCGGAAAAGCGCATCGACGGCTCCGGGGGCGGTTTTTTGAGGGAGAGACGGGGCGTTCGGGGGAGAGAAAACCCGATTCTGACAAGCGTCGACATGGAATCGGGCGCCCATGAGGCGCGCGGGCTGGTCAGTGCCCCGCCGATGCGACAGAGTTCGGGGGCGCGTCCGGGCATCCCCCGGGCATGTCGCCGTTCGTCCGCGAGGCCGCCATGTTCAACCTGTTCGACATTCTCCAGGCGCAGGCGGGCGCCAACCTCCAGGGCTTCGGGCCTCAGTTCGGGCTGACGCAGGAGCAGGCTCTGCGCGCGATGGAAGCGCTTCTGCCGGCCCTGACCATGGGCCTGCAGCGCAATGCCGCCCACGACCCCATGGGTTTTGCCAAGCTCTTCAACTTCGTGGCCCCCAACCCGCCGACGACGGCCAAGCCCTTCTTCCAGATGGACAAGCCCTCGCCCCAGATGGACATGCTGGTCGGGCAGCTCTTCGGCTCGCCCCATCTCAGCCAAGCCGTGCTCCAGCAGGCCGCCGCCGTGAGCGGGGTGGCGACGCCGGCCCTGAAGCAGATGCTCCCGCTGATGGCCGGGATGGTCGTGGCGGGCATCGTCCACGTCATGATCAACCAGGCGCCGTCCCCGGCGCCGCAGAGCCAGGCCCAGCCCTTCGGTTTCCCGCCCAACGTCTGGTCGGAGATGATGGAGAGCTTCATGAAGTCGGGCGGCCCGGCGGCGCCCGCCGCCCAGAGCACGCCGGCCCGCAAGCCCCCGCCGCGCCTCGCCGTGGCGACCAGTTCCAAGACCCCCCAGTCCGCTCAGGGGGCCTCTCAGGATGCGTCGGCGGCGGATGCCCCCTTCGAGATGATGCAGCAGATGTTCCAGACCGGCCTGGAGGTGCAGCAGGAGAATGCCCGCGCGATGCAGCGACTGTTCGACACGTTCTGGCAGGGAGCCGGCGGTGGCGATGCGGAAGGCTCCGACGCCCCGGCCCCCGGTGGCGGACGCTCCAAGACGGGGGCCGGACGCAGCGGGCGCTGAAGTAGCCCCTGCGGCAGACCGGTTCTGTTCGTGGCACCGGCCGGCGCCTGGAGCGGAATCTCACCCGAGCGGCCGTGGCCGGGTGCCCCGTGGCGGTGTCATCATTCAGGAAGAGGCGCTGCCGACCTTGCTGCCGATGAACTCGTACATCACCGTCATGCGGTCGCCGTAGAGCCGCAGGGCGCCGACGACCGTGAGGAAGGTCAGGGCGGCGATCAATCCATACTCTATGGCCGTCGCGCCGCTGGTATCCGTTCGAAAGCGAGACATGAGCGAACGGATTCGGCAGACCAAGTGTCGCTCGGCCTCCGCCTCGGGTCCGGTCGGTTCCCGTCTGTCCATGTTCGCCGATCGTCTCTCGCCGGGGTCGTTCCGGCGTGACCTTAGGACCGGCTTCGTTGCGGAGGACTTAAGCTGATCCGTGAAGAAGGTCCGCGGTGCGCATTTCACATCTCAAAGTCACGCGTTTCGCGTCTCGAAGTCTCCCATGCCGCTCCATTTGCCGTCCCGAGGCGTCTCGGACGCTGCCGTAGACGGCCCGGAACGGTGATGCGGCTCAGGCCTTGCCGGATTCCTTGCGCAGGGCGTCGATCCGCTGGGAGGCCTCGGCCTTGTCGAGGTCCGGATCGAAGGCCTCGGGGTCCTTCGCCTCCTCCGAGAGGGTCTTGAGGTAGGAGGCCTGTGCGCCCGTCATCGGCTCACCGCCGGTGGTCCACTCGCTCGGATCCTTGATCTGGTTCGAGGTGTCCTTCGGGTCGGTCTTCGGATTGGTCTGCGCGGCGTCTTCCTGATTCCCGGCGGGCTGGGCATCGGAGGTCTGGGTCTTCGAAGTCTGTGTCTTGGCCACGATGGAAATCCTCTTGTTCTTGAATTGTTCTGGAAACGCGGGGCTCCGAGGCGGGTTCCGGAGCGAGCCTTTCCCCGCGCGGTCGTCCCCGTGGCAGGGTGTCCCAGGTCCTCACGGCTTCGGATGGACCTGAAAGACAGGCATCGGCGGTGGCCAAACGGCACCGACCGCTTGACGGCTCCCGGCGCGGCTGGAACATGTCAACAACACTGACGTAAATTCAGGCCGCACCCGACGTGACAGCCCGCGCGATGCCCGATGCCGATTCCGAGGACCCGACCCTGGCCGGCGGGTCCGGCGACGACCTCATCGAACTGCTGTTCTTCGCCTACCGGGATTTCGTCGGCGATCCGGACCGCATCCTGGCCCAGTACGGCTTCGGGCGGGCGCATCACCGGGTGCTGCATTTCGTGGACCGCTATCCGGGCCTCACGATCGCCGAACTCCTGGATATCCTGCGCATCACGAAGCAGAGTCTCAACCGGGTGCTCAAGGACTTGATCGAGCAGGACTACATCACGCAGAAGACCGGCACGAACGACAGGCGCCAGCGGCTCCTGTTCTGCACGGCCGCCGGCACCGTCCTGGCGGGCGACCTCATCCGGGTGCAGAGCCGGCGGGTGGCGCGCGCCCTGGCGGACACGGAAGCCGGGCGCACGGCGCAGCCCTCGGCCGAGAGCTTCCTGTTCGGGATGATCGAGCCCGACGCCCGGGCGGCCGTGCGCCGGCTGATGGCGCGGCGCGTCCGGAGCGCCGCCTGATGGCGGCACCGAGCCCCCGGGGGAGCACGGAGCTTCCCGACCACGCGCCCCACATCCTCGTGGTGGACGACGACCGCCGGGTGCGCGAACTGCTGGCGCGCTTCCTCTTCGAGCAGGGCTTTCGCGTCACCTCGGCCGGTAACGTGCCGGAGGCCCGGACCAAGGCGCAGTGCTTCGTCTTCGACGCCCTCGTGCTCGACGTGATGATGCCCGGCGAGAGCGGCTTCGACTACGCGCGCGAGGTGCGCAAATCCTCCCGCGTGCCCATCCTGATGCTCACCGCGCGCTCGAACCCCAACGATCGGGTCATGGGCTTGGAGATCGGCGCCGACGACTACCTGCCCAAGCCCTTCGAGCCGCGCGAGCTCATCCTGCGGCTCTCCAACATCATCAAGCGCCGCAGCCCGGGCGGCGATGGTCAGGCGATCGGGCACGACACCGTGACTTTCGGGCCGTTCTCCTACCGGATCGACCGGGGCGAGTTGCGCCGCGCGGACGAGACCATCCGCATCACCGAGCGCGAGCGCGAGATCCTCACCGTCCTGGCCCAGGCCGGGGGCGGCAACGTCGAGCGCGAGGCCCTGGCCGGGGGTGGTGGCCTCGCGGCCGAGCGCAGCATCGACGTGCAGATCAACCGGCTGCGCCGCAAGACCGAGGTCGACCCGGCCAATCCCCTGTTCCTGCAGACGGTGCGGGGCGTCGGTTACCGCCTCGCGGTCGATTGAGACCATGGCCGCCACCGGCCTGATCGGGCGCACCGCCACCTGGCTCGCCGCCCTCCCCCGCCGCCCCCGCATCTGGCGCCGCGTGGCCCGGGCCATCGGCGACGTGCTGCCGAAGGGCCTCTATGCCCGCTCGCTGATCATCATCATCGCGCCGGTGGTGCTGCTCCAGTCGGTGATCGCCTACACGTTCATGGAACGTCACTGGCAGCTCGTGACCCGCCGCCTCTCGGCCGCCGTCACGGCTGACGTCGCCGCGCTGATCGACATCTACGAGAGCTACCCGCAGGACAAGGATTCCGAGACCCTGACCCGGATCGCCAACGACCGGCTCAACCTCGACGTCGACATCCTGAAGGGCGCCAAGCTCCCGCCGGCGGGTCCGCGCCCGTTCTTCTCGATCCTCGACGAGGCGCTCTCCGACGAGATCCGCCGCCAGATCCGCCGGCCCTACTGGATCGACACGGTGGGCCGCTCCAGCCTGATCGAGATCCGTGTCTCGATCCCCGATGGGGTCATGCGCGTCACGGCGCGCCGCAGCATGGCCTATGCCTCGAACTCGCACATCTTCCTGCTCTGGATGAGCGGTTCGTCCCTGGTGCTCCTCGGCGTCGCCATCCTGTTCCTGCGCAACCAGATCAAGCCGATCCTGCGCCTCGCCGCGGTGGCCGAGAGCTTCGGCAAGGGCCGCGAGATCGAGTTCCGACCCCGCGGCGCCCGCGAGGTCCGGCAGGCGGGCCACGCCTTCATCGAGATGAAGCGACGCATCGAGCGGGCGATGGAACAGCGCACGACGATGCTCAACGGGGTCAGCCACGACCTGCGCACCATCATCACGCGCTTCAAGCTCTCCCTCGCCCTCGTGGAGCAGACGCCGGAGGTCGAGGACCTGCAACGCGACGTCGACGAGATGAGCCGGATGCTGGAGGCCTACCTCGCCTTCGCGCGGGGCGATTCCGGCGAGGTGGCGGTGCCCACCGACATGCGGGCGCTGCTGGAGGATCTGCGCACCGACGTGGAGCGCCTCGGCGCCCACGTGGAGGCGGTGGAGATGGAGGATCATCCCCACGTCACCCTGCGGCCGGACGCGATCCGCCGCTGCCTGTTCAACCTCGCGGCGAACGCCGCCCGCTACGGAGAGACCGTGGCCATCACGGGCCGGCGCGAGGCGCGCTCCTTCCTGGTCTCCATCGACGACGACGGGCCGGGCATCCCCCTCGACCAGCGCGAGGAGGTGTTCAAGCCTTTCGTGCGCCTCGACGACGCGCGCCAGGATGCCGGCGGCTCCGGTCTCGGCCTGTCCATCGCCCGCGACATCGCCCGGGCGCATGGCGGCGATGTGGGCCTGCACGACAGCCCACTCGGGGGCCTGCGCGCCACGGTTCGGATTCCGGCCTGACCAAAGAGCGATCCGGCGACGGATGCGGGATGTTTGACCGCATCCGAGCTTGACTGCACACGCTTGGCGGGCGCCGTACCGCGATGCTATGAGGGGCGCAGTGAACGCCATAGGGGCCGGTGCGCCGGGTCCCGAAGAGGTTGAGCCCCATGAACAGCCCGCTGACCCCGCTCCTGATCCTCCTGCTCCTGCCGATCGGCGCCATCTGCGCGGTGCTCTACACCGATGCGGGCATCGAGCCGGCGCTGTTCTACGCCACCGTGAAGACCTTCGTGGTGCTCTTCATCGTCGCCGGTGGCCTCTGCTTCGCCGCGAGCCGTCTGGCCGAGCGCAGCGAGGGCTGATCGCTCCGGCGATTCCAACCGTCCCGACGACGAAGGCCCGGACCGCGAGGTCCGGGCCTTCGTCGTTTCGGATGCCCGTCGCCGCCCTACTCGGCGGCGATGCGCGGCGGCAGGATCGATTTCGGGTCGTTGGCGGAGCGCGGCTGGGGCAGCGCGAATTCGCCCTCGGTGGGCTCGTCCACCGCGCCGACGAAGCGGCCGAACAGGCGCACGAACAGGCCCGAGAGATCGTCCACCAGGACGAAGATCGCCGGCACGAAGATCAGCGACAGGCCGGTGGAGACGATGAGGCCGCCGATCACCGCCACCGCCATCGGCGCGCGGAACTCGCCGCCGATGCCGAGCGCCATCGCGGAGGGCACCATGCCGGCCGCCATCGCGATGGTGGTCATCACGATGGGCCGCGCCCGCTTGCGGCCGGCATCAATGATCGCGGTGGCGCGATCGACGCCGCGGGCCATCTCCTCGACGGCGAAATCGACCAGCATGATGGCGTTCTTCGTCACCACGCCCATCAGCATCAGGATGCCGATCACCACCGGCATCGAGATCGGCATGTGGAAGATGAGGAGGCCCAGGATCGCGCCGCCGATGGACAGCGGCAGCGAGAACAGGATGGTGAGCGGCTGCAGGAAGTTGCCGAACAGCAGCACCAGCACGCCGAACACCATCATGAGGCCGGCGCCCATGGCGAGCGCGAAGCCCTCGAAGACCTCGCCCATCACCTCGGCGTCGCCGGTCTGCCGGATGGTGACGCCCGGCGGCAGGTCCTTGGCGGCGGGCAGGGCCAGGATCGCGTCGATGAGCGAGCCGAGGGCGTCCGAGCCCTCCATGTCGGCCTCTAGGGCCACGCGGATGGCGCGGTCGTAGCGGTCGATGGCGGTGGGGCCGCGCCCGAGGCTGAGGTCGGCCACGGTGGAGAGCGGCACCGCGCCCCCGCCCTTGACCGGAACCTTGAGGGTCTCGAGCTGGTCGAGGTCGCCGCGCAGGCGCTCGGGCAACTGCACCCGGATCGGCACCTGCCGGTCGATCGTGTTGAACTTGGCGAGATTCGCGCCGATGTCGCCGATGGTGCCGACCCGCACGGTCTCGGCGATGAGGTCGGTGGAGACGCCGAGCTCGGCGGCGATGCCGGCCTTCGGGCGGATGCGGATCTCGGTGCGGTCGAGGGGCGCGGTCGAGAGCACGTTGACGAGGTGGGGTACGCCCGCTGCCTCGCGCTGGAGCCGCGCCGCCGTGTCGGCCACCACCGCCTTGTCGGGGCCCGACACGATCAGGGTGACGTCGCGCTGCCCGCCCTCGCGCAGGGCCCAGAACCGGATGTCCGGTACGTCGTGCAGGATCGCCCGGACCGCGATGTCGACCTGCTTCTGGGTGCGAGGCCGCGTGTTCTTCGGGGTCAGGTTGATGGTGAAGGTGGCGAGCCGCACCTCCTTCTTGGCGGGTAGCTGGCGGCCGCCGTCGACGAAGACGCTGCGCACCTCCGGCAGGGCGCGGATGCGCTCCACCAGGCCGTCGCTGACCTGCGTGGTGTCGGAAAGCCGCGCGCCCGGGGGCAATTCCACCACGAAGATGGTGCGGGCGGCGTCCTCCGCCGGCAGGAAGCCCGCCGGCAGCAGGCCGGTGGACAGGATCGACCCGGCAAAGCACGCGAGCCCCAGCACCAGGGTGATGAACTTGTGGCGCACCGACCACGCGACCACGCGGGTGTAGCCCCGCATCACCGGTCCCTCGCGGGTGTGGTCGGGGCCGTGGTCGCGCAGGAAGTAGGCGGCGAGCAGCGGCGTGATCAGGCGCGCCACCAGCAGCGACATGAACACGGCCGCCGCGATGGTGAGGCCGAACTGCTTGAAGTACTGGCCCGCGATGCCGCTCATGAAGGAGACGGGGGCGAAGATCGCGATGATCGTCGCCGTGATGGCGATGACCGCAAGCCCGATCTCGTCGGCGGCCTCGAGCGCGGCGCGGTAGGGGGATTTCCCCATCCGCATGTGCCGGACGATGTTCTCGATCTCCACGATGGCGTCGTCGACGAGGATGCCGGTCACCAGGGTGATGGCCAGCAGGCTGACGGCGTTCAGCGAGAAGCCGAGGCTGCTCATGACCCAGAAGGTCGGAAGCACCGAGAGCGGCAGGGCGATGGAGGCGATGAGCGTCGCGCGCCAGTCGCGCAGGAACAGGAACACCACGATGACGGCCAGCGCCGCCCCCTCCACGAGGCTCAGCATCGCCGAGTGGTAGTTGCCCACCGTGTTGATGACGGAGGTGTCGATCAGGTCGAAGCGCACGCCCGGGTGCCGGCTCCCGAGCTCGGCGATGCGCTTGGCGACCCCGGTGGCGACCTCGGCGTCGCTGGCGCCCGTGGAGCGCGAGATCGCGAAGGCGACGACGGGCTCGCCGTTGAAGCGCGCGAAGGTGCGCGGCTCCTCCGAGCCATCCACCAGGGTGGCGAGCTCGTCGAGGCGGACCTTGCGCCCGCCCGGCACGATGATCGAGGTCTCGGCCAGGGTGTCGAGGCTGGCCGCCCCGGCGAGCGTCCGGATGGACTGCTCCTGCCCGCCGAGCTCGCCGCGCCCGCCCGCCATGTCGGCGGCGGTGAGGCGGAGCTGCCGGTTCACGTCGGCCGCCGTGATGCCGAGGGCCAGCAGGCGGTCCGGCTTCAGGGTCACGCGGACCTCGCGGGCGACGCCACCGAGGCGCTCGACGCCGCCGACGCCCTTCACGCTCTGCACCTGCCGGGCGATGACGTCGTCGATGAGCCAGGACAGGTCCTCCGGCGTCATCGCGGGCGCCGAGGCGCCGTAGATCATGATCGGCAGGCCCGCGATCTCGACGCGGTTGATGATCGGCTCCTCGATGGTGCGGGGCAGGTTCACCCGCACCTTCGAGATGGCGTCCTTGACGTCGTTGACCGCCCGATCGCTGTTCACCTCCAGGCGGAACTCGATGGTGGTGCTGGAGACGCCCTCCGAGATCGTCGAGATGACGTGCTTGACGCCCTTCACCCCCGCCACCGCGTCCTCGATCACCTTGGTGACCTGGGTCTGGAGTTCCGAGGGCGCGGCGCCCGACTGCAGCACCTGGACCGAGACGATCGGGATGTCGATGTTGGGAAAGCGGGTGATCGGCAGCGCCCGGAAGCTGACGAGCCCGAGGACTACCAGGACCAGGAACAGCACGATGGAGGGGATCGGCTCGCGGATCGCCCAGGCGGAGATGTTCAGGCGCATGGACTCGTCCGATCAGCGAGGAGCGGCATCGGCGGCTTTTGCCGGCGTCGGCGCCACGGGGGACGGAACCACGGCCCGGACCCGGTCGCCGTCGCGCAGGAAGCTGCTGGCGCGGGCCACCACCGATTCCCCGGCCTTCAGCCCCGAGCGGATCTCCATGGCGCCCTCCGCCGAGAGGCCCGGCACCACCGTGCGGGCCTCGACCCGCGCGTCGGCGACCACGAAGACGCTGGCCCCGCCATCTGCCCCGTAGAGCAGGGCCGAGAGGGGGACAGCCACGCTGGTGCGCCGGGCGACCTCGACCTTGCCCCGCGCGAAGGCGCCGATGCGCAGGGTCGGATCGGGATCGAGGCTGATGCGGACCCGGCCGAGGCGGGTCGCGCGGTCGATCTCCGGGTCGATCCGGCGGACCCGGCCCAGGAGGGTGCGCCCACCGTCCCAGTCGAGGCGGGCGGGATCACCCACATGCAGGCGCGGCATCCAGGTCTCGGGCACCTCGCCCTCGAGTTCGATCTCGCCCCGGGCGATCAGACGGAACATCGGCTCGCCGGAGGCCGTGGCGGTGGCGCCGATCCGGGCGGTCCGCCGGCTCACGATCCCGGCTTCCGGAGCCCGGATCTCGGCGCGGGTGCGGCGCAGAGCGATCTCGGCCCCTTGCGCCCGCGCCGCGGCGAGGTCGGCTTCCGCCAGTTGCAGGCCGCCCCGGGCGGCACCGAGCCGCCCCTCGTTGGCCTGCGCCGTGGAGACGCGCTGCTCCAGGGTCACCGCGGTGGCGTTGCCGGTGCGGATGAGGCTGCGGGTGCGCTCCAGGGCGAGGTTCGCCTCCACCTGGGCGGCCTCGGCCTGCACGATCTGGCTGCGGGCCTGGAGGATCGCGGCCTGCGCCTTGGCGATGGTGGCGGCGTTGGCCGCCTCCTGCGTGAGGACCATCTCCAGGGAGAGCCGGGCCAGGGGCTGGCCGCGCGCGACCTGCGCACCCTCCTCCACCAGGAGTTCGGTGATGCGCAGGCCCTCGACTTCCGGCGCCACCAGGATTTCGTCCCGCGGCACCAGCGTTCCGGTGACGACCGCCCGCTCGACCACTTCGCGCGGGGCGGCCAGCGCCACGGTCACGGCTGGGGCGACCGCGGCCGGATCGGGCACCGCCGGACCGTCCGCCGCCCGGGCTCCGGCACCGGTGAACCCGGAGAGACCTGCCAGGAGGGCCATCGCGCCGGCGTGAAGCGTGGGAAGGCGGCGCATGGCGGACGGATCTCGGAGAAGGCGTCGACGGAAGCCCGAGGCCTCTACGAAGAGGCCGGCGTTTTCAAGGCGCCAGGCTCTTGTTCGCGGTCTCGAGCCGATCGGAACCATCGCGCCCGTTCGGGGCCCCAGGCATGCAACCTTCGCCGCGCGGATGCGTTTTCAGGCGAATTGACAAGTTCAGCCCGAGGCAACGGATCATGAGCATCTTCGAGATTCGCCAGATGACCAACGGTGCGATCCTGTGGACCGGCAGCGCCTGCGACGCGACGTCGGCCCTGGATGCCATGGCGCGTGAGGCCGGTTACGTGGATTTCGCGTCGCTCCCCGAGGACATCCGCGCCGCCGATCCGGTCGCCCGCCCGATCGACTGAAACAGCCACAGACTTCGTACGCCCTGTGCGAAGGATCGTGCAAGAACCCCTCGCCTCTCTCAGGAGGCGAGGGGTTTTTCGTTTATCGAGTTCCGATCCGGCGCTCTGCGCGCCATCTCAATCAGGTGGCGATGGAGGCCCCCAGCGCGCGAGGTAGCTCGGATCGAACTCCCCGAGGGCTTGCAGGCGCGGGAGGTTGCGGATCATCAGGCTGCGGGAGCGGAACTCGATGAGGCCCTGGCGCCGCAGGTCCTGAAGGGTGCGATTGACATGAACGGTCGAGAGGCCGGTGGTGTCGGCGAGGTCGAGCTGCGAAATCGGCAGTTCGTAGCTGTCGCCCTGCGCCAGACCGACGGCGCGAAACCGCGTCAGCAGTTCGCAGAACAGGTGGGCGATGCGCTGGATGGCACTGCGGGCGCCGACGTTCAGCAGCCATTCCCGCAAGATCGCGTCATCCACGAGCGTTGCGCGGCGCATGGTCTGGACGAGGCTTCCGGCCTCCACCGCCAGCTGCTGGATGCTGGCGAAATCGAGATGCGCCACCCGGCAGGTCGAGATCGTGGAGACCGTGTGGTCCATGCGCGGGCGGAGCGCGAGGTCGAGGTCGCAGAAGTCGCCGGGAATCAGGTAGGCGGTGATCTGCCGGGGGCCGCCCCGACGCAGCTTGCTGCGGCAGGCCATGCCGTCGAGGAGGATGAAGATTCCCTCCGGAGCCTCGCCCTCCCGGATCAGGTCGGTTCGCGCCGCCACCGAGGACGCGGTGCCGGCGATCCGCTCCAGGGCGTTCCGCGCCTCCCCCTCCAGGGCGTCGAACTGCTCCAGCCGCCGGATCAGCGCGCCGGCGTCGCCGCGCGCCGGCTGGTCCGCGTGCAGGAAGGGGGCCCGCACCGCGCGCCGGTCCGTGATCATGGCTGATTGTCCGGCAGGGAAGCATCGCAGCGAGCGGCGCGCCTGACGGAGTGATGCAAGCGAAAACCTAGCATGCCCCTTCGGTTCCTGAACTCCGGCAACGGTCACTTCGTAGCGAGCCAAGGCAATCCCGCCTGGATGAAAGGCACGAGAGACACCGCCTTCGTCGCATGAACCAGAAAAACCCTGAACTGCTATCGAAACAGCCGGTTGCTCTGCCCCGCAAGTCAGATGAAGCGCTCGGTGCCGAATTCCGTTCCACAGGCGATGAACTTAATCCCTTGCCTCGGTACGATGCCCGACGCTGCGAAAACTCGACGACCAGACATACTTCGCAGCGGCGCTGCCTCTGCGCGCCGTCGTACGGGTATCTGCCTGAGCGCAAGCACATATTCCGGAATGCGGGACGATATCAGACTTCATGTTCTCTCGATCGAGGGGACGGTGCTGTGCCGCTGCCGGAGCAATCTGCTGTCCGCAACCGCTTGCTCAAACGTCTTTCGCCGGGTGATTTCGCGTTGCTCCAGCCGCACATGCCGATCCGGGAGCCGTTTTTTCCCGAGCCCGGCGAGGCGTCGATCACCAAGACGGGTCCGGGCGCGATCGAGGTGGGCATCGTCGAGCCCGAGGGCGTTGTGGGAGCGACGCCGATGCTTCTCGGCAGCGGGCTCACGCCCGACGACCGCTTCGTTCAAAACCCGAGCGGGATGATCGCCGTCGGTGTTCCGGAGATCTTGGCGGGCACCGAAATCAGCCCGGTCGAATCCATGCGCATCATGCGTTCCTCCCGAGACCGAGGCCGCCCGGCTCCCTGCCGTGGTGGGCTCTTTCGAGTTGGTTCCGTGATCTGACCGCGATAAAAAGCCTTTTTGCTGGTAAATAGCAAAATTCTGTACGTTTTCGTGCGATTCAGACCCTCGTTTCGACGTCTTAACCTGTGTTGATGCATGCATCAAAACGATCTTGCACAACTCAAGAACACTGGAGGAAGTCGGCTTTTACCGCTTCCGGTCGCCCTGAGAAGACACTGGATGACATCGCAATCAGGATCTGATGCTCCGTCCCCAGCCCTGAACGCCGCGGCGCCCCTGCTCGCGCCCTCGATCCGACGATGTCTCGGCCAGCACCTGCGCGAGGCCTACGCCTCCCTGGAAGACGAGCGGCCCGACCGCTTCGCCGTCCTGATCGCCCGCCTGGAGGCGGTGCTGGCGGCCCGGGGCGAGACCCTCACGGCTGAGGTTCGCCAGGGGCTTCGGGACCACGCCCCGGGCCTGCGCAAGTACGCCCTGTCCCTGACCCGCGACGCCGCCCGCGCCGACGACCTCGTGCAGGACACCATGCTGCGGGCCTGGATGTACCGCGAGAGCTTCTCGCCCGGCACCAACGTCTGCGGCTGGCTCACCATCATCATGCGCAACACGTTCTACTCGGGCCAGCGCAAGCGGGTGCACGAGGTCGAGGACAGCGACGGAAGCTACGCGGCCCAGCTGGTGACGCTGCCGGCGCAGGGGGCGGTGCTCGACCTGGAAGACGTGACCGCCGCCATCGGCCGTCTGTCGAGCACCCTGCGCCAGGCCCTCACCCTCGTGGCCATCGACAACATGACCTACGACGAGGCGGCGACCGTGATGGGCTGCAAGATCGGCACGGTGAAGAGCCGGGTCTGGCGGGCCCGCGAGAGCCTGGCCGCCCTCGTCGGCTACTCCGCCGACGAGATCGGGCCCGACCGCCTCACGAACGCCGTCCTCGGCGAAGCGGGCCTGCAGGCGCGGGCCTGAACTGGCGCCGCGCGGGTCTGACGGGGCGCCCTTCTAAGCAGGTTCGCGTTGGCAAGCCAACGCTTCACCCTGCTTAGCTCTTTGATATGTCGCAGGTTTTAGCCGCAAAACCGGCGACCACTTTTGCGAAACCTGCTTAGAGCAGCGTCCCGCGCAGGATCAGCATCGCGACCGAGAAGTAGATGACGAGCCCCGTGACGTCGACGAGGGTCGCCACGAAGGGGGCCGAGGCGGTGGCGGGGTCGAAGCCGAGGCGCTGCAGCAGGAACGGCAGCATCGAGCCGGTGAGCGAGCCGAATGTGACGATGCCCACCAGGGCCGCCCCGACGGTGGCCGCGACCAGGGGCCAGTGCACGCCGTAATCGTAGAGCCCGGTCTTCTGCCAGACCACGATGCGCACGATGCCGATCGCACCCAGAATCGTGCCGAGCACGAGGCCGGTGGGGAGTTCCCGCAGGGCCACCCGCCACCAGTCGCGCAGGCGCACCTCGTGCAGCGCCAGGGCGCGGATGAGGAGCGAGGTGGCCTGGCTGCCGGAATTGCCGCCCGAGCTCATGATCAGCGGGATGAACAGGGTCAGCACGATGGCCTTCTCGAGTTCGCCCTCGAAGCCCTGCATGGCGGTCGCGGTCATCATCTCGCCGAGGAACAGGGCGCAGAGCCAGCCCGCCCGCTTGCGGATCATCGTTCCGAAGCGGATGTCCATGTAGGGCTCGGGCAGCGCCTCCATGCCGCCGAAGCGCTGCACGTCCTGCGTCTGCTTCTCGACCATGGCGTCGATCATGTCGTCCACGGTGACGATGCCGATGAGGTGGCCGACCGCGTCGATGACCGGGAGCGCCAGGAGGTCGTATTTCGAGATCAGGCGGGCGGCCTCCTCGCGGCTCGCGGTGGGCGAGACCGCGAGCGGGCGCCGGTTCGGCGCCACCGAGAGCACGTTGTCCCCCGGCTGGCCGGTGATCAGCCGGCGCAGGGGGACCGCCTTGGTCAGCGCGCGGGTGCGCGGGTCGAGGACGAAGATCGCGTAGATGGTCTCGCGGGTCTTCTCCACCTGCCGGACGTGGTCGAGGGTCTGCTGGACCGTCCAGTTGCCCGGCACCGCGACGAACTCCGTCGTCATCAGCGAGCCCACGGTCTCCTCGCCGTAGGCACTGAGCTGGTCCACGGCGCCCCGCGTCTCCGCATCGAGGCGGGCGCGCAGGTCGGAGCGCCCCGGCTCCTCGATCTCGCGGAAGATGTCGGTGATCCGGTCGGCCGACATGCCCGACAGGAACGAGGCGACCCGGTCGCGCGGCAGCATCTCGATGATGTCGGCGGCGCGGTCGAGCTCCGGCTGATCGAGCACCTCGATCGCCCGCTCCTGCGACAGGCCGAGCAGGATCGCGGCCGCGACCTCGGGTGCCTCCTCGTTCAGGGCCTCGACGATGTCGGGGGCGCGCTCGTCCGACAGGCGTGCGGCGAGCACCGCCGGATCGATGCCGGAGGGGAAGGGGGCGATCTCGTTCATGGGCTCACCTTCATGGGCTCACCTGGGCTTGGTGGCGCGATCCTGGCCGCGCCTCGCCGTGGCGGGCCGGTCCGCGCCGGCCGCCGCGCGGGAGCCCGGGGGGCCTTCAGCGTCGGGAGACGGGAGCGGATGCGGCCGCGCACGGCGCGGGCGATCGGTCTGGCGATCGGTCTGGACTGTCGCTGGGCATGGGGTTCGTCGATGGGGAGCCGGGACGCGCACCGGCCCGTGAATCACGGGCGGTGGCGCTCGGCGGCGCGTGAGTGCGCCTCGTCGCCCGCCTGCGTCAAGCCCGAAACGCGGGGGCCGAACGATGCGCCTCGGCTGCGTTGCTCAAATGCGTTGGCGTCTCCGATCGCGGCCTGTGTGGGAGCGAGGGTAATCGGTCGCGTCCCCGGCAGGGACGAGGCCAGTCCGTGCCGTCGCTGAGGTTGCGGCCGACGCGGCGGCGCCCGACACCGGCGGGTCGTCGCAGACGCCGATCAGACGGTCTCGTCCAGCCGTCTTCGCGCTGTAGAGGCGAAGGTCCGCGGCGCGCAGCGCACCCGCGAAGTCCATGTCCGGCGTCACCGGAACGAGGCCCGCGCTGGCCGTGACGGACCGGTCCACGTCCGGGACGTCGCGGGCGACCCGCTCAGGAATCAGGCTGCGCAGGATCTCGGCCTCCGCCGCGGCCCGGTCGCCGTAGAACAGCAGAGCGAATTCCTCGCCGCCGATCCGCGCCGCGAAGGCCTCGCCCGATGCGAGCGCGGCGGCGGCGGCGGTGAGCACCGCGTCGCCGCGCTCGTGGCCGAAGCGGTCGTTGATCTGCTTGAAATGGTCGATGTCGAGGATGGCGAGGGCCTTCGGACGATGCTGGACGAACTGTGCCTCGAGGCCGCGCCGGTTGTAGAGGCCGGTCAGCGGGTCGGTGCGCGCCATTCTGTCGAGTACCGTGGCGAGGGTCCGCGCCTCGTCATGCTCGCGTTTCAGCCGCATGAAGCGATCACCGGCCTCGACGGTCGAGAGGAGCATCTCGATCGCCAGGGCGGTGAAGAGCGCATAGAGGAACAGACCGAACGGCCGTCCCAGCACGATGTCGTGGAAGAGGCTGATGCCGCACACCGTCAGCACGCCCGTCCAGGCCGCCGCCTGGAGACAGGCCGTGCGGCTGCCCCGGCGGATCGCCTGCGCCAACGCCGCGCAGAGGAGCGCGAGGATGCCGAGCAGGACAGCGTTCCGGTAGGCCATGTAGAGCGGCGGACAGGCGCTCAGGAGCATGGCCGGAGTCGTCGTCGCAACCATCACGGGCTGCCAGCGCAGCATCCGGTGAAGCGTGGCGCCGGTCATCGCGGGCCCCAGGAGGGCGCCCAGGAACAGGCCGATCATCGCGATCGATCCGTCGAACAGCAGGTTGATCAGGATCTGCCGCGCCGTGCCGTCGCCGCGCAACCAGGGGCCGAGGGGCAACGACGACAGGCTGACGGTCAAGCCGACGAGCAGGATCACGCGCGCGGCCTGCCAGAGGAGGAGGCGCTCGCGCAGGATCGCGAAGAAGACGAGGTTGTAGGCCCCCGTCAGCAGGAGGAACCCCAGGAAGGCCCCCGTCAGCACGCCGGGCCAGTCCAGCGACGTCCCCGCAGCGAAGCTGGATTGCGCGCTTGCCGGGGAACTGCCGAGGAGAAGCAGGCCGGCGACGCCCCACATCCCGATCGCCCGACTCATGCGTGTGTCTTCGCCGGTATCTCCTTGCACGTTCCGGTTCATGGTCCGACAGGTGCCCCGGCTGTCCACCGGGGCCTTGGAATGTTGCCAGGGTTCCGATCTCGACCGATCGCGGACCCGGGTTGCGCATCCTGTCACTGCCTTCGCCTCGCGTGATGTGACGCGACGGGGAACGCGCCGCCAACGTGCCGGCGGAGGTGTTACGCCACGTGGATTCGTCTGAGGAGTCACACTTGGCCGCGTCCGCGCGGCGCGCCGCTCTGGCGCACGCTGGGCGACGTCGGCCTGCCGGTACCGCCGACGGGTCGGTGTATCCTGCCGAGGCCACCCGGGGATGGGCCGGTGCGCGCCTTCCGATTCCGGGATAGTGGCACCATATGTCTGATGGCCGGACGTATTTCGCGGGCGCAGCACGGATCGGGCCGGCGTGACGCGCGATCCTATGAGAAATATAAGTGTAGTGCCCACTTGTGTTGTGCCCAACACAACGGCATATCAAGGGCGTCGAACACGAAGGAGTTCCCCCATGAAGTGGTCCGCCCCCGTCGTCCAGGAAGTCTGCGTCGGCATGGAAGTCACCAGCTACGAGTCGGCCGAGATCGATCCCTTCAACTAAGGGCGCGGCCTTCGGCTGAACCCGCCCGCTCCGCCCGGATCGGGCTCCAACCCAACCAGGAGAAACGTCATGAAGTGGTCTGCCCCCATCGTCCAGGAAATCTGCGTCGGCATGGAAGTCACCAGCTACGAGTCCGCCGAGATCGATACCTTCAACTGAGGGTGATCGCGGGCTGCGTTCGCGGGGCCTGCTGATCCGGGAGGGGCGTCATCCGAGAGGATGGCGCCCCTTTCGTTTGCCGATCCTTCAGAGCGCCAGGCCGAGCTGGCGCGGTTCTGGTGCCGGGCCGTGCTCCAGGCCCGAGAGCGAGACGCCGAGGAGGCGCACGCTGCGCCGGAGCGGGAAGGCCTCGCGCAGGAGCGCCAGCACGATGCGCTCCAGATCGTCCCGGTCCGGTACGAAGCCCGGCAGGGAGCGCGCCCGGGTGATCTGCTCGAAATCCGCGAACTTCACCTTCAGGGTCACGGTCCGGGCCCGCACCTCCTTGGCCATGGCGGCGCCCCAGACCTTGTCGAGGATCGGCGCGAGCCGGCCGGCGAGCACGGCGTAGTCTGCCGAATCCTCCGAGAAGGTGTTCTCCGCGCCGATGGACTTCCGGATCCGGTTGACGCGCACCGGGCGCTCGTCGATGCCGCGCGCCACCCCGTAATAATAGGGCGCCGAGGCGCCGAACCGGGCGACGAGATCGTCGAGGCTCAGCGCCCGCAGGTCGCGGCCGGTGAGGATGCCGAGCGCCTTCATCCGCGCCTCCGTCACCGGCCCGACCCCGTGGAAGCGCCCGATCGGCAGGTCCTCCACGAAGGCCGGCCCCATGGCGGGCGTGATCACGAAGAGCGCGTCCGGCTTGCGGAAATCCGAGGCGACCTTGGCCAGGAACTTGTTGTAGGAGACGCCGGCCGAGGCCACGAGCCCGGTCCGCTCGCGGATCGCGGCCCGGATCGCGCGGGCCACCTCCGTGGCGGTGGCCAGCCCCTGCCGGTTCCGCGTCACGTCGAGATAGGCCTCGTCGAGGGCGACCGGCTCGATGAGGTCGGTGTGCTCGGCAAAGACCGCCCGAATCTGCTCCGAGATCGCCCGGTAGACGTCGAAGCGCGGTTTCACGAAGACGAGGTCCGGGCACAGCCGCCGCGCCGTGACCGAGGGCATGGCCGAGCGCACCCCGAACACCCGCGCCTCGTAGCTCGCCGCCGCCACCACGCCGCGCTCGCGCGAGCCGCCCACCGCCACGGGGCGCCCGCGTAGCTCCGGATCGTCGCGCTGCTCCACGGAGGCGTAGAACGCGTCCATGTCGATGTGGATGATCTTGCGGGTCGTTTCCCCACCGTCCGGCTGCATCGCGGACATGCCTCCTCGCCCTGATCCGGCATTCGTTCGTGGTCTGTTCGCACAATCCCGGTTCGCGTCCGGGAATCAAGCCCGCCCCGCGCATGATCCACCGGCGAACCGTTCGCCGGTCAGGGGGCTCGCCGCGGCGCCGCTCCTGCCGCATAAGGCGGCCGAGACATCGCGGCCCAGACCCCGCGAATCGCCCGAGGACCGCGCCGTGAACGTCACCCAGATCACCCATCACGACCTCGACGGCTACGGCGCCTCCACGGTGGTCGGCCGCTTCGTCGACGTGTCGCGGATCGTGCACGTGCCGCGCTATTCCGATGTCGGCCCGGTGGTCGAGGCCGAGCTGAAGCGCCTCGGCAAGGCCCGCGAGCCGGAGATGATCGTGATGACCGATCTCGGCCTGGAGGCCGTGGCGGTGACGTTCATCAAGAGCTTCGCCGCCCTGAACCGCCGCCGCGACGCCGCCGCCCGCCACCGCCTGATCGTGCTCGACCACCACGCCTCGTCGGTCGACCAGCTCCGTGACGGCAAGCTCGAACCCCGCGTCGACCCCGAGGCGCCGAATGTGAAGCGCTTCGACCTCGAGGACCGCGACATCGTCGTGCTCATCGACGAGACCCGCTGCGCCACGCGGCTGGCCTACGATCACCGGGCGCTCTACGCCAGCGGCGAAGCCGGCAGTCGCGAGGTGGGCGAGGACCCGATCCTGGCGGCGCTGGTGACGGCGGTGGACGCCGTCGACCTCTGGCGCAAGGACCGCGCGGAATTCCAGGCGGGCCTGAGCCTCGACGAGATGTTCTGGGACAACGTCTCGAACCTCGTGCCCATCGGCCATCCCTGGCACGACCGCTTCGTGAGCGACCTCCTCCTCGGGGTGGCGCGCCTCCTCGGCGACGGGGCCACGCCGGCGGGCATCGAGGGGCAGGTCGGCGCCCTGCGCACCGCCATCCTCGACCGCTACCTCGCGGACGATGCCGGCGACGACCGCACGCTCACCACCCGCATGCGGATCGCCCGCGTGCTCGCCCGTTCGGATCTGTTCCATCCCCTCTCCGACGGCACGCTGATGTCCTTCGGCCTCGATTCGGGCACCTTCCAGCGGGTCTCGGACCTCATCATGGAGAGCGGCCGGGCCAGCCGCGTGCTCAACGTGCAGCGGGCCGGCACCATGTCGTTCCGCTCCAACAACGAGACGGCCCTGGAGGGCGCCCGGCGCTTCCGGGGCGGCGGCCACAAGGATGCGGCCGGCGGCAAGCTGACCAGCGGCACCGCCTTCTCGCTGGCCGACGCCATCGCGCAGGTGGAGCCGGTCCTGAACCCGCCCGCCCCCGACCCCTCGGCGAGCCCGTTCGGGGCCCTGAAGAACTGGAAGGGCTGAGATCCCTCACGGAGGCATGTCCCGATGACGATCACCGAGCGCGGGCCGAGCCCGTTCCTGGCCGGCTTCACCCTGGCCGATATCGGCCTCGGCGACGTGAGCCTGCGGGTGGCCCGCTCGCCCGGCGGTTCGGGCCTGCCGGTGCTTCTCCTGCACGGGCATCCGCAGACGCACGCCACCTGGCACGCGGTGGCGCCCGCCCTGGCGGCGGCCGGGCATCCGGTGTTCGCGCCGGACCTGCGCGGCTACGGCGATTCGGACCGGCCGGTCTCGGACGACGACCACGCCCCCTATTCCAAGCGCGCCATGGCGGCCGACGTGGTGGCGCTGATGCGCGCCTGCGGCCATCCGCGCTTCGCCGTGGTCGGGCATGATCGCGGCGGGCGCGTCGCCCACCGCATGGCCCTCGACCACCCGGAGGCGGTCGATCGCCTCGCCGTCCTCGACATCGCCCCGACCCTGACGATGTACGAGACCACGGACCGCGCCTTCGCCACCCGGTACTTCTGGTGGTTCTTCCTGATCCAGCCCGCACCCCTGCCCGAGCGCATGATCGGCGCCGACCCGGAGGCCTATCTGCGCCACCACCTCGCCGGCCAGAGCCGGACGCGCGGCGTGCCGAGCGAGGCGATGGTGCGGGAATACCTGCGCTGCTACCGGGCCCCCGGCGGCATCCACGCGATCTGCGAGGATTACCGGGCGGCGGCCGGGATCGACCTCGACCACGACCGGGCCGACGCGGCGGCCGGCCGCCGGGTGACGGCCCCGCTCCTCGCGCTCTGGGGCGGCCTCGGCACGGTCGGCGCCCTCTACGACGTCACCGCCACCTGGCGCGCCAAGGCCGATGCGGTCACGGGGCAGGCCCTGCCCTGCGGGCACCTCCTGCAGGAGGAGGCCCCGAGCGCCGTGCTGGAGCACCTGTTGCCGTTCCTGGCGGGAGCGCCGCGAGACTGAGCGACCCTGCGTCGCGCCCGGATCAGGCGTGTCCGATCGCCGGTTGTCCCCACGAGGAACGAGGGACACCCCATGGCGATACCGGCTGACGCGCTCGCGCACCCGATCCGGCTCGGGCAGCCGCATCCGCGCGTGGAGGGGCCCGCGAAGGTGACGGGCACGATCCGATACGCCTCGGACGTCCCCCTGCCCGGTCTCGCGCATGCGGCCCTCGTCACCAGCACGATACCGCGCGGGCGCATCGCGGGGTTCAGCCTGGAGGCCGCGCGGGCGGTGCCGGGCGTGCTCGGCATCTTCACCCACCGGGAGTTCGCCGGTGCGATCCGCCCGGTGAAGCATCTCATGGCGGGGGGCTACGCCAATAGCGGGCACCTGCCCCTCGGATCGGACGCGGTGGCCTACGCGGGCCAGATCGTCGCCCTGGTGGTGGCCGAGAGTCGGGAGGCGGCCCAGGCGGGTGCCGCCCGCGTCGGCGTGCGCTACGCCCCCACCCCTTTCGCGGACGGGTTCGACGCGCCCGGTGCCGAGACGGTGCGGCTGGCCGACCTCAAGCCGAAGCATCACGACCCCGTCCGGGGCGACGCCGACGCGGCCCTGGTGCGGGCGGAGGTGACGGTCTCAGGCCGCTACCGCACGCCGATCCAGCACCACAACCCCATCGAGCTCTACACCACCACCTGCGCGTGGGAGGGCCCCCGGCTCACGGTCCACGAGCCCTCGCGCTATATCGGCGCCGTGCGGCACGGGCTTGCGGCGCAGCTCGGCCTCGACCCCGCCGACATCCGCGTGGTGTCCGGGCCGATCGGCGGCCATTTCGGGGCCAAGCTGGCGCTGGCGCAGTACACCGCGCCGGTGGCGCTGGCGGCCCGCATCCTCGGCCGCCCCGTCTCCCTGGTGGCGAGCCGGCGCGACGGCTTCACCATCGCGAACTACCGGCCCGAGAGCCGGCACGACATCCGCCTCGGCGCGACCCGCGACGGGCGCTTCACCGCCCTGGTGCACGAAGCGGAGGTGATCGCCTCGCGCTTCGACCCCTTCGCCATGGAGGGCACCGACGTCACCGCGAGCCTCTACGCCTGCCCGGCCGTGCGCACCGACGAGCGCGCCGTGCGGGTCGACCGCAATACCCCGGGGCCGATGCGGGCGCCCCCGGAGGTGCCCTACCTCTTCGCCCTCGAGAGCGCGGTGGACGAGATGGCGCACGCGCTGCGCCTCGACCCCATCGAACTGCGCCGCCGCAACGACACCGCCACCGACCCGATCTCGGGCCGGCCGTTCTCCTCGCGTCCGCTGATGGCCTGCTTCAAGGCGGGCGCCGAGGCCTTCGGCTGGGCGGAGCGCGACCCTGTGCCGGGGCGGATGCAGGACGGCCCCTGGCGGATCGGCCTCGGCTGCGCCGCCTCGGCCCGGCCCGTGAAGATCTCGCCGGCCACCATGCGGGTCGCGCTCGCGGCCGGGGGCCGCGCCACCGTGGAGACCGCCCACCACGAGATCGGCAACGGCATCACGACGCTGCTCGCCCTCGGCGCCGCCGAGTGGCTCGGGATCGCCCCCGAATCGGTGACGGTCCGGCTCGGCGACACCAACCTCCCCGCCGCCGGCCTTTCGGGGGGCTCCGCCACCACCACGAGCCTGATCCACACCCTGGCGCAGGCCTGCGAGACCCTGCGGAGCCGCCTCGCCGCAGCCTCCGTCGCAGAGGGTGGCCCGCTTTCGGGGGCCGACCCGGCGACCTGCCGTCTCGCGGACGGGTTCCTCGTCGCGGCGGATGGGCGCCGCGCGCCCCTCGACCGCTGCCTCGCGCGACTCGGTACACGGGAAGTCGAGACGACGACCGCCTTCACCCCAGTGGGCGCGGAGCCGGACGCCCTGGCCGCCATCGAATCGGGCCGGATGGCCCTGGCCACCGGCGGCGAGTCCGTGTCCTGGGCCTTCGGGGCCCAGTTCGCCCGGGTGATGGTCCATGCGGAGACGGGCGAGATCCGGGTGCCGCGCCTCCTGGGCGCCTTCGCGGCCGGGCGGGTGCTCAATCCGCTGACGGCCCGAAGCCAACTCACCGGAGGGATGGTCTGGGGTCTCGGCTCGGCGCTCCTGGAGGAGACGATTCTCGACAGGGGGCATTACCGCAACGCGGATCTGGCCGAGTACCTTGTCGCCACCGCCGCCGACGTGCCTGACATCGAAGCCCTGTTCGTTCCCGATCCGGACGCGGCCGTGAACCCCCTCGGACTCAAGGGCCTGGGCGAGCTCGGCATCATCGGCGTCAACGCGGCCATCGCCAACGCGGTCTTCCACGCCACCGGCCGGCGCATCCGCGCGCTGCCGATTCGGGTGGAGGACCTGCTCTGACGCAGCCGTGATCGCGCCGCCGGGTCCGGTCCGGACAGGCCGCCCTGGACGACCGCCCCGCGATCCTGTCTGATCGGGTCAATCAGAGGGGGGCAGCGCGTCATGTCCGACGACCGCGACGATCAGGGCCGGCTCACGCGCGCGGCGAGCTTCGTTTTCCTCCACACCGAACACGCGATCTACGCCGCGCTCGGCCTCCTCCTCGCTCTGACCGCCCTCGTCGCGCTGATCGACGCCTCTGCGCTGACCTGGGAAGCCTTGCGCCACCTCGGCGGTGCGGACCAGATCCTGGAGGTGGTGGACCGGCTGCTGTTCCTGCTGATGCTCATCGAGATCCTGCACACGGTGCGGGTCTCGATGCGGTCCGGCAAGCTGACCTGCGAGCCCTTCCTCATCGTCGGGCTCATCGCCTCGATCCGGCGCGTCCTGGTGATCACCCTGCAATCGTCGGAGATCACCCACGCCAAGGACTGGTCGCCGGAGAAGCAGGCGCTGTTCCAGGCCTCGATGATCGAGCTCGGCGTCCTCGCCGGGCTGATCCTCACGATGGTGTTCGCGATCTTCATGCTCCACCGCGCCCGCGATGACGGCAAGCCGGCGGGCGAGGAATCCGCCGAGCACGCCGGTTCCTGACCCGGCCGCGCCTCGAGGCCCTCGAACGCGAAAAAGCCCGGCGAGCCGGGCTTGCGCTTCTCAGGCAGGATTCGAGCGCTTCCCCACTCAGAGGCGGTAGCGGATCTGGTCGGTCCAGAAGCGCTCCAGCCGGCTCAGGGCCACGTTGAGGCGTCCGAAATCGTCGTCCGAGATGCCGCCGATCGGCTGGATGGTGCGGGCGTGCTTGTCGTAGAGGCTCTGGATGATGTCGTGGACCTGGCGGCCCTTGTCGGTGAGGCTGATGCGCACCGAGCGGCGATCCGTCTTCGAGCGGGCATGGTGCAGGTAGCCGGCCTCGACGAGCTTCTTCACGTTGTAGGAGACGTTCGAGCCCAGGTAGTAGCCCTTGGTGCGCAGCTCGCTCGCGGTCAGCTCCTTGTCGCCGATGTTGTAGAGGAGCAGGGCCTGGACGCTGTTGACGTCCTCGCGCTCGCGGCGCTCGAACTCGTCCTTGATCACGTCGAGCAGGCGGCGGTGCAGCCGCTCGACGAGGTGCAGGGCCTCGAGATACGAGCCATGCGCCGGGGCGGTCTCGGGAGCGTTGTCGGTCTTGCTAACCTTGGCAGCCTGGGACTTCATCATGGGCCTCGTCAGGTCTCTGTGCTTTGCGGGCCGGTGTTCTTCGCCACCGCTCATGAAGCCAACCTAGGAGTCGCAGATGAAAGACGGTTTAAGCGATAGGATGAATTTGCGATTTACCTCTCTCGGTAAATGCAAGATGAAGCGATCGACGTAACGCCGCGTTTACCGGCTTTCCCGGGCCGCAAGGAAGGACAAGATAAAATACAACGCAATAATTCCCGCTTGTGCTGCCAGGTATGGTGTCGCCATCGGCAGCAGTTGCGGGGTCAATACCGCGAGGGTGAGCGCGCTCGTGGCGGCGAGCAGCCAGACCACGCCGCCCCAGGCGCTGGTGAGCCACAGTCCCACCGCCGCCATCGCGTCGATCACCGCGAAGTAGACGATGACGCTCTGGCGCCCGATCGGCTCCGATTCGAAGGGCCGCGCCCCGGGCAGCACGTCGAGGATGCTGGCCCAGCTGGCCACGGCCTTGGCCAGCCAGAACAGGGCGGTGAGGCGCATGAACCAGATCAGCACCACGTCCCAGCCGGTCTGCGGGGCCTGCGGGCTCCGCTCGATCCGGTCGCTCCCGCCCGGGCCCCGCGCCTCGCGGGGGCCGCCCAGCTTGGTCAATCCACGCACCTTGAGGCTCCCATCATGGATCGAATCGCGGTTCCGGCGCCGGACCCGGCGTGAAGGCGGCCGCGATGATGCCGGGCTCGACGCCGTCCAGGGTGGCGGGGTTCCAGGCCGGCGCGCCATCCTTGTCGATGACGGCGGCGCGCACGCCCTCGAAGAAGTCGGGCCCGCGCATCAGGGCGCTGACCATGCGGTATTCCGTGAGCATCGCTTGGCGGAAGCTCAGGGTCGCGCCTCGGCGCATCTGCTCGCGCACCAGGGTCAGGCTAGTGGGCGAGCGCGTGCGCATCAGCGCGGCGGTCTCGGCCGCGAAGGCGGACCCGTCCGCGTCGAGGCGCGCCAGGATCTGCCCGACGGTGTCGGCGGAAAAGCAGGCATCGATGCGGGTGCGCTCGGCCACCAGCACGCCCGGCTCCGGCGCCGGCCGGGCATGAGCCGCCAGCACCGCGTCGACGGCCGTCCCGCCCGCAAGAGCCTCCACGATGGCGTCGAAATCCGCGGCCGGGGCATGGTGCGTGGCCAGACCCACCGCGTGGGCGTCGCCCGGCCCGATCCGGGCGCCGGTCAGCGCCAGGTAGGTTCCGGTCAGGCCGGGCAGGCGCGGCAGCACGTAGGTCATGCCGACATCGGGAAACAGGCCGATCCCGACCTCCGGCATCGCGAAACTGTAGGTCTCCGACGAGACCCGGTGGCTCCCATGGACCGAGATGCCGTTGCCGCCGCCCATGACCAGGCCCTCGATCAGGCTGATGACGGGCTTCGCGAACCGCTTCACGCTGGCGTCGAGGCCGTACTCGGCCCGCCAGAACGCATCGACGCCCGCGTGATCGCCAGCCTTCGCGAGGGCGTGGATCTGCCGGATGTCGCCCCCGGCGCAGAAGGCGCGCCCGCCCCGCCCGCGCAGCACCACCCGCGTCACCGCGGCGTCGCCGGCCCAGGCGTCGAGCTGCGCCTGCATCGCCGTGAGCATCGCGAGCGTCAGGGCGTTGAGGGCGCGCGGCCGGTTCAGCGTCACGAGGCCCAAAGCCCCGCGCCGCTCGAACAGGATCTCCGCTTCGCCCGAATCCGCCATCGTCGTCCCCGCTAGGATCGCCCGCTTAGACGAGGTTTTGGCGCGCGGCGTCAATCGCGCAGCGGCCCGCGCGCATGCCGGCTCCGCCGTGACGGGGTGGCGGCGATCCCTGCGTCGGCATCACGGGTTTCGAAGGCTTTTGCCGATGTGTTAGGCCCGTGCTCGCCCGCCCAGGCCCATATCTCTCATGGCCCGGGCCGAAAACCATCGAGTTCGAGCACGATGACCCACGAACCCGCCACCCCGCGTCCCCTGGCGGTCGAGACGGCCCAGGAGGCCGCCCGCCCGATGGCCTTGGGGCTCACCCAGCGCCCGCGCCGCAACCGCAAGGCCGAGTGGTCCCGCCGCCTCGTGCGCGAGCATACCCTGACGGTGGACGACCTGATCTGGCCCCTCTTCGTCATCGAAGGCTCGGGCCGGCGCGAGCCCATTGCGTCGATGCCCGGTGTCGAGCGCTTGAGCGTGGACGAGATCGTGCGCGACGCCGAGAAGGCCGCCCGCGCCGGCATCCCGGCGATCTCGTTCTTCCCCTACACCGAGCCGGGCTTGCGCGATCCCACCGGCTCGGAATCGCTCAATCGCGAAAACCTCGTCTGCCGGGCGGTGCGCGCCGTGAAGCGGGCGGTGCCGGAACTCGGGATCATGACCGACGTCGCCCTCGACCCCTATACCAGCCACGGCCATGACGGCCTGCTGGAGGACGGGGCGATCCTCAACGACGAGACCGTGGCCCTTCTCGTGGAGCAGAGCCTGATCCAGGCCGAGGCCGGCACCGACATCATCGCGCCGTCCGACATGATGGACGGGCGCGTCGGCGCCATCCGGGCCGGCCTCGACCGGGCGGGATTCCGCGACGTCCAGATCATGGCCTACGCGGCCAAGTACGCGAGCGCCTTCTACGGCCCGTTCCGCGACGCCATCGGCACCCAGGCGGCGCTCGTCGGCGACAAGCGCACCTACCAGATGGACCCGGGCAATTCCGACGAGGCCATCCGCGAGGTCGCCCTCGACATCGCCGAGGGCGCGGATTCCGTCATGGTCAAGCCCGGCCTGCCCTATCTCGACATCATCCGCCGGGTGAAGGACGAATTCGCCGTGCCGACCTTCGCCTACCAGGTCTCGGGCGAGTACGCGATGATCGAGGCCGCCGCCCGCAACGGCTGGCTCGACGGCGACCGGGCCATGGTCGAGAGCCTGCTGGCCTTCAAGCGCGCCGGCGCCGACGGTGTGCTCACCTACTACGCCCTCCGGGTAGCCGAGCGGCTGCGCGCCGGCGCGTGAGCCCTGGGCACCTCGCGCGCGGTCTCGTCGTCACCCTCGCGCTCGCTCCGGTCCTCCTCGGCCTCGGCGCCTGCGAGAGTTCCGTCGACCGCCAGCGCGCCATGATCTGCCGGCGCGCGGTCCCCGCCCTGGCGCCCCCCGACACCGAGATCAGGCTCCTGCGCATCGGCGCGGGCGCGACGCCGGACGAGATCCGAGTCGACTACGCGGTGGCGGCGGGCCGGCCCGGGCAGGCCGCGCGCCAGCGCTGGGTCTCCTGCCGCTTCGGTCCAGGCGCCGAACTCCTCGGCCTCGCCACGGAGGGCGGCCCTGTCAACGGCGCCCGCCTGTTCCTCCTGCGCCAGTACTACCTCGACACCCCGGAGGCCGCCGCCGGCGACCCGGGGGCGCAGAAGGCCCCGGCCGACCACGCGGCACCTTGAGCCGAAGCGCTCTCGCGCGGCGCCGATCTTGAGAGTTTCCTCGGCCGCGCCCATCTCATCGTCGAGATGCCTGCCGCTCCCTCCCGCGAGCGACACCCAGGAGCGCCCCATGCGCGAGACGCAAAGCCCCTACGCCGATCGCTTCCAGACCGGCTACGCCCCCCAGTTCCCCGTGCCCTACGTGCGGGGCAGCCTCGGCGCACGCTTCGTCGCCTACCTCCTCGACATCCTGTTCATCTTCGGCTTCACGGCCTTCCTCATGCTGGCGATCACGGTGATCGGCGTCCTCACCTTCGGCCTCGGCTGGACCCTGTTCGCGATCCTGCCGGCGAGCGGCATCCTCTACAGCGCCATCACGGTGGGCGGCTCCGGCCAGAGCACCTGGGGCATGCGGATGATGGGCCTGCGCGTCGTCGCGCCGGAGACCGGCGCCCGGGTCGACTATCTCACCGCCGCGATCCACGCGCTGCTGTTCTACGTGGCGGTCGCCTCGGCCTTCCTGCTCTGGATGCTCGATGTCGGCATCGGCCTCGTGCGCGCCGACCGCCGCCTCGGCCACGACCTCCTCCTCGGCCTCGCCGTGGTGCGCGCCGGCTGACGACGCCCCGCCTCGCCTGGGGCATCGTACGAAATCGTCGCGGAACCCGCGCGGGGTGTTGAGCCCGCCCGCGTTGCGGCTACACTCAAGTCTTGGGGCGCGCGGAGCGCGCGCTCCGCGCGGCGGGCGACAGACGAGCGTGACGAGCCATTCCCGGGACACCCCGCAATTCTACCTGACGGCGCCCTCCCCGTGCCCCTATCTGCCGGGCCAGGAGGAGCGGAAGGTCTTCACCCATCTCGTCGGCCGCCGGGCGCGGGATCTGAACGAGATCCTGACGCAGGGGGGCTTCCGCCGCTCCCAGACCATCGCCTACCGGCCGGCCTGCGAATCCTGCCGCGCCTGCATCTCGGTGCGGGTGGTGGTGGCCGATTTCCTGCCCTCCGGCAGCCAGCGCCGCATCCTCCAGCGCAACGCCGACCTCGTCGGCAACCCGGAGCCCAACCGCCCGGCCTCCGAGCAATACGCCCTGTTCCGACGCTACCTCGATGCCCGTCACGGCGACGGCGGCATGATCGACATGACCGTGCTCGACTACGCCATGATGATCGAGGACAGCCACGTGGACACCCATCTGGTGACCTATCGCCGGCGCGGCCCCGACACCGCGATCAACGGGCGCGGCACCGGGCCGATCGTCGCCCTGTGCCTGACCGACGTCCTCGCCGACGGCCTGTCGATGGTCTACTCGTTCTACGATCCGGCCGAGGCGCACCGCTCGCTCGGCACCTACATGATCCTCGACCATATCCGCCGCGCCGCCGATCTCGGCCTGCCCTACCTCTACCTCGGTTACTGGGTCGAGGGCTCGCGCAAGATGGACTACAAGGCCCGCTTCACCCCCCAGGAACGCCTGATGGGGCCGGGCTGGCAGCGGGTGGAATAGTCCACCCGCCCGGTGGAATAGGTCCAACCCGCCGCGTCCCGCGTGATTTGCCTCAGAACTTGGCGATGATCTGCGCCCGGATCGTGCGCGGCGCACCCGGCGTGATGTTCTGGTTGTTGTCGGCCGTGTAGATGTAGCGCCGGTCGAACAGGTTCTCGATGTTGACCTGCGCCCGGACCGACTCGCTGACCTGATAGAACAGTCCCAGGTCGAAGCGGGTGTAGCCCGGCAGCCGCACGGTGTCGTCGGAGGTGGCGAAGGTGTGGGTCTGATGGATCACCCCGATGCCGATGCCGAGTTCCGGCGTGATGTCGAACTTGTTCCAGAGCGAGACGCTGTTGAACGGCACCAGCCCGACGGTGTTGCCCTTCACGATGGTGGCCGAGACAGCGCTGTCGATCCGCGCGTCGGTGAAGGCGTAGCCGCCGGCGATCTGCCACCAGTCGGTGAGGTAGCCGTTGGCGCCGATCTCTGCGCCCTGCGTGTTGGTCCGCCCGGACAGGAGGAAGAAGCCCGCGCGGTTGGGATCGGGGAGGCGCTGGTTGGTGCGGTCGAGGTTGTACAGGGCGCCGGTGACCTGGAAGGTCGGGGTGACGTCGTACTTCACGCCCACTTCCAGGTTCTGGAACCCCTCCGGCTTGGCGATGGCGAGGCCCGGCGAGAAGCTGCCGATCTGGTCGCCCGAGGAGGGCAGGTAGGACACGCTGTAGCTGCCGTAGAAGGCGAGGTTGGCCAGCGGCTTGATCACCAGGCCGGCGCGGGGCGAGACGAGATTGTCGACGCGCTCGTTGGTCAGGCCCGTGACCCGCCCCCGCGAGGAGAAGTCGAAGTAGTCGTAGCGCAGGCCGCCGACGATCTGGACGTACTCGTTCAGGTCGATCTGGTCCTGCGCATAGGCCGCGGCGAGACCGAGATCGTAGCGGAAGTTGGCGTCCGTGGTGCCGTTGTTGCGGAAGGTCACCGGCGCCCGGGTGATCGGCGACATCGGGTTCACCACCACGCTGGTGACGAGGCTGTTGCCGCTTTGGAAGAACGCCGTCTGCCGGAAGGCGAGGCCCTCCTGGTAGCCGAGTTCGAACCCGGCGAGCAGGGTGTGCTTCACGTCGCCGGTGAGGAACTTGTAGGTGAAGTCGTTCTGGCTGAAATAGTTGGTCCGGTCGGTCTCGTTGCGGTAGCCCGAGATCGGCACCTGCGTGCCGGCGGCGTTGACCGGCGCGCCCGGCAGGGTGTTGGCGTAGAAGCGGTTGTAGTCGGCAAAGCGCAGCTGGTTGCGCATCTGCACGCCGGACTCGAAGACGTGGTCGAGGGTCGCCGTGGCGATGTTGGCATCGACCCGGGTGGTGTTCACGTCCGGATTGCCGAAGAAGGTGCGGATATTGTTGCGGTAGTTGTAGGGCCGGCCGTTCTGCGAGGGGATGCCGCGATCGGGGAAGCGGTCGTCGTGGAAGTACTCGTAGGAGAGCTTCAGGGTCGTCGCCGGTCCGAGCAGGAACGTCATCGTCGGGTTGATGCCGTAGCGCTGCAGATCCCCGAACTGGCGGTAGGTCTGGCTGTCCTCGAAGACGCCGTTGAGGCGGAAGAACACGCTGTCGCTGATCCGGTCGCCGACATCGACCGCCACGCGCTTCTGGTTGAACTGGCCGACACCGGCCACGATCTGGCGCACGCGCAGGCCGTCCGCCTCCTTCAGGACGCGGTTGATGACACCGCCGCCGCCGCCGCGCCCGAAGATTAGTGAGTCGGGACCCTTCAGCACCTCGATCCGCTCGATGTTGTAGAGATCGCGAAAATACTGGACGTCGTCGCGCACGCCGTTGACGAAGAAGTCCGCGTTGGTCTTCTGGCCCCGGATGACGACCTCGTCGCGGTTGCTCTCGCCCTGGGCCGGGATCACGCCCGGCACGTAGCGCAGCTGGTCCGTGAGGTTCTGGAAGTTCTGGTCCCGGATCTGCTCCTGACTGACGACGGTGATCGATTGCGGGGTGTCGAGGAGCGGGGTGTCGGTCTTCGTCGCGCTGCGGGTGGCCCGGGTCAGGTAGCCCACCGTGTTGCCCCGCGCGCCCTCGACGCTGAGCTGGTCCAGCGTGACGGCTGTCCCCTCCGGCAGCAGGACCGGCTGAGCCGTCGCGGTTGTGGCCAGCGTCGTTCCGCACAGGAGGGTTGCGAGGATCCGCGATGCTGATCCAGTGTTCATTGTCGTGCCGCCCGCTCGAGAGTTGGTGTCTTGTTGATTTTTTGCCCCGAATTCAGGTGAGGGGCGTGGCGTCTCCCTTGAGGTGCGCTTATGATAGGATCAAGCGAGCGAGACGGGCTTTCCTGATCTTTGTTTTACAGTGCTTCTAAGAAGCGATCGAAACAGGCCTTCAAGGCCCTCGTAACGTTCAGCAAAAAAGTTTCGGATTTTAATCCTGGAAGCGTTCCAGATTGGGATGATCTCGCAAGGTGTGTTGCAGCGATGCAACGGTGTGGGAGGCTGGTCGGAGTGCGCGTGCGTTGAGCGCTGTCGTCGCCCATGCTAGGCGCCCCTGATCCCGATGCCCTTCCCGTCGCGTTGATCCGAGGCGCCGCATGATTCCCCGTTACAGCCGCCCCGAGATGACCGCGATCTGGTCCCCCGAATCGCGCTTCCGGATCTGGTTCGAGATCGAGGCCCACGCCACGACGGCGCTCGCCGAACTCGGCGTCGTGCCCAAGGCGGCCGCCGACACGATCTGGGAGAAGGGCCGCGACGCGGTCTTCGATGTCGCGCGCATCGACGCCATCGAGGCGGTGACCAAGCACGACGTCATCGCGTTCCTGACGCATCTGGCCGAGATCGTCGGCCCCGAGGCGCGCTTCGTCCATCAGGGCATGACCTCGTCGGACGTGCTCGACACTTGCCTCAACGTGCAACTCGTGCGCGCCGCCGACCTCCTGATCAAGGACGTCGACGCCCTGCTCGCCGCCCTCAAGCGCCGGGCCTGCGAGCACAGGATGACCCCGACCATCGGCCGCTCGCACGGCATCCATGCCGAGCCGGTGACCTTCGGCCTCAAGCTTGCCGGGGCCTATGCCGAGTTCGAGCGCGCCCGCGCCCGCCTCGTGGCGGCGCGGGAGGAGATCGCCACCTGCGCCATCTCGGGCGCCGTCGGCACCTTCGCCAACATCGACCCCCGGGTGGAGGAATACGTCGCCAAGGCCATGGGCCTGACCCCCGAACCGGTCTCGACCCAGGTCATCCCGCGCGACCGCCACGCGATGTTCTTCGCGATCCTGGGCGTCGTCGCCTCATCCGTGGAGCGGCTCTCCATCGAGGTCCGCCACCTCCAGCGCACGGAAGTTCTGGAGGCGGAAGAATTCTTCTCCGAGGGGCAGAAGGGCTCCTCGGCGATGCCGCACAAGCGCAACCCCGTGCTCACCGAGAACCTGACGGGCCTCGCCCGCATGGTGCGCAGCTACGCCCTGCCCGCCATGGAGAACGTGGCCCTCTGGCACGAGCGCGACATCTCGCACTCCTCGGTGGAGCGCATGATCGGGCCCGACGCCACCGTGACCCTCGACTTCGCCCTCGCCCGCCTCACCGGCGTCATCGACAAGCTGCTGATCTATCCGGACAACATGCAGCGCAACCTCGACAAGCTCGGCGGCCTCGTCCACTCGCAGCGGGTGCTGCTGGCCCTGACCCAGGCCGGCGTCTCCCGCGAGGATTCCTACCGCCTCGTCCAGCGCAACGCCATGCCGGTCTGGCGCGGCGAGGGCGACTTCCTGAGCCTCCTCAAGGCCGATGCCGACGTCACCGCCGCGCTCACCCCGGAGCAGATCGAGGCCTGCTTCGATCTCGGCTACCACTTCAAGCACGTGGACACGATCTTCGCGCGGGTGTTCGGCTAAGGCCTGAGCCCGCGCACGAATCCTGCCTGCCCGTCCCCGACCTATCCGGCCCAAGGAGGTAACCCCGTGTCCCAGGCCCGCATCGTCTACCTGAACGGCGACTTCCTGCCCTTCGCCGAGGCGCGCGTGCCGATCATGGACCGGGGCTTCCTCTTCGCGGACGGGATCTACGAGGTCTCGGCGGTCCTCGACGGCCGCCTCGTCGACAACGAGGCCCACCTCGCCCGCCTCGACCGGTCGCTGGGCGAGATCGACATCGCCAACCCGCACACGATACCGGAGTGGATCGGCCTGCAGACCGAGCTCGTCGCCCGCAACAGGCTGACCGAGGGGCTGGTCTACATGCAGGTGACGCGCGGCGTGTACGAGCGCGATTTCGCCTATCCGCCGGCTGGCACCGCACCCACCGTGATGATGTTCACGCAGGCCAAGACGGTCGCGGCCAATCCGCTCGCCGAGACCGGCGCCCGAATCATCACGGTGCCGGATCTCCGCTGGAAGCGTCGGGACATCAAGTCGGTGGCCCTGCTGGCCCAGGTGCTCGCCAAGCAGCAGGCCGCCGCGGCGGGGGTCGCCGAGGCCTGGATGGTGGAGGACGACGCGGTCACCGAGGGCTCGTCCTCGACGGCCTTCATCGTCACGAAGGGCGGCGCCCTCGTCACCCGTCCCCTGTCCACGGCGCTCTTGCCGGGCATCACCCGCAAGGCGGTCCTGCACCTTGCCGAGGAGGCCGGCCTCGCCCTGGAGGAGCGGCTGTTTAGCGTCTCCGAGGCCTTGGAAGCGGCCGAGGCCTTCTACACCAGTGCCTCGGCCTTCGTGATGCCGGTGGTCGCGATCGACGGCCGGACGGTCGGCGAGGGGCGCCCGGGCCCGCATACCCGGCGCCTGCGGGAACTCTATCTCGACATGGCGCGCGCCGGCGTCTGAAGGGCCTCTCCCTCTCCCCTCTGCGGGGGAGGGTGGCCCGCGAAGCGGGTCGGGAGAGGGGGCGACCTCTTCGGATGCGGCGTGCCCCTCTCGCCGTCGCTGCGCGACCACCCTCCCCCACAGAGGGGGAGGGAGAAACCTGCGGCACGAGCCCCTTCCCAGTTCCCTTTCAGGACCATCGTCCCATCGCAGGACCGATGGGACAGGAACGCTTCGGCCCCGGGGCTGTTCTCCCCCAAACCTCGCATCCGAGACAGGGAGACCCTATGCGCTCGATCCTCACCCTCGCGGTCGGTTTCGGCCTGATCGCCGGCGCGGCCTTCGCCCAGTCCCCCGACGCGCCCCTGAAGGGCCGGGACACCGACCCGGCCCTGCCGCCCCCGAACCAGACGATTCCCGACAAGATCCGCCCCTCCGACGGAGCCGCCGACCAGGGCACGTCCTCGGACAAGGGCACCTTGAGCGACCGCCTCGAGAAGAGCGACGGCGTGATCAAGCCGCCGGGCAACACCGCGCCCGGCATGGTGGTGACGCCGCCCGACCCGAACCCGGGCGGCATGCCGGTGATCAAGCCCGGCGATCTTCCCGGCCGCCAGCCCGGCACGGAGGCCCGCTGAGGCGGCATACCCGCCCATCCGGGTCCGGATCGGTGCCTTGCTTGATTTCCGCGCACGGATCGCGGAAAGACCCGAAGACTGCGAGAGCGGTCCGCCCGACGGGTCGGGCCGTTTTCGCGCGGGTTACGGCACAGGTTTTCAGTGAATGGCAAACGTCGTCGTCGTAGGCGCCCAGTGGGGTGACGAAGGCAAGGGCAAGATCGTCGACTGGCTCTCCGAGCAGGCCGACGTGGTGGTCCGCTTCCAGGGCGGGCACAATGCCGGCCACACGCTGGTGATCGATGGCGTCACCTACAAGCTGGCGCTGCTGCCCTCCGGCGTGGTGCGCGGCGGCAAGCTCTCGGTGATCGGCAACGGCGTCGTCGTCGATCCCTGGCACCTCGTCGACGAGATCGCCCGGCTCCAGGCGCAGGGCGTCGAGATCTCGCCCCGCACCCTGCGCATCGCCGACAACGCTACCCTGATCCTGCCGCTGCACCGCGAACTCGACCATTTCCGCGAGACCTCGAATGCGGGTCTGAAGATCGGCACGACGAAGCGCGGCATCGGCCCGGCCTACGAGGACAAGGTCGGCCGGCGTGCCATCCGGGTCGTGGATCTGGCCGACGAATCGACCCTCGAGGCCAAGATCGAGCGGGTGCTCACCCACCACAACGCGCTCCGCCGGGGCCTCGGCATCGCCGAGGTCGATGCCGGCGCGCTCCTCGCCGAACTCAAGGCGATCGCACCCACGATCCTGCCCTACGCCGACACGGTCTGGAAGCTCCTCGACGACGAGCGCCGCGCCGGCAAGCGCATCCTGTTCGAGGGCGCGCAGGGCGCGCTCCTCGACGTCGATCACGGCACCTATCCGTTCGTGACCTCGTCCAACATCGTCGCCGCGCAGGCGGCGACGGGCTCAGGGATGGGCCCTTCCGCCATCGGCTACGTGCTCGGCATCGCCAAGGCCTACACCACCCGCGTGGGCGAGGGCCCCTTCCCCACCGAACTCTTCGACGAGATCGGCGAGACCATCGGCGCCAAGGGGCGCGAGTTCGGCGTGAACACCGGGCGCAAGCGCCGCTGCGGCTGGTTCGACGCGGTGCTGGTGCGCCAGACCGTGCGGACCTCGGGCATCGACGGCATCGCGCTCACCAAGCTCGACATCCTCGACGGCTTCGAGACCATCAAGGTCTGTACCGGCTACCGCCTCGACGGGGAGGTGGTGGACCACCTCCCCGCCAACCAGGCGGCGCAGGCCAAGGTCGAGCCGATCTACGAGATCATCGAGGGCTGGCCGGGCACGACCGCCGGCGCCCGCTCCTGGGCCGACCTGCCGGCCCAGGCGATCAAGTACGTGCGCCGGATCGAGGAACTGATCGGTGCCCCCGTGGCGCTGCTCTCGACCTCGCCGGAACGCAACGACACCATCCTCATGCACAACCCCTTCGAGGACTGACGCGTTTTCTCCTTGATGGCGGCGCGGCCGTACGCGGACAATGCCGCCGCGTTCACGATGGCCGCGCGGCGCCCCGTCCCGTGGATGGGCGGGACGGGGCGCGGCCGACCGGCCGCCGGGACGAGGCGGACCTGAGGCACGATGGCCGACTATTACCCACTTCTGGCACGGGCACTCGACGCGATGCCGGACCGCTCGCCGGCCCTGCGCCATGCGGTCTACGAACGCGCGCGCGGCGCGCTCCTCGGGCAGTTGCGCTCCCTCGACCCGCCCCTGTCGGAAGACGACATCGACCTGGAGCGTAACGCCCTCGAGGCGGCCATCCTGCGCCTCGAGCAGGATCACGCCGCGCCGCCCCCGCCGGCCGCGGAGCCTGCACCCTTCGTCCCGAGCCCGGCCAACGACATCGCGGACCAATCCACACCGCAGCCGGGCGTCTCCCAGGCTGTCGGCCCGGAGGCCCCCGCCCCCGAGACGTCGCCCCCCGAGCCGAGATCCTCGGCGGCGGACCTGCCGGAGCCGGGGCCACCGGAGCTGAGCTCGGAGTCGCTTAACCTGCCCAAGGCGGAGTTTCCGAAATCGGATCTGCCCGGCGCAGGCCTGCCTCCGGTCGCGCCCGTATCCCCCGTCGTCCCGGAGCCTTCCGCCCGCCCGCCCTTCGATTCCGCGGCGGAGCCCGCCGTGCGGATACAGGCGCGCAAGAGCAAGGCGCCCCCTTTCGTGGCGGTGAACGACGAAGAGGCCGGCACACCGCAGGCCGAGCCGGCGGCGGAGAACCCCGAGCCGTCGGCTCAGGACGGGAACGGCCAGCGCCAGCGCCCGCGCATCGACGTGGTGGCGCCCCGCGAGGGTCGCACCCGGCTGCTGCGCAACCTCTTCGTCGGCAGCATCCTCGTCGTGGTGATTGGGCTGATCGCCGTCGCGGCCTTCCTGCTCCGTGACAAGCCGGCCGATCTCCAGCCCGTCGCGACCGAGATGCAGGATGGCGGCCAGGACGGGACGGATTCGAAGTTCGCCGACCGGGTCGGCGGCGAGGCGGCCCCGGCCGAGCGGCCGGCCCAGGCGCGGCGCTCGGCACCTACGCCGGCGGCCCCCGCCGCGAGCGAGCCGGACCTGACCGTCGCGCAGCGCGGCGTCCTCTACGAGGAGAACACCGCCGCCGGCGCCAACGCGGCGCCGAACGCCACGCAGGGCCGCGTGCTCTGGCGCCTCGACACGGTGCCGGGCGAGCAGGGCCAGCAGCTCGAGACGGTGGTGCGCGCCACCGCCGACTTCCCCGATGCCGGGCTGTCTCTGGTCATGACCCTGCGCCGGAACCTCGATGCCACCCTGCCGGCCTCGCACACCATCGAGCTCGTCTTTACGCCGAGCGGGCCGAACGCCGCCCGGCACGGCGTCCAGGACATCGGGCTGCTTCAGGGCAAGGACGAGGAGGGCGCGCGCGGCTCGCCGGTCTCCGGCTTGCCGGTGCGGGTCCGCGAGAACCTGTTCCTGATCGGGCTCTCCTCCCTGCCCAGCGACGTCGAGCGCAATACCGACATCCTGCTGCGCAAGAACTGGTTCGACGTGACCCTGAAGTTCAGCGCCGGCCAGCGCGGCATCGTCGCCTTCGAGAAGGGCAGCGCCGGGACGCAGGTGCTGCAGAAGGCCTTCGACCAGTGGCGCTGAGTACCTGAACCCACGTTCCGCTATCTCCGAACGAGAACGGCCCCCGGGATTCCTTCCTGGGGGCCGTTCTCGTTTCATGTCGCGTGTGTTTCCTGGCGCCTCAGGCGTGTGCCTCGGCGCGGGGGGCCTCGCGGGTGGCGAGGTTGCGCTTGACCGCCTCCTGGATCTTCTCGAAGGCGCGGACCTCGATCTGGCGGACACGCTCGCGCGAGACACCGAACTCGCCGGAGAGGTCCTCCAGGGTGATCGGGTCGTCGGCGAGGCGGCGGGCCTCGAAGATCCGGCGCTCGCGCGGGTTGAGCACTGAGAGGGCGTCCCGCAGGGCGGAGAGGCGATTCTGCCCCTCCTCCTCGCGGGCGAGCACGGTCTCCTGGCTCGGACTGTTGTCCACGAGCCAGTCCTGCCACTCGCCCTCGCCCTCCTCGCGCAGGGGCGCGTTAAGGGAGGTGTCGCCCGAGAGGCGACGGTTCATGTCGATCACCTCCTGCTCGGGGACGCCGAGCTTGACGGCGATCTGCGCCACCTGATCCGGCTTGAGGTCGCCCTCGTCGAGCGCCGAGATCCGACCCTTGGCCTTGCGCAGGTTGAAGAACAGCTTCTTCTGGTTGGCGGTGGTGCCCATCTTCACGAGGGACCACGAGCGCAGGATGTATTCCTGGATCGCGGCCTTGATCCACCACATGGCGTAGGTGGCCAACCGGAAGCCCTTGTCCGGCTCGAAGCGCTTGACCGCCTGCATCAGGCCGACATTGCCCTCGGATACGACCTCGCCGATCGGCAGGCCGTAGCCGCGGTAGCCCATGGCGATCTTGGCCACGAGGCGCAGGTGGGACGTGACGAGGCGGTGGGCGGCGTTGCGGTCACCCTTCTCGCGCCAGTCCTTCGCGAGCGTGAACTCCTCGTTCGGCTCCAGCATCGGAAACTTGCGGATCTCGTCGAGGTAGCGGGAGAGGCCACCTTCGGTGGCGAGCACTGGCAATGCGCCGGCCATGATCTTACCTCCTTGAAAGGACCCCCGAACGGGCGGTCGCAAGCGGACCGCCGCTCCCTTGAGCCGGCCGCCCGATTCCCCATCTTAGCGGGAAAGCGGTGGTCTCGGAAAGGCGACGCGCAGCACCAAGTCAGCGTCAACGCGCGGGATCTCGCTTGGGTCATTCATGACACGAAAAGCCGCATGCCGGCGTGTCCTGGCGCACGCCCGCGCGGGCTTGACTGTGGCAGCCCCGCTACGGGCCGGCCCTCAGCTTCGCGATCAGGTCGCGCATGTCCGGCGGCAACGGACTCTCGAAATGCAGCGTCTCCCCGGTGCGCGGATGCGCGAAGCCGAGCACGCTTGCGTGCAGGGCCTGCCGGCCCAGGGTGTCGAGGGCACCGCGTGCCGCCTCCGACAGCCGGCTCGCCTTGGTCTTGAAGGCGCCGCCATAGACCGCGTCGCCGAGGAGCGGATGGCCGCGATGGCTCATGTGCACGCGGATCTGGTGCGTGCGGCCCGTCTCCAGGATGCAGCGGACCAGCGCGACCGTTCCCTCCTGTCCGAGCGCCGCCTCCGTCCGGTAATGCGTGATCGCGTGCCGGCCGGTCTCACCGCGCACCACGGCGATCTTCTCGCGGTTGCGGACGCTGCGCGCGAGTTTCGCCTCGATCGTGCCGATGCGCGGCTCCGGCACGCCCCAGACCAGGGCCAAGTAGGCCCGCTCCAGGGGACCGGTGCGGCCGTGATCGGCGAACTGCGCCGTCAGTCCCGCATGGGCGAGATCGTTCTTGGCTACCACCAGGAGGCCGCTCGTGTCCTTGTCGAGGCGGTGGACGATGCCGGGCCGGCGCACCCCGCCAATGCCCGAGAGGCTGGCGCCGCAATGAGCGATCAGCCCGTTCACTAGGGTCCCGGAATCGTGGCCCGGGGCCGGGTGGACCACGAGCCCTGCCGGCTTGTCGATGACGATGAGATCGTCGTCCTCATGGACGATCACAAGGTCCAGGCGCTCGGCCGCCGGCTCCGGCGCCACTGCCTCCGGCATTACCACCGCGAGTTCGGCGCCGGGACCCACCTTCACGGACGGGTCCAGGCTGATGGTGCCGTTCCGGCGCACGTGCCCGGCCCGGATCAGGTCCTGCAGCCGCGAGCGCGAGACATCAGGGAAGGCCCGGGCCAGGGCCCGGTCCAGGCGCTCCGTGGCCGCATCGTCGTCGAGGGTCGTGTGCAGGGCCCCGGGGCCGTCCGCGTCCGTCAGGTCATCGTGCAGTCCCGGCAAGGGATGGGTCCTTCGATTCAAAAACGTCGGTCGGGCGGCGATCCAGGCATTTCGGGTCTTGTGGCGCCGCGCGACCCTCGCTATACGATCGCCCATCGGCCGGGAAGCACGGATCGCCGCAGCGATCAGCCAATGCCTCCCTCCGGTCCGCGCCCATCGTCTAGCGGTTAGGACAGGTCCCTCTCACGGATCAGACCGGGGTTCGATTCCCCGTGGGCGCGCCAAGCCTCCCCCTGCCAGGCTTATCCTCCCCCATCAGCGAATCGTCCTTGCGTGAAGCGTTCGCGTCGCGCGCGTTCCCATGTTTCGGCTCGTCGCGTTCGGCGATCGCGCGGCGGCATACTGTATCGCGCTGATCCAATCGGCCGGATCAAATCGCCCGGCATCCCCAGAGCGTCGTATTGCGGTGCAACCGGCTCGCCTCGTTGAATCCGCGCACGATTCTCGTCGGACCCCGTGAAATACTGAATATAGCGCTGCACTGCGGGATCAATTTGATCTGAGTAGTCGAGTAAGGCACTTGCGTAGTCTGAATACCACGTTAAGGGTTGGTCTCCGCCGAAAGATTTCGCGTTTTAACCTTCTCGACAAGGTGACAGCCATGTCCAACGTGATTCGCGTGAAGCCGACCCATGACGGCACCTACACGGTCTATCGCGGCGAAGCCGTTCTCGTCAGTGGTCTGACGAGACTCCAGGCCGAGCGTTACGAGGCGAGCCTCAGCTTGCGCCCCGGCATCCTCGCGCACGCCTGACCTTTTACGGGCTCGCCCGGCCGGCCTCATGGCCGAGTGAGCCCGAGCGGACCCAGATCCGCGATGATGCCGGTCTCCGTGAGACCGCGCTCGACACCCGCGACGGCGTATCCCGTCCCTTCGCGGGTGATCGTATAGAGGTGGTAGCTCGCACGGTGGTGCCGTGCGTCCCCCCGCGCCGAGGCGGAAGCGGCTCCGACCACCGGGATCGCCGCCCCGTCCGGCCCCGGCACGAAGGCCACGCTGCGCACGTGGTTGTGGCCGTGCAGAATCAACTCCGCCCCGACCCGTCCGATCATCGCCGTGAAGGCCCCCGCGTCGGTGAGTGCGCGCGCGGGCGTCGTCCCGCCGGGATGCGAGGGGTGGTGGATCATCACCACGCGGCAGGGCGGCTCAGGCTCCGCGGCCAGGACGACGAGCAGGGCCTCGGCCGCCGCGATCTGTGCCGGTCCGAGCCGGCCGGTGGCCGCGAAGGGCTTGGTGGGAATCGCCGAGGACAGGCCGACCAGGGCCACGGGTCCGCGCCGGCGCAGATAGGGGAAATGGCCCTGGAGGCCGTCATCGCCGGAGGTCCAGGCGCCGCAGGCATGGAGCAGCCCCTCCAGGGAGCCACGCACGTAGGCATCGTGGTTGCCGGGCACGAAGCTGACGGCCTCGGGCGCCCCTAAAGCCTCCAGGAAGACCTTCGCGGTGGACCACTCGCTGGGCAGGCCGATGTTGCAGAGGTCGCCCGTGCAGGCCACGTGGTCGTGCTCTCGAGCGCGCAGGTCCGCCACGATGGCGGCCAGCACTTCCATGTCGTGCGCGTCCTTGCGGCCGCGCTGCCAGTTCACGTAGCCGGTGGCGCGCTTGCTGAGGAGTTGGCGCAGGCGCGGCCGGGTCAGCGGCCCCACATGCGGGTCGGTCAGATGGGCGAGGCGGAACATCGTCCTCCGGTCGAGGTCGGCGGGTGATCGGGCGCGTGGCGCCCGCCATCGCCCCATCCGGGTCCGGGGGTCAACCCGCCGACCCGATCCTCACGCGCTTCCGATGGCGATGCCGGCCGCCAGCACGAGGGCGCCGCCGAGCACTACCTGCAGGGTCGCGCGCCAGAACGGTGTCGCCATGTAGCGGGTCCGGATCGCCGAGATCGCCAGGAGTTCCAGGGCCACCACGACGATGGCGAGCGCCGTCGCGAGCCAGAACGCGTTCGGCCAATGATCGGGGATCGCGTAGGGAAGCGTGTGCCCGAGGCCGCCGAGCGTGGTCATGGTGCCGCAGACGAGCCCGCGCATCCACGGCGTACCCCGGCCCGTGATCGCCCCGTCGTCGGACAGGGCCTCGGTGAAGCCCATGCTGATGCCCGCGCCGATCGATGCCGCCAGGCCGACCAGGAAGGTCGCGCCGTTGCTGTGGGTGGCGAAGGCGGCGGCGAAGATCGGTGCCAGCGTCGAGACCGAGCCGTCGATCAGCCCGGCGAGGCCCGGCTGGACGTAGCGCAGCACGAAAGCGCGCCGCGCCTCCGCGTCGGGATGGGGCGATGGACCCGGGACATTCGGGTGGGCCGGCATATCCGGGGAGCCAGCAGAGGCGTGGGCGGCATGTCCGATCATCGTAGGTGCTCTCTTTGGATTTATTCCAATCTACAGTCTGGAATTGCTCCAAACAAGGGTCCGATGGCGACATGCAGCCCTGTGTGTCCGCGCCGAGCGCTGGGCGGCGTTGCGCCGGGTCCCGGATCGGAGCTAGACAGCGCCGGACCGAAATCGGCGGCGGCCCACCGGGGGCCGGGCGCCAGAAGGCCCCGCGGCCATCGCCGGAGTTCGGCCGCGACGGGGCCGGTGCCCACGATGGGCCGCGACGCGAAAGCGATGGCATGAGCCTCATCAAACGGATCGGCCGCTCAGCCGCGGTCCAGCAGGCCCTCGGCATCCTGGCCGGCGGCTACCTGCGCCTCGTGCGCCGGACGAACCGCTTCACGGTGGAGCCGGCCGACCCCGATCCCTGGCTCGACGGCCTCGGCCCGTTCATCGCCGGCATGTGGCACGGCCAGCACACGATGATCTCGTTCATGAAGCGGCCGCACGACCGGATCGCCACGATCATCTCCCGCTCCGCCGACGGCAACGTGAACACCATTGCTCTGACCCGCATGGGCGTGCGCGTGATCCGGGCTTCGGGGGCGCGCGGACGCGTGGTCCGGGACGCCCGGGCCAAGGGCGGGGCCGAGGGCCTGCGCGCCATGCTGCGCGCCCTCAAGGATGGCGAGACCGTGGCCTTCAGCGCGGACGTGCCGAAGATCTCGCGCCGGGCGGATGCGGGCATCCTCACCCTCGCCCGCTTCTCCGGCCGGCCCATCGTGCCCGTCGCCGTGGTGACGAGCCGGCACTGGCGCTTCAACTCCTGGGATCGGGCCTGCCTCGGCCTGCCCTTCGGCCGGGGCGCGATGGTGTTCGGAACGCCGGTCCGCGTGCCCCGTGAGGTCGCGCCCGAGGCTTTCGAGGCCCTGCGCCAGCAGCTCGAAGCCGAGATGAATCGGGTCCACGACCGTGCCTACACCCTGGTCGGACGTCCCGACCGCGTCGGCCGTCCCGACCCGGTCGCCGACCGCGTGGGCAGCCCGGCGTGAGGACCATGCGCAAGGCCCCGCCCCTCACGACGATCCTGAAGACGTATCGCTACGGACTCTATTTCGGCGAGCCGGCGTTGGTGGGCCTCCTCGCCTGGCGCTCGCGGCGGGGCAAGGAGGATTCAGGCCGCCTTGCCGAGCGCCGCGGCCTACCCGCCCGGGCCCGTCCCCTCGGGCGCTTGGTCTGGATGCATGGGGCCAGCGTCGGCGAGGCGCTCTCCCTCGTGGGCCTCGTGGACGGCATGATCGCGCGCGGCTTCTCGGTCCTGGTCACCACGGGTACGCGCAGCGCCGCGGAGCTCATCGGCCGGCGCCTTCCGGCCGGGGCCGTGCACCAGTACATGCCCCTTGACGCGCCCCGCTGGATCGGGCGCTTCCTCGACCATTGGCGCCCGGATCTCGCCCTGGTGGCCGAATCCGAGATCTGGCCCAACACCGTGGTCTCCCTGCACGCGCGCGGCATCCCCCTCCTCCTCGTCAATGCGCGAATGTCCGAGCGCTCCGCCCGGGGCTGGGCCCGTGCGCCCCGCACCGCCGAGGCGCTGCTCGCACGGATCACGATCTGCCTCGCCCAGACCGACGACGATGCCGACCGCTTCCGGCGTCTCGGGGCGCCGCGCGTCAGCATCGCCGGCAACCTGAAATACGATTCCGAGGTGCCGCCGGCGGACGGGCAGCAACTTGCCCACCTGCGCGACCTCGTCGGCGACCGGCCCGTCTGGGTCGCGGCGAGCACGCACCCGGGCGAGGACGCCGTGGCCGCTCGCGCCCATGCCATCCTGCGCGCGCGCTGGCCGCGCCTGCTCACCATCGTCGTGCCGCGCCATCCCCATCGCGGCGGCGAGGTCGCGGCCTGCGCGGCGCGCGAGCGCCTGTCGAGCGCCCGGCGCTCCCAGGGCGGGCGTCCCCACGGCGGCGTCGACCTCTACGTTGCCGACACCCTGGGCGAACTCGGCCTGTTCTACCGGCTCGGCCGCATCGTCTATCTCGGCGGTTCCCTGGTGCCCCATGGCGGTCAGAACCCGATCGAGCCGACGCGACTGCGCGCGGCCGTGCTGCATGGCCCCCACATCCACAACTTCACCCAGGTCTACCGCGCCCTCGACGCGGCCGGCGGTGCCCTCTCGGTGGTCGATGCGGACGACCTCGCCGCGACTCTGAACGACCTGCTCGGGGATCGCCCTCGCATCGAGGCGATGAACCGGGCGGGCGCGACCGCCCTCCGTCCCCTGGAGGGTGCGGTCGCCCGCACCTTCACGGTGCTCGACCCCTTCATCGCGCAGATGAATCTCCGGGCGATGGCGGCCTCGTGAGGCGGGGCTGATGCGCGCCCCCACCTTCTGGGATGGGCCGCCCGGCCACCCGGCCGCGCGCCTCCTCGGGCCCCTCGGCGCCCTCTACGGGCGCCACACCGCCGCGCGCATGGACCGGGCGGGGGCGCGGGCGCCCTGCCCCGTGCTGTGCGTGGGCAACTTCACCCTCGGCGGCGCCGGAAAGACCCCGACCGCCCTCGCCATCGCGGCCCTGCTGGGCGAACTCGGCGCGCGCCCCGGCTTCCTCACCCGGGGCTATGGCGGGCGCCTGTCCGGCCCCGTCGCGGTCGATCCGGAGCGGCATGGCGCGATGGATGTCGGCGACGAGGCGCTGCTGCTGGCCCGCGCGGGCCCGACCGTCCTGGCTCGCGACCGTCCGGCCGGCGCCCGGCTCTGCGCGGAGCGGGGGGCCGACATCGTGGTGATGGATGACGGCCTGCAGAACCCGAGCCTCGCCAAGGACCTCGCCTTCGCGGTGCTGGATGCCGGCGCCGGGATCGGCAACGGGCGGACCTTCCCCGCTGGGCCCCTGCGGGCGCCCCTCGCCCGGCAATGGCGCCACGTCCACGGTCTCGTGCTCGTCGGCGACGGGCCGAAGGCCGAGCCCGTCGCGGAGGCGGCCCGGGCGCGGGGCCTGCCCGTCCACCGCGCGCGTCTTGTGCCCGGCGGCGTTTTCACCGGGCGCCGCGTCCTTGCCTTCGCGGGCATCGGCCGCCCGGAAAAATTCTTCGCGAGCCTGCGCGAGGCCGGGGCGGAGGTCGCCGCCACCCGCGCCTTTCCGGATCACCATCCCTACACGGCCCGCGACACCGACCGGCTCGCCGCCGAGGCGCGGAGCCTGGGGGCCGATCTCGTCACCACGGCCAAGGACCATGTCCGCCTCGCCCGCCCCTTCGCGGCAGGCGTAGCTGTGCTGCCCGTGCGCCTGGACTTCGCCGATCCGGCCGCACTGCGCGCGCAGCTCGGCGCGGTCCTGTGACGCTCCGGCTAGGCCGGGCGCCCGAACTCGGCGAGGCGCTTCATCACCGCCTCGGGGCTGACATAGGCTTCCTGCCGGGCCGCGCTCCAGTAGCGCAGGGCGTCGAGGGCGATCGGCTCGCCCGTCACCGCACAGCGCACGAAGCTGCCGGGCTTGACCACCCGCATGGTGCCGTCGCCGTACTCGACCACCGCCTCGCCAGAGGCTCCCCGCTCGAACCGTCCCAACATGATCCCCGTCGCCTCCCGCTCCGTCCCCCCTCACTTAAGAGGGCTGTGGCCCGCTGTCGATCAGGGCCCCCGCGCGGGACCTTCGCCCGACACCCTCGACAGGTCCAGCGCTTGGTGCCTTAAGCTGCGGGATACCGCAGAGCCGACACGCCGCATGACCCTGACCCGCATGACCCCATCCGCATGAGCCCGGAACTCGCCCGGCTGTTCGAGGCCGCGCGCGCCGCGCAGGCGCGGGCCTACGCGCCCTATTCAGGCTTCCCGGTGGGGGCGGCCCTTCGCGACGCGGGCGGGGCCGTGTATGCCGGCTGCAACGTCGAGAACGCGGCCTATCCGGTCGGAACCTGCGCCGAGGCCGGTGCCATCGCCGCCATGGCGGCGGGGGGCGGGCGGGCGATCGCCGAGATGCTGGTGCTCGGTCCGGGCCCCGGGCTGGTGACGCCCTGCGGCGCGTGCCGCCAGCGCATCCGCGAATTTGCCGGGCCCGATGTCATCATCCACGTCGCCGACGGCGCGGGCGTGCGCGGCGCCTTCACCCTCGCGACCCTGCTGCCGGAATCCTTCGGTCCGGAGAACCTCGGCCGCCATGTCTGAACCGGATTTGCCCGAGGCCGACCCGCCCGCTTCGAATTCACGCGCACCCGAGCCCGCCGTCGAGGCCGCGGCCGGACTCCTGCGCGCGCGGGGCCTCGGCGGCCCCTTCGCCTGCGCCATCGTCACCGGTACCGGCCTCGGCGGCCTCGCGCGGGGGCTCGCGGAAGCGGTCTCGGTATCCTACGCGGAGATCCCCGGATTTCCGCGCCCCGGCGTCAGCGGCCATGGCGGCGCCCTGCATGCGGGGCTGCTCGCCGGGCGGCGCGTGCTGGTCCTCGAGGGCCGGGCCCATGCCTACGAAGCCGGCGACGCCGCCGCGATGCGCGTGCCGGTCGGCGTTGTGCGTGCCCTCGGGGCGGAGGCTCTTCTCCTCACCAACGCCTCCGGCTCGCTGATGCCGGCCGCCGGGCCGGGCAGCCTGGTGGCTTTGAGCGACCACATCAACCTCTCCGGCCTCAACCCCCTCGTCGGCGAGGCCAGCGACGCCCGCTTCGTGCCGATGGTCGGGGCCTACGACACCGCCCTGCGGGCGCATCTTGGCGCCGCAGCCGCCGAGGCGGGCATCCCGCTGCACGCGGGGGTCTATGCCTGGTTCTCCGGCCCGAGTTTCGAGACGCCCGCCGAGGTCCGCATGGCCGGGCGCCTCGGGGCGGACCTCGTGGGCATGTCGACGGTGCCGGAGGTGATCCTGGCCCGCTTCTACGGCTTGCGGGTCGCGGCGATCTCGGTGGTGACCAATTTGGGGGCCGGCATCGGCGACGGCGATCCCCATCACGCGGAAACGAAGGCTGCGGCCGCTCGCGCGGGCGACGACCTCGCCCGCCTCGTGACCGCCTTCGTCGCCCGCCTGCCCGCGCGTTGAGGTTGAGCTCAGAAATCTCGAGTCCAGGAATTCGATGACGGGGACGCCCACCACATGAAGACCGACGACATGACCCTGCCCGACGGGAGCCCGGAGGGCGCCGATGCGGACGCGGCGACCGCCCGGCGCGCCCTGCCCCTCCTCGACCTCACCGATCTCGGCGAGGCCTGCTCCGAGGCCGCCATCGACACGCTCTGCCGCGCGGCCCGCGCCAGCGCCGTGGCGGCGGTCTGCGTCTGGCCCCGCTATGTCGGCCGCTCGGCCCGCCTCCTCGGGGGCACGCCCGTGCGGATCGCCACGGTGATCAACTTCCCCGACGGGGGCACGGACATCGAGCGGGCGGTGGAGGACACCACGGAGGCGATTGCGGATGGCGCCCACGAGATCGACCTCGTGCTGCCCTACCGCGCGTTCCTGGCCGGTGACAGCGCCACGGCCCGCGCGATGGTGGCGGCTTTGCGCGAGGTCTGCGACGGGGACCGCCTTCTCAAGGTGATTCTCGAGACCGGAACCCTCGCGAGCCCGGACGCGATCACCGGTGCGAGCCGCCTCGCCATTGAGGCGGGGGCGGACTTCATCAAGACCTCCACCGGCAAGAGCCCGGTCTCCGCGACGCCGGAGGCGGCCGAGGCGATGCTGCTCGCCATCCGCGAGCACGCGGGCGGGCGCAGCGTGGGCCTCAAGGTCTCGGGCGGCCTGCGCGATGTGGCGGATGCGGCCCGCTACCTCGGCCTCGCCGACCGGATCATGGGGCCGGACTGGGTCTCGCCCCGCACGTTCCGCCTCGGGGCCAGCAGCCTGCACGCCGCCCTGGTGGCGGCCGCCGGCCCGAGGACGGCCGCCGGCCGGAGGACGGTCCGGTGAGGCTGCCGCAGGAACTCATCCGGGCCAAGCGCGACGGCGGCGAACTCGCGCCCGACGACATCGCGGCCTTCGTCGCCGGCCTGACCGAGGGCAGCGTCACCGAGGGGCAGGCGGCGGCCTTCGCCATGGCGGTGTTCTTCCGGGGCCTCTCGCTCGGCGAACGCGTGGCGCTGACCCGCGCCATGACCAGTTCCGGCACCGTGCTGGCCTGGGACCTGCCCGGCCCTGTCCTCGACAAGCATTCCTCCGGCGGGGTCGGCGACGCCGTCAGCCTCGCGCTCGCCCCCATGGTGGCGGCCTGCGGCGGCTACGTGCCGATGATCTCGGGGCGCGGCCTCGGCCATACCGGCGGCACCCTGGACAAGCTCGGCAGCATTCCGGGCTACGACGCGACGCCGGATCTCGATCGGTTCCGGCGCGTCACGGCGCAAGTCGGCTGCGCCATCATCGGCCAGACCGCCGACCTCGCCCCGGCGGACCGGCGCCTCTATGCGATTCGCGACGTCACCGGCACGGTGGAGAGCCTCGACCTCATCACGGCCTCGATCCTCTCCAAGAAGCTCGCCGCCGGCCTCGACGGCCTCGTCATGGACGTCAAGACGGGCTCCGGCGCCTTCATGGCGCGGCGCGCGCAAGCGCGGGACCTCGCCACCAGCATCGTCGGCGTGGCGCAAGGCGCGGGCCTGCGCACGGTGGCGCTGATCACCGACATGGATTCCCCCCTCGCCTCGGCGGCCGGCAACGCCCTGGAGGTCGCCTACACCCTCGACTACCTCACCGGACGCATCCGCGAGCCCGCCTTCCACGCCGTGACCCTGGCGCTCGCCGCCGAGATGCTGGTGGTGGGGGGGCTCTGCGCCGATGCCGCCGAGGCGGGCGCGCGCCTCGAAGCCGCGCTGGACTCCGGCGGGGCCACGGAGGTGTTCGCCCGGATGGTCGCGGCGCTCGGCGGGCCGACCGACATCCTGGAGCGGTCCGGCCATCACCTGCCGGCGGCGCCCGTCATCCGTCCCGTGCTCGCGGAAGCGGACGGCTTCGTCGTGTCGGTGGCGACGCGGGACCTCGGGCTTGCGGTGATCGGTCTTGGCGGCGGCCGCACCCGGCCGCAGGATGCCATCGATCCGAGCGTCGGCCTCACCGGCCTGCCCCGCGCCGGCGCCCGGATCGAACGGGGCCAGCCGCTCGCCACGATTCACGCCCGCGACGGGGATGCTGCCGACCGGGCCGAGGCGGCCGTGCGGGCGGTCTACCGGATCGATGCGGTCGCGCCGGCCGACAGGCCCGCGATCCTGGAGCGGATCGCGGGGTAAGCGTCCGGCGCGTCAGTAATCGTAGTGGCCGTGGCCGCGATGATGGTGGTGGTGACCGTGATGACGGTGGCCCCAGCCATGGTCGCGATGACCCCAGCCGCCGTGGTGGCGGTGACCCCAGCCGTGGTCGCGTCCGTGGCCGTGGTGGCGGTGACCGTAGCCCCGGTCGTGGTGGTGATGGCGGTGATGGCCCCAGCCGCCGTGATCGCCCCAGTACTGCACGGGGGTGGCGCCGGCCCGTTCGGAGAACGTGGGCTGCGCGAAGGCGGGGGCAGCTTCTGCGATCGTGGCGGCGCCGACGCTGCCGGTGATCGCCAGGGCAGCGACCAGGGCGCGGAAGCCCCGCACCGATCCGATCCGTGATGTGGTCATGAGAACCTCCCTGTCCATGCGCGCGGGCGCCATGGCGCCCTTGTTCCTGGAGCTAAGGCAGGTCCACTGAATGCGATCTGAGATCGCCCTTCATCTCGGGTTCGGATTCGGCCTCAGGGCCGGCGATAGACCCAGACCCGGGCGGGCGGCAGGTTCAGCCAGACCCGGTTCGAGCGACTGGCCGTGTAGGTGCCCGCATCGCACCGGGCTGGGATCGGCGGCACCACCGCGTAGGTGAACTGCACGAAGGGCGCGCTCGGATGCATCATCGCGTGGGCGGTGTTCAGCAGGTCGAGGCGCTGCTCCAGGGGCTTTGTGAAGAGCGGCAGGCTCGACACCATGGCGGCGGCCTTCTCGGCCAGCATCGTCCCGAGGGTCTCGCGGATGTTGTAGGCGTCGCCGCGCACGATGGTGGCGCGCGGAAAGCGCTTCTGCAGGAGCTTGCAGAAATCCGGGTTGTACTCGACCAGAATCAGCCGCTCCTGCTCGACGCCGCGCCGGACCAGGGCCTCCGTCACCGGGCCCGTGCCGGGGCCGAGCTCGATCACCGGGCCGCTCACGCGCGGATCGACGTAGGAAGCCATGGTGCGGGCGAGCATACGCCCGGACGGCGTGACCGCCCCGGTGACGAGGGGACGCTCGAACCAGGAACGCAGGAAGCGCGCCTCGTCCTCCAGCGGGTCCCGTCGCGTACGGTTGTTGGCACCGGAGGCGAGGTCGTCTTTGGCGCTGGAGCGGCGTAGCGGCGGCAAGACCCACTGTCCTCAGATCACGGGTTGGGAAGGAAAGGCTAGACGACGAACCTCTTCGGCAGTCAAGCTGGCATCCACGGGACGCAGTCGACCGGTCGGCGAGATCGGGCGGGCGGTGCCGGACCGCCACATCATAGAACCGGCTCGGCCGTCTTTTGATCCCTGGGCCAATCGATGCCCGGCCGGGAACACCATCACGTGCGCGCGGTGCCGCCGAAGGCCTCGAAGAAATCCTTGACCTTCGAGAAGAAGCCGGCGCTCTCCGGGTGGTTCTCATCCGATGCCGACTGGTCGAATTCCTGCAGAAGTTCGCGCTGCCGCTTCGAGAGATTCTGCGGCGTCTCGACGAAGACCTGGATGTACAGGTCGCCGACATCGCGCGAGCGCAGGACTGGCATGCCCTTGCCCTTGATGCGGAATTGCTTGGCCGTCTGAGTGCCGGCCGGGACGCGCACCTGCGTCTGCGAGCCGTCGATCACCGGCACGGTGATCTCGCCCGAGAGCGCCGCCGTCACCATGGAGATCGGCACGCGGCAGAACAGGTCGGCGCCGTCGCGCTGGAAGAACTCGTGCGGCTTGATCGAGAGGAAGACGTAGAGGTCGCCCGCCGGCCCACCGCGCAGGCCGGTCTCGCCCTCGCCGGCCAGCCGGATGCGCAGACCGTCATCGACGCCCGCCGGCACGTTGATGGAGAGGGTGCGCTCGCGGGTGACCCGGCCGGCGCCGCTGCAGGCGCCGCAGGGGTCGTCGATCATCTCGCCGCGCCCGTGGCAGTTCGGGCAGGTGCGCTCGATGGCGAAGAAGCCTTGTGCCGCCCGCACCCGGCCATAGCCGCCGCAGGTCTGGCAGGGGCGCGGCTTCGAACCGGCCTTGGCGCCCGAGCCCGAACAGACCTCGCAGGTGACCGAGGTCGCCATCTTGATGGTCTCGGCCTTGCCGGCGAAGGCCTCTTCCAGGGAGATCTCGAGATTGTAGCGCAGATCCGCGCCACGCTCGCGGCTCGGGCCACCGCGCGCACCACCCCGTCCGCCACCCGGAGCGGCCCGGCCGTCGCCGAAGAAGTTGTCGAAGATGTCCGACATGAAGTCGCCGAACTCGTTGCCGAAGCCCGGTCCGCCCCCCCCGCCCTGCTGGAAGGCGGCATGGCCGAAGCGGTCGTAGGCGGCGCGCTTCTGGCCGTCGGAGAGGCACTGGTAGGCCTCGTTGATTTCCTTGAACTTGAGCTCGGCCTCCGCGTTCCCCGGATTGCGGTCCGGGTGGTAGCTCATGGCGAGCTTGCGGAAGGCGACCTTCATCTCGCCGTCGGTCGCGGTCTTGGAGACGCCCAGGATCTCGTAATAGTCCCGCTTCGACATTCCCGTCCTCAAAGTCCCACGGCGTCCCGATTCGTCGCGGTGGCGCCGTCCCCGATCAAACCCAGCGGTCCTGACTCATTCGCCATGGAACTCATTCGCCATGGACCGCTCCCGCCCGCTGTCGGCAGGAGCGAGACATGACGCGGGGCCGGATCGCTCCGGCCCCGCGCTCAGATGAAGGCGTTATGCGCGCTTCTTCTGGTCCTTGTCATCGACTTCCTGGAAGTCGGCGTCGATGACGTCGTCCTTCTTGGCCTCGCCGGTGCCCGCCGCGGCGTCCGTCTCACCGGCCTGGTTGGCGGCGTACATGGCCTCACCGAGCTTCATCGAGGCCTGCATCACGTCTGTGGTGCGCGCCTTGATGACCTCCACGTCGTCGCCGTCCAGGGCCGTGCGGAGCGCCGTGATCGCGGTCTCGATGGCGCCCTTGTCGTCGGCCGAGACCTTGTCGCCGTACTCCTTGACCGACTTCTCGGTGGCGTGGACGAGGCTCTCGCCCTGGTTCTTCACCTCGACGAGCTCGCGGCGCTTCTTGTCCGCCTCGGCATTGGCCTCGGCATCCTTGACCATCTTCTCGATGTCGGCGTCGGACAGACCGCCCGAGGCCTGGATGCGGATCTGGTGCTCCTTGTTCGTCGCCTTGTCCTTGGCCGTCACGTTGACGATGCCGTTGGCGTCGATGTCGAAGGTCACCTCGATCTGCGGCATGCCGCGCGGGGCCGGCGGAATGCCCATCAGGTCGAACTGGCCGAGCATCTTGTTGTCGGCCGCCATCTCGCGCTCACCCTGGAAGACCCGGATGGTGACCGCGTTCTGGTTGTCCTCGGCCGTCGAGAAGGTCTGGCTCTTCTTCGTCGGGATCGTGGTGTTGCGGTCGATCAGGCGGGTGAACACGCCGCCGAGGGTCTCGATGCCGAGCGACAGCGGGGTCACGTCGAGGAGCAGCACGTCCTTGACGTCGCCCTGGAGCACGCCGGCCTGGACCGCCGCGCCGATGGCCACGACCTCATCCGGGTTGACGCCCTTATGGGGCTCCTTGCCGAAGAAGGACTTCACCACTTCCTGGATTTTCGGCATGCGGATCATGCCGCCGACGAGCACGACCTCGTCGATCTCGGAGGCCGAGACGCCGGCATCCTTGAGGGCCTTGCGGCAGGGCTCGATCGTGCGCTGCACGAGATCGTCCACGAGGGACTCGAACTTGGCGCGGCTGAGCTTGAGCGCGAGGTGCTTCGGGCCGGTGGCGTCGGCCGTGATGTAGGGCAGGTTGATCTCGGTCTGGGTCGCCGAGGACAGCTCGATCTTGGCCTTCTCGGCGGCTTCCTTGAGGCGCTGCAGGGCGAGCTTGTCCTTCGTCAGGTCGATGCCCTGCTCGCGCTTGAACTCGGAGGTCAGGTACTCGACCACGCGGTTGTCGAAGTCCTCGCCGCCCAGGAAGGTGTCGCCGTTCGTCGACTTCACCTCGAACACGCCGTCACCGATCTCGAGGATCGAGACATCGAAGGTGCCGCCGCCGAGGTCGTAGACCGCGATGGTGCCGGCCTTCTTCTTGTCGAGGCCGTAGGCGAGGGCCGCGGCCGTCGGCTCGTTGATGATGCGCAGCACCTCGAGGCCGGCGATCTTGCCCGCGTCCTTGGTGGCCTGGCGCTGGGCGTCGTTGAAGTAGGCGGGCACCGTGATGACGGCCTGGGTCACGGGCTGGCCGAGATGCGCCTCAGCGGTCTCCTTCATCTTCTGCAGGGTGAAGGCGGAGATCTGCGAAGGCGAATACTTCTTGCCGTCCGCCTCGACCCAGGCGTCGCCGTTGTCGCCGCGTACGATCGAATAGGGCACGAGGCCCTTGTCCTTCTGCGTCATCGGGTCGTCGTAGGTGCGACCGACGAGACGCTTGATGGCGAAGAAGGTGCGCTCGGGGTTCGTGACCGCCTGGCGCTTGGCCGGCTGACCGACGAGACGCTCGCCCTCGTCCGTGAAGGCGACGATGGACGGCGTGGTGCGCGCGCCTTCCGAATTCTCGACGACCTTGGGCTGCGTGCCTTCCATGACGGCCACGCAGGAATTGGTGGTGCCGAGGTCGATACCGATAACTTTACCCATGGTGGGATCCCTCTGTTGTCGTTTGGTCAAGCAGACCGCCGAGCCCCGAAGCAGCTCGGCCCATGGCTGTGCAAAACTGAATGTGTGAGAACGGGGTTGGGCACCGGTTCGCACCCCGGATCGGTACGGAGCCGGGTCTTAATCCCGCGTCTCGGCCGATATAAGAAGGGTGTCGCGAGGCCGCAAGGCGACGGCGCGCGGCGCTGCGCATCCGATCGTTCGGACCGGCGTTGACGCTCTGATGCGCTCGCTGGGTCGCGCCGGGGCGCCGCACGTGCTCTCGGCGGAGCCGCGCCAGAGAGTCGTGGACGAAGCGTTCGAGCGTGGCGTTCGCCCATTCGTGCCATGGCGCGGCTGTGCACACATGGTAAGTGTGTGGTGAAAGTGCTTGGCTGCGCATCCGTCCGCCTCCCCCGCCATAGGCCCGAAAGTCTCGATGCGTCTGTCCCGCGTACTTCTTCTGCCACTCCTGCTTCCGCCGTGCCTGGCGTCCATCTCCCAGCCGGCCGCCGCGCAGTCGTTCTTCGAGGAATTGTTCGGGATCGGGCGGGCCGCCAAGCCCCCGGTGCCGCCGCGCGGCGTGCCGAGCGCCCCCGTGGCACCCCCTCCGGGCGAGGCCCCGCCCCCGGCGGCGGAGGTCCCGAAGGCGCCGCCGGTGCCCCGCCAGCCCGTGGTGCTGAAGGCGCCCTCGGAGGACAACGTGATGGGCCAGGACCTGCAGCTCAACGGGCTCACGGGGAGCCTGAAGCTCGAGAAGTCCGGCGCCGGCACCACCGCCCGGATCACGCTGCCGGGCAACAAGATCTCGCAGCCCGTGGAGGCCTGCAAGGTTCCCCTCAACGGCGGCGCACCGGTGGCCGTTTCCGCGGAAGGTCGGCCCGAGGGCGTCGGCCGCTTCGAGGTGGCGGGCGGCGAGTGTCCCTTGCGCCTGGACGTGCTCGACGGGGCCGTGCTGGTGCGGGCGCTCTCGGGCTCCGTCTGCACCTTCGCGGCAGCCGATTGCGCCACGACGCCGACCGGCCTGTGGGGACCGCCCGCCGCGAGCCTGATCGCCCGTGCCGGCGAGTTCGAGGGCGCGCGGGGCGGCGCCGACCGGGCGGTGCGCGAGAACTACAAGCTGATGAGCCAGCGCCTGAAGGGACAGGACCTGCGCCCCGTGGTGACCGAGCAGGCGGCGTTCTCCTCCGACCGCGAGCAGCTCTGCCGAACCTATGCCCGCGAGGGTGCCCATGGGTTCTGCAACCTGCGCTTCACCGAGGCGCGGGCCCTGGCGCTCGCCACCCGCCTCGGCGTCAACACCAGCACGGCGGCGCCCACCGCCACGGCGACGACCCCGCGTCCACGCCGCAAGCCGCCGGTGGAGGGCATGAACCCGGATGCCGGCGGCTCGCCCTTCGTGGAGCAATAGGCGGTTCCGGGCGCACGGCCCTCAGCCGTGCCCGGCGCTCACCGACAGCATGGCCAGATCGATGCCGTTGTTGCGCAGCGTGCGCTCGTACTTGGCGTCCAGGGCCGTGTGGAAGATCATCTCCGGGTCGGCCGGGCAGATCAGCCAGCCATTGGCCAGGATCTCGTTCTCGAGCTGGCCCGCCTGCCAGCCGGCATAGCCCAGCGCCAGCACCGCGCTGGCGGGCCCATCGCCGGAGGCGATGGCGCGCAGGATGTCCACCGTCGCGGTCAGGCAGATGCCGTCGTCGATGATCAGCGTGGACTGGTCGATGTGAAAGTCGTCCGTGTGGAGCACGAAGCCGCGCTTTGCGTCCACCGGCCCGCCCATCAGCACCGGCATGTGGCCGACCCGCTCGCGCAGGCGGATCGCATCCGTCTCGCTGGCGATGTCGAGCTGGATCAGCAGGTCCGGCATGTTGAGGTCCGATACCGGCTTGTTCAGGATGATGCCCATCGCCCCGTCCGCCGAGTGGGCGCAGAGGTAGATCACCGAGCGGGCGAAACGGGAATCCGTGAGCCCCGGCATCGCCACCAGGAACTGACCGTCGAGATAGGCGGTGTCACCCATATGAGGCCGGGAAGCTCGGGGCCGGGAGGTCTGCATCCCCGCATGCTACGCGGGCGGGCGGCGTTGTCCAGGGCGCCGCGATGCGAGAGCCCCCGCGCTCCATTCACGCGAACTCGACAGGTCCGGCCCCGCGAGCTAGACGCAACCGCACGAGGCCGCCCCGCAGAGCGGGTGCCGGGCGCGCCCGCGAGCGTTCAGGAGACGACGGATGACGATCCAGGTTGGCGACCACCTTCCCCAGGTGACCTTCCGCGTGAGCGGCGCGGACGGCCCCGAGGCCAAGACCACCGACGACCTCTTCAAGGGGCGCCGCGTCGTCCTCGTCGGCGTACCCGGCGCCTTCACGCCGAGCTGCCACCGCAACCACCTCCCCGGCTTCGTGGAGAAGCAGGCCGAGATCAAGGCGCGCGGCGTCGACGCCGTGGCGGTGACCTCCGTCAACGACGTCTTCGTGCTCGACGCCTGGCAGAAGGCCAGTGGCGCCGAGGGCATCGAATTCCTGGCCGACGGCAACGCCGAGTTCGCCAAGGCCATCGGCCTCGACATGGACGGCGCCGGCTTCGGCCTCGGCCCGCGCTCGAAGCGCTACGCCATGCTGGTCGAGGACGGCGTGGTGCGGGTGCTCAACGTCGAGGATTCCCCGGCCAAGACCGAGGTTTCCGGGGCGGAAGCCTTGCTGAAAGTGATCTGAGCGAGGATCGCACCTACGTTCGCGCATCGCTCGGTGCGCGTCCCCTCGCCCCGCACGCGGGGACGAGGGAAATGCGCTCACTGGTTCGTGCCCCATGGACCGGACCCGGTGAGGCCGAGCCTCCCTACCCGCCCCAGCCGTAATCGGCCGCTTGCGTCGCCGTGCGGTGGAACGTCAGCCGGCGGTCGTATTCCAGCGGGTCCTTGGGCTGCACCAGGGCGCCGGGCGGCACGTCGAGCCAGTCCACGAGGCGGGTCAGCAGGAAGCGCAGGGCCGCGCCCCGGCACAGGATCGGCAGGGCCTCCACCTCGGCCGCGGTCAGGGGGCGCACCGCTTCGTAGCCGGCGATGAGGGCCGCGCCCTTGTCCCGGTCGAAGCTGCCGTCGGACTCAAAGCACCAGGCGTTCAGGCAGATCGCCAGATCGTACGCGAAGGCGTCGGTGCAGGCGAAGTAGAAGTCGATCAGCCCCGACAGGGCGTCGCCGATGAAGAACACGTTGTCGGTGAAGAGGTCAGCGTGAATCACGCCCGTGGGTAGGCCTGACGGCCAGCCGGCCTGGAGCACGGCGAGATCCCCGCGCACCCGCGCGGCGAGGCCGGGCGAGACCGTGTCGGCCTGGGCCTCGGCGCCGTGGAACAGCGGCCCCCAGGATTCCACAGAGAGATTGTTGTCCCGGCGCATGCCGAAATCGGCGCCCGCCGCGTGCAGGCCCGCGAGCGCGCCTCCCAGCGCCCGGCAATGGTCGATCCCGGGGCGCTTGACCGAGACGCCCTCCAGGAAGCTGACGATGACGGCCGGGCGGCCGCAGAGTTCGCTCAAGGACACGCCGGCCCGGTTGCGGATCGGCTGCGGACAGGCGAGCCCGCGCGCGGCGAGATGCTCCATCAGGTTGAGGAAGAACGGCAGGTCCTCGACCCGCACCCGCTTCTCGTAGAGCGTGAGGATGTAGGAGCCGGCGGTGGTGTGCAGGAAGAAGTTGGTGTTCTCGACGCCCTCGGCGATGCCCTTGTACGAGAGCAACGTGCCGATCTCGTAGGCGGAGAGGAAGGCGGTCAGCGCCTCGTCGGAGACCTCGGTGTAGACGGCCACGGCGCTTCGCTTAACATCTCGGGGGCGGAAAAAGGACAAGGGCGCCGAACGGCGCCCCTGCGGATGGTTTCGGCTGTGGGAACGGCCGTTATTCGGCGGCTTCGCTGCGCAGCTCGCGCGGCAACGGGAAGGACATGTCCTCCACCACCGTCGAGACCGTGTCCACCGTCACGGTGTAGCGGGCCGCGAAGGCGTCGATGATCTCCTCGACCAGCACCTCGGGTGCCGAGGCGCCGGCGGTGAGGCCGAGCCGGCGCACGCCCTCGAAGGCTGGCCAGTCGATCTCCTCGGCGCGCAGCACGAGGCGGGTGATCGGACAGCCGACGCGCTCGGCGACCTCGCGCAGGCGCTGCGAGTTCGAGGAGTTCGAGGAGCCGACCACGATGACCGCGTCGACCAGCGGGGCCACCTGCTTCACCGCTTCCTGGCGGTTGGTGGTGGCGTAGCAGATGTCGTCCTTGTGCGGTCCGGTGATGGTCGGGAACTTCTCCTTCAGCGCCGCAACGATGTGCCGGGTGTCGTCCACCGACAGGGTGGTCTGCGTCACCCAGGCGAGGTTGTCGCGGTTCTCCGGCTCCAAGGCGGCGATCTGCTCAAGGTCTTCCACCAGGGTGATCGAGCCCTTGGGCAGCTGGCCCATGGTGCCGACGACCTCGGGGTGGCCGGAATGGCCGACGAGCAGCACGTGGCGGCCGCGCTTGTGGTGGATCTCGGCCTCGCGGTGGACCTTGGTCACCAGGGGGCAGGTGGCGTCGATGGTGGTGAGGCCACGCGAATCGGCGTTGTGCGGTACCGTCTTGGCGACGCCGTGGGCGGAGAAGATCACCGGGGCGGAGCCGTCCGGAACCTCGTCGAGCTCGCGCACGAACACGGCGCCCTTCCGCTTCAGGCTCTCGACCACGTACTTGTTGTGCACGATCTCGTGACGGACGTAGACCGGGGGTCCGTAGATGGCCAGCGCACGTTCCACCACGTCGATGGCCCGCACGACGCCGGCGCAGAAGCCGCGCGGCGCGCAGAGCAGGATCTCCAGGGGGGGCTTCGCCGCATCGCTGGGGACGGGGGAGGTCGTCGGATTCGCGTCGCTCATGATAGCCGGGATGTGGCGAGGCGGGGACGCCCCTGTCAACCTGTCATAGCGGAAAACTCCGGCGCGGGCACCCATGGGCCCGCGAAACCGGGTCCGCGTGGCACACAGGACCCGGATTCCGTCCCGAAAACCGGCCCCGGGCCGTTCCGACCGGACCTCAAGCCGCGCATTCGGCCAGGGCGGCCTCCAGCATCGGGATCATGCGCGGATCGGCGCATTGGGCCACGTTGAAGCGCAGGAAGCTGTCGCCCAGCGACGAGGGGCTGAAGGCACCCCCCGGGGCGAGCACGAGCCCGCGGGCCAGGGCGCGCCGGGCGACGTCCGCCGAATCCACGCCCGCGGGCAGGCGCATCCAGAGGAAGAAGCCGCCGGCCGGCTCCAGCCAGGCCGTCAGCCCGCAGGCTTCCAGCCGGCGTAAGGCCGGCGCCATGGCCCGCGCGAGCTTTTCGCGGACCTCCCCGAGGTGGCGGCGATAGGTGCCGTCCGTGAGAAGGCCGTGCATCAGGCTCGCCGACAGGTGGCTGTTGCCGAGGCTCATGGCGAGCTTGAGGTCGATGAGCGGCTCCACCCAGTCCTCGCGCAGGGCGACGAACCCGCAGCGCACGGCCGCCGAGAGCGTCTTCGAGAAGCTGCCGACCTGGATCACCCGCTCCAGGCCGTCGAAGCCGGCCAGGCGCGGCGAGGGCTCGACCTCGAAATCCCCGAAGATGTCGTCCTCGATGATCAGGGTGTCGTGGGCCTCCGCGAGCTTGAGCACGCGATGCGCGGTCGCCGGCGCCAGGGTCGAGCCCGTGGGATTCTGGAGCGCGGAATTGATGAGGTAGAAGCGGGGCCGGTGCTCGGCCATCAGGGCGTCGAGGGCGGCGAGATCCGGGCCGGATCGCGTCAGCGGCACGCCCACGATCCGCGCGCGGTGGGCGCGCAGCAGGGCGTGGTAGTTGAAGTAGCAGGGGTCATCCACCAGAACGGCGTCGCCCGGTTCGAGCAGGAAGCGGCAGAGCAGGTCCACCGCCTGCGTCGCCGAATCCACCAGCACGACCTGATCCGCGCCCACCTCGACGCCCTTCTCGGCCAGGCGCCGGGCGATCTGCGCCCGCAGGGGCGGGAAGCCGAGGGGCTGGTCGTGCGCGACGAGGTTGGCTTCCCCGCCGCGTGCCAGCTGCCGCAGGCCCCGCCGGATCGCCGCGTCCGGCATCCAGGCCGCCGGGAGCCAGCCGGAGCCCGGCATCACGAGGTCCGGCCCCGCCTGCATGGACTGGCGGGTGATCCAGAGCGGGTCCACCGCCCGGTCGAGCTGCGGCCCCACGGTCTTCAGGCAGAGCGGGCGGGTCTTGCCGGCCACGTAGAAGCCGGAGCCCCGGCGAGCCACGATGGCCCCCTCGGCCCCGAGGCGGTCATAGGCCTCGACCACGGTGGATTTCGATACGCCCATGGCCTCCGCGAAGGCGCGCACGGACGGCAGGCGCGCGCCCGGCATGAGCTGGCGCCCCGCGATCCGCTCGGCGATCGAGGCCGCCACGGTCTCGACCAGGGTAGGGGCCGACAGGGGTGAGGCCTTCATCTGTCCTGCTCCTTGGACCGGACAATTCAGCCGAACCGTACTGGATTGTCCCTGTCGCTACCAGTCCCCGCCACGCATGGTCCCGGGATCGACGCCCCCTGAGACCGGGCGTCGGGCAGGGACATGCATCATGGGCGTCGTCACCACTCCGAGAATCACCTCCACGTGCCGGCACTCGGCTGCACCCACCAGCACCAAGGCGCGCCTCTTCGCCGGGACTTGGTTCGCCAGGGCCTGGCTCGGCGGGCTGATGGGCCGCCTCGCCGCCGGCGTATCGCGCGCCGCCATCAACCGCCGCGTGGTCGGTCAGCTCTCGCGGATGTCCGACCGCGAACTCCGGGACATCGGCCTCGTGCGGCAGGACGTCCTCGATTCCGAGATGCTGCTTCTGGAGGGCGACGCGTCGAGCTTCCTCGTCGGCCGCCGAAACGAGCGGTGGGGCGCGCGCCGTCGCAGTCTTTGACGAGCGCGGACCCGATGGAGGGTGGAGCCGATGGCCCGCAGGGACCTCGGCTTCTGTGCCGCGCGTTCGTTCCCGGGCGCCTTGCCAGAGCGGGGCCGACGCGTATCCTGACACGCATGTCGATCGAGACGCATTTTCTGCTCCGCAAGGACCAGCCCGGACTTCGGGACCTGGATGATGTGCTGCTGCTCGGGCCTGCCGTCGCCATGACGGGCGAGGCCATCGCGGCGGGTACGGAAGGCACCGTGGTCGGTGTTCTTTCAGGCGGCCTTGCCTATCTCGTCGAGTTTCCCCAGCCCATGGGCGCCATGGCGATGGTCACGGCCGACATGTTGTCGCTCGCGAGGGCCAGCGCTCGTTGAGCGACGGGCCTCCTCTTCCCGGCAAACTGACGATCCCGAGTGACAAGATTTCCCGGTATCTGCTCAATTCCGAGCATCCGAAGGGCGGTGCGAAAGCGCGGTTCTTCCGCAGCTTCGGTTACTAGCCCGACACTGCGGAAGACTTCGCATCCGCCGTCTTCGCTCAGGCATTGGCTTCACGCAGGTGGGAGGTCGTCCCGACGGAGTTCGGCGCCCGGATCGTGACTTGCATCGGCCGTCTCGCGACCCCTTCAGGTGAGACGCCATGGGTTAAAAGCGTCTGGATGGTCGGTCACGATGGCTCCGGGTCGCTCGTGACCGTCGTCCCTGACCACGACCCCGACCGCTGACGCGAGATGCGTCCACGGATCAGGACATTCGATAGACCGTTGCCGACGCATGGTTCCATCGGGTTTTGGCCACCGTGATCCATCCCAAGTGCTGATTCGCACGGCGGGACGCCCTGGGGAGCGCCGTCGTGTGCCGCCGACGTGACGTGGGGTTCCCCGATGGTTAAGACGGACCGCTCGGCAGGCTCGTATCGGATCCCATCGCGTTCGGCGTCTTCGGGCCGGGATACATCCTGCAGAGCAAAACATTCCATTCAAGACCTCTTCCAGCGCAAGACCCCTCCAGCCTCGGAGTCCCATGGCGAGCGCCGCGACCCACGTCAGCTTCCTGCCGCCCGTGCTGACGTTCCTGTCGGCGGCGGTGATCGGCGTGCCGATCTTCCGCCTCATCGGGCAGAGCGCCGTGCTCGGCTACCTCGTGGCGGGCGTGGTGATCGGGCCTTTCGGCTTCTCGCTGATCGCCGAGCCCGAGACGGCGGCGAGCGTCGCCGAACTCGGCGTCGTGCTGCTGCTCTTCATCGTCGGGCTCGAACTCCAGATCTCGCGCCTCGTCTCGATGCGGCGCGACATCTTCGGACTCGGCACCGCCCAGCTCCTCGTCTGCTCGGTGGCACTCGCCGGCGTCGGCATCCTGATGGGCGCCAAGCCTTCGGCGAGCCTCGTCATCGGCATCGCGCTGGCGCTCTCGGCCACGGCGGTCGCCCTGCAGCTCCTGGAAGAGCGCGGCGACATGGGCACGCCCTATGGCGGGCGCGCCTTCGCGGTGCTGCTGTTCCAGGACATCTCCGTCGTGGCGATCCTGGCGCTGATGCCGCTCTTCGCCGCGTCCGGCCCGAGCGGCGGCGACGGCTGGCTGCTCACCGCCCTGCAATCCACCGGCACGGTGGGCGCGGCGATCCTCGCCGTGGTGCTGGTCGGGCGCTACGGCCTCAACCCGTTCTTCGGCCTGCTCGCCGCCAGCGGCGCCCGCGAGGTCATGACGGCGGCGGCCCTCCTGGTGGTGCTCGGCACCGCGATGCTGATGGAGCATGTCGGCCTGTCGATGGCGATGGGCGCCTTCCTGGCCGGCGTACTGCTGGCCGAATCGAACTTCCGCCACCAGCTCGAGGCCGATATCGAGCCCTTCCGCGGCATGCTGCTCGGCCTGTTCTTCATGAGCGTCGGCATGTCGATCGACGGCGGCCTGCTCAAGGCCGAGTGGCCGACCCTGCTCGGCGCAACGGCGGGCGCGATCCTGCTCAAGGTCGCGCTGGTCGCCGGCCTGTTCCGCCTGTTCGGCTCGCCCTGGCTCGACGCGGTGCGGGGCGGCGCCATCCTGGCTCCGGCGGGCGAGTTCGCCTTCGTGCTGCTGCCGGCCGGCGGCGAGCTCGGCCTGATCGATTCGGCGAGCACGCGCTTCGCCGTGGCGCTGGCGGCCCTGACCATGCTGGTCGGCCCGGTGGCCGCCAAGGCCCTCGACACCGTGCTGGCCCGGCGTCCCGAGGGGCCGGAGGCCACGCCGGAGGCGATCGAGAGCACCGAGGCCCGCGTCCTCGTGGTCGGCTTCGGGCGCTTCGGGCAGATCCTGACCCAGGTGCTGCTCGCGGAGGGCATCAGCGTCACGGTGATCGACAAGGACGTGGAGCAGATCCGGAGCGCCTCCCGCTTCGGCTTCCGCATCTATTACGGCGACGGCACCCGCCTCGACGTGCTGCGTGCCGCCGGCATCGGCCGGGCCGAACTCCTGTGCGTCTGCGTCGACGATGGCGAGGCGGCCCTCAAGATCGTCGACATCGTGCACGAGGAGTTCGCCAGCGTGCGCACCTACGTGCGGGCCTACGACCGCATGCACGCGGTCGAACTCATGAACCGCGACGTGGATTTCCAGCTGCGCGAAACGGTGGAGTCCGCCCTCGCCTTCGGGCGCGCCACCCTGGAGGGCCTCGGCCTCAGCGCCGAGGCGGCGGCGGCCACCGCCGAGGACGTGCGCAAGCGCGACGTCGCCCGCCTCGTGCTGCAGCAGGCCGGCGCCGCGCCGGACGCCACGTTCTGGACGCGCGGTGTCTCCGAGATCAAGCCGGAGCCGTTGACGGAGCCGCAGCGGCCCTCCCGGGCCCTCAATGCCGAGACCCGCGGCATCATCGGGTCGAAGACGCGCGAGGCGGCCACGCGCACCCTCGAAGCGCCGGCCGCCCAAACCCCGGCGCACGCCGCTCAGGACGCCCATTCGGATGCCTGAGGCGACCCGAGACTCCGCGCGCTTCGTCCACGGCTCGATCCTGCGTCACGTGGTGACGATGAGCGCCACCGGCTCGGTGGGGCTGATGGCGATCTTCGTCGTCGACTTCCTGTCGCTGCTCTACGTCTCGAAGCTCGGCGATCCCAGCCTGACCGCGGCGGTGGGCTTCGCCACCATCGTCCAGTTCTTCGCCATCGCCATCAACATCGGCCTGATGATCGCGGCCGGTGCCCTGGTTTCGCGGGCGATCGGCGCCGGGGACGAGGCGGGTGCGCGGCGCCTCGCCACCTCCGGAACCATTCACGGCCTCGTGGTCTCGGGCGCCCTGATCCTCCTGATGCTGCCTTTCCTGCCGAGTTTCCTGGGCTGGATCGGCGCCGATGCCGAGACCATGCCGGTGGCGATCCGCTTCCTCTGGATCACCCTGCCCTCCAACCTCCTGATGGGGCCGGGCATGATGTTCTCCGGCCTGCTGCGCGCCGTCGGGGCCGCGCGCCGGGCCATGTACGTCACCCTCGGTGGAGCCATCGTCACTGCCGGCCTCGACCCGCTGCTGATCTTCGGGGCGGGGCTCGGCGTGGACGGGGCCGCCATCACCACCTGCGTGGCCCGCGCCACCTTCGCGCTGGTGGGCCTCTGGGGCGTGCGCCAGCACCGCCTCCTCGCCCGGCCCAGCCTGGCCCACGTGGTCGCGGACGCCCCCGTGATGATGCGCATCGCCCTGCCCGCCGTGCTCACCAACCTCGCGCCCTCCGTGGCCAGCGCCTTCATCGCGCACGCGCTCGCCAAGTTCGGCGCCGTGGCGGTGGCGGGCAACGTAGTGGTCGACCGCCTCACCCCCGTGGCCTTCGGGGGCCTGTTCGCCATGTCGGGCTCCATCGGCCCGATCCTCGGGCAGAACTGGGGCGCGGGGCGCTTCGACCGGATGCGCGGCGTGCTGCGCGACGGCACCCTGGTCACGGCCGCCTACGTCCTCGTGGTCTGGGTCGCCCTGGCCCTCGGGGCCGGGCCGCTGACGCGCCTGTTCGCCCTTCAGGGCCTGGCGGCCGAACTCTTCACGTTCTTCTGCCTCGTCAGCGGCGGCGTCTGGTTCTTCACCGGTCTGCTGTTCCTGGCCAACGCCTCCTTCAACAACCTCGGCTTCCCGTTCTACTCCACCGCCCTGAACTGGGGCCGCGCCACCCTGGGGACGGTGCCGCCCGCCCTCCTCGGCGCGCATCTCTACGGGCCGAAGGGCGTCATCGCGGGCGTCGGCCTCGGCTCGGTCCTGTTCGGTCTGGCCGGCATCGTCCTGGCCTTCCGCACCATCGCCACCCTGGAGCGCCGCGCCGTGCCTCCGGCGGCGGAGCGCGACGCCGCCGAGACCCCCAACGTAGGGCCTGACGCCACCCGTGCGGCCGCGCCGGCGCAATCCGGCGCCCTGGTCTGATCCGCGGGGCGTAGCCGCACGCGTGAGACTCCAGGGAGGCTTGAGCTTGACGCGGCCTCCGGTTTTGGCCGAGGCCTCGCGGCCACGCCGCGTCCGGAGCCTCACCTTGATGTCCGCGAGTCCCTGGGTTCACCTCGACAGCGCGCCCATCCCCGGGACGGGCACCACTCTCCACCTCCTGCGGCAGGACGAGGCCTTCTCGATCCAGGTGGGCAAGGCGGAGCTGATGACGAACCTGGACCGGCGCTCTGAGCAGGCGCTCGCGACGATGGCCTGCGCCCGCTTGTCGGATCGTCCGCGCGCCCGCATCCTCATCGGCGGTCTCGGCATGGGCTTCACCCTGCGCGCCGCCCTCGATGCCCTGGGGCCGGACGCCCGCGTGGTGGTCGCCGAACTCGTCCCGGCCGTGGTGGCCTGGGCGCGCGGCCCCCTCGCGCACCTGTTCGGAGACAGCCTCGACGATCCACGCGTCGAGATCGTCCAGGACGACGTGAACCGCGTGATCCAGTCGGGGCCCGAGCGCTTCGACGCGATCCTGCTCGACGTCGACAACGGCCCCTCGGGCATGACCCGGCGGGAGAACGACCGGCTCTACGACCGCTGGGGCCTGCGGCGCGCCCATTACGCGCTGACGCGCGGCGGCATCCTGGGTGTCTGGTCGGGCAAGCCCGACCGGCGCTTCAAGGCGCGGCTGCGCCTGCACGGCTTCACCGTCGACGAGGCACGCATCCATGCGAACGGGGGCCCTCTCGGCCCCCGTCACGTGCTCTGGTTCGCGGTCCGTCCCGAGGCCGCGATCGGGGCCTGACGCCGCCCTCCGGGAAAGGTCCCGTCGGCGGCGCCCGGTCGTCAGTAGCTGTAGCTGCGGCGGCCGGAGCCCTGGCCTGGGCCGTAGCCGGTGTCGCGGGGCTGGACCCGTGAGCCGTAATCGATCTCGCGCTGGCGCCGGGCCTGGCGGTTCGCGAGGTAGCGGCCGCCGAGGCAGCCCGCCACTGCACCGACGACCCCGCGCTCGGCCAGGTAATGGCCGGCGATGCCGCCGATGATGGCGCCCTTGATGCAGCCCTTGGCCTCCGCAGCCCCCACGCTGCCGAAGGTGAGGAGCGCGAGCGCCGATGCCGTTGCCATGATCCGCATGATGTTCTCCCAGCCGATGCCGGGAGGAAAACAGCGTCCCGCCCGCCCCGTTCCATGCCCGAACCATTCACGACGTCGCCGAGACCGGGGCAGTCGGAGTGGGAAGGCCCGGCTCCGCCGCACCACTGGGGATAGGCGGATGGATCGGGGATTAATCCCTGGTCTTCGGCATTTCCCGGCGCTGTGCTTTTTCAGGCGCAGGCAAGCTCCGCGCGCATGTGTCTAAGACATCGCGGGCGGTCGGTTCTTCCGGGACCGGTCGACCGGGGCGGGGTGGCGTTTCATGTCTTCGAATTGCATTGAGCCGGTTGCCGCTCACCTTGTCCGTGTGGCCGTGATGTCCCTCGCGATACTGGCGTTCCAGGGCGGGGACCCGGCCCGGGCCGGACAGGACGATGGGAAGGAGAAGCCAAGCTCGGGCGACAAGGGGCAGAGCTCCGCCAAGGACGTGGACACCGAGCACCTCTTCGGCTTCACCGAGGGGGCGGATGCCGGCGAGAAGGGCGAGCAGGAGGTCGTGGTCGACACCCTGTCCCGCTTCGGCAAGCGCGCCGCCGGCCCCGGCGGATCGCGCTACCGCGTCCTCGACACCAAGCTCGGCTACCAGTTCAACCCCATCGACAAGCTGAGCATCGAACTCGGCGCCTTCGGCAACCTGCGCACGTCCCGCAACATCGTCGGGCTCGACGACAAGACCTACGGCACGTTCGACGGCATCTCGGTGGAGGTGAAGTACCAGTTCCTGAAGGGCTCGGCCGAGCAGCCCCTGGGGCTTGCGGTGGAGCTGCGTCCGCGCTTCAGCCGGGTCCTGCCCATCGAAGGCAACGGCGCCGACATCTTCGACATGGAGAGCGTGCTCCAGCTCGATGTGCAACTCGTGCCGGACAAGCTCTGGTACGGCGGCAATCTCAGCTTCGAGCCGGCGGCGGGGCGCCAGCGCGGCAACGGCCCGGGCTACCGTTCCTCCACCCTGCTCTGGTCGAACGCCCTCGTCGCGCGGATCGGCGAGAGCACCTATCTGGGACCCGAACTGCGCTACCTGCGCGGCTACGCGGGCACGTTCCTGAACAAGCTGGAGAGCGAGGCCCTCTTTCTGGGGCCTGCCCTGCACCACCGCTTCACCGAGAAGATCTGGCTGACCGTGGCCTATGCGGGGCAGGTCTGGGGCCGGGACACCGCCCCCGACCTCACCGGGCGCAGGCTCGGCCTAGACCAGTTCGAGCGCCAGAACCTGCGCGTCAAGTTCGGCATGGAGTTCTGAAGGCCCGACGCGCTCAGGAGGCGATCCGCTCCAGCGGGACCTTAGCCTTCGCCGCCGTGCCGGGCTCCGCCGGGGCCGGGGCGGATTCGGGCTCCGGCCTGCCGGGCCGGCGGCGCCCTTCCCGTTCGGCCCGCAACTCCCGCTCGGCCATCAGCCAGAGTTCGATGCTGAACCCCTCCGGGCGATGATGGCGCTCCCACAGGTCGTAGGCGCGCTCGCGGATCTCCTCGAAGGTGATCTCTCGAGATGTGATGTCGGCGGGAGATGACATGGACAAGGACCCTGGCGGGCCGACGTTCTGGAGGGTGATCCGATCCGCGTCCCGTGACGAGGCCCTCGCGACGGTCGGCCCGGAGCCATCGCACGGAGGACACGAAGGTTCCTTCACACAGAGCAATTCCAGCCCGGTTCGCGTGTCGCACGCGCACGTGAAACAACCCGCGCGAATTCTCAGCGCCACGCCTTGTTTTCGACGCCAACCTTCATCAATGCGTCAGAGATCGACGCTACGCCCGGGCGTCAAACTCCTCCTGGAGCCCTTCGGCCGCACGGCATCGAACTGGAGTGCGGCCGTGCGCCGCGATCCCGCCGGTGCCGTCCGCGGCTGCGGCTGGGCATGAGATCCGTCGCATGAGTGAACACGCCTCCCCGCTGGCCCCGGTCACCGGTTTCCGGAAGCGCACGCAGGTCGCGATCCTGACGGGCGCGGTCCTGGTCATCGCCGGCGTCCTCTGGCTTCCCGGAACCTTCGCCGGAACCCCCGCCGGCACCCAGGCCGGGGCTGCGCCGACCAACGCGGCCAATTCGGCGCCTGCGCCCGCGCCCGGTGCCGATTTCGTCCTCACGGCGGACCAGCTTGCCGCCGTCACCGTGGTGCCGGTGGAGCAGCACCTGTTCTTCGAGGAGATCACCACCGAGGGCAAGATCGGCGTCGACGAGTACCAGGCCACGCCGGTCTTCTCGCCCTATCCCGGCCGCGTGGTCTCCATCTTCGCGCGCACCGGCGAGCGGGTGAAGAAGGGCCAGCGCCTGTTCTCCCTCCAGGCCAACGAGATGGTCCAGGCCCAGAACGACTACCTCGCCGCCCTGAACGTCCTGAACAAGGCGCGCTCCCAACTCGCCCTGTCGCAGGCGGCCGAGAAGCGCCTGCGCGACCTCTACGAATCCCGCGTCACCACCCTGCGCGAACTCCAGAACGCCCAGAACGACCTGACCTCGACCACGAACGACGCCCGCACGGCGGAGGTGGGCCTGGAGGCGGTACGCAGCCGCCTGCGCATCCTCGGCCTGCGCGACGACGAGGTCGCCAACCTGCAGAAGGGCTCGATCAACCCCGAGACGGCGATCAACGCGCCCCTCGACGGCACCATCATCCAGCGCAAGATCGGCCCCGGCCAGTATGTCGGCAGCGGCGGCGGCGACCCCTCCTACATCATCGGCGACCTTTCCAAGGTCTGGCTCATCGCGCAGCTGCGCGAGCCGGACGCGGCGCGGGTGGATCTCGGCGACCGCATCAAGTTCCGCGTGCTCGCCTTCCCCGAGCGGGTCTTCGACGGCCAGATCAACTTCATCGGCGCCTCCGTCGATCCGGCGACCCGCCGCATCACCGTGCGGGCCGACATCGACAACACCGAGAACCTCCTGAAGCCGGAGATGTACGCCAGCGTGCGCATCATCAACGAGCGCGAGACCGTGTCGCCCTCGGTGCCCCGCAGCGCGGTGGTGCTGGAGGGCCCCAAGGCGAGCGTCTGGGTCCTGGGCGCCGGCAACACGGTGCAGAGCCGCCGGGTCAGGCCCGGCATCATCGACGGCGGGAACATCGAGATCCTGCAGGGGCTCGCGGTGGGCGAGCGGGTGATCTCGCGCGGCTCGCTGTTCATCGACCGCATGCTGACGCGAAGCTGATCCGTCAGCGCACCACCCGCGGGGAAACACCCTTCATGAACGGTCTCGTCGCTCTCGCGCTGCGCCAGCGTGCGCTGGTGGTGCTCGCCTTCGTGCTCCTGCTCGTCTGCGGGCTGGTGGCGTTCCGCACCCTCAACATCGAGGCCTATCCCGACCCGACCCCGCCGATGATCGACGTGATCACCCAGGCCAACGGACTCTCGGGCGAGGAGATCGAGCGCTACGTCACGGTGCCCATCGAGGTCATCACCTCCGGCCTGCCCAACCTGAAGCAGGTGCGCTCCGTCTCCCTCTACGGCCTCTCGGACGTGAAGCTGCAGTTCGGGTTCGAGTTCAGCTACCGGGAGGCCGAGCAGCAGGTGCTCAATCGCCTCGCCCAGCTCGACGCCCTGCCCAACGGGGCCAAGCCCACCATCTCGCCCGTGAGCCCGATCGGCGAGATCTTCCGCTACAAGCTCACCGCCCCGGAGGGCTACAGCGTCCTCGACCTGAAATCCCTCCAGGACTGGGTACTGCGCCGGCGCTTCCGCGCCGTGCCGGGCGTGATCGACGTGATCGGCTGGGGCGGCAAGACCAAGACCTTCGACATCTCCGTCGATCTCGACCGCCTCAGCGCCTACGGGCTGACCCTCTCGGGCATCGTCAAGACCCTCAACGACAGCAACCTCAACGTCGGCGGCAACCGGATCAACCTCGGCACCCAGTCCGCCGTGGTGCGCGGCGTCGGCCTGATCCGCTCCACCGACGACATCGGCGATACCGTGCTGACGCAGTCGGGCGGCGCACCGGTGCTGGTCAAGGACGTCGCCACCGTCACCATCGGACACCAGCCCCGCCTCGGCATCGCGGGCATGAACGACGACGATGACATCGTGCAGGGCATCGTGCTGATGCGGCGCGGCGAGGAGAGCACGCCGACCATCGAGGCGGTGCAGGCCGAGGTGTCGCGCATCGAGGCCATGGGCCTGCTGCCGCCCGGCGTGAAGATCGAGCGGATCTACGACCGGGCCGATCTCATCGCGGTGACCACCCACACGGTCCTGCACAACATGCTGGTCGGCATCGTGCTGATCCTCATCGTGCAGTGGCTCTTCCTCGGCAACCTGCGCAGCGCCCTCATCGTGGTGGCGACGATTCCCTTCGCGCTGTTCTTCGCCGTCATCATCCTGGTGGTCAGGGGCGAATCGGCCAATCTCCTCTCCGTGGGCGCCCTCGATTTCGGACTGATCGTCGACGGCACCGTCATCATGGTGGAGGCGATCTTCCGGCGCCTGTCCGGCCACGGCGATCCGCCCGGCTATCGGTCGCCCCCCGGCCTGAAGGGCAAGCTCGCCCGCATCGTGGGGGCGTCGAGCGACGTCAGCCGCTCCATCGTGTTCGCCGCCATCATCATCGTGACGGGCTTCCTGCCGCTCTTCACGCTCACGGGCGTCGAGGGCCACATCTTCGGGCCGATGGCGCAGACCTACGCCTACGCGCTGCTCGGCGGACTCATCGCCACCTTCACGGTGACGCCCGTCCTCTCGGCCTACCTGCTGCCGGACCACGTCGAGGAGGTCGAGACCATCCTGGTGCGGACCCTGGAGCGGCTCTACCGGCCGGCGATCCGGGCGGCCCTCGGCAACCGGCTCCTCACCCTCGGCCTCGCGGCGATCCTGACCGCCGGCGTCGGCCTCGCCGGGCGCCAGCTCGGCCTCGAATTCCTGCCCAAGCTCGAGAGGGGCAACCTCTGGCTGCGCGCCACCATGCCGGCGACGATCTCGCTGGAAGAGGGCAACCTCTACGTCAACCGCATCCGCCGCATCATCGCGGCGGTGCCGGAGGTGGAGAGCGTGGTCTCGCAGCACGGTCGCCCGGACGACGGCACGGACGCGGCCGGCTTCTTCAACGGCGAGTTCTTCGCCCCCCTCAGGCCCACCGAGAAGTGGCGCGCCGGGATGACCAAGGAGCACATGCTCGGCGACCTCCTCGACAAGCTGCGCGTGGAGTTCCCCGGCGTCGAGTTCAACGTCTCGCAGTACCTCCAGGACAACGTCGCGGAGGCGGTCTCGGGCATCAAGGGCGAGAACTCCTTCAAGGTGTTCGGGCCCGACCTCGAAACCCTTACGGAGGTCGCCAACCGCGTGGAGGCGAGCCTGCGCAAGGTGCCCGGCGTCACCGATCTCGGCGTCTTCACCTCGCTCGGACAGCCGACGGTGCAGATCGACGTCGACCGCGTCCGCGCGGCCCGCTACGGCCTCACCCCCGGCGACATCAACGCCACGGTCCGCACCGCCATCGGCGGCGACAGCGCCGGAGACCTCTACGACAGCGGCTCGGACCGCCATTACCCCATCGTCATCCGCCTCGCCGAGCAGTTCCGGCAGAGCATGGCCTCGATCCGTGGCCTGCGCATCTCGGGGCAAGGCCCGGGCGGTGTCCTGATGCAGGTGCCCCTCAGCGAGGTCGCCCAGGTCGCCCTGGTCTCCGGGCCGGCCTACATCTACCGGGAGGGGCAGGAGCGCTACCTGCCGGTGAAGTTCAGCGTGCGCGACCGCGACCTCGGCAGCGCGATCCTGGAGGCGCGCGAGCGCGTGGCCAACGAGGTCAGCCTGCCGCGCGGCTACCGCCTCGAACTCGTGGGCGAGTTCAACAACATGCAGGGGGCACTGGCGCGCCTCTCCGTGACGGTGCCGATCGCGATCGGCCTGATCGCGATCCTGCTGTTCGTGAATTTCGGCTCCATCACCGACATGCTGCTCGCGCTGAGCGTCATCCCCATGGCGGTGGCGGGCGGCGTGCTCGCCCTCGTCCTCACCGAGACGCCCTTCAGCGTCTCCGCCGCCATCGGCTTCATCGCGCTCCTCGGCATCGCGGTGATGGACGGGATCATCGTGCTCTCGCACTACAATGGCCTCATCGCCGAGGGCGAGGAACGCATGCGCGCGATGATGCGCACCTGTCTGACCCAGATGCGCCCGGTGGTGATGACCTGCGTGGTGGCCGGCGTCGGCCTGTTGCCGGCGGCCTTCTCCAACGGCGTCGGCTCGCAGGTGCAGAAGCCGCTGGCGCTGGTGGTCGTCGGCGGGATGAGCCTGGCGCCGCTGCTCATCCTCCTCATCCTGCCGGTCCTGATCGTCACCCTGTCCCGGCGTCGTCCGGAGCCGCTGGTGGACCAGGACAGCGCCGTCGAGGCGCATGCGCCGGTGCAGGCAACGGTCTGAGGACGTTCAGGCCCGCGCGTCGTCGAGCACCGCCTCCCACAGGATGGCGGCCCGCTCCCAGGTCAGCGCCGTGCGTTGCAGGAGCGCCCCGGCGCTGAGCGCGGACCAGACCGCGTCATTGCCCGCCACCATGACGATCGCCTCGGCCAGATCGCGGTCGGTCGGGGCGATCAGGCCGTTGACCCCGTGCTGCACGCGCTCGGACAGGGCGCCGATGCCGGCGGTGATGACCGGCAGGCCCATCGCCTGCGCCTCGGCCGCCGCGAGGCAGAAGGTCTCGTCCACCGAGCCCGGGCAGACCATCGCGCGCGCCCGGGCGTAGAAAGCCGCCAGCGCGGCGGCGCCGACGCGGGGATGGAAGACCACTGGCCCCCCGGTGTCGGTCGAGGCCGGGTAATCCGAGCCGAAGACGTGCAGCCGCGCCCCGGTCGCGGCGATCGCCGGTACCGTGCGCCAGAGTGTCAGGACGCGCTCCAGCCCGCGTTGGGGTTGGGAGGCGTAGACGAAGTCGCGGCCGGTCCCGCGCGTCGGTTCGGGCTCGCGGAAGGCCGGCGCGATCCCGTGCGGAATCACCCGGCGGCGGCGATAGGCGAAGACCGGGGACATGGAGGCGGCCGCGATGCTGCCGACGAAGACCGCGTCCGGGCGCAGGGCTAGGATCGGCAGCAGGTAGCGCTTCCGGAGGGCCTTCTCCAGGTTGATCGGGTTGTGCACCCAGACGATCCGGCGCGCGCCGGGGAAGTCGCGCAGCGGCCGCGGGTCGTTGCTGGTCACCACCGCGCCGGCGGGGTGCCGCCCCGCCTCGGCCAGGGGGACGTTCAGGACCCCGTCCCGCTCCATGCTGCCTGTGCGGCGGGTGGCGAGGGTGACGGCCCAGCCCCGCCGCGCGAGGGCGCGGGCCAGGGCGATGTTGGTGCTCTCGATTCCGCCGAGCCCGACCGTGGCCGGCGTGTCGATGCCGAATTCCACGCGGGTCGCGCAGATGAACGTGGCCCGGCGCATCCGGCTCCTCCCTGGCGTTCCGCCCGAATCCATGAGGTCCCGGCTCAGACGCCGAACTCCCGGCGGCGCTGCCCGAGCCAGGACGCGGGCGCGGGCGGCGCGCTCTGGCCGATCGACCAGAGCTTGCCGCGCCAGGCATGGACCGCCACCGTCTCGGCGGTGATCCGGGCGCGGGCCGGGGCGTCGTCCGGTTGCGTCAGCAGGTGGGCCTCGTCGTCGTCGAGGGGATAGAAGGCCGGTTTGGCCCGCGCGTGCTGTGTCAGGCCGAGCCGGCGGATGAAGTAGGTCAGCGCCCGGGGGCCGATCGCCAGCCGCTCGGGATGGATCGGGAAGCGCCGGCCGGCCAGGATCTCGAGGCTCCGCTTCACGCGGATATGCCCCGTGGCCCAGGGCGTCCGGATCGGCACGCGGGTGATCGCCTCCCAGTAGCGCGCGATCAGTTCCGACTGCGCGGGCGCGTGCAGGATGGCGTTGTTGATCCGGTTCGGATTCAGCCAACCGAAGACGTAGTCGTCCCCCTCCGTTCCGGTCCGCAGGGGCTGGCGGAAGACGAAGTCGAGGTCCGACCAGATGCCGCGACCGTTCCGCAGCAGGGCGAGCCGCACGTAGTCGGTATAGAACGCGTAGGACCGGCGGGCGCGGTAGAGGTCCGCCATCGGGTTGGGGCCGAGGATTTCGCGGACGTCGTGCACGCTGGCGGGCAGACCCTGCGCGCGCAGGTCGGCGATCGTGTGGGTATAGATCCGCAACTCGTGGCCGGCGGCGACGATGGAGGCCGCGCTGAGCCGTTCGAGCCAGCTGACCGGCCCCTCCCAGTACGTCACGATGGGCGGCAGCGGCGCGGGCAGGCGATGCGGGGGGGCGTGCATGTCGGGGTGCCGGGCCACGGGAACGCTGCGTGCGAGCGCTCCTCTATCGCGCGCCCCGCGGAGTGGCCACCGCTAAATCCCCGCCCCGTCGCGCCAGGGCTTCGCGGGGGCTCACGCCAGCAGGCGGGCGCGGCGTCCGAGCCGGAGTGTCGCGGCGGCGCCCGCGAACATCGCGAGGCCGAACACCCAGCCGGAGACCGCGCCGGCCATGATGCCGGAGAGCAGCGTGCCGACGCTGCATCCGAGCCCGGTCATGGCCCCCCAGCCCAGCAGGATGCCGCCCACGACGCCGCGCAGGGCCTGGCCCCGCGTCGGGCGGGAAGGCCGGAACTGACCGGCCGCGAGGGCGGCGGCGAAGGCGGCCAGCACGAGGCCGGCGATGAACAGGCCGTTGGGCGTCAGCAGGGCGTCGCGCACGGCCGTGGCGCAGCCCCGGAAGCCGTCGAGACCTTCGAGCCGGTCCGGCAGCAGGCCGAGGCCTGCCGCCGCCTGCCGGGTCCGCCCGCCGATCTCCGTTGTGACCCCGAGTGGCCCGATCCGCAGATAGGCCAGCGTCGCGAGGGCGCCGACGGCGAGGCCTCCGAGCCAGACCGGCCAGCGAACGACGAAGACGGCCTGCCAGGGCGTGACAGAGACCGGCGCCGGGGCACGGGCAGGCAGGCGGCGCAGGAGCGCCAGGGCGAGGACGCCGAGGAGCGCGAGGGCGACGAAGAGGCTTCCGCCATAGCCGAGATGACGCGGGAGCCAGAGAACCGGCGCCTCCGAGACGCTCGCGAGGTAGAGCGGGTTCCAGGTGGCGAACCCGAGTGCGAAGCCGACCCCCGTGCCGAGGAGAGCGAAGGGCGCGGTCGGCGAGCCCTCGCCGAGGCGGTAGAGATGCGCGCTGATGCACGAGCCGGACACAGCCATGCCGGCCCCGAACACGGCGCCCGCGAGGGCCAGCACCGGCCCGACCGGTCCGATATGGGCATCCGGCGGCAGCCGCGCCCCGGATGGGTCGGGCATCCAGGCCCCGAGGATCACGGCGTAACCCGCCACCCCCGCCGCCAGGGCGGCGAGGATGCCGAGCATCCCGCGTGAATCGCTCCCGACCAGGAAGTCCCGCCACTGGCAGTAGAAGCAGAACCGGCTGCGCTGGAGCACGAAGCCGAACAGCGCCCCGAAGATCAGCGACAGGGACAGGCGGGCGCCGTTCGGCTCCTCGGCGAGGCGATGCGCCGCCCAGGCCAGTCCCGCCGCGACGGCGAGCGCCGCGCCCACCCGCGCCGGAAGGCCCCAGCGTTCCCGCATTCGCGCAGGTACCGGCATGCGCGTGGCCGCCGTGCTCACCGCTGTACAGCCGGACGGCTGGCCGCGGGTGCCGGGTTCACCGGCGTCCTGCACATCTGCGAGCCCACTCGCATCCGGCTCACTTGCCGCCCCAGACGGTGCCTGCGAGGTTCACCACCGGCACGCCGACCGTGTTGCCGTACTCCGTCCAGGAGCCGTCGTAGTTGCGCACCGGATAGCCGAGGATGCGGCTGAGCACGAACCAGGAATGGCTGGAGCGCTCGCCGATGCGGCAGGAGGTGATGACGGGCTTCGACCCGTCGATGCCGGCGGCCGCGTAGAGGGCCTTCAACTCGGCGGGCGACTTGATCGTCCCGTCCGGGTTCACCGCCTTGCCCCACGGCACGTTGACCGATCCGGGGATGTGGCCGGCGCGGATCGCCAGTTCGGGTACGCCGGCCGGCGCGATCACCTTGCCGCTGAACTCGTCGGGCGAGCGGATGTCGAGGATTTGCTCGTCCCGCTCCTTGCGGGCGACGGCCAGCACGTCCGAGAGGCGGGCACGCAGGGCCGGCGAGGCGGAGGACGCCTCGAAGCGCGAGGCCGCCACCTCCGCGCTGCGCGTGTCGAGGGGACGCTTCTCGGCCTCCCACTTCCTGCGCCCGCCATCCAGCAGCTTGACGTTGTCCACGAGGCCGTACTGCGCGAACACCCAGGCGCCCCAGGCCGCGAACCAGTTGTTGTTGTCGCCGTAGAGCACCACGGTGGTGTCGCGGTCGATGCCGAGGCGCCGCACCAGGGCCGCGAACTTGTCCGGCCCGGCGATGTCGCGGCTCACGGTCTCCACGAGGTCGGTGTGCCAGGCGACGTTCTGCGCTCCGGGGATGTGCCCGCGCTCGAACTGGCCCGGCTCGACGCTGACCTCGACGATGCGTAACCCCTTGGCATCGAGGTTCTTCTCCAGCCACTCGGTGCTGACGAGGGGGCCGGCCGCCGCCTGGCGCGCCGCGACGGGCTCCTGCGCGCGAGCGGCGGCGGGCGTGAGCACGGCGAGAGCCAGGGCGAGCAGGCGGATCGATGTTTTCGGCACGGGGACACTCCGGTCGTGCGGGCGCGATCCCGGGCGCGGCCAAGCGTGCACGGACAGATCACCCCGGGGGATGCAGGCGGTTCGGCGCGCCTCGACACCGGCCCGGCCGCGCCCCATCGAAGGGTCGCCGCCGGGCGTCGCGAAAGCGGCGCGCCGGGAGCGATTGTTCGGTGGACCAGGCCATCAAGTCAATGAAACGCCCTTCCGTATTGGTCTCGACTTGTAAAACGGCGTTCCGCCGCAAGACCTGATCGGATGGAGGATTATCTTATGCTTTCCGTACGTGGCGGCCGCCGACGCGGAGGGTCAGCCGTCCCGGCGGAATCCCCAGACGACCAGGGGGGCGCCCGGGTCGGACAGCCGCTCGAGCCATTCGGGCAGGGCCGCGCCCGTCCCGAGTTGCCGAGCGAACGGCCGCCCCTCGGGCGACTCGGGGTCTGTGCCCGCGCAGAGGGCGAGGTAGTCGGCCCCGGATGCCGCCAGGGCCCGCTTCAGGGTGGCCTCGTCGCCGTGCAGGCCCTCTTCCGACGCGGTCAGACCCGCGATGGCGCGGTGATAGGGCGCGGCCACGACGCCGTGGCGGGTCCGGAGCAGGATCGCGGGGCCAAGGTCGACAGGCGCCAGGATGGTGCCGGGCGGCAGGGTGTCGAGGACGGACAGGACCCCGCCGGCATCGCAGGTCTGCGCGGCCGCAGGCCCGGTCTGCGTCGCGCCGCTCGCGCCTACCGGGAACGCGCCGCCGGGATCAAGGGGCAAGAGCAGGGCCGCCCAGGATCGGGGCATCAGCGCGAGGGCCAGGGCGAGGAGCGCGACCTTGCGGCTCGCCCGGACGGGCCGTCCCAGCAGGGTGATCGCGTGGTCCAGCAGCGGGCCGGCCACCAGGGCGACGAAGATGCCGGCCATGTAGACGCCACGCAGCTGGAACTGCGCCAGCACGAATCCGGCGAGGAGGAACGCGGCGGCCAGGGCCGCGGCCCGGCGAAACGGAGGTTGCCCGCGCTGGGCCGCGTGGACGGCGACCAGACCGGCCAGCAGCGGCGGCGCGCTGGAGGCGAGGGCCGCCCCCGGCATCGTCAGGACGAGGCGGTGGAAGGGCTGCATCTCCAGGACGCGCTCCAGCCACTCGAAGCGGACCACGGCCGGAAGGTCCTGGAACGGTCCCGACAGGCAGCGCGGCGCGAGGAGCATGAACCCCGCTACCGTGACGGCTCCGCAGGCAGCGGCAAAACCGGCGCGGCGGGCCGGCGTGGCGAGGAATCCGCCGAGCCAGCTCGCGACCGGCGCGGTGGCGGCGGCCGCGACGGCGAGCCAGAGCCAGGGCGGCGAGAGCGCGTCGCAGCGCGTCACGCGCCAGAGGGCCGGGTCGGTCTGGACCGCGAACAGCGCGAGGCTGGTGCCGGCGAGCGCGAGGGCGAACCCGCACAGGGCCGGCAGAGCCGTACGGCCCCGCAGGACCCAGTCGCCCATGAGGAACACGCCCGCGATCGCGATGAAGGGCAGCGCTTCGAGGCCGACGGCCAGGGAAGTCGCGGCGGCGATGCCGCCGAGGGCCGCCCGGCGGAGCGTGGGCACGGGATCGGCGAGGCAGAGGGCCAGGGCGAGGACGAGCAGCGCCTGAACGTTGTGATGGTCGATCCGCCCGAAGGCGAAGAGGCCGCCGAAATTCGCGGTCTGGGTCGCGGTGAAGAGCGCCAGCAGGGCGGCGCGGAAGCCGTACCGGGGACGGACGGCGCGGTACACGAGGGCGAGGCCGAGGCCGAACAGGGCCGGCGGCCAGAGGGCCACCACGAGCCCCTCCGCCAGGGGGCGGCCGAGCCAGGGCGTGGCGAGCCCGATCAGGCCCGCGAGCGGCGCGTCGACGAGGCGGGACCAGTGCATGCTGGCGCCGTCCGGCGGCATCAGCCGGTGCTGGACCATGTCGAACCAGCCCTGCCCCGCGAGGAGGTCGCGGACCTGGACGAGGCGCATGGTGTCGTCGGTGTCGGGCAGCACGAGGCCGCCCACCACGTCCCGGAATCCCGCGACGGGGTAGAGCATCCAGAGGCCGAGCCCCACGAGGAGCCAGAGAATCGCCGGGTTGTCGAAGGCCGAGCGATCGGACGGGGCGGATGACGCCGCGATGCTGTTCGCCGTGCTCACCGGCTTCCCTTTCCCCCGATGCGCCCCTGGCGGCGCCCGGTCGACCCGCGGGGATTGTCGCAGCAGAAGCTTAACGGGGGGATGCGGTAGCGCGGCCACGTGCCCGAAACCCGTCGCCGCGCGTTGGCGCAGGGCATGGCAGCCGGCTCGCCCGCGCGCCGTTCGGAATCGTTGCCCGAGCCGAGGTTGAGACGCATGACGACCAGCGCTGTGGTGATCGGCGCCTCCGGCGGCATCGGCCGCGCCCTCGTCGATGCCCTCGCGGCGGGGGGGGCGTACGACCCGGTCTTCGCCCTGTCGCGATCCGGTGCGCCCTCCCCCGCATCCGCCCGCGCCGGCATCATCGATGTCACCGACGAGGCCTCGGTCGCCGCCGCCGCCGGGCGCGTGGCGGACGCCGGCCCGGTGGGGCTGGTCATCGTCGCGAGCGGGATCCTGCACGGGGACGGCGTCGCGCCCGAGAAGGCGATCCGCAGCCTCGATCCGGTGGCCATGGCGACCGTGTTCGCGGTGAACACGATCGGCCCCGCCTTGGTCGCCAAGCATTTCCTGCCGCTGATGCCGCGCGCGGACCGGAGCCGCTTTGCCGCCCTCTCGGCGCGGGTCGGCTCGATCGAGGACAATCGCCTGGGCGGCTGGTACGCCTACCGGGCCTCGAAGGCCGCCCTGAACCAGATCCTGCGCACCCTCGCGGTGGAGGCCAGGCGCACCCATCCGGGCGCGATCGTGGTGGGCCTCCACCCCGGCACCGTGACGACGGCCCTGTCCCGGCCCTTCCGGCCGGACAGGGACGCGCCCGGCCTGTTCAGCCCGGCGGTGAGCGCCGCCCACCTGCTGAGGGTTCTCGACGGTCTCGGACCGGAGGATACCGGGCACGTCTTCGCCTGGGACGGGGCCCGGATTCCCGCCTGAATCTAGGGCGGCGGGGCGGCTGGAACCGCCGCGATGCCGGCGCCCGCGGCCCAAGCGTCGAGATCCTGCTTGCGGATCGCTGCCGCCATCATGTCGGGGAACAGGTCCGGCGTGCAGGCGAAGGCGGACACGCGGAGTGCGGCGAGTCGCGCGGCCAATCCCCGGTCGTAGGCCGGCGCGCCCTCGTCGGAGAGGGCAAGGAGGGCCACCACCTGCACGCCGGCAGCAACGAGGCGCTGCGCCTGCGCCAGCAGCCCGGCCTCGACCCCGCCCTCGAAGAGGTCGGAGATCAGCACAAACACCGTGTCCTCGGGGCGTGTGATGCGCGCGGCGCAGTAACCCACCGCCCGGTTGATGTCGGTGCCGCCGCCGAGCTGCACCGAGAACAGCACCTCGACGGGATCGTCCATCGCGTCGGTGAGGTCGACCACCTCGGTGTCGAACACCACGAGCCGGGTCGAGACCGCGGGCAGCGAGGCCATCACGGCCCCGAAGATGCTCGAATAGACCACGGAATTGGCCATCGAGCCCGACTGGTCGATGCACAAGATCACGTCCTTGAGCGAACCGCGGCTCCGGCGCCCGTGTCCGAGGCGGGTCTCGGGGATGATGGTGCGGTACTCCGCCTGATAGTGGCGCAGGTTCGCCCGGATGGTGCGGTTCCAGTCGATCTCGGCGTGGCGCGGGCGGCGGTTGATGCTGGCGCGGTCGATCGCCCCGCTCACCGCCTGCCGCAGGGGCTCTTCCAGCCGCTTCATCAGCGCGTCCACCACCTTGCGCACCACGAGGCGCGCCGTCTCCCGGGTGCGCCCGCCGAGCAGGCCGCGCATCGAGATCAGGGTCGAGACGAGGGAGACGTCGGGCTGGACCGCCTCCAGCATCTCCGGCTCGGTCAACATCCGCTTGAGGTCGAGGCGCTCGAAGGCGTCGCGCTGCATCACCTGCACCACGGAGGCCGGGAAGTAGTCGCGGATGTCGCCGAGCCAGCGCGGCACGGAGGGGGCGGAGGCGCTCAAAGACCCCTTGCGATCGGAATCGTAGAGGGCGCCCATCGCCCGGTCGATGCGCTGGTCGCGCTCGGACAGGGGGCAGCCGGTGCCCTCGGCCGCCCCGCCGCCGAGCACGAGGCGCCAGCGGCGCAGGCGCTCGGTATCGCTCACGGCCTCGCTCATGCGGCGTCTCCCGTGGTTTCGCCGGCTGTCCGGGCAGGCTCGGGGCCGAGCAGAAGGTGCAGGATCGGCAGCACCCTGGCCGCCCGCGCGGCGTCGAAGTGTTCCGCGCCCTCCGCCTCGCCGGGAGCGGCCCCGCCCGGCCGGGCCAACGCCTCGCCCACCGCCCGGCGCTCGGCCGGCGCGAGCGTCGCGAAGGTACGGCGCACCAGCGGCAGCAGTTCGGTGAACAGGTCCGCGTCGAGGCCGCAGAGCCACGCGTCCACCACCGCGAGCAGTTCGCGCCCGTGGATCAGCACGGTGCCGCTGTCCTCCAAAAACCCCTCGATCCAGGCGGCCGCGGGCCCTGCGCCGGAGGCCCGCGACAGGGCGAGGCGCAGGCGCGCGCCGGCCTCTCCGGCGTCGATGGCACGGTCGTCGAAGAGCAGGCGCGCGGCGCGGCCGACGACGCGGCCGTGGACGTGCTCCTGATCGGCGAGTGCCCGCAGGGCCTCTCCCCAGACGGCCCTCAACTCCGGCTCCTCGATCAGTGCGATCGCGCCGGAGACGGCCACGATGCGGGTCTTGGCGGCGCTGGCCGCGTCGTCGTCGAGGCTCTGACAGGCGGCGACCAGCCCGGCGGCGGCGCGCGGCACGAGTCCCCGCACCACCGCGAGGACCGGCGCGGTGTCGGCGGCGCGCACGGAGCCGTAGCGGGCGAGTTCGGCGAGGGCTGGCAGCGCGTCCATCAGGTCGAACACGTCGGCCGAGACCGCGGCACGGTCGTTGAGCGCGCGGATCACCTCCGCGGTGGCCTCGGCGAGGTCGGCGTCGAGCAGAGTGCCGATCAGGCCGGAGAGGTCGGCGACGCGGGTCGCCCCGTGGGCACGAGTCCGCACCCGGCCGGCGGCGGCCTCGGCGATCGTGCCGCCTTCCGCCGAGGCCGCCACCAGCTCCACCACCCACTCGGGTTCCCAGGACAGGAACCAGCCCTCCTTGAAGGTGCCGCGCCCGCGCGCCTCGCGCCGCGTGCCCCAGGGGATGCCGATCAGCGCCAGCCGGTTCAGGAAATGGCTGCGGGCGAGATCCGTTTCCTTGCGCAGATCGAGGGTGATCTCGCCGGCGGAAGCGCCCGGCTTCAGGCGCAGGCGTTTGCACTGGGCCGCGAAATCCGCCTCGACCGGCGTGCCGGGGCTGTCCGGCGGGGTGGCACCGAGGCGCTCGCCGATCACGAGCTTGCGCCGGATCAGCCCCATCGGCGCCGGGTCGGCGAAGCAGAGGGTGGCCTGGGCCGCCTCGTCGAGGTCGTCGAGGGAGGGCCGGGACCGGCCGCGAAAGCCGGCGAGCGCCTCGGCGAGCCGGGCCGCCTCGATCACCGAGGCCGGTGAGGCGTCGAGATCGTTCTCGCGCAGCAGCGCGGCGGCGCGGGCGAGCCAGCGGGCCGCGACGCGGCCCTCGTGATGCCACAGGGTGTCGTACCATTCCGGCGAGAGCACCCCGGCGCGGTAGCCGGAGGCCATTGCCAGTCGCTCGTAGGACCAGGGCGCCCAGGCGGCGGCCACTTTGGTCTTGGGCAGGTTCTTCAGCGTCGCTGCATCGGCCGTGGCCTGCCCCTTGGCGTCGTGGCGGGCGAGCGCCGGCACGTGCCACGCGCCGCAGACCACGGCGATGCGCCCGAACCCCTCCTTGGCCGCCTTACGAATCGCCGAGCGCATATGCGCCTCGCGTGCCGCCTCGCGAAACGCCTCGTCGGCGTCGGTCTCGGCCCCCTCACGCAGGGCCGCCATCGCCTCGCCGATCGCGGCGAACACGTCGCCGTCGGCGCCCGCGCGGCTCTCGACCAGCGCGTCCCACCAGCGCTCGCCGTCGGGATAGCCGGCGAGTGCCGCGAGTTCGCCGAGCGGATCGCGCCGGATCGCGGCCGGTGCCGGCTGGTGCTCGGACGCGTTTCCGGCCGCCTCGGACACCGGCTCCGCATCGATCGGCGCGACCTCGGGCGGGGCTTCCGGCGCGCCGAAACCGTCGGCGAGCTGGATTGCGTGCGGCAGGTCGATGAAGCGCACGCCGGCACCTGCGGCGATCCCGTGATGCATCGCCACCCATTCGGGCGAGAAGGCTGCGAAGGGGAAGAAGGCGCAGTCGCGCGGCCGGTCCGGCCGGTAGACGAGGAGCGCCACCGGGGGCGCCATGCCCTCCTGGACGCTGAGCGGGATCAGCGCGTCGGCGTCCGGCGGCCCCTCGATCAGCAGGCAATCGGGGTTGAACGCGTCGAGTGCCGCCTTGAGCGATCGGGCCGAGCCGGGACCGTGGTGACGGATGCCGAAGAGGCGGATCTCGGGCATCACGCGCTCGCGCGGGCGGCCTGGTAAAGGTCCTTCCAGCCGTCGCGCTCCTTGACCACGGTTTCCAGGTATTCGCGCCAGACGATGGCGTCCTGCACCGGGTCCTTCACCACGGCGCCGCTGATCCCCGAGACGAGGTCGTGGGCCGAGAGGCGGCCGTCGCCGAAATGGGCTGCGAGCGCCAGCCCGCTGCCGACGACGCTGATGGCCTCCGCCGTCGAGAGCGTGCCGGAGGGCTGCTTGACCTTGCTCTTGCCGTCAGCCGTGATGCCCTCGCGCAGTTCGCGAAAGATCGTGACGACGCGGCGGATCTGCTCGGCGCCCGGCGGCTCGGCGGGAATCTCGAAGGCGCGGCCGAGCGCGGCGACGCGGGTCTCGACGATGGCGATCTCGGCCTCGATCGTGGCGGGTGGCGGCAGCACCACGGTGTTGAAACGGCGCTTGAGCGCGCTCGACAATTCGTTGACGCCACGGTCCCGGTTGTTGGCCGTGGCGATGAGGTTGAAGCCCTTCTGGGCCGCGACCTCCTCGTTCAGTTCGGGGATCGGCAGGGTTTTTTCCGAAAGGACGGTGATGAAGCTGTCCTGCGTCTCGGAGGGGATGCGGGTCAGCTCCTCGACGCGGGCGATGCGGCCCTCGTTCATCGCCCGCATGATCGGCGAGGCCACCACCGCCTCGCGGCTCGGACCCTTGGCGAGCAGCAGCGCATAGTTCCAGCCGTAGCGGATCGCCTCTTCGCTGGTGCCCGCGGTGCCCTGCACGATGAGGCGCGAGGTGCCGCAGATCGCCGCCGCTAGGTGCTCGCTGACCCAACTCTTGGCGGTGCCCGGCACGCCGAGCAGCAGCAGCGCCCGGTCGGTGGCCAGCGTCGCCACCGCGACCTCCATCAGGCGCCGGTCGCCGATATACTTCGGTGTGACCTCGAAGCCGGAAGCCAGCCTGCCGCCGAGCAGGTAGGTGACGACCGCCTGCGGCGACATCCCCCAGTTCGGCGGGCGTGGCCGGTCGTCGGATTGGCGGAGCGCCGCGATCTCCTCGGCGAAGGCATCCTCGGCGGCCTGGCGCAGCTGCGCGGCCTTGACGGCGTTGGTCGATGTCATCCTTGAGTCGTTCCTCCGGTGGTGGTGTCCGGTCGAAAGTCGCGCCGGATCGCGGCGCGCAAGTCCAGCACGCTGGTCAATCCCGTGAGCTGCGTGCGCAGGCGGTCGCCCTCCACCTCCGGCAGGCGCGCCAGGATGGCGGCGGCGGAGGCCGCCGAGGCGTCGCTCGGCCAGAGCCGGTCCCCGAGGCGGGCGATCACCCAGGGCTTGGCCAGATCGCGCCGCAGGCTGTCCGAGCCGCGGGTGACGAGGGCGAGCCAGTCGAGCAGCGTGGTGCTGAAGGCGTCCGAAAAACGCTCCGGGCCTTGGCCGAGCACGGCCAGCACCACTTCGATCTTGCGGGCACGGATGAGCGCTGCGACCCGGGCCTCCCATTCGGCGTCGGGGAGGAGATCCAGCGCCTCCGCCCACATCCCCAGAACCTCGTTGGTGCGGCGGACGCCGGAGACCTTGCCCTCGTAGGCTTCCGCCGTGACGTCGGCCATCGCTTCCGACCAGGCCGGGTCGCGGGTGCGCTTGGCCGCCGAGAACAACCCGTGGAAGACCGGGTCCGCCCATTCGCTGCGCAGAGCGAGTGTGATCCAGAGCCGCGGCGGATGCTCGGCGAAGGCGTGGAGCGGGCTGCGGGCCAGGATCGCCCGCAGGAGGCCGGCCCGGGCGCCGCCCCCGCGCCGCTCCCACGCGTTCGCCTCGACGCCGTCGCGGGTCAGCTCCGGACTCTCCTCCGGCAGGGTGACGACGAGGTTGTGCGTGGTGCCGCCCAGCAGCTTCCGCTTGCTTTCGACGCTGAGCGCGGCGCGGGCGCGGGTCGCCATGCGCTCGGCGTAGCGCGAGCCGGGAAGGCCCGGCAGCAGGTGCTGCGCGGCCAGCCGCACGCCGCCGGCACGGTCGTCGAGGCAGGCTTCGAGGAAGGGTTCGTCGGCCGGCGACAGGCCGGTCGCCAGCGCGTGGACCAGGGCCTCGCGCGCATCGGCCTTCTCCTTGCGAAAGACCGGCTCCAGGGCGGCGCGCGCGCCTTCGGGATCGCGGGCGCGGAAGGCCGTGAAGGCGGTGCGCCGCTCGGCGACCGTGCCTTCCGTCCAGTCCGAAGGCTCTGCCGCGTCCCCGTCTTGGGTCAGGGCCTCGCCGCAGGCGCGGGCGAGCCAGTCGAGTTCGGCACCCACCACGCCCTCGGCGGCGGCCGGCAGGGAACCACGCTGGACCAGCAGGGTCTGGAGCAGCCGGGCCGGCGGGCGCAGCCCCGAGGCGGCGGCGAGATCGAACCACTCCGCGATGCGGTCGCGGGTGGGGTAACCCTCCGCCAGGAGGCCCTGGAGCCGCATCGCTGCGGCGGGCGGACATTCCGGCCCGAGGGTGTCGCGGGGTGCCAGCGGGACCAGCGCATCCGGCCCGAGGTCCAGGCCGGCGCGGTGATGGACGCCCTCCGCGGCGAGGCGCGCCAGCAGGGCGGCGCCGGGATCGGCCTCCGTCACGAGGGCGGTCAGCGGACCGGGCGCGGCGGGCGGTGCGCGCTCGGCGCCGAGGAGCGCGGCGGCGAGGGTCGGCTCCCAGCCATCCGTCGCGGGATCGGTCGCCTCCATCAGGCCCCTTTCCATCAGGCCACTTGCAGCAGGACGGGCTGCGCATCCTGCGCCGGTGCCGCGTAGTGTCGACCCTCCGCGACAAGGGCGAGGGGCTGGAGGCCGTAGCCGTCGAGGAGGCCGAACAGGTCGACCGGACGGCCCGCCGCCACCGCGAGCAGGCTCGGCAGGCGCGGATCGGCCCGCAGGGCGAGGCTGCCGGTCCCGTCCCCCGCCGCGAAGGTCGCCGCGCCGCCGGAGAGGCGCCCGAGCCGCACGCCGCTCAGCCGCACGGGCCAGCGCTCCGTCCAGGGTGCCCGCGCCAGCACGTCGGCGAAGGCGTCCCGCGCCGCCGCGACGCTGGTCCCGCCGGGCAGATCCGCTCGCGCGGCCGGGCCGGCGCGGCCCCCGCGAAAGACGGCGCGCAGGGGCGGGTCGCCGGGCTGGAAGGCGAGTGCCCCGGAGAAATCCTGGCCGGCGGCGGGAGCCGGCGGCAGGGGCGAGCCCGCGGTGCCGTAATCGAGCACCTGGGCCATGGCGCCGCTCGCGCGGCCCACGAGCCAGACCGAGCGGGCGGTGAGGCGGTCCTCCTCCTCGACCGCGTGGGCGAGCACCGCCCAGACGTCGGTGTGGTCCGGCCGGGTCGCCATCTCCTCGGCGGTGACAGGGTGGCCCAGGGCGGCGCGCACCCCCGCCACCTGTTCCGGCGCCAGCGCCTCGAGGCGGCGGGCCGCGCGCAGCAGTAGGGCGAGGCGCCCGAGGGCGAGGGCGAGGGCGGCGTCCGGCCGGGGCGCGCCCGCCTGGGGTGCTGCCGCGATCAGCCCCGGCAGGGCGCGCACGCGGCGGGCGAGGCCCGGGGCCTGCCCGTCCACGAGGCGGCCGGCCATGCGGTCCCAGAAGGCGTAGGGTTCGGCGCGCGCGGCGGCCAGCCCGCGCCGCATCAGGTCGCGCAGCCAGAGGTCGAGTTCGTCCAGCGCCGCCGCGATCCGGTCCTCGCGGGCCTGCCGGCGCCTGGCCTGCGCCATCGCGTCGACGGGCTTCTCCGGCGCCTGGGCCCGGGTCTCGGCGGCCGCCGCCCGGCTATCGCGCGCCATCATCCAGGCGGCGGCCCAGTCCGGCGGCTCGGCCTCCGTGAGGGGCGCGGCCGCATCGACCAGCATCAGGCCGAGGGCGTGCTTGCAGGGGAACTTGCGGCTCGGGCAGTTGCATTTCGAGGCCGGCCCGGCGAGGTCCGCCACCGTGCGGTAGGGGCTCGCCCCGCTGCCCTTGATCTCGCCCCAGATCACCGTGCCCGCCCGGCCGAGGCCGGCCCATTTCTGGGGCTTTCCCTGATCCTGTCCGGCCTTGCGGCTCGACGCATCGGGGGCGAGATCGAGGATCTGTGCGGGCGTCAGGCTCATGCGGCGGGGCGGCTGGATGTCCGTTCATCGATGCAGGTGCAAGATCAGTCTGCATGAATTTGATCGGGCGACAAGCTTGACGCCCAACGTATCATCGGGTGTGATGTATTGTTCGGCCTTTATCTAGAGCTGTTCGAAACTCCGTCTCGCCACATCGATCCGGGCCGGAAGCAAGGTCGCGAGTTCCGGTGCCGCCACGCGCAGAATCCTACCAGCCGGCCGGCGGCGGCGCGCGGCCGGAGGCCGGCAGGGCGTCGGTCAGGAAGCGCGCGCGATCCGATCCGCCCGCGGCCGCCGGCCTGGGAACGACGGGGACGGTCTGGGTGGCCGGAGCCGGAGCGGGCTGCGCGAGGTAGGACTGGCCCGCCGGGGCGGGCGGCAGCATCACAAGGGTGCGGCTTCCGTTGACCGCGACGGAGGGCGGGCTCGGAGCCGGGTTCGGCGCAGCGGCGGGTGGGGCGACCGGGGCCAGGGCGGCCACCGGCTCGGCGGCCGGTCTCGGCCGCGCGATCCGGGGGCGCGGCGCGCGGGCCACCGCATCGCCGGACACGCCGAGGCGGATGCGGGCGAGGTCGGCCAGGAGCGTCTCGGCGGCCATCGGCCTGCGACCGCAATGCTGCACGCGCAGCGAGACCGAGACCGGCCCGCGCAGGGCGGCGCGGCCGAGTTCGACCCGCTGCAGGCCCTCGATCCACTGCCACGCATAGGCGCAGCGCTGGCTCACGGCGACCCCGATGGGTCCGTAGGCGTTGCTCACCGGCTGACGGACGATGCGGTAGGCATATCCATCCTCCAGGCTCGCGAGTTCGGCCGCGATACCGGCGCGGCTCGGCTTGGCCAGGGCCGGATCGTCCCACACCCGGCCCGACGCGATGGTGAGGTCCACCCGGCCGCGGGACTGGCCGTACACGATGCGCTGCCGCAGGCTCGCGCTCGAGCGCGTCTCCTGGACGGACTCGATGGCGCCGCTGTTCGGCACGAAGACCAGGGGCTGGTTGCCGGCGGCCCCCGTGGAGGTGAACGCCGTCTCGAAGCGCGGGGCGGTCCGGCTCGTCTTCGCGGTCTGGCAGGCCCCCAGCAGGGTCAGGCCCAGGGCGAGGCCGGCCATCCGGAACAGCGTGTTTCGGGTGGAGGCGCGGGGCCAGCCGGCGGGGGGCATCGGTCCGTTCATCGATCCAGTCCTGGATTCCTGGGGCCGCTCCGGTCGGTGCTGGCGGTGTCGAACGGACCGAAGCGGTCGCCGTCCCGGGGCTGCGCCGACCGGGGCGAGCCGGTCTGCGCGAGGATGCCGCTCTCGGCTTGCGCGAGGGTGCCCAGGGGCGGGACCGGCGGCCCGGCCTGGAGGCTCGCTCGGGCGAGGCCGTTCCAGCCCGGCAGCAGGGTGAAGCCGTAGCGCTCGTAGGGCATCGGACCGACCCCGACGACGCGCCGGGCGATCAGGGGCGGCGTCCCGCGCGTCTCGCGCAGGTACTCCCCGTCGCGCACCCGCGACGTGAGGGGCGCGCCCTCCCCGAAGCGCAGGGGGTTCTCGGCCGCGACCGCGATCGGGAACTCGCCGCGCTGGACCGCCAGGGGCCGGACCGGCGTGGTGGCGACGGTGGGTTTGGGCACCTTCACGCGCGGCGGCGTGACGGCTGCTGCCTGCTGGGCGATGGCCGGGGCCGGTCCGCACGGGCCGGTGTCGCGCGCCTGCGGATCGGGCTCGGCGAAGACGAGCTCGACCACCTTCGGGAACAGGCCGTCATACCGGTTCACGGTCTCGAGGTAGTCCCGCGTGCGCTTGAGGCGCGACAGGCTGAGGGCGTAGCCGAGCACCGAGGCCTCGCGGGGCCGCCAGGCGACGGCCCTCTGGAACCAGTCCGCCGCCGCCTCGAACTGGCAGGCGTTGTAGGCGTACCAGCCCAGGGCCTGCGCCCCCTCCGGCGCGCTCGTGGCGAGGACGACCTTGGCGAACCGGTCGAGGCGTTCGGCCTCGACGGGCGCGGCCGGGCCTTCGGCCAGCCGCCGCTCCATCATGTCGACGTAGAGGCTCAGGTTCGTCACCGAGGCGTTTCGCCAGGTGAAGGCAATCTCCTCCGCCTCGCGGTCCTGCCCCATCTCGCGCAGCGACAGGGCGAGGCCCGTCGCCACCGCGGCGTCCCCGCCGCGCGACAGGGCCGTCTTGAACCAGTCCAGGGCCTCGCGGAACTGGCGGCGGTGATAGGCGTACCAGCCCAGAAGGGCGATCTGCGCGGGCTCGCCCACGCGGCGGGCCTGGTCGCCGAGGGCGGCGAGGTCGGCCGGCTCGATGCGTCCGGCCGGCTGCCCGTGCAGGACCGCCACGATGCGGGCCCGGGTCACGTCCCCGTGGATGGACCGGAACTCGTCCGTGCCCTCGCTGCCGGGGCCGCGCATCGCGAGGAGCGGCTCGACGGCGGCCATCGGCAGCACCGCCATGGCCTTCTGCACCGTGGCGAGGCGCAGGGCGGGGTCGGCCTGCTCCTTGAGGAGGGTGCGGTACAGGGCGGCGGCCGAGGCGGTGTCACCCGTCCGGGCATAGGCCTCGGCCAGCGTCCAGGCGATGTCGATGTCGAGGTTCTGGATGCCCTCCTGCGTCCCCTTCACGCGGGCGATGAGGTCGTCCCAGGAGCCGTCGCGGGCGGCCGCCCGCGCGGCGCTGCGCAGGGTGCCGCGGTTGAGCTTGCGCGCGAGGTCCTCCGAGGGCTGCCAGCCGGGATCCACCGACTGGCGGACGCTGATCGCGGTGCGCAATTCGTCGAAGCGGCCGGCCGTGAAGAGGTCCCACATCGGGGCTTCCTCCGGCGGGCTCGGCTTCAGCGTGTCGAGGTCGGCCGGCACGGTCCAGTTCGGATGGCGCCGCCGCAGCCGCGCGATCTCGGCCTGGACGCGCTCGCCCTGGCGCTGGGCCGCGTAGTAGCGCAGGGCGCTCTCGTCGATGATCTCGGCGCCGCCCGCGTTCTGCGGAGTGTCGAGGATGACCGGCGCGCGCCGCTCGTTGAGCTGGAGCACCCCGGTGCGGACGGGGGCCGGCTGCGCCCCCGCGGGCCCGGCCCAGGCCAAGGTCCCGGCAAGCCCCCCGGCGAGGGCGAGGAGGAGCGGCGCCGCGCCGCGCCGCGGGTTCAGCGGCCGAGGCATGACCGGTACCTCATGTTGGTGGCCGTGAGGGCCAGAAGGTGGAGCGTGGCGGGATAGTAGTTCTCGTTCGGAGCCGGGTCCGACAGCCCGGCGGGCAGCGGCGTGCCCGCGACCGCGCAGGCGGCCAGGGCGGGAATCGCCGCGTAGCCGGGCTCGGCCATGCGTCCCGCCACGGCGTCGCTCGCCGTGTCGATGATCGGCAGCCCGGCGGGGTCGGGCTCGGCCCAGAGCTTCAGCAGGGGCTCGTAGTAGGTGCGCTCGGTGATTCCCGCCATGGCGAAATAGAGCGGCAGGCGAACGGCGTTGTAGGAGAAGTGCGGCGGGAAGCCGGTGGCGGGCTGGGGCTGGCCGCCGCGCATCGAGATCCATTCGGTCGGCAGCTGGGCCGCGCCGAACCGGGCGCGCAGGGTGAGGTCCTGGCCCACGGCGGCGAGACGGCTCCATTCGAATTCCGGCGCGACGGCGGCCAGGCGCGGGAAGGCCGGGAAGACCCAGTAGGACAGGTTGATCACCGGCCCGTCGCTACGCTCCTCGGCCGAGAAGCCGCTCATGGCCGGCAGCAGCAGGGGCGGCCCCTCGTTACGGAACAGGACCGTCCGCCGGGCGATGTCCACGGCGATGCGCCGGCTGGCGAGGCGGTAGCCCTCGTCGGACCAGCCCTCGGCGGCCTCGGCGAGCGCCCAGGCCACGAGGATGTCGCCGTCCGTCGCGTCGTTCATGTCGGCGATTGCGGGTCGCTTGTCCGGCTCCCAGCGCCAGGCCAGCAGGGCGTCGTCGCGGACCATCAGGTTCGCGCGAGTCCAGTTCCAGATCCGCTGGAAGGCGTCGCGGTCGCCGGCGGCCACAGCGAGCAGCATGCCGTAGCCCTGCCCCTCGCTGTGGCTGATGCGGCCGTTGCCGGTGTCGACGACCCGGCCCTGGTCCGTGACGAAGCGCGCCTTGTAGCTGCGCCAGGCCGGCGTGTTCCCGAGGCTGTTCAGCATCGGCAGCACCTCGGCCGGCCCGGCGCCGCCCTGACCGGCGGGCTTGAGGTCGGCGGCCTTTCCGTCCGTTGGCTTTCCCTCCGTTGACTTGCCGTTCGTTGACTTGCCGTCGCCGGGTCTGGCGTCGCTGAGCCGCGGTTCGCTCCCCCTCCCGTCGCCCGGTTTGCTATCGCCAGGCTTGGCCTCCTGGGCCTTCCTGTCGAGGGGGATGGGGGCCTGCGCGGCCGCCGGCATCACGGCCAGCAGCGGCAGGCAGAGCGAAGCCGCGTAGGCGTGCGCGCGAGACGGCCTCATCGCATGGTCCCCTCGTTGTCGGATTTCGCGGCTGCGCCCGGATTGGCCCGGCCCAGGCCGCGCAGCATCGCCGAGGTGCTCAAGCCCAGGCTGATCGCGGCGGCGAACAGGATCAGCGTGAACACGCTCGGGTTGGTGGAGAACCAGCCCGCCACCACGAGGCGCAGGTTCTCCAGGGACATGGGCCCGCTCTCCACGAACCGGGCCTGCTTGGCCGCGTGGTTGGTCAGCGAGCCGTCGTTGGCGTCGAGGGTGGCGACACGGCCCTCGATCCGGTTCCAGATCGAGGGGGTGGTGAGGCAGAGGGCCGAGGCCTGGAGGGTCGCCGCGCTCGGCGCCGTGAACACCGTCAGGAGGCCGTTCGGGTCGCGTCCGGGCAGGCCCTGGCTGACGATCAGGGAGGCCTGCGCGCCGATCTCGATCTCGGGCTCCCGGACCTGATCCTCGGCCCAGGCCTTGGTGGCGGCCCAGCTCTCGCGGGCCGCCGCGCCGAGCCGGGCGGACATGGTGGCCACCTGGTCGGCGAGGCGGTCCTGCGAGGCCGTGGCGCCGTTCCACTCGGCGACGACGTCGCGCTCCCGCCGTTCGGCGGCGTCGACCCGGGACCGGCCGACCGTCCCGGCCGGACGGGGGCCCGCGGCCGGAAGGGCGCAGGCCGGGGGGCGGTCGTTGCGCAGGCGGTCGAGACTCGCGCCGTCCATCACGGCAAAGCGGCGGCCGGGCTCGCTCAGGGCCGGCGTGGCCGCCCTGCCCTGCCAGATCTGGCGGATCTGGTCCGGATCGAGGCCGGTGGTGCGCAGGATGGCGGGATCGAGGGAGCGGGCGGGCCCGACCACCACGGTCGGCGTCCGCCCCTCGAGGGCGCGATCGTTGGTCAGTTCGAAATCGATCGGCTTGTCGGCGGAGAGCGCCATCTGGACCGCGAGGGTCGCGGCCGCGGCCATCGATTCCCGGTCGGGCGCCGGCACGACGAGGCGGGGGCGCTGGCCCGGCGCGACCTTCGGCAGGCCGCCGCCGAGGGTCGCGGCGAGGTCCGGCAGGCGGATCGCCCGGGCGAGTCGGGGAACCGCCAGGGTCGAACGGTCGAGGAGCAGGAAGCGGTTCTTCGCGCTTCCCCCCTCGCAGGCCCGGTCGGAGGGTGCCGGGAGCAGGGCCTTCACCTCGACCTTGTTCCGTCCGGGTCGCCAGCGGCTGAGCGGCAGGGCGATCGTCTCGTCCCGGAACAGGGCGCCGCCCGCATTGGCCATGGGCACGCTGGCCACGTTGCGCCCGTTGACGTCCACGATGATCTGGGCACCGAGTTCCAGCCCCGCCGCGTAGCCGCCCGCGAGGGTGAGGGCGACCTTGTCGTAATCCGCCGGCACGAAATCCGTCGGCAGGGTCAGGTCGAAGCCGGTGCGGAACAGGCGGCCGCCGAATTCCCGGTTCTCCAGGCCGAACGCGGAGAACGGCAACGTCTCGCGGCCCTGGGTCGGCACGCCCCGCGCGAGGGCGAGCGCCCGAAGGCCCTGCGGGCTGCCCATCGGCTCGCGCGTGGCGATGCCGCTGACGATGCGGCTGGCCGCCTCGATCTCGGCGGGCGTGTCGCCCGCGAGGGTGATCCGCGCGGCCCGGTCGCCCTGCGCCGGCTCGAAGGTCAGGGGCTGGCGGCCGAGGCTGTCCGAGACGGCATCAGCTTCCGCCACGTGGATGTCGAGGCCGGCGGGCCCCTGGGTCTCGCCGGCGAACTCCACCGCCACCTGGCTGAAGTTGCCGGCCAGCGCCAGCCGCTGGACGAGGCCGATCAGGCGCTCGAAGGTCGCGAACCCTGGCCGGTTGCGCAGGACGATCCGGATCGGGACAATGCCGCGCGCATCGGGGGCGATGGCGGGCAGGTCGCGCAGGGAGTTGGCGGCAGCCGCACCGGAGGCCGAGACGAGGCCCGTCCAGGCCGGGTCGATCTGGGTCCAGAGTTCGTAGGTCGCGTCCAGCGAGCAATCGACCCGGTGCCGCTGAACGCCGTCGATCTCCAGGGCATTGTAGCCCGGCTTGAGGAGGTCAGCGGGAATGTCGAACTCGATGATCCGGATGGCGCCGGGCGCCTTGATCTCGCTCCGGCCGATGGCCGTGCCGTTGACCTTCGCGGTGAGGAAGGAGGCATCGGGCACGACCGAGATCGCCGCGAGGTAGCCGATGCGCAGGCGCAGGTGCTCCCGGGACTGGGCCTCCGTGAGGTAGACCGGCCATTGCAGGGCGCTCTCCTCGCCGCTCAGGCGCAGGCTGCTCGACAGGGCGGGGAACGGGCGCTGCGGCAGCGGCGGCAGGGCGGGTGGTGCCGCGGGCTCGGCCTCCGCCCGGACGGCGACGGCCGGACGGGCGGCGCGCTCGGCGTCGGGGACGGCGAGGACTCGCGGCGCGCCGCGCCCGATGAAGCTCTGCGCGAGGGCGGGCTGGGAGACCGCGAGGAGCAGGCCGGCCCATGTCAGCGCGCGGGCGCTGTGCGATCGGGGGCGGCGCTGTGAGGAGACGGGCATGGCCGGGTTCGAGCTCGGATCCGAGGGGTAGGCTGTCCGGGGACGCGTTTGCGGGCGGGCGACCTTAGCTGCGCAGCCCCGCCGGGGCGGTGACCATCCGGTCGGAGGACCGGCGACCGCGCTCCGACTCGTCGGCGGCGTTCTCGGTCTCGACCATCAGCTGGAGCCAGCTCGGCGACCCTTCGGCGGGCGGCGGAGCGGTCGCCGGCTTCGGCGCCGGCTGCGCGGCCGGATCGGCGGCGCGCCGGCGCGCGCTCGCCGCGCCCGCCTTCGGGGCCTCCTCCGCGACGGGGCGCTGCGCGGTTTCCGTCATCAGGCAGGCGAGCGCCCGGATCGGTCCGGTCAGGCCCCAGCCGATGAACTGCACGGTCCCCGACAGGATGTCCTTGTGGGTGCGGCGGCGCTGCTGGAAGCGGACCATCGCGCCGGCATCGCCGTACATGATGTCCGCGAGGGCGAAGTAGCTGCCGGGCGTCAGGGTCTCGAAGACGAGGTCGCACACCGATTCCTCGCCGGCGGCGGTGACGCCGGCCACGCGCACCGGGATCGTGCGGGCATGGCTCAGGAGCGGCATGGGGGCCTGGTGCGTCGCCGAGAGGGTGCCGACCGAACCGTCGTCGCTGCGGCGCATGGGAACCACGGCGTCCATCCGGATCCGGCACCGGGCGCTGGAGATGCGCTCGACGGTCACGTCGATGACGTTCCCGTTGAGGGTGAGCACCGCGGGCCGGTCGACGGGCAGGGACGGCGCCGTCTCGGTCTGGCGCCGCTCGGTGGCGACGCCGAGGGCGGCACCGGCGGTGATGAGGTTGAACAGGTTCCAGAGGCCGACCACCAGCATCAGGTCCGTGACGCCGGGCTCGAAGGCGTAGCGGTAGGCGGAGACGGCCGCCCCGAGGAAGAGCACCGCGAAGACGACGAAGTAGGGCAGCGCCAGGGGGGAGAGCTGGTCGTGGTCGAGGCTGACGTTCTTGGCCGTGACGTTGAAGGTCGGCTTGCGCGGCGACAGGATCACGGCGGCGGTCGCCTTGATCAGGAACAGTCCCTGCACGTACTCGTACAGTTCCGAGACGAAGGGCCAGCGCACCCGCCCGTAGAGGTAGTTCTGCATCATCAGGTTCACGACGATGTAGGTGGCGGTGTAGGCGATGGCCTCGTCGACGTTAGCGACGACGATCTTCATGTCGAGGAAGATGTACAGGAGCGGCGCCGCCATGAAGATCAGGCGCGGCAGCGGGAAGAACCAGAACGTCATGCTCGACAGGTAGCAGAGCCTCTGGATCGGCTTCAGCCCACTCTTGAAGAGCGGGTTCTTGAGAAGCATGATTTGAAGCATACCCTGGCACCAGCGCGAGCGCTGCCCGATGAAGGCCGACAGCGTCTCCGGCTGGAGGCCGGCGATCAGGGGCTTGTCGACGTAGAGGCTGGTCCAGCCGCGCGAATGCAGCTCGAAGGCGGTCTCGCAATCCTCCGTGATGGTGATGCCGGAGAAGCCGCCCGCTTCGTCCAGCGCGCTGCGCCGGAGCAGTGCGGCCGAGCCGCAGAAGAACGAGCCGTTCCACTTGTCGAGGCCGCACTGCCCCACCGCGTAGAACATCTCGTTCTCTGAGGGCATCCGCTCGAAGGTCTTCAGGTTCCGCTCGATCGGGTCCGGGTTCAGGAAGGCGTGCGGCGTCTGCACGAGGAACAGCTTCGGATCGGCGCTGAAATGGCCGACCGTGTCGCGCAGGAAGGAGCGGAAGGGGACGTGGTCGGCGTCCAGCACCACCACGATCTCGCTGATCGAGTTCTGGAGGCCGTTGTTGAGGTTGCCCGCCTTGGCGTGGAGGTTGCGCCGCCGGGTCAGGTAGGACACCCCGAGATCTGCGCAGAGAGCCTGCAGGACCTTGCGGCGCGCCCGCGCCTCTTCGGCCTTGGCGGCATCGACGTCGGCGCATTTCTGGTCGGTCCCGCCGTCGTCGAGGAGCCAGACGGTGAATTTGTGGGCCGGGTAGTCGAGGGATTTCGCGGCCGCGAGGGTCGTCGCGAGGATGTGACGGTCCTCGTTGTAGCTGGGCACGAAGATGTCGACGGTCGGCAGGTCTTCGTCCGCCTCCTGCGCGGGCAGGGGGCGGCGCAGGGGATCGGCGTTGATCACGAGGCTGACCGCCAGGATGTAGAAGCAGTAGAGTTCCGCCGCCACCAGGATCAGGCCGGCCGTGAAGCCGGGCAGGTCGCTGACCGGCGGCAGCGTGCTCGACAGGCGCCAGTAGACGTAGCGCAGCACGACGAGGCTGCCGACGGCGAGGAACATCAGGCGCCCGGTGCGCCCCTTGGCGAACAACCAGAGGAGGACCATGACCCCGATGGCCCCGAGGCTCATCTCGAGCTGGACGTCCGTGCCGAGCGGCTGCGACAGCAACAGTATGGTCGACGCGGCGCTGGCGAGCCAGATCGTTCGAACGAGAAAGGGTGGCATGGGGCCACTCCGCGTTAGGCGAGGGAAGGACGGGACGATGGAATGCCGCGACGGCGGTGCATTTCCGGCTCGATTTCAGAACGCGATGCGGCCATCGACGCTGGTGTAGTATCCACCCTTGCGGATACGGTCGAACGCGTAGCCCGCCCCGAGGGAGAACTTCATCGGGCCGATGGCGAAGCCCGTGATGTGCCCGCCGGCGCGCCAGCCGTTGAAGAACTCGTCGCCCAGGAGCGTGGCCTCGGGACCGACGAACACGCCGGGCACCACCGCGACGCCGGCGCGGATGCGCGCGTAATAGGCGTTGAACAGCGTCGAGTAGGAGGCGTTGGCCGAGAACAGCGTGTTCTCGGTGGGGTTCACGTAGAGGTCCGCCGCCACCTTCACGCCCAGGCCCGTACCGACCACCGGATTGCCGGGGTCCAGGATCGAGAGTTCGTTGCTGCGCACGTTCATGCCGATGTAGCCCGCGAGCGCCGCTTGCTGCCAGATCCACTCGTAGCCGAGCATCACCGTGCCTTCCTGCTGGACGCCGGTGACCGTCTGGCGGACGGCCGCGCCCGGATAGGAATAGGTGCCGGCCACCCCCTGCAGACGCACCCGCAGGCCGTCGTTGAGGAGGTTGCCGACGGGCGCGATGGTCGCCGTGATGGTCCCGAACGCGGAGTTGTTGGTCGTCACGGTGGCGCCCGCATCGACGGCCACGATCCACTCGTCCCCCGCCACTTCCTGCGCCGCGCCCGTGTACCAATCGGCAGCGAGGGTCGAGGTCGGCGCGAGGGCCAGCAGGCCGAGGAGGGCCGGCAGCATTCTGGGGAAATGAGACACGGTGCGGTGCCCTTGGCGGTTGCAGGATCGCGCCTCATTTCGCGCTGCATCATCAAACACTCGCGTGGTTAATGACGGGTTAATCAAACCGGCCGGTTGCCCGTCGAGGGAGGTCACGACGATTGCGTTCGACTGTGCCCCTGCGCGCGATATCTGTCTTCGAACGTAACCGAAAATAACAATCAAGAATGAATAAAGTAGTAATGTTAATTTAATTTATAGTATCGTGTTAAGATTATGAGACAATGAAGCTGATGTCAAAATCTATCAACGATAGAGACGATCATCTTGCGCAGAGATCGTCGTGCGTGGCCCAAGAGTTGAGCGGTGCATTTGGGAACGATGCGGACGAAGGCGACGATGTGGACGTCTGTGAGGGTGCCGGGATAGCGCCCGTGATCCTGGACGAGCTGACGGAGGCGCGTCGCCCGGACGCAGGAGCGCCCCGCCGCCCAGCTTTGTGGCGGCAGGACGAAGCCGCGCCTTGGCCTCCGGCGCTTGGCTTCAGGGAATGTGATGATCACCGGTTCGATGCCGTGCGTGGTCGCGGCCTCTGCCCGGTCCAGCCCCGGTCGCCCCATGCCAGATCGACGTCGCCGCCGGTGGCGACGGCCGGGTGGACCTTGGAGCCCTGCTCGCGCTTGGCTTCGTCGCAGCCGGCGCGCTCGCCGCTCCCGGGCGTCGAGCGCAGGGTCCGATAATCGAGGATGGCCGCGCTCGGCTTTGGCCGCGGTCGGAGGCCCGGCGCGAAAGTGCCCCCGGATCGTGCGCGTGTTGCCCGCAGCGCGGGTGGGCATTGTGTGAAGAGGTCATGCCCCTTCATCGAAATCCCGACTGTCGCAGGGCCATAACGGCCCTCCATCGAACAGCCCGAAATGCGAAAAGGGCCCCGTTTCCGGAGCCCATTTTCGCAACCATCCAAGTCTAAACCATCCAAGCAAGCTGGATGGTGGGCGCGACAGGGATCGAACCTGTGACCCCTACCATGTCAAGGTAGTGCTCTCCCGCTGAGCTACGCGCCCTCATCGGTGCCGTCCGGCGCCGATGAAGGGGGCTATAGCCGGAGGTCCGGGGGGGCGCAAGGCCCCTCGCGCATCGAAGATGCGCCGGGTTCGTCCGGTTCACCGCATCGAAGATGCGCGGGATTCCGATGACGCTGCACTGCGATGAAAAATGCGCTAAGGCCGGCACGGCGGTCCGCCCGGCCTGCGCGCGACGCGCGGCAGGCATCGGTTGAGGCAGGCATTGGTTGAGGCAGACATCGGTTGAGGAATGCGATTCTACGTCGATCATGATCTCGGAGCGCTGATCCGGTGCTGGGTCGCGCCGGACAATCCGGCGGCGATCAGCCGGATCTACGTGGCCCTGGAGGGACGCCGGGTCGCGGAACTCGACGCCTGGCTCGTCGACGACGTGATCCGGCTCCAGGGCTGGCATTCCACCGGCCAGTGCGTGTTCGAGATCACCGACGCCCAGGCCCCGGGGATCAGCCAGGCCCGGCGCGTGGAACTCTACGACGCGGACACCAACGTGCTGATCTACCGGCGCTCGCCGCGCACCGACGTGATCCGGGCCAAGGTCGTCCTGGTCGACACCAGCATCAACGGCGACAGCGCGATCCAGTCCGTGCTGTTCGACCATTTCCAGCAGAGCTACTTCGGGATCGGCACCCTCTCGGACGAGGTCCTGCGGGTGCTGTTCGAGAGCCCGTGGCTGACGTCGTCCTTCTTCTCGGGTCTGATCCTGATGCCGCGCTACGAGGGGTGCTTCGTGGGCGACGAGATCCTCACCACGACCCTGATCCACGACCCCTACGTGGAGATGGCGACCCGCTTGCTCTGGCTGAAGGCGCGCGCCGCCATCACGGCCGATCCGGCCCAGGCCTGGCGCGCGGGGCAGCTGAAGGAGGCGGTCCAGGCGGTCAACGACTATGACTTCTCGGACAGCCGCAGCCTGAAGCGCTTCTTCCGCATGCTGCCGGAATCGGCCTACCGCATGCTCTACAACCCCCTCACCCGGCAGTTCAGCACCAAGCTGCCGGACGACCGCCTGATGCCGGGCCATTCCATCGTGGCCATCGAGGTCCTGGCCCGCATGGGCATCGTCGGCCACCGCGACTTCTTCGAGGCCTTCGCCGCCACCCTCTTCGATCGCCTCGGCATCGACGCGCAGGCGCCCGCTCCGGCGCCGATCCCCGGCGAGGCGCTGGAACTCGCCGACCGCCTGCGGACCCTGAAGGCCGCCGAGGAGATGCTGGTGTTCGACGTCGCCATGGCGGACGCCGTGCGCGACGCGGTCTCGAAGGGCTGGAACGCCTGAGCATGGACGCCGCCCCGGTGGCCTCCCTTCCGCGACGGGGCGGTGCTCCGCGCGCGCGGGCCTTCGTCGCGGATGGCGGCGGCCTGACCCTCGACGTGTCGGATGCCGGCCTCGGCGGCGTCTGGGCGACGATCCGGTTCCGCGACGCGGGCAGTGCGGGCATCGCCCGCCTGGTGCTCAGCGCCCTCGTGGAGGGGCCGAAGGGCCTCCCGGAACCGGTCGCCCTGACCGAGGCGCCGGCGGGGGGCGACGATTTCCTCTGGACGGGCCGGTTCCCCGAGGGCGTGCGGTCCTTGCGCCTGTCACCCCTGTCCCGCGAGGTGCCGTTCCGGCTCACCGCCTTCGCGGTCCGGCGCCGCGGCCGGATCGCCCTGGTGGCGGGGGCCCTGCGCCGGGACCCGGCTCTGGCGGCGCGGGCGGTGTACTGGCGCGCCCTCGGCCTCAAGATCCGGGGTCGCGCCCTGCTCCTGCGCGCCCTCGAACACCGGGCCGAGACGGGCTATGCGGCCTGGATCGCCCGGTTCGATACCCTGTCGGACCCGGATCGTCGGCGCATGCGGGACGAGGTCGCGGCTTGGGCCGAGACCGCGCCGCTGATCTCGGTGGTGATGCCGGTCCACGACCCCGACCCGCGCGTGCTGGAGGCGGCGATCCGGTCGGTGCGCGGCCAGATCTATCCGCATTGGGAACTCCGCATCGTCGACGATGCCTCCACCGACCCGGCGATCCCGCGGCTGCTCGCCCGGCATGCCGGCGCGGAGCCGCGCATCCACGTGCAGCGCCGGGCGCAGAACGGCCACATCGCCCGCGCGACGAACGATGCGCTGGCGGAGGCGCGAGGGCGCTTCGTCGCCTTCCTCGACCACGACGACGTGCTGGCCGAGGGCGCGCTCTACCACGTCGCCGCCGCGATCTGCTCGGACCCGGACCTCGTCCTGATCTACAGCGACGAGGACAAGATCGATGGCCGCGGGCGCCGCTTCGAGCCGCATTTCAAGTCCGATTTCGACCGCGAACTCCTCTACGGGCAGAACTACGTCAACCACCTGACGGTGGTGCGCGCCGAGGCCGTGCGCGCGGCCGGCGGCCTGCGCCCCGGCTTCGAGGGCAGCCAGGACCACGATCTGCTCCTGCGCCTCACCCCCGGCCTCGACGCGAGCCGCGTCCGTCACATCCCGCGGGTGCTCTATCACTGGCGCGCGGCCGGCGGCTCCGGCACCTTCTCGGACCGGGCCCTGGCACGCACCGAGGATGCCCGGTTGCGGGCCCTGGCGGATGTCGCCGCGCCCTCGGGCGCGCGGGCGGAGCGGGGGCCCCTCGGCTTCAACCGGCTGGTGCGGCCTCTGCCCGATCCGGCGCCCCTGGTCTCGGTGATCATCCCGACGCGGGACCGGGCGGACCTGCTGGACCTGGCCCTCGCGGGCTTGCTCTCGGGCACCGACTACCCGGCGATCGAGGTCATCGTCATCGACAACGACAGCCGCGAGGCGGCGACCCGCGCGCTGTTCGCCCGGCACGCGGCGGATCCGCGGGTGCGCGTCGTTCCCGTGCCGGGGCCCTTCAACTTCTCCGCCCTCTCGAACCGGGGCGCCGCGTCGGCACGGGGGAGCGTCCTCCTATTCCTCAACAACGACATCGAGGTGATCGCGCCGGGCTGGCTGCGGGAAATGGTCTCGATCGCCCTCGATCCCCGGATCGGGGCCGTGGGCGCCAAGCTCCTCTATCCCGACCGGACACTTCAGCACGGGGGCATCATCCTCGGCATCGGCGGCGTCGCCGGCCACAGCCATCCCGGCATCCCCGAATCCGAGCCGGGCTACTTCGCCCGCATGGTGCTGACGCAGGAGGTCTCGGCCGTGACCGGGGCGTGCCTCGCGGTGCGGGCGGGGCTGTTCGCCGCCTGCGGCGGCTTCGACGCGGACCATCTCGCCGTCGCCTTCAACGACGTCGATCTGTGCCTGCGCCTGCGCGCGGCCGGATACCGCAACGTCTGGACCCCGCACGCGGTGCTGATCCACCACGAATCCAAGAGCCGTGGCCCGGAGGACACGCCCGAGAAGCGAGTCCGGTTCGAGGGCGAGGTCCGCGTCATGAAGGCCCGCTGGGAGAGCCAGTTGAGGTCGGACCCCTATTATAACCCCAACCTCTCGCGGACATCCGGTCGGTTTCGGCTCTGATGGTGCGGTGCAGCATCGATCGTCTGCACCGCAAAGTCGCCGCATTCGCGGGCTCTATCGAAGGTGTCACGTCCGTGATGTCGGGGTCATCCGCCCAGGCAGCGCGTTTCACCGCGAACCCCCGGTGGGAGCCGGACGGAGACGCCCCGACCTTGCGTGGCCGGCCCCGGCCGCAACGAGGCATTCACTGCCGATAGTCTTGCCCGCATGCCGGTTGCCGCGGTGGGCGTCGGGATTATCAAGAGAAAATCCGGGTCTATTCGGGCAGAATGCGGGCCTGACGCGGATCATCTTGGCGGATCAACTGGTGAAGACGTGCAACAGGGTCTGTACATTCGGACCGAGATCCTGTTCGCGACGCCCTCGCCGGTTGGACACCGACTTGGAGCCATACTAAGGATCGCGTGGATCACTCCGGTGGCGCCAGACGATCTGTCCCCCGTTCAAGAGCGCGTGCGAATCGAACGTGACACAACGTACAGACATCGCGATCATCGGCCGCGCCTGCCGGCTGCCCGGCGCATCGAGCGTCGAAGGGCTCTGGCAACTCCTCACCGAGGCGCGCTGCGCCGTCGGGCGCATCCCGGATGATCGCTGGTCGCTGGAGCGGTTCGGGCATCCCCGGGCCCAGGAGCGCGGCAAGAGCTACACCTGGTCGGCGGGCGTCCTCGACGACATCTGGTCCTTCGATCCCGGTGTGTTCGGCATCTCGCCCCGCGAGGCCGAGCAGATGGACCCGCAGCAGCGCCTGCTGCTGGAGCTGACCTGGGAGGCCCTGGAGGATGCGGGCCTGCGTCCCTCGGACGTGGCCGGTAGCCAGATCGGCGTCTTCGTCGGCGCCTCGTCCCTCGATTACGGCAACCTGCGCGTCCTCGACACCTCGTCGGGTGACGCCTACGCGGCCACTGGCAACACGCTCTCGATCCTGTCGAACCGCATCTCGTACATCTACGACCTGAAGGGCCCGAGCTTCACCGTCGACACCGCCTGCTCGTCCTCCCTCGTCGCCCTCGACGCGGCGGTGGCGGCCATCTCCAGCGGCCGGATCGACACGGCGGTGGTGGCCGGCGTCAACCTGCTGGCGAGCCCCTTCAACTTCATCTGCTTCTCCAACGCGCAGATGCTCTCCCGCACCGGCCTGTGCCAGGCCTTCTCGTCGAGCGCCGACGGCTACGTGCGCTCCGAGGGCGGCGTCGTCCTCGTGCTGAAATCGGCGCGTGCGGCGCTGCGCGACGGCAGCACCGTGCGCGGCGTGATCGCGGCGAGCGGCGTCAACTCGGACGGGCGCACCACCGGCATCTCGCTGCCCTCCGGCTACGCGCAGGGCGCCCTGCTGGAGCAGGTCTACCGCGAGGCCGAGATCGACCTCGATTCCGTGGTCTTCGTCGAGGCCCACGGTACCGGCACCCCGGTCGGCGACCCGATCGAGGCCGGCGCCATCGGCGGCAAGCTCGGACGGCCCCGCAAGGCGCCGCTGCCCATCGGCTCCATCAAGAGCAACATCGGCCACACCGAGCCGGTCTCCGGCCTCGCGGGCCTTCTTAAGGCGAACCTGGCCCTCGAACACGACCTGTTCCCGACCTCGCTGCATGCGGCCGAGCTGAACCCGGACATCCCGTTCAGGGATCTCAATCTCTCCGTCACGAACAAGCCCCTGCCGCTGCCGCGCACCGGCAAGCCGCGCTTTGCCGGCGTGAACTCCTTCGGCTTCGGCGGCACCAACGCCCATATCGTCCTCACGGACGGCGCGCCCGCCGCCGTGCAGGCGCCCGCCTCCGGGGCGGGCCGGACGCCCGAGGTGCTGCTGCTCTCCGCCCAGAGCCGCGCGGCGCTGAACGAACTCGCCCTCGACTATGCCGAGCGCCTCGAGGGCGCCGACGCGGACCAGGTCGCCCGTATCGCGGGGGCCGCCGCGCATCGCCGCGAGCGCCTGTCCTCGCGCCTCGCCGTGCCCCTCGATGCCGACCTGCCCGGGGTGCTGCGCGCCGTGGGCGAGGCGGAGGACGCCCCCGCCGCCCTCCTCGGCACCGCCGTCGACCGCGCGGCCGAGGTCGCCTTCGTCTATTCGGGCAACGGCAGCCAGTGGGCCGGCATGGGCCGCGAGGCCTACGACGCGAACGCCGCGTTCCGGAAGGCTTTCGACCGGATCGACGCGCTGTTCCGGAAGCTCTCCGACTGGTCGCTCAAGGAGGCCCTGTTCGCCGAGGATCTCGAGACGCGCCTCGCCCTGACCCGGGTCTCGCAGCCGCTGATCTTCGCGATCTCCAGCGCCTCGACCACCGCCCTGCGGGCGCACGGCCTCAAGCCCAGCTACGTGCTGGGCCACAGCGTCGGCGAGATCGCGGCGGCCGAGGCCGCCGGCATCCTCAGCCTCGAGCAGGCCGTGAAGGTCATCTTCTACCGCAGCAAGCACCAGGAGACGACGCGCGGCTTCGGCACCATGGCGGTGCTGCTGGCGCCGGCCGACGAGATCGCGGTCTTCCTGCAGGATTATCCCAGCCTCGACATCGCCGCCTACAACAGCCCCAAGGCCGTCACGGTGGCGGGTCCCGTCGAGGACATCGACGCGGCCATGAAGGCGCTGTCGCGCAAGCGCCGGCGCGGGCGCAAGCTCGACCTGGAATACCCCTTCCACGGCCGCCTGATGAACCCGACCGAGAAGCCCCTGCTGCGGGATCTCGCCGGGCTGAAGCCGCGCGCCGCCACCACCGCCATGATCTCCACGGTCACCGGCACGGTGCTGGCCGGCGAGCAGTTCGGCGCCGGTTACTGGTGGCGCAACATCCGCGAGCCGGTGCGCTTCTGCGAGGCCGTGCAGGAGGCGACCCGCCAGGGCGCCCGCGTCTTCGTCGAGGTCGGCCCGCGCGCCACCCTGCTCTCGCATATCGGCGACGCCATCGAGCCGCTGGGCATCGAGAACGCCACCATCGGCGTGCTCCACCGCAAGCCGGCCGGCGGGGACCCGATCGCCCGCACCGTCGCGGCCGCCCTCGTCCAGGGGGCAGCCGTGGACGAGGACACCGTGTTCGGCGCCAACCCGGCGGGCGACGTGCCGCTGCCGCTCTATCCCTGGCAGCGCCGCCCGTTCCGCCTCGCAGAGACCACCGAGGGCGTGGGTGCTGCGACCCCCCGCCCCTACCACCCGCTCTACGGCTCCCGGCTCACGCCGGACGGCCTCGAGTGGCACGGTCACGTCGACATCGCGACGGTGCCAGACCTCGACGACCACCGCATCGACGGGCAGGCCATCCTGCCGGGCGCGGCCTTCATCGAGATGGCGCTCGGCGTCGCCCGCGAGGCGATGAAGAGCGACACCGTGGTGCTCGCCGAGTTCGAGATCCAGTCGCCGATGGTGTTCGGCGAGGATTCCCTGCGCGAGGTCGCGGTCCGCATCGCCGGCTCCGGCAACGCCATCCAGGTCCTCAGCCGCCCCCGCCTGACCCAGGCCGCCTGGCAGATCCACGCGGCGGCCAAGATCATCGACGGCAGCTTCGAGGCGCCGGCCCCGGTGGACATCCACGTCCCCGAGGAGCACGCGGTGGAGGGCGCCACCCTGTACCGCCTCGCCGCCGCCTCCGGCCTCGGCTTCGGCCCGAGCTTCCGCCAGGTGGCGCTCAGCGCGCGCCTGGACGAGACCACCATCGTTTCCGAACTGGTGCCGGCCGAGGCCGATGCCCGCTTCGGCCTCGTGCCCGCGCGCCTCGATTCCTGCTTCCACGGCCTGATCCTGCTCTTCGCCGGCCTGATGGGCGAGGGCTCCACCAAGGCCTACGTCCCCGTCCGCTTCGGCGAGATCCGCCTCGTCAAGCCCGGCGCCGTCATCGCCCGCGCGCTGATCAAGACCCGGCGCGCCAACGAGCGCAGCATCCTGGCCGATTTCACCCTGGTGGATGCCGAGGGCGAGGTCGTCGCCACCCTGCGCGAAGGCCGGTTCCAGGCCCTGCGCGCCAAGAACGGCAGCGATCTGGCCGCCTACGCCATCGCCCAGCGCCCCGAGCTCGCCACCGAGCCCACCGCGATTCCCCTGACGCGTGGCGCCCGCATCGCCGATGCGATCCGGCCGGCGGTCAAGGCGGCCTTCGCGGCCTCCGAGGCGCCCCTGGCCCCCGGCCACCTCCTCCTCGAGGGCTGGGCCACCTCGATGGCCTACCGCCTCGCGGAAGGTCTCCAGCGCGCCGGCACCGTGGCCATCGACGAGCGGGTTCCGGAGGCGATGCGCCCCTGGCTCCTGAACGCCCTCCTGGCGCTCGAGAGCAGCGATCTGGCGACCCTCGACGGCGAGCGCTGGATCCTGCGCAAGGACGTCACCCTGCCGGCGCCCGACGAGATCATGCGCTGGATCGCGGCCGACCATCCCGAGCTCTCGGCCGAGCTGGTGCTCACCGCCGATATCGGCGCCGTGGTCGCGCGTCTGCTCGCCGGCGGCCTCACCGCCGCCCCGACCCTGTCCCAGAACGCCCTCGACGCGTTCATCCTGCGCAGCGCCACGGCGCGCGCCTCCGCCGATCTCCTGGCCTCCCTCGTCGAATCCGGCCGGGGCGCCCTGCCCCGCGACCGGGCCCTGCGCGTGCTCCAGGTCGGATTCGGCCCGCTCTCGGCGCAGGCCGCGGGCTTCACCGACGCCGTCGAGGCGCAGCTCACGGTGTTCGAGGCCGACCGGCGCCTGGCCGAGCGCGCCCGCCTCGCCCTGCCGCGCGGCGTCACGATCATCGAGGATCCGGCCGAGCTCACGGCGGGGGGCTTCGACGCCATCCTGGCGAGCAACGTCCTGCATCGCTCCGACCGGGCCCTCCTGGGCCAGGTCTCCGACGCCCTCGCCACGGGCGGCTTCCTCCTCGCGGTGGAGCCCGGAGCCTCGCTGTTCCGCGACCTCGTCTTCGGCCTGACCCCGGACTGGTTCGACGGCGCCGGCGACCTGCCGGTCGGACGTCTCGACGACATCACCGGCTGGCAGCGCTCCTTGAGCGACACCGGCCTCGTGCGGGTGGCGGTGGACCGGGCGGCCTCGGCCAACGGCGACGACCTCCTGTTCATCGCCGAGGCCCCGCCGCGCACGAAGCCCGCCGCCGGGCAGACCTTCGCCTTCGTGATCGGCTCGCATGACGCCGTCGCGGCGGAGACCGCCTCCTCGCTGGCCACCCTGCTGGTGGCCAGCGGCGTCCACGTCTCGATCATCCTCGATTCCGAGCAGTCCCTGCTCGAACTGGAGCGCGAGACGCCGGACACGGTGGTGTTCCTGGCCGGTGCCTTCAACCACGAAGGCTCGGCCGCCGACCGCCTGCGCGAGCGCTGCCTCAGCCTCAAGCGCTGCGTCGAGCATCTGGGCAGCCGCCAGACCCGGCTCTGGGTCGTCTGCCCCGGCGCCACCCGCGACGGGGGCGACCCGACGGGCTCGGTGGAGGCCGGCGTCTGGGCCTTCAGCCGGACATTGGCCAACGAGGTCGCCAACCTCGACGTGCGCCGGATCGACCTCGCCGAGGCGCTCTCGACGAAGACCGCCGCCGAGCGCCTGCGCGACCTCATCCTGTCGGGCACGGCCGAGACCGAGATCATCCTCGACGCCGAGGCCACCCGGGTGATCCGGTTCGCGCCGGGTCAGCGCGCCCGCCGTCCCGCCGCCGACGCGGTGCCGGCCGACGCGGCGCGCCTGGAGCGCAGCAACACCGGCGGCCTCAACGAGATGGCCTGGGGCCCGGCAGAGCGCCGTGCGCCGGGTCGCGGCGAGGTGGAGATCGCGGTGGAGGCCACCGGCCTCAACTTCCGCGACGTGCTCTGGGCGCTCTCCATGCTGCCCGAGGAGATCCTGGAGGACGGCTTCGCCGGTCCCCGCCTCGGCCTCGAAGTCGCCGGGCGCGTGCTCTCGGTGGGCAAGGGCGTCGCGGCCTTCAAGCCGGGCGACCGCGTCGTCGCCTTCGCGCAGTCGGGCTTCGCCACGCACGTGGTCGTGCCCGAGCTCGTGGTGGCGCCGAGCCCGCCCGGACTCGACGCGCAGGCCGCCGCCACCGTGCCGGTGGCCTTCCTCACCGCCTATTACGGCCTCGTCAGCTGCGCCCGCCTGCGCCGGGGCGAGTGGGTGCTTGTGCATGGCGGCGCCGGCGGCGTCGGCCTCGCGGCACTCCAGATCGCCAAGCTCAAGGGTGCGCGGGTCATCGCCACCGCCGGGTCGCGGGAGAAGCGCGCCCTGGTCAAGGCGCTGGGGGCCGAGCACGTGCTCGACTCGCGCTCGCTGGCCTTCGTGGACGATGTCCGCCGCATAACCGGTGACGGTGTCGGCGTGGTGCTCAACAGCCTGTTCGGCGAGGCGATGGAGCGCAGCCTCAACGTCCTCAAGCCGTTCGGCCGCTTCATCGAGCTGGGCAAGCGCGACTACGTCGCCAACACCCATATCGGCCTGCGTCCCTTCCGCCGGAACCTCTCCTATTTCGGCGTCGACCTCGACCAGGTGCTCCAGCACCAGGGCGAGGACGGGGCCCGGCTGTTCCGCGAGGTCATGGCCCTGTTTAAGGAGGGCGGCCTGAAGCCCCTGCCCTTCCAGCCCTTCACGGCGGACGAGGTCTCGGACGCCTTCCGGCTGATGCAGCAATCGGGTCACGTCGGAAAGATCGTCATCGCGCCGCCGAAGCCCGGCAGCGTGATGCAGGCCGAGACATCCGCCTTCTCGATCTCGCCCGAGGGCGTCCACCTCGTCACCGGCGGCCTCGGCGGCTTCGGCATCGAGGCGGCCCGCTGGCTCGCGGATCGTGGCGCCAAGCACATCGTCCTCGTCGGGCGCAACGGGGCGGCGAGCCCCGAGGCCAAGCAGGTGGTAGCCGATCTCGGCGGGCGCGGCGTCAACGTCGCGGCGATGGCCTGCGACATCACCAGCCGCAAGGCGGTGGACGGCCTGCTTGCCGAAGTGGAGCGCAACGGCCGGCGCCTCGCCGGCGTGATCCACGGCGCGATGGTGCTGCAGGACGGTCTCATCGCCAACATCGACGCCGCCGCCCTCGACGCGGTCATCCGCCCGAAGGTCATCGGTGCCGAGAACCTCGACGCGGCGACGCGGGGACGCGCCCTCGACTATTTCGTGATGTTCTCCTCGGCCACGACCTTCATCGGCAATCCCGGCCAGGGCGCCTACGTCGCCGCCAACGGCTTCATGGAGGGCCTCGCCCGCCGCCGCCGCAAGGCCGGGCTGCCGGCGCTGGCCGTCGCCTGGGGCGCCATCGGCGATGTCGGGGTGCTGGCCCGCAACCGCGCGGTCATGGAGACCCTGGCGGGCCGCGTCGGCGTCACGCCGATGGATGCCCGCCACTGCCTCGACCTCATGGCCGACGCCCTCCAGGGCCAGGGCGGCAGCCCGGACGACGCCGTGATCGCCATCGCCTCCATGCACTGGGGCAAGGCGCGCGAGCGCCTCGCCACCATGAAGAGCCCGAGCTACGCCGAACTGGGCTCCGACCAGCAGATGGAAGCCGGCACCGTGGCGGCCATCAATATCGGGATGCTCCTGAAGACCCAGGACATCGACGCGGTCCGCAAGACGGTGGCCGACGCCATCGTGGAGGACATCGCCCGCATCCTGCGCCTGCCCAAGGACGACATCAGCCGCGTTCGCCAGCTCTCCGAAATCGGCCTCGACTCGCTGATGGGCGTAGAACTCGGCGCCAGCCTGCAGGAGCGCTTCGCCCTGGAGGCGCCGCCCTCCGGCATCTCGTCGGGGCTGACCGTCAACGAACTGACCGAGACCCTGATCCAGTCGATCTCGGCCCCGGTCGACGAGGCGGCCGCGGCGGTGATGAGTCTCGCCCAGCGCCATGCCAGCGAGGGCGTCGACGTGCGCACCCTCGAGCCCTTCCACGCCCTGGTGGAAGAGAACAGCCTCGTGATCAAAGAAATCCTGCCGTGAAAAACTCCGCCGTGAAAGTATCCGCATGAGCAATCCCGCGAGACCGGATGGCGGACGCGCGGCCCTGGCGGGCTTCGTCACGAACCGCATGGGGCGCAGCGCCAGCCGGCCGGCCACGGCCCGGCCGGCCCAGCGGCCCTCGAACGATCCGTCCGTCCAGAACTTCGAATCCCTGCCGGGCTACCGGGAATTGCGGCTCCAGCGCTCGGCAGCCGACCTGATCGGCCTCGGCAACCCGTTCTTCCGGGTGCACGAGACCCGGGCCAGCGCCACGACCCGCATCGACGGCAAGTCGTTCATCAACTTCTCGTCCTACGACTACCTCGGGCTCAACGGGCATCCGGACGTGAACGCGGCCGCAGCCCGCGCCATCGAGGTCTACGGCACTTCGGCCTCCGCGAGCCGGATCGTGGCGGGCGAGCGCCCGGGCCACCTCTCCCTGGAGAAGGCCCTCGCCGAGCACTACGACACCGAGGCCTGCGTGGTGATGGTGAGCGGGCACGCCACCAACGTCACCACGATCGGCGCCCTGCTCGAACCCGGCGACGTGATCTTCCACGACGCCCTCAGCCACAACAGCATCGTCACGGGCGCGCAGCTCTCCGGCGCGCAGCGCCGCTCGTTCTCCCACAACGACCTCGACGCCCTGGAGACCCTGCTGGGCGCCACGCGCCACGAGCACCGCCGGGCGCTCATCGTGGTCGAGGGCCTCTACAGCATGGACGGCGACGCGCCGGACCTCGCCGCCCTCATCAGCTTGAAGCAGCGCTACGATTGCTGGCTCATGGTCGACGACGCCCACGGCCTCGGCGTTCTCGGCCGTACGGGCATCGGCCTCGCCGAGCATTGCGACGTCGATCCGCGCGGGGTCGACATCTGGATGGGCACGCTCTCGAAGACGCTGTCCACCTGTGGCGGCTACATCGCCGGCCCGGCGCCGCTGATCGAATACCTGAAATGCACCGCCGGCGGCTTCATCTTCAGTGTCGGCATCTCGCCGCCGCTCGCCGCCGCCGCCGAGGCCGCCCTCGAAATCATGCATGCCGAACCGCACCGGGTGGAGCGCCTGCGCCAGAACGGCCACCTGTTCCTGTCCTGCGCCAAGAAGCACGGCCTCGACACGGGCACGAGCCTCGGCCTCGCAGTCATCCCGGTCATCATCGGCGATTCCCTGAAGTCGGTGACCCTGTCGGACCGCCTGTTCAAGCGCGGCATCAACGTGCAGCCGATCATCCACCCGGCGGTGCCGGAGCGCTCCTCGCGCCTGCGCTTCTTCATGACCTCCGAGCATACGCCGGAGCAGATCCGCGAGACCGTGGACGCGGTCGCCGAGGAACTCGCGGCGATCGAGAAGGGCGGCTCGCTCATCGAGCAGCTGATGGCCAAGCGCGGCAAGCCGTAGGCTTTCGGTGCGGCGCCCGCCCACGACGCGTTAAATTTTAAGCATTGGCGCCCGGCGCCGGTGCTTTTTTGCGCGTCTCGCCCGCGTGCGGCGGATTGCCCTCGGGCCCTGAACAGGAGACGATCCCCTCGCCATCTCATGTCTCAGTCGCCTCCGGAACCCGGCCCGGGATGCGGCGTTCGTCCCAAGCCCGTCGGTCAGGAGCCCGTGATGAGACAATCGACTGCCGCTTCCATCGTGCGTCGTCTGATCAAAACCGTCGCCGAGGCCAGCCGGTCGTTCATCGGTTCGGTGGTCGAGGGTGCGATGCCGGCGCCGCAGCCGGTTCCCGTTCGGGTCCGCGCGGGCCGTCAGCAGCGCTGAGGCACCCCGGCCGCGCGGCGTCACGGCCTGACAGGACCATGACGGGCGTCAGGCGCCCGTCAGCGTATCGAACAGAAGCTTCACGTTCAGCGCGACGATGATCGTCGCGATTCCCCAGGCTAGGACCTTGAGCCAGCCCGGGATCGCGTGAGGGCCCATCTTGCCCTTGTCCGAGACGAAGCCGACGAGCGGGATCACCGCGAACGGCAGCTGCATCGACAGCACCACCTGACTGAGCACCAATAGACGCGCCGTGCCCTGCTCCCCGTAGAGGGCCGTCACGCCGACCACCGGCACGATGGCGATGCCCCGGGTGATGAGCCGCCGCGCCCAGTCGGGGATGCGGAGGCGCAGGAAGCCCTCCATCACGATCTGTCCGGCGAGCGTCGCCGTCACGGTGGAGTTGAGGCCCGACGCCAGCAGCGCCACCGCGAACAGCGTTGAGGCGATCCCGGCGCCGAGGAGCGGGGAGAGCAGTTCGTAGGCCTGCTCGATCTCCTGCACGTCGGTGCGTCCCTGCGCGTGGAACACCGAGGCCGCCATGATCAGGATCGCGGCGTTGACGAAGAGGGCCAGCATCAGCGCGATGGTGGAATCCGTCACCGCGAAGCGGATCGCGCCCCGGCGCCCAGCCTCGTCGCGCGGGTAGGCGCGCGTCTGCACGATCGAGGAGTGCAGGTAGAGGTTGTGCGGCATCACCGTGGCGCCGATGATGCCGATGGCGATGTAGAGCGCCGCCGGGTTCGTCACGATCTCGGCGGTCGGCAGGAAGCCCCCGAGGATGGCCTGGATCGGCGGCGCCGCGAGCGCGATCTGGACGCCGAAGCACACGAAGATGACCGCCAGCAGCGCGATCACGAAGGCTTCGAGGGCCCGGAAGCCGCGCCGCATCAGCAGCAGGATCAGGAACACGTCGAGGGCCGTGATGGTCGCGCCGAGGACCAGGGGAATCCCGAACAGCAGCTTCAGCGCGATGGCTGTGCCGATAACCTCGGCGAGGTCGCAGGCGATGATCGCGGCCTCGCAGGCGATCCAGAGCAGCAGACTGACGGGGCGCGTATAATGGTCGCGGCAGGCCTGCGCGAGGTCGCGGCCGGTGGCGATGCCGAGGCGCGCGGCGAGTGCCTGCAGCACGATCGCCATCAGGTTCGAGAGCAGGATGACGGCGAGCAGGGTGTAGCCGAACTGCGCGCCCCCCGCGATGTCGGTGGCCCAGTTGCCCGGGTCCATGTAGCCGACCGAGACCATGTAGCCCGGGCCGATGAAGGCCAGGAGCCGGCGAAGCCAGGAGCCCCCCGCACGCACCGGTACGCTGGCATTCATGCGCCCGAGGCTGGGCTGCGCGCCCGTCGCGTCGTCGAACCTCCAGGAGGCCCGTGGCTCCGCCACGGTCTCGGGGGTCGTCGCCTGTTCGTTGAGAGCCATGCCCACGCTTGCCGTTCGCCGAGTCGGGATCGGGCGCGCCAAGCGGTCGGATGGTCGCGGCCCGAGGCGTTATAGCAGAGGCTATACTAAGAGCAACAGGCTAAGGCGTCGGCAGTCCGGCCCCGTCAGGAGGCCAGCGACTGCAGGTTCTGGTCGATGGCCGCGACCCCGTTCGCGGCGGTCTGCATGCTCATGGAGATCTCGCGGGTCACCGCGCTCTGTTCCTCGACCGCCGAGGCGACGCCCGTCACGAAGCCCCGGACCGCGTCGATGGACTGGCCGATAGCGGTCAGCGCCCCGACCACGTCGCCGGAGATCGCCTGCATCGCCTTGATATCCTCGGCGATGCGGGCGGTGGCGCTGGTCACCTGGTTGGAGAGGTTCTTCACCTCGCCGGCGACCACCGCGAAGCCGCGCCCGGCCTCGCCCGCCCGGGCCGCCTCGATGGTGGCATTCAGCGCCAGGAGGTTGATCTGCCCGCCGACGCCCTGGATCAGTTGGACGATGCCGTTCATCGAGTTCGCCGCGTCCGCGAGCTGGCCCGTCGCGTGGTCGGCGGTCTTGGCGCGGCCGTCCATGTCGTCGACCTCCTGGCGGGACCGCGCGAGGTTGCTGGCGATCTCGCTGATCGAGGCGTTCAGCTCCTCGGCCGCCGAGGCGACGGTCTGGACGTTGGTCAGGGTCTGCCCGGAGGCGCGCGCCGCATCGATCTGCGAACGCATCCGCGCGGTGATGTCGGTGGCGAACTTCACCACCTTGAACGGGCGGCCGGCGAGGTCGAAAATCGGGTTGTAGGAGGCCTGGATCCAGATGTCCCGGCCGCCCTGCCCGACGCGCTGGAAGATGCCGGACTGGAACTCGCCCCGGCCAAGCGCGGCCCAGAATTCGCGGTAGGCGGGCGAGGCCGCGTAGGCCGGGTCCACGAATATCCGGTGGTGCTGCCCCCGGATCTGGCCGAGCCCGTAGCCGAGGACGTCGAGAAAGTTGGTGTTGGCGTCGAGGACGACCCCGTCGAGATCGAAGTGGATCACGCCCTGCGAGCGACCGATCGCCTCGACCTGCCCCTGCATCTCGGCGCTGCGGACCTTCTCGGCGGTGATGTCGGTGGCGAACTTGACGACCTTGATCAAACGGCCCGACGGATCGAAGATCGGATTGTAGCTCGCCTGGAGCCAGATCTCGCGGCCGTCCCGTCCGACGCGGCGGAACTCGCCGGCCTGGAAGCTGCCGCGGCCCAGGGTTTCCCAGAACGTGCGGTAGGTCGCCGAGTCCCGGTCCTGCGGGGCCACGAACATGCGGTGGTGCTCGCCCGTCACCTCGTCGAGACTGTAGCCGACCAGGCTCAGGAAATTGCCGTTGGCCTTCAGGATCGTCCCGTCGAGGGAGAACTCGATCACCCCCTGCGAACGGTCGATCGCCTCCATCTGGCTTAGAGTGTCGGCGCTGCGCAGCTTCTCGGCGGTGATGTCGGTGGCGAACTTGACCACCGCGATGGCGCGCCCGTCCGGGCCCAGGATCGGGTTGTAGCTCGCCCGGAGCCAGATCTCGCGCCCGTTCTTGCCGAGGCGCCGGTATTCGGCGCTCTGGAACTCTCCCTTGGCCAGCCCGGTCCAGAAGGCCCGATAGGCCGCGCTCTCGCGCTCGGCGGGATCGACGAAGAGGCTGTGGTGCCGCCCCCGGATCTCGTCGAGGCCGTAGCCCACCGTCGCCAGGAAGTTCTGGTTCGCGGTGACGATGGTTCCGTCGGGCTTGAACTCGATGACGGCCTGCGAACGGTCCAGGGCCTGGAGCTTCGCCGATGCCCCGCGATTGAAGAACGTCATGGTCTGGATTCCTGGCTCGCGCATGCCGGATGCGACCGGAGCTGATCGGTTCGAAGGATCGTCGAGTTGTCGCGGCGCACGACCGCACGGGATACGAAGAACGCTCTGAAGCGTTCAAGCTCGTGTCCAGATGAATTTGGTGCGAGTTGCTTGAGCGCGGAAGAGCCACATCTGCCGTCGAGGCGAGGTGAACTTCAAGGCTCGGGTTGTAAGGGCTACGCTGTTGCTTCGTTCGGCGCGTCTCGCGAACGTTTCGGCTCCGGCGACGAATCGGTCACGTCAGGCTCCCTCCGTCTCGAAGCCGTTCGGCCGGGCCGAACGTTCCGTCCCCGCTATCCCAGCCTCGGCCGCCATTCCGAAGCTTCGATCATGGATGCGAGTGAAGCGCTCGATTGGTTAAGAATTGTTGAAGATCGGCGGTTTGGTAAGTATAAATCGCATCGATATCTTCATCACATACACGTGAGTAGGGCTGAATCAAATATCGATAAGATTAATCTGTCGCGTCGGACTGAAATTCGGTCCGGGAAATTGCGTCGGGTGGATAAGCACGGCGAACCACGCGCAATTCATAAGATTTGCTGCAGTATAGTTCCTGATTATCGGCGGGATTAGCCGGGCGTCCGCTTCGTGCGGGTGCGGGCATCGGCGGCTAGACCCGCTGCGGCGAATGAACATGCAACCTATCGAGGTGTGGCCCGCGTTGCTCTATTTTGGCGCGTATGGACGGTGGCCTTCAACCGTCGGTCTCAGGCGGCGCGCGGACCCGACAGCGGGGCCGGTGGCGCCATCACGTGGGTGTTGCGACCCTCGCCCTTGGCCTCGTAGAGGGCCGCGTCGGCGGCGGCGACGAGGCTCTGCGCCGAGCCCGTGTTGGGTGACAGGCACGCGACCCCGAGACTCACGGTGACCACGCCGTGGGGACTCGCCGCGTGCGGCAGGGTGCCGGCGGCGACGGCGACCCGGATGCGCCGCGCCGCCGCTTCGGCCTCGATCCGCGTGGTCTCGGGCAGGATCGCGGCGAATTCCTCGCCGCCGATCCGGCACAGGGTCGCGCCGGGCCGGCCGGCCGCCCCGACCAGGGCCTCGGCGATCATCCGCAGGGCCGTGTCGCCGTGCTGGTGGCCGTAGCGGTCGTTGAAGGCCTTGAAGGCGTCGGCATCGAGGAGGATCAGCGCCAGGGGATGCCCCGTGCGCTGGGCCCGGCGCAGGTCGCGCGCCAGCACCTCGTCGAACCGGCGCCGGTTGTTGAGGCCGGTCAGGGGATCGGTGATGGCGAGCTGGCGCAATTCGTCGTTGAGGCGGGCGGTGGCCTCCTCGGCCTTCCGGCGCTGGATGAGTTCCCGCCGGAGCAGGGCCGTGAGGACCAGAGTGGCGCCGCACAGGGTCAGGACGATGCCACCCAGGGTGATCGCCTTGCGCCACCATGCGGCGTAGATCGTTCGCAGGGGGACCGACAGGCTGACGATCAGGGGCGCGTCGCCGACCTGCGCGAAGGCGAAGCGCCGCTGGTCCTGGCCGATCATGGCCGTGCCGTCGAACAGGCCCTCGCGGGATGCGCGCATGGTCAGGAAGCTCGGCGATTGCGCGACGTTGGTCCCGACGCCCACCCCGGGCTCCCGCAGCAGCACCGTCCCGTCCCGGGCGAGCAGGCTGATGGCATCTCCGGCCTGGAGGCCGGCGGTCGCGAACAATTGCGCGAAGTGGTCGAGGAAGATCACGCCCACCACCACGCCCGCGAAGCCGCCGTCCGGATGCGAGAGCCGGCGGCTCAGGGGCAGGCCCCAGCGCCCGGAACTCCGGGACAGGATCGGCTTGCCGATGAGGAGGTCCGGGCTCGGGTCGCGCAGGTGATGCTGGAAGTACTCCCGATCCTGCGCGGTGAACGGCGCCATCGGGCGTGAGGTCAGGATTGGGCTCCCCGCGGAATCCAGCAGGGCGATCAGACCGAAATTCGTGGCCGTCGCGGCCCGGTCGAACAGGATCATGTGGCGCAATTCCGGGTCCGCCTCGCGAACCCGCTGCTCCTTCATGCCGTCCACGATGCCCCGCAGGGAGAGATCGTAGAGCTCGACGTTGCGGGCGATGTCGCGCGCCATCAGGGTCACGAGGCTGCTCGCCGTGACCTTGGCGCGCTCGTCGATCTCCCGGCGCATCTCGAGAAGCATGACCGCGCACACGCCGCAGAGGGCGGCCGCCACCAGGGCGTTGAACAGCACCAGCCAGGCGGCCGAGGGAACCAGCCGGGTCATGCGTCTGCGCAGGAGGCGGTGTCTCTGCAAGGTTTCTCGCAAGATGGGGACGGGCATCGGCTGCCGGGTGATGATTTCGCCCGGACCATGACCCGTCATCGGTTGACGAAACCTTCGCAGGATCGTGCGCCGGCAGGATCGTGCGCCGGAAAGCCACGCCTCGGTGGTCTGACGCCATTGCCCTCGGGCGGGGATGCTGTGTAGCTGATCGCCGACGCCTTCGAGGGGGAGCGCTCGGAATGGATTGGCAGCGTCTGGCACCCGCGGGCACGCGCAAGCAGATGGCGGTGACGGCCCTGGCGGGCCTCCTGCTCGGCCTCGGCGGCGTCACGGCCGGCACCGGCCTCGTGCAGGCCTCCGAGCGTGGGGGCCTGTTCGACTTCTTCGAATCGATCTTCCGCGGGCCCGCCCCGGAGCCCGTGGCGGCGCCGCTGCGGCGGCGCCCGGCCCTTTACGCATCCCTGCCCGATGCCCGCCGGGTGACGGCGGCGCGGGTGGTGCGCCAGACCCCGCGGGTGCGGGAGCAGGTCCGGCTCCTGCGGCCCCTCCGGCACGCCCGCGCCCGGGTGCCCGAGACGCCGGTGGCGGTGGCGGGCTTCGGCGATGCCGTCCTCGGAGCCCGCACCGTCTGCGTGCGCGCCTGCGACGGCTACCTCTTCCCCGTCGGCCGGCTCGCGGCGCGCACCGACCTGCCGGTGCACGAGGCCGCCTGCGCGGCCGCCTGCCCGAACGCCCCGACCCGCCTCTTCACCCTGGGCGCGCAGGAGACCGAGATGGACCGGGCGGTCGGCCTCGACGGCCAGCCCTACCGCAGCCTCGCGGTGGCCAACCTCTACCGCACCAAGCGCGTGGCCCAGTGCGCGTGCCAGCCGGAGGGGCGCGCCGCGATCCCGCTGCCCCTCGAGCAGGACCGTACCCTGCGGGCCGGCGACGTGGTCGCCACCGCCACCTCCGCCGGCATCGTGACACCGACCCGGGCCGGCGGCTTCACGATGGTGGATTTCCGCGAGGCCCGGGGCCTGTCGCGGCGGGCGCGGCGGACGATCGACGCCAAGGTCGACGTGATCCGCCGCGAGGCCGATGCCCGGGCCTTCCGCAACGCGATGCGCCGCGCCGACCGGGCCTCGCGCATCCGCCTGGCATCCGGCGCCGGCTTCCAGTCGGCGCCGCCGATCGAGGTCGAGCCGGCCTTCGCCCCGGCGCGCGCCCCGGCCGGTCCCCGGGTCGTGATGGCCTCGCCCTTCGTCTACTGAGGCGCGTCCCGCGTTGTCGGGGGCGCGGCGATCCTCTAGGGCGACAGGCTGACCCGCCTTCGAGCCCGGAATCCGGCATGCGCGAATCCCAGGACGAACCCGGCCCGCAGGACAAACCGGCCTTCGAGGCGGTCCTCCCCGCCAGCGGCGAGACCGTCCAGCTCTCACCCCTGGTCCGGCGCCGGGTCGCCCCCAACGGCGGCCCCTTCACGGCGAGCGGCACCTGCAGCTACATCGTCGGCGCGCACGAGGTCGCGGTCATCGATCCGGGGCCGGAGGATGCGGGGCACGTGGCGGCCTTGGAGGCTGCCTGCGCTGGGCGCCGCCTCGTCGCCATCCTGGTGACCCACACCCACCGGGACCATTCGCCCGGCGCGCGCCTGCTCCAGGCGCGGACCGGCGCCCCGATCCTCGGCTGCGGGCCGCACCGGGCGGCGCGGGCCCTGGCGGAGGGCGAGGTCGCGCATCTCGACGCCAGCGCGGACCGCACCTACCGGCCCGACCGGGAACTGGGCGACGGCGACACCGTGACGGGCGCGGGCTGGACCCTGGAGGCCGTCGCGACGCCGGGCCACACCATGAACCACCTCGCCTTCGCCCTGCCCGAGGAGGCGGTGCTGTTCTCGGGCGACCACGTCATGGCCTGGTCGACGAGCATCGTCGCCCCGCCCGACGGCGCGATGAGCGCCTACATGGATTCCCTCGAGCGCCTGCGCACCCGCGCGGAGACGACCTACTGGCCCGGCCATGGCGGCCCGGTGCGCGATCCGCGCCGCTTCGTGCGCGGGCTCGCCGCCCACCGCCGACAGCGCGAGGCCTCGATCCGCGCCCGAATCGAGGCGGGCGACCGCGACATCCCGGCCATCGTGGGGGCCATCTACCAGGGGCTGGCACCCGGCCTGCGGGGGGCTGCCGCCCTGTCGGTCCTCGCCCACCTGGAGGATCTCGTCGCGCGCGGCGTGGTCGTCAGCGACGGGCCGCCCCGGATCGAGGGGCGCTACGCGCCCGCCTGATTCCGGTTCACTTCACCGCGATGGCCAGGTTGGCGACCTCGTCGAGATAGGCCCGGATGCGGTCGGCGTTGTTGCCGAAGTCGCGGGTGCCGAGGCGGGAGGCCGAGCGGACATCGATGCGGGCCCCGTCCGCCCTGGGGTGGACGCGCACCGTGACGTCGTCGGCGAGGTTCAGGATGGGCCCGCGCGAGACCGCCTCGATGCGCCCGTTGCCGATGCGCCCGCCGGGGCGGATCGCCTCCACGATCTGCCAGCGCCGGTTCACCGCCGCCTTGCGGGCGAGTTCGAACGCCTCGTCGGCGTCGAGATCGAGGGTCAGGGGCGCGATCTGCGGATAGGCCGCGCGCTGGGCGGCGCGCGCGGCCGAACCGGGATCGGGCGGGTAGCGCCCCTCGCGGGCCGCGAAGGCCACCCGCGAGCGCGAGAAGGCGGGCGGGTTGTCGACGTCGGTGGTCACGTCCGCGATCGCCGGCAGTGCCAGGCCCCGCAGGGCCGCGAAGGCCGGATAGGCCAGGACGAGGCTGGCCAGGAACAGCCCCGCCAGGGCCGCGCCGAGGCCGCGCGCGCCCTCGCGCCAGACGCGCACGAAGGCCACGAGAGCGAGGAACACCGCCACCCCCGCCAGCACGAGGCCGGCGCCGAGGGTCGCCAGGGCGGGGCCCGCCTCGGCGCGCGGATCGCGCACCAGCACCAGGGCGAACAGGGTGACGAGCAGGGCCAGCACCGCGAGGGTCCGCGAGACCGGGCCGGCGCGGGTGACGGGATCCTCGTAGGGCAGACGACGCATGCTGGGGTGAGATTCGCTGTCCGGACGATCCACGGGGCCGAGCCTGGAAGGCCGGTCCCGGCAAGCTTTACCGGTCCGTGACGTCCCGCGCCACCCGCCCTGTCCCGCCCGTCGCCGTTCGCGCCGCTTTCGGCGGGCCGGGCCGGTCTGCTATAGCGGGCGCCGACATGCCCGCTCCCGCGCCCGCCCAGATCCCCGCCGAGGCCGCCGATCCGCTGCGGGTCTGGTTCCGCTTCATCCGCCTCAACCGCCGCGTCACCGCCGCGATGGCGGGGGAACTGCGCGGGCTCGGGCTCTCGATCCCGCAATTCGACGCGCTCTCCACCCTCACCGAGCGCGAGGGCATGACGCAGCAGGACCTCGCGGCCCGGCTCTACGTCACCAAGGGCAACGTCTCCGGGCTGATCGATCGCCTCGTCGAGGCCGGCCTTGTGGAGCGCCGGCCGATTCCGGGGGACCGGCGCTCGCACGCCCTCCACCTCACGCCGGCCGGCGCGGACCTCGCGACCCGCGGGATCGCGGCGCAGAAGGCCTACGTGGCCCGCACCCTCGGACAATTGCCGGACGGGGACATCGCGGATTTCGAGCGCCTCGTCCTGAAGTGGCGCGATCTGGCGCGCGAGCAGCCCCTCGCGGAAGACGGCGTCTAGAGCCCGAGCAGGGCCGGCAGGTCCGCCGCCGAGTCGAGGATGTGGTCGGCCAGGGGCGCCATCGCGTCGCGCGCCGCCGGCCCGAGGGGACCGCTGAGCACCGCGATCGAGACGGCACCCGCGGCCCGCGCGGCGGCGAGGTCGTAGGGCGAATCCCCCACCATGGCGATCCGGCCGGCGGGCAGCCCGAGATGCGCCGCGAAGGCCGTGACCATGCCGGGCTCCGGCTTGGCGCCGTGCCCGGAATCGTAGCCAGCGACGAAGCTACACTGTCCCATCAGGCCGAGGGCCGCGCATTGGGCCCGGGCCGAGGCCTCGGCGTCGTTGGTGGCGATGCCGAGGGCGTAGCCCCCGGCGACGAGGCGGGTGGCGAGCTCGGCCGGGCCCCCGATCGGCGTCAGTGCGGCGAGGCCCGCCGCCCGGAACAGCGCGTCCATCTCCGCGTAGAGGGCCGGGCCGGCGGGGCGGCCCAGCACCTCGGCCCAGAGCGGGCCGTAGCCGGCCGAGGACCCAGCGATGAGGGGCGAGGTCGGCGCGAAAAGCCGCCCGGCCTCGTCGTAGTGGCTGACCCGCATCAGGGCCTCCAGGCGGCCCCGGTCGCCGCCCGAGAGGTCGGACATCACCGAATACGCCGCCGGCCCCCAGGTGCGATCGAAGTCGACGAGGGTGCCGTCCTTGTCGAACAGGATGCCGCGGATCGTCTCACCCAGGGGCTCAGGCGGCATCCCGCACCTTCTCGACCTCGATGACGACGCCCTGCGGCGTCATGCGCTCGCGCGCGACCATGCGGTCGCCGGGCTCGAATACCCCGAGGGCCACGTCGCGGTCCGGCAGAACCACGGTGGTCGCCTTGTTGAGGTGGACGAGGACGTGGCGTCCCTGCGCCAGGGACGAGACCGCCCAGCGCTTCAGCTGGCCGTAATAGGGCTCGCGCCGCCAGGCATTGGGCTGGCCCGGATCGACCTGCACGTTCATGTGGCGCGAGACCGGGTCGAGGCTCAGCACCATCTTGGCGCGCTCGGGCTTCCAGTCCGGCCCGAGCCAGGCCTCCGTCATCCAGAGGCAGTGGAAGGCGCGGCAATGGTCGGGCCGGGTCGCGTGGATGGCGCAGCCCCGGCCCTGCCTGGTGTGCCGGCACCATTGTCCGGCGACGGAATCCACCGCCGGCACGTCGTAGACCTTGCAGCAGAGCGTGCAGGTTCCGCAGGCGCGGCCCGGGGCCGGGTGGGCCACGATGGTGGCGAGGTCGAGCATGGTTTCGGGTCCGATGGCCTTCAAGTCGGGTTGCGACGTCGCGCGGAGGAAACGCGGGTTTCTACGGGGGGCGCCCCTCGCTACAGTCGGGCACCCATGTCGGCCATCGGTCAACCGTCAGGCAAAAATATGCTCTCGAACCTCGCCGCCCGCGACGTCGAAACCCTGATCCATCCCTACACCAACCTGGAGACCTTCCGCGAGACCGGACCACTGGTGATCGAGCGCGGCCACGGGGTCTGGGTCTACGACAGCGACGGCCGGCCCTATCTCGAGGGCATGGCGGGCCTGTGGTGCACGGCGCTCGGCTATTCCAACGAGGAACTGGTGGAGGCGGCCAGCGAGCAGATGGCGCGCCTGCCCTTCACGCACCTGTTCTCGGGGCGCAGCCACGACCCGGCGATCGAGCTCGCCGAGACCCTGAAGGAGCTGATGCCGGTTCCGACCTCGAAGATCTTCTTCACCTCCTCGGGCTCGGAGGCCAACGACACCCAGGTCAAGCTGACCTGGTACATGAACAACGCGCTCGGCCGGCCGCGCAAGAAGAAGATCCTCTCGCACATCAAGGGCTATCACGGCGTCACCGTGGCCACGGCCTCGATGACGGGCCTGCCCGCCAACCACGCCGACTGGGACCTGCCCCTGCCGGGCTTCCTGCATGTCGGCTGCCCGCACCATTACCGCTTCGCTGAAGCCGGCGAGAGCGAGGACGCCTTCACCACCCGGCTCGCCGCCGAGCTGGAGGCGCTGATCCTGCGCGAAGGCCCCGACACCGTCGCGGCCTTCGTGGCCGAGCCCGTGCTGGGTGCGGGCGGCGCCATCCTGCCGCCGGCGGGCTATTACGCCAAGATCCAGGCCGTGCTCGACCGGCACGACGTGCGCTTCATCGCCGACGAAGTGATCTGCGGCTTCGGGCGGCTGGGCACCTGGTTCGGCTCCGAGGCGATGGGCATGGCGCCCGACAGCCTGTCCTTCGCCAAGGCGCTGACCTCCGGCTACCTGCCGCTGGGCGGCGTCTCGGTGGACGAGCCGCTCTATCGCCTCATGGTGCAGCAGAGCGCCAAGCTCGGCACCTTCGGCCACGGCACCACCTATTCGGGGCATCCCGTGGCCTGCGCCGTCGCCCTCAAGACCATCGCGATCTACAAGCGCGACCGTATCGTCGAGGGTGTCGCCGAGAAGGCGCCGCAGTTCCAGGCGCGCCTTTCCGCGCTCGCCGACCACCCCCTCGTGGGGGAGGCGCGCGGGATTGGGCTCATCGGCGGCATCGAACTCGTGGCGGACAAGGCCTCCCGGCGCCAGTACGAGCCGAAGGCCGGCGTCGCGGCCCGGGTCGTCGCCTTCGCGCAGGCCGAGGGGCTGATCGTGCGCTTCCTCGCCGGCGACCGCGTCGCGATCTGCCCGCCCCTCGTCATCGCGCCGTCCGAGATCGACACCCTGTTCGACCGGCTCGCCCGCGCCCTCGATCGGACCCAGGCCTGGATCGCCGAGCAGGGCCTGCAGGCCGCGCCCGCCCAACGTTGAGCGACGTCGCCCGCAGCGCGAAGATGAGCTTCGCGCTGCATCATGTTTCGTGCAGTGCAACGCCCAAGCGTCTTACGTACTTCACAGTTCCGACAAGTTCTTGTCCGTGCATCTCAATCGACGGATCGGGAGAATTTTAAGCTTTCGTTCATGTTGGCGCCGGCTTTATGGTCGACGTGCCGCAGGAGGAGCGTCCGGGTGGAACCGATCGGTGCCCGTGAGACGTGCATGATCATGAATTGGGCAAGAAGACCCGCCGTGACGTGGCGAGCGCAACAGGACAATCGTGTCATGTACCCCCGTGAACACTCATCGCGTCGCGATCAACGGTCGAAGCCGTCCACGATCATTTCCGGGCAACCCGACGCGGTGCTTCGGCCCGTCGCCCTGCCGGCCCTCGCGGCTGCCGTGCGGGTCGTCACCGCCTCCCGGAAATCGGCCCGGACCTCGCTCCTGAGCGGCACGCGCGACGCGCGCTTCGAGCACGAGGACACGCCCCTCACCTGAGCCGACGGCGACCGGGGCGGGATTTCGGCGATCCCGGTATCCCTTCCTCAACGCCTCGGGCCTATCGATGGCCTCGGCACGGGGCGCCCTCCTCGATTTCGTCACCATTGACGGGAAGGAAGGCGCCGCGCGCGACGCGCGATCGAGGACCCAGACCATGCTCATCCTGCCGAGCCGCCGGCAGTTCCTGACGGGGCTCGGGGCGACGGCCGCCGTCATCGGGGGCACGGGCGCCTACGCCTTCGGGATCGAGCCGCTCTACCGCCTCGTGGTGACGCGCTACGCGCCCGTCCTGCCGCACTGGACCCCGGGCCTGTCCCTGCGCGTGGCCGTGCTGGCCGATTTCCACGTGGGCGAGCCGTACATGCCCCTGGACCGGATCGCCGAGATCGTCGACGCCACCAACGCCCTGAAGCCGGACCTCATCCTGATGCTGGGCGACTACCCGGCCGGTCCGAGCGTGACCCATCGCAAGGTGCCGCTGACGGCATTTGCCCGGGTGGTGGCATCCCTCAAGGCGCCGCTGGGTGTGTACTCCATCTTGGGCAACCACGACTGGTGGGACGACCACGAGGCCCAGATGCGTCTGGCCGGTCCCGTCGCGGCGCGCCGCGCCCTGGAGGATGTGGGCATCCCGGTGATGGAGAACGACGCCCTGCGCCTCGTGAAGGACGGCAAGCCGTTCTGGATCGCCGGGGTGGGCGACCAGATCCCCTTCCTGATCCAGGGCATCGACATCGGCCGCGACGACCTTCCGGACACCCTCGCCAAGGTGACGGACGCGGCGCCCGTGCTCCTGATGATCCACGAGCCCGACCTGTTCCTTGATGTGCCGGAGCGGGTCTCGCTGACGCTGGCCGGACACACCCATGGGGGCCAGGTCCGCCTGTTCGGCTACTCGCCGGTGATCCCGTCCGTGCGGGGCAACGACTTCGCCTACGGCCACGTGGTGCGCAAGGGCCAGCACATGATCGTCTCCGGCGGCTTCGGCGTGAGCCGCATCCCGGTGCGGCTCGGCGTGCCGCCCGAGATCGTCCTGCTCGAACTCGGGGGCGACGCGGAGACCGCTGGCAAGACCGTGGAGCGGGCCAAGATCCTGCGCGCCTGAGATCGTTTCCCACCCGAGATTCTTCGCGCTTCGCAACGTCCAGCCAGCGGGCCGGCCGGCGGGGGGCCGCCGCGACGCCCCCGCCCGAGCCCCTACTTCTTGCCGGCCTTCGGAGCCGCCACCACCGTGCCCTTGGTGGAGGGGGCCGAGGCGTTGGTCTTCGGCACGGTCTTCTTGGGCTTCTTGGCCTCGCGGGTGCCGCGCTTCTGTTCGCTCGCCATGGTCTGTCTCCTCCCGTGATCGGGAGACGGATCATGCCACGGTTCGGCGGAAGCGCAGCATGCAATCGGCGCGGGCGGACGCTTCCCCGGGGCGTCCGGAGCCGGCCTTGCGAAAGCCCGGCGGCTCACCATTCGGGGTTCGCGCACGGGGCCTGAGGTTATTGGCTTCCTGTTCCGCCTGCCCGTCGACCCGGCCGCCCTCCCCCGAACGGTGGAGGTCCGGTGCAGCGGCTCGTCGGGTGCGTTCGTCCTCGGCGGCCGGCCGGACTGGCGGATGTCCTCGATCGGCCTGAAGCGGCGCCGCGACCTGCCCTCCATCGCGCCTCCGATCCTCGAACCGGCCTGAGGGGCGGCGCGCGCCGCCCGCCGGATCGTCAGAGCGGGATGTTGTCGTGCTTCTTCCAGGGCTGCTCCATCTCCTTGGTGCGCAGCATGCCGAGCGCCCGGGCGATGCGTTTGCGGGTGGAGTGGGGCATGATCACCTCGTCGATGTAGCCCCGCTCGGCCGCCACGAACGGCGAGAGGAAGCGGTCCTCGTACTCGGAGGTCCGCGCCGCGATCTTGTCGGTGTCGCCGATCTCACTGCGGAAGATGATCTCGACGGCGCCCTTGGCGCCCATCACGGCGATCTGGGCGGTGGGCCAGGCGTAGTTGAGGTCGGCGCCGACATGCTTGGAGGCCATCACGTCGTAGGCGCCGCCGAAGGCCTTGCGGGTTATGATGGTCACCAGCGGCACGGTGGCCTGGCTGTAGGCGAAGAGCAGCTTGGCGCCGTGCTTGATCAGGCCGCCGTATTCCTGCGCGGTGCCGGGCAGGAAGCCGGGCACGTCGACGAAGGTGACGATCGGGATCGAGAACGCGTCGCAGTAGCGCACGAAGCGGGCCGCCTTGCGGGAGGCATCCGAATCGAGCACGCCCGCCAGCACCATGGGCTGGTTGGCCACGAACCCCACGGTGCGGCCCTCAATGCGGCCGAAGCCCGTGATGATGTTGCGGGCGTAAGCGCCCTGGATCTCGAAGAAGTCGCCCTCGTCGGCGACGCGGCGGATCAGCTCGCCCATGTCGTAGGGCTTGTTCGGATTGTCGGGGATGAGCGTGTCGAGGCTCATGTCGAGGCGCAACGGATCGTCGAAGCTCTCGATGTCGGGCACGCCGTCGATGTTGTTGGCGGGCAGGAAGTCCACGAGGCGGCGGATCTGCAGCAGCGCCTCGACGTCGTTCTCGAAGGAGCCGTCGGCGATGGAGGATTTGGTGGTGTGGATCTTGGCCCCACCCAGCTCCTCCGCCGTCACGACCTCGTTGGTCACCGTCTTCACCACGTCGGGGCCGGTGACGAACATGTAGCTCGTGTCGCGCACCATGAAGATGAAGTCGGTCATGGCCGGCGAGTAGACGTCACCGCCGGCGCAGGGGCCCATGATCACCGAGATCTGCGGGATGACGCCGGAGGCGGCGACGTTTCGGCGGAAGACCTCGCCGTAGCCGCCGAGCGCCGCGACGCCCTCCTGGATGCGGGCGCCGCCGGCATCGAAGATGCCGATGATGGGCGCGCGCATCTTGAGCGCCATATCCTGGACCTTGACGATCTTGGCCGCGTGCGACTCCGAGAGCGAGCCGCCGAACACCGTGAAGTCCTTCGAGAACAGGAAGACGGTGCGGCCGTTGATGGTGCCCCAGCCAGTGACGACGCCGTCGCCGGGGATCTTCTGCTTCTCCATGCCGAAATCGGTGGAGCGGTGCTGCACGAACATGTCGAATTCCTCGAACGACCCGTTGTCGAGGAGGAGTTCGATGCGCTCGCGCGCCGTCAGCTTGCCGCGCTTGTGCTGGGCGACGACCCGGTTCTCGCCGCCGCCGAGGCGGGCCTGGGCGCGCCGCTCTTCCAGCTTCTCGAGAATGTCCTTCATGCGTAGGGCCCTGATTGGAGAGATGACGGCGCGCCCGCACGAACCTTGGCGGTGGCGATTTGAAACGGCCTTAGCACGCGGCGCATTCGGCGAAAATCGATTTAACGACTCAACTGTGCCAGTCGCGCCGCGGCCTCGAACTCGGCCTGCCGCAGGGCGTGGCGGGCTTCCGCCTCCGCGTCGCTGCCCCAGACGCTGGCCTGGTAGGTCTCGTCCACGTGGGCCGCCGCCCAGGCCTCGGCCGGGCTCAGATGATCGCGCAGCACCGCGAGGGCGAGGACGAGCGATCCCGTGAGCGTCGTCAGGGTGTGCAGGGCGGCCAGCCGGAAGGGACCTTCGGTTTCCTCGATCCCCCGGCGCAGGGCCGCCACGGTGGTGTCCGGCTGGGTGACGTGCATCACCCCCTCGCCCAGGATGAAGCGGGCACCCAGCGCCGCGTGCGCCCAGTCGAGGACGGGGTCCCAGGCCTCACCTTGAGCCCGCACGAGGCGGTCCGGCTCGCCGGCCCGGTAGGCGAGGAGATCCGTGCCCGCATAGGCCGAGAGGTCGTCCACCACCGCATCGCGGCGGGGGGCCACCCCGTCGATGGCGGTGTTGGCGAGCCGCGTGAGCGGCATCGTGGCGGGATCGATGACCGCGACCTGCGCGGCCCATTCGGCGGCCACGGCCTCGGCCAGGGCCCGCGTCGGCAGGGCGAGCGGGTTGCGGGCCGGGGTGTTGGCAGGGCGACCGTCGAGGGTCAGGCGAAAGCCCTCTCCGTGGGGCGCGAGGCCGGCCGCCTCGTAGAATCGCTTCGGCAGCGCCGGCTTGGCCGGGCCGCGCGCCGAACGGGTCGGGTCGGGCGGAGGGCCGTCGGAGCCGCCGAGCCAGTCGGGTGTCTGCGGGTCGGCGGGTGTCGGATCGTCGCTCATGCGGGTCAGATAGGGCATCCGCGCAGCGGCTGCGAGCGTCGGTGCGGGTTCAGGCGGGATCGCAGGTGGGGCCGGGAAACAGCGCCCCAAGATCCGCCGCGCTGTCGACCACGATGGAGGCGCCGGCCCCGAAGAGGGCCCCCACCGGGTGGTAGCCCCAGGCCACGCCGATGGCGGCGACGCCCGCGCTCACCGCCATCGCCATATCGTAGGTCGTGTCGCCGATCATCACCGTGGCGCCGGGCTCGGCGCCGGCTTCCGCCATGGCCTGGACCAGCATCGCCGGGTCCGGCTTCGAGGGCGCGTCGTCGGCGCTCTGCGTGGTGGTGAACCAGCCTTCCCAGCCATGGCTTTCGATGAGGCGGTCGACGCCCCGCCGGGCCTTGCCGGTGGCGATGCCGAGCCGCACGTCGTCGCGGGCATGCAGGTGCGCGACGAGTTCGCCCATGCCGGGAAACAGCGGCTCCTCGTAGTTCGGGTCGAGGCGCAGGATGTTGAAGGCGCGCTTGTAGCTCTCCGACAGCCCCTCGATTGGACCCTCCTCGCCGACGAGGCGCCGGAACGCCTGGGGCAGGGAGAGCCCGACCACGGAGAGCGATTCCGTCCGGCTCGGCGCCGTAAGGCCGTGCTCGGCGAACGCCATGCCCTGCGCCGCCACGATGAGGTGCTGGCTGTCCACGAGGGTGCCGTCGACGTCGAAGACGATGAGCTTCACGGCTGCGGGCCCCGGCTCCGGGGTGTCCCCCCGATGGCTGACGGTTCGGCGCCGCTCATGGTTGGCGCGTGGGCGCGCCTCATGATTGGCGCGTTGGCGCGTCTCATTGTTGGCGCGTGGGCGCGGCCTGGGGCTGGCCGGTGCGCGGCCGGTCGTAGCCGAGCTTGCAGCGCACGAGGAACCGGCGCCGGGCGCCCCCGCGCAGGCCGCGCGCGTGCGAGACGCGGTTGCAGGCCGCGTAGGACGGACGGCGGTTGCGCCCGACCTGCGCCGCGCCGCGCCCGCCTCCGGTGCCGGCGGCCGGGGCTGCGGTGCGGGGTGCCTGGGCCTGTCCAGGCTGCCCTTGCTGCTGCCCCTGCCCCTGTCCTTGCCCCTGGGGCTGTGCGGCTCCCGGGCTCGGCTGGACCTGCGGCCGGGCCTGGGGTGCCGTCTGCGCCAGCACCGGGGTGCCGAGGCTCCCCGCCGGCAGCGTCAGGACGAGGAGCGCGAGGCCCAGCACGGAAGCGGGCTTCAGGATCGTGTCTCGATGCATCGTGGCGCGACGGTCCTTGGCCGGCGGCACGGAGCCGACCGGACGATGTCCTGAAGGATAAGGCATGACGGGCGCTTGCCAAGTCACAACATGCCGAGTCGCAACTTGCCAAATCGCAACTTGCCAAGTCGCCTAGGCTTCGGGTGCCTCGACGATGGGGTCGTAGCGCGCGGCGTCGAACCCGAGCAGGTTCCAGCTCTGCGCCATATGCGGCGGAAGCGGGGCCGTGACGTCCACCGGCCGGCCGGTTTTGGGGTGGGGGATCACGATCCGGCGCGCGAGCAGGTGCAGGCGGTTCTGGATGCCGCCGGGCAACTCCCAGTTCTCGATGCTGAAGTATTTCGGGTCGCCCACGATGGGGTGCCCGATATGGGCGGCGTGCGCGCGCAGTTGGTGCGTGCGTCCCGTGACCGGCTTCAGCGACAGCCAGGACAGCTTCTGGGCGGCGTTGTCCACCATGGCGTAGTAGGTCAGGGCATGCGAGGCGCCCTCGTCGCCGTGCTGGGCCACCCGCATGCGCGCGTCGGCGTCGGTGGGCTCCTCCTTGGCGAGGTAGGTCGAGATGCGCCCCTGGGGCACGCGCGGCACCCCGGCGGTGAGCGCCCAGTAGACCTTGCGGGCGGAGCGCGAGCGGAAGCTCTTGGCCAGCGTCGCGGCGGCGAGGCGCGTCTTGGCCACGATGAGGCAGCCGGCGGTGTCCTTGTCGAGGCGGTGGACGAGGCGCGGCTTCTGGCCGTCCTTGCCGGTGAGCGCCTCGAGGAGGCCGTCCACGTGCCGCACGGTGCCGGAGCCGCCCTGCACCGCAAGGCCGAAGGGCTTGTTCAGGATCATCATCTCGGCATCCTCGTAGAGGATCAGCGAGCGGATGAAGTCGGCGTCGGTGGCGTCCTTCGCGGCCGAGCGCGGGCGCTCGCCCTGGGCGTCGAGCTTGAGGGGCGGCACGCGCACGCTCATGCCCGGCTCCAGCCGGTCGTTGGGCTTGGCGCGCTTGCCGTCGACACGGAGCTCACCCTTGCGCACGATGCTCTGGACGCGGGTGAAGGGCAGCTGGGGAAAGCGCGTGGTGAGGAAGCGGTCGATCCGCATCCCGGCCTCGTCCTCCTCCACCGTGAGGGTCTGCACGCCGGAGGCCAGGGTGGCGGAGGCAGCCGCGCGCTGCTCGCGCCGGGTGGGCGCCTCCACGGCGGGGGCAGCCGCACGGGCATCGGAATCGGTGCGCCGCGGGCGCGCCTCGGCGGCATCCGGACGCGGCGCCCGGGTGCGCGGGGCCCGGGGAGCGGCCTCGGTCACGGCCTCGAAGGCCTCGTGCTCCCCCTCCTCCCGGTCGCGAGGCTGCTGACCCGGGCGCCAGGGCGCGGGCTTGCCCGCCTCGCCCCGGTTCTCGGCGGCGCGCTGGGCGGCGTCGAGGGCGCTGGTGCGCGGGCCCGTGCGCTCGCGGTCGGGACGCTTGAAGGCCCCGGGTTTGCCCGGACGCCCGGGCTTTCCCGAAAACTTGCCCTGGGCGGCGGGCCGGCCCGGGCCCCCGGATTTGCCCGGCGTGCCGCTGCGGCTCGGCCCTGCGCCCCTGCGCCCGGCGCCGCCGCGTGATGGTGGTCGTGTGGTCATGGCCTGCTCGTACCACCCGGCGGCCCCGCGACAAAGCGCCTGCGGGACAAGGGTATCCCCGCGTGGGTGCGGCCGTCCGCCCTCAGGCGGCGCGGCGGGCCGCCTCGATGGTCAGACCCGTGCCGACCGAGCCGAAGGTGTCGCCGTCGACGACGCGGGCCCGGGGCAGGCAGGCCGTCAGGGCGGCCCGCACATGCGGCAGGCCGGTGGAGCCCCCGGTGAGGAACAGGGCGTCGATGCGGTCGGCGCTCAGGGACGCCTGCGTGAGGCAGCGGTCGATCCGCTCGGCGATGCGCCGGGCGAGTTCGCCGGTCTGGGCCTTCAGGCCCGGGCGGTCGATCTCGGCGTGAAGCCCCGCCTCGACCCAGTCGAGGTCGATCCGGCCCCGCCCCTCCTCCGAGGTCGCGATCTTGGCGCCCTCCACCGCCATGGCGAGGGCGTGGCCGCGCTCGGCCTCCACCACGGTGGTGAGGCGCGCGAGGAGGTCGGGGCGCCTGGCATCGCGGCGCACCTCCTCGATCTCCCGCAGGGTCTTGCCATTGTAGAGACGGTTGATGCTCGACCAGGTGGCGAGGTCGTGGAAGTAGCCGGTGGGCACGTCGAGGTCGCCCCGGTTCATGGCGCTGCCCAGCCCGAGGAGCGGCATCACCGTGCCGAGGCTGAGGCGGCGGTCGAAATCGGTGCCGCCGATGCGCACGCCGTCATTGGCCAGGATGTCGTCGCCGCGCTCCGCCTTGGCGTGGCGCTCCGGGGCGAGGCGCACGATGGAGAAGTCCGAGGTGCCGCCGCCGATGTCGGCGATCAGCGCGATCTCCTCCGCCCGCACCTGCTGCTCGTAGTCGAGGGCGGCGGCGATCGGCTCGAACTGGAACGAGACGTGGCGAAAGCCGATGCCCTCCGCGATGTCCCGCAGGGCGTCCTCGGCGCGGGCATCGCCCTCCGGGTCGCCGTCGACGAAGTGGACCGGGCGGCCGTGCACCACCGTGTCGAGGGATCGCCCGGTCTCGGCCTCAGCGCGTGCCTTCACGGCAGCGAGGTAGCGCGCGATCACGTCGCGGAAGCGGATGCGCTCGCGTCCCACCGGGGTCGTCTCCTCCAGGAGCGCCGAGCCGAGCACGGATTTCAGGCTGCGCATCAGGCGCCCCGGCGTGCCCTCCACGTACTCGGCCATGGCGGCGCGGCCGATGACGGCGTCCCGGCCCGGCGGGAAGAAGATCGCGCTCGGGATCGTGAGGTGGCGGTCCTCCAGGGGCACGAGCTGCGGGCGCTGTCCGGTGACGAGGCCGAGGGTGGTGTTGGACGTGCCGAAATCGAGGCCGCAGGCCGCCATGGGGATCTCCGGACACAGGTCCGCTGGTGGGAGGGGCCGTCGGCCTACAGGCTGTGCCGCCTGCGGTCCACCTGTCCCGGCCCGCGAAATCGCCGGCCCGCCCCGCCCGCCGGCGCAGGGCTGGGGCGCCGGGCTCCCGGATTCGCCGCGCGGGCTCTCAGCCTTCGCCGAGATACCGTGCGCGCAGGTGGCGCAGGAAATCGCCCGCCCCGAGGGGCTTGCCCGTGGCTTCGCGCAGGAGCTCGTCCGTCTCCAGCAGGCTCGCGCGCGCATGCACGTGGGTCCGTAGCCAGCCGCGCAAGGCCGCGAAGTCGCCCGCCGCGAGGTCGTCCGGGATGCCCGGCACCGCGGCGCAGGCGGCGCGGAAGAGCTGCGCGGCCGCCATCGCCCCGAGGGTATAGGTCGGGAAGTAGCCGAAGCTTCCGCCCGGCCAGTGGATGTCCTGCAGGCAGCCCCTCCGGTCGTCGGGCACGGTGAGGCCGAGGAGGTCGCGCAGGCCGTCGTTGAAGGCGCCGGGCAGGTCGGCCACCGCGAGGTCGCCCGCGACCATCGCCCGCTCGAGGGTGTAGCGCAGCAGGATGTGGGCCGGGTACGTGACCTCGTCGGCATCCACCCGGATGAAGCCCGGCTCCACCCGCGTGTAGCGCCTGTGCATGTTCTCAGGCCCCCAGGCGGGGCCTGCCCCGCCGAAGGTCTCGCCGAGAACGGGCGCGAGGTAGGCGCAGAACTCGGCCGAGCGGCAGGCCTGCATCTCGACGAGGAGCGACTGGCTCTCGTGCAGGGTCATGCCGCGCGCCGCGCCCACGGGCTGGTGGCGCCACGCCGGCGGCAGCCCCTGCTCGTAGAGGGCGTGGCCAGTCTCGTGCAGCACGCCCATCAGGGCGCCGGAGGCGTCGGCCTCGTCGTAGCGGGTGGTGATCCGCACGTCGTCCGTGGCGCCGCCGCAGAACGGATGCAGGCTGACGTCGAGGCGCCCACGGGTGACGTCGAAGCCGACGGCCCGCATCAGGCGCTCGCCCAGGGCCTTCTGGGCCGCCACCGGGAACGGCCCGGGCAGCGGCAGCGGCGCCGGTTCGGCCGCCTGGCGCTCGCGCACCGCCGCGATGAGATCCGGCAGCTCGGTCCGCAGAGTCTCGAAGAGCGGGTCGATCGCCGCGCGGCGCATGCCCGGGTCGTAGCCGTCGAGGAGCGCGTCGTACGGGTCGAGGCCGAAGGCAGCGCCCTTGGCGGCACCGACCTCCCGTTCCAGGCGCAGGGTCTCGGCCAGCGCCGGCGCCAGCACCGCGAAGTCGGATCGCGCCCGGGCCTCGCGCCAGATCATCCCGGATTGCGACGCGGCCCGGGAGCTCGCCGCCACGAGGTCGGCCGGCACAGCCGCAGCGTGCAGGTAGGTCCGGCGCATCTCGCGCAGGTTCGCCCGCTCCCATTCGCCGAGGGTTGCGGCTTCGTCGAGGGCGCGCGCGATCAGGTCGCCGGTCTCAGGTGCCGTCAGGATCTCGTGGCCGATGACGGCGAGCTGTGCCAACTGCTCGGCCCGCATATCGGCGGCGCCGTCGGGCATCAGCGTCTCCCGGTCCCAGGACAGGATGCCGGCGGCGTCACCGAGGGCGCCGAGCCGGGCGAAGCGGCCGGCGAGGGTCTGGTAGGCCTGCATGGCCGGGTCTCTCCTGCGGAATTTCTGTCGCGGGTCCCCGCCTCAGAGGGCTGGGTCGTGGCCGGAGCCTTCCATGCGGGGCGGCGCGCTGTCCAGGGTGAGCCCGCTCACAGCCACTGGGGCAGGAGGAAGATCGCCAGGGCGGCCACGAGCCAAGCGGCGGTGGCGCCCAGGATCGCCAGCCGGTAGTCCATCAGGCCGCTGAGGGCATAGGCCGCCCCGAGGAACACCAGGTAGGCCGGGATCGTCCTGGCGCCCGCGAGGCAGGCCGCGCGGAAGCCCGCCGGATCGCCCTTCGCCCCCACCGCCAGCAGCGCGATGATCGCGAAGGTGGGGGCCAGCGGCAGGATGCCGGGCAGCACGTTGCCGCGCCGGGAGGCGAGCACGATGGCCACGGTGACGAGGCCGCCGAGGAGACCCTTCCAGAGCACGTCCAACGGTCAGCCCTCCTCGGACCGCCGCTGCTGGCGCAAGCGCTCCCAGTGGGCGAGGCGGTCGGTGTAGCGGCTCTCCATGCCCCGGTCGGTGGGGGTGTAGAAGTGCTGGCGGCCGAGTTTCTCCGGCCAGTAATCCTGGCCCGAGAAGGCGTCGGGCTCGTCGTGGTCGTAGCGGTAGCCCTCGCCGTAGCCGATCTTGCGCATCAGCTTGGTCGAGCCGTTGAGGATGGTGCGGGGCGGCGGCAGCGAGCCATGCGCCTTGGCGACCCGGGTCGCGGCCTTATAGGCCTCGTAGACCGCGTTCGATTTGGGCGCGCAGGCGAGGTAGACCGTGACCTGAGCCAGCGCCAGCTCCCCCTCGGGCGAGCCGAGGAAGTCGAAGGCGTCCTTGGCGGCGGTGGCCACCACCAGGGCCTGCGGGTCGGCCAGCCCGATATCCTCCACCGCCATGCGGACCAGGCGCCGGGCGATGAACAGGCGGTCCTCGCCCCCGTCGAGCATCCGGCAGAGGTAGTAGAGCGCCGCATCCGGATCGGAGCCGCGCACGGTCTTATGCAGGGCGCTGATGAGGTTGTAGTGTCCCTCCTGGGACTTGTCGTAGATCGGGGCCCGGCGCTGGATGATCGCCTGCAACCCCTCCGCGTCGAAGATTTCTTCGTGTTTGGCCGAGCGCCAGACTTCTTCCGCCAGGGTGAGCGCGGCGCGGCCGTCGCCGTCGGCCATGCGCACGAGCACCCCGCGCGCCTCTTCGTCGAGGGGCAGCGGCTGGCCGGTGAGGCCTTCCGCTCGGACCAGCAGCTTGGCGATCGCCGCGTCGTCGAGGGCCCGGAACAGCAGCACGCGGGCGCGCGACAGCAGCGCGGCGTTGAGCTCGAAGGACGGGTTCTCGGTGGTGGCGCCCACCAGCGTCACCGTGCCGTCCTCCATCACGGGCAGGAAGGCATCGAGCTGGGCCCGGTTGAAGCGGTGGATCTCGTCCACGAAGAGCAGCGTGCCCCGGCCCATGCTGCGTCGCCCGCGCGCCGCGTCGAACACCTTTCGCAACTCGGCGATGCCGGAGAAGATCGCCGAGATCTGCTCGAAATGCAGGTCGGTCTCGTGCGCCAATAGCCGCGCCACGGTGGTCTTGCCGGTGCCGGGCGGGCCCCAGAACACCAGCGAGCCGAAGGAGCGGGCGTTGAGCAGGCGGGTCAGGGCCCCGTCCGGGCCGGTCAGGTGCTCCTGACCGACCACCTCGGCGAGGGTTTTCGGGCGCAGGGCATCGGCGAGGGGGCGGGGCGCGGTGGCGGAGAGGCCGGCCGAGGCGAAGAGATCGGACATCGGCGCATCAAAGACGCCTGCCGGGTCTGGCCGCAACCCGGAAGTTCAGCCTCTCCCCCGTCCGCTTGCGGCTGTGCACCCGTGAAACGCGCGCATCGCGACCTCGAACCTCAGCCCCCGAACACCGACGTCAGCTCCTCGCCGCCCCGGTTGATCGAGACCTCCCACATGGCCTGGCTGGTGCGGGTGACGCGCTCCAGGTCCTTGGTGGTGGCGATGGGCGTGCCGTTGATGGCCACGATGAGGTCGCCCTTCTGGAGGCCGGCCCGGGCCGCGATCGAGCCCTCGTCCACGCCTGAGACCGCGACGCCCTCGGCGGGGAAATCGGCCTGCAACTCCTCCGCCACGGCCGGCGAGGTGTTGACCAGGGTGGCGCCGAGGAAGGGCGAGCGGGTGCGCACCTTCAGGGTGTCGCGCGGGCGCGTTTCGGGGGCGGGGCCGAGCTTCACCGATACGTTGGAGCGGCCGGTGCCCCGCAGGATGCCGAACTTGGTCGAGCCGCTGAGGCCCTTGAGGGCGAAGCGGTAGCCGAAGGCCTCCGGGTCGTCGACGCTCTTGCCGTCGACCGTGAGGATGAGGTCGCCCCGCTTCAGGCCGGCCTCCTCCGCCGGGCTCTTCGGCTGGAGGCTCGCCACGAGGACGCCGGTGGGATGGTCGAGGCCCATGCTCTCGGCGATGTCGGGGGTCACGCTCTGGACGCGGGCGCCGAGCCAGGGGCGGCGCACCGAGGTGGCCCCGCCCTTGGCGGTCTCCACCACGGCGCGCACCATGCTGACGGGGATCGCGAAGCCGATGCCGTGGCTGCCGCCCGACTGCGAGTAGATCGCCGAGTTGATGCCGACGAGCTGCCCCTGGAGGTCCACCAGGGCGCCGCCGGAATTGCCCGGATTGATCGCCGCATCCGTCTGGATGAAGAACTGGTAGTCGGAGGAGCCGACCTGCGTGCGGGCGAGCGCCGAGACGATGCCCTGCGTCACGGTCTGGCCGACGCCGAACGGGTTGCCGATCGCCATCACGAAGTCGCCGACCTCCAGGGATTCGGAATCCCCGAACGCCATGGGCACGAGGCCCCCGGTCGGACTCTTGATCTTGACGACCGCGAGGTCGGTGCGCGGATCGCGCAGCACGATGGTGGCCTCGAACTCGCGCCGGTCGGCGAGCGCGATGCGCACCTCGTTCATGTTCTCGATGACGTGGTTGTTGGTGATGACGAGGCCGGATTCGTCCACGATCACGCCGGAGCCGAGGGACTTCTGGGCGCGCTCGCCCGGCGCCCCGCCGCGTCCGCGCCCGGCGCCGTTCTCGCCGAAGAACCGGCGCATGAACTCGTCCATCGCGCTGCGGCTCTGGCCGCGGGCATCGACGTGGGAGGCGTAGACGTTCACCACCGAGGGGGCGGCCCGCTTCACCACGGGGGCGAAGGAGAGCTGCACCTGGCCCTTCGATTGCGGGGCCGCCTTCTCGGGCGGCGAGATCTTCTCGGGTGACGCCTCCGGCGACTTCATCATCTGCGCCGAGGCGGGCGCGGCGGCAAGCGTCGCGGTCAGCAGCGGAACGAGCAGAAGGGACGAGCGCGGCATGGGGACTCCCGGGGGCTTCGAGCGTCGCGGCCCGCCCCGGATCGGGGGCGGGCCGCGGCGGATGCCGGGATATCTAGACGCCCCGGGCGGCGGGCGCGAGGGGCGCCGGCCGTTCAGGGCCGGCCGATCGTCCCGGTGAGCCGGCTCGCGCGCTGGGCGATCGCCGAGAAGCAGTTCAGCGAGGCGTCGGCCGCGCGCTGCATTTCGTCCACCTGGAGACGCAGGGCGTCGGCGGGCGTGCGGGCGCCGGAGAGCGCCTGCCAATGCGCCAGGGCGGCGGCGCCCTCGCCGCGCAGGTAGCTCAGCACCGTGGCGTTGACCTCCCCGAACTCGCCCATCACCGCGGCGATCCGGGGCGCTTTCGAGAAATCCATCAGTGCCCGGAGGTCGGGCAGGCCCGGGACCGCTGCGGGAACCGTGGCCGCGACGGCGTCCGGCACCGCCGCGATCGTCTCGGGCACGGCCTGCGCCACGGTCTCGGCGACGGCCTGGGTCGCCTCCACGGTCTCGGTCGCGGCCGGAACCGGGGCGGCCGCCTCTTCGGGGACCACCGTCAGGTCCTCGGCCGGGGGAGCGGCCTCCGCCTCCGGCTCGGAAGACGGGCTCTCGCCCGCCTCGGCCTCGCCGGCCGCCAGCGCCTCGGCCGACACGCCTTCCAGGAGCGTCTGGTGCAGGTCCGGCTCGGGAGCGGAGACCGCGGACGCGATCGGCGTGACCGCCTCGGCGGCCTGCGCGTCCGGGTGGGCCTCGCCCGGGTCGCCGGTTCCCTGCATGGTGTCCGCGTTCATCGGTCCAACCTCCTGATTGCCCACGATCTGGGATGAGGATCCGGGTCGTTTCCGAGCCTCGGATGGCCTTCTGCGCCGCTGCGCCATCGATGTCGTCTCCTTCGGTTCCGGGGCAGCAATGCCGATCCGGAACCGGGCGTTCCAGGGCCCGCTCCGGTCCGCGCCGGCGGCGGACCCGCGCGGGCGTCTCAGGCGGCGGGCTGCAGGGTCTTCTGGGTCAGGGCGCCGAGGTCCTTGGCCTGGGCCTGAAGGGCGGCGATCTGGCTGCGCAGGAACTCGGCGTGCAGCTCCATCGCCTCGCGCGGGTCGCGGGTGCGCACGAGCTTCTGCGCGAAGTCGAAGGTCGCGGCTGCGTTTTCCTGGACCTGGTCGAGGCCCTTGGTGACCACGGACTGCATCGACGCCTGCATCGTGTGCGAGGCGGACTGCATCTGCTCGGCGGTCTTGATGGCGGTGCCGATGAAGCTGCCGACGGCGGTGCGGGCCTGCTCGACGCTCTTCTCGGCGAGGACGCGCATCTCGGCGGGGATCTCGAAGGTCTGACCGTTCATTGCGATTCACTCCAGGGCGCGCCGACCGTCCGACACGCGGCGAAGTGGTTTATGTTGCGGTGCAACATGGCCGTCAAGGGGGAGCGCCGAAAACCTGCAGAATTTTGCCGGCGCAGCCTTGGCGCCTCACGCCGCTGAGGCGATCCGGCCCGATCGGGCGCGGGGCGCGCCGCGCGCGGACAGGATGCGTTCGTAGACGGCGACCAGGGCGGCGGCGTGGGCGGTCAGCGTCATCGGGGCGGCCCAGTAGCGGGCATGGGCCGCCGCGCCGAGGCGCCCGGCGCGGTCCGCGTCGCCAAGGGCCGCGAAGGCGCGGGTGAGCGCCTCGGGCTCCGGGGGGACGGTGAAACCGGTCACCCCGTCGACCACCTTCTCGCAGGCGCCGGAGCGATCCGAGGCGACCACCGGCAGGCCGTTGGCCAGCGCCTCGTAGACCGTGAGTGGGCCGGTCTCGTACCAGCGCGAGGGCGCGGCGATCGCGCGGGCGCGGCGGCGCAGGATGTCCCAGACCGCGTCGGGCGCCTGCCAGCCCAGGACCTCGACGCCGGGCCGGGCGCGCAGGGACGCCTCCAGGGGGCCGGCGCCGATGAACAGGGCGGGCAGTCCGGCCGCCTCGGCCGCCTCGGCTACGAGGTCGGCGCCCTTCTCCCGGGTCAGCCGCCCGACATACGCGATGGCCTTGGCCCCCGCCGGGTCGGCCGGGGGGCCCTTCTCCACCCGCACCGGGTTGTCGACCCGGTGATGGGTCAGGCCAGAGCCCGTCAGCAGGGCGCCCATGCGGGCCACGCTCGCGTCGCAGACGTGGATGAGGTCGAGGGGGTGCGCCTTCAGGGCCGTCCGCAGGGCGACCGAGCGGCCCACCCGCACCAGCTTGTGCAGGCGGCTGCGGCCGTCGCAGGGGGCGGCGATGCAGGACGCCGAGAGCGGCTTCAGGGTGCAGGGCGCGGCCGTGTCGAAGCGGTAATAGACGCCATTGGGGCAGGCGAGGAAGTAGTCGTGCAGGGTCGCGGCCACGGGCAGGCCCCGCGCGAACAGGGCCGCGAACACGCTCGGCGAGAGGCTGCGCGTCCACTGATGCAGGTGGACGAGGTCGGGCCGCACCGGCAGCGCGTCCAGGGCGGCGCCGAGGCGCGCAGCGGCCGCCCCGTCCCAGAGCCCGTCGAGGGCCGCCCGGTGGGCCGGACGGCTCCAGATGTCGGTGTTGCCGAGGCCGATCCGGCGGATGCGGGCATGGTCGAGGAGCGGGTCGGCCGGCCCGTCGATGGCCTGAATGTAGGTGACGTCGATCCCGGCCTCGGCGAGGCCGCGGGCGGATTCCACCGCCACCTTCTCCGCCCCCCCGCTCGCCACGGCGAATTCGGCCAACACGACGATGTGCATGGATCTGCCCGATTGCGTCCCGTGCGGCGTGCGCCGCGAAGAGCGCAAGGTTTACCGGCGATCAACGCATGTTCGGTAAAGATCTCGGCCCAATTGTCGCCGGCCGGAACCGTTCGCCATGCACGTCGTCCTCGTCGTCGACCACGCCTTCGTCAACGGCGGCCAGGCCAAGGTGGCCCTCGATGCGGGCCTCGGCTTGGCGGCGCAGGGACACCGCGTCACGGTGTTCGCCGCCGTCGGCCCCGCCGACCCGCGCCTGGAGGCGGCCGGCATCCGCGTGGTCTGCCTCGGCCAGGACGATGTCAGCACGGCGAAGAACAAGCTCGCCTTCGCCGCGCAGGCGATCTGGAACCGCACGGCCGCCCGGCGCCTCGCGGCGGAGCTGCGCGGGCTCGATCCGCGCGACACGGTGGTGCACGTCCACGCATTCGCCAAGGCGCTCTCGCCCTCGATCGGGCAGAGCCTCGCCGCCTCCGGCCTGCCGTGCCTCTACACCATGCACGAGTTCTTCCTGGTCTGCCCGAACGGCGGCTTCTACGAGTATCCGGCCGCGCGGATCTGCCACCGCGTGCCGATGTCGTTGGCCTGCCTCGGCACGAACTGCGACGCCCGCAGCTACCCGCGCAAGCTCCTGCGGGTGGTGCGTCACGCCGCCCTGGAGCACGTGGCGGGCCTCAAGGACGTCTTCCCCCACATCGTCACCATCAGCGCCCTGCAGGAGCGGGTGATCACGCCCCACCTGCCCGCTGCGACCCGCTTTCACCGGGTCGACAACCCGATCGCGGTGACGCGGGCGCCGCTCCGCTCCGGGCCGCCGGGGGATTTCCTGTTCGTCGGACGCATCTCCACCGAGAAGGGCGCACCGATCTTCGCCGAGGCCGCCCGGCTCGCCGGGGTGCGCCCGGTCTTCGTCGGCGACGGCCCGGCCAGGGCCGAGCTCGCGGCGCGCTATCCCGAGGCCGTGATGCTGGGCTGGCGGGACGAGGCCGGGGTGCACGCCCTGATGCGGACGGCGCGCGCCCTCGTGTTCCCCAGCGTCTGGTATGAGGGCCAGCCGCTCACCGTCTACGAGGCCCTGGCCTGCGGCGCGCCGGTGATCGTGAGCGATGCCTGCGCGGGCCGCGAGGCCGTGGAGGACGGCGAGACCGGCTACTGGTTCCGCTCCGGCGACGCGGCGGCGTTGGCCGCCCACCTCACGCGCCTGCGTGACGACGACCTCGCCGCCCGCATGGGCCGGGCGGCCTACGAGAGCTACTGGTCGGCCCCGCTCACCATCGAGGCCCATCTCGACCGGCTCCGGCTCGTCTACGAGCACGTCCTGCGGGACGCGGGCCGGGCCGGAACCCGGGTGCGCCCCGCCCCCCGCCCTGCCCCGGTGCCCGCCCGGCCCTGACGCGCCGGCCGGCACCGCTCTTGCGAGAATCGTTTTGGCGAGAATCGTTTTGGATAGCCGGAAGTTTTCCTGGCTATTTCGCTGCGATGCGAAGAGGCTCACCAAACAAGAGTCGGCGGCGCGGCGCTCGCCGAGATGCCCGCGTGGTTCTTAAGCCTTGTCTCGAATCGATAAACGCAAGTCTTCGTCCGATCTGAGCGTAGCGACCGCGTCGGAACATGCCATCGGTCCAAAACCTGGGGCGATCACGATGAGAACACCCTTCCTGCGGTCCCTGGTCTGGGCCCCGACCGTCGCGTTGTCCTGGCTCTGGGGGCTGGGTTTCTTCTACGCGATCCACGTCACGCTGACCTACGGCTGGCTGGGATTCGTCGCCTTTGCGGTTCCCAATGCAACGGGCCTGTTCCTGTTCGGATGGGTGCTGAATTCGCCCCGTCGCAATCCCGCCGAGACGATCGCGAACTTCGGCGGGCACTACGCGCTGCTGTTCCTGCTCTGTCAGATCTTCGCCGTATCCCTGACGGTCTTCAGCTTCGTCTCCTGCCTCTGGGCCCCCCTCTTCGGCGCGCATGGGGGCCTCGTCGCCGCGCTCCTGGTCATCGTCGCCTGCGCGCTCGGGCACGCGGCGAGCCTGGGGCAGCTGCGCCTCGTCCACCTCGTCCTCCTGCCGGTCGGCGTGGGGGCGGGGCTCCTCGCGCTCTGGAGCCTGCGGGCCGCGCCCTCCGTGACGCCCCTGCCCTTCGCGGCCTTCGACGCCCGCTTCCTCGGCCTCGTGGTCCCGACCCTCGTGGGCTTCCTGCTCGGGCCCTGGATGGACGTGCAGCAATGGCAGCGCGTGGTCGAGATCCGCCGGGCCGGCGCCTCGTCGGGAATCGCTTACGGCGCCGGCGCCCTGATGTTCCTCGGTCTGCTGACCCTGAACGCGGCGCTCGCCGCGGCGGTGGGGACGGGCCACGCGGTCATCCTGTCCGACGGCCTGCCGGCGGCGCAGGGCGCGGTGGCCTCGGGCATCCGCGCGGCCGGTCTCGACCTCGCTGCCATCGGCTTCACCCTCTGGGCGGTGATCGCGGTGGTGTCGACGATCGACAGCTCCTACGCGGCGACCCGCTGGCTGCTGACCCAGATCACCACCCGCAGCACCGCGCCCCTGATGGCCTTCGTGCCGGAGGGGCTCGTCGCCTCGCCGCTCTGGATCATGCTCGCCGCCGGCGGCATCGCGGCGGCGGCGGTCTCGAACGACCTGCCCCCGATCTACCTCATGATCCCCTTCGCGACGCTCCTCGTGGGAGCGGCTGCCTGCCTCGTCTGCACGGCCTTCGGCTCGAGCCTGCGGCACGACGCTCTGCTGAACCTGATGATCGGACTGGCCGCCGCGATCATCTTCCTGACGGGCTACGTCCTGCCGATTCCGGTCCTGATGGCGCTGGCGCCGCTGATCGGCCTGATCGGTGCTCTGCCGATGGTGCGCGAGCGCCTGGGCGGGCGCGGCGCCGCCCTCCCCAATGCCGTGACCCCGGCGGCGCCCGTCGGCGCGGCGGTGGCGCCCGTGAGCACGGCGGTGGCGGCCGTCATCCCGATGCGGCGCGACGAGGGGAACGTCTCGCACGGCTTCGACGGGGCCTGGTTCGTCCTGCGCATGACGCCGACCTACGACGACACCAACTCGGTCGGGAACATCTACTTCGCGAACTATTTCCGCTGGGTCGGCAAGGCGCGCGAGCTGTTCTTCAACATCTGCGTGCCGCATTTCGACCTCGCCAAGACGGATTACTATATCCTCACCCGCTCGTTCACTCACGATTTCCGCCGCGAAGCACGGGAGTTCGATCCGGTCATGGTCCGGATCCGCGTGGCGGCGCACAACCGCAAGTTCGTCACCCTGGAGCACGAGATCCACAGCGACGCGCACGGGCTCCTCGGCCGGGGCGAGCAATCGCTGATGTTCGTGGATCCGCAGACCTACCGGCCCCTCGACATCCCGCGCGTGGTCCTTGAGGGCTTCTTCCCCTACCTGCCCGAGACCTCCGCTTACGTCGCCAGGCGCCGGGCCGCGGCGGGCGTCGGCCCGGCCCTCGGGGCGGTGGGATAGGCGACGGGATGGAAACAGGGCGCCGCCGGCCGCGTTGACCCGGACCCTGTGCCGAACGAGGCGCTTGCCTAAAGACACGAAGGAGAGCCGCCGATGGCCGATTCCGAGAAGACCCCCCAGACCGACACCATCTCCACCACCGGCGCGCCGGCGCCCAAAGGCTCCGACAAGTCGCGCCCCGAGAATCAGAAGGGCGAACTCGACGCGCGCCTGGACGAAGCCCTGGAGGAGACCTTCCCGTCGAGCGACCCCGTCTCCGTGAAGGTCACGAAGTAGGCCGCAGCCGGCCGTCGGCCGCGCCATGCCGGATGCGAAAAGGGCCGGGGCGATCGATCGCTCCGGCCCTTCGCGTGTCGGTCCTCGACTGTTCGGGGCGGGTCGAACCCCCGCCCCTTCCCGGATCAGGCGGTCTCGAGCAGGCGGCGGGCGATGACCTGGGCCTGGATCTCGGCCGCGCCCTCGAAGATCGAGAGGATGCGGGCGTCGCAGAGCACGCGGCTGACCGCGTATTCCAGTGCGAAGCCGTTGCCGCCGTGGATCTGCAGGGCGTTGTCGGCCGCCGCCCAGGCGACGCGGGCGCCGAGCAGCTTGGCCATGCCGGCCTCGAGGTCGCAGCGCTTGCCCTCGTCCTTCTCGCGCGCCGAGAAGTAGGTGAGCTGGCGGGCGATGTTGATCTCCACCGCCATCATGGCGATCTTGTCGGCGACGCGCGGGAAGTTGATCAGGGCCTTGCCGAACTGCACCCGCTCCTCGGCGTAGCGCAGGCCGAGGTCGAGGGCGTTCTGCGCCACGCCGATGGCGCGGGCCGCCGTCTGGATGCGGGCGGATTCGAAGGTCTGCATGAGCTGGGCAAAGCCCTTGCCCTCGACCTCGCCCAGGAGGTTGGCGGCCGGCACCTCGAAATTGTCGAAGGCGAGCTCGTACTCCTTCATGCCGCGATAGCCGAGGACGTGGATCTCGCCCCCCGACAGGCCGGCGACGGGGAAGGGCTCCGCATCGGTGCCGCGCGGCTTCTCGGCGATGAGGAGCGAGAGGCCCTTGTGGCCCTTCTCCTCGGGCTTGGTACGCACCAGGCAGGTCATGATGTCGGCGCGCACGGGGTGCGTGATCCAGGTCTTGTTGCCCGAGATCCGCCAGGTATCGCCGTCCTTGACGGCCTTGGTGCGGAGGGAGGCGAGGTCCGAGCCGGTATTCGGCTCGGTGAACACGGCGGTGGGGAGCGTGTCGCCCGAGGCGATGCCGGGGAGGAAGCGGTGCTTCTGCTCCTCGGTGCCGCCGCAGAGGATCAGTTCGGCAGCGATCTCCGAGCGGGTGCCGAGCGACCCGACGCCGATATAGGCGCGGGACAGTTCCTCGGAGACCACGCACATGGAGATCTTGGGCAGGCCCATGCCGCCGTACTCTTCCGGGATCGTCAGGCCGAAGACGCCGAGTTCGGCCATCTTCGTCACGATTTCCATGGGGATGTAGGCGTTCTGGCTGTGCCATTCATGGGCGTGCGGCACGACCTCGGCGAGGCCGAAGCGGCGCATCTCGGAGCGGATCGCCTCCATGTCCTCGTCGAGGCCGGACTTGCCGATGGTGGCCGAGCCGCCATTGTCGCGGATGCGGGCGACGAGGGCCGCGCGGTTCTCGGCCGTGTTGCCCTCGGCGATCAGGGTCTCCACCGCGTCGGTGCGGAACTTGGCGACCTCGCGCGCGGCCAAGCCCAGGGAGCCGGTGGGGCGGACCATCTCGCCCTGGCTCATCGGGATGCCGGAGAAGATCTGGTCGAGGTACTCGCCCAGCCCGATCCGCACCAGCAGGCTCTCGGTCTCGCCGAACTCGCCGGACTCGGTCAGGCGCTGCGCGTAGGCGGCGAGTTCCCGCACGCCCTCCGCGTAGGTCGCCGTCCAGGCCAGGCCGTGGGTGGCGTGCTGCTGGGTCTCCATCTTCTCGGCCGAGATCTTGCCCTCGTCCGACAGGACGGTGGCGCGCACCCGGCGGGTCGCCTCGGCCACGAGGCCCTTGGCGGCCTCGGCCGCTTCGCGGGCCAGGGAGAGAAGATCCTGCGGTTCGGTCGAGACGACGGGGGATGCGGACATGGCACACTCGCTGAAAGGAGAAGAGGCTTTGGCGCTCATTATAGGCGGCTTTGCCGGGACTGTAGAGGCATCTCGCCGCAGCGCGGCACTATCCCGCCTGAATGCATTATTCGTCAGCGCGAAAAACCTTGATCTTTCCCAGGCCGGCGGGGTTTGTTGAACTTTATTGAGTGCGGGCGCAAAGAAATAATCACCCCCGGCTCGCGATGGCGACCCCGAGAATCGCGATCGCCATGCCGCCCATCTGCACCGGCTCCAGCGCCTCGCCGAACAGGCCATAGGCCATCAGGGCGGAGACCGGCGGCACCAGGAACAGCAGCGCGGCGACCCCCGCGACCGCTCCGCGCCGGATCAGGGCCAGCAGCAGCAGGATCCCCGCCACGGAGTTCACGAGGATCGACCAGGCGAGGCCGGCCCAGAGGGGCGCCGAGCCGTCGAAGCGCCCCGTGCCCAGAAGGAGCGCCACCGGCACGGCGAGGAGGGCGGCCCCGACGAACTGGATGGCGGCGTTGCTGAGGAGGTCCGCCCCGCCCGCGCGGCTCTTCTGCCAGAGGGTGCCGGCGGTCATCGCCACCATGGCGGCGAGGCAGGCCGCCAGCGCCGGCACGGGGATGCCGGCGGAATCCGGGGCGCCGACTTTCGGGGCCAGCACCAGGAGCGCGCCCGAGAACCCCATTGCGATCCCGAGCCAGCGGCGCCGGCTCACCCGCTCCCCGAGGGCCGGGCCGGCCAGCATCGCGGTCAGGAGCGGTTGCAGGCTGCCCACCAGGGCGGCGATGCCGGCGGGCAGCCCGTGCTGGACCGACCAGAACACGCCGATGACGTAGACGCCCTGCATCATCACGCCCGCGATCCCGGCATGGAGCCAGCCGGCCCGGTCGCGTGGCCAGCGCGCGCCGCGCCAGAGCGCGAGGGCGATCAGGACGAACGCCACGCCGACCACGCGGATCGCCACGAAGGTGAACGCCTCCGCGTGCGGCGCCACGAAGCGCGCCGCGACGAAGCCGGTCGCCCAGATCAGGACGAAGAGACTGGAGACGAGGGCCGGTGCATGCATGGTGGGCGGGAGCCATCACGCCCCGGCGGGGAATTCAACCCTGTTCGGCGACGGTTCCCGGCGCCGGTTCGTCTTGCGGGCGCGCGGGGCGTTGCGCGAAAGGCCCGCGTTGCGTTTAGAAGACACGCCCGAGCCGTTCGGCCCGGATCGCCCGCCCCGAGCCCGAGGACAAGCCCCACCCCCGTGAGCCGAATCCGCAAGCCCTTCGAGATCGCGAGCGTCGCCGCGCAACGCTTCGTCGCCCATGACGGCTGGGCCATCGCCAGCCACATCGCCCTCTCGACCCTCACCGCCCTCTTTCCCTTCCTCATCCTGCTGGCGGCGCTCGCCGGCGTGTTCGGGACGAAATCGCTCGCCGACGAGGCCGGCGTGCTCATCTTCGACGCCTGGCCGCGCGAGGTCGCGAAACCCATCGTGGCCGAGATGCACCGCGTGCTCACCGAGCAGCGCGGCGGCGTGCTCACGGTCGGCGCCGTGCTGGCGCTGTACTTCTCGTCCTCCGGCGTGGAGAGCCTGCGGGTTGGGTTGAACCGCGCCTACGGCCTGCGCGAGGCTCGGCCCTGGTGGCTGACGCGGCTGGAATCCATCGCCTACGTCGTCTGCGGCGCCTTCGCGATGCTGGCCTTCGCGCTCCTGGTGGTGCTCGGGCCGCTGATCTGGCGCAAGGTCATCAACGTGGCGCCGGGGCTGGAGCCCCTGAGCCTCACGGTCGCCATCGGGCGGATCGGCATCACGGCCTTCCTGCTGCTCGCCGTGCTCGTCATCGCCCACAAGTTCGTGGCCACGGGGCGTCGCTCGGTCTGGGCGGTGGTCCCCGGCATCGCGGTGACGTTGCTGCTGTGGTTCCTCGCCGGCCTCGGCTTCGGCTACTACCTCGACCGGTTCTCGAACGCCTACGCCTCCACCTACGGGGGTCTGGCCACCGCGATGGTGTTCCTCGTCTTTCTGTACTGGCTCGCCGCGATGTTCCTGTTCGGCGGCGAGATCAATGGCACCGTCATTGCAGCGCGGCGAGTGCGGCTTCAGGCGCGGATGCAGGAAAAGCAGGCTCGGGCCCGGGGGCTCTGAGCCGGCTGTGCTCCATCCGCGCGCGGCGCCACGCGATGACATCCGTCTGTGACCTTTGCGGCCTAGCCTCCCGGATCGCGCGCGGGCAGTGAGGGGGCCGGCGGTGGCGCGGCGGCCGGCCCGGGGGAGCTTCGATGCGGATCAGGTTTGGGTGCGAGATGGGCTATGATTTCCCGCAGCCTACACCCCTGATCGCCCGGCTCACCTCCTATCAGGCCGGAGGCCTCGCGGCGGTGCCGCCGGACGTGCTCACCCTCGATCCGCCGCAGCCGGTGCGGACGTTCCGCGACGTGTTCGGCAACCGCACCGTGCGCTTCGTGGCCCCCGCCGGAGCGCTGACCCTGAGCGTCCAGGCCGAGATCGAGGATGACGGGGAACTCGACCCCGTGGCGCCGGAGGCGCAGGAGCACCGGGTGGAGGACCTCCCCGAGGAGGCCCTGCCCTTTCTGGTCGCCAGCCGCTACTGCGAATCCGACCTGCTCTCGCGGGACGCCTGGGACCTGTTCGGCCACCTGGAGCCTGGCTGGTCCCGGGTGCAGGCGATCTGCGATTACGTGCACGGGCACATCACGTTCGGCTACGGCTACGCGCACGTGGACCGCACGGCGGCGGATGCCTTCGTGAGCGGGCGCGGTGTCTGCCGGGACTACGCGCACCTGTTCGTGGCCTTCTGCCGGGCCCTCAACATTCCGACGCGCTACTGCACCGGCTATCTCAGCTTCATCGGCGAGCCCGAGCCGCACGCGCCGGGGGATTTCGCCGCCTGGACGGAAGTTTATCTCGGGGGCGCCTGGCGCATGTTCGACCCGCGCAACAACGCCCGCCGCCGGGGCCGCATCCTCGTGGCGCGCGGCCGGGACGCGGCGGACGTGCCGCTGACCCACACCTTCGGCCCCAACCGCCTGACCAAGTTCCGGGTCTGGGCCGAGGATGCGACGGTGCCGGCGGCCGGAGCGATGACGCCGGCCCACGTCGAGGCCTGACCCTCAGGCGCGTTCGCGATTTCGCAGCAAAGATTTACGCGCCGTACTTCACGTCCGGTCCGAAGGCGGTGGGGCGACCGGCTGCCGGCGATCCGCTCGCCGCCGGGCGCCGGGCGATCCTCGCCAAGGCTGCCGCACGGCATCCGGAAACCGGCCCAAGCCCTTCCGAAGCAAACGAAAAAAGCCCTTCCGATCGTCCCGGAAGGGCTTCGTCGTATCCGGGCCTGCCCGCTCAGGCGGCCAGGGGCATCGCGTCCGGTTCGGCGGCGGCCATGAACTGGGCCCGGGCGAGGTCGGCGAAGCGGCCGTTCTGGGCGACGAGGTCGTCGAAGCTGCCCGATTCGACGATCCGGCCCTCGTGGAAGACGAGGATGCGGTCGGCGTTGCGGATCGTCGCGAGGCGGTGGGCGATGACGAAGGTGGTGCGGCCCTCCATCACGGCCTCCAGGGCGCCCTGGAGCTTGCGCTCCGTGGTTGCATCGAGGGCAGAGGTCGCCTCATCGAGGATCAGGACCGGCGGGTTCTTGAGCAGGGCGCGGGCGATGGAGAGGCGCTGGCGCTCGCCGCCGGAGAGCGAGCGGCCGCGCTCGCCGATCACCGTATCGAGGCCGTCGGCCTGGCGCGCCATGAACTCGCTGGCCTGGGCGCGCTCGAGGGCGTCGAGCATCTCGGCATCGGTGGCGTCGGGACGACCGACGAGAAGGTTCTCGCGGATCGAGCGGGCGAACAGCATCGGCTCCTGAAACACCACGCCGATGTTGTGGCGCAAGGAGGAGAGGCCGATGTCGCGGATGTCGGTGCCGTCGATGCGGATGGCGCCGTGATCGGGGTCGAAGGCGCGGTGCAGGAGGCCCAGCGTGGTCGACTTGCCCGAGCCCGTGGTGCCGACCAGCGCGATGGTCTCGCCAGCCTGCGCCGTGAAGGAGACGTCCTCCAGGGCCTTGCGGCGGGCATTGTAGGAGAAGCCGACGCCCTCGAAGGCGACCGCGCCGTCGAAGCGCGCGACCTGCTGGGCGCCCGGACGGTCGTGCACGGCCGGGGCGGTGTCGAGGATCTCGAAATATTCGGCGATCTTGGGCATCTGCTGGAACAGCCCGTTGATGCAGGTGGCGACCTGATCGAGGCGCGAGACCAGCATGGTGGCGAGACTCATGAAGGCCACGACCTCGCCGACGCTGGCCTGGCCGTGCTGGTGCAGGGCGATACCGGTGATGAAGATCGCCGTCATGGTCAGGGTGGCGGAGGCGCGGGTGGCGACGTTGGCGAGCGCCCACCAGGAGAGCACCGGGATCTGCGCGGCGAGCAGGTTGCGGATGATGTCGTGCATCGCCTCCTTCTCCGCCTTGGCGCGGGTGAAGGACTGGATCACGGCGACGTTGCCCAGCGCGTCCGAGGCATGCTCGGCCAGACCCGACTGGTAGGCCTCGACCCGGCCCTGCAGGGTCTCGGTGCGGCGCATGACCATGGTGGTGAGCGCCGTGAAGGCGAGCACGAGCACGACGAGGATCGCGCCGAGCTGCCAGTTCACGAACAGGGTCATGGGCAGGAGCACGATCAGCGACACGAAGGCCACGAAGTGGTCGCGGAAGAAGCCGAGCCAGAGCCAGAACATGCCGTTCGAGCCCTCCAGCATCGCCTTGAGGACGCGGCCGGAATGGTTCGAGGAGTGGAAGGCGAGCGGCAGCTCGAGCACATGCTCGAAATAGTTCGCCATGGCGGCGAGGCGGTTGCGGTGGGCCAGCCGGTCGGCATGCAGCGCGATGGTGACGCCGGCCGCGATCGTGAACAGGCCGAAGGCGACCCAGGCGGCGATCAGGGGCGCCAGCGTGGCGAAGGCGTTGGTGTTGCTCTTCAGGTGCGTGAGCTGGTCGATGATGCGGCCCATCAGCAGCGGCTCGGCGAAGGCCGCCACCGCCAGGGCCACGTTGGCGCAGGCCAGCAGTGCCGCGAGGCGGCGGTCGCCTCCCAGAAGACCCATGACTCGTGCGTAATGACGAACCAACGACATGATACCGTGTGCTCCGTGCCGGATCGGGCCGCTGCGGGGGCGACCCGGAGGCCACCGAATACCCGCCACCAAGCCCTTGGCGTGCCGTGCCTTATGTCCGGCGCTCCCTGAACGGTGCATGACCCGATCGTCGGCCCCTGGCCAGCATTTTTACGGTTCCTTCAGCATGATTCCGTAGGGGTGGGTCCGGCGCCCCGTCCTCGCGGCGCCAACGCGGCATGCGGGCAGCCGCTCAGGCTTCGAGTGATCATGGATCTCGCAACCGGTATCGGCCTCGTCGGCGGCTTCGGCGTCGTCTTCACCCTGATCATGATCGACGGCGGCAACTTCGCCGCCTACTTCGACAAGCACGCGGTGATCGTGATCTTCGGCGGCGCCACCGCCGCCACGATGATGCGCTTTCCTTTCTCGACGATGATGCACGGCCTGCCGATGGGCCTGCGCTACGCCTTCTCGATGCGCGCCATCAAGCCGCGGGAGCTGATCGACGAGATCACCAAGATCGCGGACGTGGTCCGGAAATCCGGCCCGATGGCCCTGGAGAACATGGAGATCTCCGACCCCTTCCTGGCGCAGGGCGCTCGCTACATCGCCGACGGCTACGACCGCGAGTTCATCCGCGACACGATGGAGCGCGACCGCGACAACTTCCTCATGCATCTCGACGAAGGCTCGAAGATCTACCGCGCCTTCGGCGACTGCGCCCCGGCCTGGGGCATGATCGGCACCATCCTCGGCATGGTGACGATGTTCGCCAACATGTCGGACCCCTCCAAGCTCGGCCCCGCCATGGCCACCGCCCTGCTCGCCACCCTCTACGGCGCGCTGATCGCCAACATGATCACCCTGCCGCTGGCCGACAAGCTGCACGTGAAGCTGGAGGAGGAGGATGTCTCCCGCTCGCTCATCATCGACGGCATCCTGCTCATCCGCGACGCCAAGAGCGCCTCGCTGGTGCGCGAGATGCTCATCGCCTACCTGCCGCACAACCACCGCGACGAACTCGTGGCCGAGGCGGCCTGACGCGCATGACCCAGAGAGGCCGCGCGCATGGCTAAGAAGAAGCGCGGCGGCGCGCATGGCGGCCACGGCTGGTTCGTGACCTTCGCCGACCTCATGGCGCTGCTGATGAGCTTCTTCGTCATGATCGCCGCCTACTCGACGCAGGACCAGAAGAAGATGCAGGCGGTGGCCGGCTCCATGCGCGACGCCTTCGGCGTCAACAAGGAGTCGCGCTTCGCCGGCATCATCGAGAAGGACGGCCTCGCCCACGCCGACAAGGTGAAGTACCGGCGCGACATCCCGCCCGAACTGGCCTCCGACCACACCACCCCGCCGGCGGTGGACGGCAACGTCGACGAGGGGATGCCGGACAAGGGCTATCCGGACGGCGCCGGTCTCGCCGCCGCGAGCCTGCGCCAGGCGATGCAGGACATGCCCGAGGTCGCCGAATTGTCGAAGAACATCATCGTGTCGCCCTCGCAGCGCGGCACCGACGTGTCCATCGTCGACCAGGACGGTGCCTCGATGTTCCGCGACGGATCGAGCCGTCCCAACGACCGCACCCGGCGCCTGCTGGAGCGCCTCGCCGGGACCCTGCGCAAGATGCCCAACCGCATCGCCATCACGGGCTACACCGCCACGGAACGCCCGGGCTCGCGCCCCCTCGCCCCGCCCTGGGAACTCTCGGCCAACCGGGCCATCAGCGTGCGCGAGATCCTGGCCGGCAGCGGCGTGCCCGACGACCGCTTCGCCTCCGTCACCGGCAAAGCCGACACGGAGCCGATGTTCCCCGACAACCCCTACCTGCCGGCCAACCGGCGGGTGACGGTGACGCTCCTCAGCGAGCCGGCTCCGACGCCGCGTATGAAGAACTTCCCCTGACGCGCCGGAGCCGCGACGGGTTCGGCAAGCCGAAGGGACCGACTGACGCCAGACGACACGGCGATACCGGCCAGGTGTCGCCGTTCTGCGATCATCGGCAGGGCTTCCGCCGCTCGGAGCCCCTCCCGGTCACGTTGGATCGAAGACATCGTGTCCAGCGGCGGCGAATGCGCTTGGTTCTCGCGAGCACGCAACGGTTCGCGCGTCTGCCGAATGGCTTTCCGAAGGTCCGATGCCGTATGTTCGGGCGCACCGCTATTGCTCCGCAGTCGACGATGTCTTAATCTGGAAAAATACGGGCGCATTGCCGTATTCATCATCAACGACATTGGAAGCATGAGTATTATTCTGACGGCGGGGGCGAACCGCTCCGGCAGTACATGGCTTTACAACGTTGTACGGTTGGGGCTTCCGAGTGTGATCGTGGGATGGGTCGACGATCTGCCATCCTCATCGGACGACCACGACACCCTGGTGAAGCTGCACGAGCCGCACGAGGGCTGGGCGCAGCGCGCGGACATCGTTCTGACATGTCATCGCGATCTGCGCGACGTCTTCGTTTCATTGCGCGGCATGGGGTGGGTGACGGATGCGAAGGCCGTCGAGACTTCGATCGCGGTGCGAAGCAATCATGAGTATTGGAGTTCGCGCGCGACGCTGGATCTGCCGTATGCCAGAATTGTCACTGAGCCTCTCGCCGTCGTGCGCGAGGTGCTGGACGCGATCAATTCGTCTGCGGACGCCGAGGAAATCGCGAGGGCCGTCGAGACGATTCACGTGCCCGCCGCGTCAGGCGCCTTCGATGCGACCACGTTGCTGCATGGCGGGCACCGCCAGAGCGGGGTCGTCGGTCGATACGAGCAGGAGCTCGATCCGGACATCGCCGACGCCATCGTTGCGGCGAACGCAGTCTGGATGGCTGACCACGGCTACCTCTGAACCATGCGGCGTCCGCTCCGATCGAGCGGACGCCGTACGATGCCCGAACCGGTATCCACATCGGCGGCAATGCGCCTTAGCGGGCAACCAGCAGGGCCCAGTAGACCTTGTACTTCGAGCCCGGTGCGTAGGCTGTGGCGATGCCCATGCGCCGGGCATCGGGGGCCAGCAGTGTGGCGTTGTGCGCGGGGCTGTCGCGCCAGCCCGAGAAGGCCTCGGCCAGGGTGTGGTAGCCCGCCGAGAGGTTGGCCTCCGGCCCGGCGAAGCCGAGCCGCTCCACCGCGTTCTTCACGGTCTGGGCCCGGCTCGGCCGGTCGGCGCTGGCCATGGCGGCGGCCTCGGCCTCCGCGAGCTTCTGGAGGTTCGGGTCGAGGGCGAGCGGGGCTAAGCCGCTGCGGGCGCGGTAGGCCGAGATCATGTCGCGGGCGGTGGCGGCGTCGACCTGCGCGCCCTGGGTCGTCATCGGCCAGTACAGGCTCGGCAGGGCGTCGTTGACCGATTCGGGCCGCGCGCAGGCGTTGAGCTGCGCGGCGGCGAGCCCCGTCAGGACGATGCCGCAAACCCGTCCCGTCCCCGACATCCGCCCCACGTCCTTCTCCCGTCGCTCCTCAGCCGCCGGACCTCCGGCGCGCCGCCTCCGCCGAGCGCATGGGCTCGGCCTCGTCGAAGCGCTCCTCGGGGCGTGCCCCGCCCTCGGGCCGCCCGTCGGTGCGCCCCGGCACCGTGAACGCGGTGGCGATCTGGCCCACCGCGCTCTGGAAGCTCTCCAGGCCCTGGACCGTGACCACGCTGGAGCCCGGTCCGAGGGCCGGGATCATTCCGGCTCCAGACAAGGTCTGGAAGACGCTAAGGTTCAAATCGTTCTGCACTTTCAGGCTGAGGCTGACGTCGACGATCATCACGATCAGCTCGAACTCGAGGAAGGGGTCGCCGATCTTGCGGAACACCACTCGGGGCGCCGGTTCCTTGAGCACGTCTGCTTGGGCGGCGGCGCAGCCCATCAGCAGCTCGGCCGCGTGGACCGGGTCCTGGTTGCGCAGGACGCTGACCGTGATGCTGACCCGGCCGGTCCGGTCGCCCCGCACGCGGTTCTTCACGATGCCGGAGATGAGATTCGAGTTCGGCACGATCACGGCCGAACGGTCGAAGGTCTGGATCTCGGTGGAGCGCACCGAGATGCGCTTCACGATGCCCTCGCTGTCGCCGATGAGCACCTGATCGCCGACCCGGATCGGGCGCTCCCAAAGCAGCAGGAGGCCGGAGACGAAATTGTTGACGATGGATTGCAGGCCGAAACCGATACCCACCGAGAGGGCGCCGGCCACGATGGTGAGCTTCTCCAGGCTCAGGCCCAGATACGAGAAGGCCAGCGCCAGGGTGAGCAGGAAGCCGATATAGCCCGCGATGGTCGAGATCGAGTTGCGCAGGCCCGCATCGAGGTCGGTCGCCGGCAGGTAGGTCTGTTCGAGCCAGCGCTGGATCGCCCGCGTCACCGCCATGCCGAGGAGCAGGAGGCCGATGGCGAGCACGATGGTTGAGAGCGAGATGGTGACGTCGCCGACCTTGAAGCCGAAGAAGGCGGTCCGCACCGAGGAGAACACGTCCGTCGAATCGAGGCCCCAGGGCGCCAGCGCCAGGAGGGCCGCGACCATGACGAGGACGACGCGGGTGAAGCCCGTCGCCAGCACGGCGATCTGGTTGATCGAGCGCTTGCGCAGGCCCGTATTGGCCTGCAGCGCCGTGGCGATGCGGGTGTCGTCGCCCAGCGTCCCGCCGATGAAGGTGTCGGCGCTGGAGATCAGCAGGAACAGCAGCACGAACAGGCCCGCCACCCAGACGAGCTGATCGATGAGGAACGCCGCGAAGGCGACGTAGCCGATCAGGGGCGCCACCGCGATGACGATGGCCCCGGCCCAGCCGAGGAGCCGGGCGGGGCCGCCGATGCCCGTGGTCGCCTCCGGCGCCACGTAGGGGCCGAAGCAGGCTTCCTCCTTCTCCGCCGTGTCGGCGAAGCGGTGCAGACCGATGGCCAGGATGAGGGCGGTGGCGAGGGCCCCGATGCCGCGGGTGGCGATGGAGACCGGGAGCGCCGCCGCGATGCCGGAATTGAGGGCTTCGATCGACTTGACCACCGTGATCACGATGGCGATGCCCACCGCCAGCCGCGTCACCCGGGCGGCGGCGGTGTCGTCCATGGTCGCCACCCGCCAGGAGGGCTTGTCGGGCGAGAGCAGCGCGTCGGCCAGCGCCTCCACGAAGGCGATGAAGGCGAGGCCTCCCAGGATGGCGCCCGCCACCGGCAGGAGTCGCAGGGGCAGGAGGTCCGTGGCGTCGAGGGCGTAATAGACCGCGTAGGAGCCGATGAAGGCCGGCACGGTGCCGAGCAGGAACACCCGCCAGGCCGCCAGGAGCTTCTTGCGCCGCGAGGGCGCCACCGCCTTCACGTCGCGCCGGCCCAGGCGGGGTGCGATGTTGCGCCGGCCGAAATACAGGGCGATCGAGATGCCGAAGGCGGCCCCGAGCAGCAGAAGGTTGCCCAGCGTGCCGTTGCGGCCGAACAGGGCCACGGTGTCCTCCACGGCGCTCTGCAGGGCGCGCAGGTCACGGGGCAGGTCGGCGGCGGCCCGCACCCACAGGTCGGGGCTGACGAGGGCGGTGGACCGTTCGAACAGGCCGCGCGTGAAGGCGGCGCGGCGGCGGTTCGAGACCTGATCGACGATCTGGTCGCTCTGCACGAGGAGGGATTTGGCCAGCCGCTGGGTCTCGTCGATCTCCGCCACCGCGTGCTCGCGCTCGGTGCGCTCGCGGGCCACGTCCTCGCCCTCCTCGCCCTCCTTCGGCTTGGGGCCGAGCTGGGTCAGGCGCTCGCGGGCCGCTTCCAGGCGCGGGGAGGTGATGTCGATGACGTGTCGGATCTTGTCGGCGATGGCCTCGATGCCGTCGCGGGCCCGGGTCAGGTCGCCGCTGCCGACGTTCGGGCCGGTGAGGATTTTCTCGCGCTGCTCGAGGTCGGCCTTGGCCGCGTCGAGCTCATCGCGCACGTTCTGGATCTGCTCGGAGACGGCGGGCTTGGGCGCCGCCGGCTTGGCGGCCGGCTTGGCCTCTGCAGGCGCCGGGGTTCCGGCCGGGGCCGGGACTGGTTTGGCCGGTGCCGTCGGGACGGCGGTTGCCCCCTGCCCGGCCGCGCCGCCGGGGGCCAGCACCGCCGGAGCCAGGGCAAGGGCACCGAACCAGGCGGCGGCCAAAGCCGCCCTCCGGATGCCGCCGAACCTCTGGCCTCTCGGGATAACGCCCATGTCGATCCTTTCGCGCCGCGCGTGCCGCGCGTGCCGCGCGGTTCCGGCGCAGCCCCGCGCCGCGCCGTGTCGGGCCGCTGACGACCCGCCCGTCCGGACCGCGCCAGCAAGAACTGCGCGCGGTCGGGCGGGGCGGGGAGCGGCCGGGGCCCGCCCCTTCGCCGAGCAATGGGGCGAAAGGCTGACGGCGCGGGAAATCGGGCGCGCCAACGGCCAGCCCCTGCCCTGTGGGCGCGACGTCGGGGATGGGGCGGGCGACCTTCACAAGCGTGTCACGCTGATATTAGACTAAGTCCCGATGGATCTGGCCTTTTCGTTCCCGTGCGAGGAGGTGGCGACGACCATCCGCGCCGATGAGCGTCGCCACGAATCGGGCGTTTTCGCCCGATGCGACGGCTTTTGGCCAATGCCGGTCCGATCCGCGCCGCGCCGCAGGGCGGGTGTCCGGCCCTCCCCGCATCCTCGTGAGCCCGCCTGCCACGCGCCGCGACGCCCCGGGATGCGGAGATTTCTGATCTTTCACCAACCGGGGACGATGCGCCGGCCAAACCCTGCGCGTTGTCCCTTCGTCGACCCGTCGAGAGGGTAGCGCCGATGCTGGATCTCCAAACGCTCGTCCTGAATGCGGATTACCGGCCGCTCTCGTACAATCCGCTCTCGCTCTGGTCCTGGAAGGACGCCTTCACCGCGCTGTTCCTCGACCGCGTCACCCTGGTGGCCAGCTACGACGTCGAGGCGCGCTCGCCCTCCCGCTCCCTGCGCGTCCCCAGCGTGGTCGCCCTGAAGAGCTACGTGACCCTGGCGCGCAGCCCGGCCTTCACGCGCTACAACATCTACCTGCGCGACACCTTCTCCTGCCAGTATTGCGGCCTGCGCCTGCCCTCGGGCGGCCTGACCTTCGACCACGTGGTGCCCCGCTCGCGCGGCGGCCAGTCGAGCTGGGAGAACGTGGTCGCGGCCTGCTCGCCCTGCAACCTGCGCAAGGCCAACCGCACCCCGGCGGAGGCGGACATGCCCCTCCTCAACGAACCGCACCGGCCGACCCGGCACGAACTGCACCGCCGCCAGCCGGAATTCGACCACCGCGAGTATCACCACACCTGGCTCGACTACCTGTACTGGGACACCGAGCTGGAGAGCTGATCCGGATCAGGGTCCGGAAAAGCGCGGCGGCGGCTCGTTGTAGAGGGGCAGTGCGAGGGAGCGCGGCGCCAGGAGGGCCGGCGCGGCGAGGACGGGCCGCAGCGGTGGCGGGGGGATGTAGGCTGGATCGCGATAGGCGACCTCCGGGGGCAGGTAGGGCCCACGCCGGGGATAGCCGGGCTCACCGCCCGCCAGGGCGGGCGCGGCCAGCGCGACGGCGCTGCCGAGGAGGACGAGACGAAGCATGAAGGGCCTCCGGGCGGCGCATCCGCCGCGTGGCGCGAGTCTAGGCGCGGACCTGCGAGCGGGGACTTAACGCCGCTCAGAATTTCAGGGCGGCGCCGCCGCGCACGGTGTTCAGGTTCACCTTGTGCCCGTCGAAATCGTTGAACTGGACGTACTGATATTCTCCGCGCAGGAGAATGTTCTGCGTGACGGCGAATTCGAGACCAGCCCCGAGGGCGAGGCCGCCGACCGTCTTCACGGTCGTCTTGCCGATGGTGTAGGGCGCGTTCGGAACCGTCTGGGTCTCCCCGGCCGGCGACGAGCGAGGGCCTGGATACTGTGGGTTGAAGCTGGCGTAATCATGCCGGTTGACGTAGGCCGGCGTGGTTGCGGTCAGGTTGGACGCGTAGGTCTTCGAATCGTAGCCGTAGTTCTGGATCGCGACCGTATCGGTGACCTCGGCGCGTCCGATCGCAAGGCCCGCCGTGACGAAGGGCAGGAACCGCCCGAACGCCCAGCCGCCGCGGGCGCGGATGGTACCGTAATCCTCGATCTTCGTCGCCGAGATCCCCGCGAGGTTGACGACCTCCGTCATGCCGCCTGTGGTCGTCATGATCCGGCTGATGCTGTCGCCGGCCCGGCCGCCACGATCGTATCGCGTGTAGTCCGCCTCGATGCCGACCACCGCCTCGTCGAACTGGTAGTTGAAGCCAGCGAACGCGCCGTAGCTCGATCCCTCGACGCGCGCCGATGGGGTGGTGAGAAGCGACGAAACGCTGAACTGGCTCTCGATGTCGCGCGCCCGGAACTCCGTGGCGAGCATCCGCTGGAACACGTTGGTCTGGTTGAGCGAGGCGGAGGTGTAGCCCCCGTGCCCGCCGACATAGATGCCGTTCCAGTCGATGACCTGGACCTCGGGCTCGTAGTCCGGCCCCCGCAGGACGCCGTAATCGAGGTCCGCGCCGAGGGCGGGGGCGGACACGCCGAGGGTGAAACCGGCCAGGAGCGCGAGGGTCGCGGTACGCATCGTTGTCGTCCTCACGGCGTCAGACCGAGGGTTCGGGTGCTGAGCCTGTGCTTTGGTTTTACTTGAGTAACCTTAACGGTCCGTTTCGCTGGCCGGCGGGCGATCCTCTTCGAACCGGGACGCGCGGCGCGCGCCCCGGGCTCGGCGCTCGGGCCTACTCGTAGGGGTTCCGGTTCCAGCGCGGGAGCGACAGGTCCGCCAAGGGGGCGGACAGGGAGCCGGGTCCGCCGGCGAAGCTGTAGCGCAGGCCGACGCGGACCTCGTGCGAGGCCAAGTCCTTCAGGCGCGAGGCGGCGCCGTAGGCGTCCTCCCCCGTCTTGGCGCGGCCGAGATCGACGTAGCGGTAGCTCGTGTCGAGGCTCAGGCCGTGGCCGATGTCGTACGAGACGCCCCCGGTCAGCGCCCAGGCCAGCGAGGTGACGGAGCGGCTGGGGCGGCGCGCGGCGTCGCGGATGCCCGGGGGATTCCCGTCGCAGATGTCGGTCAGGCAGGTCGTCTGCGTGTAGGCCTTGGTGAAGCCCTTGTCGGCGAAGCCCACGCCGGCGCCGAGATAGGGGGTCAGCCCCCACCAGGTCCCGAGATCCGCGTAGACGGTCACGAGTCCGGTCAACACGTCGAGCTTGCCGGCCTCGATGTTGTAGCCGTCCACGTAGCGGGAGCCCGAGGAATAGGCGCTGTAGCGGGACCCGAGGCGCTGATCGACGGTGGCGTCGACGCGCAGCCAGTTGTTGAGGCGATAGCCGACGCCGCCCCCGTAGCCCGGCACCGTGTCGAGGTGCATCCGCTCGAGCGGGGTCAGGGGTGTGCCGTCGGCCGGCGGCCGGGTCGCGTCGCGCGGGCGCGCGTAATCGCTGACCGTGGCATCCACCCGGAGATACCAGCCCTCCCCGATCGCCACGGGGGCCACCGCCGGCGGTGGCGGTGGCAGCAGGTCGGCCGCGCGCGCGGCGCCGTGCAAGGCTGTTCCGGCCAGGAGACACGCGAAGACCGTGACGGGTAAGGAATACGACGCGGCCATGACGCCCTCATACGCAAGACAACTTAAGGCAGGCCACGCAATGCTTGGCGGCGTGACGCATGCCTGAGTGCTATACTGCGCTGTAAACGTTAGGGACGGCTTAAGGCTAATGCCGCGTTGCCGTTTTGGGTCCGCCGGAGGGTCGTTCGAAGCTCGGCGTTGGCGCGGGTGCCTGAACGCGAACGGGGGCGCGGATCCCGTGGATCCGCACCCCCGCCCCGTCTCGCCGCCCGGGGGCGGCCGATCAGTACTTGCGCACCAGGGGCGCCGGCTCGCGGTACTCAGCCACCGGGGCGATCACGCCGCCGCCGAGCAGCCAGCGCATGCCGATGCGCACGTCGTGCGAGGTGATGTCCTTGACCTTGTAGACGGCGCCGCCGCAATCCGGGTCGTTGATGCAGGTCACCGGGTTTGTGCCGACGTGGCCGAGGTTGAGGTAGCGGTAGCCGACTTCGAGCTTGAGGTTCGGGGTCACGCTGTAGCCGAGGCCGGCCATGGCGGCCCAGGCGAAGGTGTTGGTGTTCTTGTCCTTGGCGTAGCCGTAGCCGCCCGTGGCGGCGCCGTAACCTGAGTCGCTGAAGCCGCTGAGGCGATGGAAGGCCGTGCCGACGCCGCCACCGATGAAGGGCGTGACGCCGTACCAGGTGCCGAGGTCGAAGTAGCCGTTCGCCATCACCACGATGGACGACAGGCTGGCGCCGTAGGCGTTCACGCCCTTGCAGTCGTAGGCGTCGTGCTGACCCTCTTCGTTGTGGGTCTTGCTGAAGCAGGTGCTGTTGAAGCTGTCCTGGAACTTGAGCTTGGTGCCGCCGCGGTACTCCGCGGTCACGTCGCCGTGGAAGTAGCTGCCGAACTGGTAGCCGACGCCGCCGCCGGCGAAGAAGCTGTCGCTGACCGACTTCTGGTCGTAGCGGTAGCCGTCGGGCAGGTATCCGTGCGGAACGACCGTCGAGATCTTGTCGATGCTGGTGGCACCGACGCCGACATCGCCGCGCAGGTACCAGCCGCCGCCGATCTCGACGGGCGGCGGGAGGGGTTCGGGGGGCAGCGGGGGCAGCAGATCCGCCGCTTGGGCGAGGCAGGGCGCTGCCACGCTCGCAACGAGCGTGATCGAGCGCGCCAAGGCGGAAAGCTTGGTGCGGCGCATCGGATGTCCTTGTGGTGACCTTGAGCCGGAAGCGCGAAACACCGGCGGGATGACCAGGACACTCTGCGGGACAACGGTTAAGTCGGGTTTAACGTTAAATCTTATCCTTGCGGAACCGTTACGGCCGCGCCGTCGCGATGGTCCGGTCCCGGCGCGGCCGGTATTCGGAGCGGCCGGACCCGGTTGGGATCGGGGCCGCCGGGCGATAAGGTCCTGGCGATGAATCCCGACGACGTTCGACGCCTCGCCGCGTCCTTCCCCGAAGTCACCGAGGGCGCCCATAGCGGCCATCCCGACTTCCGGGTCGGCGGCCGCATCTTCGCGACGCTCTGGGTCGAGGAGGCGCGCGTGGTCCTGCGCCTCAGCCCGGCGGACCAGGCCGCGTGGATCGCGGCCGAGCCCGAGCTGTTCGAACCCCTCGACGGGGCCTGGGGCCGGCGCGGATGGACGAGCCTCAGCCTGTGGGAGGCCGGGGCGGAGACCGTGACGGCGGTGCTGCTCGCCGCCTGGCGGGGCGTGGTCCCGCAGGTCTACGACCGGATCTGAGCGGGCTCAGGCGGCCGCGCGGGTCACGGCGTCCACCACCTCGTCCACGACTTCGAGGACGAGGCCCCGATCGTCGCCCTCGGCCATCACGCGGATCACCGTCTCGGTGCCGGACGGCCGGATGACGAGGCGGCCGGCATTGCCCAGGCGCTCGCGGGCATGCGCGATGGCGGTAACGACGGAATCGGCCCGCAGGGGCTCGCCGGAGCGGTAGCGCACGTTCTTGAGGATCTGCGGCAGGGGCTCGAAGCAGTGGCAGACCGCGCTCACCGGGCGCTCCTGGCGCTTGACCACGCTGAGGAGTTGCAGGGCCGCCACGAGGCCGTCGCCGGTGGTCGCGTAGTCCGACATGATGATGTGGCCGGACTGCTCGCCGCCGAGGTTGAAGCCGTGCTCGCGCATGTGCTCGAGCACGTAGCGGTCCCCCACCGCCGTGCGGGCGAGGGTGAGGCCGATGCCGCCGAGGTAGCGCTCCAGGCCGAGGTTGGACATGATGGTCGCCACCAGCCCCGGCTGGGTCAGGCGATCGTCCTCCTTCCAGGAGCGGGCGATCACCGCCATGAGCTGGTCGCCGTCCACCGACTGGCCCTTCTCGTCGACGATGAGCACCCGGTCGGCGTCGCCGTCGAGGGCGATGCCGATATCGGCGCGCAGCTCGCGCACCTTGGCGGCGAGCGCCGCCGGGGCGGTGGAGCCGACGTCGCGGTTGATGTTGAAGCCGTCCGGCTCGACGCCGATGGCGATGACCTCGGCGCCCAGTTCCCACAGGGTCTCGGGCGCCACCCGGTAGGCGGCGCCGTTGGCGCAATCCACCACGATGCGCAGGCCGTCCAGGGTGAGGTTGCGGGGCAGCGAGCGCTTGGCGAACTCGATGTAGCGGGCGTGCACGCTCTCGATCCGCTTGGCCCGGCCGAGATCCCGCGAGCCCGCGAGGCGCTTGTGCAGTTCGCCGTCGATCAGGGCCTCGATCTCGCGCTCGACGTCGTCGTTCAGCTTGAAGCCGTCCGGGCCGAACAGCTTGATGCCGTTGTCCTCGAAGGGGTTGTGCGAGGCCGAGATCATCACGCCGATATCGGCGCGCATGGAGCGGGTCAGCATCGCCACCGCCGGAGTCGGCATCGGGCCGAGCTGAAGCACGTCCATCCCCACCGAGGTGAAGCCGGCGATCAACGCCGTCTCGATCATGTAGCCTGAGAGCCGGGTATCCTTGCCGATCACCACGCGGTGGCGATGGTCGCCGCGCTGGAACACGAGGCCCGCTGCCTGGCCGACCTTGAGGGCGAGTTCCGGCGTGATGACGCCGTTGGCCCGACCCCGGATGCCGTCCGTTCCGAAATACTTGCGCGACATGCTCTTCGCGTCCCCTCTTCTGTTCGCGGTGTAGGGAGCTTCAGTCCGTCTCACGACGCTCGTCCTGGCTGGCCTCGTCCGGTCTGATCCGGCGGGACCAGCGTCGTACCAGGGCCTGAAGATCCGGTTGCGGGAATGCGCGCGAGTCGCGCGGATCGCCACGAACCCGCCGCAGCGTTACCGGAGCCTTGATACGAACGAGCCCGCCGGCGGCGGGCTCGTGACGTCGGGTGAGCGGGTGGCACCTGATCGGCCAGGGACCTGACTGGTCGTCAGGCTTGCGGCTGGGGCTCCAGGCCGTCGCTGCCGCGGGGGCGGCCACGGCCGGCGGAGGGCACCGAGGAGCCCCGCAGGGTGGTGGGGCCGTCCCCGGAATCGCGGATCGGAGGCTTGCCGGCGATGAGGTTCTTGATCTCGTCGCCCGACAGGGTCTCGTATTCCAAGAGGCCCTGAGCCAGCGCCTCGAGATCGTCCTTGTGCTCGCCGAGGATGCGCCGGGCTTCCTCGAGCCCGGTCTCGACGAGGCGGCGAACCTCCGCGTCGATCTTCTGGGCGGTGGCCTCCGAGACCGTCTGCTGACGGCCCATGGACATGCCGAGGAAGACCTCGTCGTTGTTCTCGCCGTAGGCCACGGTGCCGAGCTCGGGCGAGAAGCCCCAGCGGGTCACCATCATGCGGGCGAGACGCGTGGCCTGCTCGATGTCGGACTGGGCGCCCGAGGTCACCTTGTCGGCGCCGAAGGTCATCTCCTCGGCGATGCGGCCGCCCATCATGATGGCGAGGCGCGAGGTCATCTGCTCGAAGGACATCGAGAGCTTGTCGCGCTCGGGCAGCTGCATGACCATGCCCAGCGCCCGGCCGCGCGGGATGATCGTCGCCTTGTGGACGGGATCGGTGGCCGGCACGTTGAAGGCGACGATGGCGTGACCGCCCTCGTGGTAGGCGGTGAGGCGCTTCTCGTCCTCGGTCATGACCAGGGTGCGCCGCTCGGCACCCATCATCACCTTGTCCTTGGCGTCCTCGAACTCGTGCATCGTGACGATGCGCTTGCCGCGACGGGCCGCTAGCAGGGCCGACTCGTTGACGAGGTTCATCAGGTCGGCGCCCGAGAAGCCCGGGGTGCCGCGCGCGATCACCTTGAGGTCGACGTCCGGCGCCAGGGGCACCTTGCGGACGTGGACGCGCAGGATGCGCTCGCGGCCGACGACGTCGGGGTTCGGCACCATGATCTGGCGGTCGAAGCGGCCCGGACGCAGCAGGGCGGGGTCGAGCACGTCGGGACGGTTGGTGGCCGCGATGATGATCACGCCCTCGTTGGCCTCGAACCCGTCCATCTCCACGAGGAGCTGGTTCAGGGTCTGCTCGCGCTCGTCGTTGCCGCCGCCCAAACCGGCGCCGCGATGGCGGCCGACCGCGTCGATCTCGTCGATGAAGATGATGCAGGGCGCGTTCTTCTTGGCCTGCTCGAACATGTCGCGGACACGCGACGCGCCGACGCCGACGAACATCTCGACGAAGTCCGAACCGGAGATCGTGAAGAACGGCACGTTAGCCTCGCCCGCGACCGCCCGGGCGATGAGGGTCTTACCCGTGCCGGGGGGGCCGACGAGGAGCACGCCGCGCGGGATGCGCCCGCCCAGGCGCTGGAACTTCTGCGGGTCGCGGAGGAATTCCACGATCTCCTGGAGGTCCTCCTTGGCTTCCTCGACGCCGGCGACGTCGTCGAAGCTCACGCGGCCGGAGGCCTCGGTGAGGAGCTTGGCCTTAGACTTGCCGAAGCCCATGGCACGGCCTGCCCCCGACTGCATCTGGCGGGACAGGAAGATCCAGGCGCCGATGAACACGAGGATCGGCAGCCAGCTGACGAGCAGCTGGATGAACCACGGCGTGTTGTCCGAGGGCGGACGCGCGGTGATCTGCACGCCCTTGCTCTGGAGCTTCGACACGAGGCTCGGATCGTTGGGGGCGTAGGAGGTAAAGTTGCCGCCGCCCACATAGGTGCCGCTGACGTCCTGCCCGGAGATCACCACCGTCTGGATCTTGCCGGAATCGGCATCGTTCAGAAGCTGGCTGTAGGCGATCTCGGAGCCGCCACCGCGATGACCCGGGTTCTGGAACAGGGTCACGAGGGCGAGCACGAGCAGGAAGATGACGACCCACAAGGCGAAGTTGCGGAAATTCGGGTTCATCGATCAATCCCTGGAGGCGCCTGGGCCCGCCGCGCGAAATGGGGCGGGTCGATCCGGGTGCTCGGCGTCAATGTAGGCAGCGCGCCCCCCCTTGCCAAGTCGAGTGCGAAAGTCGGAGCGCGCACCCGCCGGGCCGTGACGACGCACGCGGCTCAGGGCCCGCGCGTCCGCTCTCCCCTGCGGGGGGGCGCCGGGGACAAGGCGAGGTCGCCTTCCCGCGTCACCTCAACCAGCACCGCCCGCAGGGTCCGGCGCAAGGGCCGCCCTGTCCGGAGCGCCGGCAGGACGCCTTCGAGGACGAGGCGCTCCAGGCGCTCCAGGCGCTCGGGCCCGTCCGGGTCCAGGCGGGCGAGCCCGAGGCCGACCACCCGCAGCAGCACGGCCTCGGGCAGGCCGCGCAGGCGTTCCCCGTCGAGGACCAGGCGGCTCCCGTCGGGGGCCTCCTGGCAGGCCGCCGCGAGGACGTCCCCGGCGCCTTGCTCCAGGGCCGCCGCGTCGCGGGCGCAGCGCGCGGCCAGCCGGCACAGGCGCTCGGGTGAGAGCCCCTCCCCGGCCAGCGCCGGCAACAGCGCGCGCAGGCGGGCGCGGGCGAAGCGCGCGTCGTGGTTCGTGGGATCGCGGGCGAAGGCGAGGCCGCGCGCCGCGCAATAGGCGACGAGGTCGGTCTTCGGGATATCCAGGAAGGGCCGCGCGAGGCGCAAGGGGCCCAGCGCGCGCTCACGCCGCATGCCGGCGAGGCCCGCCGGTCCGCTCCCGGCGAGGAGCCGCATCAGAACGGTCTCGGCCTGGTCGTCGCGGGTGTGGCCGGTGAGCAGGAGGTCCGCGCCGATCGTGGCGGCGTGGCGCGCCAGAAGGTCGTAGCGCGCGGCGCGAGCGGCGGCCTGGAGGCCGTGAGCGGGTTTCGGCCCGGTCCAGGCGAGGGTCTGATGGGGAACGCCGAGTTCGCCGCACAGAGCGGCCACGGCGCGGGCCTCCGCGGCGGAATCGGGGCGCAGGCCATGGTCGACGGTCGCCGCGTGGACGGGCGCCTCGGCGCGGGTAGCCGCGCAGGCGGCCAGCAGGGCCGTCGAGTCGGGCCCCCCCGAGACCGCGAGCAGCACCGGTGCCGCGCGGCCCGCGAGGTAGGGCCGGAGCGCCGCCGCGAGGGCGGTGTCGCTCGGGAGCAGATCTTGCGGGCTCAGGCGGCGCAGCGCGCGCGCTTCTGCTCGCGCGCGACGCCCTGGCGGACGGATGTGCTGGCGGAGGGGAACTTGCGCTCGAGTTCGGCGAGCGTCGCGCAGGCCTGCTCGCGGGCGCCGAGCGCGTTCAGGGAGGCGCCGAGCTTCAGCATGGCGTCGGGCGCCTGGGCCGAGCGGGCGTAGTCGGTGGAGACCTTCAGGAATTGCTCGGCCGCCTCGCGGTTGCGGTTGCGCTGCAGGTAGCTCTCGCCGAGCCAGTAGGTGGCGGAGGGCACCAGGGCGTCGCGCGGGTGCGACTGGATGAACTGGCGCAGGCCCATCTCCGCCTGCTCGTACTGGCGCTGGAGGATGTAGGCGTAGGCCGCCTCGTAATCGGCGCGCGCGTCGCCCGAGCCCGTGGCGGCGACGCTGGGCGCGCGGGCCGGGTTCGGCAGCGCGCCGGTGGTCGGCACCCGGGCGGGGGGCGAGAGGTCGACGGGGCCGCCGAGCCCCGGCGGGGTCAGGCCCGGCTCCTCGTCGTCGGCCTCCACCACGGTGGGGGGCACGCTGTGCGCGCGCGGTGCCTCGGCCACGGCGGAGGACGGCGTCGTGGTGCCGAGCTGCATCGGCGCGCCGGGGCGGCCGGGGTTCTGGTCGGGGTCGAAGGCGTCGCTGCGCTTCTGGGGCTTGGCCGCGCCCGGGTTCGTGCCTGACGGACTGGCCGCCGGCGCGCCCGAGCGTCCGCCCTTGGCCTCCTGCAGGCGGAACTCGACGTCCTCCTGGAACTTGCGCAGCTGCTCTTTCAACTGCCGGTTCTCGTGCTGCAGCGTCTCGATCTGCCCGGCGGTCTGGCGCGACTGGTTCTCCAGCCGGTTCAGGCGCACCACGAAGTCGGACGCGTCCTGCGCGCGGGCGCCGGAGAAACCCCCCGGGACGAGGCTGGCCGCGCACAGGGCGGTGGCGAGGAGGAGGCGGCGGAGCATGACAATCGTCACCGATGATCGGTTGGCGGAAGGGTGCCGGATAGCAGTGGCACCCGTCCGGGGCAAAAGTCGGGCCTGACCGCTTGCGACCGGCCTACGAGCCGGCGCCGCCGCGATCGAGGACGGTGACGGCGCGGCGGTTCTGCGACCAGCACGAGATGTCGTTGCAGACCGCCACCGGGCGCTCCTTGCCGTACGAGACGGTGCGGATGCGGCCGTTCGCGATGCCGCGCGAGGCCAGATAGTCCTTCACGGACTGGGCTCGGCGCTCGCCGAGCGAGAAGTTGTACTCGCGGGTGCCGCGCTCGTCGGCGTGGCCCTCGACCAGGAAGGTGTAGCGCGGGTAGCGCTGCAGCCAGTTCGCCTGTTTGTCGAGGGTGGCGGTGGCGGTGGGGGTCAGGTCGGTGGAATCGGACTCGAAGAACACGCGGTCGCCGATGTTCACCACGAAGTCCTGGGCGCTGCCGGGGGTGTTGGCGCCCCCGCCGAAGCCGGAGGCGTCGGCCAGATCCTTGTCGTTGGTGCAGGCGGCGACGCTGAGGGCCGCGCACAGGGCGGCCGCCAGCGGAAACACGCGCAAGCGCGCAGTCATGGACATGATCCTGTTCTCCTCGGGCAGATCCCGCCGGCCGGAGCGAGGGTGAAGGCCGGCTTCGTCGCCGCATGCCCCAGGGGGGCTCGTCGGGACCGGTACTTAGTCGGACTCGGTTAAGCGAAGGTTCCGTTAGCCATGACGCGCCTCGACTCCGCCCGGGCCAGGTTTCGCAAGATCCAGGTTTCGCAAGGCAAGCTTCGCAAGATCGGCATCCCGCGGAACCCGCGCCGCAGCGCCCGGCTCGGCGCTCATCGGCCGCGATTGCGGCGGTCCCGCGTCCGGTCGCGCCGCGGCGTCGATTACCGTCAAGCTGTTGCGCTGCGGCAACAGATCGGTGGCCCGTGTCTCAGGACGGGGTCGCGGCCGGCGCGGTTCCGGCGATGGCGTCGATCGCCGCGACGGCGCGGGCCGCGGCGCCGCGGGCGGCGTCCAGGGGGGCGTCGAGGTCGGCCCCGCGCAGGCAGGCCTGCTCCATCTCCGAGCAGCGCTGCGAGAGGTCGAAGAAGCCGAGGGACCCGCTCACGGAGAGGAGGGTGTGGGCGTCGTGGCCCAGGGCGACGCGCTCGGCCACGCCGGCCTGCAGCCGCTGCGCGATCTCGGCCTTCAGGCGCGCAAGCAGGTCCAGCAGGCGCGCCTGCCCGAAGATGCCTTCGAGCTCGGCGAGGGTTCCGGGATCGTAGACGGGCCGCCGGGCGCCGGCCTCCGGCTGCGGCGCAGGGACAGGCGAAGGGACTGGCGACGGGGTCGGCATGGCGTCGTCCAATGGCGTTGTCGTTTCCGTGCGCTTTAACCGATGCGCGCGCGAGGGCGGAAACACGGCGCCCGTTGATCCGTGCTTAACGAATATCGGACTAATTCGTCGCTGCAAAGAGTTGGTGCGACCGATGCGACAGCGTCAAGTGCTCATCGTGGAAGACAATTACCTGCTGCTCGACATGCTCACGGGCCTGTGCGAGCGGCGCGGCATCGGCGTCGTCTCGGTGTCCAGCGGCGAGGCGGCAATGGCGACGATCCGGCAGGCCGGGTCCCATCCGCGCGGTCCCGATCTGGCGCTCCTGATCACCGACATCAACCTGCCGGGCCTCATCGACGGCTGGACCGTGGCGGAGGCCTACCGCATCCTCAATCCCGGCCAGCCGGTGATCTATACCTCCACGGGAGGGCGCAGCGACCGGCGCGCTGTGCCGGGAAGCGTCTTCCTCAGCAAGCCCTTCCGGATCCAGGACGTGATCGACCTCGCCGGCGCGTTGATGCAGGGGCGGCTGGAGCCGCAGGAGCCGCTCGCCCTGCGCGCCGTGGGCTGAGCCCGCCGTTCCGCTCGCAGCTCGACCGATCGCCCCCTGGCCTAGGGGACCTGCCCTACTGGAGGTGCCGCGCGTAGGTGTCGCCCGCCGCCCGCTTGAGTTCGGCGCCGGCCTCCCGGCCGATCCGGGCCGCGTCCGAGACCGCACCGGAGCGCCGCGCCGCCCAATGGGCGCTGCCGTCGGGCAGGAACAGCAGGCCGTCGAGATCGAGGGTGTCGCCGCTGATCCGCGCCAGGGCGGCGATGGGCGTGCGGCAGGAGCCGTCGAGTTCGGCGAGCAGGCCCCGCTCCGCGGCGAGTTCCGCCGTGGCGCGCGCCGAGACCAGGGGCTCGAGGAGCGCGCGCACCGCCGCGTCCGCCTCGCGGCACTCGATGCCGAGCGCGCCCTGCGCCACCGCCGGCAGCATCTCCTCCACGGCGAGCACGCTGCGGGCCATGTCGGCCATGCCGAGACGCTGAAGGCCGCACAGCGCCAGCAGGGTCGCGTCGCAGGTCCCCTCCTCCAGCTTGCGCATCCGGGTGTTGGCGTTGCCCCGTAGGGGCACGATCCGCAGGTCGGGGCGGCGCATCAGCACCTGGGCGGCACGGCGCAGGGACGAGGTGCCCACCCGGGCACCCGCCGGCAGGTCGGAAAAGCCCGCCGCGCGCGGCGACAGGAAGGCGTCGCGCGGGTCGTCCCGCTCCAGGATGCAGGCGATGACGAGCCCGTCCGGAAGCCAGGTCTCGACATCCTTCATGGAGTGGACCGCGACGTCGACCACGTCGGCGTAGAGGGCCTGCTCCAACTCCTTGGTGAACAGGCCCTTGCCGCCGATCTCCGACAGGGGGCGGTCGAGGATGCGGTCCGCCACCGTGTTGACCACCACGATCTCGGTCTCGAGCCCCGGATTGGCCGCGACAATCTGGTCGCGGACCATCCCGGTCTGGGCGAGCGCCATCGGGCTGCCGCGCGTGCCGATGCGGAGGGGGCGTTGGATCATGGGCGAGGATCGCTCGGACGCTGGGTGGAACCTGACTTCCTAGGTACGCAGTCCGCGCGGCGCTGTCACCGGCCTCCGTCAAAACGGTCGGGTCGCGGGAGGATTTTCGAAACCACATCTCGAGGTTGTGGTGCCGGCGTCCTGGCAAACGGGCGGACGTTCGGCGCACCTTTACCGGGTCCGGCGAGGATCGGAGCCTCGATGGCAGTCCGATTCCGTGCCGTCGATTCCATGCCGTGGGTGCCCGGAATGAAGCCCAGCAAGCTCGAAGCCTACTATCGGGACCAGTTCGGTGCCGACACCCCGCTCCACGACGACGCCCCCGCCCCGCCTCGGCCGGCCCGGCCCGCGCGCAGCGACCCGCCGCGCCGCGCCCGCCGGGGCGGCCTCGGCCTGTTCGGGCTCCTGAAGCTGGTGCTGATGTTCGGGCCCATGGCCTTCCTGCTTGGCACGGCCCTGATGTCCGATTGCCGCGGGGGCGCGCAGGCCTCTTGGTTCCGGAGCGACTGGATGCAGGCTTCCTGGATACCCGAGATGCTGCGGGGCAGCGCCTGTGCCCGGCGCGACCTCGCCGGGCGGGCCCTCTCCCTCGACGATCAACTCCGAACCATCGCCAACGGGATCCGCTGATACGTCATCCGCTTGGTCAAAGCGGATGACGTATCGGCAAGCCTGCGCAGCGCTTGAGCGAAGCCCAGATCCGCCATCCCGAACGCGATCCCACGGGGATCGCCGGAAGGGATCAAACGGCTTTGGTCTGACACGTTCGGCGCCCTCGCACGAACCATCCGAGAGAGCCATGAGACGCCCGTCAAACGCCGTTGACGTCAAATTCCTCGAAGCCGCGTCTTTCGAAGCCGCGCCCTGCCTGCCGCCCCATGCTCCGAGCCCGGACCGGGACCGCCCTCCTCCCGGGGCGGAGGCGGCATGGCGCCGCTCTCAAGTGGAGGGGCGCCGCTCTCAGGCGGCGCCGGAGGGGTTCGCCACCCGCATGTTCGCCGCCGCGCGGGCGGATGACGGGGCGGCGTCGGGCCGTGGCATCAGCCTCGGCTGGAAGACGTCCCTGTTCGTCAACCTCGTGGTGCTGGTGGTGCCGAGCGGGCTCGTCGTCGCCCTGCCGCCGGTGCTGGAATGCCGCGCGCGGGCCGAGCGCTTCGGCTTCTTCGCCGGCGAGACCCTTAACGCCTGCGCCGAGCGCGGCATCCGGGTGCGTGTCAAGCGGCTCGACGATCGGCTCAAGATGCTGGTGCGAGGATCCGGCCCCTGAGGCCGCGCGACCGGAGCCGCCCGACGCCGGGGACCCCCGGTCCGTCTTGCCCGCCGTCTCAGAAGGCCTGCAGGGTCAGTTCCGTGTGCTCAACGCTGGGGGGCGCCTCGAAGCAGGGCGAGACCATCGCGCGGTAATCCTTCCAGGCCTGCGAGCCCGTGAAGTCTACGGTGTGGTTCTCCAGGGTCTCCCACTCGATGAGGAGGCGGTAGCGCTGCGGCTTCTCGACGGAGCGCCGCACGGCGAAGCTGCGGCAGCCCTTGGCCGCCTTGAAGATCGCCGAGGCCTCGGCGATGCCGGCCTCGAAGGTGGCTTCCATGCCGGGCTTCACGTCGATCTGGGCGATTTCGAGGATCATCGGGGGCTCTCCGTGTGAGGTCGTGGAAGTCAGCGTAAGGGCCGGCCGAGCGCCTTGGCGAGGAGGCGCTGCGGGCTGCGCTCGGGGCGGGCCTGGTCGGCCACCGGGAGGTAGGCGGTCTGTTCCAGCATGTAGCGGCCGCCCATGGCGCCGTGCATGACGAGGTCCGAGAAGGTCACCCAGGTCTGGCCGGGGGCGAAGAGCACGTCGGCCTGGGGCGCCGTCTCCTGGTAAATCATGTCCTGCTTCAGGGCGTCGTGCAGGTGCAGCATCAGGTGGTCGTATTCCGAGCGCCGGGCCTTGGTGATCTTGAGGGCAGCCAGAATCCGCGCCGAGAGCGGCGAATAGCCGGGCAGGCGCGGCAGGAACTTCTCCGCCATCGTGGAAAAGTCCTCGCCGACCCGCCAGTGACGCGGCTGTCCGTCCGGGTTGATGTTGCGGAAGATGCGCAGGATGCGCTTCTCGCCGATCGGGTTCGACGGGAACGCGTCCACGTGCAGGCGGGTATCGTCGCGCCGCCAGCTCATCTTGCGCCGATCGACGTCGAAGGGCCGGTAGGAGGTGCCGGCGAAGGTGACCTTGCCGGCGTAGGCTGGCAGGTGATCGGCGACCAGCGCCTCGGCGAAGCCCCGGTAGCGGATCAGCACCTGGCGCAGGGCCTCCTGCTCCTCCGGCGTGCCCGCCGCCCCCCGCAGGGTGGATGCGGCGCCCCGGATGTTGACGTTCTTGGCCTTGCCGTCCGCGAAGGGCCGCTCGACGAAGCGCTGCTCGAAGGCGCTCAAGGGGAAGTCGAGGTCCGGGAACATCAGGACCGCACCGTCCTCCAGGGCGTCCACCAGGGCGGGCGTGCCGGGCGCCGGACCTGTGCGCGGGACGGAAACGATCGGGCTGATCATCGGGCGGGGCTCCTCGCAAAAACCGCGGCGGGACCGGCGGTTTAGCCGAAGCGCGCGCCGGTGGCCAACCGCCCGTCGCGGGGTCGTCCGCCCTCCGTGCGGAGATCGCGTCCAGTCTTCGTCGCGAACAGGCGCGCGAATACCGGTGGATGACGGCATTCGCCGGTTGTCACGCCCCGCGCCCCGGCTCAACCCTGATGAACGATGCGCAACCCGGGCGGTTCGGTGGCGTTGATGAAACAGTCGCGGGTCCGGACTTTTACGGGACTACCGTGGCGACGAGGATTCCGAGGATGGCGACGCTGAAGGAATTCGAGGACTCCCTGCGCGAGCACGGCATGCACATGGCGCTCGCCCTGCTGGAGCGCCTGCGCGCGCGCGACCGGGCGACCCGCACGATCAAGCCAGCCCGCCGCCTCACCGGCCAGAAGATGACGCCGGATCTGGCCCGCGCCATCCTGGACCTGCACGCCGCCACCGGCATGACGCAGCAGGAGATCGCCTTCAAGGTCGGGGTGAACCAGGGTCGGGTCAACGAGGTGATCAAGCACGGCAAGTGGCTCGACGACGATCCCCATGCTCCCGAGGCGGTGGCCCGCGACCGGGCCAAGGCCCGGATGCGCTCGGACCCGGTGGCAAAGCGCCCGCCGGCCCCACGCCGTGCGTCGAAATCCGCGAAGTCGGCCGTCAAGCGGACGAATGCGGCCCGGCCGCCCAGTCCGCAGGGGCAACTGATCTTCGGAGATCTGTAGGTTCACCGGGGTCGGCGGGGCCCCGGGGATCGCCCGGACCCCGGCCCGCGTTGTCGGCGCAGGCCGCCCTCAGGCTGCCGGAGTGACCGTGCCATGCGCCCGCCCCTTCTCGCCCTCGCTCTCGCGATCCAGGCCGGCCCCGCGCTGGCCCAACGCCCCGCCACGCCGGAGATGTCGTGCGGACAGGCCAAAGCGCTCGTTGACCGCAGCGGTGGTCTCGTGCTCGGCACCGGCGGCCAGACCTATGACCGCTTCGTGCGCGACCGCAGCTTCTGCGAGGTCACCGAGATCACGGTCCCGGCCTTCGTCCCGGCCCGCGACACGCCGCGCTGCTTCGTCGGCTATCGCTGCAAGGAGCCGAGCCGCAACTGGCTCGACGATTTCTGAACACGCGAAAACGCCCCGGTCGGTCGACCGGGGCGCTCGTAAGCGTCACGCTATCGGGTTACGGCGTGAAATGTTGCACGGCGTCACGCAGCCTGCTGAACCGAGCCCTCGATCACCGGGGCGGCGGTGGCGCGGCCCGAGGCGATCTGAATCTGGCGCGGCTTCTTCGCCTCCGGAATCTCGCGGACGAGATCGATGTGCAGGAGGCCGTTCTCGAGGGTGGCACCCGTCACCTGGACGTAGTCGGCGAGCTGGAACCGACGCTCGAAGGCGCGGGCCGCGATGCCCTGGTGCAGGAATTCCGCCGGCTTGTCGGCGTCGGACTTGCGCTCGCCCTTCAGCGTCAGCGCATTCTCCTTGACCTCGATCGCAAGATCGGAGTCCGTGAAGCCGGCCACCGCCACCGTGATCCGGTAGGCGTTCTCGCCGGTGCGCTCGATGTTGTAGGGCGGGTAGGTCGGGGCCGCGTCGGCGCTCACGAACTGGTCGAGGGCCGAAAACAGGCGGTCGAAGCCGACGGTGGAGCGATACAGGGGAGCAAGGTCGAACTGACGCATCACACATTCTCCATAAGAAGCAACATGCTGGTTTCGGGTCCGCCCGGGGGCCGGACCAGTCGCACCGCCGTATTGGCCGGTGCTCCCGTGATATCGGCGTACCCTTTGGGCCTCGCAAGAGCCTGGACGCGCCGCGAGGCCAAAATTTTCGGTTTCCTACTCTGTGCGAGACTTCCCCGATGCTGACCCTGCGCTCGACGCCCGACAATCCCGTGCCCCCCGGCGGCGCCCTGAAGGCGGTGCGCACCGACGACGGGATCGAGCTGCGGGCTGCCCATTGGCGCCCGACCACGCGGCTCGTGAAGGGCACCGTCTGCCTGCTCCAGGGCCGGGCCGAGTTCATCGAGAAGTACTACGAGACGATCGCCGACCTGCGGGCGCGCGGCTTTGCCGTGGTGGCCTTCGACTGGCGCGGCCAGGGCGAGTCGCAGCGCCAGGTCGACGATCCGCACCGCGGCCACGTCGCCCATTTCGACGATTACCGGCGGGACCTGAAGGCGATCGAGGAGGCGATCCTGCGCCCCCTGATGCCGCATCCGCATCTCTGCCTCGCCCATTCCATGGGCGGCGCCGTGGCGCTCACCGGGGGCCTCGACGGCTGGCTCCCCTTCCGCCGCATCGTCACCGTGGCGCCGATGCTGTCGATCCGGATGGTGCGCTGGCCCGCCGGCGCGGCGCTCCTCGCCGGCATCCTGCACGCGATCGGCTGGGGGCGGCGCTACATCCCCCTCGGCTCCGCCGTCTCGATCGCCACGAAGCCCTATCCGAACAACCGCCTCTGCCGGGATCCGGAGCGCTACGCCCGCAACGCGGCCGCCGCCCGGGACGTCGGGGCCGGGGCCGTCGGCGATCCCAGCATCGCCTGGCTCGCGGGCGCCTTCCGGGCGATGCGGCGCCTCGCAGATCCGCGCGTGCCGGGGCGGATCATGGTGCCGACCCTGATCGTGGCGGCGGGGGCCGACCCCGTCTGCGGCACCCGCACCACCGAGCGCTTCGCCCGCGGCCTTCGGGCGGGGCACATCCTCGTGCTGCCGGACGCGCGCCACGAGATCCTGTCCGAACGGGACGCGATCCGGCAGGATTTCTGGGCGGCCTTCGATGCCTTCATGCCGGGCTCGGACGCGGCGGAGCCGGCCGAGCGCGCGCGCCTGGAGGCCTGAACCTCACGGGTTCAGGTGTCGCAGGGCCGCTTCGTGCAGGCGCCGGTCCCCGGCGGCGACGATGCGCCCGCCCCCGGTCGCCGGCCCGCCGTCCCAGGTCGTCACGATGCCGCCGGCCCCCTCGATGATCGGGATCAATGCGACGATGTCGTAGGGCTTGAGGCCGGCCTCCACCACCAGGTCGATTTGTCCGGCCGCCAGCATGCAGTAGGCGTAGCAGTCGGTGCCGTAGCGGGAGAGGCGCACCGCGCCCTCCAGGGCGAGGTAGCGCTCCCGCTCCGCGCCCTCGGCGAAGAGGCGCGGATCGGTGGTGGCGAGGATCGCCTGGTCGAGGGCGGTGCCGCGCCGGGTCAGGAGCCTGCGCTCGCCGCGGGGTGAGCGCAGGCGGGCCTGCGCACCATCGCCGGAGAACAGCTCGCCGAGATACGGCTGGTGCATCAGACCGCGCACCGCGGCGCCGTGATGGGTCAGGCCGATCAGCGTGCCCCAGGTCGGCAGGCCGGCGACGAAGGCCCGAGTCCCGTCGATCGGGTCGAGCACCCAGACGCATTCGGCATCGAGGTTCTCCGAGCCGAACTCCTCGCCCAGGATGCCATGGGTCGGCAGATGGCGCCGGATCATGCCGCGCATCGCCACCTCGGCGGCCCGGTCGGCCTCCGTCACGGGGTCGAAGGCCGCTCCGCCGCGGGCCTTGTCGTCCATGCCGAACGCGGCCCGGAAGAAAGGCAGGATCGCCTGCCCCGAGGCGGTGGCGAGATCGTCCATGAACCGCGCGAGATCGACGACGCTCATCGAGCCTTCCCCTTACCGAGACGCGGGTAAGCGAAGCGGACGGACGGGCCGCCGGTCAAGCCCCAAACGGTCCTGTGGGCGGTGTCAGGCCGGCATGGGCGTCAGGCCGGCAGGGGCTGCACGCGAGCGAACTCGCCCCCGGGCTGGGCGGGCATTGCGTCCGGGGCACGCTTGCCCTGCGCGGTCGCCACCACGGCCTCCACGGCCGCGCGCAGGGACGAGACGTGGATGTCGGCATCGACCGCCCGGTGCCGGGTCGCCTCGTCGAGGTCCGCATCGTCCGCCTGCCACAGGCCGAGGACGAAGCAGGTGCCCGGCAGCTTGCGGCGCAGGCGCTCGGCCAGCCGGCGCAGATGCGTGGGTTCGCCGTTGATCGCCATCGACACGATGCAGACGAGCTTGGCCGGGCCGGGGTCGAAATCCCCGATCCGCGCCCGGGCCACGTCGGCGAAGGGGACCACCCGGGCCCCGATCCCGCGCTTGGCCAGGAGTTGGGCCAGGATCGCGCAGGCGGATTCGTCGACGAAGCTGCGCCCGGCCACGCACAGCACCGTGCCGGTGGTCCGCCACGCCTCAGGCACCGGCTCGGGACGCGGCGCGTCGGGATCGGCCTTCGCCTCCGTGTCGCTGCGCAGGTCGTCGCGGTCGGCCAGTTCGTCGATGAGGCCGCCGACGCTGGCGCGGATGTCGCTCTTCTGCTCCGTGGTGAGCACGCCCCGGGCGGCATCCCGAGCGGCGAGTTCGAGGCCCTTCACCACGACTTCGTCGTAATAGGCGGTGAGCGAGCAGGTTTTGAGGATCAGGTCGGCATGCTCCTGCGCCTCCTCCGGGTCGTCGGCGAGAATGCGCTGGTAGAAGTTCTCCACCGGGGTCAGGGCCGGGCGGTCGCCGAACAGCACGTCGAGAAATTCGAGCTTGTCGACGTGGCGCCCGAGCACCACGAGGCAGACCGTCAGGGGCGTCGAGAGCAGCAGGCCGACGGGTCCCCAGAGCCAGGTCCAGAACAGGGCCGAGACCAGGACCGCGAAGGGCGACATCCCGGTGGACTGGCCGTAGAGCATCGGCTCGATGAAGTGTCCGACCAGGGGCTCCAGGATCAGGAACAGGATCAGCGTCCCGATCACCATGGACCAGCCGGGATCGACCGCGGCGGCGAGCGCCAGGGGGAAAAGGGCCGACACGAAGGCGCCGACGTAGGGCACGAAGCGCATCAGCGCCGAGAAGATGCCCCACAGGACCGGGTTCGGCACGCCGAGGACGTAGAGCCCGATGCCGACCACGAGGCCGAAGGAGGCGTTGAGGCCGAGCTGAACCAGGAAGTACCGGCTCAGGCGCTTGGCGGCGTCGTCCATCGCCACGGTGGTGCGATGGAGGTCGCTGGAGCCGGCCAGCCGGATCATCCGGTCGCGCAGGTCCTCCCGCTGCATCAGCAGGAAGAGCAGCACCACGAAGACGATGCCGATGGTGGCCAGCGGATGCAGGATCGGCGAGAGCAGCGTACCCGCCAGGGTCACCGGCCCCGGCGCCCGTTCCTTGACCTCCACCAAGAGCGCCTTCTCGGGCGGGGCGGGATCGGCCCGGGATTCGGGTTTGGGCTCGGGCTTCGCCTCGTCGTGGCTCTCGTGCATCGTCCGGCCGATGCTGGCGACGTAGCCGGCGAGGCGCCCGGCCGGGGTGTCGTTGAGGCCCTCGATCTTGCGCTCGATGGTGCTGCGGTAGCGCGGCACGTCCTTGGCGATGTCGGCGATCTGCACGCCGATCAGGGTCGCCAGGGTGGCTGCCGTGCCGAGGGCGAGGAGCACCGAGGTCGCCACCGACAGGAACCGGCCGAAACGCCAGCGCCGAAGCAGGTTGACCAGCGGGCCGAGGACGAAGGAGAGCAGGATCGCGATGGCGATCGGGATCAGGACGTCACGGCCGACATACAGGCCCACCATGATCAGGGCGGTCATGACGAACGGTGAGGTCAGGGTCTGTGGCGGCGTGGCGGCGGCCGAGACGCGGGTCGGTCGCGGCGGTACGACGGACGGCTTCGGGGTTGATCGCAGGGCCATTCCGATTCCGTGTTCCAGACGCGACGCGCGGGTCCGCGCGCTTGCGGGCACCACCGCGATGAGAACGAATCGCTTGCGAAAAACGATCCCTCGCGACGGCTCATCTCGTCGCGAAACCGTGATTGCGCTGCGTCAGATCTGCTTCGATTGCATGGCTGAACGGGATGGTCGCTCAGTCGACGACGCCATCACGGTTGTATCGGACCGTGCGTTCCCGTGTCTTTTCTTGTGGGCGCCGTGTTCTCGTCGATCGGGCCTGCGTGGAGAAGGACCGTTTTGCCGCGCGATACCCGAGCACATCTTTGGCCTCCGGGAATTCTTCTACTGCGCCCAGTTACGTTTGGCGGGAATTCGGGCAATCGAGTTTCCCAAACGACAACGGTGTGTTTGTCGATCCCTGTCGAGTGCCAAGCTGTTCCACTGCACAGCATCCACTGACGCGTCCGCGACACGCGAGGAAATTGTAACGAGGCCGGACTTTAATCGAATGATAAGCTTAATTTCGTAGGCCACAGTAACGGGCGGCGTCAAACGGCGTCCGACGAGAGCGGGAGGTGGTTTTGCACGACATGGCGATGGACGCTGGCGCCGGTTCCCCCTCGCCCGACGCAACGAGCCTGCGCGGGATCGCCGCCGAGATCGCCGAACTCCAACGCATCTCGTCCGACAAGAGCCGGCGCATCCAGGCGATCACCGGACAGGTGAAGATGCTTGCGCTCAATGCGCTGATCGAGGCGTCCCGCGCCGGCGAGATGGGCCGTGGCTTCTCGGTGGTGGCACAGGAGGTGCGGGCGATCGGCGCGGAGGTGGAGACTGTCGCCCGCGCCCTGGAGGTCGAGCTCTCGAACCGCATCGCCAGCCTCCAGATCCGGGTCCGGAGCTTCGCGGAGGGATCGCAGACCGACCGTTTGATCGATCTCGCCCTCAACGCGGTCGAGCTCATCGACCGGAATCTCTACGAGCGCACCTGCGACGTCCGCTGGTGGGCCACTGACGCGGCCCTGGTGGCCTGCGCCGCGGCGCCGACGCGCGAAGCGACGGCCCACGCCACCCAGCGCCTTGGCATCATCCTCGATGCCTACACGGTCTATCTCGACCTCTGGCTCTGCGACCTGCAGGGCAACGTCCTTGCCCACGGCCGGCCGGACCGCTATCCCGGCCTCGTCGGGCGCAATGTCGCCGATCAGGACTGGTTCCGGCGTGCGGCCGCGCTGCCCGACGGGAACGCCTACGTCGCGGCCGACGTGACGGGCCAGGCCGGCCTCGGCGGTGCGCAGGTCGCGACCTACTGCGCCAGCGTGCGCGCCGACGGGAACAGCCGGGCCCGGCCGATCGGTGTCCTGGCCATCCACTTCGACTGGGAGGCCCAGGCCCGCGCCATCGTCGACGGTGTGCGGGTGTCGGGCGAGGACAAGGCGCGCACCCGGGTCCTCCTCGTGGATGCGCGCCACCGGGTGATCGCGGCCTCGGACGGGCGCGGCGTGCTGGAAGAGACCTTGCCCCTGGCCGTTAACGGTAGGACGAGCGGCGCCGATCTCGATCCCCGGACCGGACGGATCGTCGCCTTCCACCGTACGCTGGGCTACGAGACCTATGCGGGGCTCGGCTGGTACGGGGTCATCGTCCAGGCCCCGGGCTGAGCGTCCGTCAAACCAGGACGGGCATCGCGGGCTGGTTCTCGATGCCGAAGACGCGGGTGTAGCGCGCGATCTCCTCGGCCGGGCCGATCGCCTTCGACGGGTTGTCGGAGATCTTCACCGTGGGCCGGCCGTCGGCGGCGATCACCTTGCAGACGATGGAGATCGGGTCGAGGCGCCCGTTCGGCACAAGGCCCCGGAAATCGTTGGTCAGCAAGGTGCCCCAGCCGTAGCCGATCCGCATCCGGCCGTGGAAATGCGCGTGGATCGCCTCGATGGTGTCGATATCGAGACCGTCGGAGAAGATCGCGAGCTTTTCGCGCGGGTCCGAGCCCCGCGAGCGCCACCAGGCGATGGCCTCCTCGCCGCCGGCGATCGGCTCCTTCGAGTCGATGCGGATCCCGGTCCAGGCGTTCATCCAGGCCGGGGCGTTCGCCAGGAAGCCGGTGGTGCCGTAGGTGTCCGGCAGCATCACCAGCAGGTTTCCGGCGTAGTCCTGCTGCCAGTCGGCCAGCACGTCGTAGGGCGCTCGGGCGAGGCCCGCATCGTCGTCGGCCAGGGCCGCGTAGACCATCGGCAACTCGTGGGCGTTGGTGCCCACCGCCTCGACCTCGCGGCGCAGGGCGATGAGGCAGTTCGAGGTGCCAAGGAAGCGCTCACCCAGGGCCTCGTGCATCGCCTCGACGCACCAGTCCTGCCACAGGAATCCGTGGCGGCGCCGGGTCCCGAAATCCGCGATGGACAGACCGGGCAGGCGCTGCAGCCGCTCGATCTTCTCCCAGACCCGGGTCATCGCGCGGGCATACAGCACCTGAAGGTCGAGCTTGCCGAGGTGGCGCACCACGCCCCGCGTGCGCAACTCGTTGAGAATGGCGAGCGCCGGCACCTCCCACATGGTGGTCTCGATCCAGGGCCCGTGGAAGGTGAGGACGTACTGCCCGTCCCGCGCTTCCAATTCGTACTCGGGCAGGCGGAAGCCTTCGAGCCAGTCCATGAAGTCGGCCGAGAACATCTGGCGCTGGCCGTAGAAGGTGTTGCCGCGCAGCCAGGTGGATTCACCGCGGCTCAGGGAGACGGAGCGGGCGTGGTCGAGCTGCTCGCGCAACTCGCCGGCATCGACGAAATCGGCCAGGCGCACCTGCCGCGAACGGTTCTGGATGCCGAAGGTGACGCGGGCGTCGCGATGGCGGCGAAAGATCGTCTGCGCCATCAGGAGCTTGTAGAAATCCGTGTCGAGCAGCGACCTGACGATCGGGTCGATCTTGAAGCTGTGGTTGTACACCCGCGTGGCAAGATCGAGCATGGTACGGATCGCGGCCCCTCAAGCGGCGCCTCCGGCGCCGGCGAGGCCGCAGAGGCGCATGGCAGCGAAGGGTAAGTCAATCGCTCGCGACGCAGGTCCGGGCCGCGACGATCGTGATCGGGCTTTCCAAACGATGAAGGCAGCGCACCCTTCGGCGCGCCGCCCTCGCACTCGGTCGGCCGGGCCCGCCGATCAGGCCAGATCGACCTTCTTGGTCTCGGTCTTGGGCGACTCGCCGGTCAGCGCCGCCTTCACGTAGCCGTAGATGTGAAGCATCGTGGCGTTCGGGCTGTCCCAGTACTCGCCCTTCTCGGGGTGGACGCGCAGCAGAGCGACCTCGGGGTCTTCCCTCCCATTGGGGAACCAGGTCTTGAGGCCCTCGCTCCACTTGTCGTTGATCGTTGCCTGATCGGTGACGATCTCGGCCTTGCCTGCGATCGACACGTAGGTCTGGCTCGACGGGTCCGAGTAGGCGAGGTTGATCTGATTGTCCTTGCTGATCTCGGCGGTCTTCGGCGAATGCAGCCTGGTGAAGAACCACAGATCGCCGCTCTCGTCCGCCTCCTGGCACCACATCGGACGGCTGTAGAGCTTCCCGTCCTGGTCGGCGGTGGTCATCATCGCGACCTTGACGTCCTTGATGAGGGCGAACAGTTTCTTAGCGCCCTCGTGGTCGCGGTGGTTGCCCTGGTGCATGGGATCGTGGTCTCCAACTCGTCGATCGGCGTCGGCAGCGCGGTCGCGCGCCGCCGGTTCGTGTGCTCAACGAGCCAGGGCGGCATTGGTTTCGGGGTTGCGCAGCGGCGCGACCTTCGGTGATGCGGTCCGTGCGGCCGGCCGGCGCAGCACCGTCAGGCGACCGGGCGGCCGCTCGCGGGCGGACAGGTCGCCCTCGCCGATCGGCCGGATCACGTGGGTGTTCCGGCCCCGCCGCTTCGCCTCGTAGAGGGCCGTGTCGGCCTCGGCCAGAAGTTCGTCCGGCTCCGCGCTCCGGCCCGGCTCCGTGAGCGCGACTCCGACACTCACCGTGACACCCGTCAGGCCGTCGCCCCGGTCGGCGTGCGGGATGGCCAGATGGGCGATGGCACGGTGAAGGCGCCGGACGACGCGTTCCACCCCGCGACGGTCGCAGGCCCGCATCAGCAGCGAGAATTCCTCACCGCCGTAGCGCGCCACCACATCGCGCCCGCCGCGGGTCTGCCCGGCGAGCGCCTCGGCGATGCGGCGCAGGCATGCGTCCCCGGCCGGATGGCCGTAGGCGTCGTTGAAGCGCTTGAAGTGATCGACGTCGATCATGAGGAGGGCCGTGCCGCGCGTCTCACCGGCGGAGGCCGCCAGGGCGGTATCGAGGGCGCGGCGGTTGGCGAGCCCCGTGAGGGCGTCGGTCTCGGACAGTAAGGTGAGGACGCGCCGGTCGTGCTCCAGGCCGGCCGAGCGCAGGATCTCGCGCAGGGAGACGAGGTAGGCCCGCCGGCGCACGCCCTCGATCTGGTGGTTGCCGTAGAGGACGAACGCGCTGGCCGTCAGCACCTGGAAGGCGAGGCAGAGGGCGAGTTCGGGGCTCAGGTCCCCCCGTAAGCCGATGGCCGCGAGGGCGCCTGCCGCGCCGAGGCCCGTGAGCACCAGGGCATGGGGAAAGCGCAGCACGAGCATCAATGCGGCGAACACCACCATCAGCGGATACTCGATGAAGCCGATGGCGCTCAGGGTGCCTTGCCCCAGGCAGAAGAGCAGGATCGGTACCCCCGTCACGAGGAGCATCGTGGCGGTGACCATGCGCTCGCGCCGCGGCCCCGGCATCCGGGGTACGGCCCAGGCCAGGAGCAGGGCCAGCGGCGTCACGAGGCCGAGGCGCAGGCCGAGGGCCAGGGGCAACATCTCGGGCGCCAGCAGCCACGTGGTCAGCGAGAAGCCGTTGTGGAACACGAGCCCGATCAGGATCGTACGCCGCAGATGACGCGCGCGCTCGCGGCCCGTGTCGATCTCGTAGCGGGCCGAGACGGGGCGGGAGAAGCGCAGGAGGCGCGGGCTCACCGTGAGGTCGGTGAGGGCGACCTCGCCGCGCGGACGACGTGTGAAGGCCCGCTCGGGCGTGGCGAGCCAGCGGCGAATCCAATCGAGCACGATGTGACGATCCCGGTCCCTGCGCGCCGTCCCTGCGGGGGGCGCCCCAATCTCTCGGGACCGAACGTGGCCGGGCGGTGGAAGGGCGCAATCCCGGCTGCGTGCCGTCGCGACATCCCTACCAAATCCTGAATCGATTTCGCGACGGCGTGTGGTGGATACCCGCTCCAAGCACGGGGCCGCGACCGGCTGTCGCCCCGGGTCGTGCGCTCCGCGCTTGCGTCGCAGCGCTGGCTGTGCTGTCGCATGGGCTCTTCGTGAACGCGACGGCCTGCGCCGCGGCGTGCGCGAACCTCTCCCGATAGTGTCCGCGCCGTAGCCCTCCGGCCGGCCCGCCGCGGCAAGGAGCCAGACCCTTGGCGATCACCCGAGACGATGTGCTGACGGTCCTCTCGACCGTGACGGTCGATGCCGCCGGGACCACGCTGCCGGCCTCCGGGCGGCTGTCGCAGGTCGTGGTGGACCCGACGAACCGGGTCATGTTCTCGATCCTGATCGACCCGAGCGAGGCGGAGCGTTTCGAGCCGATCCGGCGCCGGGCCGAGGGCGCGATCCTGGCGACGCCCGGCGTGTCCGGCGTGTTCGCGAGCCTGACCTCCGAGCGCGGACCGAACCAGCCCGCTCAGGCACCGCCGCAGCCGCCTGCTCCGGGACGCCCGGCCGCTCCGCAGCCGCGTACCGGCCCGGCCCTTCCGGGCGTGCGCCACATCGTGGCCGTCGCCTCCGGCAAGGGCGGCGTCGGCAAGTCGACCACCGCCTGCAACCTTGCGCTGGCGCTGTCGGCCCAGGGCCTGAAGGTCGGGCTCCTCGATGCCGACATCTACGGTCCCTCGGTGCCGAAGCTGTTCGGACTCTCCGGGAAACCCAGGGTGATCGAGGAGCGCCTGCTCGCCCCGATGGAGGGCTTCGGCATCAAGGTGATGTCGATCGGCTTCCTGATCGAGCCCGAGACGGCGATGATCTGGCGCGGCCCCATGGTGCAGTCGGCCATCACCCAGATGTTGCGCGAGGTCGCCTGGGGCGAACTCGACGTCCTGGTGGTCGACATGCCCCCCGGCACCGGCGACGCGCAGCTCACCATGGCGCAGGCGACGCCGCTCTCCGGTGCGGTCATCGTCTCGACCCCGCAGGATCTGGCCCTCATCGACGCGCGCCGCGGCGTGACGATGTTCCGCAAGGTCGCGGTGCCGATCCTCGGCGTCATCGAGAACATGGCGACGTTCATCTGCCCGCATTGCGGCACGGCCTCGCACATCTTCGGGCATGGCGGCGCGCGGGCCGAGGCCGAGCGGCTGGAGGTGCCGTTCCTCGGCGAGGTGCCGCTGAACATGACGATCCGCGAGACCTCGGATGCTGGCCGCCCCGTGGTGGCGGTGGACCCGGACGGACCGCACGCCCAGGTCTATCGCGGCATCGCCGCCAAGCTCTGGGGCAACCTGACCGGCGGCCCGGCGCCCCGGGCGGCCCCCCGCATCGTCATCGAGTAGCCGCGATGCCGCCGGTGCTGGGCGTGATCCTCGCGGGCGGGCTCGCGCGCCGCATGGGCGGGGGCGACAAGCCCCTGCGCACCCTCGGAGGCCGTACCCTGCTCGACCGGGTGCTCGCCCGCTTCGCGCCTCAATGCGCGGCCGGCGTGATCCTCAACGCCAACGGTGATCCGGGCCGCTTTCCGGAATTCCCGGGCGCGATCGTGCCCGACGGCGTGCCCGGCAATCCGGGGCCGCTGGCCGGAATCCTGGCGGCCCTCGATCACGCGGCCGCCCATCATCCGGCCACGCGCCACGTCGCCAGCGTCTCGGGCGATGCGCCGTTCCTGCCCCTCGATCTGGTCGCCCGCCTCGCCGCCTCAGCCGGCCGGGACGACGCGATCGCCATGGCGGCGTCGGGCGGGCGCGAGCATTTCACGGTGGCGCTCTGGCCGGTGGCCCTGCATGCGGGCCTGCGCGCGGCCCTGGTGGAGCGCGGCGAGCGCCGGGTCGGCGCTTTCCTGAGGCATCACGGCGCGGTGGCGGTGTCCTGGCCGTCCGAGCCCGGCGACCCCTTCGCCAACATCAACGCGCCGGAGGATCTGGCTGCGGCCGAAGCCCGCCTCGCCGGGATCGAGCGTCGGTAGCGGTCAGGTCGGAGCGCTTTTCGCCGCGGCGCGGGCCCGCCAGCGCGGATAGAGCAGCCCGAGGGCGAGGCCCCCGAGGACGAGGCCGGCAGCGGCGAGCTTCCAGCCCGGAAGCGGCTCGCCGAGCCAGAGGGCCGACGCACCCATCCCGAAGACCGGCACCAGGAGCGCCATCGGGGTGATCAGGGCGGCGGGGTGGCGCGACAGCAGCCAGCCCCAGACGGCGTAGCCGAACATCGTGTTGCCGACCGATTGCCAGATTACCGCGCCCCAGGTCGCGAGATCGGCCCGCAGGAGACCGTCGCGGATGGCGTCCCAGCCTTCGAGGAGGAACGAGGCGGCAAGGAGCGGCGGGGCCGAGAACAGGCTCGCCCAGACCACGTAGGGCAGCATCGCCCGCGCGCCGCTGCGCTTGGCCGCCATGTTGCCGCCCGCCCAACTCATGGCGGCGCAGACGACCAGCCCGAGGCCGAACGGCGTCGTCGCGGCGTCGGTATGGGCCACGATGACGACGAGGCCCGCCGCCGCGAGGGCGAGGGCCGCCCATTGGTGACCCGGCACCCGCTCGCCGGTCAGGCGGATCGACAGGCCGATGGTGAAGAAGACCTGGATCTGGATCACCAGGGAGGCGAGGCCGGGGGAGATGTGACCGCGCAGGGCGATGAACAGGAGGCCGAACTGTCCGGCCCCGATCAGCAGGCCGTAGGCCGCGAGGTTGCGCCAGGGAACCGCCGGGCGGGACAGCAGGAACACGCCCGGCAGGGCGGCGAGTACGAAGCGCAGGGCCGCGAAGAGCAGCGGCGGCAGGTGGTCGAGCCCGATCCGGATCACGACGAAGTTCGTGCCCCAGACCGCCACCACCGCGAGGGCGAGGAGGATGTCGCGAAGCGGGAGGGTGCCGGTCATGGCTCGCCGTCTTTCAGGCCATGGACGCCGTGCCAAGGTCTGCCGGGTCCCGAAACGAAAGAAGTGTCCGCACCTTCGCGCGGACACTTCCATCGAACTCGGATTTTCGTGGGTCGGATCAGGCGGAGCCGACGGTCGCCTTGACGATCTTGTCGGGGGAGCGCGGCGGCTCGCCCTTGTTCAGGCTGTCGACCACGTCCATGCCTTCCACGACCTTGCCCCAGACGGTGTACTGTTTGTCGAGGAAGCGGGCATCGCCGAAGCAGATGAAGAACTGCGAGTTGGCCGAGTGCGGGAAGTTCGTGCGGGCCATCGAGCAGGTGCCGCGCACGTGCGGCTCGGCGTTGAACTCGGCATTGAGGTCGGGGAGATCCGAACCGCCCGAGCCGGTGCCGGTCGGGTCGCCGGTCTGGGCCATGAAGCCGTCGATGACGCGGTGGAACGGCACGCCGTCGTAGAAGCCTTGTGCCGCAAGGGTCTTCAGGCGCTCCACGTGGTTCGGTGCGAGGTCGGCGCGCAGGCCGATCACGACGCGGCCCTTGGTGGTCTCCAGGATGATGGTCTCGGTCTCTGCCATGGGTCTAGACTCCTTGTCCCTTGGGTCCTTGGTAGATGAAGCGGAGCGCGATCGGGCGCCCCGCGATGGCCGCACCGAGGGCGGGCGTGATCCGGGCCGGCGTGCAGCGCCGGATCGCCGCCAGGGTCGCATCGGTGAGGATGCGGTAGGCGCGGGTATCCGAATTCTGTGTCGAGAACGTCACGCGGGGCGTGCCGATCACCGATCCGTCGCGCCGGAGCGCGAAGCGCGCCGTGATCTCGGTGCGCTCGAAGCGCGCGAGGCCCGGCGGCACCTCCCAGCATGCGGCGAGGACGGGGTAGAGTTCCTTGAGGGTGTCGGCGGGCTGCGGCCCGGCCATTCCCGGCCGGGGGACCTCCTGCTGCGGAACCTGAACGGTGCCGCGCAGGGTCTCCGGCAGGGTCAGGGGTCCGGTCGCGGGCGCGCCCTGTGCGGCGGCCGAGGCGCCGAGCGTCGTCGCGGCGATGGCCGCGAGGAGCGTCCCGGCGCGGCGGCCGCCGAACACCCTACTTGGCCCCCTGCGCCATCTGCATCTTCACGATCTTGTCGGGGTTCTGCACGGCCCCGCCGGGCGCCCCCGGAGCCGCCTTCTTGATCGCGTCGACGGCCTCCATGCCCGAGGAGACGAGGCCGACCACGGTGTACTGGCCGTTGAGGAACGGCGCGTCGCCGAGGCAGATGAAGAACTGGGAATTGGCGGAGTTCGGGTCCGACGAGCGGGCCATGCCGACGGTGCCGCGCCGGAACGGGGATTGCGAGAACTCGGCCGGAATGTTCGGCAGGTCCGAGCCGCCGGTGCCGTTGCCCTTCGGGTCGCCGGTCTGGGCCATGAAGCCGTCCATGACGCGGTGGAACTTCAGGCCGTTGTAGAAGCCCTTCTTGATCAGGGTCTTGAGTTGAGCCACGTGCTTGGGTGCCAGATCGGGCCGCAGCTCGATGGTGACCCGGCCGTCCTTGGTGTCGAGGAACACCGTGTTCTCGTCCGCCGCCAAGGCTCCGGTCACGAAGGCCGCGGGCGCCGTGCCGATCAGGGCGGCGAGGCTGAGGAGGGCGATCCGGCGGTTGAGGCCGAGGGTGTTGCCGAACTTCATGGGCAGGCGTTCTCTCTTCAGTCGGGTCTTGGGGATCAGGATCTGCCGAAGCGCCGGTTCAGGCGCTCGGCCACTGCCGGGGGTACGAAGGGCGAGACGTCGCCCCCCATCGCGGCGATCTGGCGGACCAGGGTGGCGGTGATCGGCCGGACGCCGGTGGAGGCCGGCAGGAAGACGGTCTGCACCTCCGGCGCCATGGCGCCGTTCATGCCGGCGAGCTGCATCTCGTAATCGAGGTCGGTGCCGTCGCGCAGGCCCCGGATGAACACCGAGGCGCCGACGCGACGGGCCGCCGTCACCGCGAGGTCGTCGAAGGTGACGATGGTGAGCTCGGTGCTCTCGGCCTGCGCCAGCGGCCCACAGGTGGCACGCAGCAGTTCGGCGCGCTCCTCCGGCGAGAACATCGGCGCCTTGCCGGGATGCACGCCGATGGCGATGACCAGATTGGAGACGAGCCGGCAGGCCTGACGGATGACGTCGAGGTGTCCGTTCGTGACCGGGTCGAACGAGCCGGCATAGAGGGCGGTGCGGATCATCGCGGCCCGGGGTAGAGCATTTCGCCCCGGAACGGAACCTCCCCGCCCGCAACGAAAAAGGGCGGGCCCCGTTTCGGGAGCCCGCCTCTCTCAGGATCGGGGCCGGGATACCGGCGCCGGGTGATCCTAGTAGGTGCCGAACTTGTAGTTGATGCCGGCGCGGGCGATGCTGCCCTCGGTCCGGAAGCGGGCGATGTAGCCGGCGCCCGGGAACACGGCCGTGTTGGTGTTGGCGACCGTGATGGCGCGCGAGCCGAGGTCGTAGCGCAGGTACTCGGCCTTGATCGTCACGGCGGAGGACTTGAAGAAGTTCAGGAACGAGTCGGTGGGCAGGGCGTACTCGATGCCGCCGCCATAGGCGTAGCCCGTCTCGATGTTCGAACGCGAACCCGCATACGCGATGGGGGCGTTGGTCTGGAACGTCACGCTCTGGTTCACGTCGCCGTAGGCGAAGCCGCCGGTCCCGTAGACCAGGAACCGGTCGAAGGCGTAGCCGATGCGGCCGCGCACGGTGCCGAGGAACGACAGCTCGCTGCGATAGGTGTTCGTCAGCGTGTTGGGGTTGAAGCGGATGTCGGTGCGGGTACGCTGCAGGTCGGTGTAGGCCGCATCGGCCTCGACGCCCACGACGATGCCGTTGCCCGGCGTGAACTGGTAGTTGTAGCCGATCTGGCCGCCGGCGGTGAAGCCTTCCTGGCGGACGTTGATGGCGGCCTGGCGGAAGCCGAGGTTCACGTTGTTCTGGAGGGCGCCGATGCCGGTGGTGCGGACGGTGTCACGCTCGCTGAAGGCGTAACCGGCGTTCACGCCGAGATAGGCGCCCGTCCAGGTGAAGACCGGGAGGGGCACGAAGACCGGCGGGGCCGCGCGGCGCGGAAGGTCGGCGGCCGAGGCGGCGCCGCACAGGAGGGCGCCGGCGGCGCCAGCGAGGAGAATCTGCTTCAGCACTTGAAAATTCCACGAATGTCAGGGGCGGCTCGACATTGGGGATACGGTGCCGGCGGGTGTTTCGCTATTGTATCTGCGTCACACGTCTCAGTAATGACGCAAGATCGAGAAGATATTCGATACGCTTTCAAGGACTTGATCATCCCCGCGTACACGTCTTCGTGATGAGTGCGGGGATGATCGATGGTATCGAACCGTCTCAGCTTTCCTCGGCTCCCTCGCTCTCGTCCTCGCCCTCGATGTGCTCGACGGACACGACGCGCTCGGTCTTTTCCGTGTTGAACACGGTGACGCCCTGGGAGGCGCGCCCGACGATGCGGATGTCGTCCACCGGCACCCGGATGAGCTGCCCGCCATCCGTGACCAGCATGATCTGGTCGGAGGGCTGGACCGGGAAGGAGGCGACAAGGTTGCCGTTGCGGGCGTTCACCCGCATGGCCGTGATGCCTTTGCCGCCGCGCCCCGAGGTCCGGTACTCGTAGGACGAACTGCGCTTGCCGAAGCCGCGCTCCGAGAGCGTCAGCACGAATTGCTCGGCTCCGCCCATCTCGTGATAGCGCTCGAGGGAAATGGCGGAGGCTTCCGACACGCCCTCCTCGGCCTCGGCGGCCTCCTCGCCCTCCCCTGGCTCGCCGATCACGGCGCGGCGCATCTTGAGATAGCCGGCCCGTTCCTCGGGCGTGGCCTCGAAGCTGTTCAGGATCGTCATCGAGATGACCCGGTCGTCCTTGGCGAGGCTGATGCCGCGCACGCCGGTGGAATCGCGGCCCTTGAAGACGCGCACATCTTCGACGGGGAAGCGGATGCACTGGCCGGCCTGGGTGGTCAGCAGCACGTTCTGGTCGGCGCGGCAGATCTCCACGTGGACGATGTGGTCGCCCTCGTCGAGCTTCATGGCGATCTTGCCGGCGCGGTTCACCTGGACGAAGTCCGAGAGCTTGTTGCGCCGGACCCCGCCGCTGGCGGTCGCGAACATGACGTCGAGGGTCTCCCAGGAGGCCTCGTCCTCCGGCAGCGGCATGATGGTGGTGATGCGCTCGGTGCCGGCATCCATGGACAGGATGTTGACCAGCGCCTTGCCCCGCGCGTTCGGCGCCGCGATCGGCAGGCGCCAGACCTTCTCTTTGTAGACTTGGCCCTGGTTCGAGAAGAACAGCACCGGCGTGTGGGTGTTGGCCACGAACAGGCGGGTGACGAAATCCTCGTCGCGGGTCGCCATGCCCGAGCGGCCCTTGCCGCCCCGGCGCTGGGCCCGGTAGGTCGAGAGGGGCACGCGCTTCACGTAGCCGGCGTGGGACACGGTCACCACCATGTCCTCGCGCTGGATCAGGTCCTCGTCCTCGACGTTGGAATCCCAGTCGAGGATCACCGTGCGGCGCGGGGTGGCGAAGGATTCGCGGACCTCCGCCAGTTCGTCCTTGACGATGCCCATGATGCGCGGGCGCGAGCGCAGGATGTCGAGGTAATCGGCGATCTCGTCGGCGAGCTTCTGCAACTCGTCGCCGATCTCGTCGCGGCCCAGAGCCGTGAGGCGCTGCAGGCGCAGATCCAGGATGGCGCGGGCCTGCACGTCGGACAGGCGGTAGGTCTCGTCGTCGTTGATGCGGTGGCGCGGATCGTCGACGAGGGCGATGAGGGGCGCGATGTCACGCGCCGGCCAGTCGCGGCCCATGAGGGCCTCGCGGGCGGAATTCGGATCGGGCGAGGTCCGGATGAGCCGGATCACCTCGTCGATGTTGGCGACCGCGATGGCGAGGCCGCACAGGACGTGGGCGCGCTCGCGGGCCTTGTTGAGGAGGAACTTGGTCCGCCTCGACACCACCTCTTCGCGAAAATCCACGAAGGCCCGGAGCAGGTCCTTCAGGTTCATGAGTTCGGGGCGGCCGCCGTTGAGCGCCACCATGTTGCAGCCGAACGACGATTGCAGGGGCGTGAACCGGTAGAGCTGGTTCAGCACCACGTCGGCCATGGCGTCGCGCTTGATCTCGACGACGATGCGCATGCCGTCGCGGTCGGATTCGTCGCGCAGGTCGGAGATGCCCTCGATGCGCTTCTCCTTCACCAGCTCGGCGATCTTCTCCATGAGCGTCGCCTTGTTCACCTGATACGGGATCTCGGTGAAGATCAGCGCCTCGCGCTCTCTGCGCAGCTCCTCCACGTGGGATTTCGCCCGCATGATGATGGAGCCGCGGCCCGTGGCGTAGGCCTGGCGGGTGCCGGCGCGGCCGAGGATCGAACCGCCGGTGGGGAAGTCGGGGCCGGGCACGAACTCGGTGATCTGCTCGATCGACAGGCCCGGATCGTCGATCAGCGCGACGCAGGCGTCGATCAGCTCGCCGAGATTGTGCGGCGGGATGTTGGTGGCCATGCCGACCGCGATGCCGCCGGCGCCGTTGACGAGGAGGTTGGGAAAGCGCGCCGGTAGGACGGACGGCTCCTCGCGCGATTCGTCGTAGTTCGACTGGAAATCGACGGTGTTCTTGTCGATGTCGGAGAGCAGCGCGTTGGCGGGCTTGGCCAGGCGCGACTCGGTGTAGCGCATCGCCGCCGGCGGATCGCCGTCGACCGAGCCGAAATTGCCCTGCCCGTCGATGAGCATCAGGCGCATCGAGAAGTCCTGCGCCATGCGGACCAAGGCGTCGTAGATCGATTGGTCGCCGTGCGGGTGGTAGAGACCCATCACGTCGCCGACGATGCGGGCCGACTTGACGTATTTGCGCTCGGGCAGGTGCCCGCTCTCGTAGGCCGAGTACAGGATGCGCCGGTGCACGGGCTTGAGACCGTCGCGGGCATCGGGGAGCGCCCGGCTCACGATCACGCTCATGGCGTAATCGAGGTAGGAGCGCTTCATCTCGTCGGTGATCGACACGAGCTTGATGTCGGAGGCGGGCGGAGGTGTGCCGGCGCCCGGAATGTCGTTCTCTGCCAAGGTCTTCGGTCTCTGCTGATACGAGGCCCGGAGCACCGGCGGCGATCATCGGCCGCCCCCGCTCACGGGGTTGTTGCGCGCGTCTCCGGCAAGGGCGCCGAGCCGCGCAGGAACCTGGGCAAACCCATAGCACATCCGATCGGTCCGGGCCAGGAAAGGGCCCTTAACCCCCTGGCAACCAAGGACTTGCTCAGCAGGCGCTCACGGCCGTTCCGGCGCTCCGGTTCGGAGGCGCCGAAAACAAACGAACGGGCGCGGCCCCGATGGAGCCGCGCCCGTGATCGCCGTCGAGGCCGCGACGATCCCTAGAACGGGATGTCGTCGTCGAGGTCGTAGTTCGGCTTTGAGCCGCCGCCGCCACCGCCACCCGAGGGCCGCCGCTCGCCGCCGCCGCCGGAGGCGCGACCACCGCCACCGCCGCCGCCGTAATCCCCACCTCGGTCGCCGCCGCGTCCACCGCCACCGCCACCGAAATCGCCGCCGCGGCTGATCTGGCCGCCGCTCTCCTCGTCCATGCCCATCTCACCGCCGCCGCCGCTGCGCCCGTCGAGGAGCGTCAGCTCGCCCCGGAAGCGCTGGAGCACCACCTCGGTGGTGTACTTCTCGACGCCGGACTGGTCCGACCATTTGCGGGTCTGGAGCTGGCCCTCGATGTAGACCTTCGAGCCCTTGCGCAGGTACTGCTCGGCCACCCGGGCGAGGTTCTCGTTGTAGATCACCACCGAGTGCCACTCGGTCTTCTCCTTGCGCTCACCCGACATCTTGTCCTTCCAGGACTCGGATGTGGCGATGCGCAGGTTCACGACGGGATCGCCGGAGGCGAGGCGCCGCGTCTCGGGATCGCGCCCGAGATTGCCCACCAGGATCACCTTGTTCACGCTGCCGGCCATGCCGCTCTCTCCTACCGATCGATCTCACGATGCGCTGCAGCCCCCGGATCCTTCCGCCGGGCGGCCGCGATACCGCCTGTCATGAGCCTCCGAAGCCTCGGCGGCAATCGTGGCCGGCAATCTGTCCCCGTGACTCCCAGGCAAACGATGTGCGCGGGCGATGTTCTACATTTGTTCTTGACGGGTAGCAAGGCGTCCGAGCGGGTGCCTCGCCTTCCCCGTCAGGCGATGCGGACGAGGAGCTTGCCGAAGTTGCGCCCCTTCAGGAGGCCGGCAAAGGCTTCGGGCGCGTTTTCCAGCCCGTCCACGATATCCTCCCGGTGGACGATCAGGCCCTCGCGCAGCCAGCCCCCGACCTCGTCCAGAAAATCCTGTTCCTGGGCGGCGTAGTCCCAGATGATGAAGCCCTGGAGGTGCAGGCGCTTCGTCAGGATCGCCCGCATCAGCACCGGTACCCGGTCGGGGCCGGGTGGCAACTCGGTGGCGTTGTAGCCCGAGACGAGACCGCAGACCGGCACCCGGGCGAAGGTGTTGAGGAGCGGCAGGACCACATCGAACACCGCGCCGCCGACATTCTCGAAATAGACGTCGATGCCGTCCGGGCAGGCCGCCGCCAGGGCATCGGGGAAGTCGTCCGCGCGATGGTCGATGGCCGCGTCGAAGCCGAGGGTTTCGCGCAGGTAGGCGCATTTCTCCGGACCGCCCGCGATGCCGACCGCCCGCGCCCCCCGGCGCTTGGCGATCTGCCCGACCAGGGAGCCGACCGGCCCCGTGGCGGCGGCGACCACCACGGTCTCGCCGTCTTTCGGCCGGCCGATGTTGCGCAGGCCCGCATAGGCCGTCATCCCGGGCATCCCAAGGATTCCGAGCGCGGTGGTGACGGGGGCTGCCGCCGGATCGAGCTTTCGCAGGCCCCGGCCGTCCGACGTGGTGAATTCCTGCCAGCCGCCGAAGCCCAGGACCATGTCGCCGACGTTGAACCCGGGATGATCCGAGGCCAGGACTTCCGCCACGGTGGCCCCCACCATGGTGTCGCCGATGGCGACGGGCTCGGCATAGGATTTCGCCGCGCTCATGCGCCCGCGCATGTAGGGATCGAGGGACAGGTAGCGGTTGGCCAGCAGCACCTCCCCGGCCTTCGGCACGGGCATGCGCACTTCCTCCAGCCGGAAATGCGAGGCGTTCGGCTCCCCGTGCGGGCGGGCGGCGAGGACGATGCGGCGGTTCGCGGTGGTCATGGAAACTCCGGGGTTGTCGCGTCTTGCGAAGGCCGGTCGGCATGTCCGTCCGAACGCATGCGGGTTCGGGCGACTGCCACTGGCTCAGATGGGTCGGGTCGGTCCAACGGCAAACCGGACCGGGTTCACCCGCGCGGGCCGCGCGCTATCTGAAGGCCGGCGGTTGCGGTGCGTTGCGGCCTTTCGCAGGGAGGTTCGACGATGACGGTGCGTGGGTGGGCGATCGGCGCGACGCTGCTCGGCGTCGGAGCGGCACAGGCCGCGGGAAGTCCGCTCGAGCGTTATCGCTGGAGCGAACGCGTCCTGGTGGTCTCGGCGCCCGGCGCGGGCGATCCGAACCTGGCCGCCCAGCGCGCCATCCTGGCCGAAGTCCGCCCGGGTCTGAAGGAGCGCGATCTCGTGACCCTCGAGGCGGTGGGCGATGCGCCGGAGGCGCGGCGCTTGCGCGCGACGCTCCGATTGCCGCCGGACGCGTTCCGCGTCGTGCTGATCGGCAAGGACGGAGAGCCTAAGCGCGTCGAGGGCACGCCCCTGCCGGCCGCCGCCCTCTTCGAGACCATCGACGCCATGCCGATGCGCCGGGACGAGACGCGCCGATAGGCGCGGTTCGACCGAGACGACGAACGCAAACGAAGAGGGGCCGCACGTGGCGGCCCCTCCCCGTCGACGATCGCTCGGGATCGATCAGTAGCAGCGCTCGACCAGCACCCGGCGGTAGCCGTAGGGCGTCCAGCGCACGCGCGGGACCGTGTAGCACCCGCCGCCGTAACCGTAATCGTAGGCACCGTACCCGACCGGCGCGTAGCCGTACCCGTAGCCCGGGCCGTAGCCGCCGTAGAGACCGCCGGCCGCGAGACCGAGGCCGACACCCAGGCCCAGGCCGCCGAGGCCGTAGCCGTAGCCCCGGCCATAGCCGCGACCGTAATACCCGCCCCGGTAACCGCCGAAGCCACCGCGATATCCGCCGAAACCGGCGTTGCGGAAGCCGCCGAAGCCGCCACGATACCCGCCGAATCCACCGCGGAAACCGCCGCCGCCGAAGCCACCCCGGAAGCCACCGCCGCCGCCGTGGAAACTACCGCCGTGGAAACCACCGCCGTGGAAGCCACCACCGCCGAAGCCGCGTGCATCGGCCGTCGCCGGAATCATCGCGAGCGCGCCGACCATGGCTGCGGAAGCGAGAAGAACTCGTTTCATCACATCGTCTCCGAAAGAAGCCGAAACGTCCCCGTCAGGCGAAAAACGCCGATGCACCCAAAACGGTTCAGGATCGTTTTGTTTCTCCCCGTTTCGTGAAGTCGGCGGCACGCCTCGCTTCCTTCGCCCCGTCGCGCCCTTGAAATAAGCGTGGGTTTCGGGCGAGGAAGCGCAGCCGGCCGCCGCGATCCCTCGGCGGGCGTGGTGGCGGGTGATACGGGTGATCATGGTGCAGGTTGTCGAGCGAACGCGCATTCGGGTGAGCCGTTTCCCGGTCCTTGCCTTCCTGCGGGTCACCGCCCTCGGCCTCGCCCTCGGCGGGACGGCCGCCGCCGCGCCGGCCGCAGCCCCCGCCCCGGCGCCTTGCCGCGCCGTTCAGGCCGAGGGCGAGGCCTACACGGTCTGCACGGTCGACCTGCGCCGTGAGCGGGTCCGCGTGTTCTGGCTCGGGGCCGACGGCCTGCCCTATTCTTCCCTCTCGACCCTGGCCGAGAAGCAGGGCAGCGGCCTGCGCTTCGCGATGAATGCCGGCATGTACGACAAGGGCCAGGCCCCCGTCGGGCTCTACGTCGAGGACGGACGTGAGCTGAAGGGCGTCTCCACCGCCAACGGGCCGGGCAACTTCCACCTCAAGCCGAACGGCATCTTCTGGGTGAAAGGCGAGCGCGCCGGCGTGATGGAGACGGGGCGCTACCTTCGTGCCGCGCCCAAGCCCGACTTCGCCACCCAGTCGGGCCCGATGCTGGTGGTGGACGGGCATATCCACCCCAAGATCTCCGCCGACGGCCCGAGCCAGAAGATCCGAAACGGGGTCGGGGTCCGCGACGACGGCCGCACCGCCGTTTTCGCGATCTCCGAGCGCCCCGTGAGCTTCGGCGCCTTCGCACGTCTGTTCAAGGACACCCTCGGGTGCCGCAACGCTCTGTTCCTCGATGGCAGCGTATCAAGCCTCTACGCTCCGTCCATGAGCCGCTCGGACCTGAGCCGGCCCCTGGGCCCGATGGTTGGAGCGGTTGCGCGCTGAAAACGGGGCCGTTCAGGCATCGTCCTCGCGGCCGAAAACCTCGCCCTCGTCGGCCAACCGCGCGTCGGCCTCGTCGCTCCGGAGGACCTGGAGCGCGCGGTACTGCTGGAGGAGGCCGCGTAGACGGATGTTGGCCTCCGTACAGTCGGCGGGCTCGGAGCTGTCCGCCTCGCAGCCCGCGATGGTCTCCTCGGTCTGACGGTCGACCGCCGCGCGCTCGGTGGCGCTCAGGGTTTCGAGGTCGCCGAAGCCGAGTTCCAGGGCGATCAGTTCGGCGATCTCGCGCCGCTTCTCCGCGATCTCGGACATGTTCCCTCCGGGTCCGTGTACTGCCCCGTTTACAGAACGGTCAGTGCCGCTCGGTCGATCCAGGCCTCCTGCTCGTCCCCATCGACGTCGCCGTCGACGAACCAGCGGCAGAGCGCCCGGTCCCCCTCCAGGGCCACCACCGTCATGGTGGCCTCGTTGTCGTCGGATGCGACGAAGTCGCCGACCTTGATCTCCATGGACTCCCTCCTCGCCTCGATGATGGTTGGTGTCAGGCCCGCTTCGCCCGCTTGCCGAACGCCACGGAGAGGCGGGCGCGCACGCCCTCCGGGATCTCCGTGCGCGACTCGATCCGCACGCACGGCATCTCGCTGCCGATCGTGCTGCGCGGGTCGAAGTCGAAGCGCATGTGGCGCAGGCCGAGTTCGAGGCGGGTGACGCCGTCCGACTGGGTCAGGTCCTCGCCGAAGACCTCGATCAGCGGTCCGTCCGGGTCGCCCTTCTCGATCTGGATGATGAAGTAGCCCGCCGGCTCCTCCTCGTCGTCGGCCCCCGAGATCAGGGTGATGCCGTTCTCGATGTCGAGGCGAACCCGCTCCACCGCGAAGGTGGTGACGTCGTCGTCGTCCATGCTGCGTGTCTCTCGCGAAGCGCCCGCCGCGGCGGGATGGTTGAAAGGAGGGGGGCGATGCGCTCAGCGCTGTCCGTGCCGGGTGTCGGTGAAGAGGTCCTTGAACTGGCGCGGTTGCGAACGCCAGTATTGGCGGGGTGCGCGCACCTGGGCGCCCAACTCGGCCGCCGCGTGCCAGGGCCAGCGTGGATCGTAGAGGAGCGCGCGGGCCAGCGAGACCGCGTCGGCCTGACCCTGGGCCAGGATCGATTCCGCGTGGGCGGCCTCGGTGATGAGCCCGACCGCGATGGTAGTGAGCCCGGTCTCGGCCTTGATCCGCTCGGCGAACGGCACCTGGTAGCCGGCCGAGAGCGGAATCTGCTGGCGGGTTGAGAGGCCGCCGGTGGAGACGTGGATCGCGGCCGCGCCCCGGCGCTTGAGGGCGTGGGCGAGCTCCACCGTCTCCTCCAGGGTCCAGCCCGCCTCGACCCAGTCCGTGGCCGAGACCCGCATCCAGACCGGCTTACCCGCCGGCACGGCCTCCCGCACCGCCTCGAAGCATTCGAGCGGAAACCGCATCCGGTTGGCGAGCGAGCCACCGTACTGGTCGGTGCGCTGGTTGGAGAGCGGCGAGAGGAACTGGTGCAGCAGGTAGCCGTGCGCTCCGTGCAGCTCGAATCCGTCGATGCCGAGGTTCAGGGCCCGGCGCGCGGTGGCGACGAAGCCGTCGCGGATGCGCTTCAGCCCCTCCGAGTCGAGGGCGTGGGGTGCGACCTCCCCCTCCCCGTGCGCCAGGGCCGAGGGCGCCTCCGTGCGCCAGCCGTCCGGTGCCTCCGGGTCGATCTGGGCGCCCCCGTCCCAGGGCGCGCGGCTCGAGGCCTTCCGGCCCGCATGGTTGATCTGGATCGCGATCGGCACGGGCGCGTAGCCGCGCACCGCGTCGAGGACCCGGCCCAGCGCCCGCTCGGTCTCGTCGGAATAGAGCCCGAGGTCTGTGGGCGAGATCCGCGCTTCCGGCGAGATCGCGGTGGCCTCCAGGGTCAGGAGCCCCGCCCCCGACATCGCCATCTGACCCAGATGCATGAGGTGCCAGTCGCCGGCCTGGCCCGCATGGGCCGAGTACTGGCACATCGGCGCGACGATGATCCGGTTCTCCAGGGTGAGGTCGTCGAGGCGCAGGGGCTCGAACAGGCGGGCGGTCATGCGGGGCTCCGGCTTGGCGGTGGTCCCGCATACGTGGCGCGTCCGGGGGCGCTTGGCTACCCGGCCCCGATCCCCCGCCCCTTCAGGCTGGCGCCGATCTCGTCGAGGACGCCGGCATCGTCGATGGTCGGCGGGGTCGTCCAGGGCTCACCGTCGGCGATGCGCTTCATGGTCCCGCGCAGGATCTTGCCCGAGCGGGTCTTGGGCAGCCGCTGCACGGTGAGCGCCAGCTTAAAGGCCGCCACGGGCCCGATCTGCTCGCGGACCAGGGCCACGAGCTCGTCCTCGATCACGTCCGTCGGGCGCTCCACCCCCGATTTCAGCACCACGAAGCCGCAGGGCTGCTCGCCCTTGAGGGCGTCGCGGATGCCGATCACCGCGCATTCGGCGACATCCGGGTGGCTCGCCAGCACCGCCTCCATGCCGCCGGTGGAAAGCCGGTGCCCCGCGACATTGATGATGTCGTCGGTGCGGCCGAGCACGGTGACGTAGCCGTCCGCATCGACGATGCCGGCGTCCGAGGTGTCGTACCAGCCTGGATAGGTGGTGAGGTAGCTCGACCGGAAGCGCTCCTCCGAGCCCCAGAGGGTGGGCAGGCAGCCCGGTGGCAGGGGCAGCCGCAGGGCGATGGTGCCCATCGTGCCGGCGGGCACCGGCTTCCCGGCCTCGTCGAGGACGGCGAGGTCGTAGCCCGGCATCGGCACGCAGGCGCTGCCGTGCTTGACCGGCAACCGGCCGAGCCCGACGGGATTGCCCGCGATGGCCCAGCCGGTCTCGGTCTGCCACCAATGGTCGATGACCGGCCGGTCGAGGGCCCGCTCGGCCCAGGCCACGGAATCGGGGTCGGCCCGCTCGCCGGCCAGGAACAGGGAGCGGAAGGCAGAGAGGTCGTAGGCGCCGACCCGCTCGGCGCGCGGGTCTTCCTTCTTGACGGCGCGGAGTGCGGTGGGGGCCGTGAACAGGCAGGCGGCGCCATAGTCCGAGACCACCCGCCAGAGGGCACCGGCATCGGGCGTCCCCACCGGCTTGCCCTCGTAGAGCACCGTGGTGCAGCCGTGCAGGAGCGGCGCGTAGACGATGTAGGAATGGCCCACCACCCAGCCGATGTCGGAGGCGCAGAAGTAGGTTTCGCCCGGCGCCACGTCGTAGAGGTTGGGCATCGACCAGGCGAGCGCCACGCAATAGCCGCCGGTGTCGCGCACCACGCCCTTGGGCTTCCCGGTCGTGCCGGAGGTGTAGAGGATGTAGAGCGGATCGGTGGCCGCCACGTTCACGCAGTCCGCCCGCCGCCCCTCGGCCGCCGCCCGCGCCACCGTTTCGGCCCAGTCGTGGTCGCGCCCCGGCACGAGGTCGGCCGTCGCCTGCGGGCGCTGGAGGATCAGGCAGGCGCCCGGCTTGTGCACGGAGGCCGCGAGGGCGGCGTCGAGCAGCGGCTTGTAGGCGACGACCCGGCTCGGCTCGATGCCGCAGGAGGCAGCGAGCACCACTTTCGGCGCGGCATCCGCGATACGGATGGCGAGTTCGTTGGCGGCGAACCCGCCGAACACCACGGAATGGACGGCCCCGAGTCGCGCGCAGGCGAGCATGCCGAACAGGGCCTCAGGCACCATCGGCATGTAGATGACGACCCGGTCGCCCCGGCCGACGCCGAGGTCGTGCAGCACCCCGGCGAGAACCGCCACCGCGTCGCGCAACGCCGCGTAGGTGATCCGCCGCTTCGTGCCGGTGACGGGCGAATCGTACAGGATCGCCGCCTGGTCGCCGCGGCCCCCCTCGGCATGCCGGTCCACGGCGTTGTGGCAGGCGTTCAGGGTGGCGTCGGGGAACCAGCGGCCATAGGCGCCGGCCGATCCGTCGAAGGCGCGGGTGGGCGGACGCGCCCAGTCGATCGCCCGAGCCGCATCGAGCCAGAATGCCTCGGGGTCGCGTAGCGAGGCCGCGTGGACCTCGGCGTAGGTGCCGGGCGGCGGGTTCGGGGCGTCGGGCGTGGCGTCCATGGCGTATCCTGCGCGACCGGTCGTGGCTGCCGGTTTCTCCGCACTCTACCGGAATTTACGCCGCCGGACTGCTTCGCCATCCTGCCGAACGGTTTGAAACGAAAACCGCCGCCCTGGGGACCAGCGGCGGCGGCGAACGCTCTAGAGACGATGAGGTGGTGGCGGACCGGCCGCTAGTGCAGCGCGTCTGATTCGGTTCGCAGGCGGTTCATCTCATCCTTGAGGTGGAGCTTGCGTCTCTTGAGCTCTGCGATGCGCAGATCGTTCGCCGAGGGTCGGATGGTGGCGTCGTGGATTTCCCGCTCGAGGGCTTCGTGCTTGCGGGCGAGCTGGGTGAGATGCGTCTGCAGTGACATGAGCTGTGTCTCCTGTCTCGTTTCGACGGGGGCAGACTGACATATGATCAGCCGGCTGTCGAAGGCTATCGACGGCTAGGCTTGACGGATGTTTGTGCAGGCGGATGGTTGTGCAGGAGCGGCGGCGGGTTCTTGCCGAGGCCGACCGGCTGTCGCATGGTCTGCCCCGAAGGCGTCCCGGGGCATCAGGTGCGATGGCGGTCCAGTTCGATAACGATGCATCGGTGGAACCGGCCGACGAGTTGGCGCGGCTGAAGCAGGAACACCGGGACCTCGACGGCGCCATCGACGCCCTCGAACTCGGGGTGGTGGCCGATCAACTCCAGATCCAGCGCCTGAAGAAGCGCAAGCTCTCCCTGCGCGACCGGATCTCGTATCTCGAGGACCAGATCACCCCCGACATCATCGCCTGACCGGGGCCCGGCGGACCGGCCTCGGCCTCGGTCCCGCCTTGCGGGCGCGCCACCGCTTTTGTATTCGGCGTTCCTAAGGGTCGTGGCGCGTCGCACGGCCCATCTCAACCACATGATCGCGAAGGGATCTGACGACCATGGCGGGAGCCTCCCCGGTCGCGATCATCATGGGCAGCCAGTCGGACTGGGCGACCATGCGGCATGCCGCCGAGACGCTGGATGCGCTCGGCGTTGCCCATGACGACCGCATCGTCTCGGCCCATCGCACCCCCGACCGCCTCGTCGCCTTCGCCAAGGGGGCCAAGGCCGAAGGATTCCGGGTGGTGATCGCGGGTGCCGGCGGTGCGGCCCACCTGCCCGGCATGACGGCGGCGATGACCCCCCTCCCCGTCCTCGGCGTGCCGGTGGAATCGAAGGCCCTTTCGGGGCAGGACAGCCTGCTCTCCATCGTGCAGATGCCCGCCGGCATCCCGGTTGGCACCCTCGCCATCGGCCGGGCGGGCGCGGTCAACGCCGCGCTGCTCGCCGCCGCCATCCTCGCCCTCACCGACGCGGACCTCGCCGCACGGCTCGAAGCCTGGCGCGCCGCCCAGACCGCGAGCGTCGCCGAAACCCCGCAGAGCGACTTACTCTGAAAAGCACCTTGCCTTGACCTCCATCCCCTCCATCCGCCCCGGTGCGACCCTCGGTATCGTGGGCGGCGGCCAGCTCGGCCGCATGATCGCCCTCGCGGCCGCGAATTACGGCCTGCGGGTCCACGTCTTCGCCCCCGACGCCGACAGCCCGGCCTTCGACGTCTCGGCCGAGGCCACGATCGCGGCCTATGACGACGTCGAGGCCCTGGCGCGCTTTGCCGCCAGCGTCGACGTGGTCACTTACGAGTTCGAGAACATCCCGGCGCGGGCCGCCGAGGCCCTGGCCGCCAAGGCGCCCCTGCACCCGAACGCCGCGGCGCTCGCCACGACCCAGGACCGGCTGACCGAGAAGCGCTTCATCAACGATCTCGGTATCGAGACCGCGCCGTTCCGTGCCGTCGACACGGCCGAGGACCTTGCCCGGGCGCTGGCCGAGATCGGCCGCCCGGCGGTGCTGAAGACGCGCCGCTTCGGCTACGACGGCAAGGGCCAGCGCATGATCCGGGCCGAAAGCGAGGCCGATGCCGCGGTGATCGATCCCGCCGCGATTCTCGCCGAATTCAACGGCGCGCCCTGCATCCTGGAAGGCTTCGTGCCGTTCGAGGCGGAGGTGTCGGTCGTCGCCGCCCGCGGGGCCGACGGGGCCTTCGCGGCCTACGACCCCTGCGCCAACGAGCACCGCGACCACATCCTCGCCGTCACCCGCGTCCCCGCCCCCGGCATCGCGCCGCAGACCGAGGCCGCCGCCATCGGTATCGCCCGCCGAATCGCCGAGGCGCTGGACTATGTCGGCGTGCTGGCGGTGGAGATGTTCCTCGTGCCGCAGGCGGACGGCCCCGCCCGGGTCGTCGTCAACGAGATCGCCCCCCGCGTCCACAATTCCGGCCACTGGACCATCGAGGGCGCGACGACATCGCAATTCGCCCAGCACGTCCGCGCCGTCTGCGGCTGGCCGCTCGGCGATTCGGCCCGGGTCGGCGGCATGGCGGTGGAGATGCACAACCTCATCGGCGGCGACGTCGACGACTGGGCCGCGATCCTCGGCCGGCCGGGGGCGCAACTGCACCTCTACGGCAAGGGCGAGGCCCGGCCCGGACGCAAGATGGGCCACGTCACCCAGCTTCTCCCGAAGGCCTGAGGGGCGTGCCGAACCGCGGCCCGATTGCGACACCCGCCCGGCAACCGACGGCCCCGCCGGCCCTTTCGGACGGTCCCGCAGGGCGGGCCATACCTTCGCCACATCGAGCCGCTTGAGCGGAACCCGGCACCGATTTTAAGCGCGCATTCACCGCGATGCGGAATGGTGCCGGCGCGGCCGGCCCCCAGTGTGCGGGTGCTGGCGCGGGTTGCGATCGATTAGGGGGCGGCGTCGCGCGCGACGCCGGGGGGAGCGAGGACCATGACGGTTTTGAAGCTGCGGGCATCGAAGGCGGGGCTGATCGGGGCCACGGCGCTCGTGGCGGCCGCCCTTGCCGGCTGCGAGACCTATGGCGGCGGTGCCACGGCATCGCGCCAGTTCGCCGTGCTCGAATCCGACCAGACGGGCGCCACCACGGTCAACATCGCTTCGCTCAGCGAGGTGATCCAGCGCAATCCCAACGATGCGGCGGCCTACGTCACGCGCGGCGCGGCCTATGCCCGGGCCGGCCAGTTCAACGACGCCATCGGCGACTTCACCAAGGCGGTGCAGATCGACCCGAACTCGGCTTCGGCCTACAACAACCGGGCGCTGGCCAACCGCCAGATCGGCCGCAACGACGCCGCGCTGCAGGATTTCTCGAAGTCCATCTCGGCGGACCCGAACTACGCGCCGGCCTATATCGGCCGTGCCAACGTGCTGCGCGCCCAGGGCGACCTCGACGGCGCCACCTCCGACCTCAACCGCGCGATCAGCCTCGCGCCCGAATCGGCCGAGGCCTACCATGCCCGCGGCCTCGTCCGTCAGAAGCAGGGCCAAAACACCCAGGCCATCGCGGATTTCGACGCCGCCATCGATCGCAACCCCTTCGTGGCGGCGCCCTACGCGGCGCGTGGCCAGAGCCTGATCGCCACCAACCAGTACGACAAGGCGATCGAGGACTACAACGCGGCGCTCAACGTCAACAACAAGGACGCCACCTCCTGGGCCTATCGCGGCCTCGCCTACGAGAAGTCGAACCGCAAGAAGGAAGCGGCGGAGAGCTATCAGCGCGCCGCGCAGATCGAGCCCGGCAATCCGGTGGCCAAGCAGGGCCTCGGCCGCGTCCAGGGCGGCGTCGGCTCGCTGTTCAACTAGCGCGTCGCCGCAGCGCCAGTGCTTTCGGGAGCTTGGGCGCCAGGCGGAGCTAACCGCCGGCGACCACGACGAGGCGCTGCACCTCGCCGCGCAGGTAGGCCCGCAGGAACTTCTCGTAATCCTTGAACGAGACGCAGCCATTCGAGGCGCCGCTCGCCCCCAGCATGTAGGTGTGCGCGAGGAGGCCGACCCGGCCGTGCACCGCCTCCGGCCCTCCGACGGGATGGAGGCGCAGGGCGCGCACGCCGTGGAAGGGCTGCTCGCGCTCGGTGATGTCGTAGGTGCCGACCGGGGTCGGCCCCTTCATGCGGACATGCACGTGGGCGGGATCGTCCATGCTCTCGCCGAGCCCCGAATGCGCCTCGAGTTTCTCGCCGTTCGGAAGCGTCACCACCCTGGCGCGGATGTCGTAGACCGCGACGCCGCCGGTGCCGCGCGGCACGAGGTTCAGGGCCCTGCGGAAGACATCCTCGGCGGGCTTCGTCTCGAGGGCCGCGTAGGCGAGGCGCGGCGGTTCGGGATTCTCGATGCCGAACAGTTTCTCGACGAACGAGCGGGTGTCCTCCGGCGGGGCTGCGGCGACGGGCAGGGCCTGGCGCGCGGCGGAGCGCGGCGCGCGCGATGCGGCCCGGCCCGAACGAAACTCGGGGGGACGCGGCACCGGGAGCGGGACCAGCCGCGGCACCAGGGGCGGCGCGACGGCGGCGAGGGTGGATGATGGCGCCGGCACGGCGTCCGGAGCCGACGGCTCGGGTGCGGCCGTCGCGAGGGCGGTCTCGGGCGTCGCAGCGGGCGTTTCGCCCTGCGCGCGTTCGGCGGGCACGGCGGGCGCCTGCGTCTCGGGTGCGGACGCCGCCGCGATTTCGGCCGCCTCCGGCTCCGGCACGGCCGAAATCAGCGGCGCGGTGGCCACGGCGTCCTGCAGGGCCGGTTTCGGCTGCCGGGACCAGTCAGCTAGGCCACCCCCGAGGAGGACGGCCAGCGCGAGCGTGCCACCGGCGGCGACGCCCGGCCAGATCCGCCTGGGGGGCGCGGTCGGGCCGACCCTGACATCGGTGACCTGGATATCGTCGGATTTGGCAGGGTCGATCATGGTCAGCGCGGTCCGCCGTTCCGGGCCGGCGCCGATGCCGGTCCCTCCATCCGCGCCCTTGCAGGCTCGGGCGACGAACGTGGAAGTATTCGCCCGTCACGCGGGCATCTCATTCGGCCGGACAGACATTTTGATGGCGGCATTGTGCCGACTTTGGGCGCCTATACTCGTCGAAGCGGCACTGGTCTGGTCTTTGGGATCCTCGAACAGATCCCGGCGGGCCGCCGAACCTTATCGTTCCGGCTTCGCAAACATAGGATGGGGCGCGGTCGGCGTATTCCGCGCCGGCGGGCCCACCAGCCCGGGTTCAGGCGTCGCCGAGCAGGCGGTGCTCGCAGAGCATGCGCCGGACCGTCCCGCTGGCCGAGCGGTAGACCACGGTCTCGGTCTCGATCAGGCCGGGCCGGAAGCGGACGCCCCTGAGGAGGGCGCCGTCGGTCACGCCGGTGGCCGCGACGATGACGTCGCCGCGGGCCATGTCGTGCAACTCGTACTTCCGGTTCGGATCGCTGATGCCCATCCGGGCGGCGCGCTCGCGCTTGTCGTGGCTGTCGAGGATCAGGCGGCCCTGCATGTGGCCGCCGATGCAGCGCAGCACCCCGGCGGCGATGACGCCCTCGGGGGCCGCGCCGATACCGAGATAAATGTCGGCACCCGTGGCGTCGGCGTTGGCGGTGTGGATGATGCCCGCGATGTCGCCGTCCGAGATCAGGCGGATGCCGGCCCCGGTCTCCCGCACCGCCGCCACGAGCTGCATGTGGCGCGGCCGGTCGAGGATGATCGCGGTGATCTGGGCGGGGTCGACGCCCTTGTGCCGGGCAAGCGCCCCGATATTGTCCGCCGGGCTGGCATCGAGATCGACGAGGCCCGCCGGATAGCCCGGGCCGATGGCGATCTTCTGCATGTAGACGTCGGGAGCGGCGAGCAGCGAGCCGGCTTCCGCCAGGGCGGTGACCGCGATGGCGCCGGGCATGTCCTTGGCGCAGAGGGTCGTGCCCTCCAGGGGGTCGACGGCGATGTCGACCTTCGGGCCGTCGCCGGTGCCGAGGCGCTCGCCGATATAGAGCATCGGGGCGTTGTCGCGCTCGCCTTCGCCGATCACGACGGTGCCGTCGATAGGCAGCAGGTTGAGTTCGAGGCGCATGGCGTCGACGGCGGCCTGGTCGGCCTCCTTCTCGCGGCCCTGCCCGCGCAGGCGGGCGGCGGCGATGGCCGCCCGCTCGGTGACGCGCGCGAGTTCGAGGGTCAGGGACCGAGCCACCGGCGCGCGGAGTTCACGATTGTCACCGGACATGTAAGCCTTGAGTCCCTTCGCGTGTCTGTCGGCGCTCTCTATGAACTAAAATGCGCCGAGGAAATGAGGTTTCCCGACCTTGCACGCACTTTTCTTCACGGATCCGGCTTCAGGTTCGAGGGCCAGGCGGCTACTCGCGCTCGATCCGGATCAGTTGGGGTGCCTCGGCGAGCAGCCCGTCGGCCGCGATGGCGTCGAGGGCGTCCCGAATCGTGCCCTCGGTGGCGGCGTAGGTGATGAGGACCAGGGGCACCGGCTGGCCCGAGCGGCCGTGCGGGTCCTTCGAGGCCGCGCTCTCGGAGCGCCGCTGCAGGATGCTCTCGATGGAGATGTCGCGCTCGGCCATGCGGGTGGCGACGCCCGCGGCGACGCCGGGGCGGTCGTGCACGGTGAGGCGGATGTAGTAGCCGCCCTCGTGCCGCTGCATGGCGACGCGCTGCGACGGGCTCAAGCTGGCCGAGGGGCGCCCGAAGGTCGGGCGGCGGGTGCCGGCGGCGATGTCGGTGATGTCGGAGACGACGGCCGAGGCGGTGGCCTCTCCGCCGGCGCCGGGGCCGATCAGGGTGAGTTCGCCCACCGCGTCGGCGTCGATGGTGACGGCGTTGGTCACGCCCATGACCTGGGCGATGGCCGAGGATTTCGGCACCATGGTCGGGTGCACCCGCTGCTCGATGCCGCCGGCCGCGGCCTGCGCGACGCCCAGGAGCTTGATCCGGTAGCCGAGCTCCTCGGCCATGGTCAGGTCGAGGGGTTGGATCGCCGAGATGCCCTCCACGGAGACGCCCTCGGCGTCGATCTCGGTGCCGAAGGCGAGGCTCGTCAGGATCGCGAGCTTGTGGGCGGTGTCGAAGCCCTCGACGTCGAAGGTCGGGTCGGCCTCGGCGTAGCCGAGGGCCTGGGCGTCCTTGAGGCAGGCCTCGAAGGTCAGGCCTTCGCGCTCCATCCGGGTGAGGATGTAGTTGCAGGTGCCGTTCATGATCCCGTAGACGCGCGATACGGCGTTGCCGGTCAGGCCCTCGCGCAGGGCCTTGATCACCGGGATGCCGCCGGCGACGGAGGCCTCGTAGGCGAGCGCCACGCCCGCCGCCTCGGCCTGCCGGGCGAGTGCCGCGCCGTGCTTGGCCAGCAGCGCCTTGTTGGCGGTGACCACGTGCTTGCCGGACGCCAGTGCCGCCTCGACCGTCTCCCGGGCCGGTCCCTCGGCGCCGCCGATGAGCTCGACCACGCAATCGACCTCGCCGGAGGTCGCCAGGGCAACGGGATCGTCGAACCAGGTCACGCCGGCAAGGTCGAGGCCGCGGTCGCGGCCCCGGTCGCGCGACGAGACGGCGGTGACGCGAATCGTCCGCCCGCTGGTCCGGCCGAGGGCCTCGGCCCGGCGGGCGACCATCCGGACGACGGCGGCGCCGACGGTGCCGAGGCCGGCAACGCCGAGGCGAAGGCTCTGTGTCATGGTGTGTTCCGTCACTCTGTCGCGCCGTGGACCTGCCGCGTCCGGCGGCGGTGCGGGCCCGGCGTCGGTCGGCGGAGGCGAATGCCGCGCTCGACGCGGCCCGATCTTCTGCAACGATTTGGCAGGAGGCGCAACAAAACGGCCGGCCGCTGAAGACCCGCCGGGTTACGATCGGCGCTCGCGGTAGCGGGCCGCGATGGCGATGAGCGCGTAGAGCACGCCGGCATTCAGGAGGTGCCAGAGGGCATGGGTGCCGAGGGGCCAGACCGGACAGATTGCCCGGTCGAGGGTGCGGAAGGCGAGCGAGACGGCGAACAGCAGGGCGACGCCGAGAAGCGCCCGGCCGGCCTCGCGCCGGGCCGGGCCGAGACGGCAGCCCTGCGGCACCAGCAGGCCTGCGGCGACGCCCGCGAGCGCCAGGATCGCCGGGGCGTAGCCGATCGAGCCGTTGGTCAGCGCGTCCATCGACCGGCCCGTCGCCGCGTCGAGGGCCGGCTCCAGGCCGATGTTGATTGCCGCGAAGGCCAGGGTGGCTGCCAGCGCCGCCACGAGGCCGAGGCCGAAGTAGCGCCGCATCGCCAGGAGGAAGTAGGCGTAGATGAACAGTGCGATCGGGATGACGTCGGCCAGCAGCGACCAGCGCACCGCCAGGGTGTGGAACAGGAACGAGCCGACACCCACCACCGCCACCAGGGCGCTGAGCAGGAAGGCCGGCGCATCCACCGTCCCGGCGCGGCGTACCCGCCACGCCGCCAGGGCTGCCGCGACCAGGAAGGCGCCGTTCGACAGGGCGTTGACCGGCTCCGCCCAGAAGCCGGGATCGCCGCGCTCGCAATAGGCGCAGATCGGCGCCGTCCAGTCCCCGGTCATCCGGCCCCCTCACCGATCGATCCACAGCCTGCGTGACGCCTTGCCAGTCCGAGGCGAAGGCCCGATGACGGACGTCCTCGTGCGCAAGCCCTCCTCGCGCAAACGCCCTCAGAGACTCCCTGCCCATGCGGATCGCCACCTGGAACGTCAATTCGATCAAGCAGCGCGTCGGGCACCTCGTCGGCTTCCTCGACGAGGCCAAGCCCGACGTGGTCTGCCTGCAGGAGCTGAAGTGCCAGGACGAGGGCTTCCCCCGGGCGGAGATCGAGGCGGCGGGCTACGCCGTCGAGACGCTGGGCCAGAAGGCCTATAACGGCGTCGCCCTGCTGGTGCGCGCGCCCTTGGCGATGTCCGAGATCCGCCGCGGCCTGCCGGGCGACGCCAGCGACGAGCAGGCCCGCTACATCGAGGCGCTGGTCTCCGGCGAGGATGTGCGCCCCGTGCGCGTCGCCTCGATCTACCTACCCAACGGCAATCCGGTCGACAGCCCGAAATACCCCTACAAGCTCGGCTTCCTGGAGCGGCTGCGGGCCCATGCGCAGGCCTTGCGCGCGGCCGAGGAGGCGGTGGTGCTGGCCGGCGACTACAACGTCATCCCGGAGCCCGAGGATGCCGCCGACCCGGAGGCCTGGCGCGCGGACGCGCTGTTCCTGCCCCGGAGCCGGGCCGCCTTCCGGGCGCTGCTGGCCGAGGGCTATACGGACGCCCTGCGCGCCTGCGATCCGCGCGCCGGCCTCTACACCTTCTGGGACTACCAGGCGGGGGCCTGGAACCGGAATGCCGGCATCCGCATCGACCACCTCCTGCTCTCGCCGCAGGCCGCCGACCGGCTGGTCTCGGCCTCGGTGCAGAAGCACCTGCGCGGTCTGGAGAAGCCCTCCGACCACGTGCCGGTGACGGCCGAACTCACAGACGCGTGAGCGAACGATCCGGCTGCCCGCGGGTTGGGCCACCACCGATCCTTCCATATGGAGAAACCCCCGCGTGAAACTCTACGGCACCGGCTATTCACCCTACGTCCGCAAGGTCCTCGTCGCCCTGGCGGAGAAGGGAGAGGCGGCCGAGCACATCCCGCTGTTCTTCCACGACAAGGACCCGGCCTTCCAGGCGGCGAGCCCGCTGGGCAAGATCCCGGCTTTCGACGACGACGGCTTCCTCCTGGCCGATTCCTCGGCGATCCTGACCTATCTCGAGGCGAAGTTTCCGAGCCCGGCCCTGTTCCCGTCCGAGGCGAAGGCGCGCGGCCGCGCAATCTGGTTCGATAAGTACGGCGACACCGAGATGTTCGACGTCATCATCAAGCCCTTCGCCAATCGGGTGGTGAAGCCGAAACTTCTCGGGCAGCCCGGGGACGACGCTGCCGTGGCCAAGGCCCTGACCGAGGAACTGCCGAAAATCTACGATTACCTCGAGGGGCAGATCGACGGGCCCTACCTCGTGGGTAACGCCTTCAGCATCGCCGACATCTCGGTGGTGACCGGCTTCCACAACCTGCATCTCGCCGGCGAGTCCGTCGATGCCGGTCGCTGGCCCAAGCTTGCGGCGTACGTGACTGAAATCCTGGCCCGGCCTTCCTTCGCCACGGCCCTGGCAGCGCCCACGAGCCCACGCTGAGGACCGGGCAAACGGTCGCCGCCTGATGCGACCGTCTGCCGACTGCCGAGAGTGCATTCCGACGACGTGAAAACCGGTTCGTTGCCGAAATGCACGGTAAGACAAGAGCCAAGAGCCGCCGGCCTGATGCAATCAGGGCGGATACGGCTCTCGGCACGCCGGCTTTCGATGGGGGCGGACGGGGTATCCGGTCCTGTCCCCGATTGCATGGCTCGTGACCGTTCCTCTATACGCCTGATTACGGAGCGGAAACTGCCGGGGTTTCGAATCTATGGCCATTCATCTCTACTGTATGTGTTTGAATGAAGAGGCCATGATTCCTTATTTTCTTGCGCATTATCTCCCGATTGTCGACAGGATCTATGTTTTTGACAATGGTTCGACGGACGGGAGCCTGAAACTGCTGAGTGGTGACGACAGGATCGTCGTAGCCGACGTCAAGACGCGAGGTGGTTCCTTCATGGACACCTACAACGCGCTGATGAATTCGGCCTGGACCCGCTCGCGGGGGCAGGCCGAGTGGATCGTCACCGCCGAGATGGACGAGCATCTCCACCATCCCGACCTGCGCGGTTATCTTGCGCGCTCGCGTTACGTCGGCGTCACCTTCATCACGGCGCTCGGCTACAACATGATCGCCGACACCTTTCCCACCGACCCGCGTCCGCTGTGGCAGCACGTCGTGCGCGGCGCCCGGGAAACGGCCTACGACAAGCCGGCCATCTTCGATCCCCAGGCCGTGACGGAGATCAATTACTACAACGGCCGCCACGCGGCCGCGCCGACCGGGCACATCGTCCACGAACCGCAGCGCCAGGTGAAGCTGCTGCACTACAAGAGCCTCGGCCTGGACTACGTCTGCGCGCGAAACGAATCTCTGGCCGGCGGCCTGCAATCCCAAGACATCGAAGCCCGGCATGGGGCACATTACCTGCGCAACCGTGCGCAGACGGAGGCCGATCTCAGGGCCATCCGCGCCTATGCCCGTCGGGTGCCGGGCCTCCATGCGTCGGACGAAACCGACGGCGAACTGAGTTTTCCGGAGGAGATGGACGTTATCGCCGCCTCCCAACTGTTCGACCCGGATTACTATGTGGCGAAGAATCCCGATGTCGCGACCTCCACGCTCGATCCGCTGACGCATTACTGCGCGTTCGGCTGGCAGGAGGCCCGCCATCCCAATCCCCGCTTCGATTCGGCCTGGTACCTGGCGACCTACGCCCGCGAAATCCCGAAGGGTGTCAATCCGCTCCTCGATTACATCCGCGTGGGGGAAAAGTGCGGGCGTTTCCCCTGCGTCGATTTCGATCCGGAGTTGTACCGACTCGAGAAGGGCCTCGCGTCGGGCGTCAGCCCCCTGCGGCACGTCCTCGCCGGGTCGACGAGCGACACGTCCGGTGCGTCGCACCGTTCGCGCCTGCGCGGAGTCTGGGACCGCCTGACCTGACCGGAATCATACCAAATCCGTCACCCCTTCCGGCGATCCCTGCGGGATCGCGGATTTGGGCTTCGCTCAGGCGCCGCGCTGGCTTGCCGATCCGGGCTCCGCTTTGATCAAGTGGAGCCCGGATCAGCCCTCAGGTCTGTAGCCCCAGGCCAGGATGTGCTTGCCCGCGTTCGCGAGGGCGGGGAACGTCTGCAGGCGCCGTTCGGTGGCCAGGAAGGCCGCCTCGTCGTCGCGGATCGCCTCCTCGCACGGGCCGCGCCCCAGGGCGCTGACGGACATGAGGATGCCGCAGGCGTCGATGCGAATGAGGCCGGCGCGGGCCATGACGCCGCGGATCTGGTCCGCATCGAACAGGTGGAGGGCGGAGCGGCGGCCCGCATAGGCGAAGACGCCGCGCTGCTCCTCAAGGCGCAGCACCGCCTCGTCCGGCCGTTTCAGGCGCAGCAGCTCGAAGGTCAGGGCGACGCTGGAATCCACCATCACGCAGACGAGGCCCCCTGGTCGGACCCACTCGACGAACCGCCGCATCATCGCGTCGGGATCGGGCGCGTATTGCAGCGATCCCATCGCCAGCACGGCCCCGGCCCGGCCCGGCTCGATTTCCGCCGCCTCCATGGTCTGCGGCAGCAGGGTGAAACCGGTCCGGCCCGCGAGCTTGGCCGTCAGCACATCCTGCATCGCGCCCGAAGGTTCGATCCCCGTCACCGCATGGCCGAGGGGAAGCAGGCGCTCCACGGTGCGGCCCGTCCCGCAGCCCACATCCACGATTCCATCGGGCCCGGGCGGCAATAGAGCCGCGACGCGCTCCCAGCTCAGCTGCTCGTAGATCCGTCGCAGGGGTTCCGAGTCGAAGCGCCGGTCGTAATCCGCCGCGAAAGCATCGTAGAGCGCCACCGTCTCGGGAGCGTTCGGCGTCGTGCTCACAGGCAGGCTTCCTTGATCAAGGTCGCGACGCGGCGGACATCCCGCAGCGCCAGCCCCTCGTGCAGGGGCAGGGAGACGATCCGCGCGCTGACATCATCGGTGACCGGCAGATCGCCACGAAGGCAGGTCTCCCGGAAATAGGGTTGGTCACCCAGGTGCGGCGCATAATACGTCCCGAGTTCGATGCCCGCCTGCGCGGCTCGGCGGATCAGCGCGGCGCGTCCGCCAGGCACCGAGCGCGGCAACAGGGCCGGCAGGAAGACATGCGCCTGGGACACGGCGCGACAGTCCTGGAACATCAGTTCGGGCAGCAGCGCCCGATAGGCCCCCGCGAGGGTCTCGCGATGAAGCAGGATGTCCGGCATGGCCTCGATCCGGGCGAGGCCCATGGCGGCCGTCACCTCGTTCATCTTGGCATTGAGGCCGGGCATGATCGCCGAGCGCGCGCCGTCGAAACCGAAATTGGCCATGGCCCGCAATCCCAAGATGCGGTCGGGATCGGCCGAGTAGACGAACCCGCCCTCGAGGGTCGCGAAGGGCTTGGTCGCGTGCATCGAGAACACGCTCGGTGCGCGCCAGCCCGTGCCGACGCTCAGTCCGTCCGCGTCTCGCGTGCCCACGGCCGCCGCGGCATCGACGACGATGGCAGCCCCGATCGACGCCGCCAGTCCCTCGTAGTGCGCGCGATCGACGGGACATCCGAAGGTGGTGCAGGGGACGATCACCGCGATGGCTTCGCCGTAGCGCTCGACCAGGGCGCGCTCCGCCTCCGGGCAGGCGATCCAGGATTCCGGGTCGATATCGCAGAGCAGTGGCGTCAACCCGCACCACAGGGCCGCGTGCGCCGTGGCCGCGAAGGTGAAGGCCGGCATGAGCGCGTAGGCCGGCGCGCGCCGTGCCGCCGGGTGGCGCGCGGCATCGACGGCTTGGCGGATCGCCAGCATCAGGCCCAGGGTGGCGTTGCACACCGTGACGCAGGCGCCGCTTCCCCCGAACAGATCCCGGACCAGCGCCTGCTCGAGCCGCGTGTTCACGGGCCCGTAATTGCTGAAGCGTCCGGAGGGCTCGATGGCCTCCAACTCTCGCGTCATCGCGCTGAGGCGTGGCGGATTGGGCTGTATGAGCCGGATGGGTGACGCCGGATGCGTCGCTATGCTCTCGGGAGGATCCAGCACCGGATCAGTGAACACAGGACCAGAAATTGAGTCGGCTCCCGAAAACCGTATCCGACGCGACAGGACCTGTGTGGCGAAACAGATTGCGATGCGCGACGTGGCGTGTTGGTTAGCCCATCCGTACAGAGGCGGAGCTTTACACGCCAGGGCTCGGCGGCCGGTATCCCTTGCTTGTGATCGAGGTGATATTCCAGAAAGAATAGAGTTCTACACTATAGAAATACGGTTTGATACGATTTTATAAGGAAAAATGCATTGCCGCGAGAGAGAGCGGGGCATTCCAAAAAGGTCGATCAAGTATCTTCCGTAAGATAAAAATTTTTCTTTGCGAAAATTGATCGCTCGCAATCTGAGCGTTTCGTTCATCGCACGTGCGCTTGCATGACGCGCGCATCCCCGCGCGCGTCGAAACGACGGCGCCTTTTCGTCGAGTCGGTGCGGACAGGGACCGTGCCGGCGAAGCGTTGCCGTCACGACAGGGTCGAGGTCGCGCGATCGGCGCGATCCCCACCCCGGATGCGTCAGCGGCGCCGGCGTGCGGAGCCGGTGACCTGCGTCGTGGCCTGCGAGGCCTGTGCCATCGCGGCGGCGCGGTCGTCCTCGTTCGCGGCCGCCCAGGCCTTGTCGTACAGCGCGATGATCCACTCGTCCTTTCGGCCCTGGGCGGCCTGCCGGGCGAGGGACAGCCACATCAGCCCGCGGGCGCGCTGGGCCGGTACGCCCTGGCCGTTGACCAGCATCTGGCCGAGCAGGGCCTGGGCGGGGGCATGGCCCTTCTCGGCGGCGAGGTTGAACCAGCGCGCGGCCTGGCGCGCGTCGGTGTCGACGCCGGTGCCGTCGAGGTAGAGCCGGCCGAGGTTGTACTGCGCGTTCGGGTCCCCGAAATACGACGCCGCGTAGTTGAACATGTCGTAGGCGCGCTCGGGGTTCGCGCGCACGTAGGTGCCTTTGATCCCATCGAGGAAGTAGGCGCCCAAAGCCGTGAAGGCGCTCGCCACAACGCCCGAGTTCTGGGCGTCCGGTCCGTCGTCCGTAGTGTCGTCGGCGATGCGGGAGAAGAACTCGAAGGCCTTGAGGTCGTCGTGGGGCACGCCGTCGCCCTCGGCATACATGCGACCGAGTTTCCACAGCGCCAGAGCGTGGCCCTGGTCGGCGGCGTATTCGAGAGCGCGAGCCGCGCCTTCCTTGTCGCCCGCATTGTAGTCGCGCACGCCCATCCGCAGCGCCTCGCGGGCGTTGCGGTAGCTGCCGCCGGGCACCGGCGTCCGGGCTGTGGCGTCGAGGGCCGCCGCCGGAAGGGTGCCCACGAGCATCACGAGTCCCGCCGCCGCGGCGAGCCGTCGGCCCAGGCGCGCCAGCGGCCGATCCCGGGCGGCCCGCGCCGGCCGCATGGCGCGGCCGTGGGCTGTCCTAGATGTCCGCATAGGTGTGCGTCTCCTCGGCGCCGCCCGGATGGGTCACCGCGCCGTTCACCGCCGGACCGACGGTCTGCTGGTACTTCCACAGGTAGCCGGAGGTGGCCGAGTTGGTGCGCGGGCTCCAGGCGGCCCGGCGCGCGGCGAATTCCTCATCGGAGACCGCCACGTCGAGGGTGCCGTGAATCGCGTCGAGGGTGATGACGTCGCCGTCGCGGATCAGGCCGATCGGGCCGCCCACCGCCGCCTCGGGCCCGACATGGCCGACGCAGAAGCCGCGGGTGGCGCCAGAGAAGCGACCGTCGGTGATCAGCGCGACCTTGTCGCCCATGCCCTGGCCATAGAGCGCCGCCGTGGTGGAGAGCATCTCGCGCATCCCCGGGCCGCCCTTCGGGCCCTCGTAGCGGATGACCAGAACCTCGCCTTCCTTGTAGGTGCGCTCCTGCACCGCCTCGAAGCAGGCCTCCTCACCATCGAACACCCGGGCCGGGCCGGTGAAAACCTGCTTCTCCTCCGACATGCCCGCGACCTTCACGATGGCGCCCTCGGGGGCGAGGTTGCCGCGCAGGCCGACGACGCCGCCGGTGGGGGTCAAGGGCGTGGCGGCGGAGCGAACGACGTCCTGGTCCGGGTTCCAGTGCACCCGCTCCATGTTCTCGGCCATGGTGCGGCCCGTGACCGTCATGCAGTCGCCATGCATGAAACCGTGGTCGAGGAGCGTCTTCATCAGGAGCGGGATGCCCCCGACCTCGAACATGTCCTTGGCGACGTAGCGCCCGCCCGGCTTCAGGTCCGCGATGTAGGGGGTGCGCTTGAAAATCTCGGCGACATCGAACAGGTCGAACTTGATGCCGCATTCGTGGGCGATCGCCGGCAGGTGCAGGGCCGCGTTGGTGGAGCCACCGGAGGCTGCGACGGCGGCCGCCGCGTTCTCGAGGCTCTTGCGGGTGACGATGTCGCGCGGGCGGATGTTCTTGGCGATGAGTTCCATCACCTTCTCGCCGGCCGTCATGCAGAATCTGTCGCGGATCTCGTAGGGGGCCGGGGCGCCGGCCGAGTACGGCAGCGCGAGGCCCATGGCCTCGGAGACGGTGGCCATGGTGTTGGCGGTGAACTGGGCGCCGCAGGCCCCGGCCGAGGGACAGGCGACCTGCTCCAGTTCGTCGAGGTCGTCGAGGCTCATGTCGCCCACGGCGACCTTGCCGACAGCCTCGAACAGGTCCTGCACGGTGACCGGCCGGCCGCGGAACGAGCCGGGCAGGATCGAGCCGCCATAGATGAAGATCGACGGCACGTTGAGGCGCACCATGGCCATCATCATGCCGGGCAGGGACTTGTCGCAGCCGGCCAGTCCCACGAGGGCGTCGTAGGCGTGACCGCGCATGGTCAGCTCGACGGAATCGGCGATGACCTCGCGGGAGGGCAGCGAGGCGCGCATGCCGGCGTGGCCCATGGCGATGCCGTCCGTCACCGTGATGGTGCAGAACTCGCGCGGGGTGCCGTTGGCGGCCGAGACGCCCTTCTTCACCGCCTGCGCCTGGCGCATCAGCGAGATGTTGCAGGGGGCGGCCTCGTTCCAGCAGGAGGCGACGCCCACCAGCGGCTGGTGAATCTGCTCGCGGGTCAGGCCCATGGCATAGAGGTACGAGCGGTGGGGCGCGCGCTCGGGCCCCTCCGTGACATGGCGGCTCGGAAGCTTCGACTTGTCGGTTTTACGCGCGTCCATCGTCTGTCTCGCCGCCCCGGCCTGCTACGCTTCGATTGACTTCAGGGCGCCCGCGGGCACGGGATCGCACGTGCCCCATGGGGCAAGCGCGCGACTCCCGGGAGCCGAACTTCGGAAAGCATCTGAACTCTGCGGTAAATCGTTGGGGGGACTATCGTTTACCGCGCTTCCTGAGGTGGTCCCGGTTTATGGCGGGATCGCGGCGGAGGCTGGGGGCTCCCAAGGCAAAGTCTGGATGCTTTCGCGGTGTTGCGACCCCGCCACAGCCACGCTTCGGGCCGGGGCCGGGCCGGGCCATCGGTCCGTGCCGCGTGTGCGAATGAACCGTCGAGCGGCCCTACGTCATCAAACGCCGCGCTTTACCGAACCAAATCTGTACATGAGGTGTTTCAACGCATCGAACGCGGAGAACACGGAACATGAAGCTGCTCGGTGGAATGGTGGTGGTCGGCCTCACCTTGATGGGACCGGCCCTCGCGCAGCCCTACGGCGACCGCGACTACGGCTCCCGCGACCGGGGTTCCCGCTACGAGGGGCGCGACGACGGCTATCGTGAGCGCGGTTCCCGCTACGACGACCGCGACGACCGCCGCCGGGCCTCGGACGACGAGGGTCGCGGGCGCCGCGACCGCGGACGGGAATACGGGTTCGACGAGCGCGAGTACCTGCGCTGCAATCCCGACGTCCGCCGCGCGGTCGAGCAGGGCCAGATGCCCTCGGCCGCTGTCCACTACCGGAATTTCGGTCGCAAGGAGGGGCGGCGCCTCAGCTGCTGAGGGCCGTGACCGGGAGCGGCTGCGCGGGGCGCGCACCGCGTGACACATCCGCACCGGGGACACGCTCCCCGGTGGAACTCCCCGCGACGGTGAAGGTTCGGCTCGTGACAACCGGAGCCTGTGCCCCATGAAGATCGTCACCGTCGCGGACCTCATCGTCGACACCCTCGACCAAGCCGGCATCCAGCGCATCTACGGCATCGTCGGTGACAGCCTGAACGGCCTCACCGAGTCCCTCCGGGTACGAGGCACCATCGACTGGGTGCATGTCCGGCACGAGGAGGTGGCGGCCTTCGCGGCGGGGGCCGACAGCCAGCTTTCGGGCAAGCTCGCGGTCTGCGCCGGGTCCTGCGGACCGGGCCATGTCCATCTCATCAACGGCCTCTACGATTGCCACCGCACCCGTACCCCGGTGCTGGCCATCGCGGCGCACATCCCCACCGCCGAGATCGGCTCGGGCTATTTCCAGGAGACGCATCCGGGCGAGCTGTTCCGCGAGTGCAGCCACTATTGCGAGATGGTGGGCGACGCCTCGCAACTGCCGCAGGTGCTGGAGAACGCCATGCGGGCGGCGATCGGCCTCTCCGGCGTCGCCGTGGTGATCATCCCCGGCGACGTCGCCCTGATGGATGCGCCCACCCGCGGCGTCGCCCCCAATGCCGGGCTGATCCCGCCCCGGCCCGTGGTGCGCCCCGCCGAGACCGAGCTGAACGCGCTGGCCGACCTCCTCAACGGCTCGGAGCGGATCACCCTGCTGTGCGGGCGCGGCTGCGCGGGAGCACATGCCGAGCTGCTCCGGCTTGCCGAGGCCCTGAAGAGCCCGATCGTGCACGCGCTCGGCGGCAAGGACGTGGTCGAGTACGACAACCCCTACGATGTTGGCATGACGGGGCTGATCGGGTTCTCCTCGGGCTACGCCGCGATGATGTCCTGCGACACGCTGCTGATGCTCGGCACCGATTTCCCCTATCGGCAGTTCTACCCGCAGGACGCCAAGATCGCCCAGGTCGATATCCGCCCGGGCCAACTCGGGCGCCGCTGCAAGCTCGACCTCGGCCTCGTGGGCCATGTCGATGACACCCTGCGGGCGCTGCTGCCGAAGCTCACCGTCAAGAGCGAGCGCAAGCATCTCGATGCCGCCCTGAAGCACTACGCCAAGGCGCGGGAGGACCTCGACGATCTTGCGACCGGCGCGCCGGCCAAGGGCTGGTTCGGCCTCAAATCGGCCAAGCAGCCGATCCACCCGCAATACCTGACGAAGCTCGTCAGCGAGGCGGCCGCCGACGACGCGGTGTTCACGGCCGATGTCGGCACCCCGACGATCTGGGCGGCCCGCTACCTGAAGATGAACGGCCGGCGCCGGCTCATCGGCTCCTGGGTCCACGGATCGATGGCCAACGCCATGGCGCAGGGCATCGGCGCGCAATCGGCCTATCCCGAACGGCAGGTCGTCTCGCTCTCCGGCGATGGCGGTTTCGCCATGCTGATGGGCGACCTCCTCACCTTGCGCCAGCACAAGCTGCCCCTCAAGATCGTGGTCTACAACAACGGCACCCTCGGCTTCGTCGAGCTGGAGATGAAGGCCGCCGGCTACATCGAGACCGGCGTGTCCCTGGACAACCCGGATTTCGCCGCCATGGCCCGCGGCGCCGGCATCCACGCGGTCCGGGTCGAGGACCCGGCCGAGCTGGAGGCGGCCGTGCGCGAGGTGATGGCCCATCCGGGGCCGGCCCTCCTCGACTGCGTGGTCGCCCGGCAGGAACTCTCCATGCCCCCGAAGATCGACGGTAAGCAGGTGAAGGGCTTCAGCCTCTACGTGCTGCGTGCCGTGATGAGCGGGCGCGGGGATTCCGTGCTCGATCTGGCCAAGACCAATCTTCTGCGGTGAGGGCTCGACCCGGGTCGTCCCGTCGACCTACCGGGTCAGATCGACCCGGTAGCGATAGGCATCGCCCCGGAACAGGCCCTCGACATACTCGACCATGACGGCGTCCCGATTGTAGCTGTGCCGCTTGATCAGCAGGCAGGGCAGCGGCTTCTCGAACGCGAAGATCTCGGATTCCTCCGCATTCGGCATGGTCGCCTCCACCGTCTGCTCGCAGCGCACGAGGCGGCCCGCCTCGTGCTGGGCCAGGAAGGCGTAGACCGAGCCCGAGAGGTCGGCGCCTTCGAGGGCGGGCACGGCCCGGATGTTGTACCAGGCGACCTCCCGCGACATCGGCACGCCGTCGCCGGAGCGGACCCGCGTGAGCTTTAGGAACGGGGCTGTGGACGGGAGGCCGAAGATCGAGGCGATCGAGCGGTCCTCCGCGACCGCGCGCTCCAGGATTCGCGAGGAGGGCACCTTTCCGAGTTCCCGCATCTCCTCGGTGAAGCCCTTGAGGCGGTCCATGCCGGGCCGCACGGGCTCCGGACGGCGACGCACGAGGAAGCCGGAGCGGCCACGCGGCAGGAGAAGCTCGTCCTCGCTGAGCTCGGCATAGGCGCGCTGGACCGTGACGCGGCTGACGCCCAGACTGTCGGCCAGCTGGCGTTCCGCCGGCAGGATGACGCCGGGCGGCAGAGTGCCCGACACGATCAGGTCGCGCAGCTGTCCCTCGATCTGCCGATAGAGGGGCATCGCGGTATCGTCCCGAAGCCGCAGGAGGGACAGCACCGAGGGGCGATCGCTGACAGCGAGATCCGGCTCGACATCGCCATGTCCCGTCCGATTTTTCCGGCGCACGTTTAACCGACCTCCTGTACCAGACGTTCATAGCGGATCGGGCCGGGGTGCTCCATGCGGGTCTTCGTCGTAGGCAGTTTCGTGATCGCCTGTTCCGTGAAGGTCGCGCGGTTGCCGCAGGCGGGGGAATCCCTCGGAGGCTCCGCCTTCCTCGCGGAGCCGGGCGGGAAGGGCTTCAACCTCGCGCTGGCTGCGCACCGCCTCGGCCTCGACGTGGACGGGATCTTCGCCGTCGGCGAGGACGTCTTCTCCCCCGTCGTCCGGTCGACCTTCGCGCGGGTCGGCTTCTCGACCGACATGCTGGTGCCGCATGTGGGCTCGACGGGGGCCGGGGTCGCCTTCGTCGATCCAATCGGTGAGAACTGCCTCGCGGTCTGCCTCGGTGCCAATCTCGCCCTCACGGCGGAGGACGTCCGGGGATTCGCCCCGCGCCTGCAGGACTCGGATCTCGTCGCCGCGACGTTCGAATCCCCGGACGCGCCGATCCGGGAGGCCTTCACCCTGGCGCGAGCCCGGGGCATCCGCACGCTGCTCAATCCCTCTCCCGTCCGCGCCCTCGATCCCGCGATCCTGGCCGAGACGACGATCCTCGTCCTCAACGCCGTCGAGGCGGCCGAGCTCGGCCTCGGTCATCCCGACTGCATCGCCCAGGCGCGGAGCGCGACGCCCGCCATCGCGGCCCTGCTCGATGGCGGCCTCGAACTGCTCGTCGTGACGCTGGGCGTGCGGGGTGCCGTCGCGTTCCGCCCGGACTCGCCGCCCCTCCGCCAACCGGCCTTCGCGGTCGCGGCCGTCGATACGGTGGGAGCGGGCGACGCCTTCGGCGCCGGCCTCATCGCGGGCCTGCTCGACGGAAGGCCGTTGGAGGGCGTTCTCCGGCAGGCGGCCGCCTGCGGTGCGCTCGCCACCTGCCGGTTCGGAGCCTTCGATGCGTTCCCGAGCGCGCGTGACCTGGACCTCTTCCTGGACCGGCCCCCGACCTGAGCGCGGCTCCCTCCGATGCCCCGCTCCTTTTAGGGCCCGGCGAACTTCAGCAATGGGTCGGCTGCCCGCTGAAGATCGAGAGCGAGGCGATGATGCTGAGCAGCTCCGCCTGCCGCTTGGTGCCCGTCTTGTGGAAGATCGAGGTGAGCTGGGTGCGCACCGTGCTGGTCTGTACGCCGGCGCTGGCCGCGTAGGATTGCAGGCGCAAGCCCCCGGCCAGGGCCTGGAGCAGGCGCGCCTCGGCTGGGGTGAGGTCGAAGAGGAGGTGCAGGAGACCGTCATCCGGAGCGGCCCGCGCGCCTACCTGCACCAGCACGAGGAGAACGGCGGATTCGTCGAAGACGTCGTCTGCGTGCCGATCGAAGCGGAGGATGTGGGCGATGTGCGTGCGGTGCCCCGCATAGGTGCGCACCGGCATGGTCTGCACGATGCTGCGGCCCTCGACGACGTTGGCGATCGCATCCTGCAGGAATTTGCTGTTGGTCAGACTCTTGAACACGAGGCCGCCGGTGTGACCGGTGGGCAGGACCTCGTCCCGTTCGTGGAGGCGGGCGTTCATGGTCAGTGCCCGTCCGGACGCAGACAGGATTGCGGCCGGGAGCCCGATCCGGTTCAACGCCGACGCGGTGACGCGTGCGCGCTCGGAGCCGAACTGGGCGCTGAGCTGGCAGGCCCGAACGAGGTGTGGCCGCAAAGCGTCCAACCGCGGCAGAAAACCGGCCTCGTGCGGCCCCGCGTCGGCGTGGCGCTCGACCGTGACGATCGCGACCTCGCCGCTGGGGAGCGGGATCGTCGTGCCCACCTGCCAGGATCGCGCCTCGGCCTGGCAGCTCCTTGTGTCGAGGAAGGCCGGCATCAGGTCGACATCGCGCACGAAGCCCGCATGAGCCAGCGCGCGCCACTGTGCCAGGCGCCCGCTGCCTCGCCACGACGTCGCCGTGTGCTGCCGCATCCGGTGCTCGAGGGTCGGAGAGACGATCCAACGGGGCCTTCCGACCGGTGGAAGCACCGTCAGCACGCCGCCATCCGAATTCGTCGTGTCCGCGAGGCACTGGAGGACATCGGGCCAGAGTTCCGGCGTACCGGCAGCCTCGTAGATCCGATCGATGAGTGCTTCGTGCACGGCCCGCCCCAAGCTGAACTGACTGATCGCAATCAGTCCAATATCAGTCCAAAATTGACGAAGGTATCCTCCAAACGGGGGATGTGCCTGGTTCGGCCGGCGCCGGTGAAGCCCCGCCGGGTGTTGCGCGGCCTCATTTCGGCGCCGAGCATGCTGGGCTCCCCGGCATCCCAAGCACCGATCGCTTCGTCGGAAACCCCTGCAACGGTGATGTTTTCTCGGCCGGCGCCCGGTCCGGTCCGTCCGGATCGCCCCGGGCCTCGGGCCTCCAGGACGCCGATGATGTCGCCCTCCGCCGGACGGAGGATGCCGCTTTCCGGGGCATCGCTAAACTGTCCGAAACTGGAGGAACCCGCCATGAGACTGTTGATTGCCTGCTCGATCGTCGTTGTCTCCTGCATCGCCGCACGGGCCGACGAGTTGAACGATATGCCCGATATCGCCTGCGCGCAGGCATCGTCGGCCCTGGAGCGCGCGCAGATCGGTTGCTCGGACGCGAACCTCGCGTCGGTCGATCCGCGGACGGGCGGGTCTCCGCGCGAGCGCTCCGAGGACGACGGCGCCAAAGCCAACTAGGCGCGTTCGCCGCGCCATGAGCGTCATCGCGACGGCCCTGCTCTCCGGAGCGAGCCTCGGCCTGTCCATCGCCGCGCCGATCGGCCCGACCAGCCTGCTCTGTGTCCAGCGAACCCTGTCGGGCGGCCTGCCGACGGGGCTCGCCACCGGTCTCGGGGTCGCCACCGTGCATCTGACCTACGGGACACTGGTGGCGGGGTGGGGTGCGGACCTGGCCACGGCCTGGTCGAACGTGGCCGTGCTCTCCCTGGTCTCGGGGACGGTGCTGCTCGCCCTCGCTGTCCGGGTCCTGCGCAGCGTCACGGTCCTGCGCCAAGAAGGCGAGCGCCAAGAAGGCGAGCGCCGCCGCACCCTCGCGGCGAGCTACGGCAGCGCCATCGGGCTCGCCCTGGCGAACCCCGTCACGCCCGTCCTGTTCCTCGCGGCGATGCCGGCCCTCCTCGCCCACGGGGCCGCTCCGCTTCCGGTGCTGGTGGCCGGCGTGTTCCTGGGCTCCCTCGCCTGGTGGGTCACCCTCAACACCGCGGTGTCCCTGTTCCGGGGCTGTGTGACCAGCCACGTGCTCCAGCGGATGAACAAGGCCGCCGGCCTCCTCCTCGCCGCCCTGGCGCTGAGCCTCCTGGCCAAGGGGCTGGTGGGCAGCCTGGACGGGCCACCTTATCGGGGAATCGGCGGGGCCGTCGTTGTGGCGGGCTCGGACCGGCCCTGACGCCGCACCCCGCCCTCGGGGACCATTGCCCGACCTCACTCGGTGCCTTCAACGTGGACGCCAAGCTGGATCTCGGCTTCCGGGCGCGCGTCGAACCGCCCCTGCCCCGCGCGAAACCGGTTCCCCCGTCCCGCCCGATGCTCTAAACCCAGGCCAACCATAGAACACTTCCAAAGCGGCCGGCGGGGCGTCCCGATGGGCGCGGGACCAGGGAACGCCATGCGCATCGGACTGTTCGTGCCGTGCTACGTCGACGCCTTCGAGCCTGAGGTGGGGATCGCCACGCTGGAATTGCTGGAGCGCTTCGGCCTCGACGTGGACTACCCCTTCGACCAGACCTGCTGCGGCCAGCCGATGACCAACACCGGCTGCCACGCGGAGGCCGCCGCCACAGAGGCGCTGTTCGTCAAGAATTTCTCGGGCTTCGACTACGTCGTGGCCCCATCCGGATCCTGCGTGCACCAGGTGCGCGAGCACCTCACGGCGATTCCGCAGACCGACGAGGTGAAGGCCGTGCGGGCCAAGACCTTCGAACTGGTCGAGTTCCTGCACGACATCCTCAAGGTCGAGGAATTCCCCTGGGCGGAGTTCCCGCACCGGGTCGGCTACCACGGCAACTGCAACGCCCTGCGGGGCATCCACCATGCCCGGCCGTCCGAACTGAACAAGCCGTTCTTCTCCAAGCCCCTCGACCTCCTGAAGAAGGTCAAGGGCATCGAGATCGTGGCCCCGGCCCGGCCCGACGAGTGCTGCGGCTTTGGCGGCACCTTCTCGGTGTTCGAGCCCGCCGTCTCGGCCAAGATGGGCTACGACAAGGTCTCGGACCACGCTCAGGCCGGGGCCGAGTACGTCGTCTCGGCCGATTCGTCCTGCATGATGCATCAGAAGGGCTGCGCCGAGCGGATCGGCGTGCCCCTCAAGTTCATTCACATCGCCCGCATCCTCAATGGAGCGACCGCATGAGTGCGTCCGACGAACTCCGTCCTCGGGACGAGGCCCGCCGCGACGGCGTGATCCATCCGGAGGTGCTGGCCGGCAACGACGAGAGCGAACGCGGCCAGGACGGCCGGCGCCTCCAGCACGCCGAGGGCGCCTCGCGGCCGATCTCGGCCAAAGCGCCCCGGGAGCCGCAGCCGCGCGGCGCCAAGATCCGCGGCGATCGGCCGATCGATCAGGCCGAGGCCGCCGAGCGCTTCCTCGCGGCGCCCATGCACCAGAAGGCGCACGACGCGAGGCTCTGGGACCTGCGCACCAAGCGCGACACGGCCGCCTTCGGCATCCCGGAATGGGAAGAGCTGCGCGAGCTCGCCTCGCAGATCAAGACCCACACCTTGGCCAACCTCGACCGCTACCTCGAACAGTTCGAGGCGCAGGCCAAAGCCAACGGCGTCCACGTGCATTGGGCCGCCGACGGCGCCGAGCACAACCGCATCGTCCACGGCATCCTCAAGGATCACGGCGCAAAATCGCTGATCAAGTCGAAGTCGATGCTCACCGAGGAATGCGGCTTTCGGCACTACATGGCCGGCACCGGCATTGAGGTGATCGAGACCGATCTCGGCGAGCGCATCCAGCAGCTCGACAACGAGGAGCCGAGCCACGTGGTGGTGCCGGCCGTGCACAAGACCCGCTTCGACGTGGCCGAGGTCTTCTCCCGCACCATGGGAACCGACCCGGAGAACGACGATGCCCATTATCTGGCCGAGAGTCAGCGCATGCACACGCGCCCGCTCATCCTGGAGGCGGATGCCGGGCTGACCGGCTGCAACTTCGCCATCGCGGAGACCGGCACGGTGGTGACCTGCACCAACGAGGGCAATGCCGATCTCTCGGGCAACGTGCCCAAGCTCCAGATTCATTCCATCGGCATCGAGAAGCTGATCCCGCGCATCGAGCATCTCGGCGTGTTCCTGCGCCTGCTCTCGCGCTCGGCGCTGGGCTCGCCCATCACTCAGTACACCTCGCATTTCCGCGCGCCCCGCAAGGGCACCGAGATGCACATGGTGCTGGTCGACAATGGCCGTTCCGAGCGGCTCGGGATGGAGGAGTTCTGGACCTCGCTGAAATGCATCCGCTGCGGCGCCTGCATGAACACCTGCCCGGTCTACCGGCGCTCGGGGGGGCTCTCCTACGGGGCCACCTATTCGGGGCCGATCGGACTGATCATCGACCCGACCTTCAACAAGCGGAAGTATTCGACGCTGCCGTTCTCCTCGACGATGAACGGCTCCTGCACCAACGTCTGCCCGGTCAAGATCAACATCCACGAGCAGATCTTCGCTTGGCGCAAGGTCCTGGCCGAGGAGCACCACATCCCGCTGCTCAAGCAGGGCATGATGAAGGCGGCGGGCCAGGTGCTGAGCCGCCCGGCCACCTATCGCGCCGCCATCGGGGCCGCCGATTCCGCCCTCAAGGTGCTGCCGCGTTTTGCCGTCTACAACCCGCTCAACACCTGGGGGAAGGGCCGCGAGATGCCGGAAGCCCCGCGCCAGACCTTCCACGCCTGGTACAGGCAGAACCGCATGACGAAGGCGGGCGGCAAGAAGACCGAGGGGATCAAGTGAGCGTCCGCGAAGACACCCTCGCCCGCATCCGCCGGAACCGCCCGGCCGGCGCGCATCCGCTGCCGGAGGTGCCACTCTTCGCGCCGCTCGTTGGCGACGATCACGTCGCGGAGTTCGGCGAGCGCTTGAAGCGTATGGGCGGGCGGCTCGCCGAAGCGACCTCCGGCGACGACCTTTTCGCCAGCGTGCGCGAGCGCCTCGACGGGGCGACGGTCATCGCCTCCGCCGTGCCGGAATTCGCGGGCAACCGCGATCTTGCCGCCGTCGCCCGGCCGCAGGACCTCGCCGACGTCGACGTCGCCATCGTGCGGGCGGTGTTCGGGGTCGCCGAGACCGGCTCGGTTCTGTTCACGCAGGCCGAATTACAGGTGAACGCCGTCGCCTACCTCGCCCAGCACCTCGTCGTGCTCCTCGACCCGGCCGACATCCTCGTGAACATCCAGGCGGCCTACCGTCGCCCGGATTTCGCCCGCGCCGATTACGCCGTGCTCCACACCGGCCCCTCGGCCACCGCCGACATCGAGGGCGTGCTGATCCACGGCGCGCAGGGGGTGCGCTCGCTCACCGTGATCTTGACGCCCCGAACCTGACATCGCGCCTGGAAGCGCCGACAATCCCGTGTGGACTGTCATTCGGGGGACGAGGAACCGGATCTTTCCGTTCGGCGGGGGCGTAATCCTTGCAGGCTCCCGCGGCATGATGGAAGGAACCCCCATGCGCTACACGCTCGGTTGCAGCCTCTCTTACAACATCCTCTCGGACACGACCTTCATCTTCAACGTCGAAGTCGCGCGGCTTCGGAGCCTGCAGATCATCAGCGAGACCTTGACGCTGAACCCCAACCTCAAGCGCGACATCTACGTCACGCCCGATCTCCTGAACCGTTACCTCGGCGTCAACGTGCCGGTCGGACAGTTCTCGCTGGAGTACAATGCCGAGGTCGAGCTCACCGTGCACCGGGCCGACCCGGCGACGATCAACGAGACTCCGATCGCGCAACTGCCCCTCGACATCCTGCCCTTCCTGCTGCCGAGCCGCTTCGTCTCCTCCGATCGTCTGACGCCCTTCGCGCTGGCCGAGTTCGGCGCCCTGCCGAAGGGCCATCAGCGGGTCAACGCGATCTGCAACTGGATTCACGACCACCTCACCTACCAGCCGGGGACCAGCGACGGCGAGACGACCGCCGACGAGAGCCTCCTCAAGCGGGCCGGCGTCTGCCGTGACTTCGCCCATATCGGCACCGCCTTCTGCCGGGCACTCGGCATCCCGGCCCGCTTCGTCAGCTGCTATGCCCACGGCCTCGTGCCGAGCGACTTTCATGCGGTCTTCGAGGCCTATCTCGACGGACGCTGGTGGCTGTTCGACGCCACGCGCCAGGCCGACCTCGATGGACTCGTGCGCATCGGTGTCGGCCGCGACGCCGCCGAGATCGCCTTCTCGACCCCCTGGGGCAACATGCAGCCGGTGAACCAACAGATCCGCATTGCCCGTTCGGACGGTCGGGGCAGCCCGCCCCAGCGTACGGTCGACGCGATCTCCACCGAGGAGCCGGCCCCGCACGCGGGCGCCATGTAGTCCGAACGTCCTCTCAGGCGAGACAGGATCACCGGATCCCTGCATCCTGTGATCCCGGATCGCGGCGCCTTCCCCCGGGCGGGCTACCGGATACCGAGCGGCAACGCAGGAGCGCGTCGAGTCATGGCCTATCGTCACGTCGTCGGCCCTCGCACCCATGTCTTCGCCGATCTCGCGACCCTGATGGCCAAGGCCACGCCGGTGCGCTCCGGCGACCGGCTCGCCGGCATCGCGGCCGAATCCGCCGAAGAGGAGATGGCGGCTCGCTGGTGTCTCGCCGAGGTTCCGCTCAGCGAGATCCTGGCGCGGCCGCTGATCGCCTACGAGGACGACGACGTCACCCGCCTCATCCTCGACACCCACGATGCGGGGGCCTTCGCGGCGATCGCGCACCTCACCGTCGGCGATTTTCGTGAATTCCTGCTCACCGCGTCGTCGGATACGCTCGCCCGGATCGCCCCGGGCATCACGCCCGAGATCGCGGCGGCTGTCTGCAAGATCATGCGCAATCAGGATCTCATCCTGGTGGCGCGCAAGTGCCGGGTGGTGACGCGCTTTCGCAGCACCATCGGCCTGCCGGGGCGCCTCGCCGTGCGGCTGCAGCCCAACCACCCGACGGACGATGCCGCCGGCATCACGGCCTCGATCATCGACGGCCTGTCCTACGGCTGCGGGGACGCGGTCATCGGCCTGAACCCGGCCTCCGATTCCGTCTCGGCCCTGAGCGCCCTCCTCCACCTCATCGACGACCTGATCCAGCGCCTCGAGATCCCGACGCAGGGCTGCATCCTCACCCATGTCACCACGACGCTCGAGGCGATGAACCGGGGCCTTCCGGTCGACCTGGTGTTTCAGTCGATCGCCGGCACGCAAGGGGCCAATGCCAGCTTCGGCGTCACCCTGCCCATCCTGAAGGAGGCGCACGAGGCGGCGCTCGCCCTCAAGCGCGGCACGGTGGGCGACAACTGCATGTATTTCGAGACCGGACAGGGCTCGGCCCTCTCGGCCGGCCAGCACCACGGCATCGACCAGCAGACCCTGGAGGCGCGGGCCTATGCGGTGGCGCGGCCGTTCCGGCCCCTCCTCGTCAACACGGTGGTGGGCTTCATCGGGCCGGAATACCTCTACGACGGCAAGGAGATCATCCGGGCCGGCCTGGAGGACCATTTCTGCGGCAAGCTCATGGGCGTGCCGCTGGGTTGCGACGTTTGCTACACCAACCATGCCGAAGCCGACCAGAACGACATGGACACCCTGCTCACCCTGCTGGGGGCGGCGGGCTGCAACTTCATCATGGGCGTGCCGGGGGCCGACGACGTGATGCTGAACTACCAGTCCACCTCGTTCCACGACTCGCTCTACCTGCGCGAGGTGCTCGGCCTGAAGCGCGCCCCGGAATTCGAGGCCTGGCTGGAACGGATCGGGCTGACCGACGCGGACGGCACCCTGGTGCCGGAGGGGCCGAGCGCCCGCCTCATCGCCGCGGCCCCCGGCCTCGCCGACCGGGACGTGGCGGCATGAGCGGCGATCGCACGACGGACGATCCCTGGGCGCGCCTCGCGCGGCTCACGCCCGCCCGCATCGGCCTCGGTCGGGCGGGCGCCGGTCTGCCGACGCGGGAAGTCCTGCGCTTCGGCCTCGCCCATGCCCAGGCCCGCGACGCGGTCCACACCGCCCTCGATGCGGAGGCGGTCTGCGCCGGCATCGCGTCGCTCGGCTTCGAAACCTTCACCGTCGCCTCGTCGGCGCCCGACCGGGCGACCTACCTGCGCCGGCCCGACCTCGGACGCGCGCTGAGCGACGCGTCGCGCGAGGCCCTGTCCGCCCGCGCCGGCGAGGCCGTGGATCTCGCCCTGGTGGTGGCGGACGGCCTCTCCGCCCGCGCGGTGCACGAGGGCGCGGCCGGCTTCCTCGCGGCCTTCAAGCCTTACGTCGCACGGGCCGGCTGGCGCCTGGCCCCGGTGATCGTGGCGGTTCAGGGCCGGGTTGCCCTGGGCGACGGCATCGGCGCCGCGCTGAAGGCCCGCGCCGTGGTCGTGCTGATCGGTGAGCGGCCCGGACTGTCCTCCCCGGACAGCCTCGGGGCCTATCTCACCCTCGATCCGCGCATCGGGCGCTCGGATGCCGAGCGCAACTGCATCTCGAACATCCGCCCGGCAGGCCTCTCGGCGGAGATCGCAGCCTTCAAGCTCGACTGGCTCCTGACCCAGGCCTTCGCCCTCGGCATTTCGGGTGTGAACCTGAAGGACGGAAGCGGCACCGCGCTCGAAGGCGGCGCGAAGCCGGTTCCCCTCGTGGGAGGCGCCTCACCCGGATCTTAGGCTGTGGCGGGGTGAACGCGTGAGTGATCGGGCGACGGGCGCGGACCTGAGCGCATGCCCATGGTGCCGTCCGACGCGGATGCGCCGACCCTTTCCCGATGCCGAAGACCGTCTATTCCGTCTGCGCTGCGTCAGTCCTGCGGCCCGGACAGGACCATCAGCATCAAGGCAACGTGGGCTGCGTTGGCGATCGCCCCGGACAGAGCCAGGCGCTTGGCTTTCTGACGCGATACGAGCACGACTTCGATGTCCTCGGTCGGCTCCGGATCGGACGCGCCGGCGACCACACCCGTGGCGCGGATGAGGTGCAGGCGATTGGCGTAGCGCGCCGGGTCGATGCTGAGCGTGGTCACGTGGGCGAGGGTCCCCCCGTGGAACCCGGTTTCCTCGCGGAGTTCGCGGGCGCCGACTGCGACGGCGTCGGTGTCCTGAGGGTCCATCACGCCTCCGGGAAGCTCGAGGCTGAGATCCTGAATTCCATGGCGGTACTGCCGGACCAGGACGACGCGATCGGCCTCATCCGTCGCGAAGACATGCACGAAGTCGGGAAATTCGAGAACGTAGTACGGCGCCACCGCGACCCCGGCGGGCGTGGAGCAATCGTCGGCTCTGACGCTGATCCACCGATCACGGAAGGCGTGGGCCGATCGATGGATCGTCCAGCGCTTATCACCGGTCATTCCTGATCCTCATCTGCAGCCGAGTGGCGATGCCGGGCGGCAGGGACCGATACCCTAAAAACCTGGAGACCACAGCGCGACCGGGCCGCGGTGAAGCTCCCGATCGTCGACGATCTCGGCGAGGTGCCGCTGCCGCCGACGGGGGCCGGGTTCTCGGCCGGAGCGGTGTCCCCTCATCCGGCGTCGGCAGCGTATCGCGATCCTGTCCGTTGTCCGGTTCAACGGCCACGGCCAGGACCCCTCGGCATCGGCCGTCATCACGCGTCAGGCATGTGAGGCTCGACGTGCGATCCAGGAGACGATCGCAGACCCGCGTGGCGGCCATCGCTCGGACGCCACGCTTGCTCCAGGCTGACAACGCACGGACCTTTAAGGACCGAACGTGGACCCTTGGGTCGGCTATCCATCAGCTATGGGCCAGCACCGCGAGCAGGAGCAGGGCGATGATGTTGGTGATCTTGATCGCCGGGTTCACGGCGGGGCCGGCCGTGTCCTTGTAGGGGTCGCCGACGGTGTCGCCCGTCACGGCCGCCTTGTGCGCGTCCGAGCCCTTGCCGCCGTGGTGGCCGTCCTCGATGTACTTCTTGGCGTTGTCCCAGGCGCCGCCGCCCGAGGTCATCGAGACGGCGACGTAGAGGCCGGTGAGGATCACGCCCAGCAGCATCGCCCCCACCGTGGCGAAGGCCTGGCTCTTGCCGGCGATGGGCTGGATCACGAAGAACAGCACGATCGGCGACAGCACCGGCAGCAGCGACGGCACGATCATCTCCTTGATCGCCGCCCGGGTCAGCATGTCGACGGCGCGGCCGTAATCCGGCCGGTCGGTGCCGGCCATGATGCCCGGCTTCTCGCGGAACTGCCGGCGGACCTCCTCCACCACGGCGCCCGCCGCGCGGCCCACCGCCGTCATCGCCATGCCGCTGAACAGGAACGGAATCAGTCCGCCCAGCAGCAGACCGACGACGACGTAGGGGTTCGAGAGCGAGAAATCGACGCTCACCCCCTGGAAGAAACGGTACTGCGTCGGGCTGGCATTGGCGATGAAGTAGTTCAGGTCGGAGGTGTAGGCGGCGAACAGCACCAGGGCGCCGAGGCCCGCCGAGCCGATGGCATAGCCCTTGGTCACCGCCTTGGTGGTGTTGCCGACCGCGTCGAGGGCGTCCGTGGACTTGCGCACGTCCGGCGGCAGGCCGGCCATCTCGGCGATGCCGCCCGCATTGTCGGTGACGGGACCGAAGGCATCGAGCGCCACGATGAAGCCGGCGAGCGCCAGCATCGCCGAGACCGCGATGGCGATGCCGAACAGGCCGGCCAGGGAGTAGGTGCTGATGATGCCCGCCACGATGACGAGGGCGGGGAGCGCTGTGGATTCGAGCGAGATCGCCAGGCCCTGGATCACGTTGGTGCCGTGGCCCGTCACCGAGGCGTCCGCGATGGACTTCACGGGCCGGAAGTTGGTGCCGGTGTAGTACTCGGTGATGACGACGATCAGCGCCGTGATGACGAGGCCGATCACCGCGCAGCCGAGGAGAGCCGCCGAGGTGAAGGTGACGCCCGCGTTGGTGGTGAAGGCCGTGCCGAGGCCGCCGAACAGGGCGTAGTTCACCCCCGCGATGGCCAGAACCGAGAGGAGGCCGGCCGTGATCAGCCCCTTGTAGAGCGCGCCCATGATCGACTGGTTAGCCCCGAGCCGGACCGCGTAGGTGCCGGCGATCGAGGTGAGGATGCAGGCCGAGCCGATGGCCAGCGGATAGAGCAGCATTGCCTCGAGCACGTTGCGCCCGCCGACATCGGTCTGCCCGGAAAAGAAGATTGCCGCCAGCACCATGGTGGCGACGACCGTCACCGCGTAGGTCTCGAACAGGTCGGCCGCCATGCCGGCGCAATCACCGACATTGTCGCCGACGTTGTCCGCGATGGTGGCGGGGTTGCGCGGGTCGTCCTCCGGAATCCCGGCCTCGACCTTGCCGACGAGGTCGCCGCCGACATCGGCGCCCTTGGTGAAGATGCCGCCGCCGAGGCGGGCGAAGATCGAGATCAGCGAGGCGCCGAAGCCCAGCGCCACCAGCGCGTCGATGACGTCGCGGCTGGCCGGAGACAGGCCGGCGATGCGCGTGAGATAGGCGTAGTAGAGCGCCACTCCGAGGAGCGCGAGGCCGGCCACGAACATGCCGGTGACGGCGCCGGACTTGAACGCCACGTCGAGGCCGGCGCCGAGGGAGGTCGAGGCGGCCTGGGCGGTGCGGACGTTGGCGCGCACCGAGACGTTCATGCCGATGAAGCCGGCCGCCCCCGACAGCACCGCGCCGATGAGGAAGCCGATGCCGACCTTCAGACCCAGGAAGTAGGCCAGGGCCACGAACAGCACGAGCCCGACGACCGCGATGGTTGCGTATTGGCGCCGGAGATAGGCCTGCGCGCCCTCCGCGATGGCGCCTGCAATTTCCTGCATGCGCGGGGTGCCGGCATCGCGCCGTAGAACGTCGTTGATCGTGAGGATGCCGTAGGCGACGGCGCAGAGCCCGCCCAGGATGATGAGCACCAATGCTGTCATGCGACCGTCCTTGATTGGATGATGTCCGCTGGGGGCTTGGGCGTCTTCTTGGTCGTCTCAGCCGTTTCCTGGACTTGCTGGCCGTGCGGGGTTCCGGGCGGCGATGGCAGGCTCGAGCCGCGCGCTCGGGAACCCGCATCGCGCCAGTATTGGTGTTTCGCTTCAGTGCGCGCCTGCTCTGAGTGCCAAACTTCCGAGGCACTTGCAAATGCTGCTTAGGTTTTTCATCCGCGAATATTGGTGCGTTGCAGCATCGGTGCGTGGTCGGCTGTCGATGCGGAGGGTCGCGTGCGCCGGCTCGGTGCCGCAATACGGGTTCGTGAGCGGGACGAGATCCTTGTCACCCCTCGGGATATCGTAGCATCACGCTGCGGGAACGTCCCCGGGCGCAGTCGTGAATATTTGTGAACGTGATGATAAGAGTAGTATTTGCTGCGATATTCGACACTCTCGAGGATTATTGTCTCCCAACAAGCCGATGGTCTTCTGGTGAACCAGATGAGGGAAGTTGCGAAATAATGCACTTTTCGGACGCGCGGACGATCGGCGCGTGATCGGGCGCAGCGGCGCGGTGCCCGGTATCGGACGGATCAGGCGCATATCCGTGCGTGCGGTCGGGGCCGGACGCGGATCAGGGCCCGGCGGTGACCCGGCGCTCCAGGCGCATCCGGGTGATGGCCGCGATCTCGGCAAGAGCTGCTTCCAACTCCGCTGTCGGCGAATGGGCTAGACGCCGTTCGAACTCCCGAAGGATCTCGGCGCGTCCGCGCCCGCGCACCGCGATGATGAAGGGGAAGCCGAAGCGCGCGCGATAGGCCGCGTTGAGGTGGTCGAAGCGGTCGAACTCCGCCGGGCTCATGCGGTCGAGGCCCGCGCTTCCCTGCTCGGAGACGGAGGCGTCGGTCATCTGCCGGCCCCTCGCCTCCGGGCCGGCGAGCTCGGGATGGGCGTTGAGCAGCGCGCGGACCTCCGCCGGCGAGGCCTCGCGGACCATCGCCACCATGGCGTCGTGGAGCGCGTCACGGCTCGCGAAGGGACGCGCCGCCCAGGCCCGCCATGCCACCCAGGGCGAGTGTTCGAAGACGCTGCCGAAATTGGCCACGAAGGCGTCCCGATCCATGCGGTTGACGTTCGCCAAGTCGACGGGTGCCAAGTCGACGGGTGCTAGGTCGACGGGCGCCGGGGCGATCGCGTCTGGCGCGGCGCGTGCCGGGCCGATGGTCGCTGCCGTAGTCAGCACGAGCGCGACGATCGTGGCTTTGAGCATGGGGCGGCCCGGCATGGTGCTCAGCTTCCGCGATAGGTCGCGTAGCTCCAGGGCGTTGTCAGCAGCGGTACGTGGTAGTGGGCCTTGCCGTCCGCGATGGAGAACTGCACCGGGACCGTGTCGAGGAAGGCCGGCTCGGCCAGCGGCGTGCCGAGGCTCCGGTAATACGCCGCGACATGGAAGACGATCTGGTAGCTGCCGGTCCTGAAGGCCTCGCCGGTCATCAGGGGTTTGTCGGTGCGCCCGTCCTTGTTGGTCTTCGTGGAGGCGACGAGGGCGTAGGTCTCGCCCTCCCGTCGATAGAAGTCGATGTCCATGCCGGCGGCCGGCTTGCCGTTCGCGGTGTCGAGGACGTGGGTCGTCAGGCGTCCGGTCTCCTCGGCCCGTGCTGGGGCCGTCAGCAGCGTGGCGGCTCCGATAAGGCCCGCGAGCAGTGCACGCCGCGATGATCCGAAGCCGTTCATGCGCATCTTCCCCCGTCGCGGCACCGCATCCGCGCGGGTCCGCACCGACCGAACTAGCAGGAACGATGCCGGGTTCTCCGGGCCAATCGTCAGAAATGGCTGAACGATCCGGTCCCGATGGACAATGGCCGCCCCGAGGCCTGCCGGAAGACCGAAACCCCCTGCCCCGCCGTGACCGTGCCAATGCAGGTCAGGGGCACGCCGACCGCCTCGGCCTCCGCCAGCAGGGCGTCCAGGCGCTCCGGCGCAACCGCGCAGAGGATCTCGTAGTCGTCGCCCCCGGTGACGATCGTCGGCAGCACCTCGGGGGCCGCCGCCAGGGCGCGGGCCGCCGCCTCGGACAGGGGCAGCGCGGCAAGATCGACGTCGGCCGAGAGCCCCTGCTCGTCCGGCCCACCCTTGAGCATCTTGGCGAGATCCCCGGCGAGTCCGTCCGAGACGTCCATCGCGGCCCGCGCATGCGCGCGCAGGACGGGCGCCAGGGCGATGCGCGGACGCGGGTGCCAGTAGCGGTCGATCAGGGCGGCACGGTCGGAGGCGTCGAGGGCCTCCGCCCAGGCCGCCGGCGGCGCTTTCCGCAGATGCAGCCCGAGGGCGGCATCGCCGATGGTACCGCTGACGCAGAGGCGGTCGCCGATTCGGGCTCCCAGGCGTCGGACCATGGCGCCCCGCGGCACCTCGCCGATGGCGGTGACGCCGATCAGTGCGGGTCCGGCCGCCCGCACGGTGTCGCCGCCGAGCAGCGCGCCGCCGAACGCGGCGAGCCCCGCGCCGAGCCCGGCCGCGAAGCCCGCGAGCCAGTCTTCGCTCCAATCGTCCGGCAGGGCCAGGGTGAGCAGGTAACCCCGCGGACTGGCACCCTTCGCGGCGAGGTCCGAGACGTTCACGCCGAGGGCCTTGCGGGCGATCGATGCGGGTGGGTCGTCGGGAAAGTAATGCACGCCGGCCACGATGGCGTCGGCGGTGAGAACGAGGTCGCAGCCGGGGCTCGGGGTCAGGGTGGCGGCGTCGTCGCGCAGGCCGTCCGCACCGGGGCCGGCCAGGGGGGCGAAGTAGCGGGCGATGAGGCCGTCCTCGTCGGGCCGGAGCCCGCCGGCCTCCGGCCGGTCTTCGGCCACGCGGCTCAGGCCCGCCCGGAGGCCGGCAAGCCGGCGAATTCATTGCCGCGTACCTCGCGCGCCACTTTGTCGAGGACGCCGTTGATCAGTCCCGGCTCGTCGCCGTCGTAGAAGCTGTGCGCGACGTCGACGTATTCGGAGATGGCGACGCGGGCCGGCACGTCGCGCCGGTACATCAGTTCATAGGCACCCGCACGCAGGATGGCGCGCAGCACCGTCTCGATGCGCTTCAGGGGCCAGCCCGCCGCGAGCGCCCCGTCGAGCTGCGGATCGATGGCGCGCTGCTCGTCGACGACCCCGCGCAGGAGGTCGCGGAAGAAGGCGATCTCGGCCTGCGGATGGGCGATGCCGTCGACCTCGCGACCGATCCAGAACGTCTCGAACTCGGCCAGCGCCTCGATCACGCCCTTGCCCGAGATCTCCATGTCGTAGAGCGCCTGCACCACGGCGAGGCGAGCACCGCTCCGTTCGGAGCTCTTCGACTCGGAATTCTTGGACTCGGAATTCTTGGCCATGATGTTCAATCCTCTCCGACCGACGCCGCCGATGCGTCGCGCTTCAGCGACAGCACCGCGAGCGCGGCCTCGGCGGCACCGCCGCCCTTGTTCAGTTCGGCGACCCGGGCGCGGGCCTGGGCCTGGGCCTCGGTCTCCACCGTCAGGATGCCGTTGCCGAGCGGCAGACGCAGGGTGACGGACAGGTCCATCAGGGCCCGCGCGCTCTCGCCCGCGACGATGTCGTAATGTCTGGTCTCGCCGCGGATGACGCAGCCCAGGGCCACCACGGCGTCGTAGGGCTGTCCTGCGCGAGCGGCGGCCTCGACCAGGATCGCGATGGCCGCAGGAATCTCCAGGGCACCCGGCACCGTCACCACGGTCGCCACCGCCTCGGCCGCCGCCAGGGCGCCTTCGGCGCCGGCCAGGAGCTCATCGGAGAGATCCTCGTAATAGCGGGCCTCCACCACGAGGACGCGCGCGCCCTTGACGTTGGCGGGGGCGGTGCGGACAGCGTAGGCGTGCGATACCATCGAGGGGCCTTCACGGATGCGATCGACGCTTGGCGCGCGGCCGGTCTGTCCCGGGCGGCAGCCCGACGGAGCGGCGCGTGCCGGCGTGCGCGGCTCGACCGGCGGGGGAATCCCTTCGATCGCAGGCGCGAGCGATAGACCGAAGGCGCGGTCGCGACAAGGCGAGGCTGAGCATCGCGGGGTCCCGCCCCGCGCCGCGATCATGCGTCGCGTACAGGCCGGCTCTCGGACAGGCGGGCGGCGTAGCGGGCGATGAGATCGACCTCGAGGTTGAGCCGGTCCCCGGCCCGGCGCTCGCCCCAGGTGGTGACCGCGAGGGTGTGCGGGATGAGGAGCACCGAGAACAGGTCGTCGTCCACGGTGTTCACGGTGAGCGAGGTGCCGTCGAGGCAGACGGACCCCTTCTCGGCGATGAAGCGCGCGAGCTGCGCCGGAGCCCGGAGGGTGAAGCGGTCGGAGGGAGCCCATTGCGGATCGCCCGCGCCACCCGTGACGGGATCGCGGGCGACGAGTTCGGCGAGACCGTCGACGTGGCCGGTGACGAGGTGGCCGCCGAGTTCGTCGCCGATCTTGAGGGAGCGCTCCAGGTTCAGGCGCCGGCCTTCCCGCCATTCCCCCACATGGGTGCGGGCGAGCGTCTCGGCCGCGGCGTCGATCGCGAAGATGCAGCCGCCCTCCACAGGCTCCACCGCCACCGCGGTGAGGCAGGGACCCGAGCAGGCGATGGAGGCGCCGAGGGCGATCGAGGCCGGATCGTAGTGCGAGCGGATGCGGATGCGGCGCAGGCGGTCATCGCCCTCGACCGACACCACTTCCCCGACATCCGTGACGAGACCGGTGAACATCTCAGACGCTCCGCTCATAGGTGACGGCCTGGTCGGGCCCGAGGGACCGGGTCTCGATCGCTCTGAGATGGCCATGGGCCAGGCGGTCCTGAAGGGCTGGTCCGATCGCCGGCAGGCCGCCGGCACCGCCGAGGGCGTTCGGGCCGGTGATCAGCGTGAAGACGTCGACGAGGTCGGCCCCCGCGAGGGCATCGGCGAGGCCGGGGCCGCCCTCGCAGCAGATCCGCGTCAGGCCGCGCTCGGCCAGGGCCCGCAGGGCCTCGGCAAGGTCGATCCGCCCGGTCCGGTCGGAATCGACGGCGATCACCTCGACCCCGAAGGAGGCGAGCATCCGCTTGGCGTGGATGGGCGCGCGTCGGGTGGTGACGATCAACGTCGGCACGTCCCGCGCGCTGCGCACCAGGTAGGTCGAGGGCAGGATGCGCAGGGATGAATCGAGCACCACCCGCAGGGGCGAGCGGTCGGACAGGCCCGGCAGCCGCACGGTCAGGGCGGGATCGTCGGCCCGAGCGGTGCCGATGCCGACCAGGATGGCGTCGGCGTGGGCGCGCCAGAGATGGACGGCCCCGTCCGCGATCGGCCCGGTGATGCGCAGGCGCTCGTTGGGCGCCCCGGCGAAACCGTCCCGGGTCTGGGCGAGCTTGAGGTGCAGGCTCGGCCGTCCCAGGGTCACGCGGGTGACGTGGCCACGGTGATCCCGCGCCGCCTCTTCCGACAGGAGACCGGTGGTCACCGCGATGCCCGCCTCCGCCAGGAGCCCGTGCCCCCGGCCGGCGACCCGGGAATCGGGATCCGTCAGGGCGGTGACGACCCGGGTGATTCCGGCTCCGATGATCGCGTCCGTGCACGGGGGCGTGCGTCCATGATGCGAGCACGGCTCCAGGCTGACGTAGAGGGTCGCGCCGCGCGCCGCCGCACCGGCCATCGCCAGGGCCATGGGCTCGGCGTGCGGTCGGCCGCCGGGCGCGGTGACGCCCTGCCCCACGATGCGTTCCACCCCCGGCTCGCCCGCGACCACCACGGCACCCACGGAGGGGTTCGGCCAGGTCCGTCCGAGGTTGCGATGCCCCAGGGCGAGGGCGAGGCGCATGAAACGCAGATCGGCGGCGCTGACGGGCATGTTCGAGGGCCGGCTCACGGGGACGACCGCGTCTGGCGCTTGGCCCGGAGCGGTGTCACGTGCGGCGGAAGCTCGATCTGGGGCGGAAGTTCGCCCGAGGGCGCATCGCACTCCGGTTTGGGGGCTGCCGACTCCTGCGCAACGGGGGGGGCGAGGGTACCGAGCAGCGCCTTGAAGTCGCTGGCCTCACGGAAATTCTTGTAGACCGAGGCGAAGCGCACATAGGCGACGTCGTCGAGACCCTTGAGACCCTCCATCACGAGTTCCCCGATGGCCTCGCTGCCGATCTCGGCCTCGCCGCTGCTCTCGAGCTGCCGGGTGATGCCGCTCACCAGGCGCTCGACACGCTCGGGGTCGACGGGGCGCTTGCGCAGGGCGACGCCAATGGAGCGCTGGAGCTTGTCGCGATCGAAGGGCACGCGCTTGCCCGAGCGCTTGAGCACCGTGAGTTCGCGCAACTGCACCCGCTCGAAGGTGGTGAAGCGACCGCCGCAATCCGGACAGACCCGGCGCCGGCGGATCGCCGCCGCGTCGTCACTCGGGCGCGAATCCTTCACCTGGGTGTCGGGACCGCCGCAATAGGGACACCGCATCGGACGGACACCTGGGTAAGCCGAAGATCGACAGAACGGGAGCGGCCGCGGACCCGAGGGTCCGCGGCCGCTGCATGGCATGGTGCGGGGCGCCGGTTCAAGCGCCGGAGAACAGCCCCTCCGGGGCGTCTCGTCTCAGCTGTAGATCGGGAAGCGGTCGGTGAGGGCGTGCACGCGGCTCTTCACGCTCGCCTCGATGGCGGGATCGCCCGCCTCGCCCTTGGCCACGAGGCCGTCGAGCACCTCGACGATGAAGCCGCCGATCTGCTTGAACTCGGCGACGCCGAAGCCGCGCGAGGTGCCGGCCGGGGTACCGAGGCGGATGCCCGAGGTGACCGTGGGCTTCTGCGTGTCGAACGGCACGCCGTTCTTGTTGCAGGTGATGTCGGCGCGGGAGAGCGCGGCTTCCGCTGCCTTTCCGGTGAGGCCCTTGCTGGTGAGGTCGACCAGCATGAGGTGGTTGTCGGTGCCGCCGGAGGTGATGTTGTAGCCGCTCGACATCAGCGTGTCGGCGAGCGCCTTGGCGTTCTCGATGACCTGCTTGGCGTAGATCTTAAACTCGGGCTTCAGGGCTTCGCCAAACGCCACGGCCTTGCCGGCGATGACGTGCATGAGCGGGCCGCCCTGGAGGCCGGGGAAGATCGCCGAGTTGAACTTCTTGGCGAGCGCCTCGTCGTTCGTCAGGATCATGCCGCCGCGCGGGCCGCGCAGGGTCTTGTGGGTGGTGGTGGTGACGACGTGGGCGTGCGGGAACGGCGACGGGTGGACGCCGGCCGCGATCAGGCCCGCGAAATGGGCCGCGTCGACGAAGAAGTAGGCTCCGACGGCATCGGCGATCTCGCGGAACTTCGCGAAGTCCCAGTGACGCGGGTAGCCGGAGCCACCGGCGATGATGACCTTGGGCTTGTGCTCGTGCGCGAGGGCCTCGACCTGCTCCATGTCGATGCGCTGGTCGTCGCGGCGCACGGTGTAGGAGACCGGCTTGAACCACTTGCCCGAGACGTTCGGGGGGGCGCCGTGGGTGAGGTGGCCGCCGGCCGCGAGGTCGAGACCCATGAAGGTGTCGCCCGGCTGCATCAGGGCCATGAACACGCCCTGGTTCGCCTGGGAGCCGGAATTCGGCTGCACGTTCGCGAAGCCACAGTTGAACAGGCGCTTGGCGCGCTCGATGGCGAGGTTCTCGGCGATGTCGACGAACTGGCAGCCGCCGTAGTAGCGCCGGCCCGGATACCCTTCCGCGTACTTGTTGGTGAGGACCGAGCCCTGCGCCTCAAGGACGGCGCGCGAGACGATGTTCTCGGAGGCGATCAGCTCGATCTCGTGCTGCTGGCGGCCGAGTTCCTGAGCCACCGCCTGGGCGATCTCCGGATCCGCGTCCGTGAGGGGAGCCGCAAAGAACGAGTTGGAGAAGTGCTTGTCGGCAGCAGTACCGGCGCTCATGGAAAGCCTCGATTGTTGAACGGGCGGACGCACCCGTAATCCGCTGGCGTTGGGCGGGCGGGCGTTCGAAGGCTGGATTACTACACGGGCCCGGTTCCAAGGCCAAGCACAGGCATTTTTTTGCGGGTCGTCAAAAAAATTCAGCGCAGAGCGCGACGTGATGCGTCGCGGACGCAACAACCCGTGTCGTGGCGTCGCATCCGCCATGCAAAAGGCCCGCGCTTTTCAGCGCGGGCCCGAATTGCGGACAGTCTTGCCGTCTCGCGTGAAGTTTAGTTCTCCTCGTCGCCCGGCTCGAAGCTCTGAACCGGTTCGGCACTGGCGACGGGAGTCGGTGCCGAGAGGGTCGAGGGCACGTTCACGCCGTCGCGCTTGTAGATGTCGTCTCGGAACTGAACGAGGCCGTCCGGGGTCGACCAGGCGGTGATGTAGGTCCAGTAGACCGGCACCGGAGAGGACAGCGTGGCATCGACGCGCTTGCCGCTCTCGATGGCCTGCTCGACCTGCTCGCGGCCCCAGCCGGGCGTGTCCTTCAGGAGCCAAGTGATGTACTCGCGCACGTTCTGCACGCGCACGCAGCCCGAGGAGATGAAGCGGAAATCGTCGCCGTAGACACCCTTCGAGTTCGTGTCGTGCATGAACACGCCGTAGGGGTTCGGGATGTTGATGCGCACGATGCCCATCGAGTTGAAGTCGGCGCCCGAATCCTGGCGGTAGCGGTAGCGCGTGCCCTCGTCCGAGTTCCAGTTCACCGAGGCCGGCGAGATCTCGTTGTCGCCCGCGAAGATGCGGATCTTGTTCTCGGTGAGGTAGGTCGGGTCCTTCTGCATCTTGGGGATGAGGTCCTTTTTCACGATGGAAGCCGGGACCGTCCAGAAGGGATTGAAATTGATCTGCGTCGCCTTGGTGTTCATGATCGGCGATTGACGGTCGATCTTGCCGACGCCGGCGGCGTGGAGGGTCACGACCTGGCCGTTCTCCACCGTCTGCACCAGGGCGGCGGGGATGTTGGTGATGACGAAGCGGTTGCCGAGGTTGCCGGCGTAGGAGCGCAGGCGCACCACGTTGATCTCGAGCTGGTGCAGGCGCACGTCGGCGGGCACGTTCATGGCCGCCTGCGTGGTCTGGCTCATGGCACCGGTCTGGCTGAGGCCGTGCCGGGCCTGGAAGCGCTTCACGCCGGCCGCGACGTAGGAATCGTACACGCCCGAGCCACCCGAGGCCGGATCGAGATCGCCCGTGATGATCAGGCGCTGGCGCAGGGCCGCGACCGCCGGGCCCTTGGCGCCGACGCGCAGGCGGTCGGCGCCCGAGACGGGCTTCCAGCCGCCGCGATTGACGATGTCGCGGTAGCGCTCGATCATCTGCTCGGTGGCCGCCACGGTCTGGGGCGACAGGATCGGCGTGGAGGAGCGCTGCACCTGCATGGCGGCGGGCGAGGCGTAGTCCTGCGCCCATTCGGCCTGGGCGAATCCGCCGGCCTCGCGCGCCATCGCGGACGAACCGAGGACGCCCGCCGACGCGAGCAGTGCAAGGCCGAGCGACCGGGTGTGGAAAGCCTGTTTCAGCATCGGACGTGAACTCTGATCTGATTTACGAAGCGACATGTGGCGCCCGTGATCCCAAACGCGCCGCGCCGGGACTTCGAACTCCCCGTGCCGCGAACGTGTCGGGGTAGGGTTAAGAACTCATGGTCACCCGGCCACATTGTGGCATAGCGGGGTTTATCCCCGCGATCCCCGAACACAGCCCCTCGACTGCGGCCCGTGCGCCACAGCACCGTGCGGCGTTCCGCGATCGGCATGGCGCCCGCACGCCCGATGGCGTAAGTCGAGTAACGATGACGTTCCCGGCACATCAGGCAGGCCACGGAGGTTGGGCCCCCTTGCGCGCGGTCACTGCGGTGATCGCGCTGTACGCGTTCGTGCTGAACGCCATCCTGGGCGGGCTCGTCCCCTTGCCCGCCTCGATCTCGCACGGCGTTCTGTGTCTCGGGCAGGCGGACGACGCGAGTCCGGCCGTGCCGGACCCCTCCCATGCCCATCATCAGTCCTGCTGTACCGTGGCCGGGCCGATGCTGCAGGTGGCCCTGCCGGAGATCGATGCCCACGCCGTCGTCTGGCCTCCCCGCGCCGTCCTGAGCCGCATCGCGTGGCAGCGTAAGGCCGCCCACTTCGTGCGCGGTCCGCCGGGCGCGATACCCCGGCCGCGCGGTCCCCCCGTCGTCTGAAGCGATCACACACTTCCGATCCCTTCCGACACGGACTCGACTCATGACCCGCATTCTCCACGCCGCGCCCCTCGCCGGCCTCGTGCTCTCCCTTGCGCTGACCACCACCGCCGCCCGCGCGCACGCCACCCTCGAGCGCAAGGAGGCGACCCCCAACGCCAGCTATCGCGGCGTGGTCCAGATCACCCATGGCTGCGACGGGCAGCCGACCAACCGCGTCAGCGTCACCATCCCGGAAGGCATCGTGGGCGCCAAGCCGATGCCGAAGCCCGGCTGGACCGTGACCACCGAGAAGGGCCCCTACGCCCGTGCCTATCCCTATTTCCACGGCGATATCCGCGAGGGCGTGAAGACCATCACCTGGACCGGAGGCAGTCTGCCGGACGATCAGGTCGACGAATTCACCTTCCTGGCGCGGGTCACGGATGCCTTCGCCCCAGGCGCCACGGTCTACTTCCCCATCGAGCAGGATTGCGCGAAGGGAAAGTATCGCTGGAGCGAGATCCCGGTCGCGGGCCAGGACGCCCATACCCTCAAGTCGCCCGCCCCCGGGGTCCGGGTCGTCGCGGCCGCGACCAAAACGGCGCCCGCCGGCGCGGCCGCCTCCACGAGCGTGAAGGCCGGCGACCTCACTATCGAGACGCCCTGGATCCGCGCGACCCCCGGCGGCGCCAAGGTGGCGGGCGGCTACGTGCGCATCACCAATACCGGCACGCAGGCCGACCGGCTCACCGGCACCGCGATCCCGCTCGCTGCGCGCGGCTCGATCCATTCCATGAGCATGGACGGGAGCGTGATGAAGATGGCCCCGGTCGAGTGCGGCCTCACCATCAAGCCCGGCGAGACGGTGGAGCTGAAGCCGGGCGGCCTGCACCTCATGTTCGAGGGTCTCAACGGCGCGCCGAAGGCCGGCGACGTGATCCAGGGCAGCCTGACCTTCGAGCGGGCCGGAAGCGTACCGGTGAGCTTCAGCGTCGCGCCGATCGGGGCTTCGAAGCCCGGCGCGCCCGCAACGTCGGATCATCACAACCACTGAGCGCGCACCGGCGCGGGAAGTGCCCGGGCGAAGGCGTCCTTCGATCCGGTGCGCCCGCATCTGCCCTCCGGCGTGGTTCACGCCGCGGGGCATCGGCCCTGTCCTAACCCCCTGGTTTCTCTCACCGGGATCACGCCGGCCCCTCCGCGCCTGTCGCGGAGCGCGGGCCCGTGGTCCGGAGCCTGTCCGATGTCCGCTCCCCTGCCCCGCCTCGCCGTGTCCTGCACCCTCGCCGCAGGCGTCTCGCTCCTGGCGATCTGTCTCGCGATGAACCGGGCCACCGCACAGGATTCCGCCGCCGCGACGCTCGCGGAACTCAGCGTCGAGGGCGTGGCGGCGGGTTCCCTCACCGTGCCGAGCGTGACCGCCCAGCGCGCCGCCGTGAACGCAACCGTCGGCTCCGTGGCCTTCGTGGATGCCAGCGCCTTCCAGAACCGCTACGCCAACACCCTGCGCGACACCCTGAAGGAAGTGCCGGGCGTCTACGTGCAGGAGCGCTACGGGCAGGAACTGCGCCTCTCGGTGCGCGGGTCCGGCATCTCGCGGGGCTTCCACCTGCGGGGACTCGAGCTCCTGCAGGATGGCATCCCGCTGAACCTCGCCGATGGCAGCGGCGACTTCTACCAGGTCGACCCGCTCAGCCTGCGCTCGATCGAGGTCTACAAGGGCGGCAACGCCCTCACCTTCGGAGCCACGACGCTGGGCGGCGCCATCAACGTCGTCACGCCGACGGCTTATACGGCCTTCGCGCCCAACATCCTCCGCATCGACGGGGGCGCCTTCAACACGATTCGCGAGAACTTCCAGGCCTCCCGGATTTCCGGCCCGGCCGATTTTCTCATCAACGGCACGATCACGAATTCCGACAGCTATCGGAACCATGAGACCCAACGGACGCAGAACTTCAACGCCAATCTCGGTTACCAGCTCGCGCCGGGTGTCGAGACGCGGTTCTACGCCGGCATCTACCTCACCGATCAGAAGCTCCCCGGCACGCTGAGCCTGTTCAACGCCCTGAACAACCCGACGCTCGCCAACCCCACGGCGATCTCGGGCAACCAGTCGCGCAAGGTCGAGACCGAGCGGATCGCCAACCGGACCTCCTTCGCGCTCGATATGGGCAAGCTCGACATCGACACCTGGGCCATCCACAAGTCGTTGTATCACCCCATCTTTCAGGTCATCGACCAGGATGGCTGGACCTACGGCATCGCGCCGCGCTGGGCCGGCAGCTTCGACGTGGGGGGCTTCCGCAACGATACGATCCTGGGGCTGCGCGCCTTCGCCGGCCAGAACTCGGCGCTCCAGTTCGTCAACAACGGCGGCCAGCGCGGCGCCCAGACGCTGCGCGCGGTCCTGAGTGCATCAAACTACGAGGCCTATGGCGAGAACCGGTTCTGGTTCCTGCCGGATGTTGCACTGATGACCGGCGCCAAGGCGTTTTCGTCGAACCGCACCTACAGCAACAAGGGCGGCTTCAGCGGCGCCAACGCGCGCGCCTCCTTCGCCGACGAAACCTACCAGGGCATCAACCCGAAGCTTGGCCTGCTCTGGCAGCCCCTGCCGGAGATCCAGGTCTTCGGGGACGTCACCGGCTCGCGCGACGTGCCGGATTTCTCCGACCTCGTGCAGATGAATTCCCTCAACACCACCTTCGTGCCGCTGCGGGCCCAGCGGGCGGTGACCTACGAGGCCGGGACCCGGGGGCGCATCGACCGGCTCTCCTGGGACGTGACGCTCTACCGCTCCGAGATCCGCGACGAACTGATCAACTTCTCGATCAATCCCGGGCTCAACATCCCGGCCGCGACCTTCAATGCGCCGCGCACCCGCCACCAGGGCGTAGAGGCGGCCGTCTCACTCGATCTCGCCCGCGACCTGTTCGGACGGGGCGACGGCCTCGTCGTCTCGCAGATCTGGACCCACAACGACTTCCGCTTCGTGGGCGACCCGGTCTTCGCCAACAACCGCATCGCCGGCATCCCGGACGACGTCCTGCGGACGGTGATGACCTACCGGAACCGCGAGGGCTTCCACATCAGCCCGTCCCTCGACTGGGTGCCGCGGGGCGCCTTCGCCGACCACGCCAACACCCTGCAGGTGCCGGGCTACACGGTGTTCAACGTGGCGGCGGGGTTCGACTTCGCGAACGGCGTCTCGCTGTTCGTGGATGCCCGCAACCTGACCGACACCCGTTACGTCTCAGACATCAGCGTGGTCACCAACGCCGCCACCGTGGCCGGCGGTCCGGTGGCCTTCTATCCGGGCGTCGGCCGCAGCGTCTTCGGCGGGGTGCGGGCGGCCTTCTAATACCGGACCTCGATGAGCCTGACTCATCGAGGTCCGTCCGCGCGACGGCGCGGCGGCGGTCGTCCGCCGGACCTCAGGGAGGCTGACCTATGGGTCAGGCTCCCTGAGACTTGGTCTAAGCGGTGAAGAGGACCCGGTACATGATCCGGCCCGGCACCAGCGTGAACAGCCCGGTGATGAGAAGGCCGCCGACGAACAGGCCGATCATCGTCCAGCGATGCGCAGCGATCCGCCCCGCCCGGGCCAGGGCGATGCCGACGGCGAGCACGCCCAGGGTGAGGATCGACAGGCCGTGAATCCAACTGAAGGGGCCGACCTGCCGCAGTTCGTGGATGCCGAAGGACGAGAGGGCGACGAAGGCGAGGAGGCCGACCCAGACCCGTCCGAGCCGGCGATGCCCCGGCGTGCCCTTCGGCATCGCGAACTGGAGCGTGCCGAGGCCGATCCCGAGAATCGCCGCCAGCGCATGGGCCTGGATGACGGGGCCCGAAGCGATCAGGGGCTCGAGCGTCATGCCGTCTCTCCGCACATCTGCTATGTTGACGCAGACAACATGAGAGCAGAAGTTGGCAGTGTCAACATCCGACAAGGCGCCGTATCACCACGGTGATCTCAGGCGCTCGCTGCTGGACGCGGCCTCCGGGATCCTGCATCGGGACGGTATCGGGGCGGTGAGCCTGCGCGAGGTCGCCCGCGCGGCCGGGGTTTCGCACAACGCGCCCTATCGGCATTTTCCGAGCCGGGATGCCCTCCTGGCCGGGGTCGCGGCCGAGGGGTTCGGCCGCCTGCGCGCGCGCCTCGCGGCGGCGGGGGACGATCTCGCGGCGATGGGGGAAGCCTACCTCGCCTTCGCCGTGGCGGAACGCCCGTGCTTCCTGCTGATGTTCGGCAGCAGCCTGTGCAAGGCGGATTTTCCGGACCTCGCCAGCGCCGCCCTCGAAGCCCTGCGGGCGCTCGACCGGGTCGCTTCGGGCCGAGCCGCATCCGGGGGCGATGCGTGCGAATCCCGCACCATCGGGCCGGCGACGCTTCGCGCCTGGGCCATCGTCCACGGCTTCGCCCACCTCGTCGCCGACGGTCAGCTGAGCCTGGAGGCTGCTTCCAGGGCCCTCGCCGCCGATGGGACGGCGCCCTGATCGCGAGCGATGACTTCGCGCGCGCCGCCGGACCGTAATCGTCCCGGCGGCGCGCGGCGTGACTTCAGTACAGCCCGCCGGCCTGGGCGGCGCGGTCCGCGTCCGGCGGCACTGCGGCCGGGGCGCTGTTCTGGGACGGCGCGGCCACGTAGGCGTCCGGCGGCGCGGTGCCGGGCTTGAACGCCTCCAGGATCGTGCCGGGGCCGTCGCCGGAGCCGGCCCGCATGCCGGAGGAGGCCGAGACGCGGATCAGCTTGATGCCCGGGGGCACGCGGAACGGCGTCGGCGGCTTGTCCTTGAGCGCCTGCTTCAGGAAGTCGAGGGCGATCGGGGCAGCGAGGCCGCCGCCGGTGGCCCGGTCGCCGAGCGAGCGCGGCTTGTCGAAGCCGAGATAGACGCCCACGGCCAGATCCGGCGAGAAGCCCACGAACCACGCGTCCTTAGCATCGTTGGTGGTGCCGGTCTTGCCTGCGAGCGGCTTGCCGACCTGCTTCAGGATCGTGGCGGTGCCGCGCTGGACCACGCCCTCCATGATCGAGGTCATCTGGTAGGCGGTGAGCGGATCGAGGACCTGCTCGGAATCGTCCACGAGCTTGGGCTCATCCTGACCCGACCACTTGTCGGCGTCGCAGCCCAGGCACTTGCGGGTGTCGTGCTTGTAGATGGTCTCGCCGACCCGGTCCTGGATGCGGTCGATCAGGGTCGGGCGGATGCGCCGGCCGCCATTGGCGAGCATCGAATAGGCGGTGACCATGCGCATGACGGTGGTCTCGCCCGCACCCAGCGACATCGGCAGCACGGGCAGCATGTCGTCGTAGACGCCGAAGCGGCGGGCGTACTCGGCGATGAGGGGCATGCCGACATCCTTGGCCAGCCGCACCGTCATCAGGTTCTTCGAGTGCTCGATGCCATAGCGCAGCGTGTGCGGGCCGCCGGACTTGCCGTCGTAGTTCGAGGGCGTCCAGGCCTCCTGGCCGGGACCCGCCTCGATGGTGATCGGCGAATCCTGCACGATGGAGGACGGGGTGTAGCCGTTGTCGAGGGCCGCCGAGTAGACGATCGGCTTGAACGAGGAGCCGGGCTGGCGCATCGCCTGGGTGGCACGGTTGAACTGGCTCTCGTCGTAGGAGAAGCCGCCGACCATCGCGTGGACGCGGCCCGTATAGGGGTCCATCGCCACGATGGCGCCGGAGATCTCCGGGCGCTGGCGCAGGCGGTACAGGCCCCGGCCCCCGTCGATGGCCTCCACGTAGACCACGTCGCCCGGGTTCAGGGCGGCGGCGGGTGAGCGCCCGGTCCAGCGGGTGCCGTCGGCGCCGATGGTGCCGGTCTCGCGGTCCTTGGAGACGTGGCCCGAGGCCTCGCGGCGGGGCTGGAGGCCGATCTGCGCGGCGCCGCCCGTGGTGCTCAGCACCACCGCGAGGCGCCAGGGGGCGACGTCGCCGAGGCCGGAGACCTCCGAGACGGCGAGACCCCAGTCGCGGCCCACGAGGTCGACCTTGGCCTGCGCGCCGCGCCAGCCATGGGACTGGTCGTAGCGAATCAGGCCGTCCACCAGGGCCTTGCGGGCCCAGGCCTGCATCTTCGGGTCGAGGGTTGCGCGCACGGACAGCCCGCCCTCGTAGAGCTTCTTCTCGCCGTAGCGCTCGGCGATCTCGCGGCGCACTTCCTCGGTGAAGTAGTTGGCATTGGCGGCGTTTGCGAAGGCGACGCGCGGGTTGACCCCGAGCGGCATCTTGCGGGCGGCCTCGGCCTCTTCCTTGGTGATGTACCCGTTCTGGGCCATCAGGCCGATGATCTCGTTGCGCCGGTCCAGGGCCTTCTGGGTCTGGCGGTAGGGGTGGTAGTTGTTCGGCCCCTTGGGCAGAGCGGCGAGGTAGGCCGCCTCGTTGATCGTCAGCTCGTGGACGGACTTGCCGAAATAATCTAGGGCGGCCGCCGCGACCCCGTGCAGGTTGCGGCCGGGCACGATGGTGCCGAGGAAGATCTCGTTGAGGTAGAGTTCGAGGATCTTGTCCTTCGAGTAGGCGGCCTCGATCCGGAAGGCGATCAGCGCCTCCTTGGCCTTGCGCTCGAAGGTCTGCTCCGGCGACAGCAGGAAGTTCTTGGCCACCTGCTGGGTGATGGTCGAGGCGCCCTGCTTCTTGCCGCTCTTGAAGTTGGTCAGCGCGGCGCGGACCAGCCCCTCGGGGTCGACGCCGCCGTGCTTGTAGAAGTTCTTGTCCTCGGCCGAGAGGAACGCCGCGACCACGATCTTCGGCATCGCCTGGATCGGCAGGTAGAGCCGGCGCTCGGTGGCGTATTCGGCCAGCAGGGAGCCGTCCGCCGCGTGGACGCGGCTCATCACCGGCGGCTCGTAATTGGCGAGCGCGGCGTGGTCCGGCAGGTCCTGGCTGAACTTCCAGTAGAAGAACGCCGCCCCCGCCGCGCCGATCACGAAGACCATCGCGCCGATGCTGAACAGGAAGCCGAAGAAACGAAGGATGAAGCGCATCCGGGTCCCGTCCGTCGATGATCCGCCGCCGCCCGCCGGCCGCGAGAGCACCCGCCACCGTGGCGTGTGCTCCCTGGACCGCGTCCCGGCCCTAAATGCAAGGGTCTCGCCGCGATTGTGCGGGCGAGGCGCGTGCGATGGGCGGCGTAGGCTCAAGGTGCCCGCGACGGTTCTCGTCGAGGCTCATCGACGTCGATCCGACCGGGGCGTTGCGAGCCCCGGTTTCACAACCATTCTATGGTGAAACTGGGGCGATTGCCGCCGAGCGCCGGGGCGGAACCGGGCGGGTCAGGGAGGTGCGGTTGCCGAAGAAGGCGTCGATGGCCTTGGCCATGCCGCCGGTGACCTCGGCCCGCCAGCCCTCGGACTGGAGCAGGTCGAGGTCGCGCTTGCTCGACAGGTAGCCGAGTTCGACCAGCACGGAGGGCACGTCGGGCGAGCGCAGCACCATGAAGCCGGCCTCGCGGTGCGGCTTGGCGCTCATCTCCATCACGGGGCCGAGATGGGCCATCAGGCCCTTGGCGAAGCCCGAGGAGAAGGTGCGGGTCTCCCGCAGGGTGAGGTCCTGCAGAATGTCGGCGACGTGGCCCGGCCCCTCGTTCGATTCGGTGCCGGCGGCGGCGTCGGCCCGGTTCTCGCGCTCGGCGAGCTTGGCCGATTCGGCGTCGGTGGCCTTCTCGGAGCCGGTGTAGATGGTGGCGCCGCGCACCTGCGGCGCCGACGAGATGGAGTCGGCGTGGATCGAGACGAACAGATCGGCCTTCGCCTCTCGGGCGAGGCGGACGCGCTCGGAGAGCGGCACGAACACGTCCCGGTCGCGGGTCATGCGCACCCGGTAGCGGCCGCCCGATTCGAGCCGCGTCACCAGGGACTGGGCGAAGCCGAAGACGATGTCCTTCTCGAACACGCCCGTGGCCGCGATGGCGCCCGGGTCGGTGCCGCCGTGGCCGGCATCCACCATGATGAGGGGGCGGGCATCCGTCGGCTCCGGTGCGGCGGCCTTGCGCTGGGCGGGTGCGGGATCGCTCGCCACGGCGGCGCGGCGGAAGGCGTCGCGGTCGGCGCGCTGGAACTCGACGCTGAGGAGCACGGCGCCGTCGCGGGGGCGGGTCACGGTCTCGATCTTACCCACGCTGGCGGGCTGGGCGAGGTCGACGACGATGCGCGAGCGGCCGGGGGCGAACAGCCCGTAGCGGAAGGAGGAGACGAGCCCGTCGCGCTTGCGGCCGGTCTCGGGGCCGAGCTGGAAGTTCACCTCGGCGAGGTCGATCACGGCCCGGTCCGGCCGCTCCATCACGAAGGCCTTGGCCTCGATGGCCTTCGAGAGCGTCAGGGTCAGCTTCGTGGTTCCGCCGCCGGTCGCGAGGTCGGCCGCGATGGCGACCGCCGCCTGGGAGGCGGTGCCGCGCGCCTTGTCGGTGTCCTGGGCCATCGCGCCGGGACCCGCGGCCGGGACCGCCCCGGTGCAGACCAGGGCGAGGAGGACGGAGCGGAGGAGGCGGGCGCGTCTCGGCATCGTTCCGGCAATCATCCCCGTGAGGACGGGCGCGCCATCGGGGCGTGCTCGCGAGCGGGCTGTGGCGTGAGCCTGCCTCTAAGGGATACCGACGGGTTGGTTAACCGTTCCTCAAAGGGCCGGTTCCACTTCCCGGACCCTTGTGTCCCGGAGGCGACAACCCAGGCTTGGCACGCCGGAGGATCATCGAAGCGGCGTCGCGACGCCCGTGACAGATTAAGGACCTTGCCAAAACGTCGCGACGCTCTGTAATGATACGGTCCCCTTCCCGGTGCCGTGCGGTTTGCTCCGCGGCCCGCGGACGCGGCCCGGCATCGCGCCGGATCGCATTCGCAGTCGGTTCCCCGCGTCAGACATGGCGGCATACCAAGGCCGGGTGGGAGTCGGTTCATTCGGTGGCCTTTTTTGGCCGCCGCACCGTTCTTCAAATGCCGGCCTGTCCTCGGACGGGCCCATACAGTCTTCGCGAGGTCAGGGAGAGAATGAGCGGACACACAGCATCGGTTGCCGTTGCTCGTGTTCAACGCCTGCGCGTTTCGCGTGGCGCCGCCTTCTCGTCGACCCTGGCCAGGATCAACCCCACGCGCGCCGAGATCCGGCGCCCAACGGCGGTTGGCGGCAATCCCTTCCCCACAGCTTCCGCGACCCCCTTCCCCGGGTCGTTACGTGCGCTGACCCCACCATCCGACGCGTCGGGATCGGGGGGCGCACCATCGGGACCGCGCGGTTCGAGGAGAACGACGTCGGCCGCCATGTCGAAAGTTCGTCATGGCCAACAACAACAAGATGCTCATCGACGCGATGCACCCGGAGGAGACCCGGGTCGTCACGGTCCACGGGTCCCGGGTCGAGGAATTCGACTTCGAGGCCGCCAACCGGCGTCAGCTTCGCGGTAACATCTACCTCGCCAAGGTGACCCGCGTGGAGCCCTCGCTCCAGGCGGCCTTCATCGAGTACGGCGGCAACCGCCACGGCTTCCTCGCCTTCAGCGAGATCCATCCCGACTACTACCAGATCCCGCTCGCCGACCGGCAGGCGCTGCTGGAGGACGAGGCCCGCGAGGCGGAGGAGCACCGCGAGCGCGAGGAGCGCAAGCCCCGCCGCCGCTCGCGCGGCCGTCGCGACGGCAACGCCGCGAAGGTGGCAAAAACCTCCGAGAGCGTGACTTCCGAGGCGTTCGAGGACCGTCCCGAGGGCGATCCGGCGATCGGCGCGGCGGACGCGCTCTTGGAAGGCGGCCTCGCCACGACCCACGAGACCGTGGCGCATGAGTCCGCCGCGCACGAGACAAACGCGCCGGAGAGCGATGCCTCCGCCGACCTGCCGCAGGCCGAACGCGCCGACGCCGCGCCCGCGGATGCGTCGCCCGAGGCCGAGGCGAAGCCGACCGAGGACGGCGTGCTCGAGGGCGCTACGGCCGAGAAGCCGGTGGCCCCGGCCGCCGAACTCGCCCTCGAGGCCGCGCCGATGGGCGACGCCGTCGCCGAGGAGACCCCTAACGCCGAGGAGGCCGAGGCTCCCGCCACGTCCGAGGACGAGTCCGACGCGGATGACGATTCGGATGAGGACGACGACGATTCGGACGACGAGTCCGAGGAAGATGACGACGACGATTCGGACGACGAGGATGAGGACGACGAGGAGGGCGAGGGCGAGGACGGCGAGCGCCGGCAGAAGATCGCCCAGGTCGGCGGCGACGCCATGGCGGAGATCCCCGAGCGTCCGCGCGCCTACCGTCGGCACTACAAGATCCAGGAGGTGATCAAGCGCCGCCAGATCATCCTGGTGCAGGTCGTCAAGGAGGAGCGCGGCACCAAGGGCGCGGCGCTGACCACCTACCTGTCGCTTGCCGGCCGCTACTCGGTGCTGATGCCCAACACGGGACGCGGCGGCGGCATCTCCCGCAAGATCACGAGCGCGGCCGACCGCAAGCGCCTCAAGGAGGTCGCGCAGGACCTGGAGGTGCCGGACGGCATGGGCGTGATCCTGCGCACGGCCGGCGCCTCGCGCACCAAGCCCGAGATCAAGCGCGACTTCGAGTACCTGATGCGCCTGTGGGAGAGCGTGCGCGAGCTGACGCTGTCCTCGTCCGCCCCGGCGTTGGTCTACGAGGAAGGCTCGCTGATCAAGCGCGCCATCCGCGACCTCTACAACAAGGACATCGACGACATCCTGGTGGCGGGCGACGAGGCCTACCGCGAGGCGCGCGACTTCATGCGCATGCTGATGCCGGGCCAGTCCAAGGTCGTGCAGCCCTATCGCGAGTCGACGCCCATCTTCGCCCGCTACGGGGTGGAGCAGCAGCTCGATGCGATGTTCTCCACGCACGTCACGCTGAGGTCGGGCGGCTACCTCGTCATCAACCCGACGGAAGCCCTGGTCTCCATCGACGTGAACTCGGGCCGCTCGACCCGCGAGCACGACATCGAGGACACGGCGCTGCGCACCAACCTGGAGGCGGCCGAGGAGGTCGCCCGCCAGCTGCGCCTGCGCGATCTCGCCGGCCTCGTCGTGATCGACTTCATCGACATGGACGAGAAGCGCAACAACCGCGCCGTCGAGAAGAAGCTCAACGAGTGCCTGAAGAACGATCGCGCCCGCATCCAGGTCGGCCGGATCTCGCCCTTCGGCCTCCTGGAGATGAGCCGCCAGCGCATCCGCACCGGCATGCTGGAGAGCTCCTCCCTCCCCTGCACGCATTGCGGCGGCTCGGGCTATGTCCGCGCCACCGCGTCGGTGGCCCTGCAGATCCTGCGGGCCATCGAGGAATCGCTCCTCAAGAGCACCAGCCACAACCTCATCCTGCGCACGAAGACCGAGGTCGCCCTCTACATCCTCAACCAGAAGCGCGCCCACCTGCGCGAACTGGAGGTGCGCTTCGGCGTCTCCGTGACGATCGCGGCCGACGAGCGCCTGGCCGCCACCTCCGCCTTCCAGCTCGATCGCGGCGAGCCCGCGAGCCGGCTCGAGGGACCGGTGACCGGCGTGCGCGCCGTGGCGATCAACTCCGCCTTGGAGCCGGAGGAGGATTTCGATCCCGAGATCGAGGCCGAGACCGAGATGGGCGAGGCGGAAGCCGACGAGGCCGAGGCCGAGGGCGCGTCCGAGGAAGCGCGCGAGAAATCCGCCGAGGGCGGCGAGGGCCGGGGCGGTCGTCGCCGGCGCCGTCGCCGGCGCGGCGGCCGTCCCGAGGGCGGCGAATCCTCCGGGGCCGAGGGTGCCACGTCCGAGGGCGAGGATGACGGCGAGGGCGAGGAGACCGATGAGGTCGCCGCCCAGGCCGAGGGCGACGAGGTCGTCGCGGCCGGCGAGACCCCGGCGGCGGGCGATGACGACGGCAGCGGACGCCGCCGCCGCCGGGGCCGTCGCGGCGGCCGTGGCCGTGACCGCGAGGGCCGCTCGCGCGACGGCGAGGGCAGCGAGGGCTTCCGGGACCAGACCTCTCAGGACCGGATTGGCCAGGACCACATCGCCCGTGACGAGACCTCTCAGGACGAGTCCTTCGGGCAGCCGGTCTCCGAGGACCGGGCTCCCCAGGACAAGCCCGTCGGCTCGATCGACGGCGATCAGGGCGCGAGCGATGCGCCGTCCGCCTTCCTCGGCGGCGAGGAGCCGGTGAGCGCGGAGGCGGTCGCCGCCGCCTCGACCGCAGAGACCCCGCCCGCGCAGGCTCCGGCCTTCTCGGAAGGGCACGTGATCCAGGCGGAGGATCTGCCGGTCGCGCCCAAGCCGGAGACCGAGGCTCAGCCGGCCGAGGCGCCCGCCCCGGCTCCGGTCCGGACGCCCGCCCCCGAGCCCGTGGCCGTGGTACTGACCCCCGCCGATCCCGATCGCCCGAAGCGCGCCGGGTGGTGGTCGCGCACCAAGGCGGCCCTGACGGGCGAGTAAGCGCCGGCGGAGTCGCGTAAGCGGACGCCCGACCGATCCCGGCCCAAGCCGGAATCAGTCAGGGATGGTGTCAAGGGGAACGGGGTGGGCACGGCGCCCGCCCCGTTTCGCGTTTCAGCGCAGCCAGCCCTTCAGGCGCCGGACCGCGTCGATGCAATCGGCCCGCGAGCCCGCGAAGGAGAAGCGCACGTGGTGGCCACCGTCCACCGCGTCGAAGTCGAGCCCCGGGGTGGCGGCGACGCCGGCCTCGTCCAGCATGCGCCGGCAGAACGCGCTGGCATCGTTCGTGAGGTCGGAGACGTCGGCATAGAGGTAGAAGGCGCCGTCCGCCGGATGCGTGCGCCCGAGGCCGAGGCCCGGGAAGGCGTCGAGGAGCAGGGCTCGGTTGGCGGCGTAGCCGGCCCGTACGGCCTCGACCTCCTCCACGGCATCGAAGGCCGCCAGCGCCGCCACCTGCGAGAGGTAGGGCGCCGAGATGTAGAGGTTCTGGGCCAGGCGCTCCACGGGCCGCACCAGCCAGTCGGGCACCACCATCCAGCCGATGCGCCAGCCGGTCATGCACCAGGTCTTCGAGAACGAGTTGATGACGATCGCGTCGTCGTCGTAGCGGAGCGCGGTTTCGGTGGGCAGGCCGTAGGCGAGCCCATGATAGATCTCGTCGGAGATGAAGCGCAGGCCGAGCCCGCGCGCCGTCGCGCAGAGATCGGCGAGGCGCTCGGGCTCGATCACCGTTCCGGAGGGATTGGCCGGGCTCATCACCAGGATGCCGGCGAGCGCCTCCCGCGCGTGCAGTTCGCGCAGGGCCGCGCCCGTGGGGGCGAAGCGGTCCGCATCCCGCAGGATCAGGGGCGCGGGCACGAGGTCGAGGGCATGCAGCAGACTGCGATAGGCCGGGTAGCCCGGCTGGGGCACCGCGACCCGCGCGCCGGCATCGAACAGAGCGAGGAAGGCCAGAACGAAGCCGGCCGAGGAGCCCGTGGTCACCACGATCCGGCTCGGCGCGACCGCCACGCCGTAGGTCTCGGCATAGTGACGGGCGATCCGCTCCCGCAGGGCCGGCAGGCCGAGGGCCTGGGTGTACGGCAGGGCGCCGGTGGCGAGTGCGGCTTGCGCCGCCGCGATCACCCCGCGGGGCGCGGGCGCCGAGGGCTGGCCCACCTCCATGTGGACCACGCCTTCGCCGCGCGCCTCGCGGGCGGCGGCGGCCGACATCACGTCCATGGCCAGGAACGGGGCGACGCGGGCCGCCCGCCGGGAAGAGAGGATCGGCGAGGGGGTCGGCGATGGGATCGGCGATGGGATCGGTTTGTCTGTCATCGGCTCCGTCATAGCGGTTGGCCCCGGGGCACGCCAAACCGGCATTCGGCAATTGACCGCCCGCCGCGAAAACGCCTAACCCGGCGGCTAACCGCACGTCTGATCGACGACGATTCCCCGATGGCCGGCTGACGCCTGACCGGTCCCGCCCCGCGAGGACGTATGCCCCTGTTCCGCTCGCTGCTCTCCGCCACCATCCTGGCCGGCTCCCTGGCCGTCGCCCCGGGCGCGGCCTTCGCCCAGACGACGCCTGCCCAGCCCACGCCCTCACAGGCCGCGCCCGCCCCGGCCGCCGCCTTCAGCGATGCGCAGCGCCAGGCGATCGAGGCCATCATCAAGGACTACCTCGTCAAGAACCCGGACGTGCTGCAGGAGGCGATCGCCGAGGGTGAGCGCCGGCAGCAGGAGACCCAGAAGCTCGCGCAGTCGGCGGCCCTGAAGGAGGCCCGCGAGGCGCTGGTCAACTCGCCCCACGGCGTGGTGGCGGGCAACCCGAGCGGGGACGTCACCATGGTCGAGTTCTTCGATTACAATTGCGGCTACTGCCGCAAGGCGCTCGCCGACATCCAGGCCCTGATCAAGGGCGATCCGAAGCTGCGGGTCGTCCTCAAGGACTTCCCCGTGCTGGGCGCCGAGTCCTTGGAGGCGAGCAAGATCGCGCTGGCCGCCAAGCAGCAGCTCAAGGGCGACAAGATCTTCGAGTTCCACACCCGCCTGCTCGAGTCGAAGGGCCGGGTGAACGGCGAGCGCGCCCTCGCGGTCGGCAAGGAGATGGGCCTGGACGTGGCCCGCCTGACCAAGGACGCGCAGGGACCCGAGGTGAAGGCGGCGCTCTCCGAGAATGTCGGCCTCGGCGACAAGCTCGGCCTCTCGGGCACCCCGGCCTTCATCATCGGCGACGAGATCATCCCCGGCGCCGTCGGGATCGAGCCGATCCGCAAGACCATCAACGACGTGCGCCAGTGCGGCCACGCCAGCTGCTGAGACGCCCTGCCCGTCCGTGAAGGGCGGCGCCGACGCTTAAGGCCGCCGTCCCCGGATCATCCCACGCGCGCGGCCCTGCCGCTCGCACACCTTCCTTTCGATTGCCGACGCACCCCGCGCCTGACCTGAAGACGACCGAGCCGATGCCCAAGGAGCCGATGTCCAAGAACGACCCCTTCGATCCGGAGCTCGTCCGCGAGCTCGCCAAGCTCATCAACGAGACCGATCTCAGCGAGATCGAGGTCGAGAAGGGGGATCTGCGCATCCGCGTCGCCCGTCGCGTCGAGGCGGTCCAGGTGCAGGTCGCCGCGCCCGCGCCGGCCCTCGCGGCGGTGGCGGCACCCGCCCTCGCGCCCGTCTCGGGCCCGGGCGCGACGCCCGAGCGCAGCAGGGCCGGCGCCGGCCACCCCGGCGCCGTGCCCTCCCCCATGGTCGGCACCGCCTATCGCCGCCCGTCGCCCGAGGCGAAGCTCTTCGTCGATGTCGGCTCCAAGGTCGAGGTCGGTGAGAAGCTACTTCTCATCGAGGCCATGAAGACCTTCAACGAGATCGTGGCGCCCCGCGCCGGCACCGTCACCGCCGTCTTCGTCGAGGACGGGCAGCCCGTCGAGTTCGGCGAACCCCTCCTCGTCATCGAGTGAGCGGGGCCGCACCCATGTTCGAGAAGATCCTGATCGCCAACCGGGGCGAGATCGCGCTGCGCATCCTGCGCGCGGCCAAGGAACTGGGGATCGCCACCGTGGCGGTCCATTCCACTGCCGACGCCGACGCCATGCATGTACGCCTGGCCGACGAGAGTGTGTGCATCGGGCCGCCCTCCGCTCGCGAGAGCTACCTGAACATCCCGTCGATCATCGCGGCCTGCGAGATCACCGGCGCGGACGCGGTCCACCCGGGCTACGGCTTCCTCTCCGAGAACGCGCGCTTCGCCGAGGTGCTCGCCCACCACAATATCGGTTTCATCGGCCCCAAGGCGGAGCACATCCGCATCATGGGCGACAAAATCGAGGCCAAGCGCACGGCCAAGCGCCTCGGCATTCCCTGCGTGCCCGGCTCCGAGGGCGGCGTCGAGGATCCGGAGGAGGCCAAGCGGATCGCGGCCGAGATCGGCTATCCGGTGCTGGTCAAGGCCGCCTCCGGCGGCGGAGGCCGCGGCATGAAGGTCGCCCGCACCGAGGCCGACCTGGAGCAGGCCCTGGGCATGGCCCGCACCGAGGCCAAGGCGGCCTTCGGCGACGACGCGGTCTACCTCGAGAAGTACCTCGAGAAGCCGCGCCACATCGAGGTGCAGGTGCTCGGCGACGGGCGCGGCAACGCCGTGCATCTCGCCGAGCGCGACTGCTCGCTCCAGCGCCGCCACCAGAAGGTCTGGGAGGAAGGCGGTTCCCCGGTCATCGACGCCGAGACCCGCGCCGAGATCGGCGGCATCTGCGCCCGCGCCATGCAGGAACTGAAGTACCTCGGCGCCGGCACCGTGGAATTCCTCTACGAGGACGGGCGCTTCTACTTCATCGAGATGAACACCCGCATCCAGGTCGAGCACCCGGTCACCGAGATGATCACCGGGATCGATCTCGTGAACGAGCAGATCCGGGTAGCCGCCGGGCTGCCTCTGTCGGTGACCCAGGACGAGATCAAGGTCGAGGGCCACGCCATCGAGTGCCGGATCAACGCCGAGCACCCGGCCACCTTCCGGCCCTCCCCCGGCCTGATCACCTACTTCCATCCCCCGGGCGGCCTCGGCGTCCGCGTGGATTCGGCCGTGTTCCAGGGCTACCGCATCCCGCCGCACTACGATTCGCTGATCGGCAAGCTCATCGTTCACGGGCGAACCCGCAACGAATGCCTGATGCGCCTGCGCCGGGCTCTGGACGAGTTCGTGGTCGACGGCGTCGACACGACCCTGCCGCTCTTCCGCACCCTCGTGCGGAACGCCGACGTCCAGAATGGCGATTACGACATCCACTGGCTCGAGGGCTTCCTGGCCGGGGGTGGCCTCGACGAGCCCGGGTAGGATTTTAAACGCGCGCGGCGACGGCGGTGAGGGAACGAGAGCGCGCTGCGCTCGTTTCCGGTGGTCTTACCGCGGCTTCCGTTCATCGGTTCGGGTGCCGCCTCACTGCAAGGACCACCCCACCGTGCGCCTGACGACTTGCTTCCTCGCCAGCCTCCTGCTCGCCACGCCCGCTCTCGCGCAATCCCCCTCCGGCAATGTCGGACAGCCGGAGCGGTCCGTTCCGCAGGCGGGCAACACCACCGGCGGTCCGATCGACAATCCGTCGACCCGCGGCATGGCCCCGGCGGGCGGCCCAGCCGTCGCGCCCGCCGGTGAGGGCGGCATGAGCCCCGGCATGGGCGCGGTGGATTCCGCCAAGGGCGGGAATGCCAACGACACGAACCGCTCCGTTCCGAACACCGGCGGTACCTCCGGCGGCCCCGCCCGCTGACACAGCGTCACTCCGGACTGACTTGCACCACGCCGGCCCCGAGAGGGGCCGGTTTTTTGTTGTCGGCATCGGCCGAACCGTTCGAGCGCATGTGCGATCGCGCACAATTGAGTTGTGCAGCATCGTGCACCGAAATGAGCTCGAAAAGATCAATTTAGCCCCGCATAGCGCGCCTAGACGGCACTCGAAGCTCCTGCCCGGTGCAAAAGCCGCCTTGTCGACTGGGAATCCTGTCTTTTCCCTCCAGACACCTTCGCGACGGCCTGTTGCCGGCGAAACGACGGCTGGAACGCTTTGGTTCGCCGGGACTTCTCACCCCACGCCGGTCAGGCGGGGACGAACCGGGTCGGACAGACCCGGTGGCGCAGGCCCCACCCAGCGACTGGATTTTCCTAACGACCCGACTTCCGAAAGACCACGATGCGCACCTTCAGCCTCACCTTCGTCGCCGCCTCCCTGATCGCCACCGCCGCCCTCGCCCAGTCGCCCTCGGGCAATGTCGGCCAGCCGGAGCGCTTCGTGCCCCAGGCCGGCGGCACCACCCGCGGCCCCATCGACAACCCCTCGGCCTATGGCGCCTACCGCAACGTGGACGGCTACGTCGACATGGACGTGACCGGCACCGTGACCGAGGCCCCCTACGCGTCGAACCGCGAGGCGATCGTCGAGGATTCCGCCAAGGGCGGCAACGCCGAGCAGCCGAACCGCATCGTCCCCAACCTCGGTACCACCTCCGGCGGGCCGAAGTTCTAGTCCCTCGCTACGGGACGGTGCGGGAAGGCGGGCCCCTCGGGGTCCGCCTTTTTGCATGGCCCGGCGGGTTCTGCGACCGGCCGGCCTCTGGCCTTCCGCCGATCCCCGATCCAAAGTCGGCCCATGCACGACGTCGACCGCGTAGAGATCACGCCCGAGATTCTCCTGAAGGCGTATGCGGCCGGCATCTTCCCGATGGCGGAGGATGCCGACGATCCCGCGATCTACTGGGTCGAGCCGCGCGCCCGCGGCGTGCTCCCCCTGGACGGCTTCCACGTCTCCCGTCGCCTCGCCCGGACCGTGCGGGCCGACGTGTTCGAGGTCCGCACCGACCAGGATTTCGACGCGGTGATCGCCGGTTGCGCCGCGCCGCGCGGCTCGGCGGAGCGGACCTGGATCAACGGACGCATCCGCGACCTCTACGGCGCCCTGTTCGACGCCGGCCATGCCCACACGGTGGAGGTGTTCTCCCGAGGGGAGCGGGTCGGGGGGCTCTACGGTGTCTCCCTCGGGGCGGCCTTCTTCGGAGAGAGCATGTTCCACACGGAGCGGGACGCCTCGAAGGTGGCCCTGGTCCACCTCGTAGCGCGCCTGCGCGCGGGGGGGTACCGCCTCGCCGACACCCAGTTCGTCACCGACCATCTGAGCCAGTTCGGCGCCGAAGAAGTGCCGCGCCACGTCTACAAGCGGCGTCTCGCCCAGGCGATCGGCGTGCCGGCGAATTGGCACGTCTGGCCGGGCGACGGTTCCCTGCGAGGCCGCGACGTCCTCGCGGCCCTCGGCGGCGCCGAGGACTGAACCCCGACCCCGCGCATGGCTATGACGCGCCTAGCGGAAGAGCGCGTCGAACAGCGATTGCGGTTGCGCCGGCTGCGGCGGTGCCGCGGCCGGTCCCTCGTTCGAGGGGAAGAACTTTCGCGATGGCTTCTGCTTCGGCTGGACCGGTACGCCGCGGGGCGCCTCCACGTCGACCTGCCCGTTCGGATTGACCTGCTGGGCAGTGCGCGTGGCGTCCTGGCCGCCCTTGGGCCTGCGCGTCTTCTCGGGCTTCGAGGCCATGGCGGGCACGTCCTCCTGCTCGCGCGCCTCGGCGATCACCTCGGAGCCGCCCTTACAATCGACGAGCCAGACGTCGTAGATCGGGTGCTCGATCGCATGCAGGCCGGGGCTCGACGCGAACATCCAGCCGGTGAAGATGCGGCGGTACTTGTTGTCGAGGGTGACCTCGTCCACCTCGAGGAACCCCGTGGTCTTCGGGCTCTCGGTGGGGGGGCGGCTGTAGCAGACGCGCGGCGTCAGCTGCAGGGCGCCGAACTGAACCGTCTCGTCCACCGCGACCTCGAACGACACGATGCGCCCGGTGATCTTGTCGAGGCCCGAGAACACCGCGGTCGGGTTCTTGATCTTGTCGGCCGATGCCGGAACGGCGGTGAGGCCGACCGCGATCGACGCGAGGAGAAGGCGCTTGACCACGAGGCGGGACGATCCTGCTGTGCTGCGGTTCACGGGCGGCCCTCCTCTCGGGCGGCTCCCCTCGGGGAGCGACGGCGCGAGGGACATCTAAAGCCGCAGAAGATTGGTGGAAAAAGGGCCGGTGGCAACCAGGCTCAGTTTCCCGGGCTCCATGGCTCGTAATCGCCGGTGGCGGCCGGGCGCTGGCCGATGTTCAACTGCGAGCCGCGCGGCCGATAGGCCCCGCTTGTGCCGGTGAGATTCTCCACATGCGCCTTCTGCCAGGCGCGGGGCGTGTAGCTCTCCTCGCTCGGCGGCACGTCGCCGTTGTGGCAGAGCCAGCTGCGCCAGCCGGGCGGCACCTTCGAGGCGTCGGCGTAGCCGTTATAGACCACCCAGCGCCGCTCGGTTCCGACGGAGCGGTCGATCAGTGCCCCTTGCGCCCGGTAATAGGTGTTGCCGAGTTCGTCCGTGCCGACCCGCTGCCCGCTTCGCGCGGTGTAGAGCGCGAGCGACATGGTCTGCCCGTTCCACCAAGTGAAGATGCGCAGGAGCGTGTCCTTGAGAGCCATCGCGTTCGCCCGAATGGGGCGTCGCCGCCCCGCCATCATTGTCGGCGCGGACTATGGTGAGACGGGCCCGCGAAGTCCAGTCGCGCCGCCCCTTGGCGGTCGACGCGCGGGGGCGTCCCGGGATTGCGGCCCAAATCCCACACCCGCCGGCGTTAACCATGCCCGAACCCATGCCCCGACCGGATGTGCCTGTGGGCGGAAAATTTTTCGCGTCCGAATCCGCCAAGCCGAAAGGGCACTTACGAAATCGCTCGCGATATCCACAGGTTTAAGGCGAGACCCACTACATCTAGCCAGGAACAGGCAGCCGGCACACTAGTTATTGACGTGAGACCCCGGACTGGCATACCTTCGGATCATCGCCGAGGCTGTCGCGTCACCGGCGGATCACCGACTTTTCGAGACCCCTTCCAGCGCTTCGCGGCGCTCGCGGGCGCTCGACTTCATTCTTCGACACGGCGCCGCGCTTCTTCAGGCGGCTCGGGAGACAGGTTCCATGCGGTTCGAGCGGCGCCATACCACGGCCGGACAATCCCCCTACGCGACGATCCCCTTTCGCAAGACCCTGAGCGAGATCCGCAACCCGGACGGCTCCACGGTCTTCCGCCTCGACGGCATCGAGGTGCCGGAGAGTTGGTCCCAGGTGGCCAGCGACGTCCTCGCGCAGAAGTACTTCCGCAAGGCCGGCGTGCCGGTGGCCCTCAAGAAGGTCGAAGAGAACGACGTGCCGTCGTTCCTGTGGCGCTCCGTGGCGGACGAGGCGGCCCTGGCCGAGCTTCCCGAGGCCGAGCGCACCACCTCCGAGATCTCCTCTACGCAGGTGTTCGACCGTCTCGCCGGTTGCTGGACCTACTGGGGCTGGAAGGGCGGCTACTTCACCTCCGAAGAGGACGCCTCCGCGTTCCTCGACGAGCTGCGCTTCATGCTCGCCCGCCAGATGGTGGCGCCGAACTCGCCGCAATGGTTCAACACCGGCCTGCACTGGGCCTACGGCATCGATGGTCCGGCGCAGGGCCACTACTACGTCGATTACCGCAGCGGTGCGCTGACGAAGTCCGCCTCGTCCTACGAGCACCCGCAGCCGCATGCCTGCTTCATCCAGGGCGTGCAGGACGACCTCGTCAACGACGGCGGCATCATGGACCTCTGGGTCCGCGAAGCACGCCTGTTCAAGTACGGCTCGGGCACCGGCTCGAACTTCTCCATGCTACGCGGCGAGAACGAGAAGCTCGGCGGCGGCGGAAAGTCGTCGGGCCTGATGTCCTTCCTGAAGATCGGCGACCGGGCGGCCGGCGCCATCAAGTCCGGCGGCACGACGCGTCGCGCGGCCAAGATGGTCATCGTCGACATCGATCACCCGGACATCGAGCAGTACATCGACTGGAAGGTGAAGGAGGAGCAGAAGGTCGCCGCCCTGGTGACCGGCTCGAAGATCGTCTCCAAGCACCTCACGGCGGTGATGAAGGCCTGCACCCAGTGCGAGGCTGAAGGGGACGCCTGCTTCGACCCCGAGCGCAACCCCGTCCTCAAGAAGGCCGTCAAGGCCGCCCGCAAGGATATGGTGCCGGATTCCTACACCAAGCGGGTGATCCAGTTCGCCCGGCAAGGTTTCACCAAGATCGATTTTCCCGTCTACGACACCGACTGGGACTCGGAAGCCTACCTGACGGTGGCGGGCCAGAACTCGAACAACTCCGTCTCGCTGACCGATGACTTCCTCCGCGCGGTCGAGGCCGATGCGGACTGGAACCTCACCGCCCGCACCACCGGCAAGACGACGAAGACCCTGAAGGCCCGCGATCTGTGGGAGAAGATCGGCGAGGCCGCCTGGGCTTCGGCCGATCCGGGTCTGCACTTCAACACCACGATGAACGACTGGCACACCTGCCCGGCGGGCGGGCGGATCCGGGCCTCGAACCCGTGCTCCGAGTACATGTTCCTCGACGACACAGCCTGCAACCTGGCCTCGGCCAACCTGCTGACGATGTACGACCGCGCGTCGAACCACTTCGATGTGGCGGCCTTCGAGCACCTCAACCGCCTCTGGACGGTGGTGCTCGAGATCTCGGTGATGATGGCGCAGTTCCCCTCGAAGGAGATCGCCGAACTCTCGTACCGCTACCGCACGCTCGGCCTCGGCTACGCCAATATCGGCGGCCTCCTGATGAGCATGGGTCTGCCCTACGATTCCGATAAGGGCCGGGCCCTGGCCGGTGCCCTCACGGCGATCATGACGGGCGTGGCCTACGCCACCTCGGCCGAGATGGCCGGCGAACTCGGGGCCTTCCCGGCCTACGAGGAGAACGCGGACGCCATGCTGAAGGTGATCCGCAACCACCGCCGCGCGGCGCATGGCGAGGCTGAGGGCTACGAGTTCCTCTCGATCGCTCCGGTGCCCCTCGACCTCGCCAACGTGCCCCAGGCCGATATCGCCGAGCGGGCGAAGCACGCCTGGGACCGCGCCCTGGCGCTCGGCGAGGAGCACGGCTACCGCAATGCGCAGGCGACCGTCATCGCGCCCACCGGCACCATCGGTCTCGTCATGGATTGCGACACGACGGGTATCGAGCCGGACTTCGCGCTCGTGAAGTTCAAGAAGCTCGCTGGCGGCGGTTACTTCAAGATCATCAACCGCGCTGTGCCGGACGCCCTTCGGACGCTGGGCTACCGCGAATCCGAGATCGCCGAGATCGAGGCCTACGCGGTGGGCCACGGCTCGATGGGTCAGGCCCCGGCGATCAACCCCGGTAGCTTGCGCGCCAAGGGCTTCACCGACGACAAGATCGCTGCCATCGAGGCGGGGCTGAAGCAGGCCTTCGACATCAAGTTCGTGTTCAACCGCTGGACGCTCGGCGACGACTTCCTCAAGGACGTGCTCAAGGTTCCGGCCGAAAAGCTCGCCGACCCGACTTTCGAGATCCTGCCGTTCCTCGGCTATTCGAAGAAGGACATCGAGGCCGCCAACACCCACATCTGCGGTGCGATGACCCTCGAGGGCGCCCCGTTCCTCAAGACTGAGCACTATGCGGTGTTCGACTGCGCCAACCCGTGCGGGCGCATCGGCAAGCGTTATCTCTCGGTGGAGAGCCACATCCGCATGATGGCGGCGGCGCAGCCCTTCATCTCGGGCGCCATCTCCAAGACCATCAACATGCCCAACGACGCCACGGTCGAGGATTGCAAGAACGCCTACAAGCTCTCCTGGACCCTGGCGCTGAAGGCCAACGCCCTCTACCGCGACGGCTCCAAGCTCTCGCAGCCGCTGAACTCGGCGCTCATCGCCGACGAGGAGGACGATGCCGAGGAGATGGTCGAAGCCCTGATCGCGGCCCCGGCCGCCGCCAAGGCCGCGCAGGTCGCGGAGAAGATCGTCGAGCGGGTGATCGAGCGCGTCGAGCGGATCCGGTCGCGCGAGAAGATGCCCCATCGCCGCAAGGGCTACACCCAGAAGGCGGTCGTCGGCGGGCACAAGGTCTACCTGCGCACCGGCGAGTACGATGACGGGCGCCTCGGCGAGATCTTCATCGACATGCACAAGGAAGGCGCCACCTTCCGGAGCCTGATGAACAACTTCGCCATCGCGATCTCGCTGGGGCTCCAGTACGGCGTGCCCCTGGAGGAATACGTCGAGGCCTTCACCTTCACCCGCTTCGAGCCGGCGGGCTTCGTGCAGGGCAACGACGCGATCAAGAACGCGACCTCGCTCCTCGACTACGTGTTCCGCGAGCTGGCCGTGTCCTATCTCGGCCGCGCGGATCTGGCCCATGTCAGCCCGTCCGAGATCGGTGGCACGGTGATCGGCGGCGGCGAGACCGACACCACCCGCGAGCCGGGCCGGACGGAGGCCACCGCATCGAGCGTCGTCTCCCGCGGCCTCCTGCGCGGCTCGGCCGACCGCCTCACCCTGATCCAGGGCGGCCCGGCCGGCGGCACCGTCGGTGTCGGCGCCGCGAGCGCCGGCCAGACCGCCCCGGCCGGCGGCGTGGTGCATGCGGTGCGGGGCGCCACCGCGCTGAAGGCGGAAAGCAAAACCGAGGACGAGTCTTCGGTCTCGCTTGGCTTCTCCTCCCAGTTGCCTCCTGCCAATTCGACTGTCTCTGCACGTCGAGCAGAAGCAAAGTTGAAAGGCTACGTCGGCGAATCATGCCCAGAATGTGCTAATTTCACTCTTGTGCGCAATGGTACTTGCTTGAAGTGTGATACGTGCGGAAGCACGACTGGTTGTTCGTAAAGACCAATTGACTGTGTTCTCTGACCGCAGAGCGACTTTTCGAAGTGATGAAACCGTCGAGCGGGAGGCAAATCTCGTTCGACGGTGGGGAAAAGTTTTAAACCACACTCAGTTTAACATTAATAATCTAATTGAGGGACCTCTCAGGAAAAATCTCCCATTCGAATTAGATATAAATTTACTGATCCCAGACTTGATCGGATCGAGGCTTTCGTTTCGTTCTCGAAAGCTGCAGAAAGAGCGTCCCTTTACGTCAGGCGTTCGATTTGGAATCTTGCAGATGCTGGACAAGATCATTCAAGGTTCATTTTGGCCCACGAAATCGGCCATCTCAAGATGCATCGACATGATTCATTAGGCTTTTCTGACCCAACGACATCCGTACTTAGGTCTTTACAAGAGCAGGAACGGGCCGAACCACAGGCAGATAAATTTGCGGACCGTTTCTTGGTCGCAGAAGAATTGCTTAATGGTTTCCGCAATGCTGATGAAATAGCCTATACTTTCAATGTCCCAATCTTGTGTGCTGAGAGAAGGTTCGACCTTGTGGAGGATAAGCTAAGGCGACGTCGAGCTCACCAAGTTGGCGAGGCCTGCCCGGAATGCGCGAACTTCACGCTGGTCCGCAACGGCACCTGCCTGAAGTGCGACACCTGCGGCGGCACGACGGGTTGCTCGTAAGCCGGTCGACCCGTCTGTAGCCGGTGGGGAAATTTGGATGCCTGCGACCCGAGGGTCGGGTTGCAGGCGCCCTCCCCGCCGCCGGCCTGCTTACGCGAACATGCCTTGGACCCGGAGTTCGCTTCGGGTCCAAGGTGATTGCCCCATCTCTTTGGTCCGGCCTGAGTGCGAGGTTTCCGGTTTCGTGAGCCCCTGACGGGAGGAGCGGAGCCGTGAAGAAGAGCAGGTTTACCGAAGGACAGATCGCCTTTGCGCTGAAGCAGGCCGAGGCTGGGACGCCGGTCGCTGCGCCGGAAGGGCATCTCCGAACAGACATTCTACCATTAAAAGAAGCTGTAGGGCGGCTCCGGTACGGGCGATTTGCGCCGGCTGAAGCAGCTTGAGGAGGAGAACCGCAAACTTAAGCAGCGCGTTGCTGATCTGACGCGTTCCTCAACGCGAACTGGTTCTTGGCGTTGGCCGACGCGAGGAGCACGATTGAGCCTTGGCGGCAGTAAAACGAGAGCCGTCCTCACACAGCCCTGGGGTGGCGAACGCCCCAGGAATTCGCCTTGGCGGCGGCCCAGCGGGCCGCCGAATGAGACCCGGAAGCGCACCTTTCGGCCGGACCAAAATCCGGGGAACCTTCATCAAAGAACCTGGGATAGAAATCGTCGGGTGCGCGGATCGACGGCGGACGAGAACAGGGTCGCGGGAGGACCGTGCTCGACGATGACGCCGCGATCGGTGAAGTAGACGTGGTCGGCGACCTCGCGGGCGAAGTTCATCTCGTGGGTGACGAGGAGGCAGGTCATGCCCTCCTCGGCCAGTTCGCGGATGGTGACCAGCACCTCCTTGACCGTCTCGGGATCGAGCGCGGCGGTGACCTCGTCGAACAGCATCACGTCCGGCCGCATCGCCAGCGAGCGGGCGATGGCCACACGCTGCTGCTGCCCGCCCGACATCTCGCCAGGAAAGGCCGCTTCCTTGCCGGCGAGCCGCACCTTGGCGAGGAGCGCGCGCGCCCGGACTTCGACCTCCCGCTTGTCCTGGCCGAGCACGTGGATGGGCGCCATCATCACGTTCTGCAGCGCCGTTTTGTGCGGAAACAGATTGTACTGCTGGAACACCATGCCGACCTTGCGGCGCAGGGCCAACTTGTCGAGCTTCGGATCGACCACCTCGATCCCGTCGACCCGGATGGTGCCGGAGGTGACCGGCACGAGGGCGTTGATGCAACGGATCAGCGTCGACTTGCCCGAGCCCGACGGCCCGATGATGCAGACGACCTCGCCCCGACGCACGTCGAAGCTGATGCCCTTGAGGACCTCGGCCTCGCCGAAGGCCTTGTGCACGTCGAGCAACTGCACGATCGGGCGATCGGCGGGCGGGCCATGCGACATCGGGAACGCACCATCGGACAGGGGAGGCTTCACGCCGTCTCGAACCGCCGCTCCAGGCGCGCGGTCAGCCGGTCGATCGGGTAGCAGTAGAGGAAGAAGCACAGCAGGGCGAAGCCGTAGAGCGGCGCAAACAGCTCGGGCCTGCCTCCTTCCGCCGCGTGCACCTGCGCCGTCAGCGTCAGCATCTCGGTGACACCCACGATCGAGGCCTGGACGGTGGCCATGGCGATCAGGGCGTAGACGTTCATCCAGGGGGGCAGCATCCGCTTGAGGCACTGGGGCAGGATGATGCGGAACAGCGTCTGGCGCCGGGTGAAGGCGAGGGATTCGGCCGCCTCCCACTGGGTGGCCGGCACCGAGCGCACGGCGCCGCGCACAATCTCGGCGACGTTGGCCATCACCGGCAGCGCGAACCCGACCGTCGCCTTGACCCAGTCGGGCAGCGGCACGCGCAGGCCGAACACCGTGACCTGGAACGGCACCAGGAACATCACGAAGAACAGCAGCACCAGCCAGGGCACGTTGCGGAAGAACTGCGTCAGGCCCCAGGCGACGCGGCGCAGGATCCGCGTTTCGCTGACCAGGGCCAGACCCAGCCCGACGCCCGCCCCCGTCCCGAGGAGCATCGCCACGAGCGAGATCGCGACGTTGAAGGCAAAGCCCGTGAGCAGCAGCGGTGCCCAGCGCAGGATCACCTGAAGCGGCGACAACACGGCGTCGGTCCCCTGCGCGAAGGCCGGGAACACGAGGACGAGGCCGGCGAGCCAAGCGCCGAGGAGCCAAGCCTGTACCGGGCCGAGGGCGAACCGGGTACGGGTGCGCGAGACCCGGAACGGCAACAGCACCGGCAGGTCGCCTGTGGTCCGTGACGGCGCCCTCACCGGCTGTAGCCCGGGATCCGCAGGGCCCGCTCCCAGCGGTGCATGAGCCAGACCAGGACGCCGACGAGGACCGCGTAGGTCGCCAGCAGGACGACCATCATCTCCAGCACGTTCTGCGATTCCGACCAGATCTGCTTCACCGCGTAGAGCGTCTCCGGCACCGCGATGGCGTAGGCCAGGGTGGTGGTCTTCAGCAGGTTGATCAGGTTGTTGTTGAGGGCCGGCAGGCAGACCCGGAGGGCGAGCGGCAACACGACGTAGAGGTAGGCCTTGAGCCGTGTGTAGCCGAGGGACTCGGCCGCCTCGACGGTGGTGCGCGGCACCGCCTCGATGCCCGAGCGGAAGATTTCGACGTTGAAGGCCCCGGCGAACAGGGCCAGCGAGACGATGGCCCATTGTACGTTGTCGAGGAGCGGCACGCGCAGGCCGTCGGCGGTCTGGGTGGCCGGCAGCAGGGTGCCGAGCCCGAAGTAGAAGAAGAAGATCTGCACCAGCGGCGGCGTATTGCGGAACACGACGACGAAGCCGTTGACGAGCCCACGCAGGACCCGGGAGGGGCCGCCCTGCAGGAGCGCTCCCACGGCGCCGATGACGAGGCTCGCCAGGATCGTCGTCACCGCGAGCAGCAGGGTGGTCTTCAGGCCGTTGATGTAGCGATCCCAGTCATAGGGATCGTAGAAGACCGTGAAGTTGTAGCCCGTGGTCTCGTAGAGGCCCCGGAACCAGTTCGGAACGGCGTCCATCGTGCTCCTCGAGACGGCCGGTCGTTCGGCCCGGGGCGGTTCAGTTGGTCGCGTTCTTGTACTTCTCGTGCATCGCCTTCGAGTACTCCGTCGGCTCGATGCCCCACTTCTTCTCCTCCTCGACGATGAAGCCGGACTTCATCCAGTCCTTGGTCGTCGTCTCCAGGAGGCCCTGCAGCGCGCTGTTGCCGAGCGCCACCGCCATCATCCAGGGGGCGTCGAGGATGCCCTTCAGCGGCAGCCCGTAATCCGCCTTCCAGTCGGCGTCGAGGAGTTTCCCCTGCAGCATGCTCTGGTCGTAGACGTAGCCGAGACAATTGCCCTGCTTGAGCGCGAAGAGCGGCTTCTCGGAGCCGTCGAAGGCGACAATCTCAGCGCCATAGGTCCGGGCGACGTCCTTGTTGTACCAGGCGCCCGAAGTTGCGCAGAGGGGCTTGCCCTTCAGCTGCGCCCAGTCGGTGATGCCGGCCTTCTTGGGCAGCATCACGTTGACGAAGTCCGAGTAGTATTGCGGGTCGATGGCCTGCACCACGCGGCGGCGCTCCGGCTTGTCCGAGAGCGTGGCGATGAGGAGGTCGACCTTGCCCTGCTGCAGGAACTCGATCCGGTTGGAGGAGACCACCGGCACGAGCTCGAGCTTCACGCCGAGGCGCTTGGCGACGTCGGCGGCCAAATCCGGTTCGAGACCGATGATCGCTCCGCTCGGATCGCGGAAGCCGAACGGCCGGTAATCCGCTTTCACGCCGACGATGAGGGTCCCGCGCTGCTTGATCGCCTCGATCCCATCCGCCGCCGTCGCCAAGGAAACGGAAAGCAAGGTGGCCGCCGCGAGCAGACCAGAGCCGAGAAACGTCAAAGTCGGCTTGTGCATGGAAGGATACCTTCTGCTGAGCACATCCGGCTCGACCGGAGACGAGACCGGGGCTCGACGTGCGCTCATCGGGGAGACTGCCCTGTCGGGTCCGATCGGGTCAAGCAATCGACAGGCCATCGCTGTGGGGATCAGCCGAACCGCGCGAGCGCATAGGGTGCCAGATCGATGCGGCCGCCGCCCTGCAGCATCTCCTCGGCCACGGCCTCGCCGATGCCGGCCGAGTGCTTGAAGCCGTGCCCGGAGCAGGCGGAGACCACGAGGACCCGGTCCATCCGCGGGTGGCGGTCGATGATGAAGCCCCGGTCGGGCGTCACGGTGTAGAGGCAGGCGGCGGCCCGGGTCACCCGCGCCGTCGCGCCAGCGAGCCGGCCCGCCACGTGGTGTCGGTGCATCGCGGCGGACTCGGCGGGGCTCACGACGCGGTCGAGGGCCTCGGCCTGCGTCGATGTCTCGTACTGCTCGGTGGCGACCTTCACCTCGGTTTCACCCGGCAGGGGTGGGAAGCCGTAGAGGTAGTCCGTGTCGCCGGAACCATGCATCCAGATGAAGACCGGCGCATCGGGCCCGTAGGCCGAGGCATCGTCGAGAGCGTACCAGTGCAGCAGTTGGCGGTTGACGGTGAGCAGGTGCGTGAAGGGCGCGCCGAGTAGGGGTGCGGTCCAGGCTCCGGCGGAGACCACCACCTGATCGGCATGAACGACGCCGCGATCGGTCTCGATCCGGACCCCGCCCGGCTGCTGGAGAATGGATCGCACCGTCGTCCCGGTGCGGATCTCGGCACCGAGCGCGCCGGCCCGGTGAAGCTGCGCGGCGATGCAGCGTTCTGGCCGGACGTAGCCGCCGCCCGGCTCGTAATAGGCCTTCTCGTCGCCGCTCAGATTGCGGAACTGTGGGAAGCGGCGCGCCACCTCGCGCCCGTCGAGGACCTCGTGCGGGATCGCGAAAGCCCGCGCGGCATCGATCGAGCGCCCGACGAAATCCGACTTCCCGTGATGCGAGGAGACACCGCTGCCCGGCCCCATCACGAGCGCGCCGCAGGCCGTCAGCAGTGTTTCGCCGGTTTCCGCCTCCAGGCTCCGCCAGATCCGGTGCGAGGCCAGGACGAAGGGGACGTAGGCGCGGCCCTCGCCGACGGCCTGCCGGGTGATGCGGCTCTCGCCGTGGCTCGACCCCGAGGTATGCGGCGGGGCGAAGCGATCGAGCCCGACCGCCTTCGCCCCGCGCAAGCCCAGTTGATAGAGGGCCGCGCTGCCCATGGCGCCGAGTCCGACGACGGCAATGTCAAAACGGTCTTCCATCGCAGGATGCGCTCCGGTCCGCCCTCAAGGAGAGTGCCGTTCGCTTGAGGGAAAATCGAAGGTGAGGCAATGCGCCTGGCGGGATGCCATGCGCAGCGTGCCGATCGGACGGCGCATATGACCAGCTCGCTCCGTCGCTGGACCAAGCTGCGATCGGCCGATCGATCACGAACGCGGCGGTCGCTGACAGCCGAAATCGATCGTACCAGATGTCGAAGTTTTTCAATATTGATCATATTAAAAAGTCTATTTACTGATTTTGACCTGCCCATCAAGGCCTTCAAGATTTGGTTTTATATCGATTGATCTCGCATCAGGCGAGCGGATAGGACGGTGGGCGGCCTGCGCAGGCGGCTTGGCGCACGCCTTGCATGAGTGGACGGGCAGCGCAGAGCCATCGGCTCTCATGGGTTGGCGTGCCCATCCGACGATGCCCGTCCTGGACGGTGCTGCCCGGTCCGACTGCATCATGCCTTCCTCGATGCAGCCCTGCGTCTGGCAGACCGAACGATCGCGGTGCCATCGCCCTCTGCGGGATCGGAGAGCATCATGTGCGAACGTGACGGTCTGTTCTTTCAACGCTTCTCCCGACGTGGCCTTCTGCGCGCAGCGGGATCGGCCAGCGCTGCCATCGCGCTGCCGGCCCATCTCGCGACCCTGGTCGCACCGGCCGCCGCCGCGGGCGCGACGACCACCGTCAAGGCGACCCACGGGTCGGGCTTCTGCAACCTCGGCATGTTCCTCGCCCATGAGCGCAAACTGACGGAGGGCGACGGGGTCAGCCTGGATTTCGTGGTCACGCCCTCGAACGCCGAGATCACGACCATGTTCGGTGCCGGGCTCGTCGACATGTCGATGATCCCCTACTCGAACTTCATGACCCTGTACGACGCCGGTGCCCCGGTGAAGATCGTCGCCGGCGGCGGTGTCCAGGGCTGCATGATCGTGGCCCGGGAAGGCATCCGGTCCGCGGCCGACCTGAAGGGCAAGACCCTCGGCACCTTCCAGGCGGACACCCTCGAGGTCCTGCCGTTCGACTACCTCAAGAAGGCCGGACTGACCTTCCAGGACCTCGATGTACGCTACCTCGATACATCACCGGAGCTGGCCCAGGCCTTCATCGCCGGCGCGGTCGATGCGATCTGCCACATCGAGCCCTACGCCACGCAGTGCCTGCAGTCGCGCAAGGGCGCCACGCTCCTCTCGGACGGAACCGACGTCTACGGCCCCGGCTATTCAGACTGCGTCCTGGCGGCCCGGTCGCCGCTGATCGAGAAAAGCCCCGCCACCGTACGGGCGGTGATCAAGGCCCTGTTCACCGCGCAGTCGCAGATCGAATCCGATCGCGCTGCGGCGCTGAAGGACACCGTCGGCAACTACTACAAGACTACCATGGAAGCGGCGGTCGATGCCTCCGCCAAGCAACCCGTCTGCACGGATCAGCGCAACCAGACCGACTTCATCATCGCCCGCGGGCAATCGATGAAGGAGATGGGCTACGTCAAGAAGGCGCCCGGACCGGATGCGTTCGACTGGAGCCTGATGGAACAGGTCATCGCCGAGAACCGGCCGCTCTATGACGGGCTGAAGCTGAAATCGGCCTGACGGACACCGCGTCTCCCGGACCTGATTCCCAATCTTCCGAAAGGCAGCCTCATGGCCGCGACGGACGTTCCACTCGGCGCAGTGGCGCCGGTTTCTGCACAATCCGCGCAGGCGGCACCGGGACAGGGGCGGGCCTTGGCTCCCCCGCGATACCCCCGCCTGCGCGCGGGTCTGGCGACCCTCGGCTGGAGCCTCGCTTCGCTCGGCCTGTTCGCCGGCCTGTGGGAGGCCCTCTGGGCGCTCGGGTTCCTGAACCCGCTGCTCCTGCCGCCCCCACACCTGTTCCTCTCCGACCTTCCGGCGACCCTGAAGTATTTCGACCGGTCCAACCGGATCGGCAGCCGCAGCGAGGGCGGGGGCGTCATGCCGCTCCTCGCCACCATCGGGTGGACGACCATGCGGGTCACGGTCGGCCTCGTACTCGGTTTCGTCGGCGGCGTTCTGGTGGGCGCGCTGCTCCACTATGTCCGGCTGTTCCGCAACCTCGTCCTGCCCACGGTGCTCCTGCTGGCGCCGATCTCGCCGGTGGCCTGGCTGCCGGTGGCGATCTTCGTGTTCGGCATCGGCGACGTCCCGGCGATCTTTCTCGTGTTCATCACGCTCTTCTTCGCCATCGCGCTGACGACGAGCGCGCAGATCGCGGCGGTGCCGGTCACCTATCTCAACGTCGCCCGCATCATGGGCGCGGATGCGCGTCAGACCTTCTTCCGGGTGGTGCTGCCGTCGATCCTGCCGGGGTTGTTCATGACCCTGCGCCTCAACCTGTTCGCCGCCTGGATGGTGGTGCTGATCGCGGAGGCGGTGGGCGTCGGCAGCGGCCTCGGGCAGATCGTCTCGCTCGCCCGCTCGACCTTCAACGCCCGCCTCAGCTTCTTCACCATGGCGATCATCGGCCTGCTCGGCTTCAGCTTCGACTGGGCTCTGCGCCAGGTCCAGGCCCGGATGCTGTGGTGGATCGCCCCCCAGGGAGGCGGGCGATGAACGGTCCGGTCCGGAACCCCTCGCTCCGCCGCCCGACCGTGCATCTGTCGGGCGTCGGCAAGACCTGGACGCCCGCCGGACGCAGCCCCGTCCAGGCCCTGCGGGACATCGACCTCGACATCGCCCCCGGCGAGTTCGTGGTCTTCCTCGGCCCCTCCGGCTGCGGGAAGTCGACGCTGCTCTACATGATCGCCGGGCTGGAGCCGGCGAGCGCCGGCACGATGGAGGCGGACGGCCTGCCGATCACGGGGCCGTCGGCCGAGCGCGGCCTGATCTTCCAGGACGCCTCGCTGTTCCCCTGGCTGACGATCCTGGACAACGTCGCGTTCGGCCTCTCCATCGGCGCGGTCCAGAAGCTGAAGCGCCGGGAGATCGCCGCGGAGATGCTGCGGCGGGTCGGCCTCGCCGACATGATGGACAAGAAGCCGGACGAACTCTCCGGGGGCATGCGCCAGCGCGCCGCCTGTGCACGGGCGCTCGCCATGCGCCCGAAGGTCCTCATGATGGACGAGCCCTTCGCGGCCCTCGACGTCCAGACCCGCGCCAAGATGCAGGATTTCCTCCTGCAGATCTGGCGCGACAGCGGCGCCTCCATCGTCCTCGTCACGCATTCCATCGACGAGGCGGTCGCTCTGGCTGATCGGGTCGTCGTGTTCACCGCCCGTCCCGGCGGGGTGAAGACCATCGTGCCGGTGGATCTGCCCCGCCCGCGCAATCCCCGCGACCCGCGCTTCCACGACCTGCGCGACCGCTTCGGCGAACTCCTCGCCGACGAGGTCGACCGGGCCTTCGCGGAGCAGGAGGCGCGCTGAGCGCCGTCCCCGTCCGCCACCATCGCTCTCAACCGCCTGAAGGATCAGCATGACCGAGATCATCGTCGAGGCTCGCACCATCATCACGGGCGTGCAGGACCGGCATACCCCGATCATTCACGACAACGCAGCCGTGCTGGTGCGGGACGGCGTCATCGTCGAGGTGGGCGATCCGGCGGCCTTGCGCGCCGAGGCCCCGGACGCGACCGTGCATCGTTACCCGCGCCACGTGATGCTGCCGGGCTTCGTCAACAGCCATCACCATGTCGGGCTCACCCCCCTGCAACTCGGCTCGCCCGACCACGCCCTGGAACTCTGGTTCGCCACGCGCATCGCCGCCAAGCGAGTCGACCACGAACTCGACACCCTTTATTCCGCCTTCGAGATGCTCGCCTCCGGCGTCACCACCGTGCAGCACATCCACGGGTGGATGGCCGGCGGCTACGAGCAGGTCCACGGCGCGGCCTCGCAGGTGCTCGGCGCCTATCGCAAGATCGGGATGCGGGCGTCCTACTGCTACGCCGTGCGCGAACAGAACCGCCTCGTCTACGAGGCCGACGAGGCCTTCTGCGAGCGCCTGCCCCAGCCCGTCGCCGGGCAGCTGATGGCGCACCTCAAGGCACAGTCGATGCCGTTCGCGGATTTCATGACCCTGTTCGAGACCCTGAAGGCAGAGAACGAGGGCGAGCGCCTCACCCGGATCCAGCTGGCCCCGGCCAACCTGCACTGGTGCAGCGACGAGGCGCTGCAGACCCTCGATGCCACCGCGCGCAAGCACGGCGTGCCCATGCACATGCATCTTCTCGAGACCGCGTATCAGAAGGAATATGCCCGGCGCCGGACCGGCAAGACCGCCGTGCGGCACCTGCACGACCTCGGCGTGCTCGGGCCGCATCTGACCCTCGGGCACGGCGTCTGGCTGACCGCGGAGGATGCCGACATCGCCGCCGACACTGGCACCTGCATCTGCCACAACTGTTCGTCGAACTTCCGCCTGCGCTCGGGCGTGGCGCCCCTCAACCTCTACGAGGCCAAGGGCATGACCGTCGGAATGGGCCTCGACGAGGCCGGCATCAACGAGGACCGGGATATGCTCCAGGAGTTGCGCCTCGTCCTGCGGGCTCACCGCACCCCCGGCATGGACGACGACGTGCCCACCTGCCCGCAGGTTCTGCGGATGGCGACCGAGCATGGCGCCAAGACCACGGCCTTCGGCCAGAGCATCGGCCGACTCGATCCGGGCCGCTTCTTCGACGCGGTGCTGATCGACTACGACAAGGCGACCTATCCCTACCAGGACACAGACATCCCGATTCTCGACGCGCTGATGCAGCGCGCCAAGACGGGGGCCGTCGATGCGGTCTTCGTCGACGGGCGGATCGTCTACGCCGATGGCCGCTTCACCCGGGTCGACCGGGATGCCGTGCTCGCCGAGATCGCCGAAACCCTTGGCCGGCCGCGGACCCCGGAGGAGGTCACCCGGCGGGAGCTCGGGCTCGCCGTCACGCCCTACGTCAAGGCCTTCTACGACGGCTACCTGCCCGACACCCCGCGCCAGCCCTTCTACGCGCCGTCCTCACGCGCCTGACGGTCTGCCCACGATCCTCCACGGAAACACGAGGTCCGACACGATGACGAGCGGAAAGCGAGCGGCGCTCATCGCCGTGGGGATCGGGGCTTGCACGTCCGTCGCGCAGGCCGAGAGCCAGTTGCGTATCGCCATGACGGCGACCGACATCCCCACAACCACGGGGATGCCGAACAACGGGTTCGAAGGCCTGCGTTTTCTCGGCTATCCGGTCTTCGAGCCGCTGGTGCAGTGGGACCTCACGCGCAGCGACCGGCCCGCGACACTCAGGCCGGGATTGGCCGAGCGCTGGGAGCAGATGCCCGAGGACAAGCGGACTTGGCTCTTCCACCTGCGCGACGGCGTCGCGTTCCACGACGGCACGGCTTTCGACGCCGATGCGGTGTTGTGGAACCTCGACCGCTACTTCAAGGCCGACAGCCCGCAATACGAGGTGGCCGCTGCCGGCATCACGAAGACGCGGGTGCCGATCATCGCCGGCTATCGTAAGGTCGATGATCACACGGTCGCGGTGACGACGACCGTCGCGGCCTCGTACTTCCCCTACATGATGGTCTACCTGCTGTTCACCGCACCGTCCTCGTTCGAGAAGGGCGGGCGCAACTGGGCCGGGACCGCGATGCTGCCGGCCGCCGGGACGGGACCGTTCCGGATCGCGCGGGTCAGTCCGCGCGAGGCCGTCGATCTGGCGCGGTTCGACGGCTACTGGGACGCCGCTCGCAGGGCGAAGGTCGACCGGATCCGGCTGATGCCGATCCCGGAGGCGAATGCCCGGATCGCCGCCCTGCGCTCGGGACAGGTCGACTGGATCGAGGTCCCGGCCGCCGATGGAATCCCGTCTCTGAAGGCTGCAGGCTTCACCGTCACCACGGGCTCCTACCCGCATGTCTGGCCGTGGTTCTACAACATCGGCGCCAAGGACAGCCCGTTCCGCGACGTACGGGTCCGGCAGGCGCTGAACTACTGCGTGGACCGCGACTCGATCGTCAGCTTCCTCAACGGCACGGCCGAGTCGGCGGTCGGTTGGCTGAAAGCCGACGATCCGAGCTTCGGCGCGCCGCAGAACCGCTATCGCTTCGATCCGGACAAGGGCCGGGCACTCCTGGCCGAGGCCGGGTACGGAGCCAAGAAGCCCTTGGCCTTCCCGGTGATGATCTCGACCTCGGGCTCGGGCCAGATGCTGCCGCTGCCGATGAACGAATTCCTGCAGGAGAACCTGAAGCAATCCTGCGGCGTCGAGGTGAGCTTCAACGTCGTGGAATGGCAGGTGCTTCTGAACGCCACCCGCGCCCTCCCGGATGCCGCGAGCATCTCCGGTGCGATGGCGCTCAATGTGAGTTCGCCCTCCTCGGATGCCGGCGTCATGGCCCGTTATTTCTCCTCCGATCGCTTTCCCCCGAGCGGCTTCAATTTCCCCAACTGGAAGGACGAGACCTTCGACACCGCGCTCCGGCGCCTGTCGGATTCGACCGACCCGGCGGTGATTGCCGAGGCGACCCGCATCGCGCACGCGCGCCTCGTGGACGATCCGCCCTGGCTCTATGTCGTGCACGATCGCAATCCGCGCGCGATGTCGCCACGGGTGAAGGGTTTCGTACCGGCCCAATCCTGGTTCCTCGACCTGTCCCTCGTCAGCGTCCAATAGGCGTTCCATGTCAGACCCGACCCAGCGCGACGCCCTCTCCCTCGCCGAAGCGATCGCCGCCCGCCGCCTGTCGCCGGTGGAGGCCGTCGAGGCGCACCTCGCCCGGATCGCCGCCCATGAGCCGACGCTACAGGCCTTCACGGAGGTCTATGCCGACGATGCGCGCCTCGCCGCCGAGGGCGCCGACCGGGCGATCCGTTCCGGTCACGCCGTCGGTCCCCTGCACGGGGTGCCGGTGGTGCTCAAGGACCTGATCGACCTCGCCGGCCGGGTCACCATGGGGGGCTCGGCGGCGCACCGGGCCCGCCGCGCGGACACCACGGCCACCATCGCCCACCGGCTGATCGCGCAGGGGATGATCGTGCTGGGCAAGACGCACACCGTGGAGTTCGCCTATGGCGGGTGGGGCACCAACCAGCATCTCGGGACGCCCTGGAACCCCTGGGACCTCGCGGTGGCCCGCACGCCCGGTGGATCGAGCAGCGGCACCGGCGTCTCCGTCGCCGCCCGCATGGCGCCCTGGGGCATCGGCACGGATACGGGTGGATCGGTCCGCCTGCCCGCCTCCTTCTGCGGGCTCACCGGGCTCAAGGTCACGGTCGGGCGCGTCAGCACTCACGGGATCGTCCCGTTGAGCGCCACCCTCGATACGCCCGGGCCGCTGGGCCGCTCGGTCGCCGATGTGGCGGTTCTCTATCGCGCGATCGCGGGACCCGACATTCTCGATCCCTCGACCCGCGGCATCGACCCCATCGATCCGCTGCCCGGCCTGACGCGCGGCGTGCGCGGACTGCGCCTCGCGCGCATGCCGAGGGCGGAACGGGCGGGGGTCTCGCCCGAGATGCTGAGTGCCTACGACGCGGCCCTCGAGCAGTTCGAACGGCTCGGTGCCGAGGTGGTGGACATCGCCCTGCCGTTCCGCTTCGCCGACCTCATGAGCGTTCAGGCCAGCGCTGTGACCAATGCCGAGGCCTATTTCGTCAACGGCCGCCTTGCGGAGGACCCGGACGCCCCTCTCGGCGATGCCGTGCGGGCCCGCATCCTGGCCGGAGCAAGCGTGACCGCGCAGGATTATCTCGCCACCCAGTCCCTGCGCCGCGATCGCCGGCGCCAGTTCCTGGCCGCGATGGAGGGGATCGACGCCCTGCTGACGCCGACCACCGAGACGGCGGCCATTCCCCTCGCAGAGGTCGACGAGGGGCACTTGCCCTCGCGCTTCACCCGGTTCGGGAACCTGCTGGATCTCTGTGCCTTGGCCCTCCCGAACGGTTTCACCGGGGCGGGATTGCCGCTCTCCCTCCAGATCACGTGCCGCGGCTACGAAGAGGCTCTGGCACTGCGCATTGGACATGCCTATCAAGCCGCCACCGAGTGGCACCTGCGCAGTCCATTCGAATAATTGGGTTCAAGGCTGTCGGTATTGCTGCATTTTCCCTAACAAATGGGTTTTCACCTCGTTTTCAAGAACAGAAAACATCAGCAGTCTGCGGCACAGGCATGATTGCAGAAAGACCTAGAGTCTCTGGCATCAAACTGAGGAAGTCGGACGTTCGCGCAGATAACAACGATCGGTGGCCTAGAGCGTTTTCCACTTACTCCGGATCGTAGCCGGCGGCAGCGAAGTAGTTTGCGCACTCGGTTGGTGTGAAGGCGTCGAGCAGATCGCCGACGACACTCCAGAGCCGATTGACCGTGCGCTCGGCCGCTTTGCGCAGC
>NZ_JAKSYI010000133.1 GCF_022829285.1 Methylobacterium sp. J-078
TGCGGCCTGCACGGTACGAAGCGCGGGTCTGGTTCGCCGCGGCAAGGGCGACCGCCCGGGCAACCGGGGGCGCCGTCCCCGTGGCGGGCGCCATCATGGCCCGGGGCCGGGCGGGGTACCGGTGCCCGGCGGCCCCGAACCCCAGTGGGCCGACATCCGGTCGAGACGGGCCTGGTCGATGAGCGGGACCCCAGCCGGCACGATCAGGATGCAGCCATCCCGGTGGAGGCGCGACCGCGTCGGGGACCGAATCGACCAGGTCGCGGCGGCCGTCGCCGTCGCCGTCCACGGCGAGGCGCTGGTAGGTGGCCTCGGCCTGACCATCGGGACGGTGAGCCGGACCCTGTCGCGCCTCGACCGGGATGGCTGCATCCTGATCGTGCCGGGTGGGGTCCGCCTCATCGACCAGGCCCGTCTCGACCGGATGTCGGCCCACTGAGGTTCGGGGCCGCCGGGTACCGGTACACCTCCCGGCCCCGGTCCATGATGGCGACCGCCACGGGGACGGCGCCCCCGGTTGCCCGGGCGGTCGCCCTTGCCGCGCCGAACCAGACCCGCGCTTCGTACCGTGCAGGCCGCAGCTCGGAGGAATCGAGGAAGTAGGCAGGCTCACCGGCCCGCGGCTCGGGGTCCGCCCTGCCATAAAGAAGTTCCGTCGAGAACGTCATGTGAGATCCCTTCACCGTGACGGGGGGCGGACGGGCGGACGCTTGATGTCCCGCCACCGGGACTTCCCACCGTTACCGGCAGGGCCCTTCATGCTCCCCGTCGCGGCCGGCTCCTGCGGCCTGATCTCGCTCGGCACGACATCCCGGGATAGCG
>NZ_JAKSYI010000137.1 GCF_022829285.1 Methylobacterium sp. J-078
CGAACTGCTTGGCGAGGCGCACCATCGAGGCCTCCGCCTGGGCGGCGCCCGAGGCAGTCAGTAGGGTCGCCGAGACCAGGGCCGCGGCTCCGCAGAGCGGGATTAGACGCCCGAGCGCCATGTGTTCCTCCCGCGTAGGCCCGAATTCTCTGGTCCGTGGCCGAGGTCCACGATAGCCTCGTCCCGACCGCTGTCAACGGGCATATGTCATATACATGATGTGCCGATGGCGAACCGTACCAGCACCTTCCGTGGCCCCCCGGCACACCCCGAGAGGACGGGGCCGGCCGAACCCCTGGCGAGCCGCCCACTCTATCTGCAGGCGCGCGACCTGCTGCTGCGCCGGATCGTGGACGGGACCTGGAAGCCGGGCGGATACCTACCGAGCGAGCCGCAACTCGCCCTCGATCTCGGCGTCTCGATCGGGACGATCCGCAAGGCCATGGAGGACCTCGTCGGTCAGGGTCTGCTGGAGCGCCAGCACGGGCGCGGCACGCAGGTGGTGCCCCATTCGAGCGACCGCTCGCGCTTCCGCTTCCTGCGCTTCGTCCACGGCGACGGGCGGCCGTTCCGCCCCGTGGCCCACGTTCTCTCGGCCGGGACCGTTCGGGCCGACGCGCAGGACCGGGCCGCCCTCGGCCAGGGGGTGGGGGCGAAAGTGCTGGTCCTGTTGCGGACCCGGAGCGAGGATGGCGTGCCGCTGATCTATGAGCGGATCGCCCTGCCGGCGGACTCCTTCGCGGCACTGAAGCCGGAGCCGGGCGCCGAGATGCTGGAGGAGATCTACGTGCTCTACCAGGCGCGCTGCGGCCAGACCGTAGCGCGGGCGCGGGACACGATCGCCACCGATCGGGCGGGCCCGCCCGTCGCGGACGCCCTCGGCTGCCCGCCGGGGACGCCGCTGCTCCTCGTGCGCCGGGTCGCCGTCGCCCTTACCGGCGACCCCATCGAGTACCGCCAGAGCTGGACGGCGGCGCTGCACTACCGATCCGACCTCGATTGACGCCTGACCTGCCTAGGCCTGCATGCCCCAGCGCTGCAGGGTGTGGCGCTCGATGGTCTGGAAGATCAGGTTCTCGACGCAAAGGCCGATGAGGATCACGGTCAGCAGCCCCGCGAAGACGTTGGGGATGTCGAGCATGTTCTTGTTCTCGAAGATGAACCAGCCGAGGCCGCCCGAGCCGGAACTCACGCCGAAGACGAGCTCCGCCGCGATCAGCGTGCGCCAGGCGAAGGCCCAGCCGACCTTGAGGCCGGTGAGGATGCTGGGGAAGGCCGCCGGGATCAGGATCTTGGTGATGAGCCGGCTGCCGCGCAGGCCGTAGTTGCGGCCGACCATCTTGAGGGTCCGGGAGACCGAGAGGAAGCCCGAATGGGTGTTCAGGGCGATGGCCCAGGTCACCGAATGGACGAGCACGAAGATGAGGCTGCCGTTACCCAGTCCGAACCAGATCAGCGCCAGGGGCAGAAGCGCAATCGCCGGCAGGGGATTGAACATCGAGGTCATCGTCTCGAGGAAATCGGTGCCGATGCGCGAGCTGATCGCGATGCCAGTGAGCAGCGTCGCCAGCAGGATGCCGAGGCCGTAGCCGATCAGCAGGACCTTGATCGAGCCCCAGGCCCGCATCGGCAGCGTGCCGTCGGCAACGCCGCGCCCGAAAGCCGCCACGGTGGCGGAGAAGGTCGGGAACAGAAGGTCGTTGTCGAGGAAGCGCCCGTAGGCCTCCCAGATCAGGGCCAGCACGGCCAGGATCACGAGCTTGCGCAGCCAGCCGTGATTGTAGAGGCGCTCGAGGGTCGAGAGGGGCTTTTCCACGATGGCGCCGCCATAGGCGCCGCCAGTCTCGCGGACGATTTCGGGGCGGGCGGGGCGGAGCATGATGGGGGACACCAGCGCCTTCGCGGTCCTAGACATTCTCCGCCTCCTTGATCTCTTCGGAAAACAGCATCTGGTGGATGCGCTGTTCGAGCAGCAGGGTTTCCTGCGGTGAGCCGGCCGTGTTGAGCTCGGCCTTGACCTCGCCGGGATGAGGCGAGAGCAGCAGGATGCGCGAGCCGATCTTGATCGCCTCTGGGATGGAGTGGGTGACGAACAGCACCGTGAAGCGCGTCTCCTCCCACAGCGCCAGGAGTTCGTCCTGCATCCGTCGCCGCGTCAGGGCGTCCAAAGCCGCGAAGGGCTCGTCCATGAGCAGGATGTCGGGCTCCATCGCCATGCCGCGCGCGATGGCGACACGCTGTTTCATGCCGCCCGAGAGCATGTGCGGATAGCTGTCTGCGAAGGCCGAGAGGTTGACCTTGTCGATATAATGCATGGCCCGCTCGTCGGCGGCCCGGCCCGACAGGCGCCCCGAGGCTTCCAGCGCGAAAGCCACGTTCTGGCGCACGGTCTTCCACGGCAGAAGCTGGTCGAATTCCTGAAAGACCATCATCCGGTCCGGTCCCGGCTCGGTGACGACCTGGTTCTTCAGGCGAATCTGCCCCTCCGTCGGCGCCATGTAGCCGCCGACCGACTTAAGCAGGGTGGATTTCCCGCAGCCCGAGGGGCCGAGCAGGACGAATCGGTCGCTCGGGAAGACCCGGAAGCTGACCCGGTAGGTCGCCGTAACGAGGTGATGGGGAGTCTTGTACTGCAGCGTGACGCCGTCGACTTCCAGCAGCGGCTCAGTAAAGTCCGTTGGCAAGCCTGTCACCAAGCTCATAACATCCTCCCTTAAGCCACGCGTGCGGCGGCAATGTTGATTTTGCGAGCGGTCTGAAGCCGCTTTTCATACGGACACCTGACTCCGCCGGATCCGAAGCGTCGGAGCGGGCGGAAGCGTCGGTCGCGTCCCTTGGATACCAAGCACGATCCTTCCTGTAAATATAATAGCTATCTATTATAAGACAGGATTATATTCTGGATATCGTAGTGGACTTCAGTCGCGATCCCCTCTGCCGCAGCGGGCCCACGCCCCTTTCGTCGCCGAGTTCCGCCGACGTCGTGCGCTCTCAACTCACGAGTCTTCGTCGCGCGGCACATGCATGCTGGGACGACACGAACAGCATCGGCACGATCGGCTGGAACGGGCATTCGAATGCAAGCGAGCCGATACGAGGCGCCGAAGCCCTCGCGTGCGAGCCGGCCGTCGAGCGAGAGACGTCCGACGTCCCGCATCGTCCATCAGCGGCGCTGAGATGCCGTGCAGGCCGCAGCCGGAGAATGTGCCATCGGTCGCCGGCCCAGAGACTTCGCTCCCGCAGACGCGCAAGAATGGCGTCGCTGTATTCCGCGCCCGTGTCGAGACCGTGACGGTGTCTCCGGGCGGCCCCGGCAAGGATTCGCGGTCGCGCTTCGGGCGCGGCCGTCCAACTCGATCAACAAGTCGTCGGTGCCGAACGGGCGCGTCAGTGTGTGTTGGGAGGATTGATGGTGCCGCAAGAGGGATTCGAACCCCCGACCCCCTCATTACGAATGAGGTGCTCTACCAGCTGAGCTATTGCGGCACGAACCGGGCCCGGACGCCGAGTTCCGGCGGTCCCGTTCGGGGGAGGGTCATATCGGGCGGCGCGGGGAATGGCAAGCTGGATCACGCGACATGGTTAGTCGCGTGGCCGTCCAGATCGATGCATCCCGGTCACGGTGGCGACGGATCGGTCCGACAGGGTGATCGCGTTCCTTGACGGCATGGCGCCCCACCCCGAAGGCTTGCCCGGTCTCCCGAGGATCGCCATGTCGCTGCTCGCCCGCCTTCGTGCCTATGCTGCCGATGCCTTCGGGCTCGGCGGGACCGACACCGTCGCCGTCGAGGCGGACGAGCGCCTCGCGGCGATCGCGCTCCTCGTGCACGTGGCCCGCGCCGATGGCGTGCTGGCGCCCGAGGAGACGGAACGGCTCGGGCGGCTGGTGGTCGGACGCTTCACCGAGACCCGTGCCGAGGCGGAGGCCCTGATCGCGCGGGCCGCCGCGTTCGACGCGCAGACCCGCGACATGGCGCAATTGGTCGAGATGATCGGCCACGAAGTCGGGCCGGACCGCCGTGCCCGTCTCCTCGCCATGGCCTGGTCCGTGGCGGGCGCCGACGGCAGCGTCCACGAATTCGAGGAAGCCCTGGTCTGGCGCCTCGGCGGCCTGCTCGGCCTCGACGAGGCGGCCATCGCGGAGGCGCGCCGCAACGCCGCCGAGGGGCGGGTGACGCTGAACTGACCGCGTTGGCGCGATGATCCTCTGCCTCACCCTGATCCTCCTCGCGCAACTCATCGGCGAGGCCCTCGCACGGGCGATCGACCTGCCGGTGCCCGGCCCCCTCATCGGCCTTGCCCTGTTGCTCCTCTTCCTCGTGCTGCGGGACCGGGCGCCGCGCCTCGCCCCGCGCGTCCTGCCGCCGGCCCTGGTGGACGGTCGCCTGGAGGGCACCGGCAAGGGCCTGCTCGCCAACCTCTCGCTGATGTTCGTGCCGGCGGGTGCGGGCATCATCGGTCGCCTCGACGTGCTGGAAGCGCACGGCGTCGCCCTGGCGGTCATCGTGCTGGTGTCGACCCTGTCGACCCTGGCCGCCACCGCGCTCACCTTCGTGGCGGTGTCGCGCTGGCTCGCGAAAGCGAAGCCCGGGACCAAGCCCGGAGCAGCATCGTGACGGGAGACTTCGCCGTCTGGGTCTATCTCTCGCGGACGCCGCTGCTGTGGCTGACCGTGACCCTGCTGGCCTACGTGATCGCGGATCGGATCGCGCAGGCCACGGGACGCCATCCCCTCGCCAACCCGGTGCTGATCGCCATCGCGCTGACGGCCGCCGTGCTGGAGACCACGGGGACGCCCTACGCGACCTATTTCGAGGGCGCCCAGTTCGTGCATTTCCTGCTCGGGCCAGCCACCGTGGCCCTGGCGATCCCGCTCTACGAGTACCGCGCCACGGTGCTGCGTGCGCTGGTGCCGATGCTGGCCGCCCTCGTGGTCGGGTCCGTGGTGGCCCTGTCCTCGGCGCTGCTGCTCGGCCGAACCTTCGGGATTCCTCGGGACGTCATCGTATCGCTCGCCCCGAAATCCGTGACCACCGGCGTCGCCATGGGCATCGCCCAGTCCCTCGGGGGAGACCCGACGCTGGCGGCGGTGATCGTCATGCTGACGGGCATGACCGGCGGCATCCTGGTGACGCCCCTGATGAACGCGCTGCGCATTCGCGACATGCGGGCGCGGGGCTTCGCGGCGGGCCTCGCCGCGCACGGCGTCGGAACTGCACGCGCCTTCCAGGTCAACGAAGTCGCGGGTGCCTTCGCGGGAATCGCCCTCGGCTTCAACGCCTTCCTCACGGCGATCCTGGCACCGATCGCCGTGACTTTCCTGCGCTGAAGGGCCCTGAGGGGCCGGACCCGATGCCGGCCGACTACTCCGCCGCGACGGGGGAGGGCACCTCGCGGGGCACGAAGCGGCCGTCATTGGCCGGCTGCATGTCGAGGCGCCGGTCGTGCAGGCCGTGCAGGGTCGAGCGGTGGCCGATCGACACGATGGTGGTGCCGGGCAGGCGCTCGCGCAGCATCCGGTAGATCGCGGCCTCGCTCGGCTCGTCCAGGGCGGCGGTGGATTCGTCGAGGAAGAGCCAGTCAGGCTTGGCCAGCACCGCGCGGGCGACCGCGAGGCGCTGCTGCTCGCCTCCCGAGAGGCGCTGGTCCCAGGCATCGACCTCGTCGAGGCGGTCGACCAGGGCCGGCAGCTGCGCGGCCACCAGGGCGTCGCGGATCGCCTCGTCGGGGAACATGTCGGTGGTGGCGGGATAGACCACCGCGCCGCGCAGAGTGCCGAGGGGGATGTAGGGCCGCTGCGGCAGCACCAGGGCCGACTGGCCCTTGGGCAGATCGATGCGGCCCTTACCGAAGGGCCAGATGCCCGCGATCGCGCGGAAGAGCGTCGACTTGCCAGAGCCCGACGGACCGGTGAGCAGGGTCGCGCCGCCCTTGGGAATCGTGAGCGTGTCGGCGGTCACGATCTCCCGCCCGTCGGGCAGGCCGAGGCTGAGCTTGGAGGCGGTGACGTCGCCCCGCGTTTCGTTACCCTGGAACAGGCCCTCGCCGGTGCCGCCGATCGCCTCAGCCTTGGTCATCGCCCGCTTGAAGGAGGAGAGACGGTTGGTGTTGGCGCGATAAGCCGCGATGGTGACGTAGGAATTGATGAAGAACGAGAGGGAGGATTGCACGCTGCCGAAGGCGTCGCCCGTCTGCTGGAATTGCCCCAGGGTGATCTTCTTCAGGAAGTAGGAGGGCGCGGCCAGGATGTAGGGGAACACCACGCTGATCTGGCTGTAGGACAGGGTGAAGCTGCCGAGCTTGATCCGCCGGACGATGATGCCGAGGTAGTTGTCGATGATCGCGTGGAACAGGGTGCCCAGCCGCACCGTCTCGGCGCGCTCGCCGCGCAGCAGCGCGATCTGCTCGCCGTAGATGCGGGTGCGGGCGAGCGAGAAGCGGAAATCCGCCTCCACCTTCTCCTGCCGGAAGTCGAGCCCGATCAAGGGGCGACCGATGATGTGGGTCAGCCAGGTGCCGACGACGGCGTAGCCGACCACCAGCCAGACCAGGAAGCCCGGCACCACCGTGTCGGTGAAGGGCAGCACGAAGTCCCGCGACAGGCCCCAGAGGATGACCATGAAGGAGACCAGGGTCGCGGCCTGGGACAGCAGGCGGATCGAGAGTGTCGTCGTCTGCGAGATGAACAGGTTCACGTCGCTCTGGATGCGCTGATCCGGGTTGTCCGCGTGCTCGTCGGTGAAGGGCACCCGGTAGTGGGTGCCGGCGTCGAGCCAGCGGCCGTAGAAGCTGCGGGTGAGCCATGTCCGCCAGCGGATGTGCAGGGAGGCGTCCACGAAGGTGTCGAACATGCCGACCACGACCCAAACCGTGGCCAGCGGCACGAAGACCCAGACGAGCTGATACCAGAACGCGTCGGCGTTATATTCCTGGAGCGCGTTGAAGAGGTCGCGGAACCAGAAGTTCAGGCGCAATTGCAGGGCGACCTGCGCGAAGGTGATGAAGATCGACAGCGCGACGAGGCGCTGGCCGACCTTGCCCTCGGTGCTGCCGAACAACCGGAACGGCCCGATCTCCCGGGTCGGCTTGTCGTCGGTGGCGAAGTACGGGTCGGCGATGAGCGTGATCGCCCGGATCGGTTCCAGGTGGGAGACCGCCAGGACGATGCCGGCGAAGACCACCGCGCCGGTGGCGGCGAAGCTCGGCGGCAGCAGGGCGGCGAGCGTCGGCGGCAGCAGGCCCATGGCCGCCGCCTGCTTGGCCCCGGCGAGGAACAGGTAACCGATGCCGTAGACCGAAACGAAGACCTTGAGGTAGGACGAGAGCTTGCCCGAGGCGAGGAGGATGCCCGCCATGGCGAGGCCGCTCAGGGAGACGTAGAGGGGCGGCGAGGGATCGCCGGGCGCGATCAGCAGCACCAGCGCGAAGAGCGCCGTCACCACGGCCTGCAGGCCGAGGCCCGTCCTCAAAGCGGCCACGCGCGTCTCCCTCTGTCTCGTCGATCGTTCTGTCGGCGTGCCGAGGGGCACGCGTCGAACCGGCATTGCAGGCGGGTCGTGGCGAGAACGTGGCGCCCGGCTGCGGCCGATCCGCGAGCGCGCGCTACCAGTCCCAATCGCCGAATTCGGGCTCGCGGCAACGATAGCCGATCGGGCATTCCGGATTGTCGCGTGTCGGCACGAAGCGCAGATCCGCGATCTCGGTGAGATTGCACTGGCCGCGGTCGCGCACGAGGCGCTCGGCCGGGCCGCCGCCGGGGCCGAACAGGATCGACCCCTTCGCCTTCACCAGGGCCATGGCGTCGGCGCAGGTCATCCGCTGGATCGAGGTCAGGGGGCTCTGGGCACCGGCCGGCGTCGCCAGGACGGCGCAGAGGGCGAGTGCGAGGCGTCTCGTCACGATGCTCGGCGCTGCCCCTGGGTTTCGATACGCTCAAGCATGGCAGTTTCCGTGTGGCGCGGAAAGGGGTTGCCGTCCGCTCGCCGCAATCGCGCGGTCTATCCACCGGGATTGCGTCCCCCGGGGCGCTCCACCCGGCGCGACCGCAGGCTGAGGGCCCGGTCCGCCCGAACGGACGAACGTCGAGCCATGACGGGACTGTCGATCCTCAACCTTGATGCCGTGCGCGCCGCCCCCGTGTCGCGCGAGCCCTACAGCTTCTTTCTCGGCAACGACGTTCTCAAGCCCGAGGCCGTCGACGAGATCCGTCAAGATTTCCCCGCCATCGCCAAGCCCGGCTACCTCACCGTCGACGAGGTGGCGCTGAAGGGCCGCTTCAAGGCGCTGATCGACGAGCTGGAGAGCGACGAGTTCTCGCGCATCATGGGCGAGAAGTTCGGGATCGATCTCGTCTCCTGCCCGCGCCTCACCACCATCATGAAGAAGAGCCAGCCGAAATACGGCTCGATCCACACCGACGGCCCGTCCAAGGTGATGACGATGCTGATCTACATGAACGATGCCTGGGACGCGCCGGCCGCCGGGCGCCTGCGGGTGCTCTACGACGGCAAGAACTACGAGCCCTTCGCCGTCGAGGTGCCGCCCACCATGGGCACGATGTTCGCCTTCCTGAGGGCCGACAATTCCTGGCACGGCCACGAGCCGTTCGAGGGCGAGCGCCGGGTGGTGCAGGTGGCCTGGGTGAAGGACGCCAACGAACTGGAGCGCAAGAAGAAGCGCAACCGCACCGCCCAGTTCCTGAAGGGCATCTTCGGCCGGTAGGGGCGTGGCGCGCGAGGCGGCTCCCGCCGCCTCGGAGATCTGGTTTCCGGCAGGTTTCCCGGCTCGGCTTCACCATGCCTCCGCCACGATTCCGTGGCCGAAACGTCCGCCTGGAGAGCCTCGAGGGTGGTCCATGGTGAAGTCCGGCCGCCGGGCGGTTTTCGGCTCCGCGTCGATCTGGATCGTGCTGGCGACGGCGCCTTTGACCGCCGCGCCCGCGCCGCCGGGCCCCTCGGACCTGGCGCTCCTCGACGCACTCACCTGGGGCGCTTCGCCGACGAGCTTTTCCGCGCTGCGGGCACAGGGACGTGAGGCGTGGCTGTCGGCGCAGCTCCACCCAGCCGCGACGATGACGCTGCCGCACGGCGCGCAATCCCAGATCGAAGACGCGCAACCGAAGGGCCCGCTGATCGAGCGGATCGCCGCCCTGGATGCGCAGGCCAAGGCCGCGAACGCGCTCACCGACCCGGATGCGAAGAAAGCCGCGCTGGCCACCTATCAGGGCGCCCTGAACGACGCCTTGCGGCAGTCGGTGGCAGCCACGATCCTGCGGGCGCTCTACGCGCCGGATCAGGTTCGCGAGCGGATGACCTGGTTCTGGTTCAACCGCTTCAACGTCCACCAGGGCAAAGCCAATCTGCGTGCCCTCGTGGGCGACTACCTCGACACCGCCATCCGACCCCACGCCCTCGGGCGGTTCCGCGACCTTCTCGGCGCGACCCTCGAACATCCGGCGATGCTGCGCTACCTCGACAACGCCGAGAACGCCGTCGGCCGGATCAACGAGAACTACGCCCGCGAACTCATGGAACTGCACACGCTCGGCGTCGGGGGCGGGTACAGCCAGCACGACGTCGAGGAACTCGCCCGAATCCTCACGGGGGCATGCATCGACGCGCGGCCCGAGAACCCGAAGGTCAAGCCCGAGCTTCAGGACAGGATCGTCCGCCGGGGGCTCTTCCTGTTCAATCCGGCCCGGCACGACGACGGCGACAAGGTTCTGCTCGGGCACACCATCCGGGGGCGGGGCTTCGACGAGATTGGCGAGGCCTTGGACATCCTGAGCCGTCATCCCGCCACCGCCCGCAACGTCACCCGGGCGATGGCCGGCTACCTGATGGGGCGGCCGCCTTCCGACGCCCTGGTCGAGCGTCTGGCCGAGATCTACCAGCGCCGGGACGGCGACATCGCGGCGATCCTCGACGCCCTGATCCATGCACCCGAATTCGCGGATGCCGCCGGAAAGGGCTTCAAGGACCCCGTGCGTTACGTCTTCTCGGCGCTGCGCCTCGCCTATGACGACCGCGTCATCCGCAACACGGCGCCTGTGCAGGGCTGGCTGAACCGCCTCGGCGAGGGCCTGTTCAACCGCTCGACACCGGACGGCTACCCCCTCGACGCGGCGGCCTGGAACGGCCCCGGCCAACTCACGACGCGCTTCGAGATCGCCCGGCAGATCGGCTCGGGGCCGTCCGGTCTGTTTAAGCCGGCCTTGCCCGACGCGGTCGAGGAGCCCGCCTTTCCGCTCCTGCAGAACGCCCTCTACTTCGGACCGCTCGCCGCCACCCTGACGGCGCAGACGAAAATGGCCTTGAGCCGGGCGGTCTCGCCCCAGGATTGGAACACCCTGTTCCTGTCGTCTCCCGAATTCATGCAGTGAGGCATGGCGCGATGAACAGACGCGATCTCCTCCGTGCCGCCGCCACCCTCGGCGCCAGCACCGTCGCCGGCCGGGTCTGGGCCGCGCCGAAGGCGGATGCCCGGCTCCTCGTGGTGTTCCTGCGCGGGGCGTACGACGCGGCCAACGTGGTGATCCCCACCGGCAGCGACTTCTACTACCGCGCCCGCCCGACCCTCGCGGTCGCTCGGCCGGACCTGGCCAATCCGGCCGCCGCCCTCGCCCTCGACGCCGATTGGAGCCTGCATCCGGCCCTGCGCGACACCATCCTGCCGCTCTTTGCCAAGGGCGAGGCCGCCTTCGTGCCCTTCGCCGGGACGAACGACCTCACCCGCAGCCATTTCGAGACGCAGGATACCATCGAACTCGGGCAGACCGTCGGCGAATCGCGCAACTACCAGTCCGGCTTCATGGCGCGCCTCGCCGCCGAATTGACTCGCGTGCGCCCCGTCGCCTTCACGGAGCAGTCGCCCCTGGTCTTCCGCGGGCCGGAGCCCGTGCCCAACGTCGCCATCAACGGGCTGGGCAAGCCCGGAATCGACGAGCGTCAGGCCAATCTCATCCGTGCGATGTACGCGGGCGGGCTCCTGGCGGGTGCGGTGAACGAGGGGTTCCGGGTCCGCGACGAGGTCTACCGGACGATCTCGGACCATCAAGCCCAGGCCGATCGGGGCGCCGTTTCGCCGAAAGGCTTCGAGCTGGCCGCCCGCCGGATCGGGCGGCTGATGCGCGACCAGTTCAACCTCGGCTTCGTCGATGTCGGCGGCTGGGACACACACGTGAACCAGGGGGGTGCCACCGGATACCTCGCCGACCGCCTCGGCGAACTCGGGCGCGGCATCGCCGGCTTCGTGCAGGAGATCGGCACGGGCTGGAACGACACCGTCGTGGTGGTGGTCTCGGAGTTCGGCCGCACCTTCCGCGAGAACGGCAATCGCGGCACCGATCACGGGCACGGCAGCGTCTACTGGGTGCTCGGCGGCGGCGTGCGGGGCGGCCGCATCGCCGGGCCGCAGGTCCGGGCCGACGAGGCGCATCTCTTCCAGAACCGGGATTACCCGGTACTCACCGATTACCGCGCCATGCTGAGCGGCCTGCTGCGGCGCCTCTACGGACTCGACACCGCCAGTGTCGGCCGCATCTTCCCCGATGTGCCGCCGAGCGACCTCGCGCTGATCTGAGGCCGTCCACGAAAAAGGGGCCGCCTTTCGGCGACCCCCTCTCGGTTTTCGTGCTGGGTGCTGGGACTTAGAAGTCCATGCCGCCCATGCCGCCGCCCATGCCGCCGCCGCCCGGCATGCCGCCGCCGGCGCTGTCCTTCTTCGGAGCATCCGCGATCATGGCTTCGGTGGTGACGAGGAGGCCGGCGATCGAGGAGGCGTCCTGCAGGGCGGTGCGCACGACCTTGGCCGGGTCGACGATGCCGGCCTGGATCATGTCGACATACTCTTCGGTCTGGGCGTTGAAGCCGTAGGTGATCGAAGAGGTGTTGTCGGTGATCTTGCCGACGACGATCGAGCCCTCCACGCCGGAATTGGCAGCGATCTGGCGGATCGGAGCCTCGAGGGCCTTCAGCACGATCTTGATGCCGGCCTGGACGTCCGGGTTGTCGCTCGTGAGGGCGCGGACGGCCTCGCGGGCGCGGAGCAGGGCGGTGCCGCCGCCGGGGACGATGCCCTCTTCCACCGCAGCGCGGGTGGCGTTGAGCGCGTCGTCGACGCGGTCCTTCTTCTCCTTGACCTCGACCTCGGTCGCGCCGCCGACGCGGATGACCGCGACGCCGCCGGCGAGCTTGGCCAGGCGCTCCTGGAGCTTCTCACGGTCGTAGTCCGAGGTGGTCTCCTCGATCTGCGCCTTGATCTGGCCCACGCGAGCCTCGATGTCCGCCTTCTCGCCGAGACCGTCGATGATCGTGGTGGTCTCCTTCTCGATGCGGATGCGCTTGGCGCGGCCGAGCATCGGGAGGGTGACGTTCTCGAGCTTAATGCCGAGGTCTTCGGCGATCATCTGACCCTGGGTCAGGATCGCGATGTCCTCGAGCATGGCCTTGCGGCGATCGCCGAAGCCAGGCGCCTTGACGGCCGCGACCTTGAGGCCGCCGCGCAGCTTGTTCACGACGAGCGTGGCGAGCGCCTCACCTTCGATGTCCTCGGCGATGATGACGAGGGGCTTGCCGGTCTGCACCACGGCCTCGAGAACCGGCAGCATCGCCTGGAGCGACGAGAGCTTCTTCTCGTGGATGAGGATGTAGGGGTCCTCGAGCTCGGCGACCATCTTCTCCGCGTTCGTGATGAAGTACGGGGAGAGGTAACCGCGGTCGAACTGCATGCCCTCGACGACGTCGAGCTCGGTCTCGGCCGTCTTGGCCTCCTCGACGGTGATGACACCCTCGTTGCCGACCTTCTGCATGGCGTGGGCGATCATCTCGCCGATTTCCTTGTCGCCGTTGGCCGAGATGGTGCCGACCTGGGCGACTTCCTCGGACGAGGCGACCTTCTTGGCGCGGCTCGTGATGTCCTTCACGGCGGCGGTGGTGGCGAGGTCGATGCCGCGCTTCAGGTCCATCGGGTTCATGCCGGCGGCGACGTACTTGGCGCCTTCACGGACGATGGCCTGGGCCAGGACGGTGGCGGTGGTGGTGCCGTCGCCCGCGATGTCGTTGGTCTTCGAGGCCACTTCGCGCACCATCTGGGCGCCCATGTTCTCGAACTTGTCGGCGAGCTCGATCTCCTTGGCGACAGTGACGCCGTCCTTGGTGATGCGGGGGGCGCCGAAGCTCTTCTCGATGACGACGTTGCGGCCCTTGGGGCCGAGCGTCACCTTGACGGCGTCCGCCAGGATGTCGACGCCGCGCAGCATCTTCTCGCGGGCATCGGAGCCGAAGCGTACTTCTTTCGCTGCCATGTTTAATTCCTCATGCTGTGGGAAGCCCCGAGGCGCTCAAGGGGAGAGCGCGCTCAAAGGGCTTGGATGGGGGACGAAGGAAGAGGGCAGGCCGCTGTTTAAGCGACGACGCCCATGATGTCGGATTCCTTCATGATCAGGAGGTCCTGACCATCGATCTTCACCTCGGTGCCGGACCACTTGCCGAACAGGACGCGGTCACCGGCCTTGACGTCGAGCGGGTTCACGCGGCCGGCCTCGTCACGGGCGCCGGGGCCGACGGCGACGATCTCGCCCTCTTGCGGCTTCTCCTTGGCGGTATCCGGGATGATGATGCCACCCTTCGTCTTCTCTTCGCCTTCGATGCGGCGGACGACGACACGGTCGTGCAGCGGACGGAACTTCATGAGCTGCCCTCTTGCTTCAAATTCGTGGATGGCGTTGATGCGGCGCGGCAGCGCGCTCAACCCGAGCCGTTAGCACTCTCTTTGGGTGAGTGCTAACGCTGGCGCCGAATTAGGCGTAAGGGGCCGTCGAGTCAAGACTGTCGCAGGGTCTGGCGACGGTTCGACGACGGGTTCGTTCTCGTTTTTTCCAGCCCGACGGAAAGTCCTTCGCGGATGATCAAGCTCCACGGTCCGCAGGGCGCGGTCGAAACAGAGGCTTCTTCGACAGGCGCCGACGCGCCCGGGACCGCCTATCCGCCCCACGCGGTCTGGATCGATCTCGACGATCCGAGCGCCGAGGAGGCGCAACGGGTCGAGGCCGCCACCGGGATCCGCGTTCCCTCGCGAAAGGCCCTGAGCGAGGTCGAGAACTCGAGCCGGCTGCGGCGCCTGAAGCACGGCTTCTCGCTGTCCACACCGATGATCACCTTCGACAAGCTCGATTCGCAGCTCAAACCCTTGGGCTTCGTGCTGACGAAGGATCGCCTCGTCACCGTGCGCTTCCACGACCTGCGCGCCTTCGCGGAGGTGCGGAAGCGGATCGACGAGGGGGACGGACCCGGCACCACCAGCACCGAGATCTTCCTCCTGCTCATGGAGGAACTGGTCGACAGCCTCGCGGATGCCCTGGAGGAGATGGGCGCCGATCTGGACTCCCTCTCGACGCGGATCTTCGATTTCGACGTGCGCAGCACCGCAGCGGGCGACGTCCGCCCGCCCAATCAGACGCCGCGCCGCCGCGACCTGGCGCTACGCCGGATCCTGCGCGGCATCGGGCGGCGCGGCAAGGCGCTGGGCAAGATCCGCTCCAGCCTCCTCGGCCTCGAGCGGATCGTGCCCTTCGTCGCCAACGAGTGCGAGCAGATGCTGGGCGAGGAACAGGTGCCGCGTTTCGAGGCGGTGCGCCGCGACATCGCCTCCCTCGACGAGTTCGAGATCCGGCTTTCCGAGAACGTGCAGTTCCTCCTCGACGCGACGCTGGGCCTGATCAGCATCGAACAGAACAACACGTTCCGGGTGCTCACCGTGGCCTCCGTCGTCGGCATTCCCCCGACCCTGATCGCCTCGATGTACGGCATGAACTTCAAGCACATGCCCGAGCTCGAATGGGCCTACGGGTACCCCTATGGCCTCGCGCTGATCCTAATCAGCGCCATCATTCCGATCGTTTTCTTTCGGATTCGGGGCTGGTTGTGACCGGTTGACGGAATGTTTGCCCGCCCGCGCTAGACCCGCGCATCGCGGCGGCATCCCCGAGCCGGCGCCCGAGGATGATTCGTCCGCGCCATGGCCGTGATCGCTGCCTTCATCCTCAATGCCGGACTGAACTTCGTCCTCGGCCTGCTCATCGCCCAGTTGCTCGGACCGGCGGATTTCGGCCTGTTCGCCCTGGCAACGGCCGGCGCCATCGTGGCCAACACCGTTCTGTTCGAATGGCTGCGCCTCTCGGCGACCCGGTTCTACTCGGCCCGGGTCCGCCACGACGAACCCTGGATCCGGCAGGGGCTCGACCGGGCCTACGCGGTGCTGACGCTGGGCCTGCTCGGGGCGGCACTGCTCTCGGCCGCCCTCGGCATCGTCGTGGAGCCGGGGCCCGAGGGCCATCTCGCGATCGCGGCCGGCGCGGCCCTCGCGGCCATCGGCATCGGCATCTTCGATTATCATGCGGCGCTCGCCCGCGCCCGCTTCGACGGCGGCCTCTACTTCCGGCTGGTCGCCGTCAAGAACGTCCTCTCCTTCGCCATGATGGCGGGTGCGGCCTGGTTCTTCCCGCAGCCGGTCTGGGTGCTCGCCGCCGCCGGGATCAGCCAGGCCCTCGCGATCGCGTTCCTGCACCGACCGCTGCGCGACCCCGTCGCGCCCCGCCAGCGGGTGCGCCTGCGCGAGACCTGGCGACTGTTCGTGGCCTATGGCCTGCCGCTGATCGCTGCGAACGCGATCTACCAACTCCTGCCCTTCATCAATCGGGGCAGCATCGCGGCGCATGGCGGGCTCGCCGAGGCCGGGTACTTCGCGCTGGCCGCCGACGTCACCACCCGCAGCATCGGCACCCTCGGCACCGCCCTCGATCTGCTGCTGTTCCAACTCGCCGTCCGGGTAGAGGAGCACGAGGGCCGGGAGGCCGCCGAGCGTCAGGTCGCCCGGAACACCGGCGTGGTGGTGGCCCTGCTGCTGCCCTGCGCAGTCGGGTTCTGGGTCGTCCTGCCGGCGCTCCAGGCCCTGGTGGTGCCGGAGGCCTTCCGGGGTCCCTTCGCGGCCTATGCGGGCCTGATGATCCCCGGCTTCTTCTGCCTCGCGATGATGAACTTCGCACTGAACCCGATCTTCCAGATCCGGCGGCGCACCCGGCCGGTCATCGCCGCCGCCCTGGTCGGGCTCCTCGTCAACGCCGCCGGGCTCTGGGTCCTGCCGCAGCATCTCGGTTCCGAGGGCGTCGCGATCGCGCAGACGCTGGGCCTCGCTGCCGCGACGCTGCTCCTCGCCCTGCGCGCGCTCACGGGCCGGGACCGGCTGGCCCTGCCGTGGTGGGACATCCTGGCGGCCGGAATCGCATCCCTGGCGATGGCGCTCTGCCTCCAACCCCTGCGCCACATCGAGCCGGCCCGGTGCCTCGCCTTAAGCATCCCCCTCGGCATGCTCATCTACGCCGCCCTGGTCTGGATCTTCGACATCGCCGGCCTGCGCGCCCATGCCGAGGCGCGCTTCGGGCGCGGCGTCTCCGGGGCGGCGAAGCCGGCGGGCGCCGATTAGGCCTGCATCGGCAGATGTCATCGCCCTGATCCTGTTCTAAGGTGTCGCCCTCAGGGACAGGGTCGCGGATGCCGCAGAGCATCCCGGATCGGGCAGGAAACCATGCATTCGTACGAGCCTCACGACGAGGGTGCGGCGGCCGAGATCGTCCGCGCGGCGGCCGCCACATCCGAGCGGCTTCGCCTTGTCGGCGGCGGGACCAAGAGCGGGATCGGCCGGCCGGCCCAGGACGAAGCCACGCTCTCCGGCGCGAATCTCACCGGCATCACCCTCTACGAGCCCGCCGAGATGGTCGTCGCCGCCCGGGCCGGGACGCCGCTCGCCGAGGTCCAGGCGCTGCTGGCCGCGCGCGGACAGATGCTGCCCTTCGAGCCCATGGACCACCGCCCCCTGATGGGCACCACCGGCGAGCCGACCTTCGGCGCAGTGGCGGCCGCCAACAATTCCGGGCCGCGCCGCATCAACGCGGGCGCCGCGCGCGACAGCCTGATCGGCGTGCGCTTCGTCAACGGACGCGGCGAGGCGATCAAGTCGGGAGGCCGCGTGATGAAGAACGTCACCGGCCTCGACCTCGTGAAGCTGATGGCGGGCTCCTGGGGCACCCTCGGCCTCCTCACCGAGGTGACGTTCAAGGTGCTGCCCGTCCAGGAGCGGATCGCGACCCTAGGGTTCTCGGACTTGAACGATGCCCGCGCCATCGCGGCCCTGAGCGCGGCCCTGGGCTCGCCCTTCGAACTCACCGGCGCCGCTCACCTGCCCGCCGGGATCGAGGGGGCCGGCCCGCGTACGCTGATGCGGATCGAAGGCTTTTCGGAGTCGATCGACTACCGCCTCGGGGAGCTGCGCCGCCTGCTCAAGCGCTTCGGCGAGCCCGAGATCGTCGAGGGCGAGGCCGGGACCGTGCTCTGGGCGCGCATCCGCGACGCGATCGCCTTCGCCGAGCCCCGGGATCCCGCGATCTGGCGCATCTCCACCGCGCCGACCCGAGGCCCCGCCGTGACCGCCGCGATCGGCGCCCGGCGCGACGCCCGCTGGTTCTATGACTGGGGCGGCGGCCTGATCTGGCTCGCGACGGATGCGTCCGGCGATGCCGGCGCGGAGATCATCCGGACGGCCGTGCGGGCGGAGGGCGGTCACGCCACGCTGGTGCGCGCGCCCGACGCCGTCCGCGCCGCCGTGCCGGTGTTCGAACCGCTCTCCGAACCGCTGATGCGGATCACCACCGGCATCAAGGCGGCGCATGATCCGAAGGGTCTGTTCAACCCCGGCCGGATGTATGCCGGCATCTGAGACCAAACCCGGCCGGGCGCTGCGGGACAAGGCCGCGCCGGCGGCGCTGTTCGGAGCGATTCCAAGGCTCGGCAACGGATGCAAGACACTCTAGACTGAGGGTTCAAGAACGACGATGCCGCCACGGGCCCGCCGCGAGCCGGGCCCGATAGACGGCGCGAGGGTGGACCCGAGGACACGCCGTGCAGACCAATTTCAGCCTGACGCAGCTCGCCGATCCGGCCATGGCGGCGTCCGAGAAGATTCTGCGGACCTGTGTCCATTGCGGCTTCTGCACCGCGACCTGCCCGACCTACCTGCTCCTCGGCGATGAGCTCGATTCACCGCGCGGACGCATCTACCTGATCAAGGACATGCTGGAGGGCGGAAAGCCAGCGGTGCCGGAGGTGGTCAAGCATGTCGACCGCTGCCTCTCGTGCCTGTCCTGCATGACGACCTGTCCGTCGGGGGTGCATTACATGCACCTCGTCGACCATGCCCGGGCGCATATCGAGGAAACCTATCGGCGTCCCTTGAGCGACCGGCTGCTCCGCAGCGTGCTGGCCTTCGTGCTGCCCTACCCGAACCGCTTCCGCCTGGCCCTCCTGGGGGCGAAGCTCGGCGCTCCGTTTCGGCCCCTGGTGGCGCGCCTGCCGCGGGTCGGCAACCGCCTCGCGGCCATGCTCGACCTCGCCCCGGCCCAGCTCCCGAACCGCAACCCGACCGACCGGCCCGGCACCTTCCCGCCCGAGACGCGGGCCCTCGAGGCAAGCGCGGCCTTGCATGGCGAAACCGCGCCCGCCCGGACCGGCCGGGTCGCGCTCCTGCGGGGCTGCGCCCAGAGCGTCCTGCGCCCGGACTTCAACGAGGCGGCGATCCGTCTCCTCACCCGGCACGGGGTCGAGGTGGTCCACGCGAAGGGGGAGGGTTGCTGCGGCGCGCTCACCCATCACATGGGCAAGGCGGACGCGTCGCACGCCCAGGCGCAGCGGACCATCGACGCCTGGATCGCCGAGATGGACGGCGCCGGCCTCGACGCGATTCTCGTGACCGCCTCGGGCTGCGGCACGACGATCAAGGATTATGGCTTCATGTTCCGCGAAGACCCGGTCTATGCGGAGAAGGCGAAGCGCGTCTCGGCCATCGCCAAGGACGTCACCGAGTACGTGGCCACCATCGGCCTGATGCCGCCGATTGTCGAGACCGACCTCGTGGTCGCCTACCACTCCGCGTGCTCGATGCAGCACGGCCAGGGCATCCGCACCGAACCGAAGAACCTCCTGAAGACGGCGGGCTTCACCGTGAAGGACGTGCCCGAGGGGCACATCTGCTGCGGCTCGGCCGGCACCTACAACATCCTCCAGCCCGAGATCGCCAACCGCCTGCGCGACCGCAAGGTGGCCAACATCGAGCGGATGCGCCCCGACGTCATCGCCACCGGCAATATCGGCTGCGCCACCCAGATCGGGAAGGGGACGGTGATCCCGATCGTACACACCGCGGAATTGCTCGACTGGGCGACCGGCGGCCCGAAGCCAGTGGCCCTGGAGGGGCTGCCCGAGCGGACGCTGCTGGCGGCGGAATAGGCGGCGCCTCAGCGCTGCAGCGGGTCCGCCATCGGAATCCAGCGGTATCCGGCGCCGTCGCGGACGACGTGGCCGAGGGACGGGAAGGCGGTGTGATACCCGGCGACGAGGACGCGGTCGGTGGCGGCCATGTCGTAGATCGTCCGGCGGGTCGCGGCGCCGGCCGCCTTGTCCATGTCGAACAGAGCGTGCCAGTCGGGCCGCGCCAGGGAGGCGACCTCGTGATGGGCGCAGTCACCCCAGACCAGCATGCGCTGCCCTTCGCTCTCCACGTGGAAGGCGAGGTGTCCCGGCGTGTGGCCGAAGGCCGCCACCGCATCGATGCCCGGGACCAGAGCCTGGCCGGGCGCGACGAAGCGGATGCGCTCGGCGAGGGGAAGCAGGTGGCTGCGGAAGATCCGGGCCGACTTGTACTCGTTGCCGTCCGGCGAGCCCGCGAGGCGATCGTCGTTCTTCCAGAAGGCGAATTCCCGTTCCCCCAGCACGTACCCGGCCCTGGGGAAGAGCGGCCGCCCGTCCTCCAGGAGCCCACCGATATGGTCGGTGTGGCAATGCGTGATCACCACGAGGTCGATCGCGTCCGGTGACAGGCCGGCCTGACGGACGAGCCGCGCCAGTTGGCCGCCAGCCGGGCGCGGGACGAAGCCGACTTCGCCGTTGCCGGTGTCGAACAGGACGGTCTCGTGGCCGGTCCGGACGAGGATCGGGGTGAAGCCAGGCGTGAAACGGTCCGGCGGAAGACCGTTCTCCCGCATCAGGGCCTCGACCTCCGCCTTCGGGCGGTCCTCGCCCACGATCGGCCAGGGGCCGTCAATGGCGACGTCGGCGTCGCGCAGCGTGGTGACGGTGAAGGCGCCGAGTCGGACCTGGTGCAGACCGGCGGGCAGGGCCGGTGTGGGCAGGGCCGCAAGCGCCGCTCTCGGCATGGCGAAACCGGCGGCCAGGGTCGCGGCGAGATGACGGCGGGTGAGTTCGGTCATCGCTGGATGTTTCCCGAGGAGCCCGGTTCCGTCAGGATGGTCGCGGGACCGGTTACCAGCGGTCTATCGCGGCGGGAGGACGCCCGACTTGAACGAACGTGCTGCGCCGGCCGACCGGTCGCCCGGCCCGATCTGGCATGTGGAAGGGGCGCACACGCTCTTTGCCGGGCCGCTCGCCTACAACGCGAGCCACCAGCACGGCGCCCCGGTCTACCTCGCGGGGCTCTACGGGGCCTTCCGCATCCGCTTCCAGCCGGGGGACTGGATCACCTGCCGCACCGCCTTCATCCCGGCCGGAATGCCGCACGAACTCGATTGCGGCGGCGATCCCCTCGGCGTCCTCTATCGCGAGCCCGATGCCGGAGCACGCGCCCTCGCCGGACTGATGGGCCCCGCCGATCTCATCGGACCCGCCCTCGTGGGCAGGAGCGGAGAGGTGAGTGCGTTGCGGGCACTGTTCGAGCGGCGCGACGCCTGCGACTGGGTAGGCGAGGCCATCGCCGACCTCTCCGCTTTCGCAGGCCGGCGGACCGATCCACCGGTCGATCCCCGGATCGCGCGAATCCTCGTCCAACTGCGCGCCCGGCCGGAGGCTTCGATGAGCGCGGGACGGCTTGCCGACGCGGCGTCCCTGTCCTCCTCGCGGATGCAGCATCTGTTCAGCGCGACCATGGGCGTCCCGTTCCGGCGCTATCGCGGCTGGCTGCGCATGCGCCGCGCCATCGAGGCCGTCGTGCAGGGCGCCAACTTTACCCGGGCCGCGCACGAGGCGGCGTTCGCAGATCAAGCGCACTTCGCCAACGCCTTCCGGCGAACCTTCGGCGCGCCGGCCTCCTACAGCCTGCTGGACATCCGCCGCCCGACCTCCGCGCGGCTGTCAGGCTCCAGCGCGCACGTTCGCCAGCACGAACACCCGGATGGCGGATGAGAGGTTCTGGCCCTCCCGTTCCGCATCGATGCCGCCGATCAGCGCCTGGACGGACTGGCCGCGCGCCGCCGCGATCTCCCGCAGAGCCTCCCAGAACGGGTCCTCCAGGGACACGCTGGTCCGGTGCCCGGCGATCATCACGGAGCGCTTGGTGACGCCGGTGGTCATTTCGACAGCCTCTCCTCCCTCTGCGGGCAGGGTGATCGCAGATGGCACCCCGCCGTCATTCCGGGGCGCCGCAGGCGAGCCCGGAAACCAGAGCCGCTGACGGCGTCACCTTCGGCACCACCGGCGGGTCTGGATCCCGGGTTCCGCTGCGCGGCCCCGGGATGACGTAGTGCTGCGCGCGGGCTTCTCGTCGACGCGACGCTTGGGTGATCCCTTCGGGGAGCGGGCAAGCCTAATCTCGAAACGGCGTCGGGCTACCGGGCCACGCGCGAAGTGCCGTCCCCTATCACCCCTCCGAATCCGGCCCCACCAGCTTGTGGCCCTCGTGGCGCGAAACCTCGATCGCCTTCTTGGCCTCGGCCAGGGTCTTGGCCTTCTTCGGGCGGCCGAAGGCGATGCGGTTGTCCGCGGCCTGTCGCTCCTTCTCCACCCGCGCCCGGTCCTTGCGGGCCTGGCGCAGGTTAATGATCTCCGCCATGCCGGTCGCCTCCATCACTCGGCGCTGGGCGCCAGCATCGTCTCGGGACGCACCACGCGCTCGAACTCCTCGGCCGTGACGTAGCCGAGGCGCAGGGCCTCCTCCTTGAGAGTAGTGCCGTTCTTGTGCGCGGTCTTGGCGATCTCGGCGGCCTTGTCGTAGCCGATCGAGGGGGCGAGGGCGGTCACCAGCATGAGCGAGCGGCTCATCAGGTCGGCGATCTTGTCCTCGTTGGCCTTGATGCCGACGACGCAGTTGTCGGTGAAGCTCACGGCCGAATCTGCGATCAGGCGGATCGACTGCAGCACCGCGTTGGCGATGACGGGCTTGAACACGTTCAGCTCGAAATTGCCCTGGCTGCCGGCGAGGCTCACGGTGGTGCCGTTGCCGATCACCTGGGCGCAGACCATCGTGAGGGCCTCGCACTGGGTCGGGTTGACCTTACCGGGCATGATCGAAGAGCCGGGCTCGTTCTCCGGCAGGGAGAGCTCGCCGAGGCCCGAGCGCGGGCCCGAGCCGAGGAAGCGGATGTCCTGGGCGATCTTGAACAGGCCCGAGGCGAGGGCAGTCAGCGCGCCTTGCGTGAACACCAGGGCGTCGTGGGTCGCCAGCGCCTCGAACTTGTTGGCGGCCGAGGTGAAGGGCAGGCCCGTCAGCTCCGCGACCTTGGCGGCGAATTTCTCGGCAAACTCTGGATGGGCGTTGAGGCCGGTGCCGACCGCCGTGCCGCCCTGGGCGAGCGCCAGCACGCCCGGCAGCGTCGCCTTCACGCGCTCGGTGCCGAGCGCCACCTGCGCCACGTAGCCGGAGAATTCCTGGCCGAGCGAGACCGGGGTCGCGTCCTGCAGGTGGGTACGACCGATCTTGACGATGGAGGCGAAGGACTCGGACTTGGCCTGAAGCGCGTCGTGCAGGTGCTTCAGGGCCGGCAGCAGCCGATCGTTGATCTCGCGCGAGACCGCGATGTGCATCGCGGTCGGGAACACGTCGTTGGAGGACTGGCCGCGGTTGACGTGGTCGTTGGGGTGGACCGGCGACTTGCCGCCGCGCTTGCCCCCCAGCAGTTCGTTGGCCAGACTCGCGATCACCTCGTTGGCATTCATGTTCGACTGGGTGCCGGAGCCGGTCTGCCAGACCACCAGGGGGAATTCCTGGTCGTGCTCGCCGGAGACCACCTCGGCGGCGGAAGCCGCGACGGCCTGGGCCACCTTCGGGTCGAGGGCGCCGAGGTCCTGGTTCACCAGGGCGGCGGCCTGCTTGACCATGCCGAGGGCGTGGACGAGGGGCGCCGGCATCCGCTCCGTGCCGATCTTGAAGTTCTGGATCGAGCGCTGCGTCTGCGCGCCCCAGTAGCGATGCGCCGGAACCTCGATCGGGCCGAAGGTGTCGGACTCGGTGCGGGTGGCGGGCGTCTCGGTGGGCGACATCGTGGCCTCTTCGTCTGGCTAAAGCGGACCCTACTTAAACCGCACGCAGTCAAACCGCGATGGCGCATCCTCAGCGGGCCGTGTGCCCGGCGCTGAATTGTCATGACTTATCAGCCCTCACCGGGCCCGGAGTTGTCCTTGATGTCGCGTGCCGCCCTCGTCGAACCCGCCGCGCCCGTGCGCTTCCGGCCGGAGGTCCCGAAGCCCCTGCGCGAGCAGCCGGGGCTGTTCGGGTTCCTGAGGGCGGCGCGCGCCAATCCGCTCACGACCTGGCTCGACGTGCATTTCGAGAAGCCGGTGGTCGCCGCCGAGGGGGCCCTCGGCCGCGTCACCGTGGTCAGCGACCCCACCCTGATCCGCTACCTCTACGTCGAGAATGCCGCCAACTACCGCAAGGACGACCTGCAGCGGCGCGTCCTCGCCCCGGGACTCGGGAACGGCCTGCTCACCGCCGAGGGCGACGAGTGGAAGCTGCAGCGCCGGACGCTCGCGCCGATCTTCTCGGCCCGGCACGTGCTCGGCTTCAACGTAGCCATGAACGCCGCCGGGAGCCGCATGGCGCGCCGGCTGGCACGCCGCGAGGGGGCCAGCATCGACGTCGCCCTGGAGATGACCCGCGTCACCCTCGACGTGTTGGAACGGACGATCTTCACGCAAGGGCTCGCCAGCGATCCCGACGCGCTGGGGCGCGCCATCACGCGCTTCCTCGAATCGGTCGGGCCGATCGACCCCCTCGACGTGTTCGGCCTGCCGGGCTTCATCCCGCGCATCGGCCGCCTGCGGGCGCGCCCCGCGCTCCGGTTCTTCGCCGAAGTGGTGGACGAACTCATTGCGCGCCGCCGCACCCTGATCGAACGCGACGCCGCCCCGAGCGACCTCCTTACCCTGCTCCTGAAGGCACAGGACCCGGAAACGGGACAGGGCCTCACCGATCTCGAGGTGAAGGCCAACATCGTCACCTTCATCGCCGCCGGCCACGAGACCACCGCCAACGCGCTCACCTGGGCGCTCTACTGCCTGTCGCAGGACCCGGCAGCCCGTGCCCGAGTGGAGGCGGAGGTCGATGCCGTTCCGCCGGGCGTGGATTTCGACGCCGACGCGCTGCCCTTCACGAAGGCCGTGATGGAAGAGACCATGCGGCTCTTCCCGCCGGTGCCCTTCATGAGCCGGCAGGCCAACGCGGACGACCGAATCGGCCGCATCAAGATCCCGAAGGGTTCGCTGGTGATGGTGGCGCCCTACGTGCTGCACCGCCACAAGACGCTCTGGCGGGAGCCCGAGGCTTTCATGCCCGAGCGCTTCCTGCCCGAGGCCAGGGCCGATATCCCGCGCTTCGCCTACCTGCCGTTCGGAGCCGGCCCCCGCGTCTGCATCGGCCAGAGCTTCTCGCTTCAGGAGGCGGTGGTGGTGCTCGCGCACATCACCCGCGCCGCCCGCTTCACCCTGGCCGAGGACCACGCCCCGGTCATGCCGCTGCACCGGGTGACGCTGCGGCCCGAGCACGGGCTTCGCATGACGGTGAGGCCGCGCGGCGAAGCCAACGGCCTCGACCGCTGACGAGCAACGCTGAGGATGGAAGCGGTCAGATCGTGCCGCGTCAGCTCTTCTTGCGGAACGCGTCCAGGCTGACGACCTCGGCGCCGCTCTCCTGACCGTCCTCCGGCTTCTTCGTTGGCGGCGGCTTGGATTCCATGCCGTCCCCGGCCTTCGCCTCGGACTTGGTCTCGGACTTCGCGGCCGGGGCCGTGGCGGACGTGCCGGGGATCAGCTTTGGCACCGACGGAGTTCCGATGGTCGCGAGACCCGTTCCCTTCGGCTTCATCTCGGTCGGCTCGGACGCGGCACCCCGCGGTGCGGTCTTACCCGCCGTCGCGCCGTCCTCCTCCGCCTCATCGGTAGAGGCGTCCTCCGTGCCCTCGCTCAGGTCGAATTTCAGGCCGAACTGGACCGAGGGGTCGAAGAAGCCGGTGAGCGCGTCGAACGGCACCAGCAGGCGCTCCGGCACGCCGGAGAAGGACAGCCCGACCTCGAAGGTGTGCTCGGTGACGCCGAGATCCCAGAACTGATGCTGGAGGACGATCGTCATGTCCTGCGGGTACTTTTCGCGCAGGCGCTGCGACATGCGCACGCCCGGCGCCTCCGTGCGGAACGAGACGTAGAAGTGATGCTCGCCCGCCAAGCCCTCCCGGGCCGCGTCGGTCAGCACCTTGCGCACGACGCCGCGCAGAGCATCCTGCACCAAGAGATCGTAGCGGATCAGATCGTCTGCCATCTGCGGTCGCTTATGCCCGGTCCCTGCCCGCCGTCGCGCGCCGTGATGGCGCCCCGGGTCGGATGAAAATCCACTGGAGGCGACCGTGATCCGGCGCTCCCAGAACTATGCCGTGCGCAGGCCCCGAGCCCGCAGGACTTGCCTTGCGCGCCCATCGTCCCGGATTCAAGCCGGAATCGCTGGCCCGCCACCCGATGGCACGTCCGGAGCTTCCGTCAAAACGCCGAGCCTGTCGAGCCTCGGGGCCTTGCGTCCAAAAGCCCGTGGTTCGGAGCGCCGCCGCCGGATACCGTCCTGGTCTCGGGGCGGGGCCACGGCACGGGAGCGCGACCCGAGCCCGGACCCTTACCGGGGTCACCGGCCAACGGTGCGAACATACAGGGAGGGGCCGCTTATTTGAAGCCCGATGATAGTGCGGCGGTGCCTGCCGAGGTGGCGCCTTCGCGCGATGCGCCTCGGCCCGTGCCGTCACCGCGAGGCGCGGCACTGCGGTCTGCCTTTCGGCTGGCGGCCGGTCTGGCGGGCCTCGCCTTCTGGGGCTTCCTGGCTCTGGCCCTCGCGAGCCTCCTCGCCCTCGTCATCGTTCGCGTCGGCGCCGATTGGCTCGACGGCTTGGGAAGCTGGACGACGGCCCGGCCGCGCCTGCAACCGCGCCAGCTCGCCATGCGGGAACTCGCCATCGACGTGATCCGCCAGGCCCTGCTGGCGATCCTGGTTGTCGCGGCGGTTCGCTGGCGCGCGGGGCCGGACTGGCGTCGCGCCCTCGCGCTGGCGCGCCCCGCCCCCGGAGCGGCGCCTGCGCCCGGGCTCGCGCCGCACCGCCTCGCGCTCCTCCTGCTGGTCTGGCCCCTCATCCACATCACCTGGGTGACCGGCACCGCCGAGCTCCTGCAGATGCCGATCCGGCGGCACACCGCCCTGGCACCGGGGCTCACCACGGGAGCGGCCGCCCTCTGGCTCGCCTACGTGCTGATCCTGGCGCCCATCGCGGAGGAGCTGCTCGTGCGCGGCGCCCTCTACGACCGGGCGCGCCGCTTCCTGCCGCCCGGCGCGGCGATCGCGGCCACCGGCCTGCTCTTCGCGGCCGCGCACCTGACGCCGGCCGGGATCGCCCGGCCGCTCTCGCTGATCCCGCTCGCCCTGGTGCTCGGCTGGGTGCGCTGGCGCAGCGGACGGCTCTGGCCCGGAATCCTGCTTCATGCCTGGAGCAACCTCGCGATGATCGCCTACGTGCTCTGGCCCGCAGACGGCTGAGGACCGTACGAACGTGTTGAAGCCCATTGCGCGTGGCCTCGCCACCTCGCGCCCGCCGCGCTATGCCAGGGCTTCCGCCCGGGAGCCGCGATGCACGCCTATCACCAGCTTCTCGAACGCATTCTGCGGGAGGGAATCCGCAAGGACGACCGCACCGGCACCGGCACGCTCTCGGTCTTCGGGCACCAGATGCGCTTCGACCTGGCGGAGGGCTTTCCCCTCGTCACCACGAAGCAGCTGCACCTGCGCTCGATCATTCACGAACTGCTGTGGTTCCTCACCGGCGACACCAACGTGCGCGCGCTCCAGGCGAACGGCGTCACCATCTGGGACGAGTGGGCCGATGTGAACGGCGATCTCGGTCCCGTCTACGGACAGCAGTGGCGCTCCTGGGCCAAGCCGGACGGCGGCAGCGTCGACCAGATCGCATGGGTGCTGGACGAGATTCGCCGCAACCCGGATTCCCGGCGCCTGATCGTCTCGGCCTGGAACCCGGCCGACCTCGACCGGATGGCCCTGGCCCCCTGCCACTGCCTGTTCCAGTTCTACGTGGCCGAGGGGCGGCTCTCCTGCCAACTCTACCAGCGCTCGGCGGACGTCTTCCTCGGCGTCCCCTTCAACATCGCGAGCTACGCCCTCCTCACCGCGATGATGGCGCAGGTGACCGGGCTGAAGCCCGGCGACTTCGTCCACACCCTGGGCGACGCCCACCTCTACGTGAACCATCTCGACCAGGCTCGGCTTCAGTTGACACGCGAGCAGCGGCCGCTGCCGCGCCTACTGCTCGACCCCGGTGTGACCTCGTTGTTCGACTTCCGCTTCGCGGACATCGCGGTGGAAGGCTACGCCCCCCATCCGGCGATCCGCGCCCCGGTGGCCGTCTGATGCCGGCCCCCCGCATTACGATCATCGCAGCGATCGCCCGCAATGGCGTCATCGGCCGCGACAACGATCTGATCTGGCGCCTGCGCAGCGATCTGCGCCGGTTCAAGGCCCTGACCATGGGCAAGCCCCTGCTGATGGGGCGCAAGACCTTCCAGTCGATCGGGCGGCCCCTGCCGGGGCGGCGCACCATCGTGCTGACCCGCGACCCCGCCTTCGCGGTGTCCGGCGTCGCCGTGGTGCATGACTGGGCGGGGGCGCTCGCCGCCGCCGAGGGCGCCGAGGAACTCATGGTGGCCGGCGGGGGCGAGATCTATGCGCTGGCCCTGCCGCAGGCCGAGCGCCTGCACCTCACCGAGGTCGACCTCGCGCCGGAGGGGGACACGGCGTTCCCGCCGTTTGACCGGGCCCGCTACCGCGAGACGCATCGCGAAGCGCATCCGCCCGGCGAGCACGATGCCTGCGCCTTCAGCTTTGTCGACCTCGAACGGCGGGACTGAAGCCGTAAACCATCGGGCGCGACCCATTGCGCAATGGGTTCCCGTACGGTTGTCTTTCAGTCTGCCGATGCCCAAGTGGCAATCTTGACAGGATTGCGCGCGCCCACACAGGTGCGAGGGTCCGGTCGCGACGGGATCGAGACTCTTGTCCGCGCATGAGAGATCCGGCTCGCCCCCTCGAGGGGTGGGACCGGGCGGCGCGGGTGGGCTTCGTGTGCGGCGAAGACGCTGCGGGAACAGGAGAGATCGGCGAGCATGCCTTGGAGCAATCAGAGCGGCGGCGGTAGCGGCAACGGGGGAGGGCCCTGGGGCCGAGGCGGCGGCGGCAATGGCGGTGGCCCCTGGGGCGGCGGCGGTGGTGGCGGCGGCAAGACGCCGCCCGATCTGGAGGATCTGCTCCGGCGCAGCCAGGACCGTCTCCGTGGCGTGATCCCGGGCGGCTCGATGGGCGGCGGTCGCGGCATCCTCATCGCGGGCGGCCTCGTGGTCGCCGGATGGCTTCTCACCGGTTTCTACACCGTGGCACCGCAGCAGGTCGGCATCGAGACGATCTTCGGGCGCTACACCAGCACCACCGGCCAGGGCCTGAACTACAACTTCCCCGCGCCCATCGGCGCCGTGACGAAGCCCAATGTCGGCCAGGTCAACAGCGTCCAGATCGGCTATCGCGCGGGTCTCGGCTCCCAGAACCGCAACGCCGACAAGCCCGAGGAGAGCCTGATGCTCACGGGCGACGAGAACATCGTCGACCTCGACTTCGAGGTGCAGTGGCGCATCAATCCCCTGAAGGCGTCCGACTTCGTCTTCAACCTCGAGAACCCCGAAGGGACCATCAAGGCCATCGCCGAGAGCGCGATGCGCGAGGTCGTGGGACGCCGCAACATCCAGCCGATCCTGACCAACGAGCAGTCGAGCGTCGCCCAGGAGGTCCGCGAGATCACCCAGAAGGCGCTCGACGAGTACGGGGCCGGCGTGCGCATCGAGCTCGTGCAGCTCGTCAGCGTGCAGCCGCCGCCGGAGGTACGTCCGTCCTTCTTCGACGTGAACGCCGCTCAGCAGGATGCCGAGCGCGCCAAGAACGACGCCCGCACCTATGAGAGCAGCGTGGTTCCGCAGGCCCGCGGCCGGGCGCAGCAGATCGTTCAGTCCGCCGAGGCCTTCAAGACGCAGGCCACCGCCGAGGCGACCGGTCAGGCCGCCCGCTTCACCCAGGTCTACGATTCCTACAAGATCGCGCCGGTCATCAGCCGCGAGCGCATCTTCCTCGAAACGATGGAGCGGGTCCTGGGCTCGGTCAACAAGGTGATCATCGATCAGAACGGGTCCGGCACGGGTGCAGGCGCAAGCGCCGCCGGCGTGCTGCCGGTGCTGCCGCTGGCCGAATTCGGCGCCCGCAACGCAGCCGGTGGAGCCGCCCGATGAACAACCAAACCCTCCGCACCGGCCTCATGATCGCGGCCGCCGCCGTGGTCGTCGGCCTCTACGCCTCGGTCTTCACCGTCGGGCAGATGCAGCAGGCCCTGGTGCTCCGCTTCGGCGGCGTCCGCGCCGTGCTGAACCAGACCGGCACCGACAAACCCGGCCTGTACTTCAAGATCCCGTTCTTCGAGAACGTCGTGCTGTTCGACAAGCGGGTGCTCGACCTCGACCTGCCGGTTCAGACCCTGCTGACGACCGACCGCCAGAACCTCGAGGTCGACGCCTTCGCGCGCTACCGGATCACCGATCCGCTGCGCTTCTACCAGTCGGCCAACAACGTCGCCCGCGCCAACACCCTGCTGGCGAGCTTCACCAACTCGGCCCTGCGCAACCTGCTCGCCCGTTCGACCCGCGACGCCATCGTGCGGACCCAGCGCGCCGAGCTGATGAACCAGATCCAGGCCGACGTGAACCGGCAGGCGAAGGAGCTCGGCGTCGAGATCGTCGACCTGCGCATGACCCGCGTCGACCTGCCGGCGCAGAACAGCACGGCGGTCTACAACCGCATGAAGACTGAGCGTCAGCGCGAGGCGGCCGATATCCGTGCCAACGGCGAGCAGGCCGCGGTGACGATCCGGGCGAAGGCCGATCGCGACGTGACGGTGCTGATTTCGGAAGCGACCCAGACCGCCGAGACCCTGCGCGGCCAAGGCGACGCCGACAAGAACCGCATCCTGGCGGAAGCCTACGGCAAGGACGCGGATTTCTTCAGCTTCTACCGCTCTATGCAGGCCTACGAGACCGGCCTGAAGGGCTCCGATACGCGGCTCGTGATCAGCCCCTCGTCGGACTTCTTCCGGTACTTCAGCGATCCTCAGGGCCGCCAGCCCGGTACCCCGGCCGCCCGTGCCCCTGCACGCAGCCCGGCCGAGCCCGGCACTACCGGATCGACCGACAGCGCCCGCTGACGATCGGCGCCCGCCGGAACGGGCCCCATGACGCACCGGCGGCGGACCCTGGTTCGCCGCCGGACTCTTGATCGGCGCGGCATGCGGACGATCTAAGGGCATCGTTGCACCAGGAGAGGTCGAACATGGTTCCCGTTGCGAGCGCCGTCCGGGCGCCACGTTCCCGAGCGCTCCGTCACAGCCTGTGCTCCGCCCTCGCGGCCGTCACCCTGGCCACCTCCGTCGCCGTGACCGGCCTGCCGTCGGCAGCCTACGCCAAGGGACCGGAATCGCTCGCCGATCTCGCCGATCAGGTCACGGACGCGGTGGTGAACATCTCGGCTTCGACCACCGTCGAGGCCCGCCCCAACACGCGCTCGGGACCGCAATTGCCGCCCGGCACGCCGTTCGAGGACCTCTTCGAGGAGTTCTTCAACAAACGCGGCCAGCGCGGTGGCGGTGGTGACCGCAGCGAAGCCGAGCGTCCGCGTTCGCCGCGGAAATCCAACTCCCTCGGCTCCGGCTTCATCATCGACGCCTCCGGCATCGTGGTGACGAACAACCACGTCATCGGCGACGCCAACGACATCCAGGTCATCCTGCACAACGGCACCAAGCTGAAAGCCGAGATCATCGGCAAGGATGCCAAGATCGACCTCGCAGTGCTGCGGGTAAAGCCCGAGGCGGGCAAGCCGCTGAAGGCCGTCCCGTTCGGTGATTCCGAGAAGATGCGGCCGGGCGACTGGGTCATCGCCATCGGCAATCCCTTCGGCCTCGGCGGCTCGGTCTCGGCCGGCATCGTCTCGGCGCGGGGCCGCAATATCGAGTCCGGCCCCTACGACAACTACATCCAGACGGATGCGGCCATCAACAAGGGCAATTCCGGCGGCCCGCTCTTCAACATGAACGGCGAGGTCATCGGCATCAACACGGCGATCCTGTCGCCCACCGGCGGCTCGGTCGGCATCGGCTTCGCGGTCCCGTCGAACAACGCGTCCCAGGTCATCGACCAGCTGCGCGAGTTCGGCGAGGTCCGCCGCGGCTGGCTCGGCGTGCGCATCCAGAACGTCGACGAGACCACGGCCGAAGCCCTCGACATGAAGGACGGGGTCAAGGGCGCGCTCGTCGCCGGCGTCGACGAGAAGGGCCCGGCCAAGGCCGCTGGCCTCGAGATCGGCGACGTCATCGTCAAGTTCAACGGCACGGCGGTGAAGTCGTCCAGCGACCTGCCGCGCATCGTCGCCTCGACTCCGGTCGGCAAGACCGTGGACGTGCTGGTGATCCGCAAGGGCGCCGAGACCACGAAGTCCGTCACCCTCGGCCGGCTGGAGGACACCGAGAAGCCGACGCTGGCCAGCGTCAAGCAGCCCGAGCCGGAGAGCGCGGTGCGCCAGGTTTTGGGCCTCAACCTCTCGGGGATCACAGACGAGGCGCGCAAGCGCTACAGCCTCAAGGACGGCCTCAAGGGCGTCCTGGTCACCCGCGTCGACCCCAACTCCACGGCGGCCGACAAGCAGATCAAGCCCGGCGAGGTCATCGTCGAGGTCGGGCAGGAGGCGGTGAGCGCCCCGGCCGACGTCAGCAAGCGCATCGACCAGCTCAAGAAGGACGGGCGTAAATCGGTGTTGCTGTTGGTCGCCAGCGCCTCGGGCGATGTCCGTTTCGTGGCCCTCGGGATCGACTGATCTTCGATATGTTCGTGTGAATACCAACCCGCCGCCCTAGAGGGCGGCGGTTTTGTTTTGGCTGGTGGGGGCACATTCCCCTCTCCCCGCTTGCGGGGAGAGGGTTCCAGGCACCTTGTCGTGCCTGGAACAAGCGAAGCGAGGGTGAGGGGGCTTCCACGGACAAGCCTCCTCCGGCGTCGCCCCCTCACCCCCGGCTGCCGCCTTGCCGCGCCGACGACGTGGTCGTCGCGGTCCTCTCCCCGCAAGCGGGGCGAGGGAATGCAGATGCGATCCGGCGCGACCGTCCTACTCGGGTGGCGAAGCGCCGCTCAGCCCACGAATTCGGCCGAGGCATAGCCCTGCAGGTAGAGCAGGGCCGTCAGGTCGCCGTGGTCGATCCGAACCTGTGCGGCCGCCGCCACCTTCGGCTTGGCCCGAAAGGCGACGCCGAGGCCGGCTTCGCCGAGCATGTCGAGGTCGTTGGCACCGTCGCCCACCGCCAGGGTGTCAGTGGCGTCGAGACCGAAGCGGCTGCGCAGGGCGATCAGGGTCGCGCGCTTGGTCTCCCGGTCGACGATCGGATCGATGACCTCCCCGGTGAGGTGGCCGTCACGGACCCCGAGCGTGGTGGCATGGGCCTCGTCGAAGCCGATCAGGGCCGAGACCGGCCCGGTGAACAGGGTGAAGCCCCCCGAGATCAGGCAGGTATGGGTGCCGTGCGCCTTCATGGTCTGCACCAGGGTGCGCCCGCCCGGCGTCAGGGTGATGCGCTCGGCGATGAGCGCGTCGATCTTGTCCACGGGCACGTCGCGCAGGAGGGCGACCCGCTCGCGCAGGGCCGGGCCGAAGGCGATCTCGCCCCGCATGGCCCGCTCGGTGATGGCGGCGACGTGGTCCTTCAGGCCGATCGTGTCGGCGAGTTCGTCGATGCATTCCTGCTCGATCATGGTCGAGTCCATATCGGCCAGGAACAGACGCTTGCGCCGGTGCGGACCGGCGCTCAGCACCGCGACGTCGATCGGCTCGGACGCCAAAGCCGCGCGCAGGCGGCGGGCGAGGGCTGGCGCATCCGCCTCGGCGCCCGGCACCAGCACCTCTGCAGCCACCTCCCCGTGCAGGATGCGGGGCTGGTGCTCCGTGCGCATCACCGCGCGGGTCTCGGCCAGGACCGCATCGGTGATGGCGGGGCGGCTCTCGTTTGCTATCAGGATCGCGACGAGGGTCATCCGGGAGCTTTCCACGCCAGTGCCGCCGGTCACGCAACGCACCCAAGCGCCCACCCTGCCGGCGGCGATCCTCATCGCAGGGCCGACCGCCTCGGGCAAGTCGGGGCTTGCGCTCGCGCTGGCGCGCGACCTCGGCGGGGTGGTGATCAACACCGACTCCATGCAGGTCTATGCCGATCTGCGCCGGCTCTCCGCCCGGCCGAGCGTGGCGGAGGAGGGCCAGGCGCCCCACCGCCTCTACGGCCATGTCGACGGCGCGGTGAACTACTCGGCCGGGCACTTCGCCCGCGAGGCCGCGCCGCTGATCGCGCGCTTGCGCGATGCGGGGCAACTGCCGATCTTCGTCGGCGGCACCGGCCTGTACTTCCGGGCGCTGGAGGAGGGCCTGTCCGAACTGCCGCCGGTGCCGGACGAGGTCCGCTCGGCCCTGCGGGCGCGGGCCGAAGGACGGGCGACGGAGGATCTCTACGCCGAACTGCGCGCGATCGACCCGGTCGGAGCGGAGACCCTACGCCCCAGCGACCGGGCGCGGGTGATGCGCGCCCTCGAGGTGTTCGCGGCGACCGGCCGGCCGATCGCGGATTTCCACGGCGCGCGCTTGCCGGGGCCGCTCGCGGGCCTGCCGCTCCTCAAGCTGTTCCTGGCGCCCGAGCGCGAGACCCTGCGCCGGGCCATCGACGCGCGCTTCGAGGCGATGATCGCGCAAGGGGCGCTCGGCGAGGTCGAGGCCCTGCGCGACCGGCGCCTCGACCCGCTGCTGCCGATCATGCGCGCCCACGGCGTGCCGGGCCTGATCGCCCACCTCGACGGAACGCTCTCCCGGGCGGAAGCGATCCGGCGCGGGCAGGGCGACACCCGGCGCTACGCCAAGCGCCAGTTCACCTGGTTCCGGCACCAGATGGGGCCGGACTGGCTCTGGACGCCGCCCGAGGAGGCCCTCGGGCGGGCTCAGGCGGCGCTTACTTCTCCAGTCGGGCGATGAGGGACGAAGTATCCCAGCGGCTGCCGCCCATGCCCTGCACGTCGGCGTAGAACTGGTCGACGAGGGCGGTGACGGGCAACTGGGCGCCGTTGCGCCGGGCCTCGGCCAGCAGGATGCCGAGGTCCTTGCGCATCCAGTCCACCGCGAAGCCGAAGTCGAACTTGGCCGCGTTCATGGTCTTGCCGCGGTTCTCCATCTGCCAGGAACCGGCGGCCCCCTTGGAGATCACCTCCAGCACGGCCTCGACGTCGAGGTTCGCGCGCTTGGCGAAGTGCACCGCCTCGGCGAGGCCCTGGACGAGGCCCGCGATGGCGATCTGGTTGACCATCTTGGTGAGCTGGCCGGAGCCGGCCGGGCCCATCAGGCGGCTGGCGCGGGCAAAGCACAGGATGGCGGGCTCGACCTTCGCGTAGGTCTCGGCCTCGCCGCCGCACATCACGGTGAGCGCTGCGTTCTCGGCGCCGGCCTGTCCACCCGAGACGGGGGCGTCGATGAAGCCGAGGCCGGCGGCCCGGGCGGCGTCGGCGAGTTCGCGGGCAACCTCGGCCGAGGCGGTGGTGTGGTCGACGAAGATCGCGCCGGGCTCCATGCCCGCGAAGGCGCCGTCCGCGCCCAGGGTGACGCTGCGGAGATCCTCGTCGTTGCCGACGCAAGCGAAGACGATGGCCTGACCCTTCGCGGCCTCGCGCGGGGTCGCGGCGGAGGCGCCGCCATGCGCGGCGACCCAGGCCTCCGCCTTGGCGGCGGTGCGGTTGTAGACCGTGACCTCGTGGCCCTTGGCGGCGAGGTGGCGGGCCATCGGGCCGCCCATTACGCCGAGGCCCAGAAACGCGACCTTCGCCATCATCATCTCCGCTCGTATCTTGAATACGAGCGGGGTCTAGGAGCGATACTGGCGAGGGTCAAACGTTCGCGGAGTTTTATCCGCCGGTGACGCTCATGTGGCGCGGCACGGCGGCGGGGCGGGCGCGCTCGATGACGAAGTCGTGGCCCTTGGGCTTGCGCGCGATGGCGTCGATCACCGCCTGGGTCACGAGGGCGTCGTCGGGAGAGGCGCGCAGGGCGGCGCGGAGATCCGCGGCGTCCTCCTGGCCGAGACACATGTAGAGCTTGCCGGTGCAGGTGAGACGGACCCGGTTGCAGCTCTCGCAGAAATTATGCGTCAGCGGCGTGATGAAGCCGAGGCGCCCGCCGGTCTCGGCGATGCGCACGTAGCGCGCCGGGCCACCCGTGCGGTCGGGCAGGGGGGTCATGGTGTAGCGCTGCTCGAGCCGGGCGCGGGCGACCGAGAGGGGCAGGAACTGGTCGGTGCGGTCGCCCTCGATCTCGCCGAGCGGCATGACCTCGATCAGCGTCATGTCCATGCCGTCGCCGTGGGCCCAGGCGATCATGTCGGCGATCTCGTCCTCGTTGACGCCCTTGAGCGCCACGGCGTTGATCTTGACCTTGATTCCGGCCCTGCGCGCAGTCTCGATGCCGTCGAGCACCACCTTAAGGTCGCCCCGGCGGGTCACGGCGCGGAACTTGTCCGGGTCGAGGGTGTCGAGGGAGACGTTGACGCGGCGCACGCCGAGTTCGGCGAGCTCGGGCGCGAAGCGGCCGAGCTGCGTGCCGTTGGTCGTCATCGTCAGCTCTTCCAGCGCCCCCGTGTCGAGGTGCCGGGACAGGCGCCGGAAAAGGTGCATGATGTCGCGGCGCACCAGCGGCTCGCCGCCGGTGATGCGCAGCTTCTTCACGCCGCGCTGGATGAAGACGGCGCAGAGCCGGTCGAACTCTTCCAAGGACAGCAGGTCGCGCTTGGGCAGGAACTGCATGTCGTCGGACATGCAGTAGACGCAACGCAGGTCGCAGCGATCGGTCACGGAGATGCGTAGGTACGTGATCGCCCGCTGGAATGGGTCGATCAGCGGCGCGGGAGCCACCGGAGCGGCATCGTCGGTGGCGCGGGGACCCCACATGCGGATTTCTGTGCTCTGTTGGGGTGCGGAAACGTTGGCGCGGTCGCGTGACGAACCTAACATGACACGTCATATGAGGTCTTGGGCGGTCGCGGGCAAGTTTGCGTCGGTCGCATGGGCCATGCAAGGCAGGTCTCATGCGATCCACACGGCCGACGCGGCCGGAAGGAAGTCACCATGACGCAACAGGCTGTCGATCCGCACGCCGCTCCGGCCGCCCCCGAGCGCTGGCCGACCGAGATCCGTCTCTCGGGCGACAAGCGCACGCTCAACGTCGCCTTCGAGGATGGCGGCCGCTTCGCCCTGCCGGCGGAATATCTCCGGGTGTCGAGCCCCTCCGCCGAGGTGCAGGGCCACTCGCCCTCCGAGCGCAAGGTGATCGGGGCGAAGCGCGATGTCGCGATTCTCAAGGTCGAGCCCATCGGCAACTACGCGGTGAAGCTGACCTTCGACGACATGCACGATACCGGCCTATACGGCTGGGGCTACCTCTACGACCTCGGGCGCGAGTACCGGAACCGCTGGGCAACCTACCTGTCCGAATTGGAGGAGCGGGGCCTGAGCCGCGATCCCGTACGCCGGGCCGCGAAGCCGGCTCCTGCGCCGAGCGAGGGCGGCGGCAGCTGTGGCAGCGGCTGCGGCTGCCACTGACCGAATCGACCGCCGCCCGAAAGGCCGCCGCATGATGCCTTCGACCAGCCCGGCTACGAGCCGGCGCGTCCTTGCGCTCGCCCTGCCGATGACGCTCGCCAACGTGACCACGCCGCTCCTCGGCTTCGTCGGCGCCACCGTGATCGGCCGGCTCGGCGATGCCGCGCTCCTCGGGGCGATGGCCCTGGGCGCCGTGATCTTCGACGCGATCTTCTGGTCGTTCGGGTCGCTGCGCATGGCCACCGCCGGGCTCACCGCGCAGGCGGTGGGTGCGCGCGACGCGGCGGAAGTCGACCGGACGCTGGCCCGCGCCCTGGCGGCGGCGCTCCTCGTGGGGCTGGTGATCGTGGTGCTGCAGGGCCCGATCGGCCGGGCCGCCTTCACGCTCAGCGGCGCGAGCCCCGCCGTGATCGCCGCGCTGGCGGCTTACTTCCACATCCGCATCTTCGCCGCGCCCTTTACCCTGGCGAACTACGCCATCCTCGGCTCCGTGCTGGGGCGCGGGCGGACCGACCTCGGGCTGATCCTGCAGGTCGCCATCAACCTCACCAACATCGTCCTCACCCTGATGTTCGTCCTCTGGGCGGACATGAGCGTCGCCGGCGCCGGGCTCGCGACCCTGATCGCCGAGGCGGCCGGCGCGGTGCTCGGGCTCGCGCTCCTGGCGCGGCTCGGCTCGCGGCCCTTCGCGGTGCCCTTCCGGGTGGTGCGCGATCCCCTGGCGCTCGCCCGGATGCTCAGCGTGAACGCCGACGTCATGATCCGGACCCTGCTGCTGGTCGGCTGCATCACCCTGTTCTCGGCGCTCGGCGCCCGCTCCGGCGATGTGGTGCTGGCGGCCAACGCCGTCCTGTGGAATCTCTTCATGATCGGCGGGTTCTTCCTCGACGGCTTCGCCACCGCCGCCGAGACCCTGTGCGGGCAGGCGGTGGGCGCCCGGGACGAGGCCCGCTTCCGGCGCGCGGCGCGCTTGAGCCTGCTCTGGTGCCTCGCCTTCGGCGGTGCCATCGCGGGCGGGTTCCTCCTCGCCGGCAACGCCTTCATCGACGCGGTGACGACGAGCCCGGAGGTGCGCGCCATGGCCCGGCTCTACCTGCTGCCGGCGGCGCTCGCGCCGCTGATGGCGGCCGTGCCGTTCGCCTTCGACGGCATCTACATCGGTGCGACCTGGACGCGGGCGATGCGCAACCTGATGCTCGTCGCGACCGCGCTCTACGGCGTCGCCCTCCTGGCCGCCCACGCGGCGGGCCTCGGCAACGGGGGCCTGTGGCTCTCGTTCCTGATTTTGCTGGCCGGCCGCGGGATCAGTCAGGCCCTGGCCTATCCCGGGCTGACGCGCCGAACCTTCACCCCGGCGGGCGAAATCCCTCTGGATAAGCGGACCGGCGCGTACACGCCGGCTTAAGCGGTAACCAGACCTCGAAGCGTATCGGCACCACGCGGCCGGGCGTTTTCCCGCAGCCGCCAAGGCAAAGCCCCGGACAATAGCGCGGATCTACTTGTCAGCGCAGGTAGATCCCCAGTTTGGAATTGTTCTTATTCAGAAACGTGACGAAAAAGCCTCTTTGCTTGTGTAATCGTCTGGTCTACGCGCTAGCCACGATGCGCAAGAATCTCCGCTCCTCCCTCGCCCTGGCCCTCCTGCTGACCGGCGCCGTCTCCCTCGGGAGCGCGGCCCAGGCCAAGGAGACGCCGATCGGGCCGCCGACCATCCAGAACGGGCTGGAGATCGCCGCGGTCTACCTGCAGCCGATCGAGATGGACCCGCCGGACATGATGCGCGCGGCAGCCGCGTCCGACATCCACCTGGAGGCCGACATCCGGGCCACCAAGGAGAACCGCAACGGCTTCGCCGAGGGCGACTGGGTGCCGGCTCTCTCGGTGAGCTTCGAGATCACCAAGCTCGAGGGCGAAGCCGCCACCGGGCCGAAGGTCAGCGGCGGGCTGATGCCGATGGTCGCCAATGACGGGCCGCATTACGGCGACAACGTCAAGCTCTCCGGCCCCGGGCGCTACCGCCTGAAGATCACGGTCGCGCCCCCCGGGGCGCACGGGCATTTCGGCCGCCACGTCGACAAGGAGACCGGCGTCGCCGAGTGGTTCAAGCCCTTCGACGTGATCCAGGACTTCACTTTCGCGGGCATCGGCAAGAAGGGGGCCTACTGAGCCCATGGCCGTTCTCCGCCGCCTCCTGCCCGCCGCCGCCCTGGCAGCCGGCCTCGCCGCCATCGGGGCGCCCGCCCGCGCCCAGGAACTGCCGGTCATCAAGGTCGAGATGAAGGACGGGACCATCACCCCGAACGTCATTGAAGTGCCGGCCAACACCCGCTTCAAGCTCGAGATCACCAATACGGGCACCAGCCCGGTGGAGTTCGAGAGCGTGGAGCTGAAGCGCGAGAAGGCGCTTGCCGCGGGGGCGACCTCCTCCATCGTCTTCCGCACCGTCGATCCGGGCACCTACGACGTGTTCGACGACTTCCACCCCAATTCCAAGGCCACCCTGGTGGCGAAGTGAAGCGGCCTCGATAACTCTGGCGAACCCAACCGGAATGGCAGTCTCGACGTCCGTCACACCGCGTGATGCCCGCGATGCCTGGATCGACGCGAAGCTCGCGGGTCTGGGGCAGTGGATGCAGCGCCATGGCGGCACGATCCGCTCCATCCAGTGGGGCGTGGTCGCCGTCTACCTCGTGCTGGTCGCGGTCCCGGCCTTCCTGCCGCTGCCCGACCGCAGCGCGCACCTGTGGAACAACCTGACCGTCTTCGCCCAGTTCGCCTTCTGGGGGATCTGGTGGCCCTTCGTGCTGGTCAGCATGGTGGTGGTGGGCCGGGCCTGGTGCGGCATCCTCTGCCCCGAGGGCGCGCTCACCGAGTTCGCCAGCCGCTGGAGCCTCGGCCGCGCCGTGCCGCGCTGGATCACCTGGGGCGGCTGGCCCTTCGTGGCCTTCGCCGGCACCACGGTCTACGGCCAGATGGTCAGCGTCTACGGCTACCCGAAGCCGGTGCTCGCGGTGCTCGGCGGCTCCACCGTGGCGGCGATCCTGGTTGGGCTGCTCTACGGCCGCAACAAGCGGGTCTGGTGCCGCTACCTCTGCCCCGTCAACGGCGTCTTCGCGGTGCTCGCCAAGCTCGCGCCGGTGAGCTTCCAGGTCGATCACGCCGCCTGGGCGGCTTCGCCCAAACCTCGCGGAGACAGCTTCAACTGCGCCCCGCTGGTTCCGGTCAAGACGATGAACGGCGCGGGCGCCTGCCACATGTGCGGGCGCTGCTCGGGCTATCGCGGCGCCGTGCGCCTCGCCCGGCGCTCGCCCACCCACGAGATCGTCCACGTCGCCGGCGGCGAGCCCAGCCTCGACCAGACCATGCTGATCCTGTTCGGCATGATGGGTCTGGCCGTCGGCGCCTTCCAGTGGTCGTCGAGCCCCTGGTTCATCGACGTGAAGCAGGCGCTGGCGACTTGGTTGATCGAGCGCGGCACGACCTGGCCCCTCGAGACCACGCTGCCCTGGTACATCCTGACGAACTACCCCGAGCACAACGACGTGCTCAGTCTCCTCGATGGCGGGCTGCTGCTGGGCTACATCGCGACCGCCGCGATCGTCCTCGGTCTCTCGCTCTCGGGGCTCGTGGCCCTGGCGACCCTGTCCCTCGGCTGGTCGCGGGCGCGCTTCCACCACCTCACCCAGACACTGATCCCGGTGGCGGGCTGTGGCGTCTTCCTCGGCCTCTCGGCGTTGACCGTCACCTTCCTGCGCGGCGACGGCATCCTCATCCCCTACGTCTCGGAGATGCGGGCCGCGCTGCTCCTCGGCACAAGCCTGTGGAGCGTCTGGCTCGCCTGGTCGGTGGCCGGGCTCTCGGCCGGGGGCCTGCGCCGCGCCGGCGCGACGCTGGGCATCGCCGCCGCCTGCGCCCTCTCGGTCTCCGGCTGGGTGCTGCTGTTCTGGATCTGGTAGGGCGCGCCGCGAACCCCGGCCGCGCCCGCGAACGTGAAAAAGGAATCCTCCGCATGATCGGAGCCTTCGTCATCGCCTTCCGCGAGGTCATCGAGGCGGGCCTCATCATCGGCATCGTGCTCGCCGCCACCCGCGGCATCGCCGGGCGCGGCCGCTGGATCGGCCTCGGCGTCCTCGGCGGCCTCGCGGGCGCCGCCCTGGTGGCACTGTTCGCGGAGAGGATCTCCGACGCCTTCGAGGGGGCGGGCCAGGAGATCCTCAACGCCGGCGTGCTGATCGTCGCCGTGCTGATGCTGATCTGGCACAACACCTGGATGGCCAAGCACGGGCGCGAGCTCGCGGGCGAATTGCGGGCCGCCGGCGAGGCGGTGCGCACCGGCCAGAGCACGGCCGCCGGCCTCGCCCTCGTCGTGGGCGCCGCGATCCTGCGCGAGGGCGCCGAACTCGTGCTGTTCCTCTACGGACTCGTCGCCTCCGGCACCTCCGGGCCGGACATCCAGTTCGGCGCGCTCGCGGGCGTCGCCGTTGGCGCGGCCACCTCCTCGGTGAGCTATTTCGGCCTCGCGGCGATCCCGACCCGCTACGTCTTCTCGGTGACGAGCGGGCTCATCGTCCTGCTGGCGGCGGGGCTCGCCGCCCAGGCCGCGCAGTTCCTGACCAATGCGGGCCTGATCACCGTGCTCGACCGGCCGCTCTGGAACACCTCCGCGATCCTGCGCGAGGACAGCCTCGTCGGCCGCGTCCTCCACGCCCTCGTCGGCTACACCGACCGGCCGAGCGGCATGCAGGTGCTGGTCTATCTCGGCACCATCCTGGTCATGGTCGCGCTGATGCAGGTCTCGTCCTCGGCCAAGCGCCGCCAGCTCCGCACGGCCTGAGCCATGCACGTCAGCCACGTCCCCGACGCGCCGGCCGCTCCGGCCATCGACTTCGACGCCTTCCTGGCCGTGGACATCCGGATCGGCACGGTCGTGTCGGCGGAGCCTTTCCCGGAGGCGCGCAAGCCCGCCCTGAAGCTCGTCATCGATTTCGGGCCGTCCATCGGCACCAAGCGCTCCAGCGCGCAGATCACCGAACACTACCGGGCCGAAGACCTGCCCGGCAGGCAGGTGGCCGCCGTCGTGAATTTCCCGCCGCGCCAGATCGGCAAGTTCCTGTCCGAGGTGCTGACCCTCGGCTTCGCCGACGCGAACGGCGCCGTGGTGCTGTTCCGCCCCGACCAGGCGGTGCCGGACGGCAGCCGCCTGTTCTGAGGTACGGTTGCGGGCGCAGCGAAACTTCGCCATGTCTGCGGCCGTAATGCCGTCCGAGATCCCATGACTGCGCCCGAGAACGAAGAGCCCGGCCTCGCCTGGGACCAGGACTTCGCCGACCAGCTGATCGGCGCCACGCTCCTCGTCGGCATCACCTACCTGCAGCACGACGGCACCCTGGTACGGCGCGAGCAGGTGTTCGGCCCCGTGGCCGCCGTCGACGCCGAGATCGGCATCACGATCCTGCGCAGCGATACCGGCGAGCCCTATATCGTGGCCCCCGTCCTCGAGGCGATCGAGCCCGCCTCGCCCGGCCATTACCAGCTCACCGAGACGGATGCTGTGATCGAGGACCCGGACTACACCGTGACCTTCAGCGTCACCGCACCGCTGCGCCACTGAGGCGGAGCGGTCCGCGAAGGTCTCGTGCGGTCATCGTGCCGCCCGCGACAGTGCGGTGCAACAAAATCGCTGGAATGCCACGCCAATCCGGCGGCGTCGGGGTGCCTCTCCCGGCATGTTGCACTAAGCTTCAGCGCAAATCACGGGAAGATCCGATGTCCGACCTCCGCCTGCGCCGCAGCGTGCTCTATATGCCCGGTTCGAACCAGAGGGCGCTCGACAAGGCCAAGACCCTGGCGGCGGATTCCCTGATCCTCGACCTTGAGGATGCGGTGGCGCCCGACGCCAAGGAGATCGCCCGCGAGCAGGTCTGCGCCGCCGTGAAGGGCGGCGGCTACGGCGAGCGCGAGATCATCATCCGCGTCAACGCCCCCCAGACGCCCTGGGGCGAGGCCGACCTGAAGGCTGCGATCGAGGCGCGGCCCGACGCGATCCTGATGCCGAAGGTGTCCTCGCCGGCCGTGCTGGAGAGCATCGCCAACCACCTCGAAGCCCTCGACGCCCCCGAGAGCATCGCCGTCTGGGCGATGATCGAGACCCCGGCCGCGATCCTGAACATCCAGGAGATCGCCAAGGCGCGGCGCGACCGGCGCACCCGCCTGACCTGCTTCGTGCTGGGCACCAACGATCTGGCCAAGGACACCTGGGCGCAGCTCGTCCCCGGCCGCGTGCCGATGCTGCCCTGGATGATGTTCACCCTCGCGGCCGCCCGCGCCGAGGGCCTCACCATCCTCGACGGCGTCTGGAACGACATCGAGGACGTGGCCGGGTGCCGGGCCGAGTGCCAGCAGGCCCGCGACCTCGGCTTCGACGGAAAGACGCTGATCCACCCCAACCAGCTCGAGCCGGCCAACACCTGTTTTGCCCCCTCCGACGAGGAAGTCCGTCGCGCGCGCCTCGTCATCGAGGCCTTCGACCGGGAGGAGAACGCCAAGCGCGGCGCGATCAAGATCGAGGGCCGGATGTACGAGCGCCAGCACATCGGCATGGCCCGCCGGGCGGTGAACTGGCGCGAGGCGATCGCCGCCAAGGGGTATTGACGCCAAAGCCGTCGATCGCACGCAGATACCCGAGGCGGCCCTGCTCCTGCTCCGGGAAGCTCGGGCAATCCGACTTTGCTGCGCCCCGGAATGATACGGTTTCCGGCTGAATCGTTCGGGCTCTGCCGCGGGTCCCCTCTCCTTCGGGAGAGGGACAGGGTGAGGTGTGTGACCTCTCCGGAAAGGTCACACACCTCACCCCAACCCTCTCCTTTCAGGAGAGGGAACGCGTCGCGCACAGACTGACCGAAGCAATCAACTGAAAACCGTATGACACCTCGCATCAGCCTTCGCTGCTGAGCACCTGTCGGGCGCTCGTCCAGGGCCGCGCCCCGTAACGGTCGTTGTCGAGGGGATGCAGGTGGCCGAGGCCGCTTGC
>NZ_JAKSYI010000139.1 GCF_022829285.1 Methylobacterium sp. J-078
GCACGGGGTCCCGAAGCGCCAGGCCATCGAGCGCGCCCGCTCCCTGCTCGCCCGGGTGGGGCTGGAGCCGGCGCGCTTCGCGGCGCGCTATCCGCACGAGCTGTCGGGCGGCCAGCGCCAGCGCGTCAACATCGCCCGGGCCTTTTGATCCTCCGGGGAGGAACCGTCGGGGACAAGGAGCGCGATCAAGGCGTCCGCCGTCAATGGCACGCAAAGGCTTTCCGACGATGTGTGCCTGGAGGGTTACAGGTCGGCACTTACGAAGGTTTGATTCGGTGCTATTCAGCATCCGCTTTTCTAAAATTCGACCCGAAAGCAGACAGTGGCATAAACACCCAACCCAGACGTTCGTAGCAAGCACCGAGCCTCAGATTTTTATCGTTAGCCTCCCTAGGTATCGGCAGTGCGTCCGAGGCGACGACCTCGTCGTCCGGCATGACGCCGAGGCCGGCCGCCGCGGGGCCGAGGCCCTGGAACGGGACACCGCCGAGCAGATCGCCCAGGCGTTCGAGGGGACCGCCGAGGACCTCTGCCGGGTGGCCAAGGCCCGCGTCCCGTCGGCCAAGCCGTGCCGGATGCCGGGGATGAATTCGCAAAAGATCAGGACGCAACTAAGGGCCGGCGACATCGAGGGCTGGGGCCTCGACCGCCTCCTCGCCGTGGCCGCCACCCTCGGGCTGAAGGCCGAGATCCGCCTCGTGCCCGTCGAGCCCGCCGACTAGGACGCCGTCCGGCCGGACACCGTCCTTGTGCTAGGCGTGACGGCCCTGGACACTCCCTGCAGCAGGGGAGACCGGTCATGACATTCGGCAACGCCGCCGTCCAGAGCATCGTCGACGAGCTCGCCGACGAGCTCGACCAAGACGATTTCGCGCCCCCGCCCACGCCGGAATCCGCGTCGGCCGCCGCCGCCAAGGCGCGCCGCGACGAGGCTGAGCGCAAGCGCATTGAGCGCGCCCGCCGTCGCGACAAGGGCCTGCCCGATGCGCGCGTCGTTGACACCGCCATCGTCCAGGCCTTGGCCGCCGCCTTCAAGGCCGCCGGCGCCCGGGCTCACATGCAGCGGACGGGCAAATTGGCCGGGTTGACCCTCGATGCCGAGGCAATCGCACGGGCCGCCCTGAAGGGTCTCGCCGGCAGGGACATCGCCAAGGACGTGCGGTGGCAGATGATCCAGGCCCGGCTGTTCCCCCAGGGGCGGTGAGGCGCCGCCCGGCGTCCCTTCAACAATCCGATTCACGGCCAGGCAGTAACGGGGCGCTACCTTAGCTGGTGGTGCCTCGTCTGCTTTGGCGTCCGGGCCAGGGAAGGGTTAACCGCGATCCAACGGAGACTGCGCACGACTCTTTCGGAGCCGCCCCAGAGCTGCGATCTCCAATGGGCAGCAGGCGACCGAGGGAGGCCAAGATGAGCAAGTCCTACAACAGCTACCCCGACGCCTCCCGCGTCGCCCACACCTTCGAGAGCGCGGCCCTGGGCCTCGCATGCGTGGCAGCCCGGGCCTGGGCCGACACGAACGCCCGCTTCCAGGCCGACGCCCAAGAGGCTGCCGTCTACCGGGCCGCCTCCGCCCGCCTCGCCGCTGCCCGCGCCAAGCTCGCCCGGGCCGAGGCTGACCGCGACGCCGTCCGTCGCGAGGCCACCCTCCGGGAGCGGGACGCCCAGCGCCGCGATCTCGTCCGCCTCGCCGCCTGAGTGCTGACGAAAGCACGGGTGCGCACGCGGCATGCTGACGAAATGCTTTCGTGTGTGCACAGGGAAAGTATCTACCCCCATTCTTCTTGATGCGACACCCTGCCACGGGGTGCGCTCAGGTCAGAAAAAGGCCCGCCCGGGACACCCCTTGGCGGGCCTTTCTCGTCTCGGGCCGGACGGCGTCCAGGCGGGGCGGACGGTGTCCGGATCAGCGCATCCCGTACCGGACGCCGTCCTGGGGCTCCTCGTCGACGTCGGCCCGGCGGATCGACTGGACGATGCAGGGGTCCGGGTTGTGCCCCTCGGCGGCGAGGCGGTCGTAGAGGGACTGCGTGTACTCGCGGTAGCTCGGGACCCTGGGCATCGTCGCAATGGGGACCTCTCGGGTGAGGTGCCGCCCGATCTGCTCGGGGCGGAAATTGACCAACAGGGCCAGGCGGTCGCGCGGCAGGCTGTCGAGGTAGTCCTTGGCCTGATCGTCCAACATGACGGCGATGGTCTCATCGTCGCCCTCCATCGGCATCAGATACTGGAGTGCGGCGCGCCCGAGGTCAGTGTGGTGCGTCGGGCGGATGTCGGCCTTGTGGACGCCGGCGGAGGTCATCGCGGCCTTGGTCTCGGTCTCGGCGACGAGCTCCTCGACCTGCTCGACGAGCTCGCCCGGAGCCTGGGCGGCCTGCTGCGGCGGGGCAAGGGACCGGAGGATCCAGCGCCCGCCCTCCCAGATCAGCTTCGGGGCGGCCGCGAGGGCGGCCAGGGTGGCGGCGATGACGGCGCCGAGGAACCGACGAACGGACATGGGTGTGCTCCTGTGTGGGGGGGGTGACGATTCGATTGTCCGGGTGGCGACGAAAACGAGAAGGGCTAGAAGTGCGCGGCTCCGAAGATCCGCATCCTCAGGGCGTCGGGTAGCTGCCGCCGGTGCCGGTGCACGGCGGCCAATGCCTGCGAGGCCATGATGACGCTCAGGCACTCCTCGGCCGCCAGGACGTGCCCTGCGTGCGAGTGCGATTTGCCCCAGCCGGAATCGTTGCGGACGGTCGCCAGATCCCCGTCGCGCCCGGACAGGAGTTGCGTCGCCTCGTGGACGGCCTCCCGCACGTCCGGGTCCTGGGCCAACGTCAGCCAGTCCCGTGACGGGTCCTTCGCGATCCTCTCCCGGACGCGCGCGATGGCGGCGTCGACCTCGCGGACAAGCCGGCGGGCGGTCTCGCCGGCCTTGATCGTGGGCACGTCGTCGTACTGCGGGGGCTCGGCGAGCACGGCGGCGGCGAGCTCCGCCTTCCCCTTCGACCAGGCCCAGTCGAGCTTGGTCAGGTGCTTCCGCAGGGCCTCGATGTGGGCACGGCTGTCCGTGGCGTAGAAGCCGGCGAGCCGGTCTGCATCCCGCTTCGCCGCCGCCGCCTCGTCGGCGAGGCGATGGCGCTCCTGGTGGCGGACTGGACCGCCGGCAACGACCGCGCGAAGGACGCCGCCTGATGGCCCGGCGAACCCTTCCCACGAAGGCGGCTGCGCTGGAGGCGAGCCTGCGCGTCGCGGTGACGGAGGGCGCCCGGGACACCAGCACCGGCCGGGCCGCCTTCCGCATGGTCATGATCGAGGCCCGCGGGCAGGCCGCCGTCGACGCGGCGCTGGACCTCGCCCGGGCGGCGCTGGCTGGCCCGAGGCGGTGAACCGTCCCGATCCGGGACTGCGTAAAGTTTTACTGGGTAAGCACCTGTTTACCCTGTCGATAGGTCGCCCCAATCGGATCATGGACTTGGACGGCTTCGCCCTTTACCTTCCAAGTGACCAGACTTCCGCGTTAACCTTCGAGCACGACTTTTCGTGACTTCGATGGCCCCGCCATGATTTCGTCTGCGCATCGAGGCCCCGGCCTCTGCGTGGGAGACGACCGTGACGGACTGGAAGAAGATCATCGAAGCCGAGTTCACCGAGCCAGAGCGGGAAGGCGTGTGCTCGTTCATCGTTCGCGGCAACGACCACGACACACACGAGTACCTCACCCTGAAGGAGGCGGGCGCCTGGGTCCCGCAGTTGCTCGCCGATGAGCCGGTCACGCTCGATCACGGTGTGCAGTTCATGGCGTCGCTTGCCGAGGTGCGGGCTGACTTAAACAGCCGCCTCAGTTGGCACATGCTCTTGGAGCTCATCGCCCCGGACGAGGACGCCACGAAGCTGATCGCCCTCTACGAGCGCGAGACCGGGGTCACGGACGACCAGGCGTTCCCGGCCCACCTCGACCCGGACAAGATCGAGGAGGCGCAGTTCCTAGCGGAGAGCGCGGAGAGCGCGGAGCGGCGGGCGAACTGGGAGGCCGAACACCTCGCCGAGTTGAAGGAGGCTGAGGAAATCCACCTCATCCGGCTAGCCGAACGGGCGGAGCTTGAGAGAAAGGCGGAGGAGCGCCGAGCCGATCAGCGGCGTCGAAACGCGCCCCGTCGTCCGATTCCCGTGGCGGACCCGACCCGCCAGTTCAGCTTCGGTTTTCCCCAGGTCGCCCCGCCTCCCGTCGTAACGCCCCAGTGGCGGTACAAGGAGCGCACAATCGTCGAGGCCATGGTGGCCGCTTGGCTGCACGACGGACGCCCTTCGCCCATGGTCTCGTGCACATGCACCGGACGCCGCGGCAGTCTAGTCTGGGCCCTCGGCCGGCTCGAAGAAGGCGGCCGCTTACTCATGGTGTTCGACGAGAGGCGTCCAGGCCGGGCGGAGTGGCTGAAGTACCGGGGACTGGACCTGCACTACGACTCCGCGCTGCACGAATGGTACCAAGCCTAGTCCTCGCCGTCGTCCAACTCGGCCCCGAGGGCGAGCTCCTCGGGGACCGCGGGCGTCGCATCCATCCGCTCCCGGATCTCGTCGAGGGAGGCCGGACGGTAGGACCACCGGTCCACGCCGACGTCGCACGAGCGGCTGGTGTCCGGCAGCAAGCCATGGGTATGCCCGAAGCAATGCCTCACCCCCCGCCACGCGCCCGGCCAGGCCCGCATCGGGTAGTGGCTGAACACCCAGCGCTGGCCCTGCAACTTCGGCGTGGCGAACAGGTGCTGGGAGTGCCACGGCAGGTCGAGGACCCGCTTACGGTCATGGTTGCCCTTGACGAGGATCTTGCGGCCCCTCAACCGGCGGAAGATCGCGGCGCACCGCTCCGGGCTCGCCCCGAGGGCGAAGTCGCCGAGGTGCCAGACCTCGTCGCGGACGCCAACGGTGGCGTTCCAGGCGGCGACCAGGAACTCGTCGTGCTCCTCGATGGAGGCGAAGGGACGGGACATCGTCCGGATCACAGAGCCGTGCCCGAAGTGCGTGTCGGCGGTGACGAAGGTCTCGAACGGCATGGGGCAGCATCCTCTGGCGAGGGGGCTGCCGCGCACGGTCACGCCCCCGGGGGAACAGGTCTCTCGATGGGGGCGGCTATCGGTTTCACGGGTCTCTCCGGGGGGGCGGTGGAATCGTCAGGTCTAGCCGAGGCCGGTTACGAAATCCCTGGTCGCGGGACCGCGAGGGGAAGGGATCCACAACTGCGCACTCGGACCCTCGACCCGAACGTTGACGCCAACCCACGCGAGCTGAGAGTCTAACGACATGCCCGAATTCAACCTGATCGTGGACGACAACGTCGACCTGTCCGACGGCGGCTGGCTGCTCTGCGAAGCGGCGGGTCTCGACGGTCTCCTAGACCTGGAGACGGCGACCTGGGCGCCCGAGCTCGCCGGGCCGTTTCGCATGCCGATGTTCTCGACCGCCCAGCTTCGAGCCGCGGCCAAGTCCGGCAAGCTCCGGACGATGAAACCCGGGCACGGCATCCTGGTCACCCGACGCGCCCTGCAGGATTGGAGAGACACGACTTGGCACGCAAGCAAGCCCCAGCCCGGCTCAAGTTCGACCTCGACCGGGGCGTCTGGGCGATCCACGACACCCTCGCCGGCAAGCCGTGGAAGCGCAGAACAAGCCACGGCCGAGAGGATCGCGGCAAGGCTGAAAGCGAGTTCGCGGTCTACCTCGCCGAGCGCTCGCGCATCGAGCAAGAGCGGCTCCTAGGCGCTCCCGATTCCGACGACCCGGCGAACAAGGACCCGCGCCTGATCACCGTCGCGACGTGCCTCGCCCACTACGGCACCCTGCAGGTGGGCACGAAGAACGCGGCCCTCACCGGCCAGCACATGGCGCACCTGCTCCGCCACTGGAAGGGCAAGACGCTCGCCCAAGTCACGGGCAAGACGTGCCGCTCGTACACCGCCGAGCGCATCAAGGAGACGTACTCGGCGCCGGGTTCGAAGAAGATCAAGCACGTGAAGGTCCCAACGGCCCGGCGCGAGCTTCAGACCCTCTCGGCCGCCATCGGCGAGTGGCACAAGGAGTTCACGCTGACGGCCCGGCCCCTGGTCTCCCTGCCCGAGGCGGGGCAGGCGCATCCGGACTGGCTGACCGAGGGCGAGTACGCACGGCTGCTAAAGGCGGCCCAGGGATACCGCTGGGCCTGGACCGACCTCGCGACGCGCGAGCCCCAGTGGAAGCGCATCGAGGGCCTGAGGCTCGACCCGTCGGACCACATGGAGCGGTTCTGCGAGATGGGCTTCTACTCGGGCACCAGGTCGGCGGCCCTGCTCGACATGCGCTGGCGCCGGCACCGCACCGCTGGGTACGTCGACTTCACCTCGACGACCTTGTTCCGCAGCGGGCCCGAGGCGCCGGTCTCCCGGAAGCGGCAGACCCCGTGCCGAATCCACGACAAGCTCCTGCCGCTGCTTTCGGCCTGGCGAGAGGCGGATCTCGCCAAGGGCATCGGCCGCGTCATCAGCGACCACGGCAAGGAGATCAAGCGGATCAGCAAGGGGTTCCGGCTGGCCGCCATCCGGGCCTGCCTCGACCGGCGCGAGATCGACGGGACGTACCGCGTCGGAGGCGAGGCGCTGGGCTTCGACGACGACGGGGCGGACGTGCCCGAGACCGACGAAGACGCCGGCATCGACGAGATGGGCTGGCCGACGCCGCACATCCTCCGGCACACCCGGGCGACGCTGATGCTCCGCGCCGGCGTGCCGACCCAAGAGGTCGCGGACTACCTTGGCATGACGCCGGCGATGGTCCTCAAGGTCTACGGGCACACGGCCAGCGAGTACCAGAAGCGGGCCGCCGCGGCGTAGCCTGCAAGGGATCTGCAAAAAAGTCGTCGCCATCCGGACCCGGCGTCACGCCGTGCCCCGTTCGAGGTGGGTCTCGACGAGGAAGGTCGCGACCGCGCCGGCGGCGTTCACGGCGAGGCTGGCGTGCCGGGGAGAGGGCTTCACCGGCGCCCCGGCGTCCCGCTGCGCGCCCCGACCGTGGGCGTCCGAGAACCGGTTGCGCAGGGTGCCGAGCCCGTTCACCAGGTGCATCGCGCCGCCGAGGATGGCCTTGATCGGCTCCTCGGTGTGCTGGTCCGGGGCCAGCCGCAGCGCCTTCGCCACCGCCCCATAGAGCTTAGGCAGGTCGTCCTTCTCGGCGTAGGCCACGGTCCGCTCGTCGAGGATGTGCTTGCACACCGTCTCCAGCAGCGTGCGGGCGACGGTGATGGCGCCCTCGGGATCGGACGACCGGCGCGACAGGGCCTTGGCCCAGACCGCGTGGACGCCGTCGGCGTCGAAGGTCGCCAGCGCGTCCGAAACCACCGCGTCCCCGGGCGCCCGGTTGCGCCCCTCCAGGTGGTCGATCAGCGGCGTGAACGATTCCCGGATGAAGGCGCGCCGCTCCTGGTACCGACCGAGCTTCTCCTTGATGAAGGGCCAGAACGCGTCGAGCGTGCGGGAGGTCCGGACGAACGCGGGCAGCAGCGCCTTCACCTCGGCGTCGGCGAGGAACTCGTGGCGGAGGTGCTCGTAGACGTGGCCTTCGCTGGACCGGCCCGTCGCGTGCTCGATGAGGATGCCCTCCATCATCGCGACCTGCTCCAGCCGGCTCTCCGGAATGTCGTCCACGCGTCGCCCCCGGCGGCCCCGGGAGCGGGGCGGAAATGGGTTGGAAACCCCGTGCCTGGGTCGGTTTGGAGTGATACCGGATTGAACGGCGTTGCACGGGACGGCATGGTTTCCGGAGTGGAGCCTTGCCGCCAAGAGGGCACCATGCTACGGGAACCGTGCGTTGCCAAGGTTGGGGTCGAGGGTTCGAATCCCTTCGCCCGCTCCAATTTTCCCAACCGATCCAACGTCTTCAAGCGTCCTCCGGGGCGCTTTTCGCGTTTCGGGCGCGGTAGGCGGCCGGCGTCGTCGCGAAATGGCGGCGGAAGTGCCGGCGCAGAGTCGCTGCCGTGGCGAAGCCCGCCGCCTCGGCCACGGCCTGGAGCGGCCGGTCGGCCTCGTCCAGGAGGTCGCGGGCGCGCGCGAGGCGCAGGGCGAGGAGCCAGCGCGCCGGCGTGGTGCCGGTGGCGTCGGCAAAGCGGCGCAGAAATGTCCGCGCACTCATCCCCGCCCGCGCGGCGAGGACGGCGATCGGCCAGTCGCGCCCCGGCTCCGCCCGGATCGCATCGAGGAGCGGCCCGATCCGCGCGGCCTCGTGGGGCACCGCGACCGCCCCCGGCACGCGCTGCGTCTGGCCGCCGTCCCGGTGGGGCGGGACGACGAGACGCCGTGCCACGAGGTTGGCAGCCGCCACGCCGAAATCGCGCCGCACCAGGTGCAGGCAGAGGTCGATGCCCGCGGCGGAGCCGGCCGAGGTGAGGACCTGGCCCTCGTCCACGTAGAGGACGTCCGCCACGAAGCGGATGCCGGGGTGGCGCGCCGCCAGCGCCTCGGCGTGGCGCCAATGGGTGGTGGCGCGGCGTCCCTCCAGCAGGCCGGCGGCCGCGAGGACGAAGATCCCGGAGCAGATCGAGAGCAGGCGCGCCCCGCGCGCCGCCGCCGCCCGGAGCGCCTCCACCAGCGAGCCGGGCACCGGCAGGCCGGCTCCGCGCCAGCCCGGCACCACGATGGTACCGGCCTCGGCCAGGAGGTCGAGGCCGCCATCGGCCAGGACGCGTACGCCGCCCTCGGCCCGCATCGGACCGGGCTCGAGCCCGGCCACGGCGAAGCGGTACCAGTCCGCGCCCATCTCCGGGCGGGGCAGCCCGAAGATCTCCACGGCGACGCCGAACTCGAAGGTGCAGAGCCCGTCATAGGCCAGCACCACCACGAGGCGGTCTTCGGGGGCGAGGCGGGTTTGAGAGACGCGGCACGCTTGCGGCTTTGGCATGATCGCGACGCTAACTGGCGATCCCGCCCGCCGCCAAGCCGCGTGCCCGCTGCTACCTCTGTCCGTCCACCGAGCCGTCTTGGAGAGAGGATCCATGAACCCCGTCAGCGCCATCCCCGCCTGCCCGCCCGCGATCGCGCGCGACCATTTCCGCCGCCGCCTCGAACTGGAGACCGACTGCGCGGACGTGGCCGCCGCCCTGCTGGCCGGGCCGCCCGACTTCGTGCTCCTGCACGCCGTCGGCTCCGAGGCCGCGTTCCGGCAGCGCCACATCCCGGGCGCCCTGCACCTGCCGCACCGCCTCATCACCGCCGAGCGCATGGCCGCATGGCCCGCGGACACGCTGTTCGTCGTCTACTGCGCGGGCCCCCATTGCAACGGTGCCGACCGTGCGGCCCTGCGGCTCGCCGAACTCGGGCGCCCCGTGAAGCTGATGCTGGGCGGGCTGACGGGCTGGGCGGACGAGGGCCTGGAATTCGCGGGCGAATCCTGAAACCGGTCACGGTCCGGGCTCCGCCCTTCAAGCTTCCTTTACCATGATGGGAACAAGGATCGGGCCGGGGCGGCATCCGGGCCCGCCCTCAGCCGGACGGCCATGTTCCTGTTCACCACGCCCCCCGCCAGCCCCCGCGAGACCGGCGCCAGCCGGGAGGCGGGCACGCGCGGGACGGCCCCGAACGGCCGCACCGGCGCGACGGGCGGGGTGATCGAGGCGATCCGAGACGGGGCGCAGACCTCCGGCGCGGGCTTCGACTACCTCCTGGCCACGGCCCAGCGCGAATCCTCCCTCGACCCCTCCGCCAAGGCCGGGACCTCCTCGGCCACCGGCCTGTTCCAGTTCATCGAGCAGACTTGGCTCGGCACCATGAAGAGCGCGGGGCCCCGGCTCGGCCTCTCGACCTACGCGGATGCCATCACCCGGGGCGCCGACGGCACCTACACGGTGAGCGACCCGGCCGCCCGGCAGACCATCCTGGACCTGCGCCGCGATCCGAAGATCGCCGCCACCATGGCGGGCGCCCTGACCGAACGGAACCGCGAGAGCCTGAGCGCCACCCTCGGGCGGGAGCCGACGGGGGGTGACCTCTACGCCGCCCACGTCCTCGGGGCGCGGGGGGCCGCCGCCCTCATCGCCACCGCGCAGGCGAGCCCGGCCCGGGCCGCCGCCCTCGACATGCCGGAGGCGGCCGCCGCCAACCGGAACCTGTTCTACGACAAGGCCGGGCGCCCGCGCGGGGCGGCCGAGCTCTACGCCCACCTCGCCACCGCGCGAGCGGGCAGCGCGCCGAATCCCGTCGCCGCCACCGTCGCGCTGCCCGAGGGCGCCACCGCCTACGCCTCCCTCAACGAGGGCGGCCTGCGCTCGATGTTCCAGACCGACGCCCGCCAGCAGGGCGGCGTCTCGGCCGGCGTCGCCCGGCTCTGGCAGGGCCGGGCCCCCGGCGCCGAGCCCGCCCGCAGCGCGCCGAGTTACTTTCCGCGCTCGGACGGCGGGGAGGCGCCTCAGGCCGACCCCGCGACCGCCCCCGATCGCGCCGCCTCGGCCCCGGCGGACGTCACCGGCCCCACGCTCACCGGCACCGCGCTCACCGGCGCGCCGCTGCCGCCGCGCCGGCCGGCCGAATTCGGCGCCTCCGGCCAGGCGGTCCGGTCCGGCGCCCCCCTCGACCTGTCCCTCTTCACGATCCGGAGCGGCCCATGATCATCCGCCAGTTCCTCGCCTGGACGCAGCACAGCTCCGCCGCGCGCCGGGCGGAGGCGGCGGGATCACTCGCCCGCGCCTACCTCTATGGCGGCCTCGGCGAAGAGATCGCCTGGGAGGCGGAGGCGGCGCTCCTGGCGCTCCTCGACGATCCTTCCAGCCTCGTGCGACGGGCCCTGGCGGAGGCCTGCGCCGGTTGCGCCACGGCGCCCCGGACCCTGATCGTCGCCCTCGCGGGCGATCAGGCGGACATCGCCGCCCTGGTTCTGTCCCGCTCGCCGGTGCTGGGGGATGCCGACCTCGTGGACGGCGTCGCCATCGGCTGCCTCACCGTCCGCCGCGCGATCGCGGGCCGGGCGAACCTGGCGGCGGGCGTTGCCGGGGCACTCGCGGAGATCGGGGAGGCGCCGGCCCTCGTCGCCCTCGCGCGCAACCGCAGTGCCCGGATCACCACCGGCAGCCTGATGCGGATGGTCGAGCGCCACGGCGACGACGCCGCCTTGCGCGAGGCGATCCTGACGCGGCCGAACCTGCCCCTCGAGGTGCGCCAGAGCATCACGACCCGGCTCGCCGAAGCTCTCTCGGCCTTCGCGGTGTCCTCCGGCTGGCTCACCCCGGCCCGCAGCGCGCGCGCCAGCCGGGAGGCGCAGGAGCGCGCGACCCTGGCCTTCAGCGCCGAGGCCCACCCGATCGACCTCGCCCGCCTCGTGACCCATCTCAAGGCGCAGGGTCAGCTCAATGCCGGCCTGCTGCTGCGGGCCATCCTGTCCGGCCACATGGCCTTCGCGGAGGCGGCGCTGGCCGACCTCTCGGGCCTGCCGCTGCGCCGGGTGGCGGGGCTGATGCAGGAGGGCTCCACCGCTGCCTTCGCCGCCCTCCATCGCAAGGCCGGCCTGTCGCCCGTGCTGCTGCCGGCCTTCGGCGCCGCCCTGTCGGCGTGGCGCGAGGCGGGGCAGGGCGCCATCGTCAGCGCGGGCGCCAGCCTGTCGCGCCTGATGATCGAGCGGGCGCTGACCGCCTGCGAGACGATGCCCTTCGCCGAGGCACAGGGCGTCATGGCGCTCCTCGCCCGCTTCGAGGCCGAGGCGGCGCGCGACGAGGCGCGGGTGCTCGCCCGCGAACTCGCCGCGGACGCCGCACGCGCGGACGCCCTGCGGATGGAGAACGAGATCCTCGACGGCGAGTGGCGCGAGGCCCAGCGCCTCGTCACCCAGGGGCCTGTCGCGGAGGCCGCCCCCCGGGCCGAAGCCGACCCGATCGCGAAGCCAGCCCCGGACGCTCAGCCCGCGCAGGCCGAGGTGCCCGACGACGAGCCCCGCACCGATCCCGTCGGCGTCATCCTCGACGCCCTGCCCGATGCCATCCTGGCCGAGTTCCAGGGCAGCCGGGAGCACGCGCGCAAGCTCACGGTCGAGGTCGTCCTCGACGCCATCCCGGAGGCCCTGGTGGCGAGCTACCGCGCGGATCGCGAGCGGATCGCCGCCTGAGCGATCCTCCTCAGCCGAACTGCTCGCGCAGGATGCGCTCGTCGAGGCTGTGGCCGGGATCGTGCAGCAGGGTCAGGTTGGTGGCGTGGTCGAGCCAGGTCTGCACCGTGCAGACCCGCCGGAACTCGGTGTGGTCGGCCACCGCCGCCACGGGGCGGTGCTCGGCATCCAGCACCTCGATCTGAATGCGGGCGTAGTCCGGCAGCAGCGCGCCGCGCCAGCGCCGGGGCCGGAAGGCCGAGATCGGCGTCAGGGCCAGGAGGCGGGCGTTGAGGGGCAGGATCGGCCCGCCCACCGAGAGGTTGTAGGCGGTGGAGCCGGCCGGGGTCGCCGCGAGCACGCCGTCGGCGATGAGTTCGGGCAGGCGGACATGGCCGTCGACGGAGATCCGGAGCTTGGCGGTCTGGTGCGTCTGACGCAGCATGTAGACCTCGTTGAGGGCCCGGGCCTGGTGCCGGCGGCCCTCGGTGTCCAAGGCCTCCATCATCAGCGGGTGGATGATGCTGCGCTTGGTGTTCTCCAGGCGCTCGATCAGCCCGTCCTCGCGGAACTCGTTCATGAGGAAGCCGACGGTGCCGCGGTTCATGCCGTAGATCGGCGTGCCGGCGTGCATGAAGCGGTGCAGGGTCTGGAGCATGAGGCCGTCGCCGCCCAGCGCCACCACCACGTCCGCCTCGTCGGGGGGCACGTGGTCGTAGCGGCGCATCAGGGTCGCGGCCGCCTGGCGGGCGTCCTCCGTGGGACTCGCGACGAAGGCAAGCCGTTCGAAACGCCGCGCCATGGGCTCACATCCGCCTTGCCGACGCGAAGCGTTCGCTCCAGCGTCTCGTTTCCAGTCCCGCCGGCATCCCCGCCGGACCGCTCCCGCCGGTGGAGCGGCAGAGCCCTGGTCGGAGACCCATAGCATGGAGCGGCCGCTTCTCGTCTACACCACCTTCCCGGATGCCGGCACCGCCCTGAGGATCGGTGAAGACCTCGTGCGGCTGCGGCTGGCGGCCTGCGTCAACGTCCTGCCGGGGATGCTCTCCGTCTACGCCTGGAAGGGTGCAGTGGAGCGGGGATCGGAGGTCGTCGCGATCCTGAAGAGCCGGGAGGGACTGGCGGAGCCGCTCGGCGCCGCCCTGAAAGCGCGCCACCCCTACGAGACGCCGATCATCCTGCATCTGCCCGTGGTGGGCGCCGACCCCGACACCGCGGCCTGGATCCTGGCGGAGACCGGCGCAGAGGCGGTTCAGGGGCCACCCACCGGGTAGCTGCGCCCCTTCCAGGCCGGCGTCCCGGCGCCCCGGCGCCGCAGGAGGGCGCGCCACTGGATCGCCAGAGCCACCAGAACGGTGAAGGGATGGAGGAGGATCGTCCCCGCCGGCTCGCGGGTGACCAGGGTGATCGCCGCCCGCGTCGCCAGGGAGACCAGGGCCGCCGCGACGGCCGGGAAGACCACGGCCCCCGAGCCGAAGCCCAGGAGGGCGGCGAGGAGGAGCAGCCAGGGCAGCACGTGGCCGCCGGCCAGCAGCAGGGTCCAGACGGGCAGGGCGCGCGGCGTCGCCATGCCCTCGCGGGCGTTCTTCGAGAAGCCGGCCCAAGCCTCGCCGAACCCCCGGTACATCCGGCAGGTGGCCAGCGCGTGCGCGGCGACCAGATCGGTGCGGTAGCCGGCCCGGCGGAACCGGCGCGGCAGCACGACGCCGTCATGCAGGCTGGTGCGCACGGCGCCGTGGCCGCCGGTGTCCTCGTAGGCGGCGCGGGCGACGAGGACGAGCTGGCCGCAGGCGGCCCCGAGGCTGGGGCGCGGGGAAGCCCGCATCATCGCCATCGGCAGGTAGCCGACGAGGAGGAAATTGATCATCGGGACCGTCAGGCGCTCGCCGAGCGTGCCCATGCGCTGGCGCGGCACGCCGCTGACCAGGGCCGAATCGGTCCGCCGCGCATGGGCGACGAGGGCGGCGGCGGCGGCCGGCGCCAGGGTGACGTCGGCATCCACGAAGAGGAGGTGGGTTCCCTGCGCCGCCTCGGCCAGCCGGGCGCAGGCGTGGTTCTTCCCCGTCCAGCCCTCGGGCAGGGGCGGGATCGGAATCAGGCGCAGGCGGTGGTCGGTGGCGGCGATGCCGGCCACGATGGCGGCGGTGTCGTCGGTGGAGTGGTCGTCGCCGACCAGCACCTCCAGGGCGACCCCGGCGCTCGCGAGGGCCGCCCGCACCGTCGTGGCGATGACGGCCGCCTCGTTGCGGGCCGGAATGAGAACCGAGACCCGGGAACGGACGTCGAGGTCCGGCTCGGGGGTGCGCAGGATCGAGAGGTTGACCCAGGCGATCAGGCCGGGCAGCGCCGCGCAGGCCAGGGCCAGGATCGCGAGACCGAGCATCACGGGACCGGATCTCCCTTCTGACGGTGGGCCGGCTCGAAGCGCCGCCCCGTGAGGACGGCGCCGAGGCGCCGCCAGAGATCGTAGACCCCGCCGACGCCCTTGGCACCCGAGGCGAGCGGCGTGAAGCGCGCGGCCTCGCGCGAGACCACGTCGGCGCTCAAGGCGTCGAGGGTCGCGGTCAGGTCCGCCTCCATCCGGGCGAGCCGCTCGGCCCGCGGCAGGGCGAGGAGCGCGGCCCCGGAGACGGGCGTGCCGAAGGCCGCGAAGGCCTCGCCGCCCCGCTCCTCCCAGAAGGCGTATTCGAGGGCCAGGGGCACGAACAGGGCGTCGGGCGCGATCTCGGGCAGGCGGCCGACGCCGGCGCGCAAGCCCAGCGGCCGGGCGCGGACATCCTGGAAGCGCCCCTGGGCGGTGATCCAGATCATCCGGTTCGGCGCCGCGAGGATGCGCCGCGTCGCCCGCAAGAACTGGGCCGCGCCCCGGGCCGAGTCGAGGTCCACCGCAAAGGCCCCCATCCGGGCGAAGACCGCGTACTTCTCCAGCATCAGCGCGTCGAAGGGCGCGTAGCTCTCGCGCGCCGGGAAGAGCTTGCCGGCGAGCAGGATGACCACGGCCGCGTCCCACCAGGCCGGATGGTTGCAGTAGACCACCACCGGGCCGGGATGATCGGCGCAGGCGGGCACGCCCCAGCGGGCGAGCCGCAGGGCGTTGAGGTGACGCCGCACGTAGCGGTCGAAGTACCCGACCATGAACCGCCACAGTGCGGGCGATCGGGCGGGGCCGTTCTCGCGGGACACGCGTCGGGCCTTCAGGCGCTGGCGCGCTCCTCGCCCCTGGCATCGGTGTCGAGGGCGTCCGCCGCGATCCAGCCCGACATCATCACCATCGGCATGCCGGGACCCGGGTGGGCTGCCCCGCCCGCGAGGTAGAGACCGCGCACCTGCCGCGAGCGGTTGCCCGGCTTGAAGGCGCCCATAAACTTGCCGTGGGAGGCCAGCCCGTAGATCGCGCCGTTGAGCACCTTGTAGCGCTCGTGGATGTCCTGCGGGGTGAGGTGGCGCTCGACGACGATGCGCTCCTCGAGGTCGGGCATGTGGCCCGTGCGCTTGAGCTTGTCGAGGATGACCTGCCGGTAGGCCGGGAACATTTTTTTCCAGTCATGATGCGGCCTGAGATAGGGGGTGTGCACCAGGACGTAGAGCGCCTCGCCCCCCTCGGGCGCCACCGACGGGTCGGTGGAGGCGGGGGCCGCGAGGTAGGCGGTCGGGTCCGGGGCCGGCTCGCCCTTGTGGTAGATGTAGTCGAACTCCTCCTCCGGATCGCGGGAGAAGACGAAGTCGTGGTGGTTCAGGTGCTCGTAGCGCTTGTTCAGCCCGAGATAGAGCACCACGCCGGAGCAGGCCGGCTCGAAGCTCTTCTTCTCATAAGATCTGCCGACGTCGCCGCCGACGAGCTCGCGGTAGGTGCGCACCGAATCCATGTTCGAGATCACGGCGTCGAACGGAGTGATCCCGGAGGCGGTCTTCACGCCCTTGACCGTGCCCTTCTCGATGGAAAGGCCCGTGACCTCGTCGCCGGGCCGCAGGGTGGCGCCGAGCTCGGAGGCGAGCTTGGTCAGGGCCTCGGCCACCGCGCGGGTGCCGCCCATCGGGTACCAGACCCCTTCGGCCGTCTGCATGTGTGCGATGGCGCAGAGCACGGCCGGAGCGCCGTAGGGCGAGGAGCCGACATATTGCACGAAGTGGTCGAGCATCTGCGCGAGACGCGCGTCCTTGACCTTAGAGCGGATGGTGCCGGCGACGGACGTGCCCATGCGCAGGGAGAGCACGTCCCGCAGGGTGCCGGGATTCAAGTTGGCGCGGATGTTGATCGTGTCGAACAGGTCCTCGACAGGCTTCCAGAAGAAGAACTTGTTCGAGACGTCGTGCAGGTGCTCGGAGATCTCGAGGAACTTCTTGTAGCCCTCGCCGGCGCCGGTTCCGGGGGCGAAGCGCTCCATGTCGGCGGCCATGGTGGGCACGTCGGCCATGAGGTCGAGACGGGTGTCGTCGTCGAAGAAGCAGCGCCATTGCGGATCGAGGCGGCGCAGGTCCAGGTAGTCGTGGATGTCGCGTCCGGCCTCCTGGAAGATGCGCTCCAGCACCTTCGGCACGGTCAGGATCGTCGGCCCCATGTCGAAGCGGAAGCCGCCCTCGTGCAGGACAGCGGCCTTGCCCCCGAGCCAGTCGTTCTTGTCGTAGAGCGTGACTTTGTGGCCCCGCGCGGCGCTCACGCAGGCGGCCGCCAGGCCGCCCAACCCTGCGCCGACGACGGCGACCGAAGACCCAGCCCGCATGTTCGTGTCACTCCCCGGGCCGGTCCGAAAGCCCATACCCCGCATGAAGCTAGACCGGATGGCCGCGCGGTCAACGCGCTAACCGGTCGCGGCGCGCACGGACGCCGCCTTCGCACCATCCAGATGCAGCGACGCGGAGGGAGAATTCACGCGCGGGATCGAGGTGCGCGAGGTCTGGGCGACGGCTCGGACTGTCTGCGTGCCTCCCGGTGCAGCCGATACGGCCCGGCTCCCTGCGATCGCCGAGCATCGATCAGTGTGGAGCGGCGCCCGTCGCTGCGTCGAAAATTTCGCTCCTGTCCTTGCATATCAATCGGCGCGTGTGGGCAGGTTCGGATCTGCTGATTTGCGAGCGTCAGCGACCTCGCGCTTAAAATCGCATGCTGCTGAATTGTCGATCAAAACTGCCAGTCCACTCTGTTTTTACAGAATGAATCCATTCATCTAATATTTTCAGATTGAATTCAAATCTTTATCGATATCGAGAAATTTATCAACTCGGCAAAACTATGGGTGCCCGATTTTCGCCGAATTGCCGAAATCGAATTCACGACGGTCTTGTACTTCATCGATAGTTTTTCAGCGATGGCCTGATAGGAATTTCCGTCCTTGATCAGTGATAGGATCTGTAGCTCCCGCTCCGAAAGATTTAAGGTCGACGATCGTTCGGTGGTGGCGTTCAGCATAGCCACACGAAGGGCGATGTCGTGATCGAGGTAGCTCTTTCCGCGCCGGACTTGGTCGAAAGCCCGAAGGAACTCCGTAGCCGGCGCGTCCTTAAGGACATAGCCGGTCGCCCCGTTCTCCAGAGCACGCGCGATGATCGTCGGATCGTCGTGCATGCTGAAGGCGAGGATCCGGGTTCTGCGTTCCAGGGTCCGAATGCGCCGGATCAGGGACAGACCGGTCAAGCCCTGATCGCCGAAAGTGAGATCGGCGACGACCATTCCCGGGCGTTGCCGGTAAAAGGCCCGATAGGCCTCCACGATGCTGGTTGCCTCATGGATCGTCGTCATACCGGCATCCTCCATGAGGGTCCGGAAACCTCTCAGGATCACGGGATGGTCGTCCGCGATGAGAATGCCCGTCTCGCCGGATGTCATGGGGCGACATCCGGGGCGGTCGGCTGCGCGGCATAGCGTTCGGCGAGGCGTGCAAGAGCCTGCGCCCGGTCCAGTCCCTGTTGCCGGCTGTTGTAGTAGTGCTGGCACAGCTCGCCGTAGAGCTGCTTGCGATGCGTCGGCGATGCCGCGCCTTCGAGGCCCTCAAGGAGATCCGCGTAGCTCTCGGGCTCGCCGGCCTCGGCCAGCATCTGTCCAAGCTGTACCGTCCGGTTGGCGATCATGCGCGGATCTTCGATGAAGATCTCCTTCGCCCGGGAGAGGCTGTGGCGCAGGTGAGCGCTTCGCGCGGCGGCACTCGCCACGGGCTGGCCGGGTTCGCGCCGAGCGAGCCAAACCGCCGGCTCCATCCCGTCCGTCGGCGATAGCCACGTCGAAACCTCAGCCTCCGACTTCGTTGCCACGACGGCCGTGTCCTGCGCGGACTCGCCGCCGTCGCAGGCCCCCAGAACCAGGAGGAGAACGAGAGCCGGCTCTGTGCGGAACCTCATCGCTCGTCCTCGGTCAGGATCGCGAGGCTGCGGGGGCCGTCGGGCACGGCGATGCGGGCCGTCTCGCGCAGGCTTCGCAGGTCGATGACGGAGACGGAATCCGAGAACCAGTTGGCGACGTAGGCCTGATGCCCGGTGATGACGACGCCTTCCGGGTAGCGGCCGACTGGTACGGTCGCGCGCAGGGCCCCGTCATCCGCATCGAGAACCACGAGATGGCCGGCGCGCTGGTCGGTGACGAAGATCTGGCGACCGTCCGGACTTACGGCGACCCCGTAGGGCATGCCACCCACCGTGAAGGTCGCGACGACCCGGCGAGCGACCGTGTCGATGACGCTGACGTCGCCGCTGCGCACGTTGGCGATGTAGAGACGATCCTGGGCGGGGTTCAGCGCCAGGGCGAACGGCCCCTGACCCACCGAAATCGTGGCTGTGCGCGTCATGGTCCGGGTGTCGACAACGCTGACCTGTCGGCTCTCCCGGTCGGCGACGTAGAGTATTCCGTCCCGATCGAGGACGAGGCCGGCCGGCTCGCGGCCGACTGCCACCGTCCCCTCGACGGCGCCCGTCCTGGCGGACAGACGCATCACCCGGTGGCCTGCCCAATCCCCGACATAGAGGTGCACACCATCGGGGGAGGCCGCGATGCCGAAGGGCTGACCGGGTACGGAAAAGGTCTGCCGGATCGATCCGCCGGCTCCATCGACGACCGTGACGGTCCCCGTATCGGGGTGAGCGAGATAGAGCCGCCCTTCGGGGCCGGCCACGACCTGAGCGGGGCTGCGCCCGACTGCGAGGGGCGTGCCGGCCGCCGTCGCATCGCGTGCCAGGGCGACCAGGGTCCCGGCACCCTGGCTCGCCACGTACACGGTCCGCGCGGCGGCGGCACCGGGGCTGGGTCCGAGTGCCAGTCCGAGCCCGACGAGCAGCGCGGCCAGGACGAAGCGTCCGATCACCGGAGTGCCCGTCATGGACCGGCGTTCCCCTCGATTTTCGCCTTCAGCCCCTTGAGCCCGTCCGCGAAGTAGCGGTTCATGGCGGTGCGGCCGGCCTCGTCGCTGAGGTCCTCCGGCGGCTCGTTGCCGGTATCGCCCCGGTAGAACCGCCCGAGCCACTCGACCCTGGAGCCGTCGCCCTCCGGAGACACCGTGAGGGTCGCCGAGTAGGACGAGACCGGCAGCGCCTTCAGGTCGGGGTCGGACAGCCGGTACGAATAGGTCCGCCCGGCGGCGTTCATCTCGTCGAGCCCCTCATCCAGGGAGCCGCCCGCCTTGAGGGTGACCTTGCGCCGGCCGCCGGACCCGCTGCCGCCGCTGCCCTCGCTCCGGGCGACGTCCGGGTGCCACGCACCGATGCCGGCGAAATCGCCGACCACCTTCCAGACGGCGTCGGGCTTGGCCTTGATGACGATGCTCTGGTCGACCTTCTGCGGCGTCGGGCCGTGGGCGAGGGCCGCCCCGGAGAGGAGGGTCAGGACGAGGGCGGGAACACCGAGACGCATCGATCAAACCTTCTTCCAGGTCGGGATACCGCGGGCGCGGAGCAGGGGCGCGAGGAAGCTCGCGAGCACGAGGAGCAGCGCCGCCGCCCCGAGAGCGGGGCGCGGGTCGAAGCGACCCGGAACCGGGCGCGGCGTCGCGGCGGCGGTCAGCGCGGCGCCGAGACCGGTGGGCCCGTCGAGATGCGCGTAGGTCAGGCCGGTCTCGGCGGCGAGCGTGCGCAGGTAGGCTTCGCGCACCGAGGACAGGTGCTCGGTGCCGCTGGCCGCCGCCGCGCCGAAGGGCGCGTTGCGCGGGTTGTAGCCCTCGCGGTGCTCGGCATCGGCGGGAGGCGGGCCGAAGCGGTTCTCCTGCTGGACGTCGCCGGCCCCGTAGAAGCCGGTCTCGCGACCCCGGTCGTCGTGCCGCGGGATCGGCGACAGACCGGGAGCACCCGCCCCCACGATGAGACCCCGCACGGCACCGGGCCTGCCCTCGAAGGCCGGCCCGCCGCGGCTCGGCAGGGGCGGGGCCTCCTGCCCGTCCGAGACGAAGACGAGGTCGGTGCCGAGTTCCTCCGCCAGGGCGAGGCTGCGGAAGAGGCCGGCGGAGATCCGGCTGTCGCCCTCCCAGGCCATGCGCCAGTCGATGGCCGCCAGCGCCCCGTCGATGGGCGCGAAGCCGGAACAGGTCTCGATGGGGGCGAACAGCAGGAAGGGCCGGCGCTCGGTGAAGAGGCCGAGCGCCACCCGCGAGCCGCAGGGCAGGCCGGCGACGAGGTCGCGCAGGGCCGCCTTCGCGGTGTCGAGGCGGCTCGCCGGCACCCCGCCGGCCCCGGCGTAGTCGCGCACGTTCATGCTGCCGGTGATGTCGACGATCGCCAGGATCGCGACGCCGTCGCGGGTGAGCGCGAGCGGACGGGCGACGAGGGCCAGCGCCACCAGCCCGAGGGCCCCGGCCAGGAGCCGCAGGCGGCCGTCCGACAGGTTGCGGGCGATCAGGGCGCCCGGCGTCACGGCTCGCCTCGCGGCTGGCCGGGAATGTCGGTCCAGATCTTCTTCGGCTCGGCCTTCAGTTCGTCGCCGGACTTGCGGTCGAAATCGGGAAAATCGCGCAGGAGGCGCGAGGCGACGTCGAGGTTGAACTTGGCGTCCCAGTAATCCGGGCGGCCCTGGAGGGCCCGCCGATATTCCTGGCGCGCCAGGGTGATGCGGGGGCCCGCCGGGTCGAGGTCGCCCCGCTCCAGGTGGTCGAAGGCCTGGCGCAGATGCGCGTTGGCCAGGGCGTAGCGGGCCCGGGCGGCGCGCTCGACCGCGCCCTGCCGCTCGAGGGACTCGATCAGGGGTTCGATCGCCTCCACGGCCCCGCGCCGGGCGAGGAACTGCACGCGCGCCAGGAGGAGGGACGGGGCGGCCTCCACCGGAATCGCGATGTCCCGGCCCGTGGCCAGCGCCCGGATGGTGACGTTGTCGCGCGCGATCCGCCAGGCGCCGTAGCCACAGCCGAGGGCACCGACGACGAACAGGACCGGCAGCAGGGCGAGGAGGAGCGAACGGGCCCGCCGCCACCCGGCGCGCAAGGCGGCGCGACGCGTCCGGGGACGGGCAGCAGCGGGGCGTTGGGATGCGCGCCAGGGCAGGGTCGTGATCGTCGTCATGCGGCGAGCCTCGCGGGATCGGACGCGTCTGCCCGGGGGCGCGCGGCGGGCGCCCCGGTCCGGCGCAGGTCCGCCTCGCCGAGCTTGGCCGCGACGAGGATCACGAGTCCGGCAAGGCTGAGGGCGTAGGCGAACCCCGCCAGATCCCGGCGCGGGCGCTGCTCGGTGTAGGGGATCGGGTCGCGCTCCAGCCGATCGATCTGGGCGATGGCCTCGGCCACCGCCTCGGCGCCCTCGGCCTCGAAGGCGCGGTAGGGCACGCGCAGGCTCTTGAAGAACAGGTCGAGATGGCGCTCGGGCGCGGCCTGCGGGGTGTCCTCGCCCGCCGGCTTGTCCGAGATCGAGGGCGAGCCCTTCGTGCGCAGGAACAGCCAGTAGAGGTTCGGCCGCAGGCGGGCGAAGGCGGCGCGCAGGGTGTCCTGCACGCGCGGATCGATCACGGCCGCCCCGTCCGAGACCAGCAGGAGGGCGCGGGAGGTGGCGGGGCTCGCCGGCCCGAACTGCGACAGCCCCATGGCGAGGCCGCGCGCGATGTTGGTGTAGTCGAGCCCGGGCCGGTCGATGGCCGCGATGGCGGCCCGAACGGCATCGTGCCGGTCGGTCATCGGGACCACCAGCATGGGCGCCGTCGAGAAGGCCGTGACCGCGAACTGGTCGTGCGCCCGGCTCCCCACGAAGGCCGCGAGCAGCCGGCGCGCCGCGGCGGCCTTCGATTCCTCCACGCCGGAGGGCTGCCGCCCGGCGAAGGTCTCGTTCATGCTGCCCGAGCGGTCGATCAGGATCGAGACTTGGGCGCCGATCCCGGTCCGCGTCAGGGTCTCGCCCCGGCGGTAAGGGCCGGCCAGGGCGAGGATCAGGCCCGCGATGGCGACGATCCCGGCGGTACGCAGGATCGCGCCGATCGCCCGCGACGGACCGTCGGCCGGGGCCGCCGCGATGGCGGCCACCGGGACCCTGCGCTGGGCCGAGGTCAGGAGCGGCAGGAGGGCCAGGGGCAGAAGAAGGAGCAGGGCCGGACGGTCGGCCGAGAGCCGGGCGAGCGCGCCGATCATGCGGCACGCTCCGCGCGGGCGAGCCGACGCGCCAGGGCGGCGAGGTCAGCGACGCCGAGCGTCGCGAAGCCCGCCTCCGGGCCGGATCCGAAGAAGGTCCGGCGGGAGGCCTCGAAGAACCGGGCAAGGGACGAACCCTCGGCCGCATAGGCCGGATGGGCCTGGAGGAAGTCGCCGAGATCGTCGGCGAGCAGTCGGCGGCCGGCGGCCGCGTCGAGGGCGTGGTGGAGCGCCAGCAGCGCGTCGCGGTGGTGGGGCGTCGGGTCCGGCCGGCGCGACAGGGCGCGGATGCGGCGGGCCGCGCGGCCGAACGGGCGCCCGGCCCTCACCCGGAACGGCCACCAGGCCCGGTCCCGGGCGAGGGCCACCGAGGCCGCGAGGGCGAGGGCGGCGGAACCGGCGGCGCCCAGGAGCAGGGGTCGCGGATCGCCGGGGCCGACCTGCCCGTCGGGACGCATGTAGGCGCGCGGGTCGTCCCGGGCGGGCGGCTGGACTTCGCGCAGGGGCGAGACGTTGAACGACCAGGCCGGCACCTCGGCCTTCAAGGTGGTGGCGCCGTGATCGCTCTCGCTGACGAAGGTGACGGTGAAACCCGGGATCTCCAGGGCACGGGCGTCGAGGGCGGCGTAGAACGTCTGGTAGGTGAGGGCGAGGCGCACGCGCTGCGCGTCGCCGTCGACGGCACTCGTCGCGTCGAGGTCGCGCAGGTCGAGCCAGTAGGTCAGCGCCCCCGGCTTCGGCAGCGACGCGGCCTGGAGCCGGAAGCCCGGCTCGACCACGAGGTCGATGTCGGCGTGGACGAGGTCGCCGAGGAAGTAGCCGAACGGGCGCGGCGTGCGGACCTCGACCGACCGCACCTGGGCCCCGGCCGGGCCGGACAGGACGAGGCCGGCCAGGAACAGGGCGGGGGCGGCGAGGGAGCGGATGCGCATGGTGCGCCTCACGCGCCGAGGAAGTGGCGGCTGACCGCGTCGGGATCGAAGCGGCCGGCGAGGCGGAAGGGCGGCCGGCCATGGGCCGTCGCGAGGTGCCGCAGGGTCGCGAGCCGCTCGGCCTCGCGGGCGATCCAGCGGCGGCGCAGGGCGGGGCGCATGAGGACCAACCGGCGCCCGCCGCCTTCGAGGTCGTCGAGTTCGAGCAGCCCCCAATTCGGCAAACCCTCCGCCTCGGCGGCATCGCCGAGCAGCACCGGAACGAGGTCGTGCAGGCTCAGGGCCGCGAAGACCTCGGCGATCAGCACCTCCGGCCAGCGGAAATCGGAGAGGAGGAACACGATCTTCGGGCGCCCGGCGAGGCGGCGGGTCGCCGCCACCATGCCCCCCGCGCCCCGGCCGGAGCAGGCGGCGGCCGCGAGGCGCAGCGCGACCTCGGCGGCCCGGGTCGGGGCGCGGCTGGGCGCCAGGAATACGTCTTCCCGTACCCCCTCGTCGCAGCCGATCAACCCGAAGGCATCGCCGATCCGGGTGGCCGAGGCGGCGAGGCCGGCGCAGAAGGCGGAGGCCAGGGCCATGCGATCGGCCTCGCCGGTAAAGCGCATGGAGGCGGAGAGGTCGAGGAGGGCCCAGACCTCCACCGGGGTCCGCGCCTCGAAGCGGCGCACGAAGGTGCCCTCGAAGGGGTCGCGCAGGGTGGCGCGGACGTCGATGCGCCGGGCATCCGGCATCCTCAGGAACGGCACCTGGTCGCGGAACGTGCCGAGGCCGCCGGCCTCGCGGCCCCGGTGGGCGCCGGGGCGGGTGCCGGGCAGGCGCCCGCGCGGGCGGTAGACGATGTCGGGCTGGCTCGGGTCCATCATGGCGCCGGCACGGTTTCGAACACGGCCCGGCAGAGCTCGGGCATGATCGCGGCCCGGCGCATCTCGTAGACCGGCTCCAGGAAGACCCGGTGCGCCATGACCTCGGGGAAGACCGCTCGGATATCCTCCGGCACCATCCAGTCCCGCCCCTCCAGCCAGGCGCGGACGCGGGCGGCGCGGACCAGGAAGGCGACGCCGCGGGGGGAGGCCCCGCCCTGGACCAGGGCCTCCATGTCGAGGCCGGCCAGGCGGATGCCGGCCTCCCCCGGCCGCACCAGCGCCGCCCAGAGGCCGATCACGTAGGCCTCAATGGCGGGGCTCGCCTGGATGCCGTGCTGGATCGCGGCGGCGATGCCCGGCAGGGCGGCGTGGTCGAGGACATCGCCGTCGATCCCGGCGATCAGCGCGTCGGTGTCGTGGAAGCGCGGGTCGAAGACCAGGGCGCGGCGGGCCTCGGCGTCGCGGGGCGCCTCCAGCCCGATCTCCATGAGGAAACGGTCGCGGGCGGCGGCCGGCAGCTCGAAGGTCTCCTCGCGCTCCACGCGGTTGCGGTCGGCGAAGACCTGGAGATTGGGAAACCGGTACTCGCGGTTGAACGCCGTCAGGGTGCGCTCGGCCATCAGGCGCAGGAGCAGCGCATGGACCTGGGGCCGGGCCCGGTTGATCTCGTTGAAGAAGAAGATCGACAGGTCCTCGGATTGCCGCAGCACCGGGCCGGGCTCGACCCGGGGGCGGCCGTCCTCCGCGAGGTAGGTGTGGTAGACGAGGTCGGTGGGCATCATGTCGACGGTGCCCTCGACGCGGGCGTAGGCGCCCCCGAGGGCCCGGGCCACGGCACGCAGCAGCGTGGTCTTGCCCACACCCACATCGCCCTCGAGGAGCACGTGGCCGCGGGCGAAGAGCGCGATGGTGAGGAGCCGGATCGCGCGGGCCTGTCCGAGCACGACAGCGCCCACCGTCGCCTCGAAGCGGCCGGCCGCCTCGCGCCAATCGGTGAGCATCGCGTCGCCGGAGCGGAACTGGTTCATGAAGCCTGCCTTGGGGAACGACCGCGACCCGGGACGACGCGTCCGAAAGGGTCCCGCCGGATCGCGGCCATGGCGTCGGTCGCGTCCGGAACGGGCGACCGACGCGTCGAGGGGACGGGCGGCCCGATCAGTTCGAGGACAGCTTGGTGACGTCGTATTCGAATTTGCCGGTCTTCTTGGCGGCCTCGATGCGCTTCTTGTTGCGCTCCTCCATCGCCTTGATCGACTCGGACTGCTTGTTCAGTTCCTTCGGGTCGTGCTTGGGATCGTACTTCGTGCCCGCGATCTTCTCGGGGAAGCCGGGCTTGGGCTCCCAGCAATTGCCGGCCGCCTTGCACTTGGTGCCGTCATAGGCGAGTGCCGGGAGGGCGAGCAGCGCGCCCGCACCGATCGCCAGGGCCGTGATGAATGTCCGCATGGTCGTCTCCTTGTTCGATCGCTTGTTGGGGGATCGTTGTTGCGGCTGAGCGCCGTGGTGGCTCACGGATGGCGCCGTGACTTCCTCGAACGTCACTCCGCCAGCGGGGGACACTGGCCCTTGACGTCCTTGGGGAAGGTCTCGCCCTGCTTGTAGGGCGTGTAATTCTTCTTCTGCGCGTCGTTGAGCCAGACGGCATCCTGGACCGGCCCGGTATAGAGGTGCCGGATCCAGGCGATGACCTGGAGCATCTCGTCGGGGGTCAGGTTCTCGTTGTGCGGGCCCATCATCCCGTTGGCGCCGCCGAAGATCGTGGCGAAGAGGCCGGTGTCCTCGGTGTTGGCCGGGTAGGTCCAGTAATTGTCGTTGAGGCCCGGCCCGAGCTTGCCCTCGGCCAGGTGGCCGTGACAGCCGGAACACGAGGTGGCGAAGAGGGACTCGCCGTTGCGCAGGCAGGACTTGTCGTCGATGTAGGCGTTCTTGCCCGTCTGGAAGAACTGCTTCACCGCCGGGGTGTCGCGGCCGCCCTCCTTGCCTTCGGCCATGTTGAGTTGCTCGCCCGTGACCGTGTTGCGGAAGACGAAGCCGGTCTGGGGGCCGGCGGCGGGCTGCGCCAGGGCGGCGACGCCGCCGAGGACGGCGGCGAGGCTGAGGCAGATGGCCAGGATGCCGTGGGAATCACGCATGAATTCGACCTGATGACGCCGGACGGCTGGGCGGCCGGGTGGGGCTGGACCGGGCGCCCATCGGGGCGCCGGCGAGGGGATCGGGGCGGATCTTGGCGCAGCCGCGTCGGGCTTCGGACGAGTGCCGCGCGGGGGTGTCGAAACGTCTCCGGCGCCGATCGTGGGGGGAGACGGATCAGTTGGTGACGGGGACGAGGGGCACGCCGTCCTGCTTCAGGATCGCCTCGATCTTCGGCTTTGCCTTGACGATCGCCGCATCGAGGGCGGCCTTCAGGGCGGCATCGTCCCGCCGCACGCCCATGGACTGGTCGAAGCTCTGCGGCATCTTACGGCCGTCGCTGCGCGTGGTGTCGTCGGGCACCAGGGTCATGCGCAGCGGTTGTGACGAGTCCTTCACGTAGCGGGCGACGTCCGGGCCGAAGGCGACCGCCACGTCGGCCTTGCCGGTGGCGACCTCGCTGATCATTCGGGCCGGATCGATCTGCGTATAGGTGTTACGGGCGGCGCGGAAGTTCACCAGCGAGTAGAGGTAGGCCATGTCCTCCTCGTAGCGGCCGATATCCTTCAGCATGACCTCGCCGGGCGTGCCGAAGCCGACCACCATGTGGTCGACGGTCTTGAGGCGCGGATCGGCCCAGGACTTGACGTCGAGATCCCGGTCCGCGCGCGTGATGAACACGTAGCCGCTGCGGTAATAGGGTTTGGTCGTGAGCACGCGCTGGTCGTCGCTGTCGAGCCCAACGACGACGTCGCAGAGCTTCTTGTCCAGGCTGTCGCGCACCAGGTAGATCGCGGGCTTTTCGGACCAGACGAACTCGGCCTTGCGCCCCATGGCCTCGGCGACGGCGGAGACGATACGGTTCTCGAGCCCGCTGCCGTCCTTGAGCGAGAGCGGCGGCTGGTTCGCGGCGCAGACGCGCAGGATCTTGTCGTCGGGCGGGGATGTCGCATCTACCGGAGCGGCTTGCGCGAGCGAAACGCTGCCGAGGGCGAGGAGAGCCGCGGTGGAGAGCGCGGGCCTGCGGCGGCCGCCGACGGACGGGCCTCCTTTGATGAACGACCGTCCTTTGACAAGCGACATGGGCGCGTTTCCGTTTCTTGGGGTTCGGCGTCTTCTTGGGATTCGGGCGATCGCGGACGTTGCTTGGATCGTCCCCACCGATCCGGGACATGGCGTGTCCGGCAGATTGGGCGAAACGGATCCGACGGCTCGCGATCGGAGTGTCCCGCCGGCTCGAAGCCGGCGGGACGTTCGATCCGGACGGTCTACTTGGCCGCCGTCTGGTACTCGCCGACGTTCGGGTCGTCGTAGGGGCCCTTGCCGCCCAGCGAGAACACCATCACGCCGCCGCCCATCTGGGTGTAGTTGGCAAGCTTCTTGAACGCGCCCACCGCGCCGAGGCCGGCGGTCGGGTCCTGAAGGTCGAAGACGAGGCCGACGCCCGGCCAGCCACCGACGCCGTAATAGATGGCGACGTACTGATCACCCTTATGGGTGTAGGTGATCGGATAACCGATCGCGCCGGACGGCATCTTGAACTTCCAGAGAAGGTCCCCGTTGTCCGAGTTGCGCGCCTTGATGTAGCCGTCGAGGGTTCCGTAGAACACCAGACCGCCGGCGGTGGCCGTCGTGCCGCCCCAGACCGCGAAGCGCTCCATCTTCTCCCATTTGAAGTCGCCGGTGATAGCGTTGTAACTCTTGATCTGGCCGAGACCTTCGTAGTTCTGCCGGTCGCCCTTCGGACCGGGATACATGTTCAGCGTCGCGCCGACGAAGAACTGACCCGCGCGGTAGGGAAGCATGAAGGGCTCCCAATCCATGCAGATGTGGTTGATGCCCATGAAGAACGCCTTGCGCTCCGGGTCATAGGAATCGTGGCCCTGGTTGTGGTAGCCCATCGCGGACGGACAGATGTCCTTGCCGAGATGGTCCATCCGGGTGCCGTATTCCGGATCGCGCACCGGCTGGCCGGTCTTGAGATCCACCGACTTGAAGACGTTGACGGTGTCGTCGATCTTGTTGGCCGAGACCAGCGAGCCGTCGGTCCGGTCCAGGGTATAGACGATGCCGTTGCGGTCCGGGTGGGTCAGGAGCTTGCGGTCCTTGCCGTCCTTGTCCTTCTGGTTCGACAGCATCATCACGTTGACGCCGGCGTAATCCCACTCGTCGTGCGGGGTCTTCTGGTAGCCGAACTTCGCTTCACCCGTATCGGCGTCGCGGCCGAAGATGGTCATGGTCCACTTGTTGTCGCCGGGACGCATGGTCTCGTTCCACGGCGCCGGGTTGCCGGTGCCGAAGTAGATCAGGTTGGTGCCGGGATCGTAGGCGTACCAGCCCCAGTTCGTGCCGCCGCCGATCTTCCAGGCATCGCCCTCCCAGGTGGAGGTGCCGAGGCCCTTCTGGCCGTAATGGGCGTTGCGGATATTGAAGTCGTCGGCCAGCAGCAGGTCCTTGTCCGGGCCGGTGGCGTAGGCGCGCCAGACCTGGGCGCCGGTCTTGACGTCGTAGGCGGTGAGGTAGCCGCGCACGCCGAGCTCGGCGCCCGAAGAGCCGATGATCACCTTGTCCTTGACCACGTAGGGGGCGATCGTCAGCGTCGAGCCGACCTTGATGTCCGAGTTCTCGACCTTCCAGACCGTCTCGCCGGTCTCGGCGTTCAGCGCCATCACGTTGCCGTCGAGCAGCGTCTTGAGGATCAGCGCCGGCGTCTTGCCGTCGCCGGGCCAGTAGGCGAGACCGCGGTTCACGAGATCGCAGCACGCCACCGCACGGGCGGCCGGATTCTGCTTGGGCTTGTCCTGCCAGAGGATCTTGCCCGGATCGTCGAGGCCCAGCGCGAAGGTATTGTTGGGGAAGGAGGTGTGGATGTACATCTTGCCGCCCACCACCACCGGAGCGCCCTCATGGCCGTTGAGAAGGCCGGTGGAGAACGTCCAGGACACCTTCAGGTCCTTCACGTTGCTGGTGTTGATCTGCTTGAGCGAACTGTAATTGTCCGAGTCGTAGTTCTTGCCGGGCATCACCCAGTTCGCGTCGTCCTTCGCCATCTCGACGAGCTTGTCGTTCGCGGCGGCGATGCTTGGTAGACCCATCGGCGCCAGGGCGCCGAGCGCCATCACCGAGACCGAAGCCAGAAACCTGTTCATCCGAACGTCTCCTACCCAGATGGCCGCGTCCTTCGACCGTTCGGTCCGTCGCAGCCTTTGATTTCGCCGTTTCAGGACAAGCCTCTGTATCTGACTCAGAGACAGGTCACTTTCATAAGAGTATCTTGAGTTGTGATGCTTCTTATGAAAGTTTTATTACTGATCGGCTGGCTATTCATAAAAGCATTTGTCTTTGAGGATGTCTGCGGTCAGTTGGCATTTTTGTACCGGGATCAATCGGCAATCCGAATGCTGCAATTCGGAATTATCAAGGTTCTGATCTGGAGTTGTCCTGGGATCGACGAAGCGAATTGACAGCCGTGCACGGGTGGAACGATGTTGCTGCCCACCGGTACGCTCAGTTGAACTGAAAGAGCTTTGCAATGATCACCCGCCGTCTTATTTTGTTCTTAGGCTGCACCGTCGGCATCGTATCGGACGCGGAGGCCGCGCGGCTGACCTTGGACGATCCGGTCGCAAGCTGGTCGCGCACCCCGACCGCGGACAAGGTCGATTTCGCGGCTCGGATGGGGAAGGCGTTCTCGAGTCTGTCGCCCCAACTCGACCGGGATTACTTCGTCCGCTGCCTCGAAGAGACGGCCAATATCGGCAATCCGCGCGACACCAAGCTGGAGCAGGCCGTCAAGATCTGCGTCTCCGTCCACCAAAACGCCGACGAGTAGGCGCTTGGGCCAGGGGAGCAGCGGACCGATGCGGTCGACTCGGACGCGATTCCGAGCCGGCATCGTGCTTTGGCGTCTCGCCCTCGCCGGTGCCGGGCTCGTTGGCCTCGGCTGGAGTGGTGTGGGTCGGGCGGACGGCCCACAGCGATGGGCGGCACTCTACCCGCAGGACGCCCGGCGGGAACTGGAGGGGGCGGATTACGCGCGCTATCCCGGCGCCGGCGTGCTCTACTGCCGGGCGGACGGCATTCCCCGGAAGGCGGCCGCCGCGTGGCTGATCGGCAGCCCGCGCCTCGTGGTCCTGAACGCCCACAACTTCCGCAGCCGGCACCTCGAACCGACACGCGACATCGCCGACTGTTTCTTCCAGATCGGGGGCCGGAACTACGACTTCGCCCCAGGGACCCTGCGCCTCGGCACCGTGCCGGGGGCGATGTCGCTCCACATCACGGACGACTGGGCACTGGTCGATCTGGCGGAGCCGGCCGAGGGCGTTCGCCCTCAGCCGGTGCCAGGCTCCCCCGACCTGCCGACCGGGTCCACACCGATCCCGATCACGATGGTCTCACCCGGCGGCCATGCGAACTATCCTGGCCAGAGCAGCCTCGAGGCCTGCACGATCCACCGGATCGACCCGCCGAGCGAAGACGGGATCCGGCGCGTCCGGCACGATTGCAACAACGGCTATGGCGGCTCCGGCTCGGGACTGTTCGACGCCGAGGGCCGCCTCCTCGCCCTGCACAGCGCCTCCCTGTCCATGAACTCGCGCCGCGCCTTCGACAGCGAATACCATTACGGCTCGGCTCTGATGTTCGAGGGCGGGCTCACGGATGCCATCCGCGCGCGTCTCACCGCCGACCCGACGGTCCGCTAGAGCCGTTCCCGCTTATGTAGCGACGGCCAAGTCGGTGTCGTATCCGGCGGCGGTGAGGCAGTTGCGGCATTCGTCCGGGGTGAAGCGGGTGAAGGCGTGCCGGATGGCGTCCCAGAGGTCGGGCACGGTGCGGGCGG
>NZ_JAKSYI010000140.1 GCF_022829285.1 Methylobacterium sp. J-078
GACCTGCAGGTCGCCATCAATCGCTACATCGCCGAGCACAACCGTAGCCCAAAGCCCTTCATCTGGACTAAACCCGCCTCTGCAATCTTCGACGCCCTCAGCCGAGCTCCTGAACCATCCGTCTGAGTCAGAGCACTAGTACGCGGCTCAATACAAGCGCGGGAAAAATATTTATCCGGTTCTTGCAGCGCAATGGCGTGGACACGATAATACGGTACTACGCCAGTACGGAACGTCCAAAGACGCTTACTCTGGACGAGGCAAAATTTCTTTCAACTGAAGGCTTCGCGATACTCCCAGTTTTTCAGGACAGCAGTCGAAGAATTTCGGATTTCTCAACCGCATCCGGCAAGAAGAACGCCCGGAGTGCCGTCGCCTTCGCCAAATCGGTTGGACAGCCCATCGGCGAAGGTAGCACGATAATTTTTGCTGTTGATCAGGAATACAATGTTTCTGAGATCGACGGCCCGATCCTCGACTACTTCAAGGCTGTAAAGACTGCAATTGGACAGGATTTTAAAATCGGCTGTTATGGCAGTGGAGCAACGCTGAGCAAGCTGCTCTCCGAGAAGCTGATAGAGGTGCCATGGATCTCCATGTCGCGCGCATTCACTGGCACTGAGCAGTTTTTTTACTCCAACAGGTGGGCGATTCGCCAAGTGCCGCCGGAGAGGACCGAATCCGGCAGCGGGATCGGGTATGACCGGAATGTCATCCGCATCGCCCGCAAGGATCTTGGTGCGTTTCAGGTGGGAGCGGACGACAAGGGCATGGTGGCCTGGGACGAGACCGGGGATGCGACCCTGGCCGCGCGCATCATGACCATCGTACCCGCTGCACCTGCCCCGACCGACCTGCTTGTTACGACCGAGGGACTCCGACTGCGGGACGCTCCCGGCGGTATGATCATACGTGATCTCACGATCGGCGAACGTCTCGCCGCCATCGGTGCCGCCGACAATGCGGGATGGCGGAAGGTGCGCGCTGGTACCCAAGAGGGCTTCTGCTTCGGCAAGTATCTGCGTACGCCAGAGCGGCCCGAGGTCGAGGCGTTACTCCGGACGGCCATCGACGAATGGCTTCGTTTCGAGAAGGGCGCAGGCAACGAGAAGGTCGACCCATACTGCAGCTTCGTTCGCGAAATGTGGGCCGCGATCGGCGAACCCTACGACGGTCGCAGCACCTATTCTGACGGTCGGGATGTCCCATGGTCGGCGGCATTCATTTCTTGGGTGGTGCGTCTCGCAGGGCCCGCCTATACCAACTTTCAATTCGCCTCGAGCCACTCGGTGTTCGTGAACAACGCCATCAAAGCTCGCTTTACGGCGCGGAAGGACAAGCCATTTTGGGGCTTCCGGATCAACGAGGAAAAGCCTGCCCTCGGCGACATCATCCAGCGCAATCGGAGCGGCAACAACTTCAGCTTCTCGTATGCCGAGAACCACGCTCAGTATGAGAGCCACTCGGACATTGTGGTCGAGGTAACTCCCGATGCGGTACGGGTGCTGGGCGGCAACGTCGGCGATACGGTGGGCTTCGGCACGAGGCTGCAAGAATACCACCTTGGGTCGGACGGCCATCTCAGACCCGACCAGGGTGTCATTGCATTGCTGAAGAACAGAGCCGGTCTCTAGATCGAGGGATCATCGTCAGCTTACGAATATGCTAAACGTCTTGCCTCTGGCGGTTGATATTGGTGCGGGCACAGCCTCGGAAGTTCGCTATCGAAAGGCCTTCCTGCAAAATACTCATGCCTTCCGCAGGAGCACACGCTTTCTGGAAGTTGCTCAGACTGGCTGCGGCTTTGAGATGGAATCGGGGGGACGGAACGTCCACTTCGGGGCGGAAGGCCAGGGTCCGACGATCCCCCGCTCGCCCATGTCCGCCCCCGGCCGCGAACCCCCTACCGCCCAATCACCGCCCGGACCGACCACGTCCCCCAATAGACCGGGCGGCCGAACACGCTGGAGGCCCCCGTGCCGGCCTGTCCCGGCGCGAGGCGGTCGAGCCAGGTCACGAGGCCGGCCTTGGCGCGGTAGCTCGTGGGCGTGGCGAGGTTGCCGTAGCGGTCGGTCATCCAGAAGTGCTGGCTGCGTCCGAAGCGACCCGAGCCGTCGCCCCCCGAGCGCAGGCCGAGATACGCGGTGGAGCGCATGATCGCCTGCGGTTCGGAGAACCAGGTCAGGCCCGCCAGCGAGCCCGGCGCGAGGTCGGCGGTGTACTGCACGCAGATGTCCGAGACCGGGCCGTCCATGGTGTTGGCCGGGCGGTTGCAGCGATAGGCCACCACCCAGCGGTCCATGTCACGGGCCTTGGCCACGCGCACGAGGCTCTTGTTCGGCAGGGGCTGCGCGATGGTGCGGGCCGCGGACCAGGGCCGGTCGGCGGTGAGGTCGCGGCTGGTGCGCAGGTAGAGGCCCATGCGCCGGGTCGCCACCGGCTCGTTGCAGTCGGAGGGCAGCACGTCGGTGTAGAAGTAGTGGTAGACCTGATCGACCACGCTGATCGAACCGACGAGGTCGGTCCGGTCGAAGCCCTGGCCCTGGCAATGGCCCACCACCGGCGCGCCGGTCTCGTCCAGGACGACGCCAGGATCGGGCTCGGCCTCCGTCCGCCCGCGGCGACGGCGCCCGCGCGGCTCCGGGTCCGTCTTGCCCAGCGGCGTCCAGGTCGTCCCGGCCTCCGCGCCGCCGCGGATGTCGAAGCGGGTGAAGTCGAGGGTGCGGGCCTGGAGCAGGGCGTGCCGGTTGCCGTTCTCCGTCGGCATCGCCGCGAGGAAAAACACGTAGCTGTAGGCGTCCCCGCCCCAGTCGCGGCCCGCCACCGTGATCGGGTGGCGCGCGGCGATGCCCTCGGCCGTGGTCTCGGGCGGCGGGGCGGCCTCGCGGCGGCGCCCGCGTCGCCCGCGCGCCTCCCGGGGCCGCTCCGCCGCGCGGGTCACCTCCCAGAGGCGCCCCTGCACCGGCGGCATCGTGGTGGCGAGCTGTTCCGGCATCGCGCCCGCCCGCACCGAGCCGCCGTCGAGGGGGTCGCCGGCCCGGCGCGGCGCGCAGGTCTCGGCCCCGCGCCGGGACGGGCCAGCGAGGGGCGTCTCCGCCTGGTAGACCGCCTGGAGCGGCCCGGTGCCGGGCGTCGTGCGCAGGATCTGCACGCCGCTGACGGATTCGCAGGCGCGCGGGGCCACGAACACGCCCTCCGCCTCGGTGCCCCGGCAGATCTCCAGGCTGCCGCCGCCGGTCACGTAGCAGCTGGTGTCGGTGGTCTGCGCGCCGGCCGCCGTGCCGCCGGCGAGCACGGCCGAGGTGGCGAGGACGGTGGCCGCGACGGCCGTTGCGAAGGCGCTCGGGTGCGCCGCGAGGGGGGAGGGCTTGGGATCGATCACGGGACACAGGGGTAACGCGCGCGGAGCATTCGGCAAGGCGCGCGTGCCGCGCCATCCACACCGCGCGGGGTCACGATCGCGCGGGGAAGTACCGAGGCCCCGGCCTCACGGTGCGACGCGGGCTTCCGTCCCGCACCATTCGGCGACGAACAGCGCCATCGCGGTGGTGATCCGCTGCACGGAGGCGAGGCTCACGCACTCGTCGAAGCCGTGGATGTTCCGGCTGAACGGTCCGTAGCAGAGTGCCGGCACCCGGTCGTAGAGGGCATAGACCCGGGTATCGAGGTAGCTCGGCGACATGAAGCTCTGGAGGGCCTCGCCGGTGGCAGCCCGGTGCGCGCGGCCGAGCACGCCTTCCGCCTCCGAGCCCTCGGGGAGGGCGTAGCCCTCGGCGAAGAACCCGTTGAAGGCGACGCGGGGCGGCGTGTTCGACAGGAAGGCGTCGTCCCGGGCGAAGTCGGCCACCGCCTGCTCCACCGCGCGGGCGGCCTGCGCCGCCGAGACGCCGGGATAGAGCGCGATGCGGCAGTCGATCCGGCACCAGGCCGGCACCGAGGAGGCCCAGTCGCCGCCCTCGATCCGGCCGACATTGAGGTTGATGGCGTCGGGCTCCTCGGCGAAGTGCGGATGGACCGCCTTCTCGGCGTTCCAGCGCGCTTCCAGCGCCCGCAGGGCGCCGATGACCCGGTAGGTGGCGTCGATGGCGTTGGCGCCCGCCCCCATCTCGCGGACATGGACCGGGCGCCCGCGCACCTCCACGGTGAACCAGAGCACGCCGACATTGGCCCGCACCAGCTTCTCGTCCTCCGGCTCGGGGATCAGCACGGCGTCGGCCCGGTAGCCGCGCAGGTGGGTCATCAGAGCGCCGTTGCCGGTGGATTCCTCCTCGACCACGGATTGCAGGGTGACGGTGGCGGCCGGCTGCAGGCCGATCCGCGCCAGCGCGTCGAGGGCGAACAGGTTGGCGGCGTGGCCCGCCTTCATGTCGGCGGCCCCGCGACCGTACATCCAGTCGCCGTCGATGACGGGCTCGAAGGGCGGGTGGGTCCAGAGGTCGGCGGGCCCGGGCGGCACCACGTCGACATGGGCCTGGAGGATCAGCGAGCGCCCGGTCTCGGCCCGCGGCCGGTGGATGCCGACCACGAGGGGGGCTTGCGAATGCGTGTCCGACATCGCCGCCCCGCCCGGATGGGCGGCCAGCGCCGCCCCGTCCATGGTGAAGCGGTCCAGCGCGTAGCCCCGCGCGCGAAAGGCGCGGAACACGAAGTCCTGGATCGCGTGCTCGGCGCCCCGCGTGGAGCCGAACCGCACCAGGGCCTGTGTGTGGGCGACCTGCTCGGGAAATCCCGCCGCGACGGCCTCGGTGATGCGGGCGGCAAGGGCGGGATCGAGGGGCATCGGCGTATCCTGGCTGGGGCCGTGCCAGGGTAGCGGCGCCCGTCCGGTTAGGCGAGGAGGGCGGCGGCCAGGGCGAGCGGCAGGGCGAGGATCGCGGCGGGCCGGACCCAGCGCGGGCGATACGAGACCAGCCCGACCACGAGGAGCGCCGCCCCGGTGAGCGAGCCGATCCACTGCACGGGGCCGAAATTCCAGTCCGAGGTCAGGATCGCGGCGGCGAACGAGACCGCGATGACGGCCCAGCCGCTGAGGCGCAGGGCTCTCGCCCGCGCGCGGCTCTGCGGCAGGCCCGCGATGGCCCTGTGGTGACGGTCCATCGAGAGGCAGAGCGCGGCGAGCCCGGCGAAGCTCAAGGTCAGGTTGAGGGCGACGGAGAGCGGCGTCATGCTTGGGCGAACCCCTTCTGTGTCAGGCCCGCGTCGCGTCCGGCCGGGCGCGCGGCCCGGCGCCGCGCCTCGTAGAGCCCGACCTTGCGGCCCCCGAGGGCCAGGACGAGGCCGAGGACCAGCATGGCGGCGTCGAACCACAGGAAATCGAGGCCGCGATCCGTGGTCAGCCAGCCGACCACCGGCACCGCGCCGAACAGGCCGCCCGCCGCCAGCCCCATTTCGGCCCAGGCCCGGCGATGCGGCCGGGCCAGGGGCACCAGGGCGGCGAGCCCCCAGGCGCCGAAGAACGCCGCGCCTTCCCAGGTGGCCCGGTGCGCCAGTTCCACCGGCAGCAGCCGGTTGGCCAGGAACAGCGCCGCGATGCCGATGGGCAGGCCGAGGATCGTGCCGATGTTCAGGCTGCGCACGAGGCGCAGGCCGAAGCCTGGGACCTCGCCGGCCTTCGGCGTCCGGGCGACGGTCCACAGCACCAGGCCCGTGGCGATGGTGGCCGAGCCCATTACGCCGCACAGGAAGAACAGCAGCCGCAGGGCGCCGCTGGCGAAGTGCGCCTCGTGCAGGCCCATGAAGCTGGTGAAGGCGTGCGCGGCCGGCCGCATGCCGCCGACGCGCTCGACGATCGCGCCTGAGGCCGCGTCGAAGGCGATCTGCGGGTGCTGGTGGGCGAGGCCGTGCGGCTCCTCGAACACCGCGACCACGGTCGCGTTGGCGTCGCCCGGATTGTTGACGATCACCATCTCGAGGGGCTCGGAGACCTCCGCCCGCGCCCGCGCGAGGAGGGGCGCCAGCGGCACGGCCTCGCCGGGCCGTCCGGCGGCGGGGCGCCAGGTCGTGCTCTGGGCGGATTCGACGTAGAAGCGCATCTCGTCGCCCTTGTAGGCGGCCGTGACGCCCCAGGGCATGTACATCACGCCGAGGGTGACGATGCCCGTGTAGGTGATCATGAGGTGGAAGGGCAGCGCCAGCACGCCGGTGACGTTATGCGCATCGAGCCAGCCGCGCTGGGTCGACCTGTCCCGCCGGAAGGTGAAGAAGTCCGCGATGATGCGCCGGTGCGTGACGATGCCGGAGATCAGGGCGACGAGGAGGATCATCGCGGCGAGGCCGACGATCCAGCGGCCGAGCACCGGCATCATCTGAAGTTCGTAGTGGAAGCGGTAGAGGAAGTCGCCGCCCTGGGTCGCCCGCGCCCGGGTCGGTTCCCCCGTCCCGGCATCCAGCATGGCTTGGCCCAGCGGCGCTTCCAGGCTGTCCATCCAGTAGACCCCAAGCAACGGCCGGTCCGGCTGCGGCAGCGAGACGTACCAGGCCATCGCCTTCGGGGCATGGGTCTTGAGGTAGGCGAGCCCACGCTCGGCGGCCGGTGCGGGTTCGCTCGGGCCTGCGCGCAGTTCCGGCCGCATCCAGAGCGAGATGTCCGTGCGGTAATAGGTGGCGGTGCCGGTGACGAAGACCGCGAACATCACCCAGCCGGCCACAAGCCCCGACCAGGTGTGCAGCCAGCCCATGGATTGGCGGAAAGCCTGCCTCATGCCGGCGGCCCCATCGGCGCGAGGGTCATCGCCGCCCAGACGCCGAGGCCGAGCAGCGCCGCCGGCAGGACCAGGCCCAGGGTGGCCCGGGCCAGGGTGCGCGCGGCGAAGACCCAGATCACGGCGCCTGCCAGGATCGCGAAGCTGAGGAGGGTCGCGGTCGCGACGGCCTCCGAGCGGACCATCGGCAGGGTCAGGGACAGGAAGGCGGTAGCGAGCGCGGCCACCGCGTAGCCCCCGAAGGCCGCCAGCAGCACCCGGCCGGCCACCGCCGCGCGGTAGCGCCAGCCGCCCCTGAAGCGTTCCCGGTCGATGGGGCTTTGGTTCGTCACGGGCAGCACCTCCGATGCGGGCGGCGCGGATCCAGGCATGGCCGGACCGGCAGCAACAGGGACGGGATCGACCCGGACAGATCTCCGGAAACCGCAGCATTACGGCCCGAACACCATCGCGCCGGACGATGACGACCTCGCTATAGCGAGCCCGGTCTTGGGGTCGCAAACCCTATGTTGTGGAATGATTCCAAGGCGACGGTTGCGATCCCGTCGCCGGCCGCGCCGAAGCCGGTTCTGCCGCGCCCGACCGGGCTGTCGGACTCGAAACCAGTGCGTGCAGGCTCGGCTTGCGGTCGCGCCTGGGTCGCGGCTAGTACCGGGGAGACCCTCGAGGATGCGGCAGGATGGGCGAGACGGCTGAGGCGCCCCAAGCCGGGATGGCGACGCCGCCGGACGCGGCGTGCCGCATCGCCTGCGACGCCCTGGCGCGGATCGGGGTCCCGCAGCTCCGCGCGGGCCTCGCGCCGATCCGCTCGCTCACCGTGACCTGCAAGGCCGGCGCGGATCTGCCCGGACTGGTGCTCACGCTGACGGCCGAGCCGCCGCTCCTGCGGGCCGAGCCCCTGCGGATTCCGGGCTTGGAGGCCGGCGCGTCCCGGGCCTGCGCGGCGCCGCCCATGATCCTGGACGAGGCCGCCCTCGACGCCCTGCAGGCGGTGACGGCCTGCGTGCTGACCCTGGTGGCCACCGTGGAGGGGCGTCCCGTCGGGCGCGCGACGGTGTCGCTGGACCTCCTGCCGGCGACGTATTGGGCGGGCATCGAGACCGGGCCGGATGCCCTCGCCACCTTCGTGCGCCCCGACGATCCGGCCATCGACGCGCTCCTCGCCCGCGCGGCCGAGCACCTTCCGCCCGGGCGCGATCGGCTCGCGACCTATGCGGACGGACGGGCGCGGGTCTGGGAGACGGCCCAGGCCATCCACGCGGCCCTGCGCGACCAGGCCCTGCGCGACCAAGCCTTCGCGGAAAGCGCCCCGGTCGCCGGTGCCGAGCGGATGCGGAGCCCGGGCGCTGTGCTCGGGGACGGGTGGGCCAGCCCCCTCGACCGGGGCCTGATCCTGGCGGCCTGCTTCGAGCGGGCGGGGCTCGACGCGCTCCTCGTCCTCGGCGCGGCCACGGTCGCGGCCGGGCTCCGGCTCGTCGATGCGCGTCCGGCCGAGACCGTGGATGCGCAGGGCCTGCGCAAGCACCGCGACCTCGACGAACTGATCCTGATCGCCACCGGTCCCGCCGCCTTCCCTGAGGCCCTGGCGGCCGGCGCGCGGATGGTGGAGGCCGGCGCGGCCCTCGACCTCGTGGTCGATCTGCGCGCCGCCCGCCTGCGCGGCCTGGCGCCGCTGGCCCTGGAGGCCGCCGCCGAGGCGCCCCGGCTGCCGCCGCGCGGCGCGTATCCCCGTGCGCCGACTCCCGCCTTCGCGGAGGATCGCCCGCCCGCGATCCCGCCGCGCCCCGCCGAGACACGGCCGCGCGACCGCCTGGAGGCCTGGAAGCTGCGCCTCCTCGACCTGACCCTGCGTAACAAGCTCCTCAACTTCCGGCCGGGCAAGGCCAGCTTCAGCCTCTGCGTTCCGGACCCGGACGCCCTGGCGGCGCTGCTCGTCGAGGGCGCCGCGATCCGGCTGCTGCCGAAGCCGGAAGAGCTGAAGCAGGAGGGGCCGGAGGCCGGGGATGCCGCCGCGCGGGACGCGCTCAGGCGGGAGGCCGCGCGCTCCGGCGAGATCGTCACGCACGCATCCGCCGACGATCTCGACGCGCGCCTCACCGATCTGTTCCGCCTCGCGCGGACGGCACTGGAGGAGGGCGGCGCCAACGTGCTCCACCTCGCCGTCGGCTTCCTGTCCTGGACGCGGGGCGGGACGATGGCCCCCGTGCGGGCGCCGCTCCTCCTCGTGCCGGTGGCGCTCACCCGCGCCAGCGTGCGCGCCGGCTTCCGGCTGGTGCGCCACGACGCCGAGGCGCGGGTGAACCCGACGCTGATCGAGATGCTGCGCCAGGATTTCGGCCTGACCCTGCCGGACCTCGACGCCGCTTTGTCCGGGGACGGCCTCGACGTGTCGGGCCTCTGGCGGATCGTGCGCGGGCATGTGCGCGACCTCAAGGGGTTCGAGGTCGAGACGGACGTCGTTCTCTCCACCTTCGCCTTCACCAAGGTCCTGATGTGGCGCGATCTGGCCGAGCGCACCGACCTCCTGAAGCGCAACCCGGTGGTGCGCCACCTCCTCGAGACGCCGACGCTCGCCTACGGCGACGCCACCGGCTTTCCGGCCCCCGAACGCCTCGATGCCGCGCATCCGCCGCAGACCGTGTTCACCCCGCTTCCCGCCGATTCCTCGCAGCTCTGCGCGATCCTGGCGGCGGGCGCGGGCAAGGATTTCGTCCTGCTCGGCCCGCCTGGCACCGGCAAGAGCCAGACCATCGCCAACATCATCGCGCATGCCCTGGCCCTCGGGCGGACGGTCCTGTTCGTCTCGCAGAAGGCGGCGGCCCTCGACGTGGTGCGCCGCCGCCTCGACGCGGCCGGGCTCGGGGCCTGCTGCCTGGAGGTCCATGCGGCCCGGGCGCAGAAGGCCCATGTCCTCGCGCAGCTCCGCGAGGCCTGGGCGGCGCGCGGTCCCGAGACGGTGCCCTGGCACGAGGCCGGGGCCGATCTCGAACGCCGCCGGGCCGCGCTCAACGACGTGGTCGCGCGCCTGCACGCTCCCCGCGCCAACGGCCTCAGCGCGCAGGCCGCCCTCGGCCGCATCATCGCGGAGCGCGCCGCCGGAGCGCCGCGCATCGCCCTGTCCTGGCCCGATCACGCCGCGCACACGCCCGAGACCCTGGCAGGGCTTCGCGCCCGCGCGGCCGGGCTCGCCGCCCTGCTGCCCCTCGTGGGCGATCCTGCACGTCATCCCCTGCGCGGCATCGGCCCGGCGGATTGGTCACCGCTCTGGCGCGCCGAGATGGAGCGGGCGCTGGCGGACCTCGCAGGCGCGTTGCCGGCCTTCGGGGCGGCCGCGGATCGGCTCGGCGCCGCCCTCGGCCTCCCCGGGGCGAGCGAGACTTGGGCCGGCACCCGCGCCCTCCTCGCCCTGGCGAGCGGGCTCGCCCGCCCGGAGGCGGCCGCCGGCCTGCGTTGCCTCGCCGCCGATGCCGACTCGCTGCGGCAAGCCGTGGAGGCGCGCCGGCAGCACGAGGCCGCCCTCGCGCGGGCAGCCGCGCGCCTGCTTGGGCGCTACGCCGAGGCCTTGTTCGCCACCGACCTGTCCGCCACCCGCGACGCCTGGCGCGCGGCGCAGGGCGCCAACCTGCTGGTGCGCGGGGCGCGGCTCCGGCGCCTGCGCCGGATGCTGGAGGCGGACGCCCTGGCGCCCCTGCCGGAGGATCTCGGGCCGGACCTCGCGACCCTCTTGGAGATCCAGGGTCTGCGCGCCGCCGGCCCGGCCCTGGCCGGGATCCTGGAGGCGGCCTTCGCCGATCTCGGCCCGCCCTGGAACCGGCCGGACAGCCCGGCGGAGGCCTTCGCCGCCCCCCTGGCCTGGGCCGGGCGGATCGCCCCGGCGCTCGCCGCCCTCGCCGGGGACGGGGCGGGGGTGGAGGCCCTGCGCCGGCGCTGCCTCGACCGGCTGGCCCCCGGCGGGGGAGGGGTGGGCAGGGCCGTTGCCGAGGCTCGCGCCGCCCTGTCTCCGCTGCGCCTGCCGGCCCTGCGCGCGATCGAGACCCTGGGGCGCCTGGCCGCCCGCCGGCACCCGGACCGGCCCCTCGCCACCGGTCCCGGCTGGGTGGCCGGCACCCTGGACGAGGCCGCGCGCTGGGCGTCCGCCCTGCCCAAGGCGCAGGTCTGGCTGCGCTGGCAGGGCGCGGTACAGGCCGCGCGGGAGGCCGGGCTCGGCCCCCTCGTGGCGGCGGTCGAGGCCGGGGCGCTGGAGCCGGATGCGATCCCCGAGGCCTTCGAGCGCGCCTATGCGGGCTGGTGGATCGACCACGTGGTCACGCACGACCCGGTCCTGCGCGGCTTCCAGGGGCCGTCCCACGAGGCGGAGATCGCGGCGTTCCGGGCGGCGGATGCCCGGGTCTGCGCCCTGGCGGGGGCCGCCGCGCGGGGGCGCCTTGGCGGGGTGCCGTCCCCCGTGGCGTTCGGGCAGCAGGCCGAGTGGGGCCTCCTCGCCCGCGAGATCGCCAAGCGCGGGCGCCACCTCGCCCTGCGCCAGCTCTTTGCCCGGCTGCCGGGCGCGCTCACCCGCCTCACCCCCTGCGTGATGATGAGCCCGCTCTCGGTGGCCCAGCACTGGCCGGCGGATGCCCCGCCCTTCGACCTCGTGATCTTCGACGAGGCCTCGCAGATCGCGCCCTGGGACGCCATCGGCGCCATCGCGCGGGGGCGCCGGACCGTGATCGTGGGCGACCCCGAGCAACTGCCCCCGACCAGCGTCGGCGAGCGCGAGGGCGATGCGGACGACCTCGACGTGCCGGATCAGGAGAGCATCCTCGACGAGTGCCTGGCCGCCCACCTGCCGCGGCACCGCCTCGCCTGGCACTACCGCAGCCGGCACGAGAGCCTGATCGCGTTCTCGAACCGGCACTATTATCGCGGCGGCCTCATCACCTTCCCGTCTCCGGTGACGCAGGACCGGGCGGTTCGCCTCCTGCCGGTGGCGGACGGCCTCTACGAGCGCGGGGCTGCCCGGGTGAACCGCCCCGAGGCGCGGGCGGTGGTGGCCGAGGTGCTGGCACGCCTGCGGGCGGACGCGGGGTCGGGCTCCCTCGGAATCGTCACCTTCAACGGGGAGCAGCAGCGCCTGATCGAGAACCTGCTCGACGCCGAGCGGCGCGCCGACCCGGATCTCGAGCGCCACTTCGACGCCCGCCTCACTCCCGAGCCGGTCTTCGTGAAGAACCTCGAGACCGTGCAGGGCGACGAGCGCGACGCGATCCTGTTCTCGGTGGCGGTGGGGCCGGACGGCGCCGGGCGGATCACCGGGCAGGTCAGCTCCCTCAACCGGAGCGGCGGGCACCGCCGGCTCAACGTGGCGATCACCCGGGCGCGGCGCGAACTCCTCGTCTTCGCGTCCCTGCGGCCGGAGCAGATCGACCTCGGGCGGGGGGCGGCGCGCGGCATCCGCGACTTCAAGCACTTCCTCGATTTCGCCGCCCACGGCGCCTCCGCCCTGGAGAGAGCCGCCGCGCCGACCGGACGCGACGTCGAATCCCCCTTCGAGGCCAGCGTGATGGCGGCCCTGGAGGCGCGCGGCTGGCGGGTGGTGCCGCAGGTCGGCGTCGCCGCCTTCCGGATCGATCTAGGCATCGTCCACCCGGACGCCCCCGGGCGCTACCTCGCGGGGGTGGAATGCGACGGGGCCAGCTACCACAGCGCCGCCACGGCCCGCGACCGCGACCGCCTGCGCCACGGGGTGCTCACCGATCTCGGCTGGCGCCTGCACCGGGTCTGGAGCACCGACTGGTGGATCGACGCGGACGGCGCCCTCGACCGCCTGGACGCGGACCTGCGGGCGGACCTGGAATCCGACCGGGCCAAGCCGGCGCCGGAGCCGCCACACGAAGCGCCGCCGCCGAGCCCCTCCGTCGCCGCCGACACCGCCGGCTTCGCCCTCGACGCGTCCCGCTTCCACGCGCCGGATTACGACGCGGTTCTCGACGCCCTCGTCGCGCACGTCATCGCGCAGGAGGGGCCGCTGTTCGCCGACCGCCTCGTCGCCCGGGTGGCGCGGGCCCATGGCATCAACCGGACCACGGCCCGCCTGCGCGCCCGCATCCTGGCGCGCGTCGGCGCGGAGGTTCTGCGTGCCTGGGAGGATGCGCGCGAAGTGCTCTGGCCGGTCGGGGTCGATCCGCAGGCCCCGGTGCCGTTCCGGTCCGCCGCGGGCGAGCCGCGCGATCCGGCCGACATCCCGCTCGCCGAACTCGCGGGGCTCGCGGCGCAGCTCGGAGGCGAGCCCGACGACCTGCCCGCGCGCATGGCGCGTCACCTCGGGGTCGCGCGGCCGCGCGCGGCGCTGGCCCGGCGCCTCGCCCGCGCGGCGGGTCAGGCGCATCCGGACCCGTCCGCCGCGGCGGATTGAGGGGGGCTGCGCGCGGTCGGCGGCGCGCGGGACTTTTTTCCGCATCGCCGACCTTCGCCTGTCCCCCGGGGCACAGGTTCGGATAAGGTGACCGAACGCGCCCGCGTTCCGTCCGGCCGCCCGAGAACCGCGAAGACACCCCACCGTGACGCCAAGCTCCCCCCGTCCCCCGATCCGTTTTCGCGGCCGCTCGTTCATGGCGCTGGTGCTCGCCCCGGTGCTGCCCGTCGCCGACTGGCTCGACGAGCTCGACGCCCTGGCCCGGCGCTCGCCGGCCTTCTTCGTCGGGCGGCCGGTGATCCTCGATGTGGCCGGGCTCGGCCTCGACCGGGACGGGCTCGTCGGGCTCGTGGCGGATCTGGCCGCCCGCGACGTCGCCGTGATGGGCATCGAGGGCGCGGCCCCCGGCCAGCTCGGCGCCGGCCTGCCGCCGCCTCCGGCCGGCGGTAGGCCCGTGGAGGAGGTCGCGATTCCCGATCCGGACGTGGACGCGCCGGTGGTGCCGCCGGCCCCAGCCCCGTTCCGCTCCCTGATCGTCGACGCACCGGTGCGCTCCGGCCAGACCATCCTGCATCTCGAGGGCGACATCACCGTGATGGGTTCGGTCGCCTCCGGCGCCGAGGTGATCGCGGGCGGTTCGCTCCACGTCTACGGGGCGCTGCGCGGCCGGGCCATCGCGGGGGCTGCCGGCAATCCGGAGGCGCGCATCACCTGCCGCCGGTTCGAGCCCGAACTCATCGCCATCGACGGCCTCTACCGCACCGCCGACGATCTCGGCCCCGTCCAGCGCGGGCTGCCCGCCCAGGTCCGCCTGGAGGGGGACGCGATCAAGGTGGCGGGGTTGGACTAAGGGCGGACGGCGGCGCCTCGGCACCGCTCCACCTGCGGCCCCGGCGGGGCCGAACCGATGCGGCCCTTCCGACCGATGCGGCGCCCGTCGAAAGCGCGACGACCCCTGTGTCCCTTCGGCCCTGCACCGATTGCTCGGGGCGGATGCTGCGCTGGATGTCGCTGTAGGGTGGAAATGAGAAGGTCCGCTTTTCGCGAAGTTCGCGGGAAAGCTAACCCCTTCCGGTAGCCGCAGTGTTTCAGGCGTGGGAGGGCCGCTGGGTGCTTCTACCGCTCATGCCACGCAGATGCCGGGGACCTCGACCTTGCGGAACAGGTGCGGGCTCGCCGTTGCGCTGTCCGGATAAGCGCCGAGTTGCGCCCTGAATTCCGGGTTTGCGAAGGCTTCGCGAAAATGCGCAACGGACTGCCAGACCGCATAATTCAGGAAGGTGCCGCTCCCCGCGATGCCGCGATGAAGCTGGGTCGAGATGAAGCCCGGCTGACGTTTCATGATCGCGGCGTCGCGGCTCCAGGTGTTCAACAGCGCGTCGGCGTCCTCATCCGGGACGACGAACGTGTTGATGAGCACCACGGGATCGTTCGTGTCGTCGCGAAGCTGATCGGCGAGCGTGACAGTCGCGTCCATTTCGACAAACCTCGGCATGCCGCTCTCCTTGTCATAACGAAGCCAACATGGCATCGTGATGTCAAAATTTTATATTGACACTATGATGTCAATAGGGGTTGCGCACTTGCCTAGCAGAACGCCTTCCGCCGAGACGTTGACCGATCTCGTCCTCACGCTCTTCCGGGTGAACAACGCGACCCTCGTCTGGGGCGACCGGTTGGTTCGGCCCTTCGGCCTGACCAGCGCCCGCTGGCAGATCATGGGGGCCATCGCCTACGCCGATCGACCGCAACCCGTGGCGTGGCTGGCCCGTGACCTCGGAGCGAACCGGCAGAACGTCCAGCGCATCGTCAACGAGCTTGCGCAGGAGGGTTTGGTGAGGTTCGAGAACAATCCGCACCACAAGCGGGCCCAATTGGTGGCGCTGACGGCGGCGGGGAGGCAGGCCTACGATGACGCAATCCAGGCCTGGGACCCGGCCGCCGACGATCTGGCGATGGGTCTGTCCTCGGACGAACTCGCGACAGCCCTTCGCGTCCTGAGCGTTTTGCGCAGCAGACTGGCGGCTAGCAACGCGGGCGATGACGAAGCCGATTCATGACGTCGCCCAAGCGACCGCTTTCCGGACGAGTAGAAAGCAGGCGCAAGGGAGATGACGGGTCGGATGCAGACGGTAAAACGCGTCAGGTCTCCACCCTTGGACGATCCGACGGATCGACGCCTTCGACGATCACGACGTCGACGGTCGCCGCACCCGCGCGCAGGCGCGCCACCTCGGCATAGGCCGGCGAATGCCAGCAGGCGCGCGCCGTGTCGTAATCGTCGAAGGCGATCACGACATTCCGCGGCCTCGCTTCGCCTTCGACCGCCTCCAGTCGGCCGCCCGCGACGAGGAACCGTCCTCCGAAGCGTGCCACCAACGCCGGGAGGGCCTGCGCGTAAGCCGCGTACGCCTCCGGCTCCGTCACGGTGATGCGCGCGATCCAGTAGCCGTTCGGCATGAGCCTCTCCCTGCCCGGCCTGTTCCGTCGCGGCCGATCCGTCGTCGGATCGAAGGATAGCCCTGGCGCAGGCTTTGTCACGGCACGCGGTCGCATTCACGCCTGCGCCGCTGCCTTGGAGTAGCCCCGAACCTGCCTCGTCGAGGCCGTCCGCAGAGCGGGTTATCCTTGCCGGTCTCGGGCGAAACCGGACCTGATCCGAGGCACGGACACCCGGCGCCGAAGGGCTGTTTTCGGACACGCCCCGGCGCCGCCCCGACGAGACCCGGGCATGTCCGAGCATCCGTGCCCGCTCGGCGGGAGCGCGACGCCTGCACAGGAACGGGGTTGGGTCGGCGCCGACGCCCGCGGGATGGGATCGGGCTTCGGCTGGATTCCTGCCGAACGGGATTTGCAGCGCAAGGAACGGGAAGCCGTGCCGTGGAGGCGCGTCGTAGGCGTGAGCACGATCAAGTCGGAAGGAACTCCGCCGTGCCGCGCACCGTGAACCGCACCCTGTCCGCGCCCGAATGGGCGATGCTGATGGTCCTGTCGATCCTGTGGGGTGGATCGTTCTTCTTCACGAGCGTGGCGCTCCAGGCCCTGCCGCCCCTGACCCTCGTCGTCCTGCGGGTCGGGCTGGCGGCACTCATCCTGAATCTCGTCCTGCCCCTCACGGGATCGCGCCTGCCGCGCGGGCCCGAAATCTGGATGGCGTTCGTCGGCATGGGCCTCCTGAACAACGTCGTACCGTTCTGCCTCATCGTGTGGGGACAGACGCAGATCGCCTCCGGGCTCGCCGCCATCCTGAATGCCACGACGCCGCTCTTCACCGTTGCCGTTGCCCATCTGGCGACCTCCGACGAACGCATGACCGGCCGCCGCCTCGCGGGCGTTCTCGTCGGCCTCGCTGGCGTGGCCGTCGTGATCGGGCCCGCCGCGCTCACCGGGCTGGCGGCAAACGTCCTGGCGCAGGTCGCGGTCCTGGCCGCGGCGTTCTCCTATGCGCTGGCCGGGGTGTTCGGGCGTCGTTTCAAGCGCATGGGCGTTCCGCCGGTCGCGACGGCGGCGGGGCAGGTCACGGCCTCGACGCTTCTGCTCCTCCCCGTCGCCATCCTGATGGACAGGCCCTGGACGCTCGCCGTTCCGGGCCTGTCGGTCTGGGGCGCGGTGCTGGGCATCGCCGCATTGTCGACCGCACTGGCCTACGTACTCTACTTCCGGATCCTGGCGACGGCGGGCGCGACGAACCTGCTGCTCGTCACGTTCCTGGTTCCGGTCTCGGCCATCCTGCTCGGCGCCCTGGTGCTGGGCGAGCGCCTTGATGGCCGGCACTACCTCGGCATGGCGCTCATCGGCTGCGGACTCGCCGCCATCGACGGTCGCCCCTTGAGGCTGGTGCGAACCCGGCCAGGGAGGGGCTCGCGGCTCGATCCGCCTGAAACGTATCAGGGTCGGGACATCTGAGCGGTTCGGTCAGCCTCCTCTCCGACGGGTCGCGGCGACGGGCCGCTACCGCCCCGTCCAAACGGGCGCCCGCTTCCCCAGGAACGCCTCCATGCCCTCGCGGAAATCCGCGCTGGTGTAGCAGAGGCGGATGAGGTCGTCGCCGGGGCGGTCCTCGCCCGCCGCGTCCTCGCCCTGGAGGCGGCGCAGGCCCTCCTTGGTGGCCCGGAGCGTCAGGGGCGCGTGCCCGGCCATCAGGGTCGCGAGTTCGGTGGCGCGGGCCGCCAGGGCTGGCGCGTCGGCCACGACCTCGCCGACGAGGCCGATGGCATGGGCCTCCTCGGCCCCGACGAGGCGGGCGGTGAAGATCATGTCCTTGACCCGCGCCGGGCCGATCAGGGCGGAGAGCCGGCGCAGGTTGCCGAGCGACAGGCAGTTGCCGAGCGTCCGGGCGATGGGGAAGCCGAGCCGGGCGTCGCGGGTGGCGACGCGCAGGTCGCAGGCCGCCGCGATGGCGGCGCCCCCGCCGGTGCAGGCGCCCGCGATCGCCGCGATGGTGGGCACGGAGAGGCGTTCCAGGGCACCCATCACCTGGTCCATGAAGCGCTCATAGTCGATCGCGTCCTGCGCGGTCGCAAAGCTCCGGAACTGGGCGATGTCGGTGCCGGCCGCGAACGCCTTGTCGCCCGCCCCCGTGACGATCACGGCCTTGACGCTCCCATCCGCCGCGATGCGCGCGCAGGCGTCGATCAGCCCCTGGTACATGCCGAAGGTGAGCGCGTTGCGAGCCTGCGGCCGGTTGAGGGTGAGGCGGGCGATGCCGCCCGTGACCGTGAAGAGGAGTTCGTCGGTATGGGGCATGCCGGATCCCTGGGCGCGCGGCGCGGTAAAGCCCCATCCTCTCGCCCGGCGGAGCCGGCCGGCGCAAGCGGCCGGCTCTCGTCCGGCGCTTCAGAACACCGAGGGCACGAACATCTCGGGCGGCACCGGGTGGCGGGTGTAGTCGTCGTGGCGCTCGCGCTCCGGCAGGTGGACGGGCGGATGCTCGACGTCGCCGTAGGGGATCTGCGTCAGGAGGTGGCTGATGCAGTTGAGGCGGGCGCGCTTCTTGTCCACGGCCTCCACCACCCACCAGGGCGCCTCCGGGATGTGGGTGCGGGCCAGCATGTCCTCCTTGGCCTTGGTGTAGTCCTCCCAGCGGCGGCGGGACTGCACGTCCATCGGCGAGAGCTTCCACTGCTTCAGGGGATCGTGGATGCGCATGTGGAAGCGGAATTCCTGCTCCTCGTCGGTGATCGAGAACCAGTACTTGAGCACGATGATCCCGGAGCGGGTCAGCATGCGCTCGAACTCGGGCACGGAGCGGAAGAACTCCTCGACGTCGTCCGCCGAGCAGAAGCCCATCACGCGCTCGACGCCGGCGCGGTTGTACCAGGATCGGTCGAACAGCACGATCTCGCCCCCGGCCGGCAGGTGGGTGACGTAGCGCTGGAAGTACCATTGCGTGCGCTCGCGCTCGCTCGGCGCGGGCAGCGCGGCCACGCGGCAGACGCGTGGGTTGAGCCGTTGGGTGATCCGCTTGATCACGCCGCCCTTGCCGGCCGAATCCCGGCCCTCGAAGATGACCACGACGCGCAGCTTCTGGGCCTGGACCCAGTCCTGCAGGCGTACCAGCTCGTGCTGCAGGCGGAACAGCTCGCGGAAATACACCTTGCGGTCGAGGCCGGGGGGACGGGCGGGCTGCCCGAGTTCGTCGGCCAGGCGCTCCAGGCGCTCGTCCTCCATCTCGAGTTCGAGTTCCTCGTCGAAGTCGTCGGCGACCTCACGGCGGATCGCCTCGACCTCCGCTGCCCGCTGTGCGCTGTCCATGTCGAAGCCCCGTCCTGCCGAAATGCCGGCCGGGCTTAGATCACGGATTCATGACAGGCTTGATACGCCGCCGCACATGCCGGAGTCGGGCGAGGGAACGGGGGCGGCCCCCCGCGGGTTGAAGGGCAAGCTGCGCCATTTCGCGGGCCGGGAGCCCGGCCTGCCCGGCGCCCCACACAGCCAGAGGGTCCACCCATGAGCCTGATCGGACGCATCGTCACCAAGCTCCTCGGCAACGAGGACCGTCCCGTCGTCCGCGACGACCGCAACTACGATTCCGGCACGCCGCTCGGCCGCCTGGTGACCAAGATCCTGCGCAAGTAACCTTTCCCTGCGAGCCGGGCGGTTCACGCCGCCCGGCGCTTGGTTTTCTTCTCGCGCCCCTGTCCGGGGGCGCGCTGGCCGGCGCGGGTCCGGTCCAGAACGAGCTTCGCGTAGTCGTCCATGTCCCCGGCGAAGGGCTTGACCGTGTTGTCGGCCGCCAGCCACAGGCGATCCGCCACCAGCTCCATCAGCGAGCGGTCGTGGGTGATGAGGATGACCGCCCCGCCGTAATCGTTCAGCGCGTCGAGGAGCGCCCGCCGGCTGTCGATGTCGAGGTGGTTGGTCGGCTCGTCGAGGATGAGCAGGTGCGGCGCCTGCATCGCCACGAGGTTGAGGAGCAGACGCGCCCGCTCGCCCCCCGAGAGCGCATCCACCGTCGTCTCCTGCTTGTCGAAGCCCAGACCGAAGCTCGCGAGCTTGGCGCGCCGGGCCGATTCGCTGTCGTCGGGCCGCTCGCGCCGGATGATCGCGAGGGGCGTGTCCTTCGGGTCGAGGGCCTCGATCTGGTGCTGGTGGAACCAGCCGACCTGCACCCGGCCCTCGCGCACCATCCGACCGTCCCGCACCTGGAGCGCGCCCGCCGCCATCTTGGCGAAGGTCGACTTGCCGGCGCCGTTGACGCCGAGGAGCCCGATGCGGTCGTCCACGTCGAGGGTCAGGTTGAGGTCGCGCAGCACCGGCGCGTCGTCGCCGTACCCGATGGTGGCGTCGGTGAGATGCATCAGCGGCGGGGCGAGGGGGCGCTTGGGCGAGGGCAGGTGGAACGGGGCCACGTGCTCCTCGATGGTGGTGGCGATGGGCTCCAGCTTGGCCAGCCGCTTGACGCGGGACTGGGCCTGCGCGGCCTTCGAGGCCTTGGCCTTGAACCGGTCGATGAAGCTCTGGAGATGCGCCCGCTCGGCCTCCTGCTTCTGCTTGGTCGAGGCTTGCAGGCGGGCCTTCTCGGCCCGGCGCTTCTCGAAATCGTCGTAGCCGCCCGTGTAGAGTTCGAGCTTGCCCCCGGCCACGTGCAGGATCGCGTCCACCGAATTGTTCAGCAATTCGCGGTCGTGGCTGATGATGAGGGCCGAGTGGGGGTAGCGCTTCAGCCGCGCCTCCAGCCAGAGGGCGCCCTCGAGGTCGAGGTAGTTGGTCGGCTCGTCGAGGAGCAGCATGTCGGGCTCGGCGAAGAGGGCGGCGGCGAGCGCCACCCGCATGCGCCAGCCGCCGGAGAACTCCGCCATCGGGCGGGTCAGATCCTCCACCGAGAAGCCGAGACCGGCCAGGATCTCGCCGGCCCGGGCCGGCGCCCGGTCAGCGTCGATCTCGATGAGGCGGCCGTAGATCTCGCCCATGCGCTCGGGCGCGGCGGTCTCGAGTTCGGCGTTCAGGGCCTCGCGCTCCAGGTCCGCCGCCAGGATCGTGTCGATCAGGCTGACGGGGGTGGCCGGGTGCTCCTGGTCGACGGAGGCGATGCGGGCGGTCTTGGGCAGCAGGATCGCGCCGCCATCGGGCTGGAGCTCGCCGAGGATGATCTTGAACAGGGTCGACTTGCCCACACCGTTGCGGCCGACCAGCCCGACCTTGGCGCCCGGCGGCACGGCCACGCTGGCGCGGTCGAAGAAGCGCCGACCCCAGGCGCTGAAGGTGAGGTCTTCGATCTGGATCATGCTGGGCTCGCCGGAGGCGCGGGCACCGAAACGACCCATACGCGCGGCGAACCCTACTGCACTGCACCATCCGGCGCGAGGGGGCGGGACGCAACCGGCCCCCTCGTCAAACGCGACCTTGCGTGGCGCGACCCTACTGGGCGACGGTGACGGAGGCCTTCACCAGGGGCGCCACCGGCACGCTCTTGCGCCAGAATGTACCGGTTCGGCCGCTGGCGTAGCCCGCCTCGTAGAGACTGCGCATGTAGCCGGTGTCGAAGCCGCGCGCGTTCGAGGTGTTGGGCGCCGTCTCGTCGATATAGGCGAGGTTGAAGCCGATGCCGTTCGCACGCGTGAAGGCGTAGGTGGAGGCGAGGGTGGCGCGGCTGCGGGCGCGGCTCGCCGTGGTGAACGAGCGCTCGACGATGGAGAGGGTGTTGTTCTGAGCCAGATCGAATTCCGGCTCCAGGCGCCCGTTGATGATGACGTAGATGTCGGACTTCGCCCCGGCCTTGAAGCGGCCGTCGCGCAGCAGGAACGATTGCGGGAGCGTGAAGACCGGCGTCACCACGGAGCCGTCGACATGCATCTCCTGGAAGGTGCGCTGCGCGGCCTGCACGTCGATGAGCTGGGGCGGGAACACCGCCGGGATGCTGGCCGAGGCCGTCAGCACGTCGGTGAACAGGTCGATCGCCGCGGGCCCGCCGCTGGTGGCGATGGCGCCCATGTTCCAGATCACGGCGCGCTGGGTGTCGAGGTTCGTCGTCACCACGAGGAGGCGCCGGCCCTTGGCGTGCTGGGCCGCGATCGCCGCCAGCAGGTCCGGCGTCACGTAGCGGCGCACGAGGTTGCGCAGGCGCCCGTCCCCGAACAGGCCGGAACCGAACAGCACGTTGGCGAAGCTCGGCGACTGCACCAGGGTCGAGGCGACGCCGCTGGTGTAGATGTCCTTCAGGTAGGCGTCGTATTCCGGGCCCACGAAGGCGAAGGGCGCGATGAGCGCGCCCGTGGACACGCCGGAGACCAGGGAGAATTCCGGGCGCTTGCCGGATTCGGTCCAGCCGTTGAGGAGGCCGGCGCCGTAGGCCCCGTCGCCGCCGCCGCCCGAGAGCGCGAGGTAGGCGAACGGCACCCGGCCGTTCTGCGGGCGCGCCGACATCTCCGTGAAGGTCTGCTCCGAGGCGTCCGCGTAGGCGCGCACCGTCGGGTCCAGCCCCACCGGCACGGCGGCGGCGGCCTCGCTGGCGGTGTAGGGAATCCGTGGCGTCGCCCCGCAGGCGGCGAGCTGGCCGGCGAGGAGCAGGGCGACGAGGCCCCGCGACCATCCGAGACGACGCATGTTCGACATGTCCACTGCCAAGAATTCCACTGCCAAGAATTCGAATCGAGGAATTCGTACGCCCGCCCGCTTGTGAGCGTAGCACGGAAAACGAGCTTGGCCGTTCACGCGTTCCGGCCACGCTTCACGACAGGGGATGGATGTGTCGCCCGGGCCACAAATGCCGTCGGTCGCGGGCGCCTCGCGCAAACGTGTGGGCCGGAGGCGTCGCAGCGTCCGGTTTCAACGCAGAATGAACCAACTCGGCGATGGCCAGTTGAGAAATCCGTATCGCGACGGTTGCAGGTCGCAGTCATCATCCGACATCCCGGTTTCTCACCGCGGCGCCTGGTCCCCGTCGTGCGCCCGTACCCCTGCGCGGGCCGTGCCACATGTCCGGGGCGGACCGCGGTCGTGAGCGTCGCGGGCGTGAACCAAACATCCGTGCGCGGCACGAGGAGGAGACGGAGGCGATGGAACGAGACGACGCGTGGCACATGACGGACGACCTGATGGTCGAGGACGGCAAGGGCGATCCCTTCGCCGCCGCCATCCGCGCGACGCGGATGGCGATGATCGTCACCGACCCGCGCCGCGCCGACAACCCCATCGTCTTCGTCAACGATGCCTTTCTGCGCCTCACGGGCTACGAGCGCGACGAGATCATGGGCCGCAACTGCCGCTTCCTGCAGGGCCCGGACACCGATCCCGACGCCATCCGGCAGCTCCGCGAGGCGGTGGATGCCCGCCGCGACATCGCCCTGGACATCCTGAACTACCGCAGGGACGGCAGTCCGTTCTGGAACGCCCTCTACATGAGCCCCGTCGTCACCAAGGGGGGCGACCTGCATTACTTCTTCGCCTCGCAGCTCGACGTGACCGACCGGGTCGACGCGCAGATGCGCACGCAGACCGAGAAGGAGCATTTCGAGCGCGAGGTTGCCAAGCGGACGCGTGAATTGTCCGAGGCCCTGGCGGCCAAGACCATGCTCGTCCACGAGGTCGACCACCGGGTGAAGAACAACCTGCAGATGGTGGCCTCGCTGCTGACCATGCAGACCCGAAGCATCACCGACCCGGTCGCGCGCGACGCGATGAAGTCGATGCTGACCCGGGTCGAGGCCCTGGGGACGGTGCACAAGCGCCTCTACCAGTCCCACGACGTCGAGCGCTTCGATGTCGCCGAGTTCGCCCGCGAACTCGCCACCGACCTCGTACGCGGCTCCGGCCGGGCCGGCATCACCCTGCATCTCGACCTGGAACCCGTGGAGGTGCCGGTGGAGAAGGCCCCGCCGGTGGCGCTGATGATGAACGAACTCATCACCAACGCCCTCAAGCACGCCTTTCCGGACAACCGGTCCGGGCGCCTCTCGATCACGGTGCGGCCCGACGGCCGCTATTTCGGCATCCGGATCGTCGATGACGGCATCGGCATGCCCGAGGAGGTCGTGAGCGCGCGCTCCTTCGGCAAGCGCCTGATCGAGAGCCTGGCGCGGCAGCTGAACGCCAGCATCGCCTGGCAGGCGGGAGATCCCGGAACCGTAATCGACGTCCGCCTGCCGCAGGAATCACCTGACCCGAAGGCCAGTCCGTGAGCGAGCCACTCCGGGTTCTGATCGCGGAAGACGAAGCGCTCATCCTGATGCAGCTCGAATTCCTCGTCGAGGATGCGGGGCACCGGGTCGTCGGGACCGCGGCGACCTCCGACGAGGCGATCCGCGTCGCCCGCGAGACGCGTCCCGACCTCGTCTTCGTCGACCTCCAACTGCGGGGCGGCTCCTCGGGGATCGACATCGTGCGGGGGCTGCGTGACGATCCCGGCGTGACCCTGGTCTTCGTCACCGCCAACGCCCAGCACATCGCGCAGGATTTCGAAGGTGCGGCCGGCGTGATCCCCAAGCCCTACACCGAGGCCGTGGTCTTCGACACGCTCTCCTATTTCGAGGAATGCGTGCGCCAGCCGCCGCCGCGCCAGCCCGTCCCTCTCGGCCTGCGGCTGGCGCCGGCCTACCGGGCCGCCCTGGCGGGCGGCCGGGACGCCGAATAGGCGTCAGGCCTGGGCGCCGCCGAGGGCGAGGGCGTCGACCCCCGTCGGGGCGGTTCCCGCATCGGCGGGCTCCGCCCCGGTCTCCTCGCCCATCTCGCCCTGCCACTGCGCCACCGCCGCCGTCGCCAGACCGTTGCCCAGCACGTTCGTCACGGTGCGGCCCATGTCGAGGATCTGGTCGACGCCCATGATGAGCAGGATGCCGGCCGCGGGCAGCCCGAACATCGGCACGGTGGCGGCCACCACTACGAGGGAGGCGCGCGGCACGCCGGCGATGCCCTTGCTCGTCACCATCATCACGAGGAGCATGGTAAATTGCTCGGCGACGCCGAGATGGATGCCGAAGGCCTGGGCGATGAAGAGAGCGGCCATCGCCTGGTACATCATCGAGCCGTCGAGGTTGAACGAGTAGCCGAGCGGCAGCACGAAGCCGGTGACGCGGGGGCGTACGCCGAACTTCTCCAGCACCTCGACGGTGCGCGGGAAGGCGGCCTCGCTCGATGCAGTGGAGAAGGCCAGGATCATCGGCGCGCGCAGGAGGTCCAGCAGGCGCACCACCCGGTTGCCCAGCACCAGCCAGCCGGCGCCGATCAGGATCACCCAGAGGATGGCGAGGCCGAGGTAGAAGGCGCCGATGAACTTGCCGTAATCGACGAGGACGCCGAGGCCCTGGACGGTGATCACGGCCGCGATGGCGGCGAAGACGGCGAGCGGCGCCAGCCGCATCACCGCGTCGGTGACGGCGAACATCACCCGGGCCAGCCCGTCGATCATGTGCACCATCGGGTCGGCGTAGCGCCGGTCGATCACGCTGAGGCCCGAGCCGAAGAAGATCGAGAAGACCAGGATCTGCAGCACCTCGTTGGTGGCCATGGCCGAGACGATGCTCGTCGGGAAGACGTGGGTGAGGAAGTCGCGCAGGTTGAGGGAGGCGGCCTTCAGCCCGGTCTGCGCGCCCGCATCCGGCAGGGGTAGGGCGAGGCCCGCGCCGGGCTGGAACAGGTTGGCGACGAGGAAGCCCAGCGACAGCGACACGATGGAGGCCGTGAGGAACCAGCCCATCGCCATGGCGGCGACCCGGCCCACCGAGCGCGTGTCGCCGAAGCTCGCGATGCCCGACACGATGGTGGCGAAGACCAGGGGTGCGATGATCATCTTGATCAGCCGCAGGAAGATGTCCGTGCAGAGGGTGAAGTATCCAGCGATCTCCTTGGCTTCCGCCGGCCCGGCCGCCGTCCCGTGCAGGACGGCGCCGACGGCGATGCCGAGGACGAGGCCGATGCCGGTGTAGAGAGTCAGGCGGCCGGGTTTCTTCCCGTCCGCCTTGATGTCGCTTTTGGTCATGGTGTTTCCTCCCGATGAATGCTGTTGGCGCCGCGTCGGCGCTTTCGATCGCGGGTCATGGCGTGACCCGGTTAGGTGCAGCGTTTCCCTCCCCCCTCTGCGGGGGAGGGGGATGCGCACGAAGGGTCAGCAGACTTGAGCCCTCAGGCCGCCGCGAAGGCCTGCGGCCGGGTCAGGCGGTCCGGCTGGAGCACGGCGTCGAGCTGCTCCTTGGCCATCAGGCCCTTCTCGAGCACGAGCTCGTAGACGCCCCGCCCGGTGGCGTGCGCCTCGAGGGCGACGGCCGTGGCGTTGCGGTAGCCGATATACGGGTTGAGGGCGGTGACGATGCCGATCGACTGCTCGACGCTGGCGCGTAGGCGCTCGCGGTTGGCGGTGATGCCCCGGACGCAGTGGACGTCGAGGGTGATGCAGGCCGCGCGCAGGTGGGTGAGGCTGTTGAACAGGCTGTAGGCGATCACCGGCTCGAAGGCGTTGAGCTGGAGCTGGCCGGCCTCGGCCGCGAACGTGATGGTGACGTCGTTGCCGATCACCTCGAAGGCGACCTGGTTGACGACTTCCGGGATGACCGGGTTGACCTTGCCGGGCATGATCGAGGAGCCGGCCTGGCGGGCCGGCAGGTTGATCTCGTTGAAGCCGGCGCGGGGGCCGCTGGAGAGGAGCCGCAGGTCGTTGCAGGTCTTCGAGAGCTTGACGGCGACGCGCTTGAGTACGCCGGACAATTGCACGAAGGCGCCGCAATCCTGGGTCGCCTCGACGAGGTCCTCGGCCGTCTCCAGGGGAATGCCGGTGATTTCGGAGAGCCGCGCGCAGACGAGGGCCGCGTAGAGCGGATGCGCCGTGATGCCGGTGCCGATGGCGGTGGCGCCCATGTTGATCTCGCGGATCAACAGCGCCGCCTCCCCGAGCCGGGCCTCGTCCTCGCGCAGCATCAGCGCGTAGGTGCCGAATTCCTGGCCCAGCGTCATCGGCACGGCGTCCTGCAACTGGGTGCGGCCCATCTTCAGGATGTCGGCGAACTCCACCGACTTCGCCGCGAAGCTGGCGCGCAGGCCCGCCATGGCGTCGATCAGGCGGCGGATGGCGCCGGTGGCGGCGATCTTCAGGGCGGTGGGGTACACGTCGTTGGTGCTCTGGCCCATGTTGACGTGCTCGTTGGGGTGCAGGTGCTCATAGGCCCCGCGCGGATGCCCCAGGATCTCCAGGGCCCGGTTGGCGATGACCTCGTTGGCGTTCATGTTGGTGGAGGTGCCGGCCCCGCCCTGGATCAGGTCGACCACGAACTGCTCGTGCAGGGCACCGGCGCGGATCTCCTCGCAGGCCGCCACGATGGCGTCCGTGCGGGCTGCGTCGAGGAGGCCGAGTTCGCGGTTGGCGAGCGCCGCCGCCTGCTTGATCGCCGCGAGCGCGTTGATGAGGTCCGGGCAATCGGCGAGCGTCCGGCCGGTGATCGCGAAGTTCTCGACCGCCCGCAGAGTGTGGACGCCGTAATAGGCTTGCCCCGGCACCTCCCGGTCGCCCAGGAGGTCGTGCTCGGTGCGGGTGCTGGCGGGAACCTGGGTCACGGGTCGCTCCTCGGGCGTGCGGATGCGATCCGGCACGCTGTGCTGGTTGAGAACGGGCACGCGGACGCCTCGGCGCTCGGCCGCTGGCGGCCGAGCCTCGGGTCTTCGTGGAAGGTCGGATGGACGTCGCCCCCGCACCGTGGTGCGGGTCGGCCGCGGCTCAGGTCGCCGCTGAGGAGGGGATTACGCCCGCACCTCGATCGCCGCCAATGCTAGTTTCGACCGAGATTATTCTTGAAGTGCATAGTTTGGTTCGTCGAGGGCCGCCGCCGCCCAGACATGGTCGAGAAAGGGCCGCGCCCGCTCGGCGCTGCGGTAGAGCCGGATCTCCATCAGCATCTCGGAACTGACCACGTCGAGGGCGCCCGAGGCGATCTCGGCGGCGACCAGGCTCACGGGCAGCCAGGCCACGCCGTGGCCGGCCAGCGCCATGGAGCGCAGGGCCTCCGCCATCGAATTCTCGTTGGTGTGGATCGGGTAGGTGACGGGCGCTCCCTCCTTGGACTGGGCGATCGACGCGAGCAGGCCGAGGAACGAGCCGCGCGAATATTGCAGCAGGGGCCGCCGGCCCTCGGCATCCGGGGCGAGGCCGTGGGGGGCGGCCACCGCCACGAGGCTGTCGCGCCCGATGATCCGGTAGGGATAGCGCGCCGGGTCGAGGGGCATCGGGATGCCCGGATGGTGATAGGTCAGCAGAAGGTCGTAGCCGCCCTCCACCAGGGCCTGGACGCAGATGTTGAAGTTGTCGGGCAGGACCCGGCTCGCCATCGGCCCCACCGCCTCGCGGATGCCGTTGAGCCAGCGGGGCAGCACGGACAGGCAGAGGGAGTGCAGCGCCGCGATCGTCACCACCGGCAGGCTGGAGCGCTCGCTGCGATTGCGGAAATCCGCGCGGCTCAGGGTGAGGAGGCGTGAGACCTCCTCGGCGGTCTCGAGGAACTGGCGGCCATCCGCCGTGAGGGTGATCGGGTAGGTGCTGCGGTCGAGGAGCACCGTGCCGAGCCAGACCTCCAGGGAGCGGATGCGGCGGCTGAAGGCCGATTGGGTCACGGCCCGCAACTCGGCCGAGCGCGAGAAGCTGCGGGTCTCGGCGAGGCTGATGAAGTCCTCGATCCACTTGAGTTCCATCGCGGCTCCCACCCGATCGTAAGCGCAAGACAGCTTATACGCTTCGCGGGCGCTTGCGCCGGTCATCGGTCCTTGTGGCGTCCGCGACCCGGATCAGGCCCTGGATCGCACCAGGAGGTAGACGACGACCACCGCGAGAACGAGGGACACGAGCTTCCAGAACAGCACCGGATCGCGTTCCAGGAGGGCCGCCCGCCGCACCCCCGGCAACGAGGGGTTGGGGTGCCGCAGATCGTGGACGAAGGCGGAGAGCGCGTCGTAGCGCTGGGCGGGCCTCGGATGCACCGCCTTGCGCAGAGCCGCGTCGACATAGGCCGGCAGGCCGGCGCGCGCGGCGGCGACGGAGCGGTAATGCAGGCGGTCGGCCCGCGCCGGGCTGAAGGCCCGCGCTGCCTCCGTGCCGTAGGGCAGATGCCCGGTGAGCATCTGATAGGCGATCACGCCCACAGAGAAGATGTCCGAGCCCGGCGTGGCAGGACGTCCCGCGAGGCATTCCGGCGCGGCGTATTGGATCGTCCCCTGCACCGATTCGTCGATGACGGGATCGTCCTCCGCGAGCCCGCCGATCCGGGTGGAGCCGAAATCGATGATCCGGACGGTGCCCGCAGCGTCGATCAGGATGTTGTGGGGGCGCAGGTCCCGGTGCACCATCTCGCGCCGGTGGAAGGCCCGCACCCCGACCGCGATCTGCTCGACGATGCCCCGCACCGCCTCCAGCTCCGGCCTGGGGTTGTCGCGCATCCACTGCGCCAGGGTCCGGCCCTCGACGTAGTCCATCACCGTGTAGAGGTGGCTGCGCCGCCGCGTCTGCGGCGGGGCCGACAGCACGTGCGGGCTGTCGATGCGCCGCGCGACCCACTCCTCCATCATCAGGCGCCGAAGGCCGGCCGGATCGGCCTGCAGGTCCGTCGACGGCACCTTCAGGGCGACTGGGCGCCCGCTCTCCGGGTCGGTCGCGAGGTAGACGTGGCTGCGGTGACTGGCGTGCAGCGTGCGCAGCACCCGGTAGCCGTCGAAGGTGGTCGGCGGATCGAGGACGGGGGCGGGGGGCAGGTCGTCGACCCGGCCCGAAAGCTCGGCCGCCTGGCCGTCCGGCAGGGCATCGATGCGCACGATCTGGACGGTGAGGTTGTCGTCGCTGCCGTTCTCGTAGGCATGTCGGGCGATCTCCTGGGCAGCCCGGTCGAGATCGTCGCCGTGGCGGGTGATCTCCGCGACGATCGCCTCGGGCCGTACGTGCTCGTGCACGCCGTCCGTGGTCAGGACGAAGACGTCGCCCGCCTCGAGGGCGACCGTGCGGTGATCGATCTCCACATGGGCGGCGGCGCCGAGCGCGCGGGCGAGGTAGGATTCCTGGGCCGAGACGACGACGCGGTGGTCCTCGGTGAGCGCCTCGAGAGAGCGCCGGACCACGCGCGAGACGCGGGCGTCGCCCACGTGGAAGATGTGGGCGGTCCGCGACTTCAGGACGAGGGCCGTGAAAGTGGTCACGTAGCCGCGATCCCGCGATCCGTCGGGATCGTGCAGGTGACGGTTGCGCCGGGTCTCGGCGTGGAGCCACGAATTCGTGGCGGCGATGACCCGGCTCGCCGCCGTCCTGACGGACCAGGAATCGGGCGTGTCGTAGTAATCGGCGAGGAAGCTGCGGACCGCCGTCTCGCTGGCGACGTGGCTGACGGGGCTGCTGCCGATCCCGTCCGCGATGGCGACCACGCCGCCCTTGAGCAGGAGTGCGGCGCGCTCGGGCACGAGGGCGCCGTGGAAATCCTGGTTGGTCTCCTTGCGGCCCCGGGTGCTGTGCTGGCCGAGGGAGAGCGTCAGAGTCGCGGGCATCCGTCGCTCCCGGCGGTCGGGTCCGGCGCCCCGCGGCGCGGGGCCCGGCCGGTCGCGTGTCAGGCGGCGAGGCGGCGCTCGGCCTGCGCGGCGTTCCGCTTCGGGGCCGTGCGGACGTGGGTCGTGTAGAGGGTCAGGCCGGTGAAGGCGAGGCCGCCGATGAGGTTGCCGAGCACGGTCGGGATCTCGTTCCAGAAGAAGTAGTCGGCGATCGAGAACTGGCCGCCCATGAGCAGGCCGAAGGGGAACAGGAACATGTTCACCACGGAGTGCTCGAAGGTCATGTAGAAGAACACCATGATGGGCATCCACATGGCGATCACCTTGCCGCTGACGGTCGTCGAGATCATCGCGCCGACGACGCCGGTGGAGACCATCCAGTTGCACAGCATGCCGCGGATGAAGATCGTGAACCAGCCGCCGACCCCGTGCGCGGCATAGCCGACCGTGCGCCGCTCGCCGACATGGGCGATGAACTCGCCGACCTTGTCGGCCGGTGCCGTGAAGCCGAACGTGAACACGAAGCCCATCATGAAGGCGACGGTGAGCGCGCCGAGGAAGTTGCCGAGGAAGACGAGCCCCCAGTTGCGCAGCACGCCGCCCCAGGTCACGCCGGGCCGTCCGTCGAGGAGCGCGAGGGGCGCCAGGACGAAGACCCCCGTGAGCAGGTCGAAGCCCAGGAGGTAGAGCATGCAGAAGCCGACCGGGAACAGGGCGGCGCCGAGGATCGGGATGCCGGTCTGCTGCGTGATCGTGACCGCGAAGACCGCCGCCAGCGCCAGGATCGCCCCGGCCATGTAGGCGCGGATGATGGTGTCGCGGGTCGACATGAAGATCTTGGCTTCGCCTGCATCCACCATCTTGGTGACGAACTCAGCAGGGGCGAGGTAGGCCATAGCGGTTCCTTTTCGGTTTGGCGTTTTCGCGGTGCTCGCCGGACGGGCGGGGGCAAGCCCACCTTCCGGCCACGCTCCATTGCGCGGCCCGCAGCAGGGGATCGGTGAGGCGCCGGCACGGCGGCCGGCACGCGTCATCTCGCAAGATTCGAGTTCGCGCGATTCAGGCCTGCAATATCCGGACCGCTCCGCGTCCGCGCGTCCGCGCCCGATCGATACCCGTTAGGCATCGATCGATCCCTTGATCGCATTGGACGAATTATAAGTCCCACCATAACCCTGGTCCTCAAAGGACGCTGGGCTCGACGCAGCGCCGACACAACAATCATTCCGGGTGGGAACGATGGCGCTGGCTCTAACGCTGGAGGCGCGCGCGCAGGGTCGCGTGCGCTGGGGCATCCTCCTGATGCTGTTCGTGACCACGGTCGTGAACTACGCCGACCGGGCCATCATCTCGATCGCCGGCACGCCGATGTCCCAGGAACTCGGGCTGACCCCGGTGACCCTGGGCTACATCCTCTCCGCCTTCTCCTGGTCCTACGTCGCCGCGCAGATGCCCGGCGGCTGGATGCTCGACCGCTACGGCTCCAAGTGGGTCTATGCGGGGGGCATCTTCTTCTGGTCGCTGTTCACCCTGGCTCAGGGCTGGGTCGGCTTCCTCGGCGGCGGCGCGGTGGCCGCGCTCTTCGTCTTGCGCTTCCTCGTCGGCATCGCGGAGGCGCCGTCCTTCCCCGGCAACGCCCGCATCGTTACCGCCTGGTTCCCCAGCGCCGAGCGCGGCAAGGCCAGCGCGATCTTCAATTCCGCGCAATATTTCGCCCCCGTGCTGTTCGCGCCGCTGACGGCCTGGGTCACGCACGAATTCGGCTGGCGCTACGCCTTCATCGTCATGGGGGTGATCGGCATCGTGCTCGCGGCGATCTGGGTCCGCGTCATCCACGATCCGGCCGACCATCCGACCGTGACGAAGGCCGAGCTCGACCACATCGCCTCCAGCGGCGCGCTCCTCGCCCTCGATGCGGCCAAGCCCGCCGAGAGGAAGGGCTTCGACTGGGGCGTCGTGCGCCAGCTCCTGTCCAACCGCATGCTGGTCGGCATCTACGTGGCACAGCACTGCATCAACGTGATGACCTACTTCTTCCTGACCTGGTTTCCGATCTACCTCGTCAAGCAGCGCGGCCTCACCGTGCTCCAGGCCGGCTTTGTCGCCTCGCTGCCGGCGCTCTGCGGCTTCCTCGGCGGCATCCTGGGCGGCGTCATCTCGGACGCGATCCTGAAGCGCACCGGCTCGCTCACGAAGGCCCGCAAGATTCCGATCGTGGCCGGCATGCTGCTCTCGATGTCGATCATCGCCTGCAACTACGTCGATTCGCCGGCCTTCGTGATCGGCTTCATGGCGCTGGCCTTCTTCGGCAAGGGCATCGGCGCGCTCGGCTGGGCGGTGATCTCGGATACCTCGCCGAAAGAGGCGGCGGGCCTCAGCGGCGCCATCTTCAACATGTTCGGCAACACCGCCGGCATCACAACGCCGATCGTCATCGGCTACCTCGTCCAGGCGTCCGGCTCGTTCAACGGCGCCCTGGTCTTCGTGGGCTGCAACGCGCTGATCGCGATGATCGCCTACCTCGTCATCGTCGGCGAGATCCGGCGCGTCGAACTGCGCAAGTCCTGAACCGGGAAAGACCTGAGGAGAACGACCATGCTCGGTGAACCGGCCGCCATGACTGAGAACACCGGGGACACGCCCCGCACCCTGCGCCTGCACGAGCACGACAACGTCGCCATCGTGGTCAACGCCTTCGGGTTGCCGGCCGGCACGGTCTTCGCCGACGGACTGACCCTGGTGGAGTTCGTGCCGCAGGGGCACAAGGTGGCGCTCGTGGACATTCCGGAGGGCGGCACGGTGGTGCGCTACGGCGAGGTGGTGGGCATCGCGCTGCGCCCCCTGCCGCGCGGGTCCTGGGTCGAGGAATCGAGCGTCGAGACGCCGGTGGCGCCCGACCTCGACGCCCTGGAGAAGGCGACCCGCGTGCCTGCCCCCCTGCCGCCGCTCGACGGCTACACCTTCGAGGGCTACCGCAACCCGGACGGCTCGGTCGGCACCAAGAACATCCTGGCGATCTCGATCAGCGTGCAATGCGTGGCCGGCACCCTCGACGTCGCCATCCGGCGGATCAAGCAGGAGCTGCTGCCGCGCTACCCCAACGTCGACGATGTCGTCGGCCTCACCCACGCCTATGGCTGCGGCGTCGCCATCAACGCCCCGGAGGCGGTGATCCCGATCCGCACCCTGCAGAGCCTCGCCCGCAACCCGAATTTCGGCGGCGAGGTCATGGTGGTCGGCCTCGGCTGCGAGAAGCTCGTCTCCGAGCGCCTGCTGCCGGCCGGCGACGTCGCCGCCGATACGGGCGTGGTGCGCCTGCAGGACGAGCGCCACGCGGGCTTCGGCATGATGCTCGACAGCATCATGACCATGGCGGAGGCCCGCCTCGACGTGCTCAACCGGCGCACCCGCGAGACCTGCCCGGCCGCCGACCTCGTGGTGGGTCTGCAATGCGGCGGCAGCGACGCCTTCTCGGGCGTCACCGCCAACCCGGCCCTCGGCCATGCCGCCGACCTGCTGGTCCGCTGCGGTGCCACGGTGCTGTTCTCCGAGGTGACGGAGGTGCGCGACGCCATCCACCTGCTCACCCCCCGGGCCGCGAGCCCCGAGATCGCCGATGCGCTGATCCGCGAGATGGCCTGGTACGACGATTACCTCGCCAAGGGCGGCGCCGACCGGCGCGCCAACCCGTCGCCCGGCAACAAGAAGGGCGGGCTCAACAACATCGTCGAGAAGGCGCTGGGCTCGGTGGCCAAATCCGGCACCTCCGCCATCACGGGGGTCCTCGCGCCGGGCGAACGGGTGCGCGACAAGGGCCTGATCTTTGCGGCGACCCCCGCGAGCGACTTCGTCTGCGGCACCCTCCAGTTGGCGTCCGGCATCACCCTTCAGGTCTTCTCCACCGGGCGCGGCACCCCCTACGGCCTCGCGCACGCGCCGGTCATCAAGGTCGCGACCCGGACCGAACTGGCCGAGCGCTGGTCCGACCTCATCGACCTCGATGCCGGCCGCATCGCCACGGGGCACGCCACCATTGAAGAGATGGGCGAGGAACTCTTCCGCCTCATCCTCGACGTGGCGAGCGGGCGCAAGCGGCCCTGGTCGGACCGTTGGGGCCTGTTCAACGACCTGACCCTGTTCAACCCGGCGCCGATCACCTGAGACAGGATTCTCTCTTGAGTAGTCGGCCGCCGGCCGCGATCGGCTTGGGCCTGATCGGCCCGTGCCTCACGGAGTGGCTGGTTCGCCGCCAGCGAGTGATGGAAAGGAAAGGCGGATGTTCAGTTTGCCCGGGTTCGACCAACGGTTGCTGACCCAGGAATCAATACTGATCCCGCAAAGCGGTCAGTCACCCAAACATCCACATCGTTGCGTCGTCGCTGTTATGAAAGATGAACTACGAACTTAGAACCGTTGCGCCCAGATGGCCTAACGATTGTCTCTCGGAAAGCCTAAGGCTTCGCCATTCTGGCAAGGATGCCGGGATAGACACTAAACCCTTCGATGTAGTTTTGCATCTCGGAAAACGGAAGGATGTACAAGTTCGGTCGTGATTTAAGCCATCGAGCGTTGATATCCGTAAGTGAGGAGGTCACGTCATTGGCATAAAAGGCGGAATCGAGTTCTTCGACCTCAGGGTCCATCTCGCCGAAGCCGCCCTGCTCTATGATGCGTCGCGCCCGAGCGTCATTGCGTTTAATGATTGCCTCGAAGCGATCAAACACCGAAAGGTGCTTCGTCGCACCCATGGCAAGCAATCCGGAACGCGCGAAAGCCCAGGAGATGGGCTTGCCATTGGCATTGTGCGCGAATTGTCCATGGCCTCCATTTTTAACTTGCGCCGCGTAGTAATCGACGGAGTAACTTTCGATTGCCGCAGGCGGCAATTCCGGAATAAGATATTTAAACTCTGTAATAAAGTAATTCACTATGCTTGCATTGAGAGATAAGATACATTGATTGTCAGTATCATTTGTCGCCTCCTTTGTCAATAATATCTTATCTAAAATCGGTACGGCCGGATTTATCTTTCTGCGGCCAAATACGCGTCCTAACATCAGTAGCTCCCCCGGATGGCTGAATATAACCATGGGTTGTAAAAGTCACCGATAGATGAACGCTCTGAAGGTCTTAATGCCAAGGTTAAGCGTCTGCTACTCTCAATGTTGGACTGGAGAGTCATCAGTCTGCCGCTCGCCATTTGCAGGTCATGCCGAGCATCGGGCGTCCCCGGCAAAAGTCCCGCGCGAAACGCCGGCGTCCTACCGGTCCATGCGCGCCGAAGAAGATCACGGGCCCATTTCCATGAGGAAGGTTGAAGCATCGCGCCCGGTCTCCGTATCAAGCACGACCGCCCCTGTGCCGCCGCACAACGTCGACGCACGATCCCGGCCACGGCCGGTCGCACAATCCTACGACCCCTGCTGCACCCGCGTCCGGCGGGGGAGGGGGATGCCGCCCGCCCCCTTGCCCCGGAGGCCCACACCTTATATTGCGACGCGATAGCTCGATCCCGTGACCCGGCGCAGCCGGCCGCATTCCTGCGGCCCGTCGCGTGACGGGCTCTTCTCGCTTCCGGATACCCTATGAAGCTTCGCAACATCGCCATCATCGCCCACGTCGACCACGGCAAGACGACGCTCGTCGACAAGCTGCTGTCGCAGTCCGGATCGTTCCGCGAGAACCAGCGCGTCGAGGAGCGCGCCATGGACTCGAACGACCTCGAGAAGGAGCGCGGCATCACCATCCTGGCCAAGGCGACCTCGGTCGTCTGGAAGGACACCCGCGTCAACGTCGTCGACACCCCCGGCCACGCCGATTTCGGCGGTGAGGTGGAGCGCATCCTCTCGATGGTGGACGGCGTGATCGTGCTCGTCGACGCCGCCGAAGGCCCGATGCCCCAGACCAAGTTCGTGGTCGGCAAGGCCCTCAAGATCGGCCTGAAGCCGATCGTGGCGATCAACAAGGTCGACCGTCCGGACGCCCGCATCACCGAGGTGGTGAACGAGGTGTTCGACCTGTTCGCGGCGCTCGACGCCACCGACGAGCAGCTCGACTTCCCGATCCTCTACGGTTCGGGCCGCGCCGGCTGGATGGCGACGGCGCCGGACGGCGACCAGACCCAGGGCCTCGCGCCGCTCTTCGATCTCGTGCTTGAGCACGTGCCCCAGGCGAAGGTGGAGGAGGGTCCGTTCCGGATGCTCGGCACGCTTCTCGAAGCCAACCCGTTCCTCGGCCGCATCATCACGGGCCGCATCGCGTCCGGCACGGTCAAGCCGAACCAGGCCATCAAGGTCATGGACCGCACCGGCAAGCTCGTGGAGACCGGCCGCGTCTCGAAGATCCTGGCCTTCCGCGGCCTGGAGCGCGCGCCCATCGACGTGGGTGAAGCCGGCGACATCGTCTCCATCGCGGGCCTCGTGAAGGGCACGGTGGCCGACACCTTCTGCGATCCCCAGGTCGAGACCCCGATCCAGGCCCAGCCGATCGATCCGCCCACCGTCACCATGTCGTTCATCGTCAATGACAGCCCGCTCGCCGGCACCGAGGGCGACAAGGTCACGAGCCGCATGATCCGCGACCGCCTGTTCAAGGAGGCCGAGGGCAACGTCACGCTCAAGATCGAGGAGGCGGCCGACAAGGATTCGTTCTTCGTCTCGGGCCGCGGCGAGTTGCAGCTCGCCATCCTCATCGAGACCATGCGCCGCGAGGGCTTCGAGATTGCGGTCTCGCGTCCCCGCGTGGTGCTCTCCAAGGACGAGAACGACGGCGTGCTGGAGCCGGTCGAAGAGGTCGTGGTCGACGTCGACGAGGAGTATTCCGGCGTCGTCGTGCAGAAGATGTCCGAGCGCAAGGCCGAGATGATCGAGATGAAGCCGTCGGGCGGCTCCCGCCTGCGCCTCGTCTTCCATGCGCCCACCCGTGGCCTCATCGGCTACCAGGGCGAGCTCATGACCGACACGCGCGGCACCGCGATCATGAACCGCCTGTTCAAGGCCTACGAGCCCTACAAGGGCGAGATGCCCGGCCGCCGCAACGGCGTGCTGATCTCCAACGACAAGGGCGAGGCCGTGGCCTACGCCATGTGGAACCTGGAGGATCGCGGCCCGATGATGATCGAGCCCGGCGCCAAGGTCTATCAGGGCATGATCATCGGCGAGCACAACCGCGAGAACGACCTCGAGGTGAACGTGCTCAAGGGCAAGAAGCTCACCAACATCCGCACCACCTCGAAGGACGAGGCCGTGCGCCTGACGCCCCCGATCCGCATGACCCTGGAGCGCTCGCTGGCCTGGATTCAGGACGACGAGCTCATGGAAGTCACGCCGAAGTCGATCCGCCTGCGCAAGACCTACCTCGACCCGAACGAGCGCAAGCGCTTCGAGCGTTCGGGCGGGGTTGCGTAAGCCACCGCGTTTTCAGGATCGATCGAGGAGGCCGGGCATCGTCCCGGCCTTTTCTTTTAGCGATTTGCGGCTTTGTCAAAGGGCGCGGGTCCCTCCTCCCCCTTGTGGGGAGGAGAGCCGGAGGTGGGGGTGGTCGGGCGACCCTGTTTGGGCTGCGGAGGCTGGCGGAGCCACCCCCACCCCTGACCCCTCCCCACAAGGGGGAGGGGGATCACGTTCCGGGAGACGCCAGACGTTTCCCGGTTCGGTGAATCCAAGCCATCGAGCGGAGCGGCGCTTCACCCCTCCCGCGCCCGCTCCCGCAAAAGATACTTCTGCACCTTGCCCGTCGAGGTCTTGGGCAGTTCGCCGAACACGATGTGGCGGGGCAGTTTGTAGCCGGCCAGCCGCTCGCGGCACCAGGCGATCAGGGCGTCGACCTCCACGGTGGCGCCGGGCTTGAGCTCCACGAAGGCCATCGGGGTCTCGCCCCACTTGTCGTCCGGCCGGGCGACCACGGCGGCGGCGGAGACGGCGGGGTGGCGGAACAGGGCGTCCTCGACCTCGATCGACGAGATGTTCTCGCCCCCTGAGATGATGATGTCCTTCGAGCGGTCCTTGAGCTGGATGTAGCCGTCCGGGTGCTTCACCCCGAGGTCGCCGGAGCGGAACCAGCCGCCGTTGAACGCGGCCTGGGTCGCCTCCGGGTTCTTCAGGTAGCCGCGCATCACCACGTTGCCGCGAAACATCGCCTCGCCCATGGTCTGGCCGTCCGCCGGCACCGATTCGCAGGTCTCCGGATCGCGGATGTCGAAGCCTTCGAGCACGGGGTAGCGCACGCCCTGGCGCGCCATCTTTTCCGCGCGGGCGTCCGCGTCCAGGGCGTCCCAGTCCCGGTGCCAGGCGTTGACCACCGCCGGGCCGTAGGTCTCGGTCAGGCCGTAGAGGTGGGTGACGTCGAAGCCGGCGGCTCCCATGGCGCCGAGGACCGCCTGGGGCGGGGGCGCGGCGGCCGTGAGGAAGGCGACCCGGTGGGGCAGGGGACGGCGCTCGGAATCGGACGCGTTGAGCAGGAGCTGCATCACGATCGGCGCGCCGCAGAGATGGCTGACGCCGTGCTCGGCGAGCGCCTGGTAGAGCGCGCCGGCGCGGACCTGGCGCAGGCATACATGCGTGCCGGCCACCACCGACAGGGTCCAGGGGAAGCACCAGCCGTTGCAGTGGAACATCGGCAGGGTCCAGAGATAGACCGGGTGCTGCCCGAGCGCGCCCGTGAGCACGTTGCCGAGGCAGAGCAGGGCGGCGCCGCGATGGTGGTAGACCACCCCCTTCGGGTCCCCGGTGGTGCCCGAGGTGTAGTTCAGGGAGATTGCGTCCCACTCGTCGCCGGGCATCGCCCAGTCCCAGGCCGGGTCGCCCTCCGCCAGCAGGGCTTCGTAGCCGAGACTGCCCACGGCCTCGCCGGGGCCGGTGAATTCCGGGTCGTCCACGTCGATCACCAGGGGCTTCACCCGGGCCTGGGCCAGCGCCGGGACCACCACCTTGGAAAATTCCCGGTCGGTGATCAGGACTCGGGCCTCGCCGTGGTCGAGGCAGAAGGCGAGGGCGGCGGCATCGAGGCGGGTGTTCAGGGTGTTGAGGACGGCCCCTGTCATCGGCACCCCGTAATGGCACTCGATCATCTCGGGCGTGTTGGCGAGGAGGACCGCGACGGTGTCGCCCCGCCCGATGCCCCGCGCCGCCAGCGCCGCGCCGAGGCGGCGGCAGCGCGCATAGAGCTCGGCGTAGCTGCGCCGCAGGGGGCCGTGGATGACGGCCGTGTGGTCGGGAAACACCCGCGCGGCCCGGTCGAGGTAGCTGAGCGGCGTCAGTGGCTGGTAATTGGCCGGGTTCTTGTCCAGGTCCCGGTCATAGATCGAGGGCGCGGCCCTGCCGGCCGTCGTCGAGGTGGTCATCGGCGTGTCTCCCTGTCCGACAGAGTACCGCGTCCCGGCGATCCCACAACTCCGGCTTCACCCCGTGGTCCGATGCCCGGCTCGCCTGCGCGACGCGCCTGTGTCAGGATCGTCCGGCGGCCCGACCCCGAGACGCGCCTCGGGCCGGCCTCGCGCAGGTCCAGCGAAGGGCAGGGCCCAGCGAAGGGTATGTGATGCGGAACGCGACGCCGGCCGCGGAGGCGGAAGCGGGCTTCACCCTGGTGGAGGTCCTGGTGGCCTTCGCCATCGTGGCCGTCGGCCTCGTCACGGCGCTCCAGGTCGCGGGCAGCACGCAGTTCGGCCTGGGCCGGGTCGCGTCCGCGGACATCGTCAGCGACGAGGCGCCCGGCATCGTGGCGCTGCGCGCCGCGCGCGGCCTGCAGGCCGGGATCGAGCAGGGCACCTTCTCCAACGGCGAGCCCTGGACCTTGAGCGTGACGGATGTCGGCCCGCAGGCCGGCTGGCAGCGGGTGCCGCCGCTCTGGCGCGTGCGGCTGACCCGGGGCGGCCCGGAGGGGCGTCCGGTCTACGTCACGATCATGGCCGGAGCGGCCGGCGGCTGAGGCGCCGGGACGGCCGCACGCAGAACCGCAATCCGGGGAGCAGGCCAGGGTCCGCCGGGTTCGTATCCTGAAAGAAGCGACCTCACCGGCGCACAGCTCAGAGAGTTGAGCCGGTGGGCCGATGGGGTCGGCGCGACGTCAGATCAGATCGGACAGAACCCTGTCGGACCAGACCAGGGATGCGGTGGGCCGCGGTGGGGCGTCGTGCGGTTCGGCGCGGGACGGCCGCGCGCCGCGTGGGCCGGGCGTGGTCTTCGCCCGCCGCTCCGGCTTCTGGGGGCCGCCGACCGCGTCGTGTTCGAAGAGGAGGCATGCGCCGTCCGCATCCGAAATCCAGCCCCGGTCCGCCCAGCCGATGAAGCGGCCGTCATAGGCATAGACCTTGTCGTCCTGGATGAAGGCCGCCGCCTTGCCGTTCCAGAGGTACAGGGAGCGGCCGTCCTGGCAGAACGCCGCCTCGGCGCCGGCGCGGTCGAAGAACTCGATCATCGACGACTCATGCTCCGATCGCACCGTTGTGGAGGGTGCGCAGATCGACGTAGCTCATGGTCTCGTTGCTCCAGGTCGGCCCGTCGCAATCGTGCAGCCGCTTGGGCAGGGGCTTGTGCTTGTCGCCCTGGTAGAAACCCATGACGACGGTCTGACCATCGGTGTCGTCGCGCTCGATCCGGTAGGCCGGCCGAACCCCCACGCCGAGGCGGCTGAGGCGGACGCGCAGGGTCGGATTGCTGGCCTGGTCGGGGACCATGTTGAGGTAGACGCCCTTCAGATACTCGAGGCGGTCCGCCTTGCGGCCCGCGAGGTCCGCGATCGTGACGTTCTCGGCGAGCATGTCGGTCTGGCTCATGTTGGGTCTTTCCGGGGTGGGATGGGGCGCCTCTCGGCGCCGGGATGTTGGAGTGGGGCGCCTCTCGGCGCCGGGGCTCGAGGGAACGCGCGCGGCACGCGTGTCAGGCGATGGGCGGGGCTTCCTCGGTCGTGACCACGAACCGGGTCAGGGTGTTGGCCCCGAAGGTCAGGGTGAGCGGCACGTCCGCCGCATCGCGCCCGTAGGCGATCAGGATGCGGCCGATCCGCGAGGCGTTGTTGCGTGGATCGAAGGTGTGCCAGCGGCCGTCGAGATGGACTTCCATCCAGGCCGCGAAGTCGCCCGGGGTGTGCGGCAGCGGCAGGCCGATGTCGCTGACGTAGCCGTTGCAGTAGCGGGCCGGGATGTTCAGGCAGCGGCAGAACGCGATGGCGAGATGCGCGTAGTCGCGGCAGACGCCACGCTGCTCCTCGAACACGTCGAAGGCGGTCCGCGTGGCGCGCGCATGCTCGTACCCGAAGGTGATTCGGTCGTGCACGTAGTCGCAGATGGCCTGGACGCGGCTCCAGCCCGGGGGAAGATGGCCGAACAGGTCCCAGGCGATCTGCGAGAGACGGTCCGTCTCGCAGTAGCGGCTCCCGAGCAGGAACAGCAGGCTGTCGGTGGGCAGCTTCGCCACGGGCGTCTCCGGCGCGTCGGCGCAGGGCTGGTCCCCGCGTCCGGCGTCGCGCACCACCGTCTCGGTCTTCAGCGTGAAGGTGCCGGCCGGCGCCGTCATGCGCTGGCACCAGTTGCCGAAGCTGTCGCGGTAGCCCTCCAGAGGTACGGAGGGGCTCGTGACGAGGTAGTCCGGGCGCTCGAGGTCGGAGACCCGCGACGCATGCACGTTGAGCGTCGCGATGACCGGCGTGGGTTGAGGAAACGCGTAGGTCATCTCGCAGCCGACAAGGATGCGCATAGGCTTTCTCCGAAGGTGTCACCACCGCGGTGATGTCCGCGCATGGCCGTGCGGGCCGGCCGCGTGCGCGAGCCGTTGTCGCTCGCGGGCGCGCCGCCGCTCAGTGCAGCGTCGGGGGCGGTTCCAGGAAGGCGCGCATGCCACCCCCCTCCTCGACGGCCTCGGTGAAGGCATCGAGGGCATCCTCGTCGGACGCGAATGTGGTGCTCCAGATCGTCGACCATCCCGCCGGATCGACAACCTCCAGGGTCCAGGGATCCTGGGTGCCGGCGAAGCGGTAGACGTTCACCGTCACGGTGATGCCGTCCTGGGTCGCTCGTCCGGTGAGATTCGAGAATTCCATGCTCGGGTTCTCGTGGGTCATAAAGGGTCTTTCTCGCTGGACGCGTTCACCGCATGGACCCCGGCGCGTCCCTATTTCATGAGCCGAAGGGAAAGTCCTAGCAGAGTTCTTGATGAAACGGTTCGGAAAAGCTCAATTCATTTGACAGACCTCCTCTTCTCTCTGCGGCCATTGACATTCCCCCCGGCGGAGACGCCGGAAACGAGGCTGGTCCATCGGCGAGAATTCCGTCCCGGCGGGACATCGCAGGGCGACGCGCGCCGGACGCTTTCGCCCGGACCCGCGACGGCCTCAGCCCGGAGGCTCCGGGCCTAGAGGCTCTGGCCGTGTGAAGAGATCTTGGCGATGAGGAAGAGCCCAGCGCCGACCGCGAGAAGGCCCCTGGACAGCCAGGAGAAGGTGACGGCGCCCGCGCCATCGTCCAGCGAGCGCAGGTGCGCGACCTGGGCGAACATCGCGGCCCAGTAGGCGGCCCACAGGGCGAGGACGGAGGTGAACCACATGGGCTCGATCGGTCTCCCGCCGCTCTAGCTTTCCGTGCGCCGCTCGTGACGCCAGAGTGCGACGGCCTGTCGCCGCGCCTCGAAGGCCCGGCGGATCGGCGTTCCATCCTCCCCGCGGCCCTCCGCGCGGTATCCGAACTCCAGGACGCCATCCGGACCGAACCGCCGCGTCATCTCGGAGCGCCAGACGCTGTCGGTGCGGGCAAGGCACGCTTCGGTCTCAGCCAATCGGTTCATGGGCATCGTGGCTGTCCAGACATCGCGGGAAGTCAGGTTCAACGCGATCCCGCGCCATTCGCTCCCTGAACATCGGTTGCCGATGAGATCGTCGCGCTTGGGCCCGAGGAACGAGCGCTGTCGTTCGAACCGAGGCCACGGCTCGAGATCCCGTGCACGGGCCGCTCTACGCCACGTTCGCGTCCCGGGCGTGCAGTCCCGAATGTGGCGGAATCCGGTTGGCGGAGGCCGCCGCAATCCGGGAGGCGTTATGGGACAGGCCCCTCACGGCTGCATCGCCCTGCAAAACGCCATTGCCGGCGCTGGCTCGATGATCGGCCCCCACGAGGTGGTTCGAGAGCAGAGTTGGTGCGCGGTGGGCCGCTCCACCACGGGTCACTTGGCCGGCGGAGCCGGTCGGGCGAGCGCACCCGGCCAAGCGGTGAAGACTGGCACGAACACCTCCGGGGCTGGCGGGCGATATCCCAGTGACGCATGGGGGCGACGCCGCCTTGAGGTTCGTTCGCAACCATAGGGCTGCCGTTCTGCCACTGGCGTTGCGTTAAGTCTGCCTGCTCGCCCGAGCCGAACGAGGGCAGCTTACGCTGATTACCTTCGAGCCGCCATCAAGTCATGCGTCAGCACGGTCAGCTTGCCGATCAGGCCGGTGACGTCAGCCCCCTTGCACGACCACTGCGTGCCGATAGCCTCGCCGTCAGCGGAAACGGACACGACGGCCACGGAGCGCAACTTCCCCTCGCGCGCCAAGGTGAGCTGATCCTGAAGCACCTCGATCATAGAGGCGATGTCGGCATCCGGCGTCGTCGACGCCACGCGGGGCGGAAACGTGATGACCTCGGCGCCGGTCGGCTGTCCCTGGTTGCTCATGGCGACTCTTCTCCGCTGACCTCGATCAGGGAGGCTTGAGGGAGGCCTTTGCACGGAGTGTGGCAGCTTGTCCGTGTCGAAGGAGGCGGATCGTCTGTGTGGCCCCGCGAGCACAACCTTCGTAAGGGAGGGGCACGGGTTCGAATGACAGATCCGCATTCGAACCTCTGACAGATCGGCATAGAAATGCCCGACGCGCCCTTGCAGCGGCCAGGCATGATCACGACGGATTGTAATCCGACCGTCAGTTGCTACGCCGCCGCGGCTTCAAGGCTGACTTCGGACGCATCCTGGCTCGTCGCCATCGCGGGCGCTTGCCAAGCCTGTATGGTTCCCTCCTCAGGCGCCAGTTCGACGACGAGGCTGAAGCCTCCTTCGGTCCCGGCCCAAAGGATGGGAGGCACGACAGCCTCGCCCGTCGTCCAGCGCCAGGGCCGATCGGCCTCGCCCTGCACAACGGAGAAGCCCTGGCTCAGAGCCTCGCTCGCGATCGGCAGCAATCGCGTCACACCGGCACCGTCCACCACCGACAGACCGCGCAGGGGCACGCCGGGGCGGCGCCCATCGCCGGAACCGACACGCACGCGCTCGGGCACGAAGCTGCGCGAGTGCAGGCGGATCTCGGCGCGGCAGGCCTTCTCCGAAGGCTCCAGCCGACACACGCACGGGCCAGACGGCCTCACGACGCGGATGATGGTTGTACGAAAGGGTACGGCGTCCGATCCAGCGGACCGGCCGATGTGTACCGCCGGCGGTGATAGCGATGGCTCCGGCGGTGAGCTTCTCAACGGGGACTTCACCCTCTGCCGTGGCAATCTGAGTGCCTAATGCGAAGCAGGGATTGAAGTTGAACCGATCGGGGAATGAGCCTGATGAACTATTGGTAGTGAGGGTAAACGTCTGTCCTGGCTGGTGATTGGTGACGGAACTCAGATATAAAATAATATTCGTTCCGATTTGCTGGACGTTGATACCTTCGAACGTTTGGAACCCTGTTTGTCGCGCCTGAAGGGTTCCGCCATTGATAAACACGATCGGTCGACTTCCGCCTCCAGGTAAGATACCCCCACCATTCGAAAGTCCAGCTTCTAATCTAACGAGCCCATTGTTCTCGCCGTTTTCTAGTATTGTTGTGATTTTTAATGTCGACCCGCCATAATTTAAAAAGTCTGATATATCTCAGCTGTTTGAGAGATTATTCGTAATTGTTAATTTTATTGATTATTGGTGGAGGCTACGGCTTCCGCGAGATTTAAATTTCTTGTCTGATAAAAAGAAGTTCCTGTAAATCCATCAGGTGAGAATAGCTTGAAGGTCACGTTTCGTCTCCGCACGTGCTCAGATGCGCAGACATTTGTTCAAATTCCTGTGTCCTACAACCTAGGCGCAGTAAATTTCAGTTGGTGTTGCAGGATCGCCTCTTTGCAATGATGATATACCCACTAACACAAGTTAGTCCTATCCTTCCGCAGCCACACGCTAGCTCCTCTGGTAGGGGCTGCCGATGCTCTTCTCAAATAGCCCTTCGCCTTCATTTGCCCAGCTAACATTTCTTCGCCGTCGGCTGGGCGGCATCCCGCGCTAAGCGTGCAGCCTTCTGCTTTGCCATTTTCTCATCAGCCGAGCTTTGGGGCGGCACATCGTCGGGCATAGGAATGGGCTGGTTCTGCTCTCTCGCAAAGGCCGCCTCAGCTTGCTTCCGCTCTCGGCTCTGGAGGTGATCGGACAAAGGATTTCCTTAAGTTGGGGTCTGCCGCTACGCCTCGACGGAGCGCATGTCGGCACACCGTGATTCGACGTCACCGAAGCAGCTGCAGTGTCAGGCGGTATGCGAGCGAGGGGATGGCACGCACTGATTTTCTGCAGCTTGCTTCCGCAGCGCTTCCGCGGCCCCTCAAGAGCCCAGGCGAAATTCAGTTACGTGCTTGATCGAATTGGCGCACCCGACACGATTCGAACGTGTGACCTTTGCCTTCGGAGGGCAACGCTCTATCCAGCTGAGCTACGGGTGCTGACCGTGTCGCTCTGGTAGCCCATGCGGCGGCCTTGCGCAACGGGTCAGTGGAAGCCTTCAGGCTCGAACGGATGTCTGCGCGGGCTCCGCAGGCAAGGGCCATAGGGTCGACGCGTGTGGGATGCGTGGGTCGTGAGGCGGTGGCGCGTCCAATTTCATGCGCAACGTGCTGGCCTATACCGGCCACGCGAGTCGCCGCGTCGTCTCGGTTTTCCTCGCCACTGCCTTCGCCCAGGACGACGCGGAGGTGGCCCGTCAGCAAGGGTGCAGGTGGCCGATCAGCTCCGGGTCGAGGTGCCCAAGCGCGCGACCCTGATGGACACCGCCGGGCCCGGCGTACTGGCCTACATGGGCTTCCCGGCCGCTCACCGGGTTAAGCTCCACAGCACGATCCCGCTGGAGCGCCTGAACGGCGAGATCAAACGCCGGACCGAGGTCGTCGGCATCCTCCCCCACGAGGCTGCCATCACCCGTCTCGTCGGCGCGATCCTGCTCGAACAAAACGACGAATGGGCCGTCCAGCGGTCCCGTTTCATGACCCTGGAAAGCATCGCCCCGTTCGGCGATGATCCCCCCGTCAGCCTGCCGACCCTGGCAGCCTGATCCTCCCGGCCCATGCCGGCGATCGTGGTGGCTCTCAGCGAGCTACACCACGCCAGGGGACACGACCTGACGTGATCGGCAAGATTCCGCCGACGGTGGCTCCCGATCGGCGAGAGTTGGCCTACCCGTCTCACGACATATTCCCCTAAGGTACTGTATCGTCGTGACTTTTGGCGATCGTGATGGTTGGCATCCCGGTTGCCATCACTCCTTTGCATCCCGTCGGTGCTGACCGTGAAGAGGCCGAAGGCCCGGGTTCGTGGGGCGGGTCGATCACGGCCACATTCCGGTGAGGCCGAAGTTCACAACAGGGAGAACGTCCATGAACACGGCTGCACCCGCGGCGATCGGGGATATCCCCGCCCGCGCCGAAGCAACGGACCGCCAGAAGATCAAGGCCATCGTCGCCGCCTCATCAGGCAACCTCGTCGAGTGGTACGACTTCTACGCCTACGCATTTACGTCGATCTACTTCGCCTCCGCCTTCTTCCCCTCCAGCAGCACGACCGGACAGTTGCTCGCCACGGCCGGCATCTTCGCGGTCGGCTTCTTCATGCGCCCGCTCGGCGGTTGGATCTTCGGGCGGATCGCGGACCGACGGGGGCGCAAGTCCTCGATGGTGTTCTCGGTGCTGCTGATGTGCGCCGGCTCGCTGATGATCGGGCTGCTGCCAACCTACGAGTCGATCGGCGTGCTGGCCCCCGTGCTGCTGCTGGTGGCGCGCCTTGCCCAGGGGCTCTCGGTCGGCGGCGAGTACGGTACCGCGGCGACCTACATGAGCGAGATCGCCGGCAAGGGGCGGCGCGGCTTCCTGTCCTCGTTCCAGTACGTCACCCTGATCGGCGGTCAGCTGCTCGCGGTGCTCGTGGTGTTCGCCCTTCAGCACATCCTCACCGGCGAGGAGATGCGGGCCTGGGGCTGGCGCATCCCGTTCCTCATCGGTGCCGCCGCCGCCATCGTCGCGATGATGCTGCGCGGCTCGCTCAAGGAATCGGTCTCGCACGAGACGATGCAGAGCAAGGACGCCGGTTCGATGCGGGCGTTGATGCAGCACAAGCGCGCGCTACTGATCACCTTCGCTTTCACCATGGGCGGTTCACTCTATTTTTACACGATGACGACCTACATGCAGAAGTTCCTCGTCAACACGGTCAAGCTCGATCTTAAATCAGTCTCGACGGTGATGACCCTGGCGCTGGTCGCTTTCATGCTGCTGCAGCCGCTGTTCGGCCTGCTCTCGGATCGGATCGGACGGCGCAACAACATGATCCTGTTCAGCGGGCTCGCGATGCTCGGCGCCGTGCCGCTGCTCTCGACGCTGTCGCTGATCACGAGCCCCTACGCCGCCTTCGGCCTGATCATGGTCGGCCTGGTCATCGCGACCTTCTACACCTCGATCAGCGGCGTGGTGAAAGCCGAGCTGTTCCCGGCCGAGGTGCGCGCGCTGGGCGTCGGCCTGCCCTACGCCATCGCCAACGCCATGTTCGGCGGAACCGCGGAATACGTGGCGCTCTCGTTCAAGTCCTACGGCAACGAGAGCCTGTTCTTCTGGTACGTCGCCGCCATGGCTGCGGTCGCCTTCGCCGCCTCGCTCTGGATGCCCGACACGCGCAAGTACGGCTACCTCGACGGCAACGGTCGGATGAGCGGCTAACACCGGTGCGCATTGCTGCCGCGGGCCCGGCGCGCGCGGCACCCCAACCTCCATCACCCCTGAAGATTCCTCAGCCAGCGACGAACTCGCGCAACTGACGGTCGACCCCTGCGTGATCGGCCGGACTCAAGCCAACAACAGGAGGGCGTCGTGCCCAAAGGATCCGACCTACTCATCCAGGCTCTCGAGAACGAAGGCGTCGAACGCATCTTCGGCATCCCCGGCGAGGAGAACCTCGACATCGTCGAGAGCCTGCGCACGTCGAAGATCGAGCTGATCCTGACCCGGCACGAGCAGGCCGCGGCCTTCATGGCCGCCACCTACGGCCGTCTGACGGGCAAGCCCGGCGTCTGCCTCGCGACGCTCGGCCCCGGTGCGCTGAACTTCGCCACGGGCGCGGCCTACGCCCATCTCGGCGCCATGCCGATGATCATCATCACCGGCCAGAAGGGCATCCTCAAGGCCCGGCAGGCGCGCTTCCAGATCGTCGACATCATCGCAACGATGAAGCCGATCACCAAGATGGCCCGCCAGATCGTCTCCGCCTCCTCGATCCCCACCATCGTGCGCGACGCCTTCCGCGTCGCCATGGAGGAGCGGCCCGGTCCGGTCCTGCTCGAATTGCCCGAGGACATCGCCGCCGAGGAAGCCGAGGCCTACACGGTACCGCGGCACCCGATCGATATCCCGGTCGCCCACCCAACCTCGATCGAGCGCGCCGCCCGGATGATCCAGGCGGCCGAGCGTCCGCTGATCATGCTCGGGGCCGCCGCGAGCCGCCCGCGCTCCACGAGCGATCTCGGCGGGTTCGTGCAGCGCACCGGCATCCCGTTCTTCACGACGCAGATGGGGAAGGGCACGGTGGCCCACGGCACCCGCCTCTACATGGGCACCGCCGCGCTCTCCGAGCGCGACTACGTGCACGAGGCGATCGACGCGGCCGACCTCATCATCGCCATCGGCCACGACACGGTGGAGAAGCCGCCCTTCTTCATGGGCCAGTTGGGCCAGAAGGTGCTGCACATCAGCTACACGCCCGCGAACGTCGAGGAGGTGTACTACCCCGACGCCGAAGTGGTGGGCGACCTCGGTCCGACCCTGAAGCTGATCGCCGACCGTCTGGAGGACAGGCTGCCGAACGCGGGCGCGCTGCTCCACCTGCGCGACCACATCCTGACGCGCATCGCCGACCGCAACGACGAGGATCGCTTCCCCGTCACGCCCCAGCGCCTCGTGCGCGACGTGCGCGCGGTCATCCCGCAGGACGGCATCGTCTGCCTCGACAACGGGATGTATAAGATCTGGTTCGCCAGGAACTACCGCACCTACGTCGCCAACACGCTGCTGCTCGACAATGCCCTGGCCACGATGGGCGCAGGGCTTCCCTCGGCGATGATGGCCGCGATCCTCTACCCCGAGCGCCGCGTCATGGCGGTGTGCGGCGACGGCGGCTTCATGATGAACAGCCAGGAGATGGAGACTGCGGTGCGCCTCGGGCTCAACCTCGTGGTCCTGATCCTCGACGACTCGGCCTACGGCATGATCCGTTGGAAGCAGGCCGTGGATCAGTTCCCGGACTACGGAATGACCTTCAAGAACCCGGACTTCGTGAAGTACGCGGAATCCTACGGTGCCATGGGCCATCGGGTCGGCGCGGTCGAGGATCTGGTGCCGACGCTGGATCATGCCTTCCAGGCCGGTGGCGTTCACCTCGTGGCGGTGCCGATCGACTACTCGGAGAATACCCGCGTCTTGGTCGACGAGTTACGCACCAAAGTCGCGGACCTGGCGCTCGGCGCAGCCGAATAATCCGGTACGGCGCCGCCCCCACCGGAGCGGCGGCGCCGATCCCATCCATGAACCCGACACGATTCCGCGAACCGGTTCCACGCTCAAGCGGAGCCGTGGAGCAAGGAGGTTGCCCGTGCTGCAGATCGTCCAGGCCTACGACCGCACGCCCTTTGCTGAATTACCCTACGACGACGCTTCGGCCCTGGAGCGGAAGCTCACCGCCGCCGAGCGTGCCGTCCGGGACCGCGATGCGCGACTGCCGGCGCATGCCCGGATCGCCGTTCTTCAGGCGGTCGCCCGCCGCATCGCCGAGCAGCGCGACCATTTCAGCCGCCAGATCGCACGCGAGGGCGGAAAGCCGCTCACCGATGCGCGGATCGAGGTAGACCGCGCCGTCGACGGCGTCCGCAACGCCGCCGAGGCTCTACGCGATCTCGCGGGTCGCGAGATCCCGATGGGCCTCACCCCCGCGAGCGAGGGACGCTGGGCCTTCACGACCCGCGAGCCGATCGGCGTCGTCGCGGCGATCTCGGCCTTCAACCATCCGCTCAACCTGATCGTCCATCAGGTCGCGCCGGCCATCGCCGTTGGGTGCCCGGTGATCGTCAAGCCGGCGTCCGCCACGCCGCTGTCCTGCTTCGATTTCGTGCGGCTCGTCCATGAGGCCGGCCTGCCCGAACCGTGGTGCCAGACCTTTCTTCCGGCGACGAACGACCTCGCCGAGGCGCTGGCGACTGATCCGCGCGTCGCCTTCGTCAGCTTCATCGGCTCGGCTCGCGTCGGCTGGCACCTGCATGGCCGTCTGGCGCCGGGCACGCGCTCCGCGCTGGAGCATGGCGGCGTCGCCCCCGCCATCGTCGATCGGAGCGCCGACCTCGACGCGATCATCACGCCGCTCGTCAAGGGCGGCTACTACCATGCCGGACAGGTCTGCGTGTCGACGCAGCGGATCTTCGTCCATGCCGAGATCGAGGCGGCCTTCACCGAGCGGTTCCTGGAGCGCGTCGCGGAACTCCGGGTCGGGGACCCGCTCCTGCCGGACACCGAGGTCGGTCCCCTGATCCAGCCGCGCGAAGCCGATCGCGTCCGCGCCTGGATCGACGAGGCCGTGGCAAGGGGCGCACGCCTGACCGGGGGCGAACGCCTCTCCAAGACGACCCTCAACCCAGCCGTTCTGCAGTCGCCTGCGCGTGAAGCGCGGGTGTCGCGGGAGGAGGTGTTCGGGCCCGTCACTTGCCTGTACCGCTACGACGACCTCGATGCCGCCATCGCGACGGCAAATGCGCTGCCCTTCGCCTTCCAGGCGAGCGTCTTCGCACAGGATCTCGGCGTCGCCCTGCGCGCCGCCGAGCGCCTCGACGCTTCGGCGGTGATGGTCAACGATGCGACAGCCTTCCGCACCGACTGGATGCCCTTCGCGGGGCGGCGCAACTCGGGCTACGGGGTCGGCGGCATTCCCTACACGATGCGCGACATGACACAGGAGAAGATGGTTGTCCTGCGCCGTTGACGGGCCGGCCGACGGCGCGCTCATGCGCCTGAGTGGCGATAGCGCATGACAGCCGTCTGCTCGGGTGGAATGATCCGTGGTGAGCCGGCACCGGGTCGGATCAGGGGATCGAGGATGTCTTGAGCGTGTCCCCTGTCGTGACGGCGGCCTTACGGCGGATCACGCGCCGCGGGACCCCCCTCGCCGCCTGGGGGTGGGGGCTGGCCGTCCTCACCCTGGTGGCCACGGCCGCCGTCTTCGGCGTCACCCTCGAGGCGGGCCACGAGCAGGTGCGCCGCGCCGCGCGCCAGCGCCTCGTCATCGGCGAGGCGGTGCTGCGCGCGGCCGTCGAACGCTACGGGTACCTTCCGGGTGTCCTCGCCCTCGACACCGAAGTGCGCGGCCTCCTCGGAAACCTCGATGCGCCTGCCGGTATCGCCGCCGTCAACGCGAAGCTGGAGGCTATCGCCGAGGCATCGGACGTCGCCGCGATCTACCTCCTCGACCGGGACGGGCTGACCCGTAGCGCGAGTAACTGGGACCAGCCGCTCAGCTTCGTCGGAACGTCCTACGCCTATCGACCGTACTTCACCGAGGCTGTCGCGACCGGCGCTTCACGCTACTTCGGCATCGGGACCACGACGAACCGGCCCGGTCTGTTCATCGGCAAGGCGGTGCCGGCCCGCGACGGCGGCTTTGCGGGGGTCGTCGTCGTCAAGATCGACCTCGAAGGCCTGCAGCGGGAGTGGCGCCAAGCCGGTGAGCACGTCCTCGTCTCCGACGCGGCCGGCGTCGTCTTCCTGGCCAGTGAGCCCGCCTGGAAGTATCGCCCGTTCCGTCCCCTCACGCAGGTCGACACGGCTCGCATCCAAGCGGCGCGTCAGTACGGCGACAGTGATCTGCGGCCCCTGCTCTCGGAGTGGATCGACGGGGGCACGATCGAACTTCCCTGCGGCGACGGTACCATGTCGGGGATCGTCGAGCGGGCCGCGATGCCGGATCTCGGCTGGACGCTCTGGTACGTCGCCGAGACCGACGCTACGCTGCGTCAGGCTCTGCTGGCATCGCTCGCTGCCGGGATCGCGTGCCTCGCGTTCGCGTTCGCCCTCGCGGCGGCGAGCCAGAGACGGCAGCGTCTGCGCAGCGAGCAGGCCATGCGCCTCACCCTGGAGCGACGCGTGGCGGAGCGGACCTCCGACCTCAGCACCGCCAACGCGCGCCTGCGCGGCGAGATCGCTGAGCGGGAACGCGCCACCGCCGCCTTGCGGGCGACGCAGGATGAGCTGATCCATGCCGGCCGGCTCGCGGCGCTCGGTCAGATCTCCACGGCGATCAACCACGAGATCAACCAGCCGCTGGCGGCCCTGCGCACCTTCCTGTCGAGCTCCTCCGTCTTCCTGGAGCGCGGCGACACCGCGACCGTGGGCCGGAACCTGAAGCGCATGACCGAGGTGACGCAGCGCATCGCCGAGATCATTCGTCACCTCAAGGTCTTTGCCCGCAAGACAGGCCCCGAGCACTGGGAGCCGGTGCGGCTCGACGCTGCCGCCGCGGCGGCGCTCGACCTGCTCGCAGCCCGGATCCGCGTCGAGGCCGTCCAGGTGACCTGCGCGATCCCGCCCGAAGCGACGGTACGGGCCGAGCCGGTGCGCCTGGAACAGGTTATCCTAAACCTGATGGTCAACGCCCTTGATGCCATGCGCGACGCCCCCGAACGCCGGCTCGACCTGACAGCGATGCGCGAGGCGGCATCCTGCTGGCGCCTGTGCGTCGCTGACAGCGGTAGTGGGATTTCCGAGGAGCACATGCCGCACGTCTTCGATCCCTTCTTCACCACGAAGGCAGCCGGCGAGGGCCTTGGCCTCGGCCTGTCGCTGTCGTCTCTGATCGTGCGCGACTTCGGCGGCAGCCTCGCCGCCGCGAACGGCGCACGGGGTGCGGTGCTCACCCTCGTCCTGCCGGCCGCGGAGGCGTGAGCGCGATGGCACCTCTGCCGAACCAAGTGCTGTTCATCGACGACGACGAGACCGTGCGGGAGGCGCTGCACCAGTGGCTGACGCTCGCCGACTACGATGTCACGACCTTCGAGGACCCGGACGGTGCGCTCGCCCGGATCGATGAGCGCTTCCCTGGCATCCTCGTCACCGATGTGCGCATGCCGCGCATCGGCGGCCTTGAGGTACTCGAACAGGCCCTGCGGCGCGACCCGGACCTGCCGATCCTCCTCGTTACCGGCCATGGCGACGTGGCGATGGCGGTGGAGGCGATGCAGCGTGGTGCCTATGACTTCATCGAAAAGCCGTTCGAGCCCGAGCGCCTCGTCGGGGCGATCGGGCGAGCCCGGGAGAAGCGTCACCTCACCCTGCGGCTGCGCCGCCTCCACGCAGTCGCCGACGCCCCCGGCATCGAGAGCCGCCTCGTCGGCACATCGCGGGCGATGGAGACCCTGCGGCGTGAGGTGCTTGATCTGGCCGCGACGCCGGTCAACGTCGTCGTCAACGGCGAGACCGGCTCGGGCAAGGAACTGGTCGCGCAATGCCTACACGCCTTCTCCGGGCGGCGGGACGCCCGCTTCGTCGCCGTCAATTGCGGGGCCATCCCCGATACGATGGTCGAGAGCGAGCTGTTCGGCTACGAGGCCGGCGCCTTCACGGGCGCCGTCAAGCGCCGGGTCGGCAAGCTCGAATATGCCCATCGCGGCACGCTCTTCCTCGATGAGATCGAGGCGATGCCGCTTTCGGGCCAGGTGAAAATCCTGCGCGTGTTGCAGGAGCGCAGTCTGGAGCGCCTCGGTTCGAACCAGTCGGTCCCCGCCGATCTGCGCACGGTCTGTGCCAGCAAGGTCGATCTGCGGGGCGAGGCGGCGTCCGGCCGGTTCCGGGCCGACCTCTATTACCGCCTCGGCGTCGCAGAACTACGTATCCCGCCGCTGCGCGAGCGTCGCGAGGACATCCCGCTGCTCTTCGAGCATTTCGCGAGCCGCGCCGCCCAGTCGCATGGGCGCGCGATGCGCCCCTTGTGCGCCCGTCTCGTCCAAGAGCTCGTCGATCATGCCTGGCCGGGCAACGTGCGCGAGTTGCGCAACGCCGCCGAGCGCCACGCCTTCGGCCTGGACCGGCTCGCCGCCGCGCCGGAACCCGAGGCGGACGACGCACGGCCGCTTGCAGCCAGAGTCGAGGCCTTCGAGCGCGACCTGATCCGTCAGGCCCTGCAGAAGGCCCGGGGCAGCATCGCCGAGGCGATGCGCCTGCTCGACCTGCCCCGTCGCACACTGAACGAGAAGATGCAGCGTTATGGCCTCAACCGAAGCGACTTCGCGCAGTAGGAGGAAGACAACCGAGTGAGGCGGCAAAGTCCGTTTCGATGCATCGTCACCCGGAAGCGGACAGTCTCGAAATCGCCCATCTCGGTCGCAGAGCGGACTTGCGAGTGTCGGCCCAACTACGCCGAAGAAGTCATTTCGTTGGGTGGTCTGAAGCAGACTCAAACCGTGCCTTCGCCGCGGTCTGCTTGCCCAAGCAATATCTGCTGCAACGCGCCGACTGCCGTCTCGATCTGCGTTTCGTTGAGCGATGAATATCCGAAGACCAAAATGTCGTCCCGTGCCCCGGGGTCGAAATCGTAGGCGGCCCCGCTCGAAAGGGCGTAGACCCCGAGGCCCTGCTCGCGTGCGAGGAGCTGGATCTGCCGGGCGGGCGGAAACCCGGGCGGAAGGCGCCAGACCAGATGCAGGCCACTCTCGCCGCCGAGGATGGCGGCCCCGTCGAACGTCTTGCATAGCGCCCGGACGAGGCAGTCCCGGCGTGCCTTGTAGACCTGCCTCAGGCGGCGCAGGTGCCGGTCGAAGTGCCCCTCGTCGATGAAGGCGGCGAGCGCGGCCTGCTCGAGCCAGGCCTGGCCGTTGCTCATCCGTGCTTTCAGCATTCGCGCCTCGTCCCAAAACAGGCGCGGGACCGTGGCGAAGCCGATGCGGAGACCGGCGCCCACGGACTTCGAGAACGTCCCGGCATAGAAGACGCGCCGGCCTCCGTCGAGACCGGCTAAGGCCGTCAGCGGCGGCCCGTCGTACCGGAAGTCGCTGTCGTAATCGTCCTCGACGATGTAGCTGTCGGTTTCCTCCGCCCATCGCAGCAGGGCCAGGCGCCGCGTCAGCGGCATGGTGGCCCCGGTGGGGAACTGGTGCGACGGCGTCACGTAGAGCAGGCTACCTTTGGACGTTGGCAGGAGGTCCGTTCGCAGCCCCTCGCCGTCGACCGGAACCGGATGGATCTCCAGGTCGGCGTTCCTGAAGATCAGCGAGGCTCCGAGGTAGCAGGGGTTCTCGATGCAGAGCTGTCGGGTATGTCCCTTCAGCAGGTTGAACACGAGGTTGAGAGCGTCCTGCCCACCCGTGGTCACGATGACCTGATCCTCGGTCACAGCCACCGCTCTGGCACGCCGTAGGTGCGTGCTGATGGCCACGCGCAAATCCGGGAGGCCAGCCGGATCGCAGTAATCGGTCAGGTATGGCGTCTCCCGCGCCAGAAGCCGCGCCACGATCCGTCGCCAGATGGCCAGCGGGAACCCGGCAGGATCGGACCGTCCGACCCAGAAATCGAGTTCCGGCCGGTCGCCGCCGCCGCCGGGCGAGCCGGCGAAGCAAAGCAAGGGCTCGCTCGACGTGTCCGGCACCGGGCCGTTCGTAATTGACCGACTGCCCTGTTGGATCAGGAGGAGACTATCCGGCGAGATCGGCTCCACGAACAGGCCCGCCGTACCGCGCGCCCTAACGTAGCCCTCCGCCGCCAGGCGTTCATAGGCCAGCATCACCGTGTTGCGGGACACCCGGAGTCGCTCCGCCAGAAGGCGGCTCGGAGGCAGTGCCATGCCGGCCTTGATCTGCCCATCCAGGATGATCTCCCGAACCTGGTCGAACACCTGCGCCTGGAGCGGCTTCTCGGACTTGGCGTCCAGGGTGAGCGTCAGTTCCACACGGTCCATCCTGCCCGAGGTCGCCGGCCTGCCGTGACGTACCCCATCCCTGTCGGCACGAACCAGATCTCAGGCGCACGGCGCCGATCCGCGACAAAACGGTTGGTACCATGGCCCAGCACTCTTTTGGTCCTTCCACCGGACCAAAATTTGGAATTGTTTGCACTTGAGTGCATTCTGCTGACGCACCGGGCCGGCCCGTCAGGAAACATAAGGCGGGACGCTCGGCCGTGGAGGAAACATGAACGAGATCGTCAAGCCCGACTCCCCGCTGGTCGCCCAGGCCGAGAGCCTGACCGAGACTTTCTTCGGCGGCTGCCCGCACGATTGCCCGGACACCTGCTCGATGATCTTCGAGGTCAAGGACGGGGAGCTGCTCGGCGTGCGCGGCAACCCGGACCACCCGATGACACGCGGCGGCCTGTGCGTGAAGCTGAAGGACTACGAGAAGCGCCACTATCATCCGGACCGGCTGCTCTACCCAATGAAGCGGGTCGGGCCGAAGGGTGAGAGACAGTTCGAGCGCATCACCTGGGACGAGGCGCTGGACACCATCGTCACGCGCTGGAAGGCGATCATCGACCAGTACGGGCCGCAGGCCATCGCGCCCTACAGCTATCTCGGCAACCAGGGTCTGGTGCACGGGCTGAACGGCGGCGATGCCTTCTTCAACCGCATGGGCGCCACCGTGACCGAGCGCACCTTCTGCGGTGAGGGCTCGTGCACGGCCTGGCTGCTCACTGTCGGCCCGACCGCCGGCCTCGACCCGGACAGCTACATCCACTCCAAGTACATCGTGATCTGGGCCTGCAACTCGGTCAGCACGAACCTGCACCACTGGGCCATCGTCAAGGATGCCCAGAAGAAGGGTGCCAAGGTCGTCGTGATCGACGCCTACGCGTCGCGCACGGCGAAGGCCGCCGACTGGCACATCGCGCCGAAGCCCGGCACGGACGGCGCGCTCGCCATGGCGCTGATCAACTCGATCATCGAACAAGGTCTCGTCGATCAGGACTACGTCGACAACTATACGGTCGGCTTCGAGGAGCTGAAGGAGCGGGCCAGCACCCGCACGCCGGAATGGGCGGCCGAGATCACCGGGGTGCCTGCCGAGGACATCCGCACGCTCGCCCGCGAGATGGCGACCGAGCAGCCGGTCGGCATCCGCATGGGCGTGGCGCTGGAGCGTCATTACGGCGGCGGCCAGACCATCAGGGCGGTGTCGTCCATCCCGGCCCTGACGGGCGCCTGGCGCCATGTCGGCGGCGGCGTCACCCAGTTCGGCGTCTGGGAGCACCCCTACAAGTTCGACGTGATGTGCCGGCCCGACCTGATCCCGGAGGGGACCCGCGTCGTCTCGAACCTGCAGATCGGACGCGCGCTCACCGGCGAGATGAAGCTCGATCCGCCGATCATGTCGATGATGTGCTGGAACTCGAACCCGGTCACGCAGGCGCCCGAGACCGACAAGATCGTCGAAGGGCTGATGCGCGAAGACCTGTTCATGGTCTCGGCCGAGCACTTCATCTCGGACACGGCCTCCTACGCCGACATCCTGCTCCCGGCGACGATGGGCGCTGAGATGGAGGACATGATCCTGTCCTGGGGCCACCTCTACCTGACCTACAACACCAAGTGCGCGGATGCGCCCGGCGAGGCGATCCCGAACAACGAGATCTTCCGCCGGCTCGCGGCCCGGCTCGGCTTCGAGGAAGAGAACTTCAAGTGGAGCGACAGCGAGTGCCTGGAGCACTACGTCGACTGGAGCGCGCCGGCCTGCGAGGGCATCGACCTCTCGTACATGCGCGAGCACGGCTTCGCCCGGCTGAAGGTCGGCACGCCCGACGACCGAGCCCCGCACCGGGAGGGCAACTTCCCGACGCCGACCGGCAAGTGCATGCTCAAGGTCGAGGGCGCCACGAACTTCGTCGCGCCGCCGTTCCGGCAGATGTACGAGGGCTTCCAGCCCGGCGAGGCGCTCGATCCGCTGCCCGATTACCTCGGCCCGCGCGAGTCGCATGCGAACGATCCGGAGCTGGCGAAGCGCTTCCCGCTCAACATCGTCTCGCCCAAGAGCCACTACTTCCTGAACTCCTGCTACGCGAACATGGAGGACAAGCAGAAGGGCCAGGGCGAGCAGTTCGTGATGATCAACCAAGCCGATGCCGAAATCCGCGGTATCAGGGACGGCGACAAGGTCCAGGTTGCCAACGACCGCGGCGCCTTCAAGGGCGTGGCCCGCATCACCGACGATGTGAAGGCCGGCATCGTGGTCGCGACGCTCGGCTACTGGCGTCAGCTCAACGAGGGCACTGTCAACAGCATCTCCTCGGGCGCCTTCACCGACATGGGCCACGCCCCGTCGTTCTCAGATAATCTCGTCGAGGTTGCCCGGGCGAACTAAAATCAACGACTGGCTGAGCAACAAACCGGCGTCCTACGGGACGCTTGTTCCTGGTCAATGGTCCTTCGGTCGGCCTGCGCCGAGAACGAATTGTGAGGGATCCTGGGTGTTTGTCGAAAGCACACTCGGGTGTCCGCTTCTCCCACCATCACGCCCGAAAGCAGACCAGCAAAAATCCACCCACCCCGGTCGTACAGCGGGCCAACGGGACCCGACCCATGCCAGCCGCCCGGCCGCCGCCGCTTCCTCGAAGCGGCCATTTGTCAGCCATCTGGCAACTTCGTTCGACATACCCTTCCGCGGTGTGCGCCTTCTCACCGCGGCTTGGATGGCAGGTGCCTTAGCAAGTCGGGATGAGCATCAGCATCCACGACCTCAGCGTCCCGGTCTTCGTCAACGCGCTACGCAACATGAGCGCGTGGCTCGACAAGGCGGCATCAGAAAAGCCTGAAGCTGAGTTGCTCGTCCGGCGGCTGGCTCCGGACATGAAGCCTTTGCCTGCTCAGTATCAAATGGCGTCCGACAGCGCGAAGAACGCGGTAGCACGACTTGCCGGTATCGAAGCGCCCGCGATGCCCGACGTCGAGGCGACTTTTGCCGAACTCAAGGCGCGCTGTGCCAGGACGATTGCCTTCGTCGAGGGCATCGATCCGGCCGCGTTGGCTTCAGGCGCGGAACGCGCGGTGGAGCTGAAGTTCCCGAACGGCATGGGATACCGCTTCACCGGGCAGGCCTATCTCACCGGCTTCGCGCTTCCGAACTTCTTCTTCCACGTGACCACAGCCTACGGGATCCTCCGCAGCGCTGGAGTGAGCCTCGGCAAGCCAGACTTTCTCCAGCATCTCGGGCCGCCGAACATCCAAACCGCGAAGTAGTCATTCCAGCTCCCTGGTTCGTAGAGCGCATTTTGGTAGTTTCGCGATGCTATTTTTGTTAGATATCAACTGGTAGTTTCGCGACTGCAGTGCCAATTAATGTGTCGCGGGTTACCAACGCTGTGAGCGCGTCCTGCTGTCGTTGCCCAGAAGGTTGTTCAGCCTTTGCCAGGGTGTCTGTCGGCTGAGGGCTGAGTGGATTCGGTTGGTGTTGTAGTGATTGATCCAAGGGCTCATGGCCTGTGTCCGGTCGGCGGATGAGGCGTAGGGCTCGGCGTAGATCCATTCACGCAGCGAGGTCTGGATGAAGCGCTCGGCCTTGCCGTTGGTGCGCGGCGTGTAGGGCCTGGTCCGGACGTGTCGCAGGCCGGCCTCGGCGAGGAGATCGCGGAAGGCATGGCTGCGGTAGGCCGAGCCGTTGTCGCTCATCACGCGCTCGACGATGACGCCATGTCGGGCGAAGAACGCCAGCGCCTCACTCATGAAGGTGACGGCGCTCTGCTTGGTCTCGTCGGGCAGAACGGCCGTGTAGGCGAGGCGCGAGGCATCGTCGATGGCCACATGCAGGGCCTCCCAGCCGATGCCGCGCCGGCCGTCGCGCCGGTTGCCGGTGATGCGGTGACCGACACCGTCGATCCGACCGAGCTTCTTCGTGTCGATGTGGATGAGTTCGCCCGGCCTCTCGCGCTGATAGCGGATGACCGGCGGCCGAACTTCGAGCGCGCTCAGCCGGCCGAGACCGAGACCGCGCAGGACCCTGCCGACGGTGGAGCGTGGAAGCGCGAGGCGTTCGGCGATGGCCTGACCCGTCAGCCGCGTGCGCCGCAGAGCCTCGACCTGCATGCGGATCGCGGGCGTGACACGCACCGTTGGCCGGAGGGGCGCCGAGCTTCTGTCGCGAAGTGCCCCCACGCCGCCCGTCCGAAAACGGGCCAGCCACTTGTAGGCCGAGCGCTCGCTGATGCCAGCAGACTGCGCCGCCTCGGCCACGCGCCAGCCGTCGACCAGCATCCGCTTCACCAGAAGGGCTCGACCATGAACCGTCATACGGGCATGCTGATGGGTGTTCATCCGAGGCACTCGGTCAGGGTTGGTTGGCTTCGCAACCCCAGCCTCTCACCCCCGCCTCGGGTGAACAACCTTCATAGCTTCGACATCTAGGAGCTTGTCCGAGTAATCCTCTCGACGACGAGGCTGCGAGGTGATTCACTCGGCTCATGGCCAAGGTGTTTCGCTCCTGGGACGTCGATCAGGGCTGGCTGTTGCCGCCCTCGCTGCACGAGTTCG
>NZ_JAKSYI010000030.1 GCF_022829285.1 Methylobacterium sp. J-078
GTGGGGTCGCGGGTGGCCCGGTCGGTGAGGAGGGCCAGCGTGGCCAGCACTACGGCGCCGGCCAGGGCCGCGACCCCGATCAGGGGATGGAACAGGAAGCAGATGGCGAGGTAGACCGGCATCCAGGGCAGGTCGAAGAAGGCGCCGGGCCCGGTGCCGCCGAGGAAGCTGCGTAAGGAGTCGAGGTCGCGCAAGGGGAGCAGGCCGTCGCTGGGCGCGGCGCCCTTCAGGGGGGCCCGTACCACGATGTCGAAGACGCGCCCGCTCAAGGATTCGTCGAGGGCGGCGCCGACCCGGGCGAGCACGCGGGCGCGCAGGGTCTCGAGCATCCCTTGGAAGCCGTAGAGCACCAGGGCCAGCACGCAGAGGCCGACCAGGGTGGGCACGGACCGGCTCGGGATGACGCGGTCATAGACCTCGAGCATGAAGAACGAGCCCGTGAGGTAGAGCACGTTCACCAGCCCGCTCATCAGGCCCACCCCGATGAACGCCGTCCGGCACTGCGCAAGCGCCGAGACCAGCTCGACCGAATCCCGACCCCGCATCACCCCGACCTTCCCCCCCCACTCAGTGGCGCCGATGACGCCACGCTTTCCCGATCCCGCGCCACCCGCGGACCACGCATGCCCGTGAACACGAGAAGGGTCGGGCTCGGTCCGCGGGCGCCGCCCCGGTTCGGCTTCGATGGCCCGCGCCCTCAGCCCGCTCCTGCCCATGCATCGATCCTGTGACGGTCGCGCGACACGTCCGATCCGGAGGCGCGAGCCTTCGGAGCCCGGGTCCGCCCGGACGAGGCCGTCACAAAAGGTTTGCGTTTTGGGTTGACGGTGTTTGTTGGTGTCCGTATAGGGCTGTTCATCGGCGGCGGCCAAGGGATTTGGCGGCTGACCGGCGCTTCTTTGGATGA
>NZ_JAKSYI010000145.1 GCF_022829285.1 Methylobacterium sp. J-078
GGGCGGGATCGATCGCCGGCGATCGCGGCAAGCGCTGACTGGGTGGCGGCGTCGAGGAGCACGCAGACGGTCTGAGCCATTGCCCAGACTCGCATGCATCGCCCGCCTCGTGAATCCTCTGACCGCGTCAGTGCACTAGCGTCGATCGCCGTCCAGCCCGTATCATTAGCGAAATCTTCCTTATACCCCATGCTAAATCCTCCCAAATAGAAATTGCTTTTATTCAAGTTTTCAACACACAATGGCCTCACGACAGATTTTTGCCGCGCGACGATGATATTTTGAATAATTCGAGACTTGTTAACTGTCGTATCGTCACGAAATTGCGCGGCTTATTTTGGAGAGGGGATCGTTATGGCCAACGGTGCTCCCTTTTCCGCGAGGTCGTACATGACCAAGATACGAAGACCTGACGGGCCCTCGTCCAGCGGAAGGATCGCCTCCGCTTTCTTCTCTGCTCCCGCCGGGGGAGGCTGCAACGTGGCGAGCTTGACGAGCTCCGCCCCCCTGTTCCACCAGAAGATTTCGTGGGTGCCATCGATGTCTGCCGCCGGCCCAGACAGAACGAGCAGGCCGTCCTTGAACGGCGCAAGGTCGCGAATCCCCTGTTTGTCGCCAAGGTGGAGGTACGCGGGCTTCGGATCGAGCGGCCCGCCCTCGAACAATGCCTGAAGACTGACCGAAAGAACGAGGGCGCAGGGGCGCCCGATCGCGGAGGACAGCTCGCACGCGGTGTCCTTGATCGGGCTGAACGTAGGTGCCCGGAAGCCCGCATACAGGCGCCCCCCCACGACCGCGAGACCTTCGATCGTGATACCGTCTCGTTCGAGGCGTTGGCCCACGTGAGGGGCTAGGGGCTTCACTGCCTCAATCGCGCCTCTCAGCGAGGCGACTGGTAGCTTCACGCGAAGTTCCCTATCTCCCATGAGCTCCAGCCTGATGATCTGGCTCGAAGCTTTGATCTTAGCCGCGATCAGGTCGTGATCCTTCGCGGGGTCCAGTTTGTGCTTACGGTCGCGCGGATGCCCGTGAGATCCAAGCACGTAGAAGTATTTGTGGCCAGTCTCATCTTCCGCGAATGCGACGCCTTCACCATCGAGCTCTAACGCTTTTGAAGCGAAGCGATTGGAGATGAGTGGAACGACGGCACCCGCTTTGCCTCGTCCCTCGAAGAGAGTGATGCGTTGGGCCGACTGCATGTTGTCGTCGATGACAAGGCAGTCCCTAGGGAAACCAGTCGACGCGCTGCACGCAATGCCGCTGATGTCCTCCGATGTCTTACCTTTCTTTCCTAACAGCTTGCCATCGATGGGCCAGTGGGCCTCGTCTGAGAAGGCCGGCTCTTGGACGCCTGCGGCCAGCAATGCGAGGCAAAGCGCGGCGGCAAGTCGACGATGGAACATTACTGTGCCTCCTCCAATCCGGATTCGCGGCAGACTCCATGAATGCAATCAACAGACGGGTTATGCAATCTCGAATTTACCCTGCCACCCATGTCCATTGGTGGAATTATGTGATCTGCGGTGTAGCCAGCTGGTCGCCTTAGAGAAGCTCGGATCGACTTTTGATAATTTTAATCAAGGGCGATGGCTTGGACGTCGCGGTTCTTCCAATATTTCATCGCGATCGCGGGCGTTCGCTTCGAGATCGGTCGGGCGAGCGGGGAAGGGCGATTGCGGCGTCAACGCGCTCGACGGCAAAGCTGGAGAGGACATGCTCCGAGGCGGCTTAGATGACAACACCTTACAATCCGTGTTCGGCCAAGGTCCCTCAGGCGCCCGCCCCCCCGGCCGCCGACGCGATGTGTAGCCGTGGGTCCGCCTCACCGGCTATCCAGCGGAAAGCAGACCAACTGAATTCTACCCAACTCAGTCGTACTCACTGTCCCATCGGGTGACCCGAAAGTGGACTCGCCCAACGCCCACCCAGGGTCGAACGCACGCCCAGCGGGCTGCAACCCAGCACTCGCCCCCTCCCCTCAGCGATACCCCGCCGCCTGCAATTCAAAAAGTTCGGCGTAGCGCCCGCCCAAAGCCTGCAACTCGGCATGGCTGCCTGATTCGATCACCTGACCGCCGGCCAGCACCAGGATTCGGTCGGCCATGCGCACGGTGGAGAAGCGGTGCGAGATGAGCACCGCCGTGCGCCCGTGGCTGAGTTCGCGGAAGCGCTCGAACACCTCGAACTCGGCCCGGGCGTCGAGGGCGGCGGTGGGTTCGTCGAGGATCAGGATCTCGGCCTCGCGCATGTAGGCGCGGGCGATGGCGATCTTCTGCCATTCGCCCCCCGAGAGGTCGACGCCCTCGGCGAAGCGCTTGCCGAGCGGCTGGTCGTAGCCGAGCGGCAGGCGCCCGATGACCCCGTCGGCGAGGCTGCGCCCAGCCGCCCGGGCGACCCTTTCGGCGTCGTCGCGCGCCGCGATCCGGCCCACCGCCACGTTCTCGCGGGCGGTGAAGCTGAAGCGCACGAAATCCTGGAAGATCACGCCGATGCGGGCGCGCAGGGCCTCGAGGTCGTAGGCGGCGAGCGGCAGGCCGTCGAGGAGCACGCGGCCCTCGGTCGGGTCGTAGAGCCGGGTGAGGAGCTTGACGATGGTGGTCTTGCCGGCGCCGTTCTCGCCGACGAGCGCCAGCACCTCCCCGGCCGCGAGGTGGAAGCTCAAGGACCGCACCGCCCAGGTCTCCGTGCCCGGATAGCGGAAGCCGACGTCCTCGAACACGATCCCGCTGCGGATCGGGCGCGGCAGGGCGACCGGATCGGCGGGCGAGCGGATCGCCGGCACCACGGCAAAGAACGAGAACAGGTCGTCGAGGTACTGCGCCTGGGAGGCGACCTGCGAGAAGCCCATGAGCAGGCCCTCGATCAGGCCGCGCAGGCGCTGGAAGGAGCCCGCCAGGAAGGCGAGGTCGCCGATGGAGAACTGCCCCGCCGCCGTGCGCCAGACGATGGTGGCGTAGGCGAGGTAGTAGGCGAGCGTGCCGAGCGCCGCGAAGGCGCCGCCCCAGCCGGCGCGCCGCAGCGCTAGGGCGCGGTTGTCGGCCACGATCCGGGAGGCGAGCCCCCGGTAGCGCTCGGCGATGTAGCCGTTCAGCCCGAACAGCTTGACCTCCTTGGCGGATTCGACGCTCGCCCCGAGGAAGCGGAGGTAGTCGATCTCACGGCGCTCCGGTGTGCGCGTCCAGGCCAGCCGGTAGCCCTCGCGGTTGAAGTAGGTCTCGTTGAGGAAGGCCGGCACCAGGGCGACCACGAGGAGCAGGATCAGCCAGGGCGCGAAGGCCACGAGGCCGAGGCCGAAGGCCACCAGGGTGATGAGGTCCTGGCCCTGGCCGAAGAGCTGGAACAGGAGGTTGGAGCGACCGGTGACCTGGCGCCGGGCCCGCTCCAGGCGGTCCTGCTGCGCGCTGTCCTCGAACTGCTCGAGGTCGAGGTCGGCGGCGTGCCGCATCAGCTTCAGGGTGGCGGCGTTGCCGTAGAGGTCGGCCACGAGGCCGTCGACCAGGGTACTGGCACGCCCGAGGAGGTCGGTCAGGATGGCAAGGCCGAATTCCGCCGCCACCAGCCCGGCGAGGTGGCGCAGGGCCGGATCGGCGAGCCAGGCCTCGGGCCCGAGGCCGCCCGGGTGCGGCCGGGCATGCTCGGCCACGATCGCGTCGAGGATGAGCTTGGCGAGGTAGAGCATCAGGACCGGCAGGCTCGCCCGGGCGAGGCGCAGGGCGAGGCTCGCCACGAGGAGGCGGGGGCTGGCGGCGTAGACGAGGCGGGCGAGGGCCGGCAGGTGGCGCAGGGCGCCGAGGCGGGCGGACAGGGCCGTGAGGGGCGAGGGGCGGTCGGGCATCGGCCGGGACCATGACCGGGCGCGCCGGCCCCGTCGATGCCGCAGACGCCGCACCCGCGCCCGCTCGCGGGGATGTCAGCCCCCGGCGAGCCGAAGTGTTCAAGCTCCTGAGGACAGCCGGTTCGCCGGCGAGACTTCAGTTTATCGCCTATGTTACGCGTTCATCCTCTCAACAGGCGCGAGGCCGCCCTCAATGCTCAGCGGTTCGGCAGTCGTGCGGGTCGGCATTCTCATCGTGGCGGCGGCGATCCTCGCCGGACTCGTCCAGCTCCTACGTCCGCGCGACAGCGGACCCGTGGACGCACCCGCCTCCCGGACGGCCCCCGAGACCGGACGGGCCGGAACCCAGGCGGCGGTGCCGCCGGCCGTGACGCGGCCGGTCTCCCCGGTGGCCCCGGCCCCCGCGCCGCAGCCGGCCCCCGCCCCGGCGCCTCCGGCCGCCCCTCCCCAAGCCGCCGCTCCGCAAGCCACCACGCCGCAAGCGATCACGCCTCGGGCCTCGGCCCCACCGCCGGCCGTTCCGGCGCCCGCCCCGAACGCGCTCCCGCCGACTCCGACCCCGCCGAATCCATCCCCGCAGAGCGTCCCGGCATCGCCCTCGGCCGGCGAGGCGGCGATCGACAGCGCCGCCGAGTCGGCCGGGCCGCGCGGCATCGCGATCGTCGACCTCAACACCGGGAGCGTCGCCGAGCTGAACGGCCTGCGGGGCGGCGGCATGATCGGGCGCGCCATCGTGCAGAAACGGCCCTACGCTTCCGTCGGCGAGTTGCTGTCGAAGCGCGTCCTCAGCCGGGCGGTCTACGAGCGGATCAAGGATCAGGTCACGGTGCGCTAAAAACCGTTTCGGGTAGCGCGGCGCGCCTCGGCTGCCTAAGATGCGGCTCCAGGAAGCCGAAAAGTCGCTTCGATCACCAGGGACGAGCCATGTTTGCGCAAGCCGGGGGCGTTACCTTTCGCGAGGATCTCGGCGTCGAGGAGACCACCGAGACCGACAACATCGTCCGGTGGGACGGCGAGAAGCTCTATGTCGAGCACGACATCTACCACAACGGCCAGTTGGTTCACCGCAAGTACCGCAAGAACGTCAGCGAGGCGGTGGCCCGGGCGCTACAGGCGTTGATCAACCAGGCACGGCAATAGGCGCGTCGGTCCGGCGCGAGGCGCGGACGGACCGACCCCGGCCCTCCCTACTTCCCGATCCAGTCGTGCCCCGCCGCCACCGCCTCGACGGGGCGCGTCCAGGTCCCGGGCTGGTCGGTGGCGCCGGTGCCGAGCGCGCACTGGACCATGACGCTGTCGCTCCAGCGGCCGTACTTGTAGCCCACCGCCGGCAGCAGCCCGACGCGCACGAACCCGCAGGCCTCGTGGAGGCGCAGGCTCGCCTCGTTCTGGGCGTCGATGTAGCCGATCATCTGGCGGTAGCCGCCGGCCGCGCAGGCCTCGATCAGCGCCGGCAGCAGGCGCCGGCCGATGCCCGCGTGCAGGTGCTCGTGGTGGACGTAGATCGAGTGCTTGAGGGTGTAGCGGTAGGCCGGGCGCTTGCGGAACGGCACCGCGTAGGCGTAGCCCGCCACCACGCCGTCGCGGTCTGCCACGAGGTGCGGCAGGCGCTTCTTGCGCATGGCCTTGCGCCGCTTCTTCAGGTCGTCGGGGTGGAGCGGATCCGCCTCGAAATCCCCGACATCGCCGACGCCGCGCCGGATGTGGTGGGCGTAGATGTCCACCATGTCCGGCACGTCGGCATCCGACGAGGGCCGGATGACGAGGTCGGGGTCGCTCTCCGCCCGGCCCGCCATCAGCGGCCCTCGCGCATGACGTAGGTGTAGAACCGGATCGTCCCGTCCGGGTCGACATCGCGAAAAACGCCCTGGATCTCGGCCTCGAAGCCCGGGAACAGGTTCGCGGAGCGCTCGAACATCTTGAAGTAGTCCAGCATGGGTTTGGCCCGCTCGTCCAGCCGCTCGCCCGGCAGCACCGTGCCGATGCCCGGCGGGTAGACCAGAAGCAAGGTCGTCGCCACGCGCCCCTCGGCCTCCGCGATCGGTACGTAATCGACGTTGTTGCGGGTCAATTGCTGCACCGCCTCCTTCGGGGTCATCACCATCTCGGGGAGATGCCCCGGCTCGAACTGCTTGCGCTGGAGCGTGCTGGTGCCGTGCTCGCGGTGGAAGGCGTGGAAGTCGGCGCAGAGGTCGCGCAGGCGCACACCCTTGTAGCGGTTGGGCCGGCGCCGGACGAATTCCGGCATCGCCTCCTCGAGGGGCACGTTCTCGTCGTGCAGGCGCTTGAAGGCGACCAACCCCGAGATCAGCGTGCCGGCCTTGGAGGATTCGACGCCCGGGGTGAGCAGGAAGAGGAGCGAGTTGAGATCGTTCTTCTCCGGAACGATGCGGTTTTCGCGCAGGTACTGGGCGACGATCGGCGCGGGCACGCCGTGCGCGGCGTATTCCCCGGTGCGCCGGTCGAAGCCGGGGGTGAGCACGGTGAGCTTGTTGGGGTCGGTCATGGCGTAGTCGGGCGCGACATGGGTGAAGCCGTGCCAGTCGGCGCCCGGCGTCAGTTCCCAGTACTTCACGTTGCTGGCAAGCTCGTCGGTGGAGAGGCTTTCCCACGGCACCCGGCCGTCCGGTCCCTTCACGGTGTCGGGCACGAAGGGGTCGAAGAACCAGCGCTTCTGGGGATCGCCCTCCTTCTCCTCGAACTCGCGGCGGATGGCGCGGACCTTCTTGCGCCACTCGATGCCGAGCCGAATGGTGTCGTCCCACAGCACCACGCCCGAGCGGCCCTTCATCATCTGCGCGCCCACATCGAGGGAGGCGAACAGGGGGTAGAACGGCGAGGTCGAGGCGTGGACCAGGAAGGTCTCGTTGAAGCGCCGGTGCTCGATGCGCCGGGTCTGACCGCGGATGTGGCTGTCCTTGGTGTGGATCTGCGAGGCCTGGGAGAAGCTCGCCAGCTGCTTGTGGGTCGATTGCGTGGCGATGATGCCGGGCGAGGTCTCGTCGAGACCTTTGAGCCCCATGGCGAAGCGACCGGCGAAGAGCGGGTGGAACTTCATGAAGCCCGCCCAGGCCTCGTCGAACAGGATGTAGTCGCACAGGTGCCCGATCTTATCGAGGATCATCTGCGCGTTGTAGATCGTGCCGTCATAGGTGCATTGCTCGACCACCGCCACGCGGAACGGGCGCTCGCGCGTCGCGGCCTCGGGGTCGGTGATCAGCGGGTTGTCACGGATCTTCTGGCGGATGCGGGCCTCGTCGAGGGCCTCGTGGTACATCGGACCGATGAGGCCGAAGCAGTTCCGGTCGGTCTCCAGGAAGACGGGAATCGCGCCGCCGAGGAAGAGCGCGCCGTGATGCGCCGCCTTGTGATTGTTGCGGTCGAACAGCACGAGGTCGCCCTCGGCGACCAGGGCCGAGAGCACGATCTTGTTGGAAGCCGAGGTGCCGTTGAGGACGAAGTAGGTCTTCTCCGCCCCGAAGATGACGGCCGCCTCCTTCTGCGCCTTCAGCGCCGGGCCCTCGTGGACGAGGAGGTCGCCGAGATCGAGCACGGAATTGTCGAGGTCGTCACGGAACACCGCCTCGCCGAGATGCTCCACGAAGATTCGCCCGATGGGCGAGCGGTTGTAGAAGATGCCGCCGTTGTGGCCCGGACAGGTCCAGAGCTGGTTGCCCTGCTCGGCGTAGTCCACCAGCGCTCCGAAGAACGGCGTCTTCAGGGTCTCGGCATATTGCTTCACGCGGCTCACCAGGCCGCGGGCGATGTAGTCCGGGGTCTCTTCCGCGAGGAAGATGTAGCCGTCGATGAAGTCCAGCACTTCGACGGGGATGTCCTCCAGGCGCTTCCTCCGGACCATGATCACGATGGGCATTTCCAGCCCGCGCTTGCGCATCAGGTTGATCAGCGCCGCCGCCTTGCCGTCGAGGCCGCGCTTGCCCCAATCCACCACCATGCAGCCGATGGCGGAATCGGTCTGGACCGCGATGGCCGCGTCCTCGACGCGCCGGGCCCGCACCACTTCGAAGCCGAGTTTTTCCACCGAGCCGATGATCTGCTGGACGCGCACGCCCTCGAGATCGTCCGGGTCGAAGTTCGGCGCACACATCAGGACGGTGAAGCGGCGAAAGAAGTCCATGCGGAAAAGGCTCCCAGAGGCGTTCGGCGCACCGTTCGCGACGGGACGTGACGCTTCGATGACGATCCTGCGCCGGTCGCGGTGTTTTCAGGCTCCGCGCGGCGCGACAGGGAGCCGGCTTACGATCAGGCGCGCCTTTTGACGAGCCCGAGGCGGCGGATCACGCCGTAGACCGCCAGCGCGGCGGCCGCGCAGATCACCAGGGCGAGGAGTGAGCCGTTCTCGAACTCGCCGAGGAACAGCCCCTTGGTGTTCATGCCGAACACGCCGGTCACGAGCGTCGGCGGCAGGAACAGGGCGGTGAGGATCGACAGGGTGAAGAGCTGGCGGTTGGTCTCGGCGGCCGTGCGCCCGGCGATCTCGTCCTGGAGGAGGCGCGAGCGTTCGGACAGGACCAGCATGTCGCGGTGGAGCGAGTCGAGGCGCTGGACCACGCGGGCGGCCATGCTCACCACCGCCTCGGGCAGGGCGTCCTCCTCCTCCTCGGTCTCGGATTCGAGGCGGTGGAAGACCGCGCTCAGGCCGGCGAGCTGGCGGTGCTGGCGCACGGCCTGCCGGCGGATCGGGGCCAGGGGCCGGGGATCGTCGGGCTGGTCCTCGTCGAGCATCCGGTCCTCGATCCGATCGAGCTCGTCCGAGAAGCGCCGCGCGGAGGCGTCGAGGGAGGCGGCGACGTTCGCGACGAGCATCTCCAGGAGCCCGGCCGGATCGGACACGCGCCGCCCGGCCAGCACCGCATCGCGGGCGGCTTCCGCCGCGGCCGTGGCGTGGCGCCGCCCGCTCACGAGGAGATGCGGGCCGAGCACGCAGTGCAGCCGCCCGGCCGGCTCGTCCTCGATCCGGCCGCCGAATTCGCGCTCCCGGTCGGCGATCACGAGGCCGAGATCGGCGCCCTCGATCACCACGCGCTGGTGCCCGTCGCGGGCGAAGGTGGCGGCGGCGAGTGCCGGCGGCCCGAAGCGCCCGGCGGCGATGAGCCCGTCGAGGCGCGCATCGACGAGATCGAGATGGAGCCACAGAAACCCCTCGGCGACGGGCTCCGGCAGGCCGCTGTCGGCATCCAGCAGCCGCCCGCGCCCCTCGGCGTCGAACACGAGCGCGAAGAGCAGGCACGGCAGTGTGGGGGCATCGGTGAGGAGGCGCTGCATGCGGGCGGCCCTGTTGCCGGCAAAGCGCCGACGGTTGCGGCGCTGGATCGCAAGTGTGGGCGACAGTGTCGTGACAGGGCGCGCGTATCGCGACCGAAGTCGGACGCCTGGTACCCATCGTCAGGGGCAGCGTCCCGACCCATGTCAAGTGTACGGGCGGCTGTGGGCACTTTCCGCAAGCGGTCGCAGGACAGCCGCCGTTCCATGTCGGATCGGGGTGGATTTTTGCCAGTCTGCTTTCAGACGTCGAATTCGAAAAGTGGACGTCTGTCATTTGGCAGAATTTGGCCGATTGCGGCCCGTCTGCTTCGAGGCTTAGGTAGCAGGTAAGCCGACGTTCGATGCGGCTCCGGCGAAGGCCTCAGAGTACCCTTTTGCGGACATCCTTCCCCAATCAGGTGGTTTGGCTCTCTGATCTCGACCGTTCCGGCCTCACCGTTTGGGGCATTCGCGACTGCGCTGCGGGTGGGGTTCAGGCTCCGACAGTCGCTGGCAATCTACACCAGCGACGATGGCCGACAGGGACAGCACGCGTTGCTCGGCAAGCAGGCACTCCTGCCGTGCCTTGAGCTTGTTGAAGGTCCTCGTGACGTCGCCCTCCAGCTCGATTGGGTAGCCGACCAAGGCGACGTTTCTGCCTGCCATTCGTTGGTCTTCGGAGCCGAGGTCGTCTTCGGCCCTCCACTCCGAGGAAACTGCTTCGAACATCTGGGTGTGTGTCATTAGTTTCAAAAAGGAATCGGGCATCGAGCTCCCATCAATCAAATGAGCGTTTTTCGTTATGATCTCTTTGATCGCGCGGTCAGTTGGAAGGAAAACTGTCCTAGAATACAATCTAAACTTCTCGACCTCTTCCCTACCAGGGGGTGCCCTGTCGTCGAAATAGCCGTAAGTATTACTTCTAAATTTGCATCGAAATGTTTCCCACGTTTCAGTCGATGAAGTCGCGAGCGCAAGCAAGGGGCCGTACAGTCGTTCCAATTGGTCGTTGACCAATTCGATCTGCGCCTTCCGCGCGTCGGACGCGGCGTTGTTCACATAGGTGGCAAGGTAACCCAAGAAAGCCAGGAGCACTGTCACGAGCAGGCCGACGATAGCCAGACGGTTAGCTGCACGCTTCTCCGCGGCATCGCTGCCTTCCGGGGTGGCGGCCATGACATACTCCGATCCAATGCAGGGTCGAACTTGAACATCCGGCTGGGGGAAATGCAAGCTGCACTCAAGCCTACGATGTCTTGACGTCCGCTTCCGAAGACCACTGTAAGGCAGCAATAGGCGCATCACAGCCATAGTAGCAGCGGAACATAGGTCCGCCTACGGGAGCCACACAACCGCACGTGAACGACTGCGAAGGCGAGGTCGGGTCGCGAGCGGGAGCGACAGCGACGTCCGCTTCGCTGCATTGCCGCTCCGGCGTAGAACCGTCGCAGATCCGCCCTCACGCAGACGGCGCCGCGCATTAGAGCCGGATCACGAGGCTCGTCCCGCTGGGAAGACGGGACCGCGAAGGTGCGGGCGATCGATCGTCCCGTGATCCGCGCGGTGGAAGCCCCAATTTCGCAGGCGACACGCGGCCCGGCATCGGGCTTGCTCCACCCCGTCGGAACAGCGGGGCGGCATGGTCGAGAAACTCTTTCACGCGGGCGCGAGCCTTGTCCTGCTGCTGGCGATCGCGGTGCTGTTCTCCACCAACCGGCGGGCGATTTCGCCCCGGGTAGTGCTGTCGGCGCTCGCGCTGCAGGTGGCCCTCGGCGCCCTGGTGCTGTTCGTGCCGGCGGGGCGCACGGGCCTCGCGGCGGCTGCGGGCTTCGTCCAGACCGTGCTGAACTACGGTGACCGCGGCACCTCGTTCCTGTTCGGCGGCCTCGTCGAGCCGCGGATGTTCGAACTGTTCGGCGGCAGCGGCTTCATCCTGGCCCTGCGCATCCTGCCGCAGATCCTCTACGTCTCGGCGCTGATCGCGGTGCTCTACCATGTCGGCGTGATGCAGGCGGCGGCGCGCGCCATCGGGGCGGTGCTGCAGCGGGTGATCGGCACCTCGCGGATCGAGACCTTCTCGGCGGTGATCACCATCGCCATCGGCCAGAGCGAGATCGCCATCGCGCTGCGCCCGTTCCTGATGGCGCTGACTTCGGCCGAGCTGTTCGCCGTGATGTCGAGCGGGGCCGCCTCCACGGCGGGCACGATCCTCGCCGGCTACGCGGCGCTCGGCGTGCCGATGGAGTACCTGCTGGCGGCGAGCGTCATGGCGATCCCGGGCGGGCTCCTCTACGCCAAGATCCTGGTGCCGACGACGGAGCCGAGCCGGATCACCTCCACGCACGTCACCTTCGGCGAGACGCGGGCGGTCAACGTCATCGAGGCGGCGGCGGACGGCACCCAGAAGGGGCTCACCGTGGCGGTATCGGTGGGGGCGATGCTCATCGCCTTCACGGGGCTGATCGCCCTGCTGAACGGGTTCCTGGGCTGGACCGGCGGCCTGTTCGGCCATCCGACCCTGAGCCTGGAGGGCGTCCTCGGCACGGCGCTCGCGCCGCTGGCCTGGCTGATGGGCGTGTCCTGGGACCAGGCCGGCCTCGTGGGCGGGGCGCTGGGGCAGAAGATCGCCTTCAACGAGTTCCTGGCCTACGCGCAGCTCTCTCCGGTCCTGAAGGCGGGCAGCCTCGATCCGCGTGACGCCGCGATCCTGTGCTTCGCGCTCTGCGGCTTTGCCAACCTGACCTCGGTGGCGATCCAGCTCGCGAGCCTCGGCAGTCTGGCGCCGGAGCGCAGGGCGGAGATCGCCCGGTTCGGCCTGCGCGCGATCCTGGCCGGCACCCTGTCCAACCTGACGAGCGCGACGCTCGCCGGGTTGTTCATCGGAGCCTGACGGCGGAGCCGGCCAGGAGGCTGCGAAGGACCCATGCGCGGGACCTCATGCGGCGGCGAGCTTCGCCGCCTTCGCCTTGTCCCCGGCCTTCGCCCCGCCGGCCTTGGCCGGCGTGAGCGGAAGCTCGATGTCGATGTCGAGGGTCGACATGTCCTGGCCGCGGTCGAGGCGGATCTGGACCTTGTCGCTGTTCACCTCGACATGCTTGGCGATGACCGCGAGGATCTCCTCGCGCAGCACCATCACGAGGTCGGAGCCGCCGGCCCCCGCCCGTTCATGGGCGAGGATGAGTTGCAGGCGGTCGCGGGCGACCGGCGCCGAACCGCGCCGGTTGAACATGGTGAGGAGGCTCATGCTGCCCTCCGGGTGAAGAACTTGTCGAGGAAAGACTTCTTGTCGGTGGGGACCGACATCGGAACCGCGTCGCCGTTGAGGCGGCGCACGGCGTCGGTGTAGGCGCGGGCCGGGGCGCAGAGCGGGTTGTTCAGCGTCACCGGGCAGCCCACGTTGGAGGCGCGCAGCACTTCCATGCTCTCGGGGATGATGGCGAGCAGCGGGATGGAGAGGATCTCGAGCACGTCGTCGATCTTCAGCATGTCGCCGCGGTCGGCCCGGGCAGGGTCGTAGCGGGTCAGGATGAGGTGCTTCTCCATGGTCTCGCCGGCTTCCGCCTTGAGGGTCTTGGAGTCGAGCAGGCCGATGATCCGGTCGGAATCGCGCACCGAGGAGACCTCGGGGTTGGTCACCACGACCGCCACGTCGGCGTGCCGCATGGCGAGGGTGGCGCCGCGCTCGATGCCGGCCGGCGAGTCGCAGATCACCCAATCGAACTTTTCGCGCAGCTCGTTCATCACGCGGGCGACGCCCTCGTCGGTGAGCGCGTCCTTGTCGCGGGTCTGCGAGGCGGGCAGCAGGTGGAGCTTGTCCAGCCGCTTGTCGCGGATGAGCGCCTGGGAGAGCTTGGCGTCGCCGTTGACCACGTTGATGAGGTCGTAGACGACGCGCCGCTCGGCGCCCATCACGAGGTCGAGGTTGCGCAGGCCGACGTCGAAATCGACCACCGCCACGCTCTTGCCGGCCTGCGCGAGCGCCGCGCCGAGGGCCGCCGTCGTCGTCGTCTTGCCGACGCCGCCCTTGCCGGATGTCACGACCAGAATTTTGGCCATATGGGCTGTCTCCTCAATCCAAGGATGCGAATTTGATGGCGCCGCCATCGAGCCAGATCTGCACGGGCTTGCCGCGCAGGTGATTGCCCATTTCCTCGGCCGTGCGGACGAGGCGGTCGATGCCGAGAAGCTCGGGCTCGAACTTGCGGCAGCAGATGCGGGCGCGGGGGTTGCGGGCGGCGCCGGCGATGGCCCGGCCGCGCAGCGCGCCGTAGACGTGTATGGAGCCGCCGGCGAGGATCTCCGCGCCGGAGGAGACCGACCCCATCACGGTGACGTCGCCGGTGGGATGGACGATGGACTGGCCCGAGCGGACCGATCCCTCGATGGTGAGGGAGGTGGTGGCCGGCTCCGGGGGCGCCTTCGGCGCTTCCGGCTCCGGCTGGACCGGGATCTCGATCGTGCTCAGGGGCCGTCCCTGGACGAGGAGCGGCGGGCGCCCCGGTCCGGGGAGGGACAGAGTAGTGCCTTCGATGCCGAGGATGCGGATCCGGCGGCTGCCGAGTTCGGCGAGCAGGCCGTCGAGGTCCGACGGGGCGGGTTCGAGGGCCGCCACGTCGAGGATCAGGGCGCGCCCGTCGAACAGGGTCGGCGTGCGCTTCAGCGCCTCGTCCAGATCGGCGAACCAATCGGGGAGCGGGGATTCCGGAGCCAGCACCAGGGACTTGAAGGCGCGGCCGCGAAGCTGAACGGGTCTGCGGGGAGGGCTTGTGTCAGTCACGGGCTCTCGCGATTCCTTACCAGACCATTGATGCCCGGTATGGTTACCGCTTCGTTAACAACCCGTGCTCAAAGGATTAAAGGCGCACATTTTCCAGTGATCCTGGCATCCTGGCATCCTGGCCTCCTGTGACACGCATGCCCCTCGGGCCGCCCTCGGCAGGGTCTGCGCCGCCGTCGACCCGGTCCGGATGCCAGGCTAAGGCTCGCACCGCCTCGCGCGAGGGCAAAGCCATGAGGTCCGGGCGCGCGGGAGCGGGCAGGCCCGCGACGGTCGAGGCGGCGGAAGGCGTCGGGATGCGGGGCGAGCGATGGCGATCTTTCGGCTGCCTTAGCTGACGAGCCGCTGCGTCAGGATGTATCCCGATCCCGGCTTCAGTGTCCCGCGCCGGTCGGTTACCACCGGCGCATTGGACAAAGCATGGCAGGAGGCCCGATGACGTCGCTGATGTTCTTGGTCCGTGGCCCGGACGGCGCGGTTTCGCATCGGATGGAGGCCACGAAGACCGGACGTGGCCTCCGCTTCACCTGCACCTGCGCGGAAGGCCGGGAGGGCGTGCATTGCGAGCACCGGATCGCCCTGCTCCTCGGCGACGCCTCGCACCTGGTGGAGGTCGACCGGGAGGCCGTCGCGGCCCTGGCGGCGCTGACCAAGGGCGCGCCGCTCCTGCACGCGGTCCAGCGTCTCGCCCAGGCGGAGGCGGCCGTGGCGGAGGCGCAGCACGATCTGGACCGCGCCCGGCAGGTCCTGGCGACCATCCTGGCGGGCTGAGTCCCCGCCCGCGCAGTTCTCCCGGATCAGCGTCCGAAGGCGGCGTCGAGATTGGTCAGGGTCGCGGCGAGCGCGGCGTCGCGCAGGGCGACGTCCGAGCCGATATGCGGCCCGGCCTCCACGCAGGCATCCGCGTAGGCGAAGGGCTTGCCCGTTTGGGTGTTGGCGATCACGCCCTCGGCCTCCTCGCGCAGGGCGCAGCCGCGCACGGTCTGAGCGCCGGCCGCGACCGTGGGGGTGGCCGGCCCGATCGGGTTGTCGAAGACGTGCTGCCCGGTCGGGTAGATCGTCATCGCCACGTCGCGACCCGCCGCCTTCAGACGCTCCACGTAGCCGGTGCAGAAGGCGGCCGGGTTGTAGTCGTCGGCGCCCCCGGCGAGGATACGGATCGGGCGCGCGGCGACCTCGGTGTCGCCGAGAAACGCGATGGAGCAGTCGGGATAGACCGGCAGGTACGCCGCCGGGCGGATGCCGGAGCGGTTCCAGGCCGCGTCGAAGCGGGCGAGGCTCGCGTAGAGCGCCGCCTGCCCGCCCCGCGAGAAGCCCATGATCGCCACGCGCTCGGGATCGACGCGGGGATGCCGGGCCAGGATCTCGAGGGCCCGGTAGATGTCGAGGATCAGGTTGGTACGCCCGACCAGGGCCTGATTGGTGTTGACCGAGGTGAGCCCCCGGCCGCTGAAGGCGTCGATGGCGAAGGTGGAATAGCCCTTCGCCCCCAGCATCCGCTGCCAGTACTCGATGTTCCCGCCGATGCCGCCGGAGCCGTGCACCAGGATCACGGTGGGCAGGCGCTCGGTGCCGGCCCGGGCGATCCGCAGGGTGCCCGCGAGGATGACGGGCTTGGCGCCCTCGCTCCGGCCGGTGAGGAATTGTGCGTCGGAGAGGGTCAGGCTCTCGAAGGGCCGGATCTCGACGCGGGGGGCGTAATCCGCGCCGGGATCGGCGTGGGCCGGACCCGTGAGGCAGGCGAGCGCGATCAGCCCGAACCGGAGGTGTCTCATGGTCGGCACTTCTTTCGCAGGTGGGGCACGTCTGTCGAAGGTCGGGAGAGGCGTCCGGCGTGCCGGCCCCCGCGCGGATGCGGGGGCCGGGACCTTCGGCGCGCTCAGCGCGTGGTCGGCAGGAGCCAGTTCGGCAGCCACATGGCGATGCCGGGCACGAGGCAGAGGATCAGGATCGCCACCGCCATCAGGATCACGAAGGGCAGCGTGCCCCAGATGATGTCCTTGAGCGGGATGTCGGGGGCGATGTTCTTGATGACGAAGATGTTGAGGCCCACCGGCGGGTGGATCAGGCCCATCTCCATGGTGATGGTCATCACCACGCCGAACCAGACGAGGTCGAACCCGGCCGCCTTCAGCGGCGGCAGGATGATCGGTGCCGTCATCAGGATGATCGAGACCGGCGGCAGGAAGAAGCCGAGCAGGATCACGAGACCGAGGATCGTCACCAGCAGCACCCAGGGCGAGAGCTGCATCGCCACGATCGCGGCCGCCGCCGATTGCGAGATGTGCAGGTAGCTCATCACGTAGGCGTAGAGGAGCGACATGCCGATGATGAGCATCAGCATGGTGGATTCCCGCAGGGTCGCGGTGAGGATCGGGCTGACGTCCTTCGGACGCCAGACGCCGTAGATCACCGCGATGAGGCCCAGCGCCAGGAGGCCGCCGAGGCCGGCCGTCTCGGACGGGGTGGCGTAGCCGCCGTAGAGCGCCACCATCACGCCGGTGAGCAGGATCACGAAGGGCAGCACGCGGGGCAGCGTCGAGAAGCGCTGGCGCATGCTGTAGGTGTCCTCCGCCAGGATGGCGGATTGCGTGCCCTTGCGCTCGTAAGCCGCCTTCGCGGCGGCGTACTCCGCGCGGAAGCGGTAGACCGACCAAGTCGCGAACAGGCCCACCAGCAGCAGGCCCGGGCCGATGCCGGCGAGGAACAGGCGCCCCAGGGACTGCTCTGCCGCCACCGCGTAGAGGATCATGGTGATCGAGGGTGGCAGCAGGATGCCCAGCGTGCCGCCCGCCGCGATGATGCCGGCGGCGAAGCCCGGCGAGTAGCCGCGCTTCCTCATCTCCGGGATGCCCGCCGAGCCGATGGCAGAGCAGGTGGCGGGCGAGGACCCCGCCATGGCGGCAAAGAGCGCGCAGGCGAAGACGTTGGCGATGCCGAGGCCCCCGGGGATGCGGTGCATCCAGGCATGCATGGCCGAGTAGAGGTCCTGGCCGGCCTTGGACCGCCCGATCGCCGCGCCCTTCAGGATGAAGAGCGGGATCGACAGCAGGGTGATCGAGGCCATCTCCTCGTAGACGTTCTGCGCCACCGTATCGAGGGAGGCGCCCGGCATGAAGAAATACATGAAGGCGAGCGCCACGAAGCCCAGCGCGAAGGCGATGGGGATGCCCGCCAGCATCGCGCTGAGCGTCGCGCCCGCGTAGAGGAAGCCGATGGCCGCGACGCTCATGGATGCCTCCCGGTGACCTTGGTGTTCGGCGTGACGTTGGCCGAGGACGTGTTTGCCAAGGGATCGCCGAGGGGCCGGGTCCCCTCCGGCGTGAGGCCGGGACGGCCTTGGCCATCCTGGGTCTGCGTGTCGCGGTTGAGATCGGCGCCGAGGCCGATCTTCGGGTTCGCCCAGCCGGCCTTCTCGGCGCCGTAGAGGATCTCCTCGGCGATCTGCAGGACGAACTGGACTCCGAGCAGCGTCATGCCGCCCGCCATGAGGATGTAGGGGATCCAGAGGGGCGGCCCCCAGCTCGACTGGGAGACCTGGCCGTCGACCCAGGCCTCGTGCAGCAGGGTCCAGCTCTTCCAGGCGAAGAAGGCCACGAACACGAAGCTGATGATGTCCGCCATCAGCAGGCGGGCGCGGTTGACCCGCGGCGACAGGAGGCCGGTGAGCGCCTCGATCGCCACGTGGCCGCGCTTGGACTGCACGGCGGCGGCCGAGAAGAAGGTGGCGCCGACGATGAGGAACACCGCCATCTCGTCCTGCCAATCGGTGGGCTCGTGCAGGACGTAGCGGATGACGACGCTGTAGCTGAGCACGAGGCAGGCACAGACCAGGGCGATGCCGCCCAGCAGCATGATGACGTGGTTGATGCGCTTCAGGGCGCGATCGATGGTGCCGAGGAGCCCCGGAACCCGGGGCTCTGCCTTGGTCTGCGTCTCGGCGGCGGCCGAAGCCGCGTCGAAGGCGTGGCTCACGACACCTGCTCCGCCAGCTTGAGGAGCTCGGCGCAACCGGCCGACTTGCCGGCGAAGTCCTTCCAGGCGGTGTCCTTGGCGATGTCGCGCCACTGGCCGAGGGTCTTCTCGTCGAGGTTCTGGACCTTGGCGCCGGCCTTGGCGAAGATCTCCTCGACCTTGGTGTCGTCCGCCTTGGCGCCGGACTGCCCGAACGGCTCGAGCTCGGCGCCGATGGCCATGATCAGATCCTGCTGGTCCTTGGGCAGGCGATCGAAGGCGAGCTTCGACATCATGATGGGCTCCAGCATGAACCAGTAGGAGCGCTCGCGGCCCGAGGTCAGGGCCTTGCCCAGCTCCTCCAGCCGGAACGAGATCAGGCTGGTGGACGAGGTGATGACCGCGTCGCAGGCCCCCGTCTGCATGGCGGCGTAGGATTCGCTGGAAGGGATCGACAGGGTGGCGGCACCCGCCTGCTTCATCATCAGGTCCATCTCGCGCGACCCACCCCGGACCTTGAGGCCCTTGGCGTCGGACGGCGCGTAGAGGGGGCGCTCGCGGCTGGCGACGCCGCCCGCCTGCCAGACCCACGAGACGAGGACGATGCCCTTCGATTCCAGGATCTCGGTGAGCTTGCGGCCGACGGGCGCCTTCTTCCAGGCGATGGCCTGCTCGTAGGAGCTGACCAGGGCCGGCATCAGGCCGATGTTCAGCTCCGGCACCTCGCCGCCGGCATAGGGCGAGGGATAGAGCGAGAGGTCGAGGGCACCCTTGCGCATGGCCGCGAACTGGGCGTTCGTCTTCATCAGCGACGAGCCGGGATAGACCTGCACCTCGAGGGCGCCCTTGGAGCGCTCGGCCAGCGCCATCGCGAACTTGCGGCACATCCGATCGCGAAAGTCGCCCTCCTCAAGGGTTCCGCCGGGGAATTGGTGCGAGAGCTTCAGGGTGGTGGCCGCCCGGGCACGCGAGCCAAGGGATAGGATGGCGGGGGCGGCGAGGCCGCCGGCGACGAGGGCACGGCGTGTCAGCATCATGGCGCGTCTCTCCCTGGGCCGTGGCTCGGCCGTTCCGTTTTGCAGCGCAGCATTTATACTGCAATGCGCCTTCATTATACATGAAACGATGTCTTGTATATTTTGTCAACGCAGATGAATAATGAATGCCGCCGGATTTTCGCGAATCGGTGGGATTAAACCGAGCCGGGATCCCAGCGCATGACTCAGTCGCGCCGCCTCAGGCAGACCATCGAGACCGAGATCGTGGATGGGCGCCTCGCCCTCGGCGCGCGCCTCGACGAGACCGAACTCGCCGAGCGCTTCGGGGTCTCGCGCACGCCCATCCGCGAGGCCCTGCTGCAGCTGGCGATGACCGGCCTCGTGGAGATCAAGCCCCGGCGGGGCGCCATCGTCAGCGCGCCCGATCCGCAACACCTGATCGCGATGTTCGAGACGATGGCGGAGATCGAGGCGTCGTGCGGGCGCCTGGCGACGCGCCGCCTCGTGCCGGACGACGAGGCCGCCCTGAAGGCGGCGCTCTCCGCCTGCGCGACCTCGGCCGCGGCCGGCGATCCCGAGACGTATTACGCCGAGAACTACATCTTCCACACGGTGGTCTACCGGGCCTGCCGGAACGGTTTCCTGGAGGAGCAGGCGCGCCAGCTGCATCGCCGGCTCGCGCCCTTCCGGCGCCTCCAGCTCCGCGCCCGCAACCGCCTCGGCCAGTCGCTGGTCGAGCACGAGGCCATCGTCGCCGCCATCGTGTCGGGTGACGAAGCGGGTGCCTCCGACCTGCTGCGCGCCCACGTCATCGTCCAGGGCGACCGCTTCTCCGACCTCGTGGCGGGCCTGCGTTCGATCAACGCCGCCGCCTGACAGTCGGCGGGATCGCCCGCCCGAATCGCACGAAGAAGATGCACTGCAACTCAGGGTTGTCTTTAGGAATCGTGTAAGTCAATCTTAAAAGGCGCGGCATTAAACGGGAGGCCCACGTTCTCGTCTCGCGGTCACCGGCCTTCCCATGCGCTTCTCTCTCAAGTCGACACTGATCGGCCTCTTCGGTCTGCTGGCGATCATCACGGCGGGACAGGGCCTGCTTTCCCTGTCGAAGATGGATACCATCGGCGACCGCATGGCGGTCCTGTCCGACAATGCACTCCCCTCCGTCGATGCCGCGCACGCGATGAACGCCCTGGTGATGCGGATCCGCCTCTGGCAGTTCCGCTACGTCGTCGCCGACACCGCCGAGGAGCGGGCCAACAGCGTCGCCCAGACCGCGACGCTGGCCAAGGATCTTGAGGGCCGGCGCGTCGCCTACAAGGCCCTGGTGAGCTCGCCCGAGGAAGGCGCTCTCTACGACGAGGTCAGCGCCAAGCTCGCCCTGATGGGCCAGGACTGGAGCCGGCTTCAGGCCATCGACCCGGCCCGGCGCGACGAGGTCCTGACCCTGTTCCGGGGGCCGATGAACGCCAACTACCTCGCCACCAGCGGCACCATGCGCAAGCTCGTCACCCTCAACGGCGAGGCCGGCGAGGCCGCTAAGGCGGCGGCGCGCGACGCGCACGCGAGCGCCGTGCGCACGACCCAGATCATGCTCGGGCTCTCGGTGCTGATGGCGCTCGCCGCCATGGCCTACACGATCCGGGGCATCACCCGGCCCCTGAGCGCGATGACGGAGGCCATGCGGCGCGTGGCGGACGGCGATGCGCAGGCCGAGATCCCGAGCGTCGGCCGCCAGGACGAGATCGGCGCCATGGCCGACACCCTCGACACCTTCCGCGCCAACCTCCTGCGCAGCCGCGCCCTGGAGGAGGAGACCCGCCTCGCGCGCGCCGGCGCCGAGGCGCAGCGCAAGGCCGCGATGCGCGCGATGGCCGACGGTTTCGAGGGCGCCGTCGGCGGCATCCTCGGCCGGGTCACGGCGGCCTCGGCCCAGCTGCGCGCCACCGCGCAGAGCATGGCCGGCACCGCCTCCGAGACGGCGAGCCAATCCAGCACCGTCGCGGCGGCGGCGGACCAGGCCGCGGCCAATGTCGGCATGGTGGCGGCGGCGGCCGAGGAACTCGGCGCCTCGGTGCAGGAGATCGGACGTCAGGTCGACGGCTCGACCCAGCTCGCCCAGCGCGCGGTGGACGAGGCGGCGCGCACCGCGACGCAGGTGCAGGAGCTAAGTGCGGCCGCCGCACGCATCGGCGACGTCGTGGCGATGATCGCGTCGATCGCGGGCCAGACCAACCTGCTGGCGCTGAATGCCACCATCGAGGCGGCGCGCGCCGGAGAGGCCGGGCGCGGCTTCGCGGTGGTTGCGGCGGAAGTGAAGGAACTCGCCAACCAGACGGCGCGGGCCACCGAGGAGATCAGCGGCCAGATCGGCCGCATCCAGGGCTCGACGGGTCAGGCCGTCACCGCGATCGAGACCATCAGCGGCCGCATCCGCGAGATCAGCGCTGTGGCGACCTCGATCGCGGCGGCCGTCGAGGAACAGGGCGCGGCGACGCAGGAGATCGTGCGCAACGTCAGCGAGGCCGCCACCGGCACCGGTGAGGTCACGGCCAACATTGCGGGCGTCGCCGGAGCGGCCGAGGCGACGGGGGCCGCCGCCTCCCAGGTCCTGTCGTCGGCCTCCGAACTTTCGGCGGAATCCGAGCACCTCGCTCGGGAAATGGCGCGCTTCCTCGGAACGGTCCGGGCCGCCTGACGCCGCCTCCGGAGCGGGTCGGCGGCGACGGGACAGTCATCGCCGACGTCCAGTCCTTCCGATCATCGAGCCGGCCCAGTCTCAAAGGCGGGGGTGCGCGGGGACCGTGTGCTCCGGCTCAGGCCGCCGGAGCCGCCTCGCGGTCGGAGGTCCCAAAATTCTCGGCGATCACGGGCGTGCGCGCGCGGATATGGACCCGCATGAGGCGGGCCAGCGCCTCGCCGTCGCGGGCGCGCAGCAGGGCGATCATCTGCTCGTGCTCGGACACGGATTGCTCCCACTGTTGCGCAGTCTGATGCACCGCGTAGCGCGAGCGCTGGATGCGCCCCGACAGGCTGTCGTAGATGCCCGCCAGGGTGGCGTTCCGGCTCGCCCGCATGATGGCCTCGTGGATCGCGCGGTTGAGGGCGAAGTACAGCGCCTCATCACCGGCCTTCCAGGCCCCCACCATGGCATCGTGGTCGCGGCAGATGCCCTCGATCTCCCCGTCGGTGATGATGCGGCAGGCGAGGTCGGCGGCGGTCGCCTCCAGGCCGGCGATGACCTCGATCATCTCCTCGATCTCGGATTGCGACAGGCTGGCGACCCGGGCGCCCCGATTGGGCAGCAGTTCGAGCAGCCCCTCCGTGGCGAGGATCTTGATGGCCTCGCGCAGGGGGGTGCGCGAGATGCCGAAGCGCTCGGTCAACTCGCTCTCGTTGACCCGCGCGCGCGGCTCGAGCTCACCGGACCGGATGAGATCCCGCATCCGGTCGACGACTTCATCGTGCAGGTAGCGTCGGTTGATGCCGAGGCCCGTCTCGATCTTGTTCATGGGTCCGCGACGTCTGGAAGCAAAAGGAACAATACTCCCCCTGGTAATCCGCAGACTGCGGCCTGTCGAGGGAGTCTGGAATTATACCTCGCCTTTCGCACTTGGTCATCGGATCTCTTCGTGCCAGGTGCGTCCGTCGCGCTCGATCAGCGCGATGGCGGCGGTAGGGCCCCAGCTGCCGGCCGCGTAGGGGCGCGGCGGCTCGGGTCGGTCAGCCCAGGCCTTAAGGAGGGAATCGGCCCAGGCCCAGGCCACCTCGACCTCGTCGCGGCGCATGAACAGGGTGGCGTTGCCGCGCACCACATCCATGAGCAGGCGCTCGTAGGCGTCGGGGTAGCGCTGCTTGAAGGTCTCCTCGAAGGAGATGTCGAGGTTGGTGGGCCGCAGGCGCATGCCGCCGGGACCCGGGTCCTTGGTCATGACCTCGAGCTTGATCCCCTCCTCCGGCTGGAGCCGGATGACGAGGCGGTTGGGCTCGCGCCCGAAGGATTCGGCCGGGAAGATCGAGAACGGCGAGGCGCGGAACTGCACCACGATCTCGGAGAGCTTCTGGGGCAGGCGCTTGCCGGTGCGCAGGTAGAACGGCACCCCCGCCCAGCGCCAGGACTGCACCTCGAGCTTCAGGGCGACGAAGGTCTCGGTCCGGCTGTCGGCCTCGTTGCCGAGGTCGGCCCGGTAGCCTGCCACCGGCTGGCCCGCCACGGCACCGGCCGCGTACTGCCCGCGCACCGTCACGCTCTGCACGTCGTGCGGGGTGATGGGCTTGAGGGCCCGCAGGACCTTCAGCTTCTCGTCGCGCACCGAGTTCGCGTCCAGCGAGAGCGGGCTTTCCATCGCCATCAGGCAGAGGAGCTGCAGCATGTGGTTCTGCACCATGTCGCGCAGCGCACCCGAGGTGTCGTAGTAGCCCGCGCGCCCCTCGACGCCCACGGTCTCGCCCACGGTGATCTGGACGTGGTCGATCACGTCCGCCGTCCAGAGCCGCTCGAAGATGGTGTTGGCAAAGCGAAGGGCCAGCAGGTTCTGCACCGTTTCCTTGCCGAGATAGTGGTCGATGCGGAAGATCTGCTCTTCCGGAAACACCTTGCCGACGGCGTCGTTGATGGCGCGGGCCGATTTCAAGTCCTTGCCGATGGGCTTTTCCAGCACGACGCGGGACTTCTCGCCGATCAAGCCGTGCTTGGCGAGGTTCTCGCAGATCGAGCCGTAGAGGTCGGGCGAGGTGGCGAGATAGTAGGGCCGGACCTGGTCCGGGCGCTCGGCGAGCTTGGCGGCGAGATTCTCCCAGCCGTCGTCGCCGGCTCCGTCCACCGCGACGTAATCGAGATGGTCGAGGAAGGCGGCGAGCTTGTCCTCGACCACGTCGCCGGCCGGCACGAAGCGCTTGACCGCGTCGCGCGCCCGCTCGCGGAACGCCTCGGCACTCATCTCCGAGCGCGAGGCGCCGATGATCCGGCTCGTGCCCGGGATCTGCCCGTCCTTGAAGCGGTAGTACAGGGCCGGCAGCAGCTTGCGCGTGGTCAGGTCGCCGGTGGCGCCGAACACGACGCAATCGAAGGAGGCGACGGGGATGATGGTGGCCAAGGGCGGCTCCCGTTCGGTTTGCAAGCACAGGCTACGAAGATTCGCGACTGCTGTTTCGACTCGCCGGCCCCGCTATGCAAGGCGTTCGCCATGTGAGCGGCGTGTGGGACGGCACGCCGCTTCCCGGCGGTCCCGCACCTCACCCCGCCGAAATCCTTGCCCCCGCGAGACAGGGCTCGGTGTCAGCCGGGGCTGAACACTTTGAACGCCTCGGCGTGATCGGGGTGCCAGCGCGAGAGCGCCGGGCGGTTCTCGATGATGTCGCCGGCCGCCCAAGCGATGCGCTTCGCGTCGTCGGCGCGGGTGGTCTCGTTGTCTGGGCACAGGATGTAGAAGTCGCCCCGCGCCAGTCCGTCCAAGAGGAACGCCACTGTCTCGTCGGGCGTCCAGGCGCCCTCGGGCTTCGCCGCGACGCCGCGCGCTTTCGTCAGGCCCGTATAGACGAAGCCCGGAATGAGCAGGTGGACGCTCAACGGCACGCCCGCCCGCCCGCGCAGGTCGTGCGCCAGCGCCTCCGTCACCGCCTTCACGCCCGCCTTCGAGACGTTGTAGGGCGTGTTGCCCGGCGGCGTGGTGATGCCCTGCTTCGAGCCCGTGACCACGATGGCGCCGGGCTGCCCGCCCGCGATCATGGCCGGCGCGAAGGCCTGGATGCCGTTGATGACGCCCCAGAGGTTGGTGTCGAGGATGCGCGCCCAGGTCTCAGGCTCCGAGAAGAGCCGGCCTCCGGCCTCGATCCCGGCATTCAACATCACCACGGCGGGCGGGCCATCGGCACAGGCCGCATCGCGCAGGGCCGCGATGTCCTCGGGGCGCCGGACATCCGTGGCGAGCGCCCGGACGGGAGCGTCCCCGGCGACGGCCGCGACCTCCACGCGGGCGGCGTCCAGCGCCTCGCCGGGCAGATCGGCGAGCCAGACCGTCAGCCCTTCGGCGGCGAAGCGCTTGGCCGCCGCCAACCCGATCCCGCTCGCCGCGCCGGTGACGACGGCGGTCCGCCCCGCCTGAAGTGCCGGATGCATGGTCATGGCCTCTCCCTTCGCGCTCTGCGCGCAAGCAGAGTTAGGGCGCCCTGTGGACCACGTCAGGCCGGGACAGGAGATTGGTAACCCTCCGTGCGCATGGTTGGGGAGACACCACACGCGCGAGATCCGTGATGTATTGGCGCCACAGTGCCGACCTTCTCAAGCCGCTCACGCCCCGCGCAGCCCTGCGTGCCGGCCTGTCCTCCGTGGCGCTCCTCCTCGCCCTCGGTGCCACCGCCATGGGCCAGCAGGTCCCCACGAGGGCGAGCGAGACTCCGGCCAGGACAGCGGAGCCCCCGGCCAGGACGGTGCAGGAGGCGCCCGCCAGGGCGACCGTGGAGAACCCCGCCAGGGCGCCCGACGCTCCCGCACGGCCGAAGGTCGAGGCCCTGGTGGCCGCGCCGGCGGCGACACCGGCCGTCCAGGCGATCGTGCCAGGAAGAGGCGACGCGCCGCCGCCCGTGAAGAAGTCGCGGGAGCTGCCGCCGCTGGTGGTGGCACGGGTCTCCGCCGATCCGGTCCCGACGCTCAGCCCCTCCACCTTCCTCGAGACCCTGCGCATGGCCGACCGTTACCAGGCCATGGCTGATGCCGGCGGCTGGCCGGCGCTGCCCGTCGACCTCGTGATCAAGCCCGGCGCCAGCCACCCGGCGATCCCGGCCCTGCGCAAGCACCTGATCCTGGTGGGCGACCTGGCGCCCGAGGCCATGGCGGGCGATCAGCTCGACGCGACCCTCGTCGCGGCGATCAAATCCTTCCAGGCCCGGCACGGCCTGCCCGAGACCGGGCTGATCGGCCGGCAGACCGTGGCGGCCCTCAACGTGCCGGCGGCGACCCGCCAGCGCCAGCTCGCCGCCTCAGCCGCGCGCCAGATCGGCTCGAACTTCGCCTATGGCGACCGCTACGTGGTGGTGAACATCCCCTCAGCCACCGTGGAGGCCGTGGACCACGGCGTGGTGGTGCGCCGCTACGTGGCGGTGGTGGGCAAGCCCGACAAGGCGACGCCCCGCATCGAGGCCCGCATCACCGACGTGAACCTCAACCCGACCTGGACCCTGCCGGTCTCCATCATCAAGAAGGAGATCATCCCGAAGATGCGCAAGGACCCCGGCTATCTCGCCCGGGAGCGCATCCGCATCCTCGGCCCCGGCGGTGTGGAGGTCGACCCCACCGCCATCGATTGGTCGAGCGAGAAGGCGGCGAACTACACCCTGCGGCAGGATTCGGGCCTCGAGAACTCCCTCGGGCAGGTGCGCATCGACATGCCGAACAAACAGGCGGTCTACATGCACGACACGCCGTCGAAATCGCTCTTCGCCCGCGAAGTGCGGTTCCACTCGCATGGCTGCGTGCGCGTCGCGCAGGTGAAGGAACTCGCCGGCTGGCTGCTGGAAGGCACGCCCGGCCCCAACGGCGCCGGCTCGACCTGGGGCCCGATCGAAATCGAGACCAGCATCGCCACAAACGAGCGCCTTGACATCAAGCTCCCAAAGCAGATTCCCGTGACCTTCGTGTATCTCACCGGCTACGCCACTCCGGACGGCCGCGCCCATTTCCGCGACGACATCTACGGGATCGACAGCCCGGCGGTGCCGATGCGGGACGTGGCGACGACAGGCGCGATCACGCCAAAGGCGCCCGCTTCCCCGGCGATCCCGCCGAAGGCCGGCGGGACGGGAGGGGCAGCGATCAGGCCCGGTCCGACGCCTTCCGCGCCGGGCAGGCCCCAGGCTGCCAAGACTCAAGCGGGCAAGCCCGGAAGCGCCGGCCTCGCTCCCCCGAGGTCCCTGAATGCCGGGCCGGTTCCTCCGGGCCTGATTCCAGCCGGGGCGGCTCGGTCGGTCGTCGACTGAGGGCCTCGCGCCGGTCCCCGCGCCAGCCCCGACAGGGATGCGGCGGACGAAGGCCACCGCGCGTTCGCACGGGCAGACCCCTCCCGGAGATTCGGTGGGGCCGTCCCTCGGCACCAGCGCCGTGATGACCGAGGGACGACCGGATGGACGCCATCCGCCATCGTTCATACGGGCCGAAGCCGATGACCGGTCGTGGGTATCACGAGCGTCGAACCGCCCGGATCGCCAAGGACGATCTGTCTCCGGTGCCGGGACAGGTGCATGCCGCGCCTTCGGGCGCCCGATCGCATTCCTATTCGCGCGTGATCACCCCGTGCGCGCGCGGATGAGGTAAATGAGCCCGAAGGCCACCAGGGCGAGCGGTCCCATCACGACGAAGGCGAGGACCGGGTGCTCGGGCCATAAGACGCTCTCGGCCCAGCCGCCGGCTATGGTCACGAGCATGAGGCCCCCGAACGCGACGGCACCGCGCCAATCGGTGAGTTCCCTGCGTCCGGGATAGAGAGCGGTGAACCAGGTCGGCGGCTTGCGGTCCTTGTCCATGCCCGATACCCCTCATACTCCCCTCTCTTGCCAGACTTGTACGATGAGTCGACGGGAGCAAATCGCCGGGGGCCGCGATCTTCGCATCGTGCGCCTGCTTTGGAAGACGCATCGCAAGTGGCTCATCCTGTGGGGTGAATTCCAGATCGTGGCGACCTTCCCGCTCCTTGCCGGATTGTTGGGCGGCACCGATCCCGACAGGGTTCCCGCGCTCCTCGTCTTCTGGCTGGGGGCCGCCACAATCTCGACCCTGCTCTTTTATCCGTGGCTCACCCATTATCGCGCCCGGCGCGATCGTTGATGGACGGACGCGTTCGTGTGGCGTCATCGCGCAAGCAACGGCGCATCGCTCGATGGACCGTATCGGCGCCAAGCATCCGCGCAGGCGGGGCCGGGCTGCCGAAGGAAACGATTCTGCAACGCGTCGATCGTCGCCTGAAGCGCAGGCGTGACCGGCCGCCCGTAGAGCTCCTTTCGCGTCACGTTCTCGGACGAGAGCAGGCTCGCGAGCCGAGGTTCGACGATATGGACGCCACAGGTGGCCTGCGCCATGTCGAGCGTGAGCAGCATCTCCGTCAGGCGTCGTTCCGCCTGCCCGTCGATGGGCGCGGAACCGACGGAGATCGTCGAGCCGAGGATCAACGCCACCGGGAGCAGCCACGAGCGCGCCATCGACTCCGCGGGACCCATGCGACGACATGCTGCCATGATACCCTCCAGTCTCGAGTGACGATGCCTGCTCTGCCTCGGCGACCCTGGCCGACGGGTCAGTTTCGCCCGCTGCGAAACCGGACCCTGGCGTTGCGCAGGAGGGAGATGCCGACGCTGAGGCAAAGAATTCCGATCACGACCGCAAGCCACCAATGCGCGTTCGGGGCGGTCAGGATCCCTGCAGCCAGCAGCATGGCGCCGAAGAGGCCGACCCAGAGCCCGAACCAGAACAGCAGGAACCAATTCGCAGAAGGCAGCGTGTCGGTCAGCCCGGTCAAGGTCTCGATCGCCGCTTCCCCATCCCAGTCGCCGAGGTCCCGCGAGGACGGCCCGGTCCCGTGCTCGCCGGGCGCCGATGCTTGCGGGACGAACACCCGTCCACGTGGTTCGGCGGACCCGAAGCGGTTCACGTCCGGAGTTCCGCGGGCACGATACATGGCGCCCCAGATGGGCGGCCAGAGCACCCACCATCCACGATGGTCGAGATCGTGGAGCCTCCGGACAAGCAGGGAGAGACAAGGCAGGGCGTGGAAGACCTGGTTGACACGGCGAAAGCCGGTAAACCCGGAGCCCGTCAGACCAACGAGCCCGTCGAGGCAGGCAGCCGCAACGTACAGAATCAGCATCGCGATGCTGAACGCCCAGAATTCTTCGCGGGTACTACGACCGCGGAACTCCGCGTAGCATCGCAGGCAGGTCAGATACCCCCGTTTCACCCACGCGACGAAACCGAGCATCGTGGCTCACCTTCCGGGAACATCGGTGCGATACATGCGCGGTCTCAGACGTCCGCTTCCGAACGCTGGATCGAGGACTGTTCTCCACCCGTCACGGGTTTCTGCACAAGGACAAACGTCGCGATTCTGCCCATCGCGACGCGGGCCGCCGCTGAGCGGGAGGCATCCGGCCAAAGCCCGGCGCGAAGAACCCCGCCCGGTGACGGGCGGGGTTCTTCGCAATGTCTGGCGCTCAGGTCACGGGGCGTCCGAAGCGGTCAGGAATCGAGGCCGCCATCCTCGTCGATGTCCACGAGGAACACGATGTCGGCATCGTCCTCCTCGTCGTCCTCGTCCGAATCGTCGTCGGAAGCCTTGTCATCGTTGGAAGCCTGGGCGTGGCGGGCATCCGGCTCGTAGGGTTCGTCCTCTTCCGAATCGTCCTCCGCGAGGGCGTCCTCGAAGATCTCGGTCTCCTCCTCGGTGGCGGCGCGGATCTTGAGCGGGGAGGTGCCGTTCCACAGCACCTTGCCGTCGCTCTTCATGGTCTGGATGTCGTCCTTGAAGCCATCGCAGGTGAAGAGGTCGTTGGCGACCTCCTCGGAGCCGTTGATGACCGCGATGGCCACGCCATCGATCTCGAGAGTGAACATCGCGAATCCTTATCTCTGTGGCCCGGGGCCGCTGTCCGTGTAGGGGCGAACGCCCGATAGGCCAAGGGTGAACTCGAAGGCGCCGAGATCAGGCGCCGCCGCTCGCCCGCCCGATGGCGCGCTTGACCACGCCCTGCACGTCGGGGTTCGACAGGAACAGGTCGTGGTTGATCAGGCCGCCGCCGTAATCGGAGGCGTCGGCCACCCGGACGCCGAGCGCCTCCAGGCGCTCGCGGTCGGCCGCGCCCGCCCGGACGACGCCGCCCGCGATGGCGCCGGAGAGTTCCAGCGCCCGGTCCTTGGTGGAGGAGATCACCGTGACCTTGGTCACGTCCGGCCCCATGCGTTCGATCGCGCTGGTGAACAGGTCGATGTCGATGTCGGGGGCCGCGAGCACCACCGCGCCGATGCGGGCCATGGCCGCCTCGCCGGCCTCGGCCCGCAGCATGCGCAGGGTTTCCAGAGTCAGGAGCGTGCCCATGGAATGCGCGACGATGTTGATGCGCCCGCCGGAGGCCGAATTCGCCAGCGCCTTCAGGAGGTCCTCGAAGCCGTCGCGCGACCAGAGCGCGCTCTCGCGGTCGTAGCCGTAATCGAAGGTGGCCGCCGCCGAGGGCCAGGTGAAGAGCGCCGAGGCGCCCCGGAAGCGGATGCCGTCCGAGAGCCGGGCCGCGCTGACGGCCGCCGACTGGAAGCTCTCACGGTAGCCGTGGACGTAGATCAGTACGTCGCGCCCCAGAGCCGCCTGGGCGAAGGCGCCGGCGGCCCCCGGCCCGGTCTCGACCTGCGGCACCGCCGTCACGGCCCAGTCGCCGGTGACCACCGAGGAGACCTTGCCGATCAGCGAGCGGTCGGGGGCCGACAGGCGAACCTCGGCGAAGCTGAGGCCGCGCCCGCGCTCGGAACTGAAGAAGGGGCTCTTCGGCGGCGCGCCGACGGGCTTGCGCGTGGTCGCCACGAGCAGGACCGGGCTGACGTCGAGGGCGGATTGCCGCTCCGGAGCCCCGCCCACCACCGCATCGGTGACGAGCCCGTCCGCCACGCAGCCGGCGAGCCCCGGCGCGAGGGCGGCCACGCCCGAGAGGGCGGCGAACCGCAGCAGGGTACGACGGGTCGGGACTATCGGTCGGGTCGGTCGGTCGGAGCGGATCATGTCGGGCAAGGCGATCCTGACGATGGCGGGCCGGGAGCGGCCCCGGCGTGGTGCTACCCTGTCGACGAGGATCGTGACCATGGCGCGGCGGAAGCGTGACCGTGGCGATGTGGATTGCGGGCAGAGGGGGCCCTGTGGCGGCACGCCCACAGACGCAGCAGGCCGGGTTTCGGCGCCGCGACGGATCAAGACCGCGCGACGACGGCCCTGCCTCTCGACGAATCCCGGCAGGACCGGCAAAGAAGGCAGCCATGGCCCTGTCATCCGCACCCGCCCCTGCCCTCGACATCGATGCCCTGCGCGAGCGGCTGCTTGCCGGGGACCGCGCCGCCCTGGCGCGGGCGATCACGCTCGCCGAATCGAAACGGGCCGACCACCGGGCGGCGGCGCGCGCGCTGATCGATGCGGTCCTGCCCCACACGGGCACCGCGATCCGGGTCGGGATCACCGGCGTGCCCGGCGTCGGCAAATCGACCACCATCGATGCGCTCGGCGCCAACCTGACGGCGGCCGGGCACCGGGTAGCGGTGCTGGCGGTCGACCCCTCCTCCACCCGCACCGGCGGCTCGATCCTGGGCGACAAGACCCGGATGGCGCGCCTCGCCCTCGATCCCAACGCCTTCATCCGTCCCTCCCCCTCCTCCGGCACCCTGGGGGGCGTCGCCGCCAAGACCCGCGAGACCATGCTGCTCTGCGAGGCGGCGGGGTTCGACGTCATCCTGGTCGAGACCGTCGGCGTCGGACAGTCCGAGACGGCGGTGGCGGACCTGACCGACTTCTTCCTCGTGCTGATGCTGCCGGGGGCCGGCGACGAGCTCCAGGGCATCAAGAAGGGCATCCTCGAACTCGCCGACATGATCGCGGTGAACAAGGCCGATGACGGCGAGGGCGAGCGCCGGGCCAGTGCGGCGGCCTCGGAGTACCGTGCCGCCCTGCACATCCTCTCGGCGCCGAGTTCGACCTGGACGCCGCCCGTGGTCACGATTTCGGGCCTGAACAACAAGGGTCTCGACGGACTATGGGAGCGAATCGTCGATCATCGCAACAAGCTCACCGCCACGGGCGAGATCGCCACGAAGCGCCGGGCCCAGGACGTGAAGTGGATGTGGGCCCTGGTGCACGAGCGCCTGCATCAGCGCCTCGTCGGCTCGGCAGACGTGCGCCGCCAGACGGCGGAGGCCGAGGCCGCGGTCGGGCGCGGCGAATCCTCGCCCGCAGCCGGGGCGGAGGCCATCGCCACCCTGATCGGCCTGTAAGAGCGGATGCCCGGCGGCCTGCTGATCACCGGGTTCGGCCCCTTTCCCGGCGTGCCGCGCAACCCGAGCGCGACCCTGGCCCGCCGCATCGGCGTCCTCGCACGCCCGAAGGTCGGGGGGACCCCGGTGCGGGTGCTGATCCTGCGCACCACCTACGCGGCGATTCCCGCGATGCTGGAACCGGCCCTGGCCGGGGCGCCGTCCGCGATCCTGATGCTCGGCGTCGCCTCCCGCGCCAGGCGGGTTCGGGTCGAGATCCAGGGCCGCAACCGCACGAGCCGGCTGTTTCCCGATGCCTCCGGCCGGATCGCGGCGCGCCCGACCCTGGAGCCGGACGGCCCGGCCGCCCGGCGCTCTCCGGCGGCCCCCTTCGCCTTGGCGAGCCTGCGCAGGAGCGGGATCGCCGCGATCCCTTCGCGGGATGCGGGGCGCTACCTCTGCAACGCCACCTATTTCCGCGCCCTGCGCGAGGGCCCACCGACGCTGTTCGTGCACATCCCCCTCCCGCCCCGGACCCGGCGGCCGGCAAAGGCATCCGCGCGACCGCAGCGCCAGACCTCCGCGGAAATCCTCGCCCGAGCCTGCGCGGAGGTGGCGCGCGGCCTCGTGGTACGGGGCCGCGCCGGCGGCCGATAAGGAGCGCGACGCGCTCGTTTGCCGGCACCGGAAGATTTTCATGCCTGGCCTTGGGCCCCTTCGCGCCGTCGGGCGTTCTGTGAACGTCGGATGCGGGCCGACCTCGGACGGGCAGCCCGCATCACCCGCGTTCAGGAGAGAGACCATGGTCGATACGGATCGCATCGTCGGCGCCGCCAAGGAACTCGGCGGCAAGGTGCAGGGCGCCGCGGGCGACCTCACGGGTTCGTCGCGCAGCTCGGTCGAAGGCCGCTACCGCGAGGCGGAGGGCCGCGCCCAGGACATCTACGGGCAGGCCAAGGACACGCTCCGGGATGTCGCCGACAACGTCCAGGATTACGCCGGCGAAGCCTACGATCGGGGCGGCCACTACCTGCGCGATGGGGGCCGCGCCGTCGGCAGCCGCGTCGAGGAGAACCCGTTCATCGCCCTCGTGATCGCGGGCGCCGTGGGCTACGGCCTCGCGCTCCTGCTGCACGGCCGCCGCTGAACGAGCGATCACGTCCGCCCGCCGGACGTGCCGGCTTGGTCCTCCGCCCCGCGCGGGGAGGAGGACCGGTTTGATCAGGGACCGCGTCGCCTACTGCGCGGTCCAGCCGCCATCCATCGCCATGTTGGCGCCGGTGATCTGGCTCGCCGCGTCGGAGGCCAGGAACACCGCCAGCGCCGCGACCTGATCGATGGTCACGAATTCCTTGGTGGGCTGCGCCTTCAGCAGCACCTCGTTGATGACCTCGTCCTCCGTCATCCCGCGGGCCTTCATGGTATCGGGGATCTGGCTCTCCACCAGGGGCGTCCAGACGTAGCCCGGCGAGATGCAATTGACCGTGATGCCGTGGGTGGCGAGCTCGAGGGCCGCGGCCTTGGAGAGGCCGACGAGGCCGTGCTTGGCCGCCACGTAGGCCGACTTGAACGGCGAGGCGACCATCGAGTGGGCCGAGGCCGTGTTGATGATCCGGCCCCAGCCGCGCTGCTTCATGCCGGGAATCGCCGCCCGCATGGTGTGGAAAGCCGAGGACAGGTTGAGCGCCAGGATCAGGTCCCACTTCTCGACCGGGAAATCCTCGATCGGCGAGACGAACTGCATGCCCGCATTGTTCACCAGAATGTCGAGGGAGCCGAAGGTCTCCTCGGCAAGCTTGACGAAACCCTCGATCTCGGCCGGCTTCGTCATGTCCGCGCTCGAATGGATCGCCTTGACGCCGAACGTGGACTCGATCCCGCTGCGCGCCGCCTCGATGTCCTCCGGCTTGCCAAAGCCGTTGAGGACGATGTTGGCGCCTTGGGCCGCGTAGGCCCGCGCCATGCCGAGGCCGATTCCGCTGGTCGAGCCGGTGACGGCGGCGGTCTTGTTCTTCAGGGTCATGGGCAAGCTCCGTTCAGGACGTCGGGTTCGTGCGTGCGCGCTGCGCTCGGCATAACCTGGAACGCGGTCCGGTCGCACGCCGGATAGAGGTCGTGCCGACCACAACACCCAGAATGGCGGCGCTGGCCAGGGCTTGTCCTCCATCCGGGCGACGCGAAGCCGCACTCTGTCACGGGGCCCCACCCGGACGAGTGGTGGAACTGGGTCCACGCCGCTAAGCCGACCCACCCCTGCGGCCCGGATCGGAGACCGGAACCATGACCGGCACGATCCTGCTGGCGCTGCTGCCCATCGTCCTCCTCATCGGCCTCGGCGCGGCCCTGCGCCGATCGCGCTTCCTCGGCGAAGCGTTCTGGCCCCAGGCGGAACGGCTCGGCTACTACGTCCTGCTGCCGTCCCTCTTCGTCCACGGCCTAGTGACCGCGCCGCTGGCGGGCATTCCCATCGGGGCGCTCGTCACCGTGCTGGTGTCCTCGACCCTCGTGGTCGCGGGCCTTCTCCTCGCGGGCCGGCGCTTCCTGAATCTCGGGGGCGCCGCGTTCACCTCGGTCTTCCAGGGCGGGGTCCGGTTCAACAACTACGTGGGCGTCTCCGTGGCGGCCGGGCTGTTCGGCGCCCAGGGCATCGCCCTGGCGGCGGTGGCCAACGCCGCCATCGTCCCCACCGTGAACATCCTCTGCGTCCTCGTCTTCGCGCGCTTCGGCGCCCTCGGCCGCCCGTCGCTGGCCGGGCTCCTGCGCCTCCTCGCCCTTAATCCGCTGGTCGTGGCCTGCCTCGTCGGAATCGGCCTCAAGTCCGCGGACCTCGGCCTGCCCGGGGGCATCGAGCCGGCGCTGCGCGCCCTGGGTCAGGCCTCGCTCCCCCTCGGTCTGCTCTGCGTCGGCGCGGCCCTCGATTTCGGCACGGCGCGGGCCTGGGTGCGGCCCGTGCTCGTCGCGTCGGCGGCCAAGTTTATCGCGATGCCGCTGGCGACCCTGGCGGCCTGCCTCGCCCTCGGCCTCCACGGCCCCGCCGCCGCCACGGCCCTGCTGTTCCAGGCCCTGCCCACGGCCTCGTCCTCCTACATCATGGCTCGGCAGCTCGGGGGCGACGCACCCCTGATGGCGGGAATCACCGCCGTGCAGACCGTGCTGGCGGGCCTGACCATGCCCCTGGTCCTCATCGGACTGCTCGAGATCGTCGGATGAGGCTGGTGGGCCGGGCCGATCGCACCCCTCTGTTGACACCTGCCCGTCCATCCCCAACACCCTGCGCCCGCGCGGCCCCCGCCGCCGCGCCATAGGCCCGACACGATCTGCGTCAGAACGGTCGCCCGCCCGCCGGACCACCCGGTGCCGCGACCGAGCACGAAATGGACCCCTCGATGACGGTGATGCGCACCTACCTGGATTTCGAGAAGCCCGTCGCCGAACTCGAGGCCAAGGTCGAGGAGTTGCGGGCGCTGGGCGCACGCGACGGCGCCGTCTCGATCAGCGACGAGGTCGGGCGCCTGGAAGCGAAGGCCGCCGCCGCGCTCTCCGACATCTACGCCGCCCTCACGCCCTGGCAGAAGACGCAGGTCGCGCGCCACCCGCAGCGGCCGCATTTCATCGACTATTGCGCCGGCCTGATCACCGAGTTCACCCCGATGGCGGGCGACCGCAGCTTCGGCGAGGACGAGGCGATCGTCGGCGGTCTCGGGCGCTTCAACGGTCGTCCGGTCTGCGTCCTCGGCCAGGAGAAGGGCTCCACCACCGAGACGCGGCTGCGGCACAATTTCGGGATGGCCAAGCCCGAGGGCTACCGCAAGGCCGTCCGCCTGATGGAGCTCGCCGACCGCTTCGGGTTGCCGGTGCTGGCCTTCGTGGACACCGCCGGCGCCTTCCCAGGCATCGAGGCGGAGGAGCGGGGCCAGGCCGAGGCCATCGCCCGCTCCACGGAAGCCTGTCTGGCGCTGGGCGTGCCCAACATCGCCCTCGTCATCGGCGAGGGGGGCTCCGGGGGCGCCATCGCGCTCGCCACGGCCAATCGGGTGCTGATGCTTGAGCACGCCATCTACGGCGTGATCTCGCCCGAGGGCGCGGCCTCGATTCTGTGGCGCGACCAGGGGCGCGCGGCCGACGCGGCCACCGCCATGAAGATCACCGCGCAGGATCTGCTCCGCCTCGGCATCATCGACACCATCGTTCCCGAGGCCACGGGCGGCGCGCATCGCGGTCGCGAAGCGGCCATCGCGGCCGCCGGAGCCGCCATGCAATCAGCTCTGGCGGAGTTCGATGGCCTGAGTCCGGACGAAATCCGCGACCGGCGGGCGGCCAAGTTCCTGGATATCGGCCGGAAGCTCTGATCCATCCGACCTGCGGCGGCATGACGCGGGCGAGCGACGGAACCAAGCCGACATTCGTTAGGATGCGGTGTCTAGTCTGATCGCCGGCGCGGCGGGTCCTTCGGGCACCGGAAAGTCGTTGGCGATCAACCGCTTCCCCTGCCCTGAAATATCCGTCGGATGGCAGTTCCGGGCTTTGCGGCAAGAACGCGTCCGCACCCCCGCGATGACCGCAATCCACACTAGGCGCGCCGACCATCGAGCGTCGCCTTGCGGTAACAACCGGGTAAGTTTAACCAAGCTAAGGGGTTGGGGAGTGGCGTTCGACGGGAAGATCCCGCGGATGCATGACTGAGGACGGGGTTCCCCATGGCTATGCGCCCGCTCGTGGCCGCCGCTTTCGCTGTGCTCGCACTCTCGCTCGGCGCATGCCAGGACGGATCGACCGGCGGCGTTCCCCTCCGCGCCCTCGCGCCCGTGCCTCAGAAGACCCTCGCGCTGATGGCGCAGAAGGGCATGTCCCAGAACGACCCGATCCTGATCCGCGCCTACAAGCGGGAAGCGGAGATGGAGGTGTGGAAGCGCGGCATCAACGGCCAGTACGCGCTCCTGAAGACCTTCCCGATCTGCCGCTGGTCGGGCCAGCTCGGCCCCAAGACCAAGCAGGGCGACCGGCAGGCGCCGGAGGGCTTCTACACCGTGACGCCGGGACAGATGAACCCGAACTCGTCCTACTACCTTTCGTTCGACACCGGTTACCCCAACGCCTACGACCGCGCGAACGGACGCACCGGCAACTACATCATGGTGCACGGCACCTGCTCGTCCTCGGGCTGCTTTGCCATGACCGACGAGTCGATGGGCGAGATCTACGCCTTGGCGCGTGATTCCTTCGCGGGCGGTCAGCGTGCGTTCCAGTTCCAGTCCTACCCGTTCCGGATGACGCCGGCGAACGTCGCCAAGTTCCGCAACGACCCGAACGCACCCTTCTGGAAGAATCTCAAGGAGGGCTCCGACTACTTCGAGGCCCTGCGCGAGGAGCCGCGCGTGGGCGTGTGCGGCTCGAAATACGTGTTCGGCGGCGCGGATGCCGCGGCAGGCTCCTGCACGCCGAAGGTCGAGCCGCAGGTCGCCGAGAAGCGCGAGCGCGACAACCGCGAGATCGCCGAACTCATCGCCAAGGGCACGCCGGCCACCCGCCTCGTCTACGACGACGGCAGCCAGAACCCCGTGTTCCGCGGGCAGCAGACGCCCGCCAACACCCTGACCTTCGCGAGCCTCGGAAAGCCCGAGCCCGAAATGCCCTACGATCCTAAGGACTACGCCCAGCACAAGCTCGGCGAGGTCAGTCGTCCCGAGAGCCTCGCCGCCGGCGAGCGCGAGATCGAGGTCGATGCCAAGGGCCGTCCGGTGATGATGGCGGCCGCACCGATCCCCACCAAGGCCGCCGCGGCGAACCTGGCCCGCAAGGGTTCGACCCCCGCCGCGAAGCCCGAACCCATCGTCGCCGAGCCGGCCAATCTTTCGCCCGCCAAGCCCGCCCGGGTCATGGTGGCGGATGCCGACGGGGATCCGGCGGCCTACAAGAAGCTCCTGGGCAACCTGTTCAGCAACGGCGCCCCCGCGACGCCGGCCACCGACGCGGCGACGGTGCCGGCCGTGGCCGCGCCGGAACCGGCCAAGCTGGAGTTGAAGCCGGACGCGAAGGCGCCCCACGCTCATGCCGCCCTCCCGAGGACCGCGCCGGTGAAGGCCGCCCATGCGGGACTGGCGGCGGACAAAGCCAAGCCGGCGACCGACGAGAAGTCGAAGCCCGCCAGCGACGACAAGGCGGCCGGCAAGGCGACTCAGAAGACGGTGGCGACGGTCGGGCAGGCGTCTCCCAAGACCACCGGTTCGACGACCGCCAAGAACTGAAGCGGCCGGCCTCCTATCCTCTTGTCAGATAACGTTCCATCGCCGAAGCGGCATCCGCATCGGCGATGGAACACCCTAGCGGGCTCCGAGCAGCATCGCTCCGAAGCCGACGAAGATCGCGCCGGTGACCCGGTCGAAGGCCCGCTTCAGGGCAGGACGGGTCAGGGCGGTGGCGAGGCGGCGACCGCCCAGGGCGTAGACCCCGTACCATAACAGCTCCGCACCCGCGAAGGTGACGACCAGGATCACGAATTGCGGGCCCTGCGGCCGGGCGGGATCGACGAATTGCGGCAGGAAGGCGCTGGCGAACAACAGCAATTTGGGATTGCTCAGCCCGATCAGAAGCCCATCGCGATAGAGGCGCGCCGGGGAGAGCGGCGCCGGGCCCGCACCTCCGGAGACGGTGACGGGGGCATCGTCCCCGCGCCAGGCCCGGACCCCGAGGACGACGAGATAGGCGACGCCCGCGTAGCGCAGGATGTCGAACAGGACGGGCGACGCCATGAGAACGGCACTGAGGCCGGCGGCGGAGGCCAGGAGCACGAGGACGACGGCGCTGAGGCAGCCCGCCATGGCGGCGAGGCTGCGCCGGAGCCCGACCCGCAGGCTGCGCGTCAGGATGTGGAGCATGTTCGGTCCGGGCGTCCCCGAGAGGACGAAGACGGCGCCGAGGAACAGCCACCAGGTCTGAAGGGTCATCGCTTCGCGCCTCACGGAACCGGAGGGAGGCGGTCCCGTGCCGTCGATACACCGGAAACGGGCGCGCGAGAGGCGGCGCCGCGCGCCGGGCAGCCCTGTGTGCGGCAAAGAAAAAGGGCCCCGCGAGGGACCCCTTCTCGAATTCGGCCGGGTTCAGCGCCCGATCACATGCGGCGCATCATGCGGCGGTGCATCATCCGACGCTCCATCCGGCGACGCTCCATCCGGCGGTCCATCCGGCGCTCCATGCGCCGATGCATCATGCGACGCTCCATGCGGTCCATCTGCACGGTGGACACGGTCTCGGGGGTGGTCACGCCCATCGGGGCGCCGGGCGCAGCGGAGGCAGAGGTGGCGAGGCTGGCACCGCCGAGCGAGGCGAGCACGGCGAAGGCTAGGGTCAGTTTCCTCACGAGGGAGTCTCCCATTCTCTTTCTGTCCGAGCGCGGCACCCGGGCGGTTCGGCCGGCCGGGAGGCCGGGAACCCATGTCGCGCACCGGAGTGAGCGGCGGACCCCGTTCCGGTCCGCCGCTGATAACCCGCGAGTCAGAGATTCGTTTCCTCGAAAGCCCGGACCCACTCAGCACAAATTCCCGAGCGCACGATGTCGTCGAGGGTAAATTCCACCACCGGGATCGGCATCATCCGGCTTTTGATCAGGTGGATCACGGTGCGCAGGCCCGACGTCTCGCGCAAGTCCGTCTGGGACACGTCGCCGTTGATGATCACCTGGCAATCGTCTCCGATGCGGGTGAGGAACATCTTGATCTCGGCGGTGGTGGTGTTCTGCGCCTCGTCGAGGATCACGAGGCAGTTCTTGAAGGTGCGCCCGCGCATCACCTCAAAGGGCACCACCTCGATGTCGCCGGTCTTCACCGCGATCTCGAAGGCCGCCTCGCCCATGCGCTCCTTCATGGTCTCGGTCAGCGGTGCGACCCAGGGAGCGATCTTCTCTTCCAGGGTTCCGGGGAAGAAGCCCAGCGAGCGGCCGGAGGGCACGTTGGGCCGGGTGATGATGACCTTGCCGATCCGGCGCTGGCGGAGCTGGTCGGCGGCGCGGGTGCCCGCGATGAAGGTCTTGCCGGTGCCGGCGGGGCCCAGCACGATGACCTGTTTGTGAAGGGCCAGCGCGTCGAGATACTGCGCCTGCCGGTCGGTGAGCGGTTGGATCGGACTTAAGTTGCGTTCTTCGTCGAAGCGCGTCTTGTGCGGCCGGACCGTGCGGTCCTCAACGAGTTCAAGTCGTGTGCGGCGTCTCTTCATCGATCAACACTCCAACCGGACTTGCCAACCTGGATTCAATCTGAGCCTGACTTGCTGAACTTGCTTCGTGACATCCTTGAATCGATCCGAATTCGGCGATCCTTCCTGCTTCGCCCGCTTCACAGCCAATCCGGAGACCGCCCGCGAGTTCCGGGCGGCGCCATCAGGACTGTGGATACCCGATACGGCCACGATGACCGCCGGACTTCGCGTTGCACGCACCATGCCGCGGGCCGCGCGACAGGGGCGTGACAACGACTATTCTTGCGAATGATGTAAAAAGTCTGCGCCGATGCTGCGCCGCGGGAGAAATCGTGCCGCGCCGGCCGATTGCCCGGTCCTGTGCCGTAGAAGACGCACTCCGCATTCGGCGACGCACTCCGCAGATCCGAAGGCGCCCCGCGATCAGGCCGCCTGGATGAAGCTGTCGAGCACCATCTTCCGGCCGGCCTTGTCGAAATCAACGGTGAGCTTGTTGCCGTCCACACCCGCCACGGTGCCGGGGCCGAACTTGGTGTGGAACACCCGCATGTCGACGCTGAACGCCGAAGGCGCCCCCGTGGACTTGGCAATGAGCTCGCCCTCGATCTGGCGCGGGCCGCCACGGCTAACGGGCGAACGGTTGCCGACCCCGTAGCCGTTGGCATTGCCGCTTTGCGCCGTGTTGGCCTGGGCCCGCTGCCAGCCCGGCGTGCCGTAGGACGAGCCGAAGGGCGTCGGGTTGCGGTCGAAGCGCGAGGCCCCGGCCGAGAAGTGGGCGGGGGCGTCGAGGACGTCCACGCTGTCCTCGGGCAATTCGTCGATGAAGCGGCTCGGCACCGTGGAGGACCACAGGCCGTGGATGCGCCGGTTGACGGCGAATGACAGCTTGGCGCGCTTGCGGGCGCGGGTCAGGCCCACATGGGCGAGGCGCCGCTCCTCCTCGAGACCGGCGCGGCCGCTCTCGTCGAGCGCCCGCTGGTTGGGGAACAGGCCGTCCTCCCAGCCGGGCAGGAACACGGTGTCGAACTCGAGGCCTTTGGCGGCGTGCAGGGTCATCAGCGAGACGCGGTCGGCCCCCTCCTGCTCGCTGGCCTCCATGACGAGGGAGACGTGCTCCAGGAAGGCGGCGAGATCGGGAAACTCCTCCATGGAGCGCACGAACTCCTTGAGGTTCTCCAGGCGCCCGGCGGCGTCGGCCGACTTCTCCTTCTGCCACATCTCGGTGTAGCCGGATTCCTCCAGAATGGTCTGGGCCACCTCAGAATGCGGCTGGGTTCCCACCAGCCGCGACCACCGTGAAAAGCTCTCCACCAGGGCGCGCACGCCGGAGCGGGCGCGGGGCTTCAACTCGTCGGTCTCGACCACGAGGCGCGCGGCCTGGAGGAGCGGCACCCCTTGCGCGCGGGAATAGGCGTGCAGCGCCTGCAGGGTGGCGTCGCCCAGACCGCGCTTCGGGGTGTTGAAGATGCGCTCAAAAGCAAGGTCGTCGGAGGGATTGGCGGTGACACGCAAGTACGCCAGCGCGTCGCGGATCTCGGCCCGCTCGTAGAAGCGCGGGCCCCCGATGACCCGGTAGGGCAGGCCGAGCTGGACGAAGCGGTCCTCGATCTCGCGCATCTGCGCGGAGATCCGCACCAGCACGGCGATCTCGGAGAGCGGGTGCTGCTTGGCCTGCAAACTCTCGATCGCTTCGGCGACCTGGCGCGCCTCTTCTTCAGAATCCCAGGCGCCCGACACGGTCACCTTCTCGCCGGCCACGTCCTCGGTGCGAAGCGTCTTGCCCAGCCGCCCCTCGTTCTTCGCGATGAGGCCGGAGGCGGCGGCGAGGATGTGGCCGGTGGAGCGGTAGTTGCGCTCGAGACGCACCACCACGGCGCCAGGAAAATCGTGCTCGAAGCGCAGGATGTTGTCGACCTCGGCGCCGCGCCAGCCGTAGATCGACTGGTCGTCGTCGCCGACGCAGGCCACGTTGCGGTGGCCCTGCGCCAGCAGGCGCAGCCAGAGGTACTGGGCGACGTTGGTGTCCTGGTACTCGTCGACCAGGATGTAGCGGAAGCGTTGCTGGTAGTTTTCCAGCACGTCCGGGTTCTCGCGCCACAGCTTGAGGCAGAGCAGCAGGAGATCGCCGAAATCGGCGGCGTTGAGAGTCAGGAGCCGGGCCTGGTAGGCCGAATAGAGCGCGCCGCCCTTGCCGAAGGCGAAGGCTCCCGCCTCGCCCGGCGGCACCTGCTCGGGCAGGAGGCCGCGATTCTTCCAGCCGTCGATGGCCGAGGAGAGGGCGCGGGCAGGCCAGCGCTTCTCGTCGATGTTCTGGTCGACGATGACCTGCTTCATAAGGCGAAGCTGGTCGTCCATGCCGAGAATCGTGAAGTCGGAGCGCAGGCCCACGAGCTCCGCGTGCCGGCGCAGGATCTTGGTGCCGATGGAATGGAAGGTGCCGAGCCAGGGCATGCCTTCGCCCGCCGGCCCGATGAGCCCGCCGATGCGGTGCTTCATCTCGCGGGCGGCCTTGTTGGTGAAGGTCACCGAGAGGATGTCGAAGGGCCGCGCCTTGGCCGTCGCGATGAGGTGGGCGATGCGCGTCGTCAGCACCCGGGTCTTGCCGGTGCCGGCTCCCGCGAGCACGAGGACCGGCCCGTCCGTCGCCTCGACGGCGCGGCGCTGCTCGGCGTTCAGGCCCTCGAGATAGGGCGAGCCCTGCGGCCGCAGCGAGGCCATGGCGCGGGCGGCGATGGAGGTCGGAGCGGCGTCGGAGGCGGATGCGCCGGCCGCGTCGGAGTGCTGGGTCATCGCGCATCCCTGGACCAAAACGCGAACGGCGTCGAGGGTGGGGTGCGTTCCGGGGCCGATGTCGCTCCAATTCGCCGCGACGGTCTCGCCTGGCTCACGCCGGCGCGGGGGCTCGCTCCTATGGCGCCGTGCGCTCCCACCCCATTGCGGGCCTCGGGGAGGTCCGCTTATCGCCTTTCGTTCTTTACACGTACTCCATCCGGACATTTCGATGAACCCTCTCGACGAGGACGCTTGGGATGCATGGTCCCCCCACGAACTCGGTCAGCGTCTCCGAGACGTGATCCTCCCATGGTACGTCGCAGGCGGATGGGCTTTGGACATCTGGCATGACGAACAAACACGCGAGCATGAAGACTTGGAGTTTGTCGTTCTTCGCAATGACGTAAATCCATTTCGCGCGACTTTACATGATCTGGATTTTTTTACCGTCAAAGACGGAGCGATCGAATATTTGCCCCCGTCAGCCGACCTCCCAAGCGATGTGTGGCAGCTTTGGGGGGCAGACATGCGGCATGGTTGTTGGCGAGTGGACCTGATGATCGAGCAAGGGACGCCAGACCTGTGGGTCTACAAGCACGATCAGACAATAAGTATGGCACGCCCCGACGCCGTTCGTGTAAGCAAGGCGGATATCCCGTACCTTGCTCCAGCGAATGTCATGCTTTTTAAAGCCAGACATTGTAGAATTAAGGACCAGATAGATTTCAAAGTTTGCTTGCCTAAATTTTCTTCCAAAGAAAAAGAACAATTGATTCTCTGGTTGGATGAATTACACCCTGAGCATGAGTGGATTACAAATCTGCAAATCAGCGGGTAGTGCTGAGATCACACAGGTTGAAGGTATTGGGATGGGGCGCAGGCGGAACGCCCGCTCGCGAACAGTCGATCAATTTCCGCGCGCTTCCAGGGCTCGTACCGTGAAACGGCGCCATCCTGTCGCCGTCTCGGCCTCCGAAACCGCATCCACTCGCACTCCGCCCCGCCCGAAGTCGCGCGCATCCTCGCCGGCCAGCCCGTCGCGCGGCCGTCTCCCTGGCCCCGCAAGGGCGTCGTGAGGGCGACCAGCCTGACGCTTCCCCTCCCCCCATCGGGTCGCGCGGACGCGATCCGCGCATCATCCGGGCTTCGGCAGCGACGCGGGATTGTGCGGGCGCAGCGCCTGCGGGCGAGGATCGTCGCAGCCGGTCAGACCGTTCTCGTCCCGGCATGAGGCACGACGCCGGAACGCGGGCGTTTCCCGCGCTCCGGCCGTCCGGCGCGGGATGAAGCGTCGGGTGCCGCGCACCCGTTCGGGAACCCGCCTTCCCCCCGGCGCGTCGCATCACCAGATCAAAACTCAAACCCGCTCACACGCAGGATCATGCCATGCCCGCCGCCCGCGCACTCCTCGCCGCCCTCGCGCTGCTCGCCGCCGGCCCCGCCCTCGCCCAATCCTCCAACGGCGCCATCAACAGCCTCAACGCCACCAACGACCGGCTTTCCACCCGCAGCGAGATCCGCGGCATCGAGCAGCGCCAGCAGTTCAACAGCAACCAGACCCGGATGCAGATCGACCGCGGCGACCTGTTCCGGCCGAGCGCGCCCGCCGCGCCGATCGTGGTTCCGGGTCGGCGTTGAGCCTGCCGCACCCCGGCGGCCCCACGGCCGACCGGGGGACGGCGGGCCGCCATCAGAAGCGGGGACCCTGGCTGTTGCCGTGAGCCCCCAGCCCAACGCCCGTATTGGCGCTGCGCCCGGAACCGCCGCCCATGTTGCCCATCCCCCCGTAGAGGCTGCTCACACCCTGGCGTTGGATTATCCCCAGGGGGTCGCGTCGCAGGTCGGCTCGACCGCGAAGGCCGGGGGCCGGCCAAGCCTGCGCCTGCGGAGGGGGACGATATCCCGGAGACTTGCCTTTTTTACGAGCACTCACATCCGAAACAGACAGCGCGACAACCATCATCGCCAGCATGAAAGCTGATATGATGCGCATTTTGTTTAATCCTTATGCGTTGCTGCGAACAGAAGGATAGACGACTATTCGCCACTGCCCATTCCGAGCGCAAAATGCACATTCCGCGCGCAAGTGTTCCGACGCACCTCGGCGACGGGACGGACTGAGGGCGATCGACGCGGCGACGGTTCGACCCGCCCGTTCGGGCACGCCAGCCCATCCGGCCCGCGCGCGCCGGAACGGAGGCGCATTCCGTGTCCGGTGTGCTATGCCGCAGCGGGTTCAAGTAACGAGGCGGAACAGTAACGGTGCGTGACCTCCTGACCGCACTGGCGGGTGCCGTCATCCTGCTCCTCGTGGCGGCGCTCGCCGTGCCGCCCTTCGTGGCCTGGGAGGGCTATCGCGGTCTCCTCGACCGGACGATCGGGCGTTCCCTCGGGATCGAGGTGCACACCGAGGGGCGCATCGGGTTACGCCTGCTGCCCTCCCCGCGCCTGAAGCTCGACCGGCTCCGGCTCGGCCCCGGCGCCACCGAGAAACCGGGCGGCGAGACGCCGGGCCTCGACCTGCACTGGGTCCGGGCGGAGGTCGCCCTCGCGCCCCTCCTCAAGGGCGAGGTCCGTTTCACCGAGACCCGGATCGGCCGGGCCGAGGTGAAGCTGCCCGTCAGCGAGGGCGAGGGCGTGCTGGTGCCGGCGGAGGGCTGGCCGGCCGCGACGCGCGACCTCGCCATCGAGGACCTCGCGATCCGCCAGTTCGTGCTCACCACCCAGGTGCCCGCCACGGGGCGGACCGAGCAGTTCTATGCCGAGGCCCTGCAGGTCTCGGCCCCCGCCCTCCTCGGCCCGTGGCGGGTCGAGGGCACGAGCCGGGGCGTGCCGTTCCGGATCGCCACCGGCGAAGCGGGGGCGGACGGGGTCGCCGTGAAGATCTCGGGCGGCGGCGACACCCAGCCCCGCTTCGAGGCCGACGCGCGCATCACCCTGGCGGCGCCCAAGGAGACGCAGAAGGGGGCACCGGCCGCCCGCGCCGCCGCGCTCAAGGCGTCGGGTCAGCGCATCCTGGTGCCGGAGGCGGAGGGCAGCGCCCGGATCGTGGTCGGCCCCCCGGTCCAGGCGGCGGGCGCCTACCTGCCGTTCTCGCTGGGCGGCAAATTCACCGGGCGCGGCCTGGCGGTGGCCTTCAGCGACGTCGCCCTCGAGATCGACCCCGGCGGCCAGGCCCTGCGCCTCGGCGGCACCGGGCGGCTCGACCTGCGGCAGTGGCGCGGCGCCCTCGCCCTCGGCGCCCGGCGCCTCGATCTCGACGCCTTCCTGACTTCGGCGGGGGGGCAGGCCCTGATCGCGCGCGGCCTGCCTACCGCCGAGGCCCGGGGCACCGCTGCCCGCGGCTGGGCCGGGCTGCCCATCATGCTCGACCTCGACCTCGCGGTGGAGACCCTGGCCCTGGGCCTCGACGAATGGTCGGGCCTCGCTCTCTCCGCCACCCTCGACCGCACCGGCGGCCTCGTCCTGCGTCGCCTCGACGTCACCGCGCCGGGCGCGGCGGTGCTCGGCGCCAGCGGCGAGATCGATACCACGGGGGGCTTGCGCTTCAGCGGGCACCTTTCCCTCGACACGCCGGCCTCGGACGGGCTCGGCCGCTACCTGCGCCGCCTCGGCCTCGAGGGACCCGCCGTGGCGGTGCTGGACGGGCGCCCGGTCCAGCTCGGCACCGACCTCTCGGTGGCCGCGCCCAGCCTCTCGCTGCGCAACCTGCGCCTCAACCTCGGGGAGGCCCGCATCACCGGCAACGCCCGCTACACCGCCGCCGAGGGGACGGGCCGGGGGCGGTTCGACGCGCAGCTGGTGGGCCAGGGCATCGACATCGCCGCCCTGCCGTCCCTGAGCGGGGCGCTGGCGGAGCTGAAGGGCCACGATCTTGGCCTCACCCTCCAGGCCCGCGACGTGCACTACGGGCCGGCCGGGGCGCATTCGGGCAACGGCACCATCGCGGCCAGCATCCAGTCCGACGGCGCCGGCCTCGCGGTCGACAGCCTCGACATCACCGATCTGGCCGGCGCCAACGCCCGGCTCTCGGGGCGCATCGCCCCCGACGGCACCGGGCGCATCGCCGGGCGGGTCTCGGCGGCGGTGGCGGCCCCCCTGTTCGCGCTCCTCGACCGGGTCTGGATCGCCGAGGCCCGGGGGGTGCCGGCCTTCCTGCGGGCGGGCGCCCTCGACCTCGCGGTCAGCCTGGAGCGGGACGCGGGTGCGGCCGACACCCTGCGGGTCGGGGCCAAGGGCGACGCGGCCGGGGGCACCCTCGACCTCGACCTCCTGAGCCGGGCCGGGCGCATCGCGGCCCTCGACCTCACGGTCGCGGCGCCCGACGCCGCGCCCTGGTTCGGGCGGCCCGACCTTGCCGCCCTGCGCCGGCCCGGCCGCCTGCGTCTCGTCGGGGCGGAGGTTCCCGCCCTGCCCGGCGCCCCCGAGGTCGGCCTCGCCCTGCGTCTCACCGGCACCGTCGCCGACCTCACCGTGGCTACGGTGCAGCCCCTGCTGATCGCGGCCGGCGAGCCCTTCCCGCGGGCCGGAGAGTTGCAGCTGTCCCTGCCCGACCTCGCGCCCTTCCTGACCCTGGCGGGCAGTACCGCGCCCTCGGCCGGTCCCTGGCCGGCGGAACTCGGCCTGCGCCTCTCGCGCGCCGGGGCCGATGCCCGGGTCGCCGTGGTCGGCCGCATCGCCGGCCAGGCGGTCTCGGCCGACCTGACCCGCGCGCCCTCCGGCGAGATCGGCGGCAGCGCCACCCTGGCGCGCCTGTCCCTGCCCCTCCTCGCGCGGGCCACGATCCTACCCGTGCAGGCACCGCGCGGGTCGGGCCAGGACCCGGCGAGCCTGCGCTTCGCGCCGGCCCCGGAGGGGTGGCCGCCGGTCGCCCTGGCCCTGCGGGTCGATGCCCTCGACCTCGGGCGTGGGCTCACCGCGACGGGGGCCGGATTCAGCGCCGCGCTCGACGGCGACACCCTGGCGCTGCGCGACCTCTCGGGCGCCCTGGCGGGCGGCCGGATCGCCGGCAGCGCCACCCTTTCGCGCCAGGGCGGCGCGGCGGCGATCTCCGGAGAGGGCCAGATCACCGATGCGGGAATCGCCGAACTGGCCGGCGGCGGCCCCGTGGCGGGCCGGGTCACGGCGCAACTGCGCTTCGGCACCTCGGGGGAGAGCGCCACCGGGCTGACGAACAATCTCGGCGGCAGCGGCACCCTCACCCTCAGCGGCCTCGGATTGCCGGGCGCCGATCCCGCGGGCCTGCCCCGCGCCCTGACCCGGGCCCTCGCGGAGGACGATCCCCTCCGGGAGGGGCGCCTGCAGGCCCTGGTGGCGGAGGAACTCGGCGCCGGCCCCCTCGGGACGAAGGGGCCGGTGACGAGCCCGGTCAGCCTCGTCGGCGGCGCCCTGCGGACGGGCCCGCTCACCCTCGACCTCGGCGCGGGCCGCTGGACGGGCACCCTCGGCCTCGACCTGCGCGACGCCCGCCTCGACGCGCGCGGCAGCCTCACGGCCGCAGCCGTTCCGAAGGGCTGGAGCGGGGCGGCGCCCTCGATCCAGCTCGGTTTCGGTGGCCCCTTGCGGGCGCCGGAGCGCAGCCTCGATGCCGGGGCGGCCACGAACGGCCTCGCCGCCCTGGTGCTGCAGCGGGAACTGGAGAAGATCGAGCTGTTCGAAGCCGACCAGACAGAGCGCGCGCGCCGGCGCGGCCGTATCGAGATGGACAAGGCCCGCGCCGCCGCCCTGAAGGCCGCCGCCGACCGGGCCGCCGCGGAGAAGGCGGCGGCCGAGAAGGCGGCCGCCGAGGAGGCCGCGCGCCAGGCCCGCCTGCGGGCGCAGCAGGCGGCCGAGAAGGCCGCCGAAGAGGCGGCGGCCAAAGACGCGGCGGCTCGGGAGGCGGCTCGCCGCCAGCGCTCCGAGCCGGAACCGCCCCAAGGCGGGGAGGTTCCGGCTGCGGGGCCCTAGGCTCCTGTCTTGCCGTGCCTTTGAGCGACGAACCGGTTTCCGCTTCGTCGGAATGCATTCTGGTGATGCGGGAGGCGCGTGCCCCGGCCTCGTATCAAGTCTCACTGACCCCGACCCACGGTCCGGGGTCAGTGAGGTTCGGCGGACGGTCGCCGCCGCGCGGGCGGACCTCGATGGGGTCGGACCCATCGAGGTCCGGTAATCAAAGGAAGATCAGGTCGTTGACCTGACCCTTCAGGGCGGCGTCGGTCCACCAGTTCGACTGGCCGACGAGATCGCTGGTGCGCAGGACGTCGAGGGGAACCGCGCCGGGGCCCTCGGCCACCAGGGTGTTGTTCTTCATCAGGCGCATGTAGCCGGCATCGTCCACGCTCGCCTGCCAGGTCGCCATCTCGCCCTCCACGATCGTGTCCCGGGCGGTGATCCGGTGGGGGGTCCCGCCGGTGACGATCTCGAACACCATGTCGTCGCCGGTCCAGTCCTGGCCGAGCCAGATGTTGTCCTTCCAGGCCCCGTTGCCGGTGTCGAAGACGCGCTGGAAGGCGCCGCTGTCGAGGTCGTCGAAGCGGGCCTGCGCGATGACCTTGAAGGCCCCGTCGATCTCCGGAATGCCCAGGTGGGGTGTGACCACGAGGTCGCTCACCTTGCCCACCAGCGGCGCGTCGTTGGACCAGTTCGACTTGCCGATGAACTCGTTGGGGCGGTCGACGTCCTTTGGCACGACGCCCTGACCTTCCGCCATGAGCTCGCCGTCCTTGAACAGGCGCATCCAGCCCGCCTCGTTGACGCTGGTCGTCCAGGTCGCCTCCTTGCCCTCCACGATCGCGTTCTTGGCGGTCACGGTCCCCCACTTGCTGTCGTTCAGGATGGCGAACATCATGTCGCCCGACGTCCCGACCTGCCCGAGGAAGACGTTGTTGGCGCCGACGGGGTCGCCGAAATCGTAGACGCGCTGCCAAGCGCCGGCGTCGAGGTCGTCGAAACGGGCCTTCACGCTGGCGGTGAGCGCCCCGTCGATGTCGGCGGCCACGTCGGTCTTGAAGGTCAGGTCGTGGACGGCGCCGGCGAGCTTCGTGTCCCAGGACCAGTTGGACTGGCCCACGAATTCGTTCGCGCGGGCGACGTCCCGGGGCACGGCGCCCTGGCCCTGGGCGAGGAGCACGTTGTCCTTGTACAGGCTCATGCGGCCGTTCGGATCCACGGCGGCGGTCCAGCGCGCCTCCACGCCCTGGACGATGGCGTCCTTGGCCACGATCCGGAACGGGGTCGAGCCGGAAAAGATCTCGAAGGCCATGTCGCGGCCGTTGCCGACCTGACCGAGCCAGACGTTGTCGCTCCAGGCCCCGTTGCCGGTGTCGAAGACGCGCTGGTAGTTGCCGCCGGCGAGGTCGTCGAACCGCACCAGGGCGCTCGCCACGAACGCGCCGTCGATCTCGGGGACGTCGTTGACGTACGGATCGTCGGAGGCCGCGACCAGCGGCATCTCGAAGGTCTTGTTCGACCCGGCCGCGATGGGCCCGAAGCGCCCCTGGAGGTGGGCGAACAGGCCCTTCACGTCGAGTTCGACCTCGCCGATCTTCAGGGTCTCGATGCCCGTGAGGGTCTCGACGGTGTTCGTGGCGATGTGCTTGATGGAGAACGCGCCGGCGGTGCTGGCGGCGTCGTAGACGACGGCGTAATCGGTGCTCTTGCCGGAGAAGTTCACGCGGTCGACGCCCTCGCCGCCGTCGAACGTATCGCGGCCGGAGCCGCCGTCGAGGACGTCGTTGCCGGCGCCGCCGATCAGCGTGTCGTTCCCGTCTCCGCCGAGCAGGGTGTCGTTGCCGGCGCTGCCGTCGATCCGGTCGTCGCCCCAGCCGCCGTCGACCCAGTCGTCCCCGCCGAAGGCGAAGAACGTGTCGTTAACACTGCCGAGCCCGATGGTATCGGCCCGCTCGGAGGCGATCGGCATGCCGAGATCCTGGAAGACGGCGAGGTCGAGTGGCGAGATCCATTCCCGGATTCCCGTGCCGAGATTGGGGTCCATGATGTTTTCGCCGCCCCAGATGTGCGATCGCCCGCCGTCGATACCGATCGCGCGACCGGCGACCGCCCTGACGTTGGGGCCATCGAAGATCGGGTTGCCCCACTGGTCGTTCTGCCAGGAAATGCCGACGAACCCGAGGGCATGGCCGATTTCGTGCGTGAAGAGCGAGAAAGCATCCGTTTGATTGCCGGGAACGGCATGCTCGGCCTTCGGGTCGTAGAAATACTTGTCGAAGTTCTCGATGCCGAGCGTCACCCCGCCATCCGCGGTGTCGCCGTTGATGTCGCGGCCATCACGGGCCTTGGTCATGGCGGGCTTTTCCCACCAGCTGCCGTTGTGATGATAGATCGGACCGCCATTGGCGAGAAAGCCCGGCCCTCCGACGTTGCCGATTCCGACATCGATCACGATGTCCTGGTCACCCTGGAAGTGCTTGGCCCAGTTGTTCGCGGCCGCCTGGGCGGTGGCGAGGATCAGATCGGCCTTGTCGCCCGCGACACCGCGCGCCCAGTCGTTTGCCCACCTCGTCGTGATCGTCGTCATCTATCGGCCCTCCTGCTTCAAGCAACCGCAAGTGGCGCCGGACAGGCATACTGATCGCATGTGCTAAAAATATTTCAGCGATCGATAAAATTTAGGTATTATTTGATAAATATACTGTATATACGCAATATATACTCGTAAATAAGACACCTGTAATTCTTGATGATGCCTTAGAATGACGACCACGCCCTTGAAGCACTTGGGTACAGTCTTTCTGATTTTCGCAAGGCAGTCGGGTCCGGCGTTCCTCTGCGTTGAACATCGAAATCTTGTCACCTGTCCTGACAAGGACGCGAGGCCTGGTGTTCTTCATCGTTCGCGCCAAGCCTCGGCAATCTGGTCCGTCAGCAGCTTCGTCGGGTAGCTCAGGACCGAGCGGTCGCCGAGACCCGGCTCACCACCCCGTCGATCTCCGGCGTCGTACGCTGGTTGAAAGGGGCGAATCGCAAGACCGCAGGTTGGTCGAGGTGGGCGTCGTCGATGTCCTGGGGCTGGATCTTCACCTCGACGGCGCGTTGGTCGGCCTCCGACACGATGCGCATCGCCGGCTGGGCGGGCGTTACCAGGCCGCCGATGGTGTGGACCGTCATCTGGCGCACGCTGCCGTCCTGGGACCAACGCATGTCGACGCGCTTCTCCCAGTCCTCCGAGCACTTGCCCCGGATCTCGGCCAGGTCCCCGCCGGTCTCGGTGCGCATGTCGCCGTCGATCTGCATGCAGGATCTGGAGTTCGGTCTCGGCGATCCTGCCCCGGGTCCCGTGACCGCTCAGGCCTTGCCTACCGCCAGCAGCGCGAAGGCCTGGATCAGGCCGACCTCCTCGAGCCGATCGAATCGGCCGGCGGCGCCGCCGTGGCCGGCCTCCATGTTGATTCGCATCAGGATCGGACCGCCCCCCGTCAGGGTGGCGCGCAGGCGGGCCACCCACTTGGCCGGCTCCCAATAGGTCACGCGCGGGTCGGTGAGGCCGCCGAGCGCCAGGATCGCCGGATAAGCCTGGGGGCGCACGTTGTCGTAGGGCGAGTAGGACAGGATGGTCTCGAAGGCCTCGAGGCTCTCCCGCGGGTTGCCCCATTCGGGCCATTCCGGGGGAGTGAGCGGCAGGCTGCCGTCGAGCATGGTGTTCATCACGTCGACGAAGGGCACGTCGGCCACGATGGCGGCGAACAGCTCCGGCGCGAGGTTGGCGACCGCGCCCATCAACATGCCGCCGGCCGAGCCGCCATGGGCCACGATGCGGCCTTGCGCGGTGTAGTTCGCCGCGATCAGGGCCCGGCCGCAGGCGATGAAGTCCGTGAAGGTGTTGGGCTTCTTCTCGCGCTTGCCGTCGAGGTACCAGCGCCAGCCCTTCTCGGTCCCGCCGCGCACGTGGGCGATGGCGTAGACGAAGCCGCGATCGACGAGCGACAGCAGGTTGGTGCGGAAGGCCGCCGGCATCAGCGTGCCGTAGGATCCGTAGCCGTAGAGGAGTAGCGGCGCCGTCCCGTCGAGGGGGGTGTCGCGCCGGTGCAGCAGCGAGATCGGCACGCTCTCGCCATCGGGCGCGGTGGCGAACAGGCGGCGGGTGACGTAGTCGGCCGGTTCGTGCCCGCTCGGCACGGTCTGGCGCTTGCGCAGCTGCCGGGCACGGGTGGCGCAATCGTAGTCGTAGGTCTCGGCCGGCGTGGTCATGGACGAGTAGGTGAAGCGGATCACCGCCGTCTCGAACTCGTGGCCCGGCTGAAGGCCGAGGGAATAGGCCTCCTCCGCGAAGGCGACGACGTGCTCGCTGCCCTGCTTGTCGCGCACCACGATGCGGGGGCGCGCCTCCTCGATCTCGAGGCGCACCATGTGGTCGGCGATGACGTGCTGGTGGCGGATCATCACGCCCGGCCGATGCGGGACGACGTCGGTCCAGTTCTGGCGGCCCGGCGCCGCGATCCGCGCGGTGACGATCTTGAAGTCCTCGGCGCCGTCCGCGTTGGTGAGGATGAAGAGGTGGCTCGCCCAGTTCTCCACTGAATAGATCAGCAGGGGCTGGCGCGGCTGCACCACGGTCAGGGTCGCGTCGGGCGCCCGGCGGTCGAGGAGGTGGACCTCCGAGGTCTCGTGGTCGCTGGCGGTGACAACGAGGTAGTCGCCCGACTGCGTCTCCCCGATATGCACGAAGAAGCCGGAATCGGCCTCCTCGTACACGAGGGTGTCGGCCGCCTGCGGGGTGCCGAGGACGTGGCGCATCACGCGGGCGGGGCGGTGGTTCTCGTCGACGGCGACGTAGTAGAACGCGCGGCTGTCGGCGCTCCAGACGGCCTCGCCGGCGGTGGCCTCGATCCGGTCCACCGCCTCCGTGCCGGTGTCCAGATCCTTGCCGCTGTCCAGATCCTTGCCGGTCTCGAGGTCGCGCACCCGGATGGTGTGGAGTTCCGATCCCTTGGTGTCGGCGCTCCAGGCGAGCAGCCGGTGGTCGTCGGAATGCACCGCCGTCGCGATCTCGAAGAAGGCGAGACCCGCCCCCTCGTGGTCGCCGTCCACCAGGATGACCTCGCCCGCCTCCGGCCCGCCGTCCGCGGCGGTCTCGGCGCCCTGGCCGGGGATGACCACGATCGCGCGCGGGCGCCGGCAGACCAGCGGGTGCTGCCCGCCCTCGCGGTGGCGGGTGTAGTAGGCGAAGGGGCCGTCGGGCTCGGGAACGCTGCTGTCGTCCTCCCGGATGCGGGCCCGCATCTCGGCCACCAACGCCTTGCGCAGGGGTTCGGTGCCCGCGAGCGCCGTCTCCGAATAGGCGTTCTCCGCCTCGAGATAGGCCCGGATGTCCGCCGGCAGGGCGGCGGGGTCCTTGAGCACGTCCCGCCAGTTCTCGGCCTTCAGCCAGGCGTAGTCGTCGCGCAGCACATGGCCGTGGACCGTGTCGGTGTGGGGGCGCACCTCCGCGACCGGGGCGGCCGCCGAAACGGTGATCGAAGTCGAGGAGGACGTCATCGCGAAAGATCCTGGAAACATTGCGGGAGGACGATGTCGAATCGGGTCTTGATCTGCGTCGATGCCGGTTCGCGCAGGTTTCGTGCGATCGAATGCTGGCCGGCGGAGCGTCTCATCCGAGCCATGTCCCTGGAATTTCAGCCGTCTCCCGTCGGGGGTGATCCCACGCCCGCCCGTGCCGACGAAAATCTCGTCCGCGCCATGTGCCCGCTGCCCCGCCCGCAGGCAAGCGCGACGGGCGGGGCAGCGTCACGACGGCATGTCCGGACTGCGGCAATCTGCCGGAGTCTCGAGGCGCTGCCGATCCCTCCCCGCAAGACCAGGATGAACGGGCAAGCGGCGGCGTTAGAAATATTGTTCGCTCTAGTTGTTCAAGATTACCGGGAATGCTGGGAACCGTCTTGCGACATCATCGCGAATATCCTACCTAGATAATGTGGCGGGCGAAGTCGCTGCGTACCGTACTGCGTTGCGAGTGACGGGGGAAAGCAGGGGGTTCGATCCCTGCGCCAGGCACCGGCCGATGTGGAAACGCTCGGCGTGCTCGAACCCCTGTCCGCGCGTCGCTTTAAGGAGAGTCCTTCCAGTTATGATCGACATCGAACAATCCGCCGATTACGTGGAACTCACGGTCGACATCGTGTCGGCCTACGTGAGTAACAATCCGGTCCCACCCGGCGAACTCGCCCAGCTGATCACGCGCATCCATACCGCTCTGACGCAGGTCGCGAGCGGCCAGGTCGAGACCAAGGCGTCCAACGCGCCCCTGCAGCCGGCGATTCCCGTCAAGAAGTCCATCACGGCGGATCACATCGTCTGTCTCGAGGACGGCCGCACCTTCAAGTCGCTCAAGCGCCACCTGCGGGCGAAGTACGACATGAGCCCCGAGCAGTACCGGGCCAAGTGGGGCCTGCCGCCCGACTATCCGATGGTCGCCCCGAACTACGCCAAGGCCCGCTCCGACCTCGCCAAGGCCATCGGCCTCGGCCAGACCCGCAACGGCAATTACGACGAAGCGGCCTGAACGGCCACTCCGTCTCCGCACCGGTTTCGGGTGGCGTCCTCTGGGCCCGCCCGGAACCGTCTGGACGGCAAACCGCGTCAAGCCTTGATCTAGGATATTTTTCCCTTACCATCGGCGAACGGCACCCCGATGCCGCTGTCATGTGTAATGGAACAAATCATGAACATTGCCCGGTCTCCCGCCGCCCCGGTCCCCGCCCCCCGCCGGCCTCGGGCCGTATCCGGCGCCGCCCCCCTCGGCCGGGACGCCGCGCGCCTCCTCGCTGCCCTCGCCGGCGAGGGCGCCTACGCGATCACCGACCCGGCCGAACCGGCGGGCTGGATCCTGCGCGAGGGCGGACGCGGTGTCTCCCTCGGCGGCGGCCGCTTCGCGCCGTCGGCGGGGCGGGAACTCCTGGCCAGCGACCTCGCGGAGCAGGCGAGCGGGCGCCGGGCCCGCCTGACGATCAGCCCGGCGGGGCGCGCCCGCCTGCGCCGCGAGCGGGCCGGGGCGCACAGCCCCTACCTCGCCCAGCATCTCGACCTCGTCGGCGAGGCGCCGAAGCCGGACCGGCCGCAGCGCGACGCCTCCGAGAGCCCGCTCGCCTGGATGGCCCGGCGGCGCGACCGCGACGGCGCCCCGCTCATCGACGCGGTCTGCTTCGAGGCGGGCGAGCGCCTGCGCCGCGACCTCACGGTGGCCTCGCTGATGCCCCGGATGGGCCAGGACTGGAGCGGCGTCTCGGTGGACGGCTCGGGCCCGCGCGACCCCGCGGCGGGTTCGGACGCGATGCTGGCCGCGCGCCAGCGCGTGCGGGCGGCTCTCGGCGCCGTCGGCAACGACCTCTCGGGCCTGCTGATCGACCTCTGCGGCTTCCTGAAGGGGCTGGAACGGATCGAGGCGGAGCGGCGCTGGCCGGCCCGCTCGGCCAAGGTGGTCGCCCGCATCGCCCTGGCGCGGCTGGCCGAGCATTACGGCCTGGAGCGGGAGGCCGTCGGTCCCGAGCGCGGCCGCCTGCGCCTGTGGCGGGCGACGGACGGCGCGTGAGGGAGACAAGCTCCGGGGCCGCCAAGCGGCCCGTCATACGTTTTCCGGGTAATGGCTCCGGTCAGCCTGCGCGCAACGCGCTCCCTCTGCTGAAAGGAGAGGGTTGGGGTGAGGTGTGGTCCATTTCCGGAGAGGTCACACACCTCACCCTGTCCCTCTCCTTTCAGCAGAGGGGACCCGCGCCAGAACCCGAACGATTCAGTCGGAAATTGTATCAGGCCGCCAGGCGGGCGGCGTCCCGGTGGATGCGCTCGGCCATGGAGCGCACGCCGTTGGAGCGCTTGGAGGTGAGGTGGGCGCCGAGGCCGATCTCCTTGAAGACCTTGAAGACGTCGACCCGGCCGATCTCCTCGGGCGTCTTCCCGTCGTGCAGGGCCATCACCAGGGCGATCAGGCCCTTGGTGATCACGGAATCGCTGGTGCCCCGCAGGTGGAGGCGGGGTGGCGCCTCCGCCGGGTCGAGGCGCGATTCCACCCAGACCTGGCTCTCGCAGCCGTGGACCCGGTTCTCCTCGGTGAGCAGGTCCTCGGGAAAGGGCGGCAGGGCCCGGCCGAGCTCGATCAGGTACTCGTAGCGGTCGGGCCCCTCGTCGAGGATGCTGAAATTGTCGATGATCGTCGCGATGGGTGGGAGCATGATCGGCCGGCGGACTCGGTGCGCGTCTGGGGTTCCCCGCATATAGGATATGCGGGGCGCGTTGCGATCCTCAGGCGGGCGGCGGCACCAGAACCTCGGGCAGCTGCAGCTCCAGGGGCTGGTCCATCGTGCCGATGCCGCGTACGGCGATCTCGGCCTGGGAGGCGTAGGCCGCGATGAGGCGGGGCCCGAGATTGGGCACCTCCAGCTTGCCGGGTGCCGCCCCCTCTCCGGCTCCGGAGACGATGGTGAGCCGCACGGGCCCGCCCGCCCGCGCGTCGATCCGGATGTCGATGGCGCAGGCCACGGTCTCGGCCGTGGTGTCGAGGCATTCCGACACCACCTCGGCCACGATCATGCCGAGGGCGTTGGCGGTGCGCGGCTCGACGAGGCTGGTGCCGCTGCCGCCGACCGTGACGCCGATGCGGCCGGCCCGGCGCAGCTGCCCGAGGCCCGAGGCGAGGCGGTGCAGGTAGTCCCGCAGGTCGATGGAGGCGATGTGGGGCGCCTCGTGCAGGTGCTGCTGCACCAGGGCGATGGCGCGCACGCGCTGCCCGAGCGCCTCGAAGCTGCCCCGGCAGGGGGTCGGCGCCGCGCGTCCGTAGAGCCCGATCAGGCTGACCATGACCTGGAGGTTGTTGCGGACGCGGTGGTAGACCTCCGCCAGCAGCGCCTCCTTCTCCACCAGGGCGCGCTCGGAATGCTCCTCGGCGTGCTTGCGGTCGGTGATGTCGAAGCAGGTCCCGAGGAAGCCGACGAAGTCGCCGTTCTCCCGCAGCGGCTTGGCGGTGTCGAGGAGCCAGCGATAGGCGCCGTCGTGCCGGCGCAGGCGGAACTCGGACGTGAAGGGCTCCTGGGCCGCGAAGGCCTCGGCCACGATGGCGGCGTGCCGCTCGAGATCGTCCGGGTGCAGGCCGCGGCGCCAGCCGTGGCCGCTCTCCTCCTCGGGGGAGCGGCCCGTGAAGGCGAGCCAGGTCTCGTTGTGGTGGACGGCGGCGCCCTGCGTGTCGGCGCGCCACATCATCAGGGGAACGAAATCGGCGAACCGCCGAAACTCCCCGCACCCCATCCCACTCACCGATGCCGCATCGGTCGACGGTGTGTCCGCGGCCATGATACTCCGATCCACCCGTTCCAAGCGTCAGCCCCGCCCCAGGGCTCGCGCCGGACAACGTGCCGGGGGTGGCGCCGTTCCGATCCTACGTTGTGAAGCCGGTGCATACCCTCCGTGCGGCGGGCGGGACGCCTCAGAGCATGGTGGGGAGGATGCGGTCGGGCGGCCGGTGCCCATCCATGAAGGTCTTGATGTTGATGATGACCTTCTCGCCCATGTCGACGCGGCTCTCGTGAGTGGCCGAGCCCATGTGCGGCAGGAGCACGACCTTGCCGGCGCGCGCCAGCTTGACCAGGCGCGGGCTCACCGCCGGCTCCTGCTCGAACACGTCGAGGCCGGCGCCGGAGATGTCCCCCGCCTCCAGCAGGCGGGCGAGCGCGGTCTCGTCGATGACCTCGCCGCGGGCGGTGTTCACCACCACGGCCTCGGGCTTGAGGAGCTTGAGGCGGCGGGCCGAGAGCAGGTGGTAGGTGGCCGGCGTGTGCGGGCAGTTCACCGACACGATGTCGACGCGGGCCAGCATCTGGTCGAGGGATTCCCAGTAGGTCGCGTCGAGGTCGCGCTCGATCTGGGCCGGCACCCGGCGGCGGTTGTGGTAGTGGATCGAGAGGCCGAAGGCCTTGGCGCGGCGGGCCAGGGCCTGCCCGATGCGGCCCATGCCGACGATGCCGAGGCGCTTGCCGGTGATGCGGCGGCCGAGCATCCAGGTCGGCGACCAGCCCGTGGTCCAGGCGTCCTCCGGGATGATCCGGGCGCCCTCGGTGACGCGGCGGGCCACCGCCAGGATCAGCGCCATGGTCATGTCGGCGGTGTCCTCCGTGAGGACGCCGGGGGTGTTGGTGACGGTGATGCCGCGCTCCAGGGCCGCGGCCACGTCGATGTGATCGACGCCGTTGCCGAAATTGGCGATCAGCCGCAGGTTCGGGCCGGCCTGTGCGAGCAGGCCCGAATCGATCTCGTCGGTCACGGTCGGCACCAGCACGTCCGCCTCGCGCACGGCCGCCATCAGGGCTTCCGACGACATCGGGGCGTCGTCGGCGTTGAGGCGGATCTCGAAGAGTTCGCGCATGCGCGCCTCGACGACCTCGGGCAGACGCCGCGTGACGACCACGAGCGGCTTGCGCTTCAACGACGACATGCACCCTCCCCGCGAGCTCTCGCCGCGACCGCGATCCGCCGCGCCCGAATCCGGACCGGCCGGTTCCGGCTCGATGCCCGGGGCGCGGACGACACCGCAAGCTTACCGCGCGTTAACCACGCGCCCGTCAAGACAATCGGAACGACCGGGCCGGCAGCCGGATGGCTGGCGCGACCCTCAAGGTCTTCGCGACCTCACGTGGCCTCTCTACCAGAGAGGCCGCGGAACACAATGGATGCCGGGGTCCGCCGCCGCGCTTCGGGCGCGGCCCCCGGCCAGCGTCAAGGATACCGGACGATGCGCGCACGTGCCCTGCTCCTGACCGCCGCCTTCCTGAGCGCGGGTTCGGCCTTCCTCGGTGCAGGCTCCGCCCTCGCCGCCCCTGCGCCGAGCGCCGGGCCCGACGTCGCCCTGGGCCCGGTGACGAAGCTGCCGCTGCCGCGCTACGCCAGCCTGAAGACCGACCGGGTGAACCTGCGCGAGGGCCCCTCCAAGGACCACCGCACCCTGTGGGTGTTCCAGCGGGCGGGACTCCCCATCGAGATCGTGGCCGAGTTCGAGACCTGGCGCCGCATCCGCGACTCGGAGGGCACCGAGGGCTGGGTGCTGCACTCTCTCCTGTCGGGGCGCCGCACCGCCGTCGTCACCGCCCCCCGGGCGACCGACAAGGGCGCGGACAAGGTCGCCGTGCCGCTCTACGCCAAGGCGGACGAGGCGGCGGGCGAGGAGGCGCGCCTCCAGGCCGGCGTCATCGGCAGCATCAAGGCCTGTACGGGCGCCTGGTGCCGGGTCGTCGTCGCCCTGCCGCAGAAGCGCGGCGACGTCGACGGCTACATCCGCCAGAACCGCCTCTGGGGCGTCTACCCGGACGAGAAGGTCGAGTAGCGCGGCGCCCGCCGGCCTCGGGACTGGCGCATTCAGGACTGGCGCATGCGGGACTGGCGCATGAACGTGTCGGGCGTGCCCGTGCCCTCGCGGACGAAGCGGATGTCGCGGGGCTCGCGCCGGGGCGTGTCGACGGAGAGGAAGACCATCGGCTCCTCGAGGATCTCCGGCACGGAGTGGACCACGCCCCGCTTGAAGAACACGAGCTTGCCCGGGCCGACCTCCACGGGCGCCTCGTCGCCGAACTTCATCCGGCAGCGGCCCGACAGGACGTAGAGATACTCGTCGCACGAGGCGTGGCTGTGCGGCGGCGTCGGGCTGTAGACCCGGAACACCCGGGCGCTCGCCGCCGGGTCGTCGGTGAAGCGGTGATCCGCCACCATGGTGTCCGAGGTCTCGGGCAGGCGCGCGGCGTGCTCCGCGACGTCGAACACGCCGTGCGCCGTCAGGCTGTCATCGCTCATCCCTTCGTCCTCGCTCCTCTCCGGGCCGACCCGCAGCTTAGCGCAGATCCGCGCCGGCCGCCTCCAGGGCGCAACCCTGTCCCACCCCCCGCGCCAGCGCGGCATTTCGGTGACAGGCCCGTCCTTTTCCCGTCGGCAGCGGATTACGTGACGCGCGGACACGTGTCGAGGCGCAGACCGGACAACGCAGTTCTACGTTGGAATAAGTAAAAAACATACGTCTTGCATGTGTATAATGAATCCTGCCAAGACCTTAATCGGCTCAGGGAAGTCGATCACCTCACGATCCCGCGAAGCCTCTGGTGCGTTCCCACGAATGGTCTTGGCTGTGTCCTGCTTTATGTTGCCCACTTCCTCCCGCCGCGTCGGCGACATCGTGCAGCGCGGTCTGATGCTGACGCTTTTGTCCGGCGTTGCCTGGACCGGCGGCCCCTCGAGCCCCGCCCGAGCCCAGGAGGCCAGCCAGACGGTGACCCTCGACACCCTCTCGGTGGAGGGCACTGGCAACGGCCGCAACGCGGCCGGCAGCCAGCCCGGCGGCGCGGTCGGCCCGGTGCGCGGCTACGTGGCCACCGAGAGCCGGGTGGCCACCAAGACCGACACGCCGATCCTCGAGACCGCCCAGTCGATCTCGGTGATCGGCCGCCAGCAGATCGAGGACCAGAACGCCCTCACCATCAACCAGGCCCTGCGCTACTCGCCGAGCGTGACCACCGAGCAGCGCGGCGGGTCCGGCGCCACCCGCCTGGAGCAGTTCTACATCCGGGGCTTCGTCGCCCCCCTCTTCCTCGACGGCCTCGCCCTGCCCGGCAGCCGCGACGCCTCGCCCAGCGTCGACCCCTACCGCCTGGAGCGCGTCGACATCATCAAGGGCCCGGCCTCGGTGCTCTACGGGCAGTCAGGCCCCGGCGGCATCGTCAACCTCGTCTCCAAGATGCCGCGCTTCGTCCAGCACGGGGAGATTTTCGTGCAGGGCGGCGGCTTCAACGAGGTGCGCGGCGGATTCGACGTGGGCGGCCCCCTGCCCGCCGAGGCGGGGCCCCTCGCGGATCAGTTCGCCTACCGGGTCATCGGCCTCGGCTGGAAGGGCGACGGCCCGGCGGTGACCACCCAGGTCGAGCGCGTCCTCATCAATCCGAGCGTCACCTGGCGCCCGTCGGCCGACACCTCGCTCACCATCATCGGCAATTACGAGCGCGATCCGTTCTCGGGCTTCTACGGGGGCTTTCCCGCCGTCGGCACGGTGTTCCCCCGCAACTTCGGCAACGGCTTCACCGGCCGCCTGCCAGTGGACTTCTACGACGGCGACCGCAACTTCGAGCGTTCGGACCGGACGCAGGCCTCGATCAGCTACATCTTCGACCACACCTTCAACGATGCCCTGCATTTTCACTCGGCGGCGCGCTACCTGCGCACCGAGGGCGACTACCGCAGCGTCTACGGCGCCTTCAACGACACGACGGGCCCCTTCGCCAGCGGCCCGCTCATCGACCGCTCGCGCATCGCCACCCGGGTCGGCCTCGACGCCTACACCATCGACAACAACCTGACGGCCAAGTTCGACACCGGCATCTTCGCGCATACCGCGCTCGTCGGCGTCGATTACCGGAGCTTCGAGACCCGCACCCTGTCCTCGGCCTTCCCGGCGGCTCCCAGCCTGAACGTGCTGGCGCCCAACTACACCATGACCATTCCGACGCCGCCCTTCACCACGGATTCGCGGATCACGTCGGAGCAGACCGGCATCTACTTCCAGGATCAGGTGAAGTTCGACCGCCTCGTCCTGACCCTCGGCGGGCGCTACGACTGGGCCAGCAATTCGGGCCCGACCCGCAACCTCACCACGAACGTCGTGACGAACCAGGACGTGCCGTCGGAAGCCTTCACCGGCCGGGCGAGCCTGCTCTACCTCTTCGACAACGGATTCGCGCCCTACGTCTCCTACAGCGAGGCCTTCGAGCCGATCACCTCGGGGCGGATCTTCGACCCGAATTTCGGCACGGTCGGCCGCATCCCCGATCCGATCGCCAGCGACCAGTTCGAGGCCGGCATCAAGTACCAGCCGCCCGGCACCGACATCCTGCTGACCGCCGCCGCCTTCGACATCCGCCGCTCGAACGCGACCAACCCCGATCCGGCGAACCCGGGCAGCATCTTCGTGGTGCAGACCGGCGCGGTCGGCGTGCAGGGCCTGGAATTCGAGGCGCGGGCCAATCTCGCCGAGGGCCTGAACGTCATCGGCGGCGTCTCCTTCATCGACGCGCGCGTCGTCGGCGACATCACCAAGACGCTCAATCAGCTCACCAACCAGCAGGTGCCGCTGCTGGGGCGCACGCCGGTGCAGATCCCCGACACGACGGTCTCGCTGTTCGCCGATTACCGCTTCACCAGCGGGCCCCTGCTGGGCCTCGGCATCGGCGGCGGCGTGCGCTACCTCGGCACCTCCTGGGGGGACCCGGCCAACACCTTCAAGGTTCCGGAGAGCGTCCTCGTGGACGCGGTGCTGTCCTACGACCTGAAGAACCTCGACGCGACGCTCAACGGCTTCACGATGCAGGTCAACGCGCAGAACCTCCTCGACGAGCGCTACGTGACGGGCTGCTTCAGCTACTCGAATTGCTATTACGGCCTGCCCCGCACCGTCTACGCCACCCTGCGCTACCGCTGGTAAGCGCCTTCGCGACCACCACAAATCCCCCGGAGGACGCATGGGGACGACCTTCCGCCAGGCCATGGCCTGGCTCCACACCTGGTCCGGCCTCGTCGTCGGCTGGGTCCTGCTCGCGGTCTTCGTCACCGGCACGGCGAGCTACTACCGGGCCGACATCTCGCGCTGGATGCGGCCCGAGATCGGCCGGAACGCGCCGCTCTCGCCCGACGCCATGGCGCGGGCGGCCACGTTCGGCGTCGCGCATCTCCAGCAGCATGCGGGCGGGGCGCGGAGCTGGTTCATCGGCCTGCCGCAGCCGGACAGCCCGGTGGTCGACCTGTTCTGGCGGACGAAGCCCGGCACCCCGCCCGGACAGGCCCGCCTCGACCCGGACACGGGCGCGCCGGCCGCGATCCGCGAGACGAAGGGCGGCGATTTCCTCTACCGCTTCCACTTCGAGCTCCACATGCCCCCGCTCTGGGGCCGCTGGATCGTCGGCATCTGCGCCATGATCATGCTGGTGGCGCTGGTCTCCGGCATCGTCACGCACCGGCGCATCGTCTCGGACTTCTTCACGCTGCGGCGGGACAAGGCGCCCCAGCGCGGCTGGCTCGACGCCCACAACGTCACCGGCGTGCTGGCGCTCCCCTTCCACCTCATGATCACCTACACGGGCATCGTCACCTTGAGCGTGATGTACATGCCCTGGGGCATCACCACGGCCTACAAGGGCGAGGCCCCGACGTTCTTCGCCGAGAGCGGCCAGATCCCGGCGCCGCGCGCCGCCGCCGGGCAGCCCGGCACGCTGGCGCCCATCGGCCCGATGGTGCGCGCGGCCATGGCGACGGTCTCCGAGCCCCTCGAGCGCCTCGCGATCGTCAACCCGCGGGACGCGAACGCCGTGGTGACGGCGGTGTTCGAGGAGCCGCACGGGCTCTCGCACGAGCACCCGCAGATCGCCTTCGACGGGGTGACGGGGACGGTGCGCGAGGTCCGGCAGGGCGGCCTCAAGCCGGCCACGCGCACCTTCACCACCATGGTCGGCCTGCACGAGGCGCACTTCGCCGGGCCGGCCGTGCGGGCGCTGTTCTTCCTGTGCGGCCTGATGGGCTCGGCCATGGTGGCGACCGGCCTCGTGCTCTGGTCGGTGGCGCGCCTGCCGAAACCCGGCGCGCGGACGCATCTCGGCCTGCGCCTCGTCCAGGCCCTCAACATCGGCAGCGTGGCGGGTCTGCCGGCGGGAATCGCGGCCTACTTCCTCGCCAACCGGCTGCTGCCGCCGGACCTGCCGGGGCGGGCGGACGGGGAAATCGCGGCCTTCTTCGCCGCCTGGGGGCTCGTGACCGTGGCGGCCCTCGCCGGCCCGCAGCGCCGGGCCTGGCGGCTGGCGCTCGCAGCCACCGCCGGCCTCTACGGCGCGGTGGTCGCCGCCGACCTCGCCCTCGTGGATCACAACTGGGCCGGGCTCCTCGCCGGCGAGGCGCGCTTTGCCGTGTTCGACGCGACCCTCCTGGCCCTCGCGGGCCTGTTCGGCATCGCGGCCCGCAAGGTCGCCCGCTACGCCGGCCCCCGGCGAGCGAGCCGGGCCGCCCCGGCCACGGCCCGGACGGCGCCGGCCCCGGCGGCGCGCGCGCCGCGCGGGACGGGGGCGCTCGGCGAGGCCTGACGTCGGCGTCCCGGCGGCCATGCGGGAGGCTCAGGCCTTCCGCGCCGTCACTGGACAACCGAGGCCATCGTCCCGCGAGCCGCATCCGAGGGCCAGGGCCGCGTGGGCGACGCGGCGGGCCGCCAACGCGTACCAGAGCGGGCGGCGGATCTCGGTCGCGGGCCCTTGGACGTGGAGGCGCACCGGGCGGTCTCGCGGATTTGGTCTTCGACCGGTTGAGGGGACGAACTCTGACGGATGGAACTCGCGTCCTGGGTCCGCTGTCGACCCGATTTGGTCATTCCGTTTGTTCCATCGGTCACTCTGAACCGGACGTAGGATCAGTTCAGCCCTCTCGCTGCCAAGCTCGCCCGGTCGATCACCTGCACCTGGCCTCTGCGGATCTCGACAAGCCCGATGTCCGCCCATTCTCCAAGAAGGCGGCTGATGACCTCACGCACACTGCCAACGTCCGATGCGAGTTGCTGGTGCGTCTTCCAGACGATGCCATCGGCGTCGGCCTCGATCAGCAGCCGCCTGGCTAGGCGCTGCTCCAGGGGGGCGAAGGCGATCTCCTCGACCAAGTCGAACATGCCGGACAGTAGCCTCGTGTAGTCGTCGAGGACGAAGTCTCGGAACGTCTCGCTCTCCCGCATCAACTGGCGAAAGGTATCCGCCGGCAACGCAGCGAGTTTGGTCCTGGCTTCCGCGATACTTTGCGCCGGGAAGCCCCCGCCCGAGAGCAGGCATTGGGTGGTGAGCACGCAGGTGCCGCCGGCACTGACCTTGTAGATCAGCATCTCCCGCCCGCCATCGGACATCCGGAACACCCGGGTCCGCCCGTCGATGCACATCAGGTAGTTCGGGCAGGCGTCCTGAAGCTCGTAGGCAATCGCGCCAGCCTCAAGCACGGGGAAGTGTACCGTGCCGCGGGCGATCTGGAGATGGCTGGCGCTGAAGCTCCGGACCAGCGGAAAGCGCTCGATCCAGCGCTCGACCTGATGGGCGCTCTGCATGGTTCGTCCTCCCGGAGGCCAGCGGTCGTTGGATGCCGCCATACCCCGTTTAAGCAATGGATCTTCGCATTCCGAACCCATCGGTGACCTGGGTCACAGACGGTGGGAGCAGACCCCAGTACCACCGTCGTCAGAGAACAAAAATCCGCCCAAACGGCGTCTTGAGGAAGCACGGGCTTTCCATGGACGCGGGCGAGATGATCCGGGAGAAACCATGCGCCGTCTCGCCCCCCTTCTGCTCGCCTCCGTCCTTCTGGCCGCCCCAGCCCATGCCGAGCAGGACCTACTCCTGGGCGCCGACATGGGCTCGGCCGCGATGACCAAGGCCGAGATGACGCGGGCCGACGTCGAAGCGCTGATCGCTAAGGCGGACGGCAAGCCCATCGACCTGTCCGACAAGGCGCTCGCCGGCCTCGACCTGTCGGGCCTGAACCTGAAGGGCGCGAACCTGCGCACCGCGCGGCTGAACAAGGCCAACCTGCGCGGCGCCGACCTGAGCGGGGCGAACCTGGAGCAGGCCTGGTTCATCAAGGCCGACCTCTCGGGCGCCAAGCTCGTGGGCGCCAAGATGTTCGGCATCACCGCCCGCGACGCCAACCTCAGCGGGGCCGACCTCAGCCGGTCGATGCCCATCGGCGACTTCAAGGGCGCGAACATGGCCGGGGCGACGCTAGTCGACCTGAAGGGCGGCGCAGACATCAAGAACCAGTCCATGGGTCTGATGCGGGCCGTGTTCGTCTCGGTGAACCTGAAAAACGCCAACCTGAAGGGGGCGAACCTCGGTCGCTCGCGACTGGAATACGCCGACCTCACCGACGCCGACCTGACCGACGTGATCCTGATGGGCTCCGACCTGTCGGGGGCCAACCTCACCGGCGCGACCGTTGCCGGAGCCGACTTCAAGAACGTTGACGTCACCGCCACCCGGCTCATCGACCTCAAGGGCCAGGACAGCGCCAAGGACTGGTCCGCCCGCGTGAACGTCGACAGGGCGATCACGCAGGTCTCGAACTGAGCCTCGACTTCCACCCCCAGCCATCCATGACGGGAACTACATCCATGACCACCCGCCGCATCCTGTTCGCCGCCTTCGCCGTCGCCCCCATGCTGTTCGGCACCGTCGCCGGCGCCGCCGAGATGACATACACGCCCGCCGCATTCGAGGCCGCCCAGAAGGCCGGCAAGCCGATCCTGGTGCACATCACCGCCCCGTGGTGCACCACTTGCGCCGCCCAGAAGCCGATCATGGCGAAGCTCGAAGCCGACCCGAAGTTCAAGGACCTCCAGGTGTTCGACGTCGACTTCGACAGCCGCAAGGACGTGGTCAAGAAGTTCGGCGCCACGATGCAGAGCACGCTCATCACCTTCAAGGGCGAGAAGGAAACCGGGCGCTCGGCCGGCGAAACCAAGCCCGAGGCGATCTCGTCGCTCCTCGACAAGGCCATCTGAGCCGTCATGGTCACGAGCCTGGGCCTCGCCTTCCTCGCCGGCATCCTCTCGGTGCTGTCCCCCTGCGTGCTGCCGTTGCTGCCGCTGGTGCTCGGCGCGGCGGCCTCGGATCACAGGCTCGGCCCGGCAGCACTTGCCGCCGGCTTGGCGCTGTCCTTCGTGATCATCGGCCTGTTCGTCGCGACCGTCGGCTTCGCCATCGGGCTCGACGCCGGCATGTTCCGGACCGGGGCGGCCATCATGCTGATCCTTGTCGGGCTGTTCCTGATGGTCCCGGCGGCCCGACGCGGCTGGCGGTCGCCGCCGGCCCGATGAGCAACTGGACAGAAAACCGGTTCGGCGGCTTCTCGACCACCGGCCTGCTCGGCCAGTTCGGCATCGGCCTACTCCTCGGCGCGGTCTGGAGCCCCTGCGTCGGTCCGACCCTTGGGGCTGCATCCCTGCTCGCCTCGCAAGGACGCGACCTCGGGGTCGTCGCCCTGACCATGCTGCTGTTCGGTGTAGGTGCCGCCCTACCGCTATTGCTGCTCGGCACCGTATCACGCGAGGTGCTGATGCGCTGGCGGGACCGGATAATGGGTCTGGGCAAGAGGCTGAAGGCGGCGCTTGGATTGATCCTGGTCGTCACCGGCGTGACCATCGTGCTCGGTTACGAGAAGGTGCTGGAGATAGGTCTAGTAAACGCTTCGCCGGCTTGGCTGACGGACCTGACGACGAGGATCTGAGCCCTTAAGCCATATCTGTCGAACGAATGTCTGCAACTGTGGTGCACTGACCGGAAGCGGACTAGCAGGAACCCACTCTGTCGGGTCGTAGGGCGGACTGGCGGCTCGCGACCGGACCTTGCCGTTTAAGCTACCCTACGCCATCCGCCGAAAGCGGTCGTTCGTCGCTCCGTGATGTCGGCAGCAGCGCCACGTCTGCGGGCCTTCGCCTGCAAGCAGGAGATGGGCTGCCTCCGGTGCAGCCGTGAGCCCTGATGCGAATGGCCTCGATGGCGTCTGGTCGAAGTCGCCCACTCGTCCAAGGTCGAGATCCGGCTCGGCGGCTTCCTGCCGGGGGGGGCTGAAACTTCTCGGGGACCGACTCCGTATCAATAGCCGAGGATAGGATCGCGCCCAGGCCAAAAGCCTTGATTTGAGCGCGGAATATCTTTTGCTTAATTATCATAGTATAGGAAAGTAATTATTTAATTTTTAGGAACAGCGATACAATCATGATGTTGTAGTGTGGGTTGGATAAGATGTTCACCTCCACAGGAGATCCTACATGAAGAAGTTCACTCTTGCGCTGACCGCCTTGACCGCTCTCGGCGGCATCGCCCTCGCCGCCGGTTCGGCCACGGCCGCCCCGATGTCCGTCAACGGCATGCAGTCCGAGAGCGGCGTCACCCAGGTCCGCATGGACCGCGGCGAGCGGATGATGATGAAGAAGCGCATGATGCGGAAGAACATGATGAAGCGCCGCATGATGAAGAAGCGGATGATGAACCGCGGGATGTGATCCCAAGCGCCATGCGCTTTCGGAGGCCCCGACATGGGGCCTCCACCCCGATGGCCATGACTTCAAGGAAGACCGTTTGGCTCGAACCTACCTGACCCGTTCCGCGCCCGAGACCGGCGAGGTCGAGCGCCGTCGTTGGATGTTCCGGCACCCCGCCGTCATCCGCGTCACGCACTGGGTCAACGCGGTCTGCCTGCTGGTCCTGCTCATGAGCGGCCTGCAGATCTTCAACGCCCATCCGGCTCTGTACTGGGGCAACGTCTCGACCTTCGATACGCCGCTGATGGCGATGTCCTCCACCGAGGACGACCCGCCCAAGGGCGTCACCACGATCTTCGGAACGACCTTCGACACCACCGGCTGGCTCGGCTCCTCGGTCGGTGCGAACGGCGAGCCGGCCGACCGTGGCTTCCCGGCCTGGACGACCCTGCCGAGCGACCAGGACCTCACCGGCGGTCGTAGCTGGCACTTCTTCTTCGCCTGGGCCTTCGTCCTGAATGGGCTCGCCTACCTCCTCTACGGGTTGGTCAGCGGACAGCTTCGGTTCCGGGTGATCCCGTCGCGCGACCAAGTCCGGCACTTCGGCGCGTCAGTGTGGGAGCACCTGACGCTGCGCTTCCCCCAGGGCGACGAGGCCAAGCGCTACAACGTCATCCAGAAGCTCACCTACCTCGTCGTGTTGTTCGTGCTCCTGCCGGTTCAGGTGCTGGCTGGGCTCGCGATGTCGCCGGCGATGAACGCGGCCTTCCCGTTCCTGCTGACCCTGTTCGACGGGCGCCAGTCTGCCCGTACGATTCACTTCGTCGTGGCGGCGCTGCTGGTCCTGTTCGTCGTCGTGCACGTCGCACTCGTCCTGCTCTCCGGGTTCTGGAACAACATGCGCGGCATGCTCACCGGCTGGTTCGTGATCGAGCGCAAGGTCGAGCCGGTCGCCGTCGCCGCGGAGCCCCGGTCATGAACTCCCTTCCGAGTCGACGTGCCCTCCTAACGGGAGCGTCCGCCACGGCCGCGGCGGCCATGCTCGGCGGGTGCGACCGCCTAGGCAACGCTGACTGGTTCCAGCGCACGCTCAAGACCGGCGAGGACGCCAACCTGTTCGTCCAACGCCTGCTCCTGACCGACCGGACGCTGGCGCCGGAATACGCCGAGTCCGACATCTCGCCGTGGTTCAAGCCGAACGGCACCGAGGATCCGCCGGACAAAGACTACAAGGCCCTGGCGAAGGGCAAGTTCGCCAAGTACCACCTTGAGGTCGGCGGCCTCGTGGAGGTACCCTTCCGGCTGTCCCTGGCCGAGCTTCGCACGCTTCCCGCCCGCACCCAGGTCACCCGGCACGATTGCGTCGAGGGCTGGAGCGCCATTGGCAAATGGACCGGCGTGCCGCTCGCCGACCTCCTGTCCCGCGCCAAGCTGAAGCCCGAGGCGCGCTACGTGGTGTTTCATTGCGCGGACACCATGGACCAGGGCAGTGCGCTCGAAGGCGGCGGAGACGGTGAGGATGCCGACGAGGCGCCCCCCGCCGGCAATACCAACCCGGCCATGACCAAGCAGTCGGGCGGAGGGGAGAGTAGGAAGGATTCCGGCGGCCAACAGGCGCCGGAGGACACCGCGGCCAGCGGCGGGACGTCCGTCCGGTACTACGAGAGTATCGACCTCGTGGACGCGTTCCACCCGCAGACGATCCTCGCCTACGACATGAACGGCAAGGCGCTTCCTATCGCGAACGGCGCCCCGCTGCGCCTACGGGTCGAACGCAACCTCGGCTACAAGCAGGCCAAGTACGTAATGCGCATCGAGGTGGTCGAGAGCTTCGCCCATTTTGGCGAGGGCAAGGGTGGCTACTGGGAGGACCAGGGCTACGCTTGGTATGCGGGCATCTGAGCCGCTCGCGTGCAGCCGGCTTCGAAAGGTGAACTCGATCAACATCTTACGGGCGGCGGCGGACAATGAAAACCTGGCCGATCAGAATGGCTGTTAGCCCCATTCTCCGTCCAGAAGCGGACGGGCAGAACCCCACCCGACACGGTTGTAGCGCGGACGGGCAGGTACCGACCCAACCGCGTCGTAACCGACTGCCTGAGTGGCTCTCGAAAGCGGACAGTCGTTGGAGGACGAAAATACCTGAGTTCCGCTGCATCCGATCATTCGGCTCATGGCTAGCACTCTTGATGCCGCCTTCGCGGCAGATGGAGAACGCCATGCGACTGAGCCTCATCGCCGTTACCCTGCTGGCTGGCACCTGCCTTGGAACCGCCGCGCGTGCCGAGACCGTTGCGGCACTCGTCGGCGATGCCACGCTGGCGCATGTCGACACGGCCGCGAAGAAGGTCACCAAGACGGTGACGATCACCGGGATCGGCGGCAGCGTCCTCGGCATCGACGTGCGGCCGGCCGACGGCATGCTCTACGCCGTGATCTCGGATGGCAGCGTCGTCACGATCGATCCGATGTCCGGCAAGGCCACCGCCAAGTCGAAGCTCGACACGATGCTGGCTGCCGGCACCGCGGCGACGGTCGATTTCAATCCCGTCGCCGACCGCCTGCGCATCATCGGCTCGGACGGCACCAACCTTCGCGCCAATGTCGATGACGGCAAGGTGACGAAGGACGGCCAGCTCAAGTTTGCCGAGACCGACACCATGAAGGGCAAGACCCCGAAGGTGACGGCTGGCGCCTACACCAATGCCTTCAAGGGCACGAAGGAGACGGCCCTGTTCGACATCGACGCTGCTGGCGCGCTGCTGAAGCAGGCTCCGCCGAACGACGGCATCCTGAACACCGTCGGCATGCTCGGCATGTCGGGCGAGGCCGTGGCCTTCGACATCCTGTCCGATGGCCAGGGCGGGAACCAGGCCTGGGCAATGGCCGGCGACACGCTCTACAAGGTGGATCTCGCCACCGGGAAGGGCGAGATGGCCGCCAAGATCGCTGGCGTGTCCGGCAAGGTCCGTGACATCGCCATTCTCCCCAAGATGTAGCATCGCTCCGCCACTACGGGACCGGCCCGGCGGCCGGTCCTTCCGATCGCCGGGAGGGTCATGGAGCCGTTCGATCACGCCTCCGAGCTGGAAGGCTGCGCCCGTGGGGATCCGGCGTCGCTGCGGCGTCTCTACGACCATGAGGCCGGGTTCCTGCTCGCCGTCGCGCTCAGGATCGTGCGGCGGCGTGATGTTGCGGCCGATGTCCTGCACGATGCCATCATGGATATCTGGGAGCGCGCCGGCACCTTCGACCGCAGCCGCGGCGCGGGCCGTGCCTGGATCACCAGCATCGTGCGGCACCGCGCGCTCAAACACATCCGGGTCGTCGGCCGGGAGACGGACCTCGACGCGGCCGCGGCGACAGAGATCGCGGACGACGCGCCCGATCCATTCGCCATCCTGGCGACATCGCAGGACGGGAGACGCCTCCATGGTTGCCTTGCGCAGCTTGGCGCAGAAAGGCGGGCGGTGATCCTGCTCGCCTATGTCGATGGACTGTCGCAGTCCGAGATCGCCGAGCGACTGGGGACACCGCTCGGGACCGTGAAGGCATGGGTCCGCCGCAGCCTCATCGCCTTAAAGGATTGCCTGTCATGATCCCGAGTCAGCCGGAAGACCGCGACGTCCTGGCGGGCGAATACGTCCTGGGTTTGCTCGACCCGGCAGCCACGGCGGCGGTCGAGCGGGCCCTGGGTTCGGATGCAGATCTGGCCCGCCGCATCGCCTTCTGGGAAGAGCGGCTGCTGCCGGCCTCCGCGGTCCTCGGGAAGGCCGATGTCGAGCCGGCACAATGGGCGCGGATCGAGCAGGCCCTCGCGACACGCCGGCAGGCGCTCGGCCCGACCACGGCTCCCGCCCTCACACGGCCGCGAGGCGGGATGTTGAGGGCGGCGTGGCGGAGCCCTGCGCTTTGGCGGGCCACCACGGGGCTCGCTACGGCCGCCGCGATCCTTCTGGCGATCCTGCCGAGCCGCGTCTCGGTGCCGGCCGAGAGCCCGACGCGGTACTACGCGATCCTGCAGAGCCGCGACGCCTCCGGGCAGGAGAGCGGGCCGGGATGGCTCATCCAAGTTGCCCAGAACGGCACCGTGCGGTCCCTGCCGCTGGCTGATGTGCGGCCAGGAAGCGGACGCGCATTGCAACTTTGGACCCTGTGGGATCAGGCCCGCGGTCCGGTCTCCCTCGGCGTGCTGCCCCCGGGTGGAGCGATCCGACTGCCGCCGGAGCGGCTTGAAGCCATCGGCGACGGGCAGCTTTTTGAGATCACGCTAGAACCCGAGGCGGGCTCTCCCATCGGTCGCCCGACGGGCCGGATCCTGTTCATCGGCCGCGCGAAGGGGGCTGCGACGCAGGCTCTGTAGCGGGGCGATCGAGGTACTCGAAGGAGTTCATTCGTGTTCGAGGCGAGCTTTTTTAACTCACCGCCGTGATTGCTCTCGCATTCTGATCACAAGCGAACCAACGCACATTCACCCGATCCTATGGCGGACGGACCGGTCCCAACCCAGCTCAGACATGCAGCGGACGGGCTGGATCCGACTCAACCTCGCCGCTCAAGGCAACTTGCGCTGGGTCCGAAAGTGGTCGTTCGCCAACAGCAGTTCTCGGACCAGAGGGCCAATATCGGCCGTCGTTCGCTGCTGCGATGGCGAGGCCGGCGGGCACCACGGCGTCTTGGAGTTGGGCTCCCGTACCCGGCCACGGCCGCCGGTCTCGCCGTAGCCGGTTGCGGCGATGAGCGTTCGCAAGGCGCATCGGATGCCCTGGACAACCGATCATGACCGGGATGACGACACCGTCGACATCGGTTCGGACGCGATGTGCCGCGGAAGGCCGGCATGGGCGCGCAACTCGGCGATCTCGGCTTCGATCCGGGATAAACGTCGGTCGATAATGTCGCCTTCGGTCGTGGCCAATGCCTCTTCGAGTTCGCCGAGCCTCGTCCAAAAGCGTCGCCATGTCGTTGGCGAGAACAGGCTGCGTGCCGTATATCCGGTCATGTCATAACCCCTCTCTTGCCGGCATGTAGCCGTCAGGCTTTCGGAGCCTTCCGCGTGCAAGCGCCTTGTGAAGCGATATGCAAGAGGCGGAGTTAGAGGGTGACGACGACCTTGCCGATTTGCTCGTTGGATTCCAGGAAGCGGTGAGCATCCTGAATGTCGGCGAAGGCGAAGACACGGGCGATCAGGGGCTTGAGGGCGCCCGACACCAAACCGTCCATGATGAAGGTCTTGGCGCGTTCGAGGATCGCATCGTCGGACACGACTTCGATGTAGAGGTAGCCCTTCAACGTCAGGCTCTTGCTCAGGACTGTAAACAACGGGAACGGCGTGGGCTCAGCGCTGAGCACGCCATATTCAAGCAGGATCCCACCCCGTGCCATGCTGGCCGTCAAAGGCCCGAACGAAGGGCCGCCGACCGGATCGAACACGACACGAACGCCGTTCCCGTCGGTGATTTCCATAACCTTCGCAACAAGGTCCTCTTCCTCCGTTGCTACGACATGGTCGGCGCCGGCATCCAGAAGAGCTTGTCGCTTGGCGTCGGTGCGCGTCGTTGCGATGACGGTCGCGCCGACCATTTTCGCGATTTGGAAGGCCGCTATGCCGACACTGCTGGACGCTGCGGAGATGATCACGGCCTCGCCGCGGGACAGCTTCGCCTGTTCGATGAGGGCGCCCCACGCCGTGACATATGGCATCCAGACCGCCGCGGCGTCCTCGTAGGATAGGTTCTGCGGATGCTTGACGACCAGGCGAGCCTGTACATTGACGAGTTCGCCGTAGGTGCCGCCGTCGGAGATGTCGAGCGAGGGAATGACGCTGACGGCATCACCGACGACGAACCCCCTAACGGACGACCCGACCGCTTCGACAACGCCCGAAGCCTCGTAGCCGAGGCGGCTCGGAAAGCGTGCGTCCTGCAGATAGGCATGACTGCGGAACATCACCTCGGCGCGGTTTATACCAATCGCCTTTACCTTGATTTGAACCTCGTTGGCAGCGGGGGCCGGGACGTCCACGTCATCGATCCGGAGAACGCTGGCGTCACCGTATTCGTGAATTCGGACTACTCGGGTCATTAGATATCTCCAGGCGCATCGCTTTAAGGAGCGTTTGCTCCAAAAAACCATTAGGAGATGTTTGATAGAGCGTCAACATAATATGGAGTCATAGCTCCATTTTATCGGCCATGTTGCCTGAGCCGCTCTCTGCTCCTGGTGTCCCACTGCGCTCTGACTGATGCCGGTACGTGCCCGTATCGATGCCCCGTACAAGGTCGCCCGTCGCGAGGCTTTGGAGGTGTGCCTCCAAAATTTGGTTGACGATCCCGCAATTCGAAAGCAGAACGGACTTGTGGAGGCGCACCTCCAATTCATACCGCGTTGCGTGGGTACGACGCAATGAGGAACACGTCATGCCGTTTTTCAACGTCCACGTACCCAGGGACCTGTTTTCTCTGGATCAGCGCAAGGCGATTGCGGACGCCCTCGCGCACTCCCTTCAGGAGAGCTTTGGCCTGCCCCCGGAGGACAAGTTCGTCGTGATTAACGAGCATGCCGAAGGTTTTATGTTCCTGCATCCCACGTATAAGGATGTGGAGCGTACGGCAGGTGCGATCGTCATCTCTGTCCATATTCCGGCATCGCGTCCGATGTCGGAAAAGCGCAAGTTGCTGAAGGAGATCGTCCAGTGCCTTCACGACAAGGTCGGCATCAGGCCGGATGATGTGTTCGTGACCCTCATTCCATTGCCGTCGGAGAACTTCTCGTTCGGGCGAGGTTTCAGTCCGTTTGATAAGGGCGACGACTAGGGCCGCCCGCCGGGCCATGCATCGAGCGCCATCACGCCGGTCTTTTCGAGCATGCCGCGATCTGCGCCGTCACGCGCACGGACCGCCATGCCCCTGAACACTGTCTCGAAGAACTCGGCGATCTGGGCGAGGTCGGTGCCTTCAGGTAGGTCGCCGTTCCGGACGCCCTCGTCGAGGCGCTCTACCATCAAGGCGAGCGACCGCCCTCTGACATCACGCATGAAGTCGCGGAGATCGGCGCGTTCGGGGGCGTCGTGTAGCCCGGCCAGGGAAATCATGCAGCCTGCAGGGCCCGTGTCGTCAGTGTAAGCGGCCGCAGTAGCCATCATCAGCCGCGCGAACGCATCTCGCGCCGAGCCCCCGCCGGTCAGAGCCTTGGGGAAGAAGCCGCCCGGCCCAGTGAGATATGCACCGACCGCCTCTCGATAGAGGGCCTCCTTGTTGCCGAAAGCGTTATAGAAGCTTGAGGGGCTGACCCCCATCGCGGCAATCAGTTCGTCGAAGGTCGCGCCCTCGTAGCCCCTGTCCCAAAAGACACGCATCGCCCGGTCGAGCGCCGCTGTGCGGTCGAACAGCCGTGGTCGGCCACGCCCGCGAGAGGTTGGGCTCTCGCCCTTGATGGTCATTGCGCGTCCCTACCGGCCTGCGACGTGAACGGTCATCGCCCACGCCTCCAAGCCATGAACTAACATATTCATAGCGACGGCTCCAGTTTTACATTGACTGCCAACGGCGGCAAGGCCAAAGCATATTTATGGAGCTTTCGCTCCAATAGAGACAACCTGCTGCGGCCTTGCTGCTCGACCAAAGGACCATCCTGATGAAAGCGATCCAGATTTCAGCCTTCGGCGAGCCCCGTGATGTACTGCGATTTGGCGATTTTCCTGAACCAGCCGCACCTGGTTTGAACGAGGTGCTCGTTCAGCTCGAAGCGTCTCCGTTCAACCCTCACGACCTCTATGTGATCAAGGGCGGATTTCCCGTCCTGCCGACGGCGCCGGGGCCCGTCGGCAACGAGGGGGTCGGCCGCGTAATCGGCCTGGGCGCGGACGTAGATCATCTTGCCATCGGTGACCGGGTGCTTCTTCCAACCTTCACCTGGCTCTGGCGCGAGCGGATGACCATCCCCGCGGCGGGTCTATTCGCCCTGCCGGACGCCGATCTGCATCAACTTTCGATGCTCGGCATCAATCCCCCAACCGCGGCTCTCCTGCTCAGCGAATACACAGCGTTGGAACCGGGTGACTGGGTCGTCCAGAACGCTGCTAATTCGGGCGTCGGTCGGGCCGTGATCGGCATCGCCAAGGCGCGGGGCTTCAAGACACTCAACATCGTCCGCCGGCCCGAACTTGTCAGTGAACTCAAGGCCGCGGGGGCCGACGTGGTCCTGATTGCGGGCGACGACACCAAGGCCGAAGCCGAGAAGGCGGTCGAGGGCGGCCGGATTGGTCTAGGTATCGACGCCATCGGCGGCGAGGCGATTGGCCTGCTCGCCGATATCGTCTCGCTCCGAGCGACCGTCGTCGCCTATTCTATTCTCGGCAGCGCAACGATGTCGATCCCGGCCTGGTCGCCGATCTTTAAGCAGGTGACCGTCCACGGCTTCTTCCTCGGCAACCCAGACTCAGCCGCCGCTACCCCCGCCGCCGTCCAAGACGTCCTGCCGCTCGTCATCAGCGGTGGCCTGCATACACCGATCAGCGGTGTCTACCCGCCGTCCGCCGTCGTCGATGCCGCCGTCCATGCCGAGCGTGGCGGCAAGGTGATCATCGACTTTACCGCGGAATAAGATTGCCCTCGCCTGAGCCGCGACCTTCGTCCTTTCAACCATCATCAGAGACGTGCGAGCCCGTCGAATCCCTTCAGGGGCGCACGGCGAAAGGTAGTCATATGTCTGTTTATGTTCTCATCGATCTGGACGTTCGCGATCCGGAAGCCTTTGCTGAGTACGTGGCCAAGGTCGGGCCCCTGATCATCCAGTATGGGGGCAAGGTCGTCGCGACGGATCCGGAGCCGGAGCTCTACGAAGGTGACTGGGCGCCAAGCCTGGTTGTCGTTCTGGAATTCGAGACGCGGGCAGCGGTGCGCGCATTCTACGACGCACCCGAGTATCAACCGATCCGTGCGATCCGCATCAACTCCGCGACGTCGAACGGCCTGATCGCCGTGGGCCGATAGACCAACGCCTGTCCGCAGACCGCGAAACGAAGTCGGCTTCGTCGGGTTTCCCGGCGAGGCCGTACGAAGCGTGGTGCTCACGACCTTCGGTCAAGAGAGCGATGTCAAACCGTGGGTACCGTCCCGCCGTTCGCGAGAGCGCCCTTCGCCGCCGCAGGCGCTGCGACGCGCGGCACGCGGCGACTCAGGTGTGGAGAACGCCGGCTTTGACGCTCACGTGTCCGAAAGCTGACGGTCCGCAAACCACCCATTACGGACGTCCGTGACGGGTATCAAACGTCAGGCTTCGACAACCAACAACCGAAGGTTTCCAAACCCGACACGAGTGGCCCCGCCCACGACCTGCATAAATTCCGATCATAGGATTCTATGTTTGACAGCGCGACGCTCCTGGGGTATTGATAGGGCACGCTCAAGAAGTGTGAGTGGCGGTGGGGGCAGCGGCGATGTTCAGCGCACCGATCCCCGCCGAAACCCGCGCTGCCGTCGAGGCGGCCATGCGCGGCACCCGCCGGTCCGTCCGGGACATCGCGACTGAGACAGGCGTCGCGGAAGCGACCATCCGCTCCTGGAACCGGCGCAGCGGCTGGCGCCCGGTGGCGGTGCAGGGGCCGCGCGGTCTCGATCCGCTCCGCTGGACGGCCGCGCGCCGCGCCGCGGTGGCACGGCTCTACCGCCACCCCTGGATCGACATCGCCGATCTCGCCCACGCGATGGGGTTGCCCGGGCGCCGGGCCGAGGCGCTGTTCGCGGCGTGCGGCCTGGAGGGGCGCCGACCCGGCGTGGTGGCGGACGCCACCGGACCCGAGACCGACCCCGGGCGCCTGCGGGCGGCGTTGCGCGCCCACATCGCCCGCCAGATCCTGCGTTTCGACGCGGCGCTGAACGCCGAGTCCGGCGATGATCCCAAGAACTTCGATCCCAAGAACGCCGATCCCAAGCGCTTCGACAGCGCCCGGGTGCTGCGCGACCTCGGCGGCCTCAAGCGGCTCCTCGACGAGACGGACCGGGACGCGGCGCCGGTCGTGTCGGCCGGGGTTGGTCCGGTGAGAACGGATTCGGGGAAAGATGCGCGCGATGGCGAAGGATCCGGTGAAGAACCCGGTCACGCCTCCGGCGACGCCGGCCACGACCTGCCCGCCCTGCGCGCGGAGATCGCGCGCCGCGCTGAGGCGCTCGGCGGCGAGCGGGCGGATGCCGGCCCTGCTGGCGAGCCTGCCGCCGCACCTGATCCGGGCGCTCGCGGCTGACTGGCTCCTGGCGGCCCGGGCCGACCAGCTGCCGCCCTGCCCCGCCCTGGGGGACTGGACCACCTGGGCGGTGATCGGCGGGCGCGGCGCCGGCAAGACCCGCACGGGGGCCGAGTGGGTCCGCGCCCTGGCGCTGGGCGACCCGGCCTTCACGGCCCGGCCGGTCGGCCGCATCGCGCTGATCGGCGAGACCTTCGCGGACGTGCGCGACGTCATGGTGGAGGGGCCCTCCGGGCTTCTGGGCCTCACCGGACGCCGGCCCCGCTGGTCGCCCTCGCGCCGGCGCCTCGAATGGGACAACGGCGCGGTCGGCCTCGCCTTCTCGGCCGAGGAGCCGGATTCCCTGCGCGGGCCGCAATTCGGGGCGGCTTGGTCGGACGAGATCGCCAAGTGGCGCTACGCGGAAGCCGCCTACGACATGATCCAGTTCGGCCTGCGCCTGGGCGCGCACCCGCGCGGCCTCGTCACCACCACGCCCCGGCCGATCCCGCTCCTGCGGCGGATCCTGGCGGACCCGCTGACCGTGGTCAGCCGGGCGCGCACCGCCGACAACGCCGCCAACCTCGCCCCGACCTTCCTGGAGGCGGTGGTGGGGCGCTATGCCGGCACCCGCCTGGGGCGCCAGGAACTCGACGGCGAGCTGATCGCCGACCGGGCCGACGCCCTCTGGACCCGCGACCGCCTCGAAGCGGCCCGCGTCCCGGCGGCGCCGGAGGCCTTGCGCCGCATCGTCGTGGCGGTGGACCCGCCGGCCTCCTCGAAGGCCGGGGCGGATGCCTGCGGGATCGTCGCCGCCGGCCTCGACGGCGCCGGCCACGCCTACGTGCTGGCCGACGCCACCCTCGCCCGGGCCACCCCCGAGGCCTGGGCCTCGGCCGCGCTCGCGCTCTACCACCGGCTCTGCGCCGACGCCCTCGTGGTCGAGGTCAACCAGGGCGGCGAGATGGCGACCGCCGTCCTGCACCAGATCGACGCCGCCGTGCCCGTGACCCCGGTGCGGGCCACGCGCGGAAAATACCTGCGGGCCGAGCCGGTCTCGGTGCTCTACGCGCAGGGGCGCGTCCACCATGTCGGCGCCCTGCCGGCGCTGGAGGACGAGCTCTGCGACTTCGGCCCGGACGGCCTCTCCACCGGCGCCTCGCCGGACCGCCTCGACGCCCTGGTCTGGGCGCTGACGCACCTCCTGCTGCGCGGCGGCTCCGAGCCGCGCATCCGGCGCCTGTAGGCGTCCCCGACCCCCGAACGATCCGACCCAGCGAGGCCCCGATGGCGAACCTCCTCTCCCGGCTCGTGCGCCGTGCCGCGCCTCCCGACACCAAGGCGGCCCCGCAGGCCGGCATCGGCGTCGCCTTCTACGGCGAGGGCCGGGCCTCTTGGACCCCGCGCGACATCGGGGCGCTCGCCCGCGAGGGCTTCCAGCGCAACGCCATCGTCCACCGCGCCGTGCGGCTGGTGGCCGAGGCCGCCGCCGCCCTGCCGGTCGGGCTGGTGGGGGAAGGCGCCGCCGAACCGCATCCGCTGGAGGCGCTGCTCGCCCGCCCGAACCCGCGCCAGGGCGGGGCGGCGCTCCTCGAATCGCTCTACGGGCACCTGATGGTCTCGGGCAACGCCTACCTCCAGGCCACAAACCTCGACGGGAGCCTGCGCGAACTCCATGCGCTCCGCCCCGACCGGATGCGGGTGGTGCCCGGCCCCGACGGCTGGCCGGCGGCCTACGACTACGCGGTCGGCGGCAGAACCCTGCGCTTCGACCAGGGCGGCGAGGGCGTGCCCCCGATCCTGCATCTGACCCTGTTCCACCCCACCGACGACCATTACGGCCTCTCGCCGATGGAGGCGGCGGCGGTGGCCCTCGACATCCACAACGCGGCGGGTGCCTGGAACAAGGCCCTCCTCGACAACGCGGCGCGCCCCTCCGGCGCCCTGGTCTTCGCGACCCAGAGCGGCTCGACCCTGAGCGATGCGCAGTTCACCCGCCTCAAGGGCGAGCTGGAGGCCAACTATCAGGGCGCCGGCAATGCCGGGCGCCCGCTGCTGCTGGAGGGCGGGCTCGACTGGAAGCCCCTCGCCCTCTCGCCCAAGGACATGGATTTCGTGGAGGCCAAGAGCGGGGCCGCCCGCGAGATCGCGCTCGCCTTCGGGGTGCCGCCCCTGCTGCTCGGCCTGCCCGGCGACAACACCCACGCCAACTACGCCGAGGCCAACCGCGCCTTCTACCGGCAGACCGTGATCCCGCTCGTGCGCCGCACGGCCGAAGCCCTGGCCCACTGGCTGGAACCCGCCTTCGGCCCGGCCCGCCTGGAACCCGACCTCGACGCCATCGAGGCCCTCGCCCCCGAGCGCGAGAGCCTGTGGCGCCGCGTGCAGGCGGCGGACTTTTTGACAGAGGCCGAGAAGCGCGCGGCGGTGGGCTACGGGCCGCGTTGAGGCCGAACGGAGCGCCGGCCCGCGCCGCGACCCCGGTGTCTCAGGCCTCCTCCGACCCCGGTGGCGACCCCGGCGGTTTCGGCGCGGACCCCGAGCAGCTCATGAACGCGATGGGATAGGCCGGAACGCTCCGGTCCTCGGAGACGAAGATAGCGCCCTCGGCCTTCGCCTGGGCGATGAGCAGGTGATCCCACGGGTCCCCATGATGACGCGGCAGGTCGCCGAGGCCCAGCAAATGCGCCGGAGTGATCCCGACGAGGTCGAAACCCTGGTCCCGCACCGCGTCGAGGATGGCGCCGAGATCGGCCTTGAGCTTCCCGACCCGCACCTTCACCTGGATCTCCCAGAGGGAGGCAACCGAGACCAGAACGTCGTTGGCCGGGTCCGCAATCAGGTCCTGCGCGGCCCGACCGAGCCTCGGATCGGCCAGCAACCACCAGAGCAGGGCGTGGGTGTCGAGGAGAAGCCTCACGCCACTTCGTCCTTGGAATCCCCGCCCTCCGAATTCTCGCCCTCCAGATTTTCACCCTCCATGGCGGCCAGGAGCGCGGGCGGCAGGATGTCGAAATCCGAAGCCATCTCGATCTGCCCGCGCAGCGTGCCGGGCCGGCGCCGGGGCAAGGGTTGGGGCGGGTGAACGATCGCGATGACCTCGTCGCGGGCGGTCACCGCGAAGGAGGCGCCGTGGCGCACCTGGCGCATGAAACCCGAGAAATTTCCCCGAAACTCACGCACGCCGATCCTCTGCGGCGCGCGCGGCAAAGCCTTCCCATCCTCGGCCACGACCCATCTCCACTGTGCACACACGATGTGTACACATCGATGGGGACCGGTCAACGCGCAGAGCCGTCAGGCTGCCCGGCCTCGATCATGACCGGTCCCGTTCCGATGCAGGATCCGACCGACGCGGCTCGGGCGCGCGTTCGAGCGGAAGCCCGTCACCACCCCAATCCACGCGGCGGAGTCACCCATGGACGGCCATTTCACCGGCTATGCCAGCCTGTTCGGCGTGCCCGATCTCGGACGCGACGTGGTGGCGCCGGGCGCCTTCGCGGCGAGCCTCGCGGCGCGGGGCGCCGCCGGCATACGCATGCTCTGGCAGCACGATCCGGCCGAGCCGGTGGGGCGCTGGCTCACCCTGCGGGAGGATTCCCGCGGCCTGCGCGTGGCGGGCCAGCTCAACCTCGCCGTCCAGCGGGCCCGCGAGCTCGATGCCCTCCTCCGGGCGGGCAGCCTCGACGGGCTCTCGATCGGGTTCCGCACGGTGCGCGCGCAGCCCCAGCGCGGCGGCCTGCGCCGGCTGGAGGCGATCGACCTGTGGGAGATCTCCCTCGTCACCTTCCCGCTCCAGGCCGGCGCGCGGATCGCAGCCCCGGACCGCGCCTCCCTGGCGCAGGACCTCCACGCCCTTGCCCGCAGCATGGCGCCGCCCCGGCGCCCGGCTCCCCCCTCCACCCGGCCCGGGTCCCGGCCCGCCGCCATCCTCCCCGCCCCCTCCGCGAGGTTCGCATGACCGTTCAGATCCCGTTCGTTCAGGTCCCCTTCGAGACCCACGCCGCCGCACGCCGTGCGCCCGAGGCGAAGAATGCCCTGCCGCTCCTGGAGGACAAGTCCGCCGGGCACGCACCGCACGATCCGGCGGTGAGCGGCGCCATGGCCGAACTCTCCCGCGCCTTCGAGGCCTTCAAGGAGACCAACGACGCGCGGCTTGCCGCGATCGAGGGCCGCGCCCCCGGCGATGTCCTCACCGACGAGAAGCTCGCCCGCATCGACGCCGCCCTCGACACGGCACGCACCCGCCTCGACCGCCTCACCCTCGACGGGCGGCGCCCGCCCCTGGGCGCCGGCGCGCCGGCTCCGCGCGACGGGGCAGCCGCCGAGCACAAGGCGGCCTTCGACCTCTACGTCCGGGCCGGCGAGAGCGGCGGCCTCAAGCGCCTGGAGGAAAAGGCCCTCTCGGCCGGCTCCGGCCCGGACGGCGGCTACCTCGTGCCGGCCGAGGTCGAGCGCACGGTGCTGAAGCGGCTTTCCAACCTGTCCCCGATCCGGGCGCTCGCAACCGTGCGGGTCATCTCGGGCGGACAGTACAAACGCGCCGTCTCGGTGCGCGACGCGGTCTCGGGCTGGGTCGCCGAGGCGGCGCCCCGGCCGCAGACCGACGCGCCGGCGCTGTCCGAGCTGAGCTTCCCCGCGATGGAGCTCTACGCCATGCCGGCGGCGACCCAGACGCTGCTCGACGACGCCATCGTCGACATCGATTCCTGGCTCGCCGACGATGTCGAGACCGCCTTCGCCGAGCAGGAGAGCACCGCCTTCGTCACCGGTAACGGGGTCAGCCGCCCGCGCGGCTTCCTGAGCTACGACACGGTGGCGAATTCCGCCTGGGTTCCGGGCAAGCTCGGCACGATCGCGACGGGGACGGCCGGCGCCTTCCCCACCGCGAACCCGGCCGACGTGCTGTTCGACCTCGTCTACGGCCTGCGCGCCGGCTACCGCCAGAACGCCAGCTTCGTGATGAACCGGCGCCTGCAGAGCACGATCCGCAAGTTCAAGGACGCGGAGGGCAACTACCTGTGGCAGCCGCCGCTGGCCGCCGACCGCGCCGCCACTGTGCAGATACCCATAACTTGCCAACGACCCGCATAACCTGAATCGAACTTACCCCATATTCTGCGGATCGGGTCCGCGAAGTTTGGCAGTGATCACTGGCTTCAGGGACGCCCTCCGACGGCTCCGGCCGCCGTTCTCAATCGATGCGGGCTGCCCGCACGACGATTGCCTTCCCGAATCGACCCTGCGATCCCAGGCGATACCCGGTTCGGATTTCGTAGCGGATCACGCATTGCGCTACGCGTCACCCGCTACCTTCGGAGTCGCGCGCCCGCCTCCGCGATCCACCCCGATGTGCCTTTCGTCAGCCGGTCCTAGCATGCCTCCATCGACATCGGAGAGCGTCATGCGAGCGGGAACGGACGACCGGCAGGTCATGGTCGGCATGGACAGGGAGCTCGTCGCCATCGGCATGGGCAACGGCGGCGGGGCGCAGCACAACGACAGCATGCGCCTCCTCACCCGGCGCCTCGGGGTGCTTCCGGTCGCCGAGACGGTGCAGGAAGCCTGCATCGACCCCTCGACCCTCTCGGGGCGGACCCTCTACGACCACCGCGACAAGGGGCCGTTCCAGGGAACCGTGTTCGCCCTGACGCGCAATCCGAGCGAGTTCGCCAAGCCCATCGACATCCGCAGGCTCTTCGAGACCCCCGGCCGGTCGTCGCTGTTCCGGGCCGACGAGGACCCTGAGGCCCCCACCGGCCTGGTCACGGCGTGGGTCGACGACGGCCTCGTCATCGTCGCCCACCGCAGGAGCTACCGCGACCACCTCGTCGAGATCGAGGCCGCGCTCCGACGCGGCACCCTCGCCCTGCTCGCCCCGGACGTCATGCAGGGACCCTTCCTGGTGATCTCGGACCGCGTCCCCGACACCCTCACCATCCCGACCTTCAAGCGCGACGCAGACCAGAACCTCGCGGGACGCGACGAGCCGGGCTGCGTCTTCACCGTCCCCACCTACCAGTCGGACTTCGAGGCCCTCGCCCCGACCTTCCGGCGGTAGCGGGCGTCAGGCCGCGTCGTCCTCCGGCCGGCGCCTGCGGTAACGCCCGCCGCCCTCGTTCGCGAACAGCTTCTTGAACTTAACCCGCTGGTCGATCACGCCCCGCAGCAACTCCGGACCCCACTCGCCGGGGTGCTCCTCGGCTTCCTTGATGACCTCGTGGCCGACCCGCCGGGAAATATCGTTCACGTGCATCGGCTCGTGTTCCGGGAGAACGTCCCAGATCTCCTGCGCCACCCTCTGCCAGAACTCCCGCGCCCGCACGATGCCGACGTGCTTCCGCATCTCGTCGAGCTCGGAGGCGTGCCGGGCGATCTCCGCCCGCAGCCCCGCGATGACCGCGTCGCGCGCGTCCACCATCCCGCACGCCTCGGTCCTGAGCGCACGCTCCACCGCGAGGGCCTCCGCCATGCGGATGCGGTCGCGCTCCAGCATCCCCGCGGCCTCGGCCCCCGCCGCCTCCCAAAGGGCGGCTGCAGCCTTCGCAAGCCGCGTCTCGACCGCCTCCGGCAGTTCGGAAGGCTCGATGATCGGGCTGTAGCCGCGCTTCTCCGCCCAGTCCGACAGGTGCTCGCCGACGATCCGGCTGCCGCCCGCCACGCCGGCGTTCCGGCCGACCCGCGCCCACACGTTCCCGAGCGCGACACGCTCCTTGCCCTCGGCCCGTATCTGGTCCGCCGCCCGGAAGACCTCGAATTTCCGCGGGTCTTCGAGGCGCTCCATGGCCTCTTCCCGACCCGACTTCCTTCCCGCCATCGCCCGACCCCTTCCGCAGGGCGCCAGGACACGCGAGCAGGGTTAAGGAACCGTGCCGACCCCATCGCACATCGCGGAGGGCGCCATCCGGGATGCGCGATGCCCTGAATCGCCGAATCGCGACCCTTGCGGCCACACGGCACGGATGCAGGTCGGCGCAACCGACATCGCGACGGTCTTCGCCGGCGCCGGACGGACCCTGCCACCGAGACCGGGAGCCCTGGCATCGCCGTGACCGGGGACGTCCAAGGCGCAGGCATCCCCGTGTCCGGCAGGGCCGCCGGCGAGCCGCAGGTCCCCGACCGTGCGGCCCTGGCGTCGAGGCCCTCGGGCCTCACGTCGTAGGGAGGACGCCGCCGCATGCGATGGTGGAACCCGCCGTCGCCGCCGAGGCCCATCCTCTCGCCGGTCCACCCGGATCGGTGGACGAGATCCTCGATGCCCCACCGCTCGATGGACCATATCCTCTCCGCGCGGGCATGGGTGCGGAGGCGGGAAACCCGAACGATGCCCGCGGCCCGACGGGTGCGGACATCGAACGTCCGTTCAGAGCGCCTCGTAGCGGCCGTCCGGGGTTTGCCGGAAGTAGTTCTTGCGCCGCACGCGCTCCCCGACCTTCTCGGCGATCAGGGACGTGTCGATCCGCTCGAACGCGCTCTCGGCCATCTCCAGCGCGTCCGCGTCGAGCGTCGCGAGCAACTCGGACGCCGTCTTCGGGCCCTCCTTTCGGATCGCCTCGACGAAATGCTGCATCACGCGGTCCCAGAACAGCCTCGCCATGACCGCGGCGAGGCCCCGCTTGCGCCCCTCGCGCTTCGGTTTCGGCGGCTTCGAACGGGACTGCGAAAGCGCGGCGACCTGCTCCCGCAGGGCGCCGATGTCGTCGGCCATGGCAGCCAGCCGGTCGTGGGTCGAAGTGGGCCACCCGGCCGGATGCCGGTCCCCGTCCGAACCGGACGATCCCGTTTCGATGCCGTCTCCGACATGCGGTCGGGACGCGGCCAAGGCCGTGGCGACGGTCGCGAGAACGCGTTCGAGATCCTCCGGCAGGTCCAGGACGGCAAGGTGTTCGCGATAGCGACGCCGGCACTTCCAGTCGGCCAGGAGCGCGCCGAGATCGCGAACGGCGACGCCCTTGGCCGCCCCGCCACCGTCCCGCCGGAGGGCATCCCTCAGCGAAGCCACGGTGACGCGGACGCCCTGCTCGACCAGCCTGTCGGCCGCCTGATCGACGAGGATTTGCTGGACCATGCGAACGAAACCGTCGGTGGGCATCCACGATGCGTGGCAAGGGCGAAGGACCCGTGCGGCCCGTCGCCGGGCCGCACGGGCGTCATGTCATGCCTGCGGGCGATTGCGCCTCAGGCGGCGGGCTTCGGCGGCACGCCGAAGCCTCAGGCGACGTGCCGCGGCGACACCTCGAAGAATGTCCATGGCCGTCGCGGGAGGCATCAACAGGTCCGCCTGACGCGTGCGGACGAAACACCGCGCCACCGCCTCCCGCGCGGTCCGCCTCAGGTTGCCGTCCGCATCGGTCGGAGGCATGTCCGCCCCCGATATGCAGGCGTGTTCGAGGGCGGTTCGGACATCCGCCTCCTCGCGGGCGAGGAGCCGGGGGCCCTTGCGCTGCCGGGAGGCGACAGGGGGCGAGGGTGGGGCGACCGGGTCGGGGGCGGCCTCCTCGGGCCAAGTTTCTTCGGCCCCGCTCCATAGAGCTGGTTGATCGGTGGATTCGCACACGGTATGAGTCTCTCTGTTGGCCCTGTACCGGTGGTCGTCGAAAAGCTGGCCGGTACACGGACTTGGTGGGTACGTCGGTTCTCCGATGTGTCCATGGCCCCGCAAGGGAGCCGGGTCGGCCGTCGACGATGTTTGCGCGTCGTCGACGGTTGGTTCGCGGCGCCTTGCGACGATGGCCCAGGCCAAGCATGCGCCCCGCCCAGTCCACGCACGCCGCCGCGATCCACCTTCTTTTAGGCACTTAACAGCGCTGTGCGCAAGCTCCCTGGGCCTCGCGTCGTTTCAGGCTGTCGCGCGGGATCCCGCAGCGATCGGAATCGCTTGCGCGCCGGTGCCCGTCGAGGGCCGAACCCTTCACCGAGCCTGGGCGATCACACCCGTCCTCCATCGACAGGCCGCCGTTCTCAGCGCTGAAAATTCCTCCCTGTGCCGGCGGCGCCGCGGTGGCGCCACGGACCGGACGGTGCCTTGCGTTCGCGATCCCGCCCGCGAGCGAGCACCCCGGATGGACGTCGGGCAAAGTCGACCCCCGTGTCATCCGACTGGCCATCCCCGCGTCTGCGTCGCCGGAACCGCTTCGAGGCGGGATGCGACCCGCGCCATGGCCGGCCGCCATCGGACGCTCCCTCGATGCCATTCAGGGACCCGAAGGGACTCCCTGGCGATCCCGCCCCGTCGTCGACGTTCCGGCGTCGGGGGACCTCTCGGAACCGAACCGTCAGGGCGGCCGGCATCCATGCTCGAAAGGCGTAACGCATGGCGGATGGCGCTACCCGACATGCGTTACCCTCGGAGTCGCGCAACCGGCGTCGCGAGCGCCACGATCCAGGGGTTTCGTCCGACCCGCGAAGCCTCGTGTCCCTCGCATCGGCTGACCGGAAGGACGATCTTCGGGGCGATGACCTTCGACATGCGCCAGCGGCCAAACTCAGCGATGGCCGAATGATCCGACTACGAGATCGGTATGGTCAGCAGACGAAAGATGAAGTCGTGGGCCGTCACGCCGAACACGATGAGTGCCGTCGTCACGACGAGGAGGACCACGATCAGCAGGGTCGTCCTCGTCCGGTGCCACGGACCGTCGATGATACTCAATCGTTCGCCTCCGTCCTCGCAGCCGGCATCCGGAGGCTATAGCCGCACGGCGCGCAAACGCAGGGCGTTCCCGATCACGCTGACGGAGGACAAAGACATCGCCGCCGCCGCGATGACCGGAGACAGCAGCAGGCCGAAGCTCGGGTAGAGCATCCCGGCCGCCATCGGGATGCCGGCGGCGTTATAGGCGAAGGCGAAGAACAGGTTCTGCCGGATGTTGCCCATCACGGCGCGCGACAGCCGCCTTGCCCGCACGATCCCCGTCAGGTCGCCCTTGAGAAGGGTGATGCCGGCGCTCTCGATGGCCACGTCCGTGCCGGTACCCATGGCGATGCCCACATCCGCCGAAGCCAGCGCCGGCGCGTCGTTGACCCCGTCACCCGCCATGGCGACGACCTGACCCGCCGCCTTGTGGCGCTCGACGACGGCCGCCTTCCGGTCGGGCAGGACGTCGGCCTCGACCTCGTCGATCCCGAGTTGCCGTGCCACGGCCTCCGCGGTGGTGCGGTTGTCGCCGGTGAGCATGACGACGCGGATGCCCTCCGCCTTCAGGCCGGCCAGGGCCTCGGCGGTCGTTGCCTTGACCGGGTCGGCGATGGCGATGACGCCGGCCAACCTCCCGTCGACGGCGGCGTAGATCACCGTCGCCCCGTCCCGCCGCAAGCCATTGGCGATGGCTTCCAAGTCCGCCGTCGCGACGTTCTCCCCGGCGAGGAAGTTCGCGTTGCCGAGCAGGATGCGGCGTCCCTCGACCGTACCGAGGGCGCCCTTTCCGGTGGGAGAGTCGAAACCCGACATCGCCGGAATCGAGATGCCGCGTTTTTCCGCCGCCGCCACGATGGCGACCGCCAGCGGATGCTCGCTCGACCGCTCGACGCCAGCCGACAGCCGTAGAACCTCCTCCTCCGAAAACCCCTCCGCCGGGACGATGCGGGTCACGGTCGGCTTGCCCTCGGTCAGGGTGCCGGTCTTGTCCACGACCAGGGTCGTGACCTTCTCCATCCGCTCCAGTGCCTCGGCGCTCTTGATCAGCACACCCATCCCGGCGCCCCGGCCGACGCCGACCATGATCGACATCGGCGTGGCCAGCCCCAGGGCGCAGGGACAGGCGATGATGAGGACCGAGACCGCCGCCACGAGCGCGTAGGTGATCCGTGGCTCCGGCCCCAAAGCCATCCACGCGGCGAAGGCGAGGATCGCCACCCCGATGACCGCGGGGACGAACCAACCCGCGACCCTGTCGGCGAGGCGCTGGATCGGGGCGCGGCTGCGCTGGGCCTCGGACACCATCCCGACGATGCGGGCCAGCATGGTGTCGCGCCCCACTTTGCGGGCCTCGATGACGAGCGCACCACTCTGGTTGATGCTGCCGCCGACAACGGTCGCGCCCGCTTCCTTGGTGACCGGCATCGATTCACCGGTGATGAGGGACTCGTCCACAGAACTCCGGCCCTCGACCACGGCCCCGTCGACCGGCACCTTCTCGCCGGGACGCACGCGCAGGCGGTCGCCGACCGCGATGTCCTCAATCCGGACCTCCTCGTCGGTCCCGTCGGCCTTGAGACAGCGCGCGGTCTTCGGCGCCAGGTCGAGGAGCGCCCGCAACGCCCCCCCGGTGCTCTCGCGAGCCCGAAGCTCCATGACCTGCCCTAGGAGGACGAGCACCGTGATGACGGCGGCGGCCTCGAAGTAGGCGGGCACGGCCCCGCCATGGCCTCGCAGGGCATCCGGGAACAGGCCTGGCGCCAAGGTCGCGACCACGGAGTAGGCCCAAGCCACGCCGGTGCCGAGCATCACCAAGGTGAACATGTTGAGAGAGCGCACGACCAGGGATTGGTAGCCGCGCACGAGGAACGGCCATCCGGCCCAGAGCACCACGGGGGTGGCCAGGGCGAACTGGATCCAGTTGGAGGTCTGCTGCCCGATCCGGTCCATCAGGCCGGTGAGATGGCCGCCCATCTCCAGCATGAACACCGGAAGCGTCAGGGCAAGACCGACCCGGAACCGACGAGTCATGCCAATGAGCTCTGTGTTCGGGCCGTCGTCCGCGCTCACCGTCGCCGGTTCCAACGCCATGCCGCAGATCGGGCAGGCCCCGGGGCCGACCTGACGGACCTGGGGATGCATCGGGCAGGTGTAGTCCGTGCCGGCGGTCGTCGGGGCTGCCTTCGCCTCAGCCGGTCCCGCGTCGAGGTATCGCCCCGGATCAGCCTCGAACTTCGTCCGACAGCCGTTCGAGCAGAAGTAGTACGGGTGACCGCGATGCTCCGTGCGATGCTTCGCGGTCTCCGGATCGACCGTCATCCCGCACACCGGGTCCCTTACAGGGCCTGCGTCATCGTTCGCCGCCGGGTACGGACCGTGGTGCCCATGGTCGGCGTGCGCATCAGGCTCGGCGTGAGGCGGGGTCATCCGAATGTCGTTTCCTGTGCCTCCTCAAAGGTTAGCGACCTGACGGCGCAGCGACTTTGAGGCTGAGGATGTAGTCGATGACCGCGTCCATCTCGTCCCGGTCCAGCCTGATGCTCGGCATGCTCGGGTGATGGCTCTGCAGGAAGACGTCGAGTGCCATGCCCGTGGTCGAGGGCATCGCGGCCACGGCCGTGAAGCTCGGGCCGGCAAAGACGCCCGCCCCGGCGCCCTTGCCGATGGCGTGGCACTGGCTGCAGTTCTCCGCGGCCAGGGTCCATCCCCGGATGCAATGGTTCTCCATGGCCGGGTCGGCGGCGGCCTGCTGGGCGATGGCAAGCGATAAGGTGAGGGCGACCACCAAACCCATCCCGTTGGTCAGCGGCCGGATCATGCCGTCCTCGCCAAGCCGGCGGCGGGACACGTCATCGCGCGGCGACCTCGGCGATGATGCAACCGGGGTCGATAAGGCCGCCTGCAGGCGCCATGAACGCCACCAGGCCCTCCGACGGCGAAGTGATGTCGTGCAACGCATCGCCGATCCGGACCGCCGCCACGGCCTCGCCGACCCGTACCCCGGCCCCGTCCTCGACGAGCCAGCGTTCAAGGATACCCTCGGGCAGCATACCCGTGGACCAGAGTGCTTCAGGGACGCGAATATCCGGCATGGCTTCCTGCCTTTCGGGGGCCCTCGACTAGGGGATCCGTCACGCATTGAAGCGCACCGAGCTCGGATGCGCCTTGATCTGGATCACGGCGCAGCGGATCACCTTCGTCGGGACGTTGGCGCGGCTCGCATACAGGTAGGCGCCTGCATCGGCTGCGACCAACGCTGCAACCAAGGACCATGTCAGCCCTGGCCGGCGGCGGCGATCAGGCCTTCATCGATGCCATGTCGATGACGAAGCGGTACTTCACGTCGCTCCGCAGCATCCGCTCGTAGGCACCGTTGATGTCCTGCATGCGGATCACCTCCACGTCCGAGACGATGCCGTGACGCCCGCAGAAGTCGAGCATCTCCTGGGTCTCGGCGATGCCTCCGATCAACGACCCCGCGACCGCCCTCCTACCCATGACCAAGGGCACGGAACTCAAGGCGGGCCCGAGCGGGCCGATCTGGCCGAGCAGGACAAGGGTGCCGTCGAGCGCCAGGGTCGGGAGGTACGGATTGAGGTCGTGGACGAACGGCACGGTATCTAGGATCAGGTCGAAGCGACCCTTCCTAGCCGCCATCTGCGCCTCGTCCGTGGACAGGACGACATGGTGGGCGCCGAGGCGACGGGCGTCCTCGGCCTTGCCGGGGGAACGGGTGAACAGCGTCACCTCGGCACCCAGGACGTTCGCCAGCTTCAGGGCCATGTGCCCGAGGCCGCCGAGGCCGATCACCGCCACCTTGCTGCCCTTCCCCACCTTCCAGTGGCGCAGCGGCGACCACGTGGTGATCCCGGCACACAGGAGCGGGGCTGCGCCTTCAAGGGCGAGGCCCTCGGGAATGGCGAGAACGAACCTGTCGGAGACGACGGTCCTGTCGGAATAGCCGCCGTAGGTCGTCGTCCCGTCGTGCCTGTCCGGCGCGTTGTAGGTCGTCGTCGCGCCGTCGTCGCAATACTGCTCCAGCCCCTGGGCGCACGGCATGCAATGCTGGCAGGAATCGACCATGCATCCGACGCCGACGACATCGCCGGCCCGGAAGCGGGTGACGCCCGCCCCGACGGCCGTCACCCGCCCGATGATCTCGTGGCCGGGCACCATCGGGTAGGTGGCGCCGCCCCACTCGTTGCGGACGTTGTGGAGGTCGGAATGGCAGACGCCGCAGTAGAGGATGTCGAGGGCGACGTCGTCGACGCGAAGGTCCCGGCGCGTGAACTGGTAGGGCGCCAGCGCGGCCTCGAAAGACTGCGCCGCATAGCCTGAAACGGGGATGGTCATGGAGTATTCGGTACCTGTTCGATGAATGGGGCCGGTCGATACGCGGTAGGCCGACGGAAACGGAGGGGAGCGACGTCCCCTACGACCCGGCAAAGTCCAGGACGACCCGCGACGGGACCTCGGCCTTCTGCAACCGGTCGAACACGGCGTTGATCGCCGAGAGCGGTTGGAACTCGATGTCCGCCTTGACCTGGCCGCGGGCGGCGAAGGCGAGGGCCTCGGCCATGTCCTGGCGATTGCCGACGAAGGAGCCGCGGACCGTGATGCAGTCGGCCATCACGCTGAACAGCGGCAGGGGCACCTCTCCAGGCGGGAGGCCGACCAGCACGCAGGTGCCGCGTTTCCGGGTCATGGCGATCCCCTGCTTGAACGCCGGCAGCGAGGCGGCCGTGATCCGGACCCCGTGGGCGCCGCCGCCGGTGGCCTTCCTGACCGCTTGCGCAGGGTCGTCACCCTTGGCGTTGACGACCACGTCGGCGCCCAGGCGCGTGGCGTGTGCGAGCTTGCCGTCGTCGATGTCGACCGCGCAGACCTGCAAGCCCATCGCCTTGGCGTACTGGATGGCCAGATGGCCGAGGCCGCCCGCCCCGGAGATGACGATGCACTCGCCCGGTCGGGCCTCGGTCTCCTTGATCCCCTTGTAGGTGGTGATGCCCGCGCAGATGATCGGCGCGGCCTCGGCGGCTTCGAGACCCGCCGGGATGTGCGCAACGTAGTTCGGGTCGGCGAGGATGTACTCGGCAAAGCCGCCATTGCGGGTATAGCCGCCGAACTCCGCCTCGGCGCAGACCGTCTCCCAAGCCGAAAGGCAATGCTCACAGTGCCCGCAGGCCGAGAACAGCCACGGCACGCCGACGCGGTCCCCTTCCTTCACGGCGGTGACGCCGGGGCCGAGGGCGACCACCACGCCGATGCCTTCGTGCCCGGGAATGAAAGGGAGGGTCGGCTTGGCCGGCCAGTCGCCCCGCGCCGCATGGAGGTCGGTGTGGCAGACGCCGCACGCCTCGGTCCTGACCAGGATCTGCCCAGGACCCGGCGTCGGGATGTTCCACTCGCGAAGGACAAGCGTTTCGCCGAACGCCTCGACGACGGCGGCCTTCATCTTGCCGGGCATGGGGCTTTCCTACGGTGGGCGGCGAAGGTCGAACGGCGGGCCGTCGATGAGTGCGTCAGGCTGGCGACTTGGACTGGTCCGGGCGACGGACATCGGGCATGCGCGCCTCGGCGGTGAAAACGACGCCGTCCGGCCGGTAATCGATCTCGGCCCGGCCTTCGAGCTCGTCGGCCAAGGCCCGCTCGATCATGCGTGAGCCGAAGCCGCGCCGGGTCGGCGGGCACACCGGCGGCCCCTCCGATTCCAGCCAGGTCAGGCGCAACGTCTCGGGCCGCAAGCCGTCGATGATGTCCCAATCGAGCAGGATGCGACCGACTTCGCTGGTCAGCGCGCCGTACTTCACCGCGTTGGTCGCGAGTTCGTGGAAGGCCATGGAAAACGCCAGGGCGAGCCTCGGGGTCAGCATCACCTCCGGCCCCCGGATCGTGATGCGGCGGTCGCCCTCGGTCCGGAACGGCGCCAGGGCCGTCGTCGCCACGGCGGCCAGCGTCGCGCCATCCCAACTCTCGCGCGTGAGAACGTCGGTCGCCGCGGCCAGGGAATGGATGCGGCCCTGGATGACGTCGCGTGTCTCCTGCGGGGACAGGTTCGCCCGCAGGGTCTGGGCGACGATGGACTGGACGGTCGCCAAGGTGTTCTTGACGCGGTGGTTGAGCTCGTTGGCGAGCAGCGCGCGATGCTCCTCCGCATGCTTGCGCTCGGTGACGTCGAGGGCGATGCCGGCCAGCCGCGATGGCGTCCCGTCGGCCCCGTAGAACGGCTGCCCGCGGATCTTGAGCCACCGCACCTCGCCGGTCGGCTTCACGATCCGGTACTCGACGTCGTAGTCGCCGTGCCCCGCGATGCAGGCCGCAACGGCCACGTCCCGCCGGGCACGGTCGTCCGGGTGGATGAGGGTCTCGTACTCGGCGCGGCTCAGCGGAGCCTGGGGATCTCGACCGAGGGCGAGCTTGAAGGTCTCCGATGCGACGAGGCGCATGTCGGCGAGATCCAGGCTCCATGAACCGAGCCGCCCTGCCTGGAGCACGAACCGCAGGCGCTCCTCGCTCCGGGACAGGTCACGGGTCCGACGCTCGACCTCGCGCTCCAACGCCTCACGGTCGGTCTCCAGACGGGTCAGGCGGGCCTTCTCCGAGGTGACGTCGACCTGGGAGGCGACGAAGTATGTCAGCGCGTCGCCTTCGAACACCGGGGACAGATAGATCCGGTTCCAGAACAGGCTTCCGTCCTTGCGGCGGTTGAGGAGTTGGGCCTCGACCGGCACGCGCCCCTCGATGGCCTCGCGCAGGCGTCCAACCTCGACGGGGTCCGTATCCGCCTCCTGGAGGAACCGGCAGTTGCGCCCGAGGATCTCCTCGCGCCCGTAGCCGGTCAGGATGCAGAAGGCATCGTTGGCGAAGACGATGGGGTTGTCGTCCTGCAGCGGGTCGGTGATCACCATCGCCATCTGCGACGCGCGCACCACCGCGGCGAACGGGTCGGTGCCATCGACCGTCCGGGCTATCTCCCTGACGATCCGGTCGTGCTCCCGATGCACCCCAAGCCCCTTGATGCCGAGCGACGTCTCGATGGCATGCGCGCAGGTCGCCTCGTACTCGCACGTCGCCGGCGGTCCCCTCGCAAGAGCGACGCCGGGGGGCGGGATCTTCGTATCGGCGGTCATCCGATCTCCGGCGGTGAACCGGACGGGACGCCGAGCGGCTCGTTGGACGGAGGCATCTCCTCCGGGCCGTAGTCGGGCACACCACGCGGCTCGGGCAGCGGGCTCTGGTCGGGCTGCGGGGGATGGGCCGGCGACTGGTCGGGAAACGTTGGGTTCGGCCGGTCTGGGAAATTCGGGTTCGCCATGAGGATTCCTCGTCGCTGGTGGCAGGGAAACCGACGCGCGCAAGCGTCAGCCCATGAAATGCCAGGCCGCCTCGGACCTCGTCCGCTTGTCGGAGACGACGCCATCGGGGCGAAGCCCGACCTCGTCGATCCGGGCCTTCTCGGAGTGGTCGAGGGCGAGGTCCCGCTCCTTCGCGGCGGCGGTGTGCTCCCCTTTTTCGAGATGCTTCGCCGAATGCCGGTAGTGGGCCGCGGCCCGGTCATGCTGGTGCGCGGCTTCCTCGCAGGCGCGGGCCATCTTGCTCATCGCCATCGTCGTTCTCCCTTGAGGTGGCGTTTGGAAGCCGCGTCCAACCGTCGTCAGCCGCGGACCTGGCTTTGAGCCATGTCGCGGTCCCAGGTGGTCCTGGCGGCCTCGCGGGCAGCGCGGGCGGCGTTCGCGGTGGCTGTCGCCGCCCGGACGATTGACGCCCGCGCTCCGGATGCCGCCCGACGCATCGCCGCCATGTTGGAGCTGATCGAGGCCGCCACGGCATCCTGCGACTTCCGCACCGCCGCCTGCGTCGCCTCCACGGACTTCTGCGCGGAATCGGCGGCCTTGCGCATCGAGGCGTTCGCGGAGACCCCCGCCGCCCTGTTGGCCTCGGCGATCTTGGTCTCGGCCCGGTTGGCGGCCTCCGCGGCGTCGGTGACGAGCTTCCCGATCATGTCGGCGGATTGCTTCGGGGCACCCTTCACCGCCGCCTTCGATGCCTGCATCGCGAGCCGAGCCGCCTCGCGGGCCGCATCGGCGGCCTCGTTCGCCTCGCGCCCGGCCTCCCGCATCGTCGCTGCGGCATCCGTCGAGGGTGCCGTCGGCGTTTGCGCCATCGCCGTTGTCATCGTCGTCAGGGCGAGGAAGGTCGCAGTCAGTACCGTCGTCGTTCTCATGTCGCGATCCATTCGTGGGTGGGGTGCGGACGGCAGGGCGGGCCTGCCGATGGGGTCGGGCTCAATCGACCTGCGGGGTCTTGGGGGCGGCGCCCCAATAGGCGTCCGCCTTCGCCGTCTGCAGGGCGAAAGGCTCCGCCTTAACGAACCGGCCCTCGACGATGCGGGGGGCCTGGTCCATGGCGTCCTTGTTCGTATCGAGGACGAGGATGTTCAGGTTGGGCGAGACCTTGAACCGGTCCCACGGGACCGCGACGTGGCGTTCGCCGAGGCCGAAGACGCCGCCGCGGGCGACGACGAGGTAGGCGATCCCACCGCCCTCGGCCCCCATGACGATGTCGTCCACGCTGCCGAGTGCCACGTTGCCCGGTGTGCGCACTTCGCTTCCGAGCAGGTCGTCCGACCGGAAGGCGGCGGCCCGGCTCACGACCGGCCGCGCCAGCGAAAGCTCCTGCTTGCGGAAGCCCAGGGCGTTCGCGACCCTGAGATCACGACCCTGCATGCCGGCCTTGTACTGGTCGTAGCTGGCCTGGATCTGAACCAGCACGTCCTCGCACGGCTGCTGCATGCCGTGGCGCGCCAGGATGTCGGCGGCGGAGAGGAGAACCCGAACCTCGTATCCGGGGCGGGCGTTCGCGTACCCCATCATCGCGGACGCGGCGCCCATCGCCATGCCGTTGTTCCCGGCCAAGCCGCCGAACCAGTATCCGCCGAGGGGATACCCGTAGCCGTAGCCCGACCCACCGAGCCAGTAGCCGTCCTTCTCCATCCGGGCGTCGAACGCCTTGAGGTGGTCGAGGCAGGCCTGCGCCGGCTTGGCATCCGTCTCCGCCATGGGGCCGGCCTTCGGCTCTTCGGCGGCCCGGAGCGGGCCCATCAGGGAGAGCGAAAGGACCGCCCCGAGGGCGATGGATCTGGCTGGCCGTTGCATGTTCGTGTTCCGGGTTGTCGGGCGCCCAAAGATTGTTCGCCCCGTCCACTCCTCCTGTCTGACGGCTCCGCCCCCTCGATACTTTGTCCTGGATCAAGGCCGACCTACCATCGTTCGTGCTTCCTTCCGGCCATCGATCCCGAGGCTCAAGGACGGAACGCCGACATGAACGTGGCCAGCATCATGGTCTCCGTGGACCTCGGTCCCGCCGCGGCGGACCGCGTCCAGCTCGCGGCCTCCCTCGCCGGGCGGTTCGAGGCCGAGCTCATCGGCGTGGCGGCCCGCCAGGTATCGCCGCCGGCATACTCCACGAGCGCCTACGCGGCGCTTCAGGTCACGGACGTCGAGGTGGCCCGGGCGGATCAGGACCTGGAGCAGGCGAAGCTCGTCTTCGAGCGCAACGTCGAGGGCGTCGCCAGGACCGACTGGCGTTCGGACATAGCCGAACCCTCGACCTACCTCGCCAGGCAGGCAAGGGCGGCCGACGTGGTGGTGGTGGGGCGTTGGGGCGTTCCCGATCCCGAACCCGGCTTCCTGGGCGTGCTTCCCGGCCCCTTCGTCGTGGAGGCCGGACGTCCGGTCCTCGTCGCGCCGCCCGGGATCGAGTCGCTTCGCATCGGACGTGTCGTCGTCGCCTGGAAGGACACCCTGGAAGCGCGCCGCGCCGTCCTCCACAGCCTACCGTTCCTCGAACGGTCGGACCAGGTTCTCGTCGTCGCCGGCGGCCGGGAGGCGGAGGGCGACGGCATCGACGACGTGGCCAACTACCTCTCCCGGCACGGCCTGGCGGTCACGGCACATCGGCTCGGCAACGACGATGCAGGCGCGGGCGAGGCGATCCTGGGTTTCGTGGCACGCGAGGATGCGGACCTGCTCGTCATGGGCGCCTACGGACATTCCAGGTTGCGCGAATGGATGTTCGGTGGCGTTACCCGCGATGTTCTCCGGAACACCTCGGTTTGCTGCCTGATGAGCAATTGACCGTCCCCTGGCCGGCGAGAACCGGCAGCGCATCACGACGGAGCCCCACATGATAGAACTGTTCGACCGCGAGGGCCGGGAAGCCGCCTTCTGCCGCGACGGGCACTCCGTCTACCTTTGGGACGGGACGCCCGCGGCCTACATCGACGGCGACGCGGTCTACGCCTATTCCGGCCGGCTCATCGGTTGGAGCAGGGACGGCTGGATTTCGGACGAGGCCGGCGGGCGCCTCCTGTTCGAATTCGACGCCGTCGGCGGCCCGGAGAAGCCAAGGCGCCAATCCAAGACCACGGCGGGACCGAGAGGCCCAAAGCCAGCGAAGGGGATGCCGGAGCCCGCCCCGTCCCGTCCCGTCCCTTCGCCCGCATGGTCCGACCGTTCCTTCGCCGAACTCGTCTGACTCCTGTGCCGTCCGTACCGTCCCTCACGCTTCCGGTCGGATTTCCCGAGGTGGCGGCGACCCAGGGACGGGACCCGATCCAAGGAACACCTCATGAGTGACGACCCACTCGCAGCTCGTGGACTGGCCCTTGAGGACCTCTTCTTCGCTCGGGAGGAAGCGGCCTCCCGGCGACGTGACGGTGGCCTGCTCGATGCGCAACGCCTGAGGGAAACCTTCGCGGAGGCATCGGGCATCACCGACGATACCCTCTTGCGCCGCTTGACCAACCTGGGGATCGGACCGGATACGCTTGCGGCGCTCATGCTCGTGCCCGTCGTCGCAGTTGCGTGGGCCGATGGTAAGATGGACGACGAGGAACGCGGCTCGGTGCTTGCCGCCGCCGCGGATGCCCGGCTCGACGTCGACGGTACCGGCTGCTTCAACGGTGGCTGTCGACGCACCCGCCAGCGGAGCTCTTCAAAGCATGGAAGAACTACGTCCGGGAGTTGTCGACCTCCATGCCCGTCGAAACGATGCGGTCCCTGAGGTCGGAGATCCTCGGGCGCGTCCGTGGTGCCGCCGATGCGTCGGGGAGCTTCCTTGGCATCGGCCGGACGGCCTCGACGGAAGAGGAAAACGTCATTGCCGAGGTCGAGCACGCCCTCGCGGATTGACCCGCCATGCATGGACGCACACGCTTCCCCTCATGCATCACGCGCCCACACCGCGAACGTCCTCCTCGTTCGTACCGGACGGCTGAAGCGCATGGCCGAGCGCCTGGATGCTCTCGGTGATGTGGGTCAACACCGTTCGTATCCTCGGCGTGTCACGATTGTCCTTATGGACCAGCAGGAGGATGTCGGCGCTGGGTGGTTCCGTCGGCACGTCCATCCGGACGAGCCGGGGTTCCTCGTCGCCGCGGAAACGGGCAAGGCAAGCCAGCCCGCCGCCGTTGGCGGCCGCCAGCACGGCGGCCTCGTGGCTGCTGGTCTGCAGGACGACGCGCGACCGCGAGGCCATCTCGGTTAGCCAGGCCGACTGCGTCATCTCCTGGCTGTCCTCCATCTGGGTGATCAGGTGGTGGTCCGGGCAGCCGTCGTCGAAGTTCAGGTCGCCGCGCTCCTTGATGTAGTCCGACGTGGCGTAGAGCCCGAAGGCGATGCCGCCGATGCGCCGCACCACGAGGTCGTTCTGCTCGGGCTGCCGCATGCGGACCGAGATGTCCGCCTCGCGCATCGCCAGGCTGAGTTCCCGCGGGTTGGGAATGAGCTCGATCATGATGTCCGGGTGCCGGGAATGCAGGCCGGCGAAGCTCGGGGCGAGGAGGTGCGCGGCCATCGTCTCGGCACAAGTCACACGAACCAGCCCCCGAAGGTGGCTGTCGCGGCCGGTGACGTCCCGCTCCAACGCGAGCGCCTCGGTCTCCAGGCTCTCGGCCTTCCGACGGACCTCCTCGCCTGCAAGCGTCGGCACGTAGCCGTCCGGGGTGCGGTTGAGTAGGCGGACGGAAAGCGTCGCCTCCAACGAGTTGAGGCGCCGTCCCACGGTCGATTGGGAGACGTGGAGGACCTTGGCGGCCGCCGAGAGGCTGCCGTGCCGCGACAAGGCTAGGAAAAACCTCAGATCATCCCAGTCAAGCATTCGGCATACCCCGCCAATTTCGCAGCCCTCGTCGTCATATTTGGTTGCCGCCGGGAACGCCAAAGAGCCTAAACTAGAAATCGCACATCGCCTATTTGAGAATACGTGCCGGATGAACGAGGCCGGCAACCTCGCCAGTGACCTGAACGACGGAAATCCTCATGGCCAAGCCACCACCGACTTCCGATATCCCACCGTCCCTGGGGGGCAAACGCGCGCTCGACCTCGTCGTCGCGCAGGCCAAGGCCGACCCGAGCGCCGTGCGCACCCTCCGCTGCCGCACGGTGGCGCAGGGTCGGCTGAGCCAGCTCAACTACATCCGGGACCTGCCGCCGCAGCCGGTGATGGAGGACGAGCCCGAGGGCATCCTCGGCGAGGCGGCGGCGCCCAACGCCTCCGAGGCCCTGCTCGCCGCCCTGGGTTCGTGCCTCTCCATAGGCATCCACGCCAATGCCCTGGCCCGGGGCATCCCGATCCGCTCTCTGGAGCTCAGCGTCGAGGCCGACATCAACATGACCTCGGTCTGGGGCGCCGGCGACCTCCATCCCAAGACCATCGGGTTCGAGAGCATCCGCGTCGCGGTGTCCATCGACGCCGATGCGTCCCGGAAGGTGCTGGCGGCGATGATCAAGCACACGGTCCTGTGGTCGCCGGTGGCGAACACCCTTCACAACCCGGTCCATCTGGACGTGGCCCTGGCCCCTGTGATGCCTGCCGTCCCCGCTGCGGCCTGAACGGGAGGCAAGACTTGCGCAATTTCGCGTCCCCGGTCCTCGATTCTGAAACCGTACTCTAGTTCGTCCGTCGCGTTGACCCTGTAGATGAAGCCTGAACTGCAACCGCTCGGGATAGGGTCCGGATGTTCGAAGCCGATGCCTTTTCCGTACTGGCCAGAGCGGTCGTCGACGTCGGCGACCGACCGGCGGATGGCCAAGCCTGGGACGACGCCACGGTCGGCCTGGCGGCGGGCGTCCTGCAACGCGCCTTTCGGCTCGACATGGACGCCCGCGACGCCTTCCTCGAAGTCGCTCGCAGGGAGGAACGGCTCCTGGCGACCGAACGCTGGCGGGGTCGCCGCGACAACGCGTGATGCCATGAGGCGGTGATCGACGGGCCCACCGTAAGAGGCCGTCCCCAAGCGGAAGGACAGATCCATGTCGATCCATTCCCTACCCATCGTTTCGACGGCCAGGCCGCCCGTACCGGTCATGCCGTCCCGCGTGGGGGACGGTTTCAACCGGGTCCGTCTCGTCAGCCTGTCGACCGCCCTGCCGTTGGCGGAGCGCGACGCGCTGGAGCCGTTGAGCCGCCGCGTGTCGCTCGACCAGAAGGAGACGCTGTTCAGCCAGGACGAGCCCGCCTGCTCGGTCTTCATCGTCACGTCCGGCGCGTTGCGCCTCTACCGTATCCTGCCCGACGGACGCCGACAGGTCACCGGCTTCGCCTTCCCGGGGGATTTCCTGGGGCTGTCGATGCTCGACCGTTTCGCGGTCTCGGCGGACGCCCTCGGGGCGGTGACTGCCTGCCGGTTCGAGCGGCTGGCCTTCCGGAACCTGGTGTTCGGACAGCCGGGCCTGATGATGCACCTGCACGAGATCACCGGACAGGAACTGTCGCGGGCCAAGGACATGATGATGCTGCTCGGGCGGCGCACCGCGGACGAGAGGATCGCCTCCTTCCTGACCGGGTTGCAGGACCGCTACGTCCGGATCGGCCGGTCCTCGGTCACCCTCGAACTTCCGATGGGTCGCCTCGACATCGCCGACCACCTCGGCCTGACCATCGAGACGGTGAGCCGGACCCTGTCGCGCCTCGACCGGGATGGCTGCATCCTGATCGTGCCGGGTGGGGTCCGCCTCATCGACCAGGGCCGCCTCGACCGGATGTCGGCCCACTGAGGTTCGGGGCCGCCGGGTACCGGTACACCTCCCGGCCCCGGTCCATGACGGCGACCGCCGAAGGGATGACAGTCCCGGTCGCCCGGGCGGTCGCCCGGGCGGTCGCCCTTGCCGCGCCGAACCAGGCCCGCGCTTCGTACCGTGCAGGCCGCAGGTCGGAGGAATCGAGGAAGTAGGCGGGCTCACCGGCCCGCGGCTCAGGGTCCGTCCCGCCATACAGAAGTTCCGTCGAGAACGTCATGTGAGATCCCTTTACCGTGACGGGGGGCGGACGGGCGGACGCTTGATGTCCCGCCACCGGGACTTCCCACCGTTACCGGCAGGGCCCTTCATGCTCCCCGTCGCGGCCGGCTCCTGCGGCCTGATCTCGCTCGGCACGACATCCCGGGATAGCG
>NZ_JAKSYI010000005.1 GCF_022829285.1 Methylobacterium sp. J-078
GGGGCGCCTCGACCAGGAGCGGACCGAGCGTGAGGGCCAGCACCGTAGTCGCGTCAGTCACGGTCTGGGAGGCGGGCTACCGCCTGCCCGCGGGTGTCTCTGACAATGCCGCGGGGGTTCAGACCCTCCAAAGCCTCGAGGATGGTGTCTAGGAGCGGGCCTCGACGAAAGCCGCCAGCGGAGCCGGGCTGGCGGCGGTTAGGCCGGTCCGAATTGTCGCCCAGACCTTAGTAGGAGGTGAACTTGTAGTTCAGGCCGACGCCCAGTACGTCGACTTCGGCAACAGCCGTAACCGCTACGGCAACATCGTCGGCGTGCTGAACCCCGATCTGACCCCCGTCAACCCGAACGGCCTGTCGGGCCTCGACTACTTTGGCACCGTGCGCGGCCGCCTCGGCTACGCCTTCGACCGCACCCTGGTGTACGGCACCGGCGGCTTCGCCTACGGCGGCGGCGGTGGTTCCGATTTCGGCCTGCCCAACAGCAGCCGCAACGATTTTCGCACCGGCTGGACGGCCGGCGGCGGCATTGAGTACGCCCTGCCCACCGACTCGTTCCTGAACTTCTTCAAGTCCTCGGCCGTGACCCTCAAGGTCGAAGGTCTGTACGTGAACCTCGACCGCGACAACGCCAACAGCGGCGTGTTCGCTTACTCGAACAACACCGGCCAGACCTACGGGATCAACACCAACTACGCGACCGCCACTTCGGGCTACACCAACCGCCGCTCCGACGAGTTCGTCGTCGTCCGCGCCGGCGTGAACTACAAGTTCGGCTCGTACTGAGGCCTGCGGAACATTTAGGTTTGGCCTGAGCGTCCCCAGTCCCGATCAATTGGCCGCTTTCGTCGAGGCACGCCCTGAGGAGAAATCCTCGGGGCGTTGTTGTGACAAGTTCACAAATGGAAAGGATGACTTTAGCGGCTAGTCTCTTTTGCGATACTGGCCAGCCCTTGTTCATAAACGTCCTCAATGTCAGCCTTCGCTTCGGCATCGGTCATCCCTGCAGCGTCGAATGTCGCTGTCCAGACAACGGTCGTCTTCGCACCATTTGGCTTCACAGATATCGTCGCATTGTAGGCGCTCACAGGCAGCGGGCCTTCCACAAAGGCGTAGCTATAGCTCATCGCCTTCTCGTCTCGCATCGTCTGAACTTCGACGATGGTTCCTAGACCACCGGCAGCCACCAAGCGCCGGATCGCGACAGGCTTGCCCTCATCATCGTCCCTGCTGTTCGAGATGGTACAGCGCTTGACCAGAGGGTGCCATTTCTCGATCGCGCAGAAATCACCGATAAGCGCCCAAACGGCAGCGGGCGGTGCCTCTATGTCGATGCTTCGAGTGACCTCCAGAGCGAATCCACAACCGTTCTGAGCGGCAAAAGCTGCGAGGAAAGCAATCGGCCCTGAAATCGTGCGCATTATGCTCGATCTGCTTTCTCCTTGGCGAGCCGAAGGGCCTTGAGACGCACCGTCTTGTCCTCGGTCGCCTGCTGGGTCGCATCGTAATCCGCCCGTGCCTCGCCGCCAGCGCGGGCCCTTTCCAGATGCCTAGCTGCTTTCGTTTCGCGGCGGTCCTGCGCACCGCTGTCGTCATCCGTCATGGCGGCCGAGCCTTCCTACTAGTGATAAATCGGGACGGGGCTACCGTTGACTTAACCATGTCCGCCACGCGAGATGGCATGTCTGGCTACGCTCGCCCTCGGGTGAGTCGTGAGCCGGCATCAGGAGAGATCGCCGCGAGATAGACCCTGAAACGACTACGGCCCCCCAGTCGCCAAACTGGAGGGCCGCGAAATCGAATGGTGCCTTGGGAGGAACCTAACCACCCCCCAAAAGCCATACGGCGCCCTCGGGTGTCAAGTGAGAACGCCAATTCTCACGTCGAGAAGTCGTGCCTTGTTCTGACTGCGGCCCGAATAGGGACCGGGACCGATGTTTCACGCCGCCATGCAGGCCGTGATCGAGGCTGCGCGGACGTCTGCGCAGATGGACGAGGCAGGCCGCCAGCTTTGGCAGGGACACGCGTCAGGTGTTTTGACCGACGAGGAGACCCAGGAACTCGCCGAACGGCTCCACGGCCGTCGTAGCGCGATCAGGGAGGCCGTTCGGCCGGTCCTTGGCCTTGCGATCCGCAGGAGCGTGTTCCCGCCCCGGCGGGTCCCGGTCTCACCTGACCGCATCGCTTCACGGGACCGGCGGCGTCTGCTTTCCTGTTCCGGTCCCCTGCCACCAGCCCTGGCTGCCCGCTTTACAGAAGGGCAGCGGGCCGTCCTCCGCATCGTGGCCGATGAGGTCGCAGCAAAAACCAAATGCCTCCTCTGCGTCGATGCCATCGCAGCGCGGGCCGGCGTCTCACGCCGCTTGGCACAGATGGCGATCCGCCTCGCCGAGGGGGACGGACTCATCACGGTGCAGGAGCGGCGCAACGTGGGGCGGAAGAACGACCCTAACGTCCTGCGCATCATCAGCCGCGAATGGCAGGCGTGGATCAAACGGGGCGGTACGCTCAAGCGGGGGGGCTTCACGCTTGAGGAGCAGCGGACCGCGCCGACTCAAACCAGCGAGCCGATGAAGGAGGCGTCAACCCAAGGCATAGGGTGCAAAGCGCTGCACCCCACAGATAGGTTGTTAATTCTGGGGACGAATTCGTCAGCGGAATCGGTCAAGGGGTTACCGGAACAGCGAGGTCTTGCTCATCGGTAGCGCGCTCTCCGATACCCTTCGGCAGGCAGAACAGACGCAGAGTGTGCGACGTGCGGACGGCTGAGCCGGGGATAAGGCGAAGCGATTCTTACCCCGTGGTATTCCTGCTGCATCAGCGGCTGTCCTCGACTGCTACACTCTGGCCGTCGTCAGGACCGCGTACATGCCCAGGATATCAGCCATCATCGTCAGCGCGTGCCTCTCCGGATGCGTCGTGGCCGGGCTGTTCGTCCTGGCCGATGCTTCCGCGCGCGCCCAGCTCCAGCGGGCCGTAATGGCTTCTCGTATTGAAGCAAAGCCGAGGGTCGAGGCCTCGCGGGCAAAGCCCCGCCCCCTGGATAAGCAGCGCCTCGCGGCCACCATCGCAATGATCGGCCGCGAAGACGTCGAGTGAGTGCTGGCTAGGCTGCTGCAGGTCGACGTCGAAAAAGGCTTCGAACAAATCGGAATGGCAGAAGGGCTACCTTCAGCAGAGCGCCGGTCGTCAAAACGACGAAGACCGATATGATTGCCGCTAAGACGTTGATCAAGCGCGTCGCTCCCTCCATCAGGCGGGAGCGGAGGACGTCCCCGATCGCTACTGTTCGTCTAGGATCAGCTACAAACAGGGCGGGACTAAGGGGACGTTCTTCGTCCGGTTGGCCCCAACACAGGCCTTCCCGAGACCAGCGAATGGATCTACCGCTGCGTTAGCCCCCGGCTTGGCACGTTCCTCTCTTGTCGAACGGTGACACAGAGAAGGACCCCCATGGCTGATAGCGCTCTGTGCGAAACCGAGCACTCCTTCACAAATGCCGATCGACGGTGGCGCACTGAGGTCGTTCGCTCCTTCGGTATGGATGGCGTACTGCTTTATGGACACCTGCCGCAGGCACGAGGCGAGCCCGAGACGGCTATGCGTCGAGCCTTCGACACTCGACAGAAAGCCGTGAAAGCCTGGAGACAAGCCCGACGTCCTGTGCCGGCCTAAAGCATCCGGCTGGGCGTTCAGGCGGCTGCTGGCCAGGGATCCTTCCCTGTGGAGGTGATACCCCCCGCGAAAGCACCAGCGGCCCCCTGAACGATCTTTGGCGATTGATTGAAGGCGCCGTCGCCGCGCAGTTCTCCGATCCGCTTCAGACAAGCAGGACCTGCGCAGCCATTCGTGATACTGCTTCGGATTGTCGTCGGTGAGTGGTTCGCGCCGTGCGCGCCCTTACTGGATGGCAAGCACAGGCGGGCATGCCATGCGTGACAAGCCGAAAATCATCCCACACGTGGTCAAAGGCCCACCACATTGGCACTCGGCCTTCTCGGGCATCGGGGCCGCCGCGATCATGGCTGCCGTTTGGGCGATACTGATCGTGATCGCACTGCTGTGGCTCGGCGCTCTGGTGTCGAAGCTTCTGGGTTGAACCGCGTCAGGCTCAGACCTGATTGCACCAGCCGCTTCGTCGCGCCATCTTGGGACCATGCTGCGGCCGGTGGACAACGACCCCGATAATCCAAGGTGGCTGCGGCGCCCCAAGCCCCAGCCCCCGCTTCTCAAGGTGCCCACCCATTGGGCAGTGCGCCTCGCGTGGATCGTCGCGCAAGGCGCAGTTTTCCTGTCTCTTGTCTGGGTGATGCTAGGAAGGGCCGAGCCTGTTCCCCCGCCCTTACCAGCTCCGCAGGCGGTTCTCTGGCTTGTAGTTACAGCCTTCCTTCTGACCGCCCTCCTCACCGGAATCATCAGCGCCCTGTTAAGCCTAGCGACCCGAACGGTTCGGCGCGTTGCCCGACGCAGCACTGGACCCGGAGTTGCCCAGGAGCCGGATCAGGAGGCGTTGCGCGTCCGTAGCGCCGGGGCCTTGCAGGAAGGCCCGCAGATCGTCGGCCGTGGTGGAACGATCCAGCAGCATCCGCGCGAAGTCGGACCCGCCTCGGTTCACCCGCATTCGCGTTAGGCCCTCGTTGGCGCCGCGCCGCAGACCCAGCAGAGCGGCACTCAGCGCCCCACCGGTTCCGGCCGCCGCCGCACCCATGCCGGCGCTCGTCGTCGCGTCCATGATCGCCGCCGGCAGCGGGCTCGTGCCGTTCGCCAGGGTCTTGCGGATCTCGGTATTGAACGCCGTGTCGGAGCCTTTCTGCGGCCGGTAGCCGGTCGCTTCCAGCGCGGTCAGCAGCCGATCCATGGCGGTGTTCTTCGCTGCCCCTTCCGGCAGGGTCCCGACCGAAGCCTCGAGGTTCTGCCGCAGCTGAGGCGTGCCGCGTACCCGAGAGGCGAACCCGGCCCCGCCGTACTGGCGAGCGAGTCCCCTGGTCTCCTGCGTCGCGTCGTTGAAGATCCCCTCAAGGAACTGCCGAGTGATGCCCTGCGCAGCCTGAGGGCTGTTGCGCGTCACCACCCCCATCGCCGCGCCTAGCTCGTCCTGACTGCCCACCAAGGGGCGGGCCGGGAACAGCGCCTCGGTCGCCTGGCGCGTGTCGCTGGTACGGGCTACCTGCCCAAGGGGCGAGGCTTCTGGCCGGGAGAGACCGAAGCGAGCCTGGACTACCGATTGCAGCCGTTGGGTCACGTCCGGCATCTGCGCCAGCACATCGGAGTTCTCGCGCATCGCCAGAGCGAGCTTGTCGCCGTCGAGGTTGCCCTGCGCATCCGTGGCGCCCTCAAGGAGCCGCGTCGTCCAGTACCGCTCCTGCGCCTGGCGGGCCGCTGGGCTGGCGTTCGCCATCAATTCGCGTGTGGCCGTAGCCCCGCCGAGCATCGCCGGCACCTGCTCGGCTGGGGTCGCCATCCATCCCGTATCGTCGCGGCGAGCCGCCTGTGCCAGAGGCCGATTGCCCGTGAACGGCTCCAGGGCGCGGGAGTTGGCCGCGAAGTTGGCGTCGGCCGTGGCGACCTCGGGGACCGCCTTCAACTGCCGGTCAAGGGCATCGCGGGTGATCGCGAGATCGCGCGCCTTCGTGCCGTCACCAGCCTCGGATGCTGCCCTGATCTGGTAGTCCAAGCGCTCACGGGCCTTCAGGAGACCCTGCACCGACAGGTCCATTTCCTTGCCGCCGGGCTCGTAGAGATCGCGGCGGGCGGACCCGAGGGCCGATTGCACGTCACCCTTGGCGAAGCGGGCCTGCTTGCCGATCGCATCAAGGGCGGGCGTCGGGTTCACCTGCCCGAACCGCACGTCGGGGATCTGCTCCGTCACGACCGTGGACTTCACGTAGGGGTCGAGCGGCCCCTTCATCGCCGAGACGGTGCGCTCGTATGCCTGCAACGGGTCGCTGTCCTCGCCGCGCATCAGGGCGCCCAGCGTGCGCTTGCGGATGTCAGGATGCAGGCTCGCAGGATCGACGCCGACCTGGCGCAGATCGCCATCAAGACGGCTTTCCACGACCGAGAGCGCCGCGTCGTACTCGTCTGCGTCCTTAGCCGCTCCACGGCGCCCCTTGGGCTTCCCGGTGGCATCCAGGGCGTAGGAGGGGAACCCACGCTGTTCGTTCTGGAGCTTGCGCAGGAGTTCGGATGAGATGTCCCGAGCCGCCCCGCCATCGGCATCCCGGCGGAAGTAGCCCTCCTCGATCAGGCGCTCTCGCCAGAAGCTGTCGAGGCTCTTGCCGTCCTCGCGGGCTACCTTGCCGACGCCGGGCACCACGAAGCGATGCAGATCCGTCGCTGCTGCATCACCATCGAGACGCAGCCCGCCGTTCTTCGCGATGAACCGGGCGAGGCTTTCCCCCGGTCCGTCAGCTACATCCACCGATCCGGCCCGGTAAGGCTCCAGGGGCCGTGGCGCGTATTCCGTGAACTCGGGCCGGGAGAACGTCGGCTGTGTCACTACGGGCTCGCCGGGGCGCTCCACCGTGATGTTGCGCTCGATGCCCACCGTCTCAGGAGCCTGCCGCGCTCGGCTGTAGTCCCGTGCTGCCTGTCCGGCTCGCACAGCCTCGCGGAGGTCCGCCGTTGCCCGTAGCGCTGGCTGGATCACCTGGCCTGCCTGGTCCGCCGTGGTTCGAGGGCCAGCGCCCGCAATGGCCTGGGTCAGCGCCATGCCCTCGGGGGTCTGTCGCAAGCCTGCCTGCGCTGCGTCCTGCACATCGAGACCGAGAGCCGAGGGCGAGCGGGGCACCGGTCCGAACAGGTCGAAGGTGCCGCGCGCCGCCCGGTCGATCTGCGCCGGCCGCTGCGCATAGAGGCTGGCCAGCACATCGGCGCCCTCGCCACCAGAATGGGCGACAACGCGGCTGATCTGAGAGAGGCGGGTTGCCTTCCCATCCGTGACCCGGTTCAGAGCCTCATCCAGGGGTAGTTCAACACCACCACCGGGAAGGGATCGGGATTCCGTGCGGAGGGCCTGAGCCGCCGCAAGCTCATCGGGCGAGATGCCCTGTAAGCCCTCGCGCATCAGGGCGGCGCCACCCTTCGGAGCCTGCGCCACCGCAGCGCCAACACCACCCACCAGAGCGCCACCGAACCGCGCGTAGGATTCGGCCTCTGGAGCGGCGACGCGCGCCACCTGTCCGGCCCCCTCTGAGACCAGGGCCGGGGCCACGACCTGCCCGAGCCGCTGCGCCGCCGAGCCACCACCGAACAGCGCGTTAGGCGCGAACTCGGCCAAGGTGTTTACGACCTCGCCGCCGATGGTCTTCGGCCGGTAGAGCGGACCCGTCACAGCCTCGACGGGCTTGAGGATCTGTTCCTGCGAAGGAAAGCCCGAGGCGATGGAGGAGCGCGTATCGCCGCCCGGCATCTCGCTTGCCGGGGTGCGGCCAGTGGCGCGAACTGCTTGCTTGGCCACCCACCCTAGCCCGCCTTCCACCGCGCCCAAGATCGTATTCGGCAACCCGATGGTCCCGGCCACGCCACGCGCCAGCCCCGGCGCGACGGTCTTCGCTATGTCCGCAGCCATGTTGGGCGCCTCGGTCGTAGGAGCCGCAACCTGCTGGGCCGACATCCCGTGATAGGCCCTCAGGGCCGACGCCTCGTCCGGCGCGGTGATCTCGTATTCCTCGCCACCAGGGCCAGAGATGCTGAAGGTTGCCATCTATCGCACCCGCTTGATGGTGATGCCGCCGCCCGCGTCGCGAGTGCCGCCGATGTCCAAGGGGGCGCCGACCTCGGGCGCCCTCGTGCGGCTCGCGCCGACCTTCGGCGCCTTGTACGGATCGGGCAGGTAGACCGACCGGCCCGGATCGACCCCGTACTGCGTGGCGATCCCGCGATACCGCTCCGCGACGCCCTCTGCCCCACCACGAGCCTTGCCGTAGAGGCTTTCGGCCTGCTCGATGAAGCCTTGACGCTGCTCGGGGGTCAGGAACTCGCCCGACATCGCCTTGTTGTAGGCGTTCCGCACTCGCTCAGGCACGCTGGCGGCGTTCTGAGCCGTCGCATACTCGCCTTCGCGAACCACCGAGCCGGGGTCCAGCATCTTCATGTAACCGAAGATCAGGCCGATATCGGCGGCCGGCGACTTGGCGTTCGGGTTGACCTGGCGCTGCTCCGTCGCTGCGATCACCCGCCCGTAGCCGTCGTGCACGTCCTGGAAGGTGCCCAGCTGCTTCGTGAACTCGCCGCGCAGCTTGGTCTCCCGGTCGAAGATGTCCGAGGAGGAGGTGCCTGCCGAGACGATAGGCTTCCCGTCCGCGCTGTAGCGGGTCTGACCAGCGCTGAGATTGAACGGCTCGTCGGGCTTGCCGGCAGCGGACCCTTCAGCGCTGGCCTGTGCCCTCGCCCGGATCTGGTCTGGCGACGCCTCAGCCGAACCCAAGAGGTTGGATGCGCCAGGCCGCTCGCCTGGCTTCAGTTCGTAGATGTTGCCGCCGATCGTGACCCGCGACGGGTCCTTGTTGATCTGCCCCATGACGCTACCGAGGACAGTGGGGTTCGACATCGCTGCGTCCGCGAGGTTCGCGTCCATGCCCTTGCTCAGAAGCCAAGCCTTCGTTGCGGTCTCGCCTCGCGTTTCTCGCGCTAACTTACCGGCCTTTAACCCATACTCTGCGCGGGCGAGGTCAGTCGCAACGCGGGTGGCCTCCTGCTTCTGGTTCAGTTGAAGCCCGGCAGCGATGCCAGGGGCGACGCCGCGCGTCGTCACCAAGCCCATGCCGATGTTGCCGAGGAGGTCGAACCCACCGTTCGATCGAAAGCGCGATAGAGCCTCGCCGAAGCCGCCACCCACATCAGGAGCCGGGGCCTGCGCCTGGACTGCGACGGCATTCGCGGCCGGCAGATCGGCCTCAGGAATAGCCGTAGCCGATGGGCCGAACTCGGCGGGGCGAGGAGGCGGTAGAGGCGAACCAATAAGGCCGGGGCTGCCAGACTGCGGCGGGGTCGGTCCCAAGGCACTGTCGCTGCTCCGCTGCCGCGACAATGTCGGCGAGGCAGGCGGCAGCGGACCCAGGCTTAGCGGACCCAGGCTCGCAGCCGAAGGTCGCTCTGGGGGTAGAGGCACGCTCACGGGCGACGGCTGACCCTGCGGAGAGAGACCGGCGCGCAGGGCATCAACGGCGCCGTCCGGCAAGCCAAACCCCTGACCCGGAGGAGCGGTACCGAACCGCTGATCGAAGCCAGGGGGCGCCATCTCCTGCGGCATAATAGGAGGAAGCCCGCTGAACGCGGCGACCCCGCCACCGGCGTTCATGCCCTCCGCGATGCCAGCAGGCAGATCGCCCGTACCGTTGAGCGTCATGCTCGCTCCCGTGCCAGCCAAGCGCTGAGGATTGAACATCCGAGCGAGTTCTTCAGGCGAGAGATCGACCGGCTCTTGCTGGCGAGGACGGGGCAAAGGGCCGAAACCAAAACCAGCAGTCATCACGCAATTCCTTCGCAACCGAGAGAGGCCCCAAGCGTGAACAGGGCCTCGCCCGCCCGTCGCGTTGAGGCGGTGAAAGCGGCATCGGCGCCCAGCAGATCATCGACGGTGAAGGCATGGCCCTCGATCATCGCAGCGTAGACCCCGGCGAGAGCCTGGACCTCACGCAGGCGTTCCACCGCAAGGTCGAGGCGCGCGGCCTTCGCTTCATCAAGAAGGCCAAGAGGGGGAAGCGTGTCGCCGGACACGACGGTCGCGATGGTATCCATCAGCGAGCTGCCTGTGCGGGCTGGTGATGGCGTCGCGCAGATGATGCCGAGGGCATCGAGCCAGAAGTCACCGAGGCTAGAGCCCGGCGCACCCAATCTGACGCCGAGGCGCCTTCGCGCTCCGCAGCTGCAGCAATGGCAGCGCGCAGATCCGCGTCAGTGCGGATGGTGATGGTGTCTGAATAGACCAGCGGTCGCATCGCGGCCCCCTTTCGCTACTGTTAAAAGTAGCAGGGGCGGTGATTAATGTAAGACGGGAGAGTTGCTCTATTTGTCCGATGTGTTCATAGAACCCATTACGTACTAAGATTTCTTGGAAACGCCGACGCTCTGAATGGTTTCTCCATCAAACAGAGTCGATCCGAGCAGGATCGCAGCCTCGTCTATCGTCGATATAGAATCTTCTTTCTTGGTGCGCCTACGCACCTTTTCAAAGTTAAGCATTCCCAAAAGCCGCAATTGGCTGACGATCTCCTCGCTCAATTCAGGGCCATCCGCTGCCTTGCTAGCTGTACTGCCGTCCGCTCCTCGAATGCTTCCAACGACACTACCCGCGGCAGCTTGGGCCGCGATAAGTGTCTTATGACTATCGTACCATTTGCGGCCGGTGATGGTCTCAATTTCCATCCAAGTCAGGGCTATGGCCGCCACTGCATGAAAAGTTCTTTCGTCTTCAAGCAACGCTAGAAGTTCTTCCTTGAACTTGAAAGAACGCTCTAGACGCCGCTCAATCTCGCTCCCAACAGATCGCCCTCCAGCTTCAGCTGCTGCATCCAGCTTTTCCCTTAGATCCTTGGTGATGCGCGTATTCACGCCTTCCCGCGGGACCTCGGCCACTTTTGACTTTTTTGCCATGAGCCGTCCGCCTTGTCCGTCGCGCTGTCTGCGTTCGTCTTGAATTCCAATACGACGCTTGCGCCCGCCATGTCTAGGTGCTAACTTCCAATCGTATTGAATTTCAAGACGTCGGAGGCTGCGCCCAATGAGCATTCGGAAGGACGTTGAGGCTGGACTGCCTGCGAAGGCTCGGCCGCTCGCAAAGGCGATGGGGGTCTCCCCCTCGCTGATCTACGACATGATTTCGCGGGGCGAGATCGAGGCGAAGCGCATCGGACAGCGCCGTCTCGTGATCCCGAATGGTGTCGCGCGGAAGCTCTTGGACATCGAGGAAGGCGTCGCCGCCTAACTCGCCGCTGGCGAGCCTCGGCCCGCCGGCTCCCATCCGTGTCTCAGTCCCAACCGGACATGAGAAACCCCGCCGAGGTGGCACTCGGGCGGGGCTCAAGGATCTCAGAACAATGCACCCCGTATATATGCGACCGCAGCCCGCGCGGCAACACAAATCCCTCACCCCCATGCCGTCCCACGACGGCCCGCAGCCCGACGAGCTTCGTGCCCGCCGGGTGCAGTCCCGTTTTCAGTTCAGCCCAGAAACATCGGCCGAAATCGGCCGGCTGGCCTACGGCATCAGCGAGAAGCTGGAGCGCCGGGTTTGACCGGCGCCCCATACGTCTCACCCGACGCGCGCACCCCTGCGCCTCGCACTCCTGACCTGAACGGCCCGATTGCCGACGCGATCGGCGAGGCCATGCATGCCGCTGCGAACTATGCCGACACCGCCGGGCGGTTCGCGGAGATGCGGGACCTGCGCGGCCTCGCCTACAGCGTGCGATCTGCCGCCGCCTGCATCGGCACGGCCGCCGAACTGCTATCGGAACTGACTGCCCCCTCTCGCCAGGGAGGGCGCAAGCCATGAAGGCGTTTCACCAGCTTTTCGGCGACGATCGAGAATGGGCGCTGGACAACAGCCTGCGCCAGTTCCGCGTCCGGCGTAGCCGCCTCGGCGACCTCCCCAAGCGCGATTCCTACCCGCCCGAGTTCATCACCATCGTTCGCCTGAGCGACGGCTTTCGCATGGTCCTGACCGAACGCTGCCTGCGCTCGGGCGAGCCCTTTGAGAATAGCGACTGGTACGCCAGCCGGCGCCTTGGGCTCATCAACGAGAGCCGCCGGGCGCGCGGCGAGCAGGAGGTCTAGGCATGGGCCAGATCGTCCCGTTCGCTCCCGTTCGCCTCGTCCGCGTCTTCCCGAACTTCGGCGCCTGGACGGTTCTTCTCATCAGAAAGGGCAAGCGGAACCAGCGCCTCGGCACCTACCGCGACAAGCGGGTTGCCCTGAACGTCGCAGCGAGGGTGTGCCGGATCGAGGGCATCCCCTCGCCGGTCACCATCGAACCCGAGCCGATCACGAAGGAATGGTCGCTCCCCCTCTCATCCGAGGGACCGGATGCGGCATGAGCGAGGGCACAGCACCGGCAGTTGATCCCAGCACCGTTCGCGCCTTCGCGGAGCGCTTGCACTCACACGTCGCGGCAGCCTTCGCGGACTTCCGCGACCCCGGCCTGATGCAGCTTGTCGCCATCCATCCGACCAGCGAAGCGACCCTGACCTTCCCGTTCAAGATCGGGGAGGTGAACTACATGGTCAACGAGGCCATCCGACAGGCCGAGAGCGGGCACAACGTCTACGTCGAGGCGCGCACCGTTCAGAGCGGCGTCAAGCGCGGCAAGCGGGGCGGCATCGCCGACACCGTGGGCGTGTTCGGCCTCGTGAACGATGCGGACGCCGACAAGGGCAAGGCCGGGCGACTCAGCGTCGAGCCGTCGTTCGTCATCGAGACCAGCCCCGGCAACGCTCACCACTGGCTCTTGCTGGACCGCCCTTTAGGTGCGCAGCAGGCCCAGGAGCTTGGCGCCGCGGTCCGGGCGCAGGGCGGCGCCGACTCCGCGTCGGGCGTCGTCACGCAACCTTATCGCATCCCCGGCACCCCGAACTATCCGGGGCGGCTCAAGCTCGCCCGAGGCCGCACGACAGTCCCAACCAGCATCATCAGCCTGGAAGGTAGGATCTGGACCGCCGACGAGCTTCGGGCGGCCTTCCCCGCCAAGGCCAAGCCGCAGGCCGAACGCAGGGACCGCCCGGCCGGCGACAGCGGGATCACCAGTCCGCGTGTCGAGGATCTGGTTTCCGAAACCGGCGGGGATCGATCGACCCGATTCTACGCCGCCGTTGCCGCTGCCTTCAAAGACGGGCTGACACCGGACGATCTTGAAGCCGTGATGCGCCAATACCCGGAAGGGTGTGGCGGCAAGTACCTTGAGCCTTACGACCGCCTTGCGCGCGAAATCGAACGATCCTGGGCGAAGGTCGAGGCGATAGCCGATGAGATCCAGGAGGCCGCCGCGAGCCCGGCCTACGCCGATGGATCAAGCCCCATCGAGGAGGCGCGACGCGCCGTTCAGGAGGGCGTGCAGCACTTCATCGAGACCGCCGAAGCGTTCCGGCTCGCAGGCGACCCCGACGCAGAGCCCCCGGTTCAGGCCCTCGCCGTCACAACAGGCGTTGGAAAGACCCGCGCCACGGCCAGCGCCGTCGCCGAGTACGTCATCGGCCGGCGCGACAGCGGCAGTCCGGCCAAGCCGATCCTGTACGCGGTCCCGACGCACCGGCTCGGCGACGAGATCGAGGCGCAGTTTGCCGAGCAGGGTGTCCTCGCCCGCGTGTTCCGTGGTCGGCAGGCCGATGATCCCAGCCGGCCGGGCGAGCAAATGTGCGACGACCTAGAGGCCGTCAGCATCGCCTTGAGCTTGGGCGGCGGCTCGTCCGTCTCGAAGATGTGCTGCAAGGCGAAGCTGGAGAACGGCACCGAAGCGCGGTGCCAGTTCTACGGGACGTGCTCCTATCAGGCCCAGGTCACGACCCAGCCCGAGGTCTGGATCGTCGCGCACCAACTCCTCTTCAGCGCCGGCACGGCCCTCGGCAAGGTCGAGTTCGTGATCGTGGACGAAGGGTTCTGGCAGACCGGCATTCGCATCCCGAAGCGCGGACTTACCCTCGATGAGATCGGATCGGCGGTGGGGTCGAAGGGGTCCGCGCAGGACTACCTGGCGAACGATGTCGAGGTCTACCGCGCCGAACTCGCTCGGGCCCTAAAACGGCAGGGACAGCCAGGCGGCGTGCGCCGCGCCGACCTCGTGGCCGAGGGCCTGGACGTTGACCGCTGCACCGCCGCCATCTCGGCCGAATGGAAGCTCAAGGACAAGGTTGCGATCTATCCCGGCATGTCCCGGCCCGAGCGCCGGGTTGCCGCTAGAGCAGCCGAGCAAGCTCGGCACGCGCAAGCCTTCATCGGCCTTTGGATCGCCGCCCGTGGCGTTCTCTACGATGAGACGATCGAGGTTTCCGGCCGGCTCTACATCGACACCCGCGACGACGAGGACGGCCGCGTGCTGGTCGCCAAGGCCCGCAGTCTCAAGAGCATCCCAAAGCACTGGCACCGCCCGACGCTGATCCTCGATGCGACGCTGCCCAGCCTCGAAATCCTACAGGCGTTCTACCCGCAGGTTCAGCCAGCACCCGCGATCGAAGCCGCCATGCCCCACGCCCGCGTCCGCTACGTCACCGACGCGCCGACCTCGGCCAACAAGCTCAAGCCGGATGAGGACGGGACCGCCAACCGGAACCTGCGGGCCGTGCGGCGCGAAATCCTGCGCCGGTTCCTAGACCTGGGGCGCGCCCCGGTTCTCGTGATCGCGCAGAAGGCCGTCGCGGAATGGCTGCGGTCGAGCGGTCTTCCGACCGGCATCAGCACCGAGCACTTCAACAACGTCGCCGGCCTAGACCAGTACCGCAACGTGCGTGGGCTGATCGTCGTCGGTCGCACTCTGCCCTCTCCTGTTGCCGTCGAAGCCCTGGCCGGCGCGATCACCGGCCGGGACATCGAGAAGGCCGAACCCTGGTATCCGAAGCCGGTTCGGGGACTGCGTACCCGTGATGGTTCGGTTGCCGGGATGGAGTGCGAGACCCACCCCGATCCCGTGGCGGACGCCTGCCGCTGGCAGATTTGCGAGGGCGAGTTGATGCAGGCGATCGGCCGCGCCCGTGGCGTCAACCGAACCGCTGCCGACCCCCTCGCCATCGACATCATCGCCAACGTCGTCCTGCC
>NZ_JAKSYI010000007.1 GCF_022829285.1 Methylobacterium sp. J-078
CGTACTGGGCGTCGGCCTCGACACCGATCACGACACCAGAGCCCGGGGTGAACTGGTAGTTGTAGCCGATCTGACCGCCGCCGACGAAGCCTTCGTTGCTGTCACGGCCGCCGAAGGCGCCGGCGCCACGACCACCCACCGGAGGGCTGGCGGCGGTGCCGAGGAAGATCGGCGCCTTGGCGACGATGGTGGTCGGGCCCTTGTTGTCGTTGCCCGTACCGAAGCCGGAGCCGGCGTTGAAACCGGCGTAGAAGCCGGTCCAGGTGAACACCGGCACCGGCACGAACACCGGGGGAGCCGCGCGGCGCGGAAGGTCGGCGGCGGAGGCGGCGCCAGCGAGGAGAGCCGAAGCGGCGCTGGCGAGGATGAGCGTCTTGATCATGTGAGGCCTGCCGGGAACCAGAGGCGCACTCTCGGTGCGGTGTGAAGCGGTTCTACCGTGAGAGCCTGGCTGAGCTCCAGTGCATTTGAGCAACACCCAGGATAGATCGATATCAGCCCGAATAGACTAACAATAATTGAAGATTTATGCCTCAGTAACCGAGCGAGTTAACACACGTCGCGACGGGTGGTTCCATGAGAACAGTCCGCCGGTTCGGAAATCGTAGTCTGCCGGGTTCGGCCTCAATGTTCGCGGACCAACGCCGGTCCGAAGCTGCTGTCGGACCGCCATGGCAGCCCGCAAGCCGAGGGACGCTCGGATCATCCCGCCATGGCGCGCATCGCGGAGACGCCGTCGTGCAGCACGTAGCCGCGGCCCCAGACAGTCTCGATGTAGTTCTTGCCGCCCGAGGCATTGGCGAGCTTCCGGCGCAGCTTGCAGATGAACACGTCGATGATCTTCAGCTCGGGCTCGTCCATGCCGCCGTAGAGATGGTTAAGGAACATCTCCTTGGTCAGGGTCGTGCCCTTGCGCAGGGCGAGGAGCTCCAGGATCTGGTACTCCTTGCCGGTGAGATGGACGCGCGCCCCGGCGATGGTGGTGGTCTTCTCATCGAGGTTCACGATGCGGTCGCCGGTGGTGATCATCGACTGGGCGTGGCCCTGCGAGCGGCGCACGATGGCGTCGATGCGGGCGACGAGCTCGTCCTTGTGGAAGGGCTTGGTGAGATAGTCGTCGGCCACGAAGCCGAGGCCCTCCACCTTGTCCTCGATGCCGGCCAACCCGGGGACGAGCAGGATCGGCGTGTTGATCTTGGCGACGCGCAAGCTGCGCAGCACCTCGTAGCCCGAGATATCGGGCAGCGTCAGGTCGAGCAGGATGATGTCG
>NZ_JAKSYI010000009.1 GCF_022829285.1 Methylobacterium sp. J-078
TTGCGCCCAGAACGGCGTTCGCGACGCCGGCATCGAGGCCGGCCAATCCGGACCCGATCGTGAAGGACGCGAACTGTGCCATCGCCGCGGTGCTCTGTACCTTGATGGCGATCTCGCGGCCGAGGCCGAGGGCGGGAGCGACGTAGGTCGGAGTTGCGGTCTGCACGGTCACCCGGACCGCGTTAGGCGCCGACGCCTTCGTGTTGAAACGCGCATCAACTACAGGCCTGCCGTCGGCGCTGAAAGAACCGGGCTGGTCCCGGCGCACGGCACCGCCGGCTAAGCCGTCATGAGCTAGGGACCTCCGGGCTGCCGGCTCGTCGAGCGGTGGGTTCGCGGCGGCAAGCTCCGCCGCGC
>NZ_JAKSYI010000010.1 GCF_022829285.1 Methylobacterium sp. J-078
TCGCTCCCGCCCTCGGCCTCGGCCGCGAGATCGCCATCAAGGTACAGAGCACCGCGGCGATGGCACAGTTCGCGTCCTTCACGATCGGGTCCGGATTGGCCGGCCTCGATGCCGGCGTCGCGAACGCCGTTCTGGGCGCAATGCTCGGGAAGCCGTTGACGCTGTCGGTGGTCGACTACAACGCACTTGCGAGCACCCGCGTCGATGCTAACCGTGTGCTCGACGCGCTGGCACCCATGCTGGGGCTCGAAGTTGGGAACTACTCTGAGATCGCCGTCGCCACCGCCACCGTGGGCCAGTTGACCGCGGCGCTTCAGATCGCCTCTAACGCCGTAACCGATGGCGGCAGGGCGGCGTCGGCCCTCGGGCAGGTCGTGTCAGCTACGCGTGGCGGCGGCACGGCATTTCAGGTCGGCAGCGTCCTCGCTCTCGGGGATGCCGCAGCGCTCGGTCCCGCCCTCGGCGCCAGCGGCAC
>NZ_JAKSYI010000014.1 GCF_022829285.1 Methylobacterium sp. J-078
GGGGATTTCGTCGCCGCGGTGGACGCGGATTTCGCCGCGAAGCGAGCCGTCGGCCTGGACCTCGGCCGATCCCGAGCCGCAGACCGGGTCCATCTCGTCATTGCCGTTCCAGTCGAACGCGATGGCGGCGCGATCACTCCCGCGGCCGGCTCCGCCAGCGAAAGCTCCGGTGACACACCCGAAGGCGAACTCACCGCGACCGTCCTCGAAGAGGATGTAGGCCGGCTCGACCATGTCGGCGTAGTCGTCCTCGTAGCCGGGCAGCGCAACGATCCGCCACTTGCCCAGGACGCTCACGCCGGAGCTCCGAGCAGCTTGGGCAGGCGGACGAGGTTGTAGGCCGCAGCCGTCAGAGTGAAAGCCCATCCGACCTTGTCGCGGCCTTTGAAGCGGGCCTTGCGCAGGCCGCCGACGGTCTTGATCCAGCCAAAGCCCTCCTCGATGCGTTTGCGGATCTTCTGGCTCCGACCGTAGCCGGCGTGGCGGGTGGTTCGTCCGTCGATGGAAGAGCGGCGGCCGTTGGTGTTCCGGGCCACGTGCGCGCGCACATTCATCGACCTGAGCTCGTTGACGAAGTCCTCGGCGTCATAGGCCTTGTCGGCACCCACCGAGATTGCCCTGGGCCGGTCCGCCCTCGGCTCGATCATCGACAAGGCCGCGATGCGCTCGGCGTGACCGTTCGCCGAGGTCAGGCGGGTGTCCACGATCAGGCCCGAGCGGTTTTCCATCAGGGTGTGGCCGATGAAGCAGAGCCTGGCCTCCATTCCCGGACCCTTGCGGTAGAGGCGGGCTTCTCGGTCCGTGGTGCTCGCGTGGGTCTCGTTCGAGCGCGTCTGCCCCCGGAAGTCGACCTCTGCGTTGCGCCCGTTGGCAGACGGCGGCGGGTCTTCGCCTCGACCGTCGCCATCCTGGTCCTTGGGCTTGAAGCACATCAATCGAAGCCCAAGCCTCGATCAGCGTCCCGTCGACACTGAAGTGGTCGCTGGACAGAAGCCGCTTCACGCGGGGCTGAGCCAGCACGGCGGCCAGGAACTGGGCCGCGATCTCACCGGCCAGGAGCCGATCCCGGTTCCGGGTGAAGCTCGAATGGTCCCAGGCCTGATCGTCGATGCCCAGCCCGACGAACCAGCGGAACAACAGGTCGAACTCCAGTCGCTCCATCAGCTGCCGCTCCGAGCGGATCGGGTAGAACGCCTGTAGGAGCATGGCCCGCAGCAGCATCTCGGGCGGGATCGACGGACGACCCATCCGGACCGCATAGAGCGCCGAGAAAGACCCGCTCAAGGCCGCCAGCGCCTCGTCCGTGAGTTGTCGGATGGCCCGCAGAGGATGATCGGACCGGACCCGAGCCTCCAGGTCCACATACGAGAACAACGCCCCCGAACGCCGATCCGAGCCCCGCATCTGCCTTCCCCAACGACTGCCAGGGAACAGTGAATCATGCCAACCCCTGGCACGCCACGGACTTCTTCAACACCGTGCTAGAGCTGTGCCCTGGCGGGTTGAATCGCTTGGGGTAGGCGATCTGGTTGGCGTATGATTCACTGGATGGGCTTGTGAGGGAGGATTGCCATGCCTTCAGCCCTGTCGGTCGATCTGCGCGAGCGTGTGGTCGCCGCGATTGAAGCGGGTGCATCGCGGCGTCAGGCTGCCAAACGCTTTGGGGTCGGGGCAGCCAGCGCGATCCGTTGGTACGAGCGCTTTCGGTAGGACGGGCGGATTGTGCCCAGGCCCATGGGCGGCGACCGCAACTCGCAGCGCCTGGAAGCGCAGGCGGCCCTGATCCTTCGGATCCACGAAGAGCACCCGCTCTCCTTCCTGCGGGAACTGAGCGACAGGCTCTCGGAACGGGGCGTCCGCGCCAGCACGAGCAACCTGTCACGCTTCTTCGCCCGGCATGGGATCACCCGTAAAAAGGGGCTGTCCACGCGGCCGAGCAGGAGCGGCCGGATGTGAAGGCCGCGCGCGAGGGCTGGTTCGAGCGTCAACCCGATCTCGATCCAGATCGCCTGGTCTTCCTCGACGAGACGGCCGCCACGACGAAGATGGTCCGCCGGTATGGCCGTGCTCCGTGCGGTCAGCGCTGCCGGATCGCCGTACCTCACGGGCACTACAAGACCACCACCATCACCGCCGCCCTGCGCGCCACGGGATCGATCGCCAGAACCCTCTTCGATGGAGCCACGGATGGTCTGCGCTTCCGGGCCTACGTCACCGACACCCTGGCTCCGGTCCTCAAGCCCGGTGACACCGTCATCCTCGATAACCTGAACGCCCATAAGGTCGCCGGGGTGCGCGAGGCCATCGAGGCAGTCGGCGCGCGGGTTCTCTACCTCCCGCCCTACAGTCCGGACTTCAATCCGTGTATGGATGGCTCCTGCGGGTCAAGGATGGCGATCAGTTTGGGTGAACTGGTCGGCTGCGGCCATGTATACGGCGTCTGATCTGCAGCGGGATCGCTGCGCGCCCTGATGAAGTCCGCTTGGATAACAGGTCCCACTCAATCGAGCGCGCTCAAAGTGCTCCGGATTGATCGGGGTGTCCTGGTTCTTCCTCTCCGTTCGTTCGCCATCACCTCACGTCGCCCTGACCGTTCGTTCAGCCATTCACGCAGCAGTCGCCTGCGGCTGGTAGCGTGATCCGTCCCTGAGGACGGCAAAGATCGTTCTTGCCATGCGATGCGCCAACGCGATGGCGGCGACTTTCGTCTTTTTTCGGACCAGCATGTCGGACAGCCAATCCTGCCTCGGACCGCACCTGGATCTCGCCATGATCTGCGACATGGCGCCCAGATAGAGCAGCCGCCGAATATACCGGTTGCCCATCTTTGAGATCCGCCCGATCCTCTGTTTGCCGCCGGTGGAATGTGGCTTGGGGGTCAGGCCGAGCCAGGCGGCATAGTCCCTCGCGCAGTCGAAGTTGCCGACGTCCGGCGTCGTCGCTGCGATGATCGTCGCCGAGAGCTTGCCGACGCCCGGGATCGTCGCCAGACGCGGGCTCGTCTCGCTTTGGGCGTGGGCCGCTTCGATCTCACGCGTCAACCGCTCGATCCGCGTGTCGGTGTCGACCAGCTGCTCGAAGAGGAGGCTGACGGGCAATCGGGCCGCTTCCGGCAGCTGATGCATTTGCGTTCGTAGACGGTCGACGTTCTGCGCCCCCTTCGCTGCGATGACGCCGAACTCCGTCATGTGGGCGCGGATCGCGTTGCAGATCTGCGTGCGCTGGCGGACCAAAAGATCCTGCGTGCGGTGGATGACCAGGACCGACGAGCAGGCTTCGCTCTTTACGGCAACGAACCGCATGGAGGGACGCGTGACCGCTTCACAGATGGCGGCCGCGTCGGCTGCGTCCGTCTTCCCGCGTTTCACGTAGGGCTTCACGTAAGACGGCGGCATCAGCCGGACGTCATACCCCAGTTCCTGAAGCTTCCGCGCCCAGTCGTGAGCGCCCCCGCAGGCCTCCATGCCGATCAGGCATCGCGGCAGTTTCTCGAAAAACGCGAGCAACTGACTTCGACGCAGTTGGCGACGCACGAGAACACGACCGCTTTCATCGACACCGTGGATTTGGAAAACACTCTTCGCGAGGTCGATACCGACCGTAGCAAGCTCGGACATGGGTGGCTCCTCAGCGTGAGGCGACAACATCCCGACTATGCCCCAACGCAAACCCGGGAGCAGGAGCCATCCACACCATCAATCGAGCAGGTCTTTGCCA
>NZ_JAKSYI010000049.1 GCF_022829285.1 Methylobacterium sp. J-078
CGACCACGAACAGCACGCCCTCGGCCTCCGGGTCGGGCTCCGGCGCCTCGCTGCCGCCGCCTTGCCCGACCTCCATCAGGTACTGCGCGAAGGTCTCGGAGAAGCCCGAGAGCGGGCGCGACAGCATCCAGGCGCGGGTGCTCTCCCAGAAGGGCAGCACCGAGGTGACGATGTCGCGCATCACGCCCTTCGGGATGACCGCGTAGGCCTCCGTGAACACGGCCCGGCCAGTCATCAGCGCGGTCTGGGGCGGCAGGCCGCCGCAGGGCGGGTTGTAGGGCGAGGCGGTCATCCGAGGGGCTCCGTGTCGGGCGGGCGGTGCGGAATGCCGGCGTGCGGCCGCTGAACCGCGCGGGGTCGGGCGTCGTGGTCCCGCCGTCAGGCCGAATGCGGTTCGACGCTCGGCGCGTCGAGGATCGCGGCGGTGTCGGTCGTGCCGTGGCCGTCGAGGACGCGGTGAGCCTGCGCCCGGTCGATGTCGCCCTCCCAGGCGGCGATCACCACCGTGGCCACGCAATTGCCGATCAGGTTGCCCAGCGCCCGGGCGATGCCGACGAACCAGTCGATCGACAGCACGAGCACCAGTCCGATGACGGGAATCTCCGGGACCGCCGACAGGGTTGCGGCCAGCACCACGATGGCCGAGCCGGGGACGCCGTGGGCGCCTTTCGAGGTGAGAAGCGCGATGCCGAGGATCAGCATCAGGTGGCCGAAGGAGAGGTCCGTGTTGGTGGCCTGGGCGATGAAGACCGTGGCGAGGGTCAGGTAGAGCGAGAAGGCATCGAGGTTGAACGAATACCCGGTCGGGATCACGAGGCCGACGGTCGAGTCCTTGATGCCGAGTCGCTCCAGCTTGCGCATGACCTGCGGCAGCACGCAGTCCGAGGAGGCGGTGCCGGCCACGACCGTCAGTTCCTCGCGCAGGTAGGCGAGAAGCTTGAGGATGCTGAAGCCCGCCAGCCGCAGGATGGTGCCGAGCACCACGAAGACGAAGAACGCGACGCCCGCGTAGAACAGCACCACCAGCATGCCGAGCTGCTTGAGCGAGCCGACGCCATACTTGCCCACCGTGAAGGCGACCGCACCGAGCACGCCGAGCGGCGCGAGCCGGACGATGAAGCCGATGATCTTGAACAGGACCTCGGTGATGCGCTCCAGGCTGTTGGCCAGGGGCTTGCCCTGTTCGCCCAGGAGCGAGAGGCCGGCGCCGAACAGGATCGCGAGGATCAGGACCTGGAGGATGTCGCCCTTGGCGAAGGCGTCGACGAAGGTGGTCGGAATGATCTTCATCAGGAAGTCGACGGTTCCGGTGACCTGGCCGACACGCTCGGTGTAACCGGCGATCGACTTCGCATCCAGGCTCGCCACGTCGACGTTCATCCCGTGCCCCGGTGCGAAGGCGTAGGCCAGGACGAGGCCAAGGATGAGCGCGAGCGTCGTCACCGCCTCGAAGTAGATCAGCGACTTGAGGCCGACGCGGCCGACCTTTTTCAGGTCGCCGGCTCCGACGATGCCGTGGACGACGACGCCGAAGACGAGGGGCGCGATCGCCATCTTGATCAGCTTGATGAAGCCGTCGCCGAGCGGCTTCAGCGTCACCGCGAAGTTCGGCCAGACCATGCCCAGGACGATGCCGAGGACGAGGGCGGCGACGACCTGCCCGAACAACGACGCGAAGAACCGCTGCATCACACCCCCCGTACGTCTGCGCGCCGTTCCATGCCCGACCGGCAGATTTGCCGACATGCAATCAGCGGACCCACCGCCCGCCAGATTTATCGTGCATGGCGACGAAACCCGGCAGGTCTCGGCGGCACCATGTTGCCAGGCAACTCAGACGTCAAATATTTCATATATTCCAATTGATATCTTTTGAGTATGGGTGGGATGATGGAGCTTCGGCATCTGCGCTACTTCGTTGCCGTCGCGCGGCACCTCAGCTTCACGGCGGCCGCCGAGAGCCTCGGTGTCGCCCAGCCGCCATTGAGCCAGCAGATCCGGGATCTCGAGGCGGAGGTCGGCACGGCGCTGTTCGAGCGGACGACGCGTCGCGTGGCGCTGACCCGGGCGGGCATCGACTTCCACGCCCAGGCGCTCGCCATCTTGGAGAAGTCCGGCGAGGCGATGGCGCGGGCGCGGGCCATCGGCGCCGGTGCTGCCGGCATCGTCAACGTCGGCCTGACGGGGTCGATGCTCGCCGGTCCTCTCGGTCGCGCCATACGCGACTTCGACATCGCCTATCCCGACGTCGATCTGCGCATTCACGAAATGTCGCCGGATCGGCAGATCGCGATGCTGAAGGCCGGACAGACCGACATCAGCTTCCTGCGCAGCCCACCCCCGGATGCCGACCTCGTCAGCGTGCGCGCCTGGCGCGAGACCGTGACCCTCGTGCTGCCCACAGGCCACAGCCTGGCGTCCACAGCCGTCATCGATCTCGCCGATTTGAGCCAGGAGCGGTTCGTGTTCCTGCGCCTCTCGGACTCGCTGTTCGCGAAATATCTCTGGGCGTGCTGCGTCGAGGCTGGGTTCATTCCGAACATCACGCACGAGGTCGTCGAAGCCGCCTCGTTGACCAGCCTCGTCGCGGCGGGCCTCGGCATCGCCATCATCCCGGAATTCGTCGCCCGGCTGGCGCATGCGGACGTGGTCTACCGACCGGTCGCCGGCAAGACCATCAGCGCCGACGTTCATGCACTCTGGGTGAGGGAGAGGGCCGGGCCGCTGATCGGCAACTTTCTGGCGCTGATTCGCGCCGAGGCCTGAGGTCGTATCGCTAGACCGGGATCGAGGCACCGCGGCGCAGGTGCTCGTCCAGGCGGGGCATGATCTCGACGAAGTTGCACGGACGGTGGCGGTAGTCGAGTTGTGCTGCGAGGATGCCGTCCCAGGCATCGCGGCAGGCGCCGGGCGAGCCCGGCAGCACGAAGATGTAGGTGGCGTTGGCGACCCCGGCGGTGGCGCGCGACTGCAGGGTCGAGGTGCCGATCTTGTCGTAGGAGATTCGATGGAACACCGCCGAGAAGCCGTCCATGCGCTTCTCGAACAGGGGCTCGATCGCCTCCGGCGTCACGTCGCGCCCGGTGAAACCGGTGCCGCCGGTGGTGATGACCACGTCCACCGCCGGGTCCCGGCTCCAGGCCTCGACCTGCCCACGGATCGCCGCGACCTCGTCGGGCACGATGGCGCGGGCGGCGAGCGCGTGGCCCGCCTCCTGGAGGCGCGTCACCAGCGTGTCGCCGGAGCGGTCGTCCTCCGCGCTGCGGGTGTCCGAGACCGTCAGCACTGCGATGGCGAGGGGGATGAACGCGCGGGTCTTGTCGAATGCGACCATGGGGGCGTGCCTTCAGCGGAGGGCCAGCGGGTGCGACCGATGCGGTTGCATCGATCGCGCCCCGCCAGCGGGAGGCGCGTCGTCAGTTGCGCGCCGCGCGGAACGTGTCGCAGGACTTCGTCTGGCCGCTGCGGTAGCCGGTCATGAACCAGCGCATGCGCTGCTCGGAGGAGCCGTGGGTGAAGGAATCCGGCACCGCATAGCCCTGGGACTGCTTCTGGAGCTTGTCGTCACCGATGGCGCTCGCCGCCTGCATGGCCTCCTCGATGTCGCCGGGCTCCAGGGCGTTGTACTTGTCGTTAGAGTTCTTGGCCCAGACGCCCGCGAGGCAATCGGCCATCAGCTCGACGCGCACGGAGAGCTGGTTCGACTCGGTCTTGCTGGACGCGGCCTGCTGCCGGCCCTGGACCTTGCCGAGGATGCCGAGCTCGTCCTGCACGTGGTGGCCGACCTCGTGCGCGATGACGTAGGCGTAGGCGAAGTCGCCCTTCACGCCGAACTTCTGCTCCATCTCCTTGAAGAAGGAGGTGTCGAGATAGACCTTCTTGTCGAGGGGGCAGTAGAACGGCCCCATCGCCGCCTGGGCCGATCCGCAGCCGCTGCGCGTGCCGCCCTGGTAGAGCACCATCGTGGTCGGCCGGTACTGGCGCCCGGTCTGGTTCGGCAGGACCTCCTTCCAGACGTCCTCGGTGTTTCCGAGGATCGCGGCGGCGAAGCGCCCGCTCTCGTCGGTGGGCTTGGTCTTGCGCTGGCTCTGCGTCTGCGGATCGACCTGCTCCTGGCGCTGGCGCCCGCCCCCGGTCATCTGCTCGGCCCCGCCGATCAGGATCGCGGGGTTGATGCCCGTCACCCAGCCGATGATGCACAGGATGACGATGGCACCGATGCCGAGGCCCCCGGCGCCGCCGCCCGGGAAACCGCCGCCACCGCCGCCTTCGCCGCGCCGATCCTCGACATTGTCCGAAGAGCGGAAATCTTCCCAGCGCATGATCTCGATACACCCTGTTCGGACGCGCGCCGCTCCACACGGGCGCGTGAAGTAAGTCGCAGGCGCGGGATACGGTTCCGCTTGGGCTCGCTCTCGAGCCGCGTCGGACGTGGCCCTAAACGCCTCAGGCCTTCCCGTCGAGGGCCGCGCGCAGGGTGCGGAAGTCCCGCCAGGCGAGGCGCTTCTGCAGGGGCTGGCGCAGGAGGTAGGCCGGATGCAGGGTCGCCAGCGCCCGGATCTCGCGGTCCCCCACCCGGTAGGGGAAGAAGCGCCCGCGCGCCTTGAGGATGCCGTCCTTGGTGCCGGTGATCGCCTGGGTCGCCGGGCTGCCGAGGCAGACGATGAGGTCGGGATCGGCGAGTTCGATCTGCCGCTCGATGAACGGCTTGCAGATCGAGACCTCCTGGGGTGTCGGGTTGCGGTTGCCCGGGGGGCGCCACGGCACGATGTTGGTGACGTAGGCGTTCGTACGGTCGAGGCCGACCGCCGCCATCATCCGGTCGAGGAGCTTGCCCGAGCGGCCCATGAAGGGCTTGCCGACGCGGTCCTCGTCGGCACCGGGCGCTTCGCCGATGAACATCAGCTTAGCCGCCGGATTTCCGTCGGCGAAGACGAGGTTCTTGGCGGTGAATTTGAGCGGGCAGCCGTCGAACCCGGCGAGCAACGCCTCGAGTTCCTCCAGGCTCTGCACGTCCTTGGCCCGCGCCCGTGCGTCGCCCGCCGCCTCGCCGGGCTTGGCCGAGGCCGACTGACCGAAGGTTCGCGCCGCGGCCGGGGCGGGCGGCGGGGGTGCGCCGCGCTGGGGCAGCTCCGTCCGAAAGGATTCGTCGCGGACGGCCGGCGCCGTTCGCTCGCGGGGCGGCGCGGCCGGCCGGGACGGCTCGGGCGCATCGGCTTCGGCGAAGCGGTCGTGCGGTGCCTCGTCGAGGAACAGGTCGAAGCCGGCCTCGACGTGGAAGTCGAGGTTCGCGATGAGATCCCGCTGCTGGTCGTCGCCCTGGCCCATGAGGGAGATGTGGCGCGTCGTGCGCCTGTGGACAACAGGGCCTGCGGCACCACGCACCACCTTTTGCCCCGCGCGATAGCGTCACCCTCGGGCGGCACGGGCGGTGTGTCGCTTGCCTTCCCAGGTTGGAATGGGTTGAGAGTGAACGCCAGACATGTGATCGCACGACGAAACAACCCGCGCGCAAGCGCGGACCCGACAGGAGGATGACGGATGGCGCTGCCCGAACGTGAGGCGATGGAATTCGACGTGGTGATCGTGGGCGCCGGTCCGGCCGGGCTCGCGACCGCCATCCGCCTCAAGCAGCTGGCGCCGGAGGTCAGCATCGTGGTGGTCGAGAAAGGCTCCGAGGTCGGCGCCCACATTCTCTCCGGAGCGGTCATCGATCCGTCGGGCCTCGACGGCCTGCTGCCGGGCTGGCGCGAGGACGCGAGCCGCCCGCTCAAGACCGCCGTCGAGCGCGACGAGTTCATGTTCCTGACCAAGAACAGCGGCGTGACCATGCCGAACCTGTTCTTTCCCAAGCTGATGTCGAACCACGGCAATTTCGTCGGCTCGCTCTCGAACGTGACGAAGTACCTCGGCGCCAAGGCCGAGGAGCTCGGCGTCGAGATCTATCCGGGCTTCCCGGCCTCGGAAGTGCTCTACGACGCGGCCGGCGCCGTGGTCGGCGTCGCGACCGGCGACCTCGGCATCGGCAAGTCCGGTGAGCCGCGCGACGACTACACCCGCGGCATGGAGCTGCGCGCCAAGTACACGGTCTTCGGTGAGGGCGCGCGGGGATCGCTGACCAAGACGCTGATCGACCGCTTCAAGCTCAACGCCCACAGCGATCACCAGAAGTATGGGCTCGGCGTCAAGGAGCTTTGGCAGCTTGCGCCCGACCGGTTCCAGGCCGGCCTTGTTCAGCACACCATGGGCTGGCCCCTGCCCAACAAGGCCGGCGGCGGCTCCTGGCTCTACCATTTCGACGACGGCCTGCTCTCGGTCGGCTTCGTCACGCACCTGAACTACGAGAACCCGACCCTGTCGCCGTTCGAGGAGTTCCAGCGCTTCAAGACGCACCCGATGATCCGCGAGACCTTCGAGGGGGCCAAGCGCATCGGCTACGGGGCGCGGGCCATCATGGAGGGTGGCTGGCAATCGGTGCCGAAGCTTGTCTTCCCGGGCGGCTGCCTCGTGGGCGATTCCGCCGGCTTCGTGAACGTGCCGCGCATCAAGGGCTCGCACAACGCGGTGCTCTCCGGCATGCAGGCGGCCCAGGCCCTCGCGCAGGCCCTCGAATCGGGGCGCCAGGGCGACGAACTGACCGTCTACGAGAACGGCTGGCGCGACAGCGCAATTGGCCAGGATCTCAAGCGGGTCCGCAACGTCAAGCCGCTCTGGTCGCGCTACGGCACCCTGATCGGCGTCGGGCTGGGCGGCCTCGACATGTGGTCGAACACGATCCTGGAGGCCTCGCCCTTCGGCACGCTCAAGCACGGTAAGCCCGATCACGCGACGCTCAAGCCCCTCGCGGAGGTGAAGCCGATCGTCTACCCGAAGCCCGACGGCAAGCTGACCTTCGACCGGCTCTCCTCAGTCTATCTCTCGAACACCAACCACGAGGAGGACCAGCCGGCCCACCTCAAGGTCAAGAACCCGGACCTGCAGAAGGCCTCCGAGCACGACGTCTTCGGCGGGCCCTCGGCCCGTTACTGCCCGGCCGGCGTCTACGAGTGGGTGGCCGATACGGGCGCCAGCGACGGCGTGCGTTACCAGATCAACGCCCAGAACTGCGTCCACTGCAAGACGTGCGACATCAAGGACCCGAACCAGAACATCAACTGGGAGACCCCGGAGGGGCCGGGCGGACCGAACTACCCCAACATGTGAGCACGGATTCCACGGTCCCGGATGGCGGGCGCGGCCTGCCATCCTTATGCCTTGCGAGGATGGCGGTAAGAGTCCAGTGTCCCGCCCCAATCGAGCCTGGCCCCCGCGGGGGCGGCGCGCAGGAGCCGTGATCGGTGCCCATGAACGGAAACGCCAAGACCTCCGAGATTTCCAGGACTTCTCGGGCCGGACGCCGGGCCTTCCCGGCCCTCGCCCTCCTTCTCGCCGCGGCCCTGCCCGTGCAGGCGGCCCAGAACCGGGAATCGGCGCCGGTCAACGAGTACGAGCCGGCGGAATCCCTGGAGGGCAACTTCCTGGCCGCTTACATCGCCGGTGCCTCCAAGGACACGGCGGCGGCGGCGAGCTTCTACCGCGAGGCCGTCAAGGCCGACCCGCGCAACGCCGAACTGCTGGAGCGCGCCTTCGTGTCGCTGCTCGCGGACGGCTCCCTGCCGGACGCCTTCCGGGCCGCCGAGCGCCTGACGAGCCGCGACGGCTCGAACGGACTCGCCCAACTCGCCCTCGGCGTGCGCCAGATCAAGGCGGGGCAGTTCGCCCAGGCCCGCCAGAACTTCGCCCGTAGCGGCCGGGGGGCGGCCGCCGACCTCACCGGGACGCTCCTGACCGCCTGGGCCTTCGCCGGCGCCAATGACGGCAAGCGCGCCCTCGACACGGTCAACAAGCTCAAAGGCGAGCGCTACTACAACACCTTCCGGGACTTCCATGCCGGGCTGATCGCCAGCCTCGTGGGCGACCAGGCCGAGGCCGAGCGCCGCCTCAAGGCCGCCTACGACGCCGACCGCAATACCCTGCGCATCGTCGACGCCTACGCGCGTTTCGAGGCCCAGGCCGGGCGCACCGACCTCGCGATCCAGGCCTATACCGAGTTCGACAAGCTGCTGCCGCGCCACCCCATCGTGCGCGACGCCCTGACCAAACTGAAGGAGGGCAAGCCGCTCGCGCGCCTCGTCAACTCCGCCCAGGAGGGTGCCGGCGAGGTGCTGTACGGCCTCGGCGCGGCGGGCTCGACGCAAGGCGACGAACTGCCGGCCATCGTCTACCTGCGTCTGGCCCTCTACCTCGCCCCCGAGCATGCGCTGGCTCGCCTGACGCTCGCCGACATCCTGGACCGGATGAAGCAGACGGACCGGGCCAACGAGGCTTACGCGCAGATCCCGACCGCCTCGCCCTTGCGCCTCAACGCCGACGTCCAGATCGGCCTGAACCTCGAGCAGATGGGCAAGGGCGACGAGGCCATCGCGCATCTCGACGCCGCCATGAAGGCGCATCCGGACGACATCGACATCATCTCGGCGCTCGGCAACGTGCAGCGCTCGCGCAAGAAGTACGAGGAAGCGGCCGAGACCTACAGCCGCGCCATCGCGCTAATCGGCGACCGCCCGGCCTCGAATTACTGGACCACGTTCTACTTCCGTGGCACCGCCTACGAGCGGGCCAAGCAATGGCCCAAGGCCGAGGCCGACCTGAAGAAGGCCCTCGAGCTCGTGCCCGCGAGCCAGCCCGGCGCCCGGGCCCAGGTGCTGAACTACCTGGCCTATTCCTGGGTCGACCAGAACATGAACATCGACGAGGCCTTCACCATGTTGAAGCAGGCCGTCGATGCGGCCCCGCGCGACGGCATGATCATCGACAGCTTGGGCTGGGCCTATTTCCGCCTCGGCCGCTGGGACGATGCCGTGCGCGAGCTGGAGAAGGCGATCGAGCTGAAGCCCGGCGACCCGACCATCAACGACCACCTCGGCGACGCCTACTGGCGGGCCGGGCGGCGCCTGGAGGGCAAGTTCCAGTGGCAGCACGCCAAGGACCTGAACCCCGAGCCCGAGGATCTCGAGAAGATCAACGCCAAACTCAAGGACGGCCTACCCGAACTCGAGAAGCCGGCGGCCACCGCCGAGAACCCGCCCGAGGCCACGGTCAACCCGGAACTGCCGAAGGGCGCGCCAGCCCCGAACGAGCCGCCGGGCGCCGCAGACAAGAAGAGCGGCGGCTAAGCCCGCCAAGAAACTCGGCGAGTTCGTTCGAGGCTTGACGTGCCGCGCGGTGCGGGGCCAGACCGGCCCCGCATTCCGTCCGTCGAGCCCCGAGAAACCGTGTCCCTCCTCGTCACCCGCGCGCCGGCCAAGATCAACCTGACCCTCCACGTGCTCGGGCGACGGGCGGGCGACGGCTACCACGAGTTGGAAAGCCTCGTGGTCTTCACCGGCGCGGGGGATACCCTGACCCTGGTGCCCGGGCCCGGCCTGACCCTCACGGTCTCGGGCCCCACCGCCGGCCCGGCCGGACCCCTCGACGACAACCTCGTGATCCGCGCCGCGCGTCACCTTGCGCGGCTGCGTCCCGGCCTCGCGCACGGCGCCTTCCACCTCGTCAAGCGCCTGCCCGTCGCGGCCGGCATCGGCGGGGGTTCGTCGGATGCCGCCGCCGCACTGCGGCTTCTCGGCCGCCTCAACGGCATCGCCCCGGACGCCCCGGACCTGCTCACCGCTGCCCGCGCCACCGGCGCCGACGTTCCGGTCTGCCTCGATCCCCGGGCCCGCATGATGCTGGGTGCCGGCGAGAGCATCGGCCCGGCCCTGGGGCTGGCACCGCTCCCGGCGATCCTGATCAATCCGGGGGTCCCGGTCGAGACGGCGCCGGTCTTCCGCGCCCTGGGGCTCACCGTCGGCGCGCGCCATCCGGGCGCCTCTCACCCGGAGATCGCGGCTAGTACGGACGCCGCGACGCTGCTCCGCACCCTGCTGCCCACCCGCAACGACCTCGAGGCGCCGGCCCTCACCGTCGCCCCCGTGATCGCCGACGCCCTCGGGGCGCTGCGCGACCGGCCCGGCTGCCGCCTGGCTCGCATGTCGGGGTCCGGCGCCACGGTGTTCGGGCTGTTCGGAAGTCGCTCGGAGGCGGCACGCGCCGCCCGCAGCCTCAGGGCCGCGCATCCGCGCTGGTGGGTCGCCTCCGCCATCCTGCGCTGATTCCGCGCCTGCGCGGAACGTGATGAGGAGGCCGCCGCGCGATCGGCGCGCTGGCCCTCATTCAGTGCGCTCGCGCGATGCAGAAATCCACGACCTGGAGCAGGGCCTGCTTCATCGGGCTCGTGGGGAATGGCGCGAGGGCCGCACGGGCCCGGTCGCCGTAGTGGCGGGCGCGTGCCATCGTCTCTTCGAGGGCGCCGTGTCGGCGCAGGATCGCTCGGGCGGTGTCGAGGTCCTCCGGATTGACCTCTCCGGCTTCAAGGGTGCGCTTCCAGAATCCGCGCTCGGTCTCGCTGGCGCGCCGGACCGCGAGCACGATCGGCAGCGTGATCTTGCCCTCGCGGAAATCGTCGCCGACATTCTTGCCGAGGCTGTCGCTGGTGCCGCCGTAATCGAGCACGTCGTCGATGAGCTGAAAGGCGATGCCGAGATTCATGCCGTAGGCGCGACAGGCGGCCTGCTCGGCCTCCGGCCGGGCCGCGAGGACCGGTCCGACCTCGCAGGCGGCAGCGAAGAGTTCTGCCGTCTTGGCGCTGATCACCGCGAGGTACTCGTCCTCGCTGGTCCCGGTGTTCTTCGCCGCAGTGAGCTGCATCACCTCGCCCTCGGCGATGATGGTGGCGGCGGCCGAAAGGATATCGAGGGCCTTCAGGGAGCCGACCTCGACCATCATGCGGAAGGCCTGGCCGAGGAGGAAATCGCCGACCAGCACGCTGGCCTCGTTGCCCCACTTGATGCGGGCCGCGACCTTGCCACGGCGCATGTCGCTTTCGTCCACGACGTCATCGTGCAGGAGCGTGGCGGTGTGCATGAACTCGACGCTGGCGGCGAGCTTGACGGCTCCGTCGCCCGCATAATCACAGAGGTCGGCGGTTGCGAGCGTCAGGATCGGCCGCAGGCGCTTGCCGCCCGACGAGATGAGGTGGTTGGCCACCTCCGGGATCATCTGGACCTCGGAGCCGGTCCGGGACAGGATCGTGGCGTTGACCCGCTCCATGCCGCCGGCCACCAGGGCGACGAGGTCTGCCAGGCTCGCCTCCGGGTCGGGGCTGCTCTCATCGATCGGAACTACGACGCCCAAAACCGCGCGGCCTCCACATCCCACGGCGCCACCGGGCGCCTCACGACCCTACAAACTCTGCGGCACCCCATCGCATGCGCCCGGGGGCGCTGCAACACACACCATGCCGCAAGGTATACGCGCGGCCACCCCGCCGCGACGCGCTTAAGGCCGGCGCGCGCACCCGAGGACGAGGATTCATGAACGAGTTGATCCGCAGCAACGACCTCGTCCTGATCGGCTTCGCGCAGTCGCTCCTGGAGGGGGCCGACATCCCTGTCCTGGTGGCGGACCAGCACATGAGCCTCCTCGAAGGCTCCATCGGCGCCTTCGCCCGGCGCATCCTGGTGCCGCGCGATCACGCGCCCCAGGCGCGCCGGCTCCTGCGGGATGCAGGCCTCGCCGCGGAACTGCGCGATGCCTGAGGCCGAAGGCGAGCCGCCCGAGAGCGAAAACGGCGAGAGAGCGGATCTCTGGCTCGGCGGGAGCCTGCGGCTATACCAGCCTCCGCGCGGTGCGCACCGGGCCGGGACCGACGCGGTGCTCCTCGCCGGCCTGTTCGCCCCGCCCCCGGACGCGGTGATCTGCGATGTCGGCGCCGGGACCGGTGCGGTCGGCCTCGCGGCGGCCCGGCGGGCGCCCGGGGCCCGGCTGGTCCTCGTGGAGCGCGACCCGGACCTCGCTGCCCGTGCCCGGCGAAACGCCGCGCTGAACGACCTCGCCGAGCGGACCACGATCCTCGTGGCCGATGTCCTCGCTCCGGGGGCGGCGCGGCGCGCGGCGGGGCTCGTTCCCGACCTCGCGGACATCGTCCTGACGAACCCGCCGTTTTTCGAGCGCGGGACCTACCGGGCCTCACCGGTGGCCGGAAAGGCGGATGCGCACGGTTTCGCCGAGGGGGGCCTCACATCCTGGCTGCGCACCTGCGTCGACATTCTGCGGCCGAAGGGGCGCCTCGGCCTGATCCATCGGGCGGATGCCTTGCCCGCCTGCCTCGACGCCCTGCGCGGGCGCTTCGGGGCAGTCGCGGTGCGGCCGGTCCATGCCAGGGCCGATGAGCCGGCGATCCGCATCCTCGTCACCGCCCGCAAGGGCAGCCGCGCGCCCTTCGTCCTGCGTCCGGCCCTGATCCTGCACGAGGCCTCCGGCCGGTTCACGCCCGCCGCCGAGGCGCTGCACGCCGGACGCGGCTGGATCGATCCATCGCCCTGACGGGTGGTGGTGGGGGAGGGCGCGCCGGAGCCGCCCTCCCGCCGTCTCGCGCTCAGTAGAAGATGCGCGCGCGGTGCGGGCGGTGCCAGCCGTAATGCCGGTGTCCCCAGCCGTGATGGCGCCGCCAATGGTGGCGGTGGTGCCAGTGATGACGGCGATGCCAGTGGCGCCGGTGGTGCCAGTGCCGGTGGCGGTGCCAGTGGCGGCGGTGCCAGTGCCGACGGTGATGGTGCCACCGAGCCTGCTCGACGAGGTTCGTCGATCCGGCGGATTCGACGGTCGCCACCGGCAGCGGGGCCGCCTGGGTCGCCGCTCCCAGTCCGATCGCGCCGCTCACGACGCCGAGGGCGATGATCATCCAACGCAAGACGCGCATGGTTCCTGAGCCTCCCTTTCGTTGCTACGGCCCGCATGGGCCCCGCGCGTCGCACCGATGCGACCGCGTGTGCTGGAACGGCGATGCTGGCAAAATGGTTCGCCCGGTCCCAGATCACGCTCACGATCTCCCCCGACGCCACGGCACGCCGTGTCTCGCGTCGGCCCGCTCCGTGAACGAGACCCCATGCCCCTTTCCCTGCCCGCACGCCTGCGCAACCTGCTGCCGCGACGCTGGCGAACCAAGCGCCCGCGCGTCGCCGTGCTGCGCCTCAGCGGTGCCATCGGGGCGGTCTCGCCTCTGCGGGCGGGGCTTTCCATCGGCGGATTGGCAGGCAGTCTGGAGCGGGCCTTCGGCATGCCGGGCATCGCCGCGGTGGCGCTGATCATCAATTCGCCGGGCGGCTCGCCGGCCCAGTCGCACCTCATCCACCGCCGCATCCGGGCGCTCGCGGCGGAGAAGGACCTGCCCGTGCTGGCCTTCGTGGAAGATGTGGCGGCTTCGGGCGGCTACATGATCGCCTGCGCGGCCGACGAGATCATCGCCGACCCGATGTCGCTCGTCGGCTCCATCGGTGTCGTCTCGGCCGGCTTCGGCTTCGATCGGTTGATCGAGCGCATCGGCGTGGAGCGCCGGGTCCACACCCAGGGCGAGGCCAAGGGGATGCTCGACCCCTTCCGCCCGGAGGACCCGGCGGACGTGGCCCGCCTGAAGGTGATCCAGGCCGACGTGCAGGCCCTGTTTACGGCCCTCGTCAGCGAGCGGCGCCCGAAGATGGCGCCGAACGGCGAGAACCTGTTTACCGGCGCGGTCTGGACCGGGCAGCAGGGCGTGCCCCTCGGCCTCGTCGATGCGCTCGGCGACGCCCGTTCCACCCTGCGGGCGCGCTACGGCGACAAAGTCGAGTTGGTGCTGGTGGCGGAGAAGAAGGGCTCGCTCGTGGCGCGCCTGCTGCGCAGGGCGACGCCCGGCGGACTCGATGCCGGCGGCGTCGCGGGCGAAGTGCTCGGGGCGATCGAGGCGCGCGCCGCCTTCGCCCGCTATGGCCTGTGAGGGCTCAGCGTGAACAGGCTTCCGTGCCGTAGCCGGCGTAGACCACTCGGACCTTGCGGGTGCATGTCTCGGCCGGGACGGGAGCCGGCATGGCCACGACCTCGATCGGAGTCACGGCGGCGGGCATGGCCACGGCATCCGAGTGATCGGGAGTCGCGAGCGCGTTGGACGCGCTGATGACGAGTGGCGTCGCGACGAGCGATGCTGCAACGAGCGCGGCGAAGACTGTGAACGTGGAGCGCATGGCCCGTTTTTCCAAATTGTCGACCGTCCCGCAGGACGACGAAAACCCCTTGATTGCCGGATAAACTTGGCTGCAAGCGAGACCGTTCCATCGCTTAACGGAATCGCGGCAAAATTGTGTGTGGCGCCGCACGCGTACGGCGCACGCCAGGGCAAGCGCTTGAAGGTTGCGGGTTCGGCTGGGGGGACGGGTGAGAAGGGATCGTCGCCATCCCCTGCAGCAGTTTTTCCAGGGACGGCCTGCCAGGGACGGCATGCCTTGTCGGGGATCGCGCAGATTGGCCAGTGCCGGTCACGGCCGCGAAGCACCTGCGAGCCATGCCGCGGGAAGTAGCCGCCAGCCGGAACTGAACGCGTCCCCGCTCGCGACTGCGAGCGAACAACGCGCCGCTCCAGACCGATGCCAGGAATGGCCTGCTGCCTGAAACGCCGTCGGTCTGACGCAAGATCGTGCGCCTTTGCCGAAGGTTGGCGCAGCTGGTCCGTTCAAGCCGCCGCGCAACGCCGGTACAGAATTGCCGAGGAACGGGTGCGGTCTCGGCGCCCGAAGCGCGGAGCAGCCCCATGCGAAGCTACGTCGACGGCAGGATGCAGGAACTCGGCGCGGCCTTTGCGCCCTTCTTCGACCCGCGCGCGACCGCGATCGTCTCCATCGACCTGCATCGCGGCCATCTCGACGACGATCCCGCCTGTCCGTGCCCGGCGCCGCGCGCCCGCGCCGTCGTGCCGGCGGTCGACGCCTTCCACCGCAGCGCGCGGGCGGCCGGCATCCGGATCATCCACGTCCGCAGCAAGCTGCGCCGGGGCGGTGTCGATGACGTCAACGGCCTGAAGGCCGCGTGGCGCCTCGTCTTCCCGCTTCATGTCGGCGAGATACCGAATTCCGACGCGCATGCGATCGAGGGCACCCATTGGAACGAGTTCGTCACCGAAGTCTTGGAGGACGATCTCATCGTCGAGACGAAGAAGAGGCTCTCGGCTTTCTATCCGACGGACCTCGACTTTCTCCTGCGGAACCTTGGTATCCGCACCGTCGTGTTCGATGGCTGCCTGATAGATTGCTGCGTCCTGAACTCGGCTTTCGACGCCTCGAACCTCGGATACCACGTGGTGGTCGCCGCAGACCTCGTCGCCGGTACCAGCGCGCCCCTCGAGGAGGCGGCCCTGCGCATCGTGGCCACCCATCTCGGGCTCGTGACCGATGCGTCCGAGATCATCGCGGGCTGGCGCGACCGAGCGGCGTAACGGGGTCGATGGCCGCGTGCGTCCAAGCTTGGCACGCTCGTTGCTGAGCGCTCTGGACCAGATGGTCAAACTTTGGATCGCTCCATGCCTCTGCTCCAAGTCCCCGTCATCGACCTCAGTCCCTATCGTGCGGGAACGCCCGAGGGCAAAGCCGCGGTGGCGGCGCAGGTCGATCAGGCCTGCCGCGACATCGGCTTCCTCGTGGTCTCCGGCCACGGCATCCCCGAGGATCTGATCGCCCGCACGCACGCGGTCTCGCAGGAATTCTTCGACCGGCCCCACGCCGAGAAGCTCGCCGTCGACCGGCCGGCGCCGGATCAGGTGAGGGGCTACAGCGCTGTCGGCGGGGAAGGCCTCTCCTTCAGCCTCGACGAGCCGACGCCGCCGGACATCAAGGAGTCCCTGTCCATCGGTCCGGTCGACGTGCCGGCGGACGATTCGTACTACACCAGCGAGGCCGCCGGCCCGCATTTCGCACCGAACGTCTGGCCCGGCGAGCCGGCGGCCCTGAAGACGGTCTGGAGCGACTACTTCCGCGCGGTCGATACCCTGGCCCGCGATCTCATGCGGATCTTCGCCCTCGGGCTGAAGCTCGACGAGACCTATTTCGATCCGACCATCGACAAGAACATCTCGATGATGCGCGTGCTGCGCTATCCGGCCCAGACCAGCGCACCGCTGCCCGGCCAGCTCCGCGCCGGCGCCCATTCCGACTACGGCAGCATGACGATCCTGCGCAAGGAACTTGGCGACAAGAGCCTGCAGGTGAAGAACAAGCTCGGCGAATGGGTCGACGTGCCGGTCATTCCCGGCACCTTCATCGTCAATATCGGTGACCTGATGCAGCAATGGACCAACGACACCTGGTCCTCGACGGTCCACCGGGTCGTCAATCCCGAATTCGGGTCGGAGGACAACGTCGATCGCCTCTCGATCGTGTTTTTCCATCAGCCGAACTACGATGCCGAGGTCGCTTGCCTGCCGACCTGCCAGGATGCCGAGCACCCGGCCAAGTACGCTCCCGTCTCCTCCGGCGATCACCTGCGCTCGAAATTCGTCAAGCAGACGACGTTCGGTAAAGGCGAAAAGGCGGCGTGAGCGGAATGGCCCGGCTCTCCTACGTCAACGTCTTCACGCGCGACCTCGATGCCTTGCCGGATTTCTACAAGGCCGTGTTCGGCTTCGCCGAGGTGGAGGCGATCCGCTCGCCGATCTTCCGCGGCCTCGATGCCGGCGGCACCTGCATCGGCTTCAATGCCGGGGTGGCCTACGGGTTGCTCGGCCTCGCCGACGAGGCCGAGACGCGGGGCGTCAAGTTCCTGCTGAATATCGACGTGGCGAGCCAGGCGGAGGTCGATGCCCTGGTGCCGAGGGCGCAGGCCGTCGGTGCGAGCCTGATCAAGCCGCCCTACCGCACCTACTACGACTGGTATCAGGCCGTCCTCAAGGACCCCGAAGGCAACGTCTTCCGGATCAACACCGTCCTGTGACGGGGGTGCGGGACCTCGCCCCGCGCCCCTGCATCCATCCATCGCCCGGCCGCCAGGGCCGGGCCCGCACCTCCCGGGGGTTTCGACGCATGTTCCGACCGTTCCTGACCACGTGCCTCGCCGCCGCGCTCGCCCTGTCGCCGGCCCTGCCGGTGCTGGCGGCGCCCTTCAAGCTGAAGGGCGAGCCCAAGGTCGCCATGGTGATCTTCGGACAGAAGAACGACGGTGGCTGGTCACAGGCCGCCGATGAGGCCCGCGTGAAGATGGAGGCGGGTCTGGGCATGAAGATCCCGGCGGTGGACGGCGTGAAGGAGAACGCCACCGCGATCCGGCCGGTGGTCGAACTCTTCATCAAGCGCGGCCACAACATCATCATCGGCACCGCCTTCGGCTATTCCGACACGTTCAAGGAGCTGTCGGAGAAGTATCCGGACGTCGCGTTCTTCAACCTGTCGGGCACCACCAATGGCCCGAACCTCGAATCGGTCTATGGCCGGACCTACGAGAGCCAGTATCTCTGCGGCATGGCCGCCGGGGCCGCCTCGAAGACCGGCAAGCTCGGGTTCGTGGCGGCCAACCCGTTCGGCGTGGTGAACTGGACGATCAGCGCCTACGAGCTCGGCGCCCGCAAGACGAACCCGAACGCCACGCTCAACGTGGTCTACACGGGCGCCTGGAACGACCCGGTCAAGGAGCGCGCGGCGGCCCAGGCGCTCGCCGAGCAGGGGGTCGACGTCCTGGGCCAGCACGTGGACACGCCCGCCACTCAGATCATCGCCCAGGAGCGCGGCATCCTTGGCACCGGCCACCACCGGGACATGCGCGAATTCGCGCCGAAGGCCACGATCTGCTCCTCGGTCTGGACCTGGGACAAGTTCTTCGTGCCGGAGATCAAGAAGGTCATCGCCGGCACCTGGGAGCCTGCGCCCTACGGTGCCTTCATCACCATCGCCGACGGCGGCACCGACATCGCCTGCTGCGGCACCGCGGTGCCCAAGGCCGCGGCCGAGGCGATCATGGCCGAGCGCGCGGCGATCATCGCGGGCAAGCACGTCTTTGCCGGTCCCCTCGAGGACCGCGAGGGCAAGCTGCGCGTGCCGGCCGGGCAGACCCTCAGCGATGCCGACCTCTGGAAGATGGATTGGTACGTGAAGGGCGTGACCACACAGAAATAGCGTCGGCCCGGCCGGGTCCGCGATCCGGTCGCCCTCATCCCCGATCCAGCGAGCGGTGCAGCGATGGCCATGGCCCTCGAACTCCTCGGCGTCTCGAAGGCCTTCGACGGCTTCCAGGCGCTCGCCAAGGCGAATTTCGCGGTGGAGGCCGGCGAGGTGCACGCGCTGCTGGGCGAGAACGGGGCCGGCAAGTCGACCCTCATGAACGTCGCGGCGGGGCTCTACAGGCCCGATCAGGGCCGCATCCGCGTGCGCGGACGCGAGGTCGACATCACCGGCCCGGTCGAGGCGAGGAGCCTCGGCATCGGCATGGTCCACCAGCACTACAAGCTCGTGAAGGCCTTCAACGCCGTCGAGAACATCCTGCTGGCACAGGGGGCGGCCCGCTACGGCACGGGTCTGGCCGAGGTCGAGGCCGCGATCCGTGCGCAGGGCGAGGCGGTGGGCTTCGCGGTCGACCTGAAACGGCCCGTGGGCAGCCTGTCGGTGGCCGAGCAGCAGCGCGTGGAGATCCTGAAGGTCCTGGTGGCGGGGGCCGGCATCCTGATCCTCGACGAGCCCACCGCCGTCCTGACCGACCGCGAGGCGGAGGCGCTCCTCGTGACGATGCGGGCCCTGGCGCGCCAGGGCGCGGCGATCGTCCTCGTCACGCACAAGCTCGGCGAGGTCCAGCGTCACGCCGACCGCGTCACCGTGATGCGCGGCGGCCGCATCGTGGCGAGCGCCGATCCTGCGAGCCTGTCGGCGGCCGAACTCACCACCCTGGTGGTGGGTGCCACCACGCCGCAGGAGCGCCAGCCGGCCATCCGCATCGGCGGCGCGGTGCTGAGTCTGCAGGGGCTCGTCGGCGCCCGCTCCGACGGCCTGCGCACCTTGAACGGCCTGACCCTGACGATCCGCTCCGGCGAGATCTACGGCATCGCCGGGGTCGGCGGGAACGGCCAGACCGAACTCGCCGAGATCCTCATGGGGGTGCGGCGCGCGCAGGACGGGCGCATCGTGCTCGCGGGCGACGACGTCACCGAAACCGGCCCGAAGCCGCGCCGGGCGCGGGGGCTGGCCGCGATTCCTGCCGACCGCCAGGCCTATGCGCTCGCCGGCGACCTCTCGCTCGCCGAAAACTATGCCGTGGGCGGTCTCGCCTCCGGGCGCTTCGGCGGCTGGTTGCGGGTGGACCGCGCCGCGATCCGCGCCCGGACCGAGGCCGCCATCGCGGCCTTCGACATCCGGGGCGCGCGCAGCACGCGCCAGAAGGCGAGCCTGCTGTCGGGCGGCAACGCGCAGAAGCTCGTCATCGCCCGCGAGTTCGCCGACAGCCCGCGCCTCGTCCTCGCCCACAGCCCGGCGCGCGGCCTCGACGTGCGGGCCACCGCCGACATCCACCGCCGCCTGCGCGAGGCCCGCGACGCGGGCGCGGGCGTGCTGCTGATCAGCGAGGATCTCGATGAGGTCATGTTCATGTCCGACCGCATCGGCGTGATGAGCCGGGGCACGATCGTGGGCGAATTCGAGACGCCCGCCGACCGCCAGGCCATCGGGGCCGCGATGGTGCACCATGCCTGAGGCGCTGCCCGTTCCCCTCCTGTCCGCCGCGCCCGAGCCCCCGCGGCGGGGCCGGCTCACCGTCGAGATCCGGCAGCACGCCACGGGCTGGCATCAGGGCCTCGTCCTCGCGGGTGGCCTCGCCCTGGGGATGGCACTCGCCACCGCGATCCTGCTCGCCTGCGGTGTCGGCCTGTCCGACTTGATCCAGGAATTCGTCGTCTCGGTGGTGAGCAGTCCGGCGAGCCTGTCGGCGGTTCTCATCCAGGCCGCACCCCTCGCCATCGTCGGGCTCGCGGCGGCCGTCGCTTTCCGCGTGCGGTTCTGGAACATCGGCATCGAGGGCCAGATGATCCTGGGTGCCGTCGCGGCGACCGCGGTGGCGATACACGATGTCGGGCCGGCTCCCTTGCGCCTCGTCCTGATGATGCTGGTGGCCGCGCTCGCCGGCATGGCCTGGGTGCTGGCGCCGGCCCTCCTGAAGATCCGCCTCGGCCTCAACGAGGTGATCTCGACGCTGCTCCTGAATTACGTCGCCTTCAACGGGCTGCTGCACCTGCTCTATGGGGCCTGGCGGGACCCGGCGAGCAGCTTCCCGAATTCGGAGCAGTACGAGGCCGCCGAGCGCCTCGGCGAACTCGGCTGGGAGAACCTGACCTGGGCGCTGCCCCTCGCCGGGCTCCTCACCGTGCTGTGCTGGTGGCTCCTGAACGTCAGCCGCTTCGGCTTCCTGTCGCGCGTGGCCGAAGCCAATCCGCGCCTCGGCGAGGGTCAGGGTTTGCCGATGACGCGGGTGATGCTCGCCGCCGCGCTGCTGTCGGGGGGGCTCGCGGGGATCGCCGGCTTTAGTATCTGCGCGGGCGTCGAGTACCGGATGACGCAGTCGTTCTTCAGCGGCTACGGCTTCTCCGGCATCCTCATCGCGTTCCTGGCCCGAAACAATCCGCTCGGCGCCTTCGTCACCGCCATCCTGGTGGGGGTGTTGTTCGTGGCCGGGCAGAGCCTCCAGGTCTTCTACGGAATCCCCGGCGCCATGGTGCAGCTCATCCAGGCGGTGATCGTGATCAGCGTCGCCGCCTCCGATTTCTTTGTCCGGCACCGGGTGCGCTGGGTGTCGGGAAGGCGTTCCGATGTCTGACTTCATCGTCAACTGGCTCGCAAACGTGCCGGCCTTCGCCTTGCCCTACGCGCTGGCCGCCCTCGGCCTGATCATCACCGAGAAGGCGGGCGTGCTCTCGCTGGGCGCGGAGGGGTTCCTGCTCGTCGGCGCCATGAGCGGGATCGGCGTCCTCCTGGGGATCGGCGATCACCCGGCCCTCGCGCTGGTGGTGGCCGCTTTCTCGGCGGCCCTTCTCTCGCTGGTCTACGCGCTCCTCGTGGTGACGCTGCGGGTGAACCAGGTCATCGGTGGCCTCGCCCTCGTCTTCCTCGCCCAGGGCATGACGGGCGTCATCGCCACCCGCGCGGGCTGGACCAATCGGCCGGTGGACGGGCTCCAGCCAGTCCCCCTCGGAGGCCTCGGCGAGGTTCCGGTCCTCGGGCCCATCCTGTTCCAGCACGACATCCTCGTCTTCGCCGCCGTGCCCCTGGTCGCGCTCGTCGCACATGTCCTCGGGCGCACGATGTTCGGCCTGCGCCTGCGGGCCGTGGGCGACGGCCCGGACGCGGCCGACGCCGCCGGCATCGGCGTCGCGGCGACCCGCTACGGCGCCATCGCGCTCGGCGCCGCCCTGGTCGGGTTGGCGGGAGGCTACCTGTCGGTCGGCGTGGCCAAGATCTGGGTCGAGGGCATGAGCGGCGGGCGCGGCTGGATCGCCGTGGCGCTGGTCATCTTCGCGCGCTGGCAGCCCTGGCGGGCGCTCGCCGGAGCGCTCCTGTTCGGGGGCATCGAGGCCTTGATTCCCCGGATCGCCGCCATCGGCGTCGCCCTGCCGCAATACCTCGTTCTGATGACGCCCTACCTCGCCACGCTCGCCGTGATGATCTGGATCTGCCTGCGCCACGACGGCACCAGCCTGGAGCCGCGAGCCCTCGGCATCGCCCATATGCGCGAGGAGCGGCGCTGAGGCACGAGCCGGTCGATCGACGAAGGGCATCAGGAGGCGCGAGGGATGATTCGCTCCGTCGCGGATCCTCAGGGTGACGATCCGCGCCTCCATCAGGCCGTACTTCTTATCCACCCAGGGCCACCACGCGGTGTCGCCGGCCGAGGAGACCAGGATGGTCTCGTCCTAGACCCCGGCGAGGTTCTGCACGTCGTCATGGGTCATCATGCCCCGGACGTCGAACTGGAAGGAGGCCGCCACGGTGACGGCGGGCTGCCCATGCGGATCTCCACGTCGAGCCCCGCCGTTCGTAGAGGCCGGCTGGCAAGCTCCCTGCACAAGTCCCTGGATCGTCGTTCCGCTTTCTCCTGTTCTGAGACCGACCGATGCTGCACCATCGCCTGCTCGGCTACCTCGACGAGGTCGCGCGCAGCGGCTCCATCCGCCAGGCGGCGACGCGCCTCAACGTCGCTTCCAGCGCGATCAACCGGCAGATTCTCGCCCTGGAGGCGGAGATGGGCACGCCGCTGTTCGAGCGCCTGCCGCGGGGTCTGCGCCTGACCGCCACCGGCGAGATCCTGCTCCGTCATGTTCGCGACACCCTCCAGGCCCACGAGCGCGTTCTCGCCCAGGCGGCTTCGTTGAAGGGCCTCACCCGCGGCGAGGTCACGATCGTCACCATGGCGAGCCTCGCAGCCGGTGTTCTCGCCGGGGTGATCCGGGAATTCCGTGAGACCAGCCCCGGCATCGTCATCAAGGTGCAGGTGGTCTCGGTCGACGACATCGTGGCGGCCCTGCTCTCCGGGGAGGCGGACCTGGCGCTGGCCTACAAGATGCCGCCCAATCCGCGCCTGCGCTGCCTGGCCGAGTTCGAGCACCATCTCGGCGCCGTCATGGCGCCGGACCATCCCCTGAACGGCCGTTTCCGGGTGCGGATGGCCGACTGCCTCGAATATCCCCTGGTCGTCGCCGACCGCTCCATGACCCTGCGCGAGGTGCTCGAGGTGCTGGTGCCGGACGGGGCCAGCTTCACGCCAGTGGTGGAGACGAATTCGATCGAGTTGATGAAGCGGCTCGCCCAGACCCCGCCGCACATCACCTTCGTGAACCTGTCGGATGTCGGCGAGGAGATCCGGCGCGGCGTGCTGGCCTTCACGCCGCTCAGCGACGCCCGCGCCATCACCCAGAAGGTGAGCCTCATGCAGCGCGCCCGCTCGCCCCTCGGCGGACCGGCCCACCTCGTCGCGGCTCGGATCGAGGCGGCCTTCGAGAAGTACAGCGCCGTCGATTGAGCGACCCTCCCCTTCACAGGATCCGAGAGCCCATGCCTCCCTTCTCCTTCCCCGAGGGCAACACCTATCGCCTTCGCAACGCGCGGGTTCCGGCGGCCTTCCTCGTCGCCGGGCCCCCCGGGGGTGCCACCTGCGACGGGGACGGAGCCCCCCTTCTCGACATCGAGATCGTGTCCGGCCGCTTCGGCCGGATCGCGCCGGCCGGTGCGCTGGACGGCCCAGAACCGTCCTTCGACCTCGCCGGGCGGCAGGCCTGGCCGTGGCTCGTCGACATGCATACCCATCTCGACAAGGGGCACACCGTCGCGCGCACGCCCAACCTGGACGGGGATTTCCCCGGCGCCCGGGACGCAACGACGGCTGACCGCACGGCCCACTGGGACGCGGAGGACCTGCGCCGGCGCATGGCGTTCGGGCTCGCCTGCGCCGAGGCACACGGCGTCGCGGCGATCCGCACCCACCTCGATTCGCAGGACGGTGGCACCCTGCGCGACCAGGCCGAGGTGAGCTGGCGCGTGTTCCGGGAGATGCGCGAGGCCTGGGCCGGGCGCGTCACCCTGCAGGCGGTGGGTCTGACGCCCATCGACGCCTATGGACTCGATTACGGCCGCCGCCTGGCCGACCTGATCGCCGATTCGGAGGGCCTCCTCGGGGGCGTCACCCGTCCCACCGGCGGCCTGCACGGGGCGGGCCTCGCGGCCATTGATGCCCTCCTCGACCACTTGTTCACGCTCGCCGCCGAGCGCGACCTCGATATCGATCTGCACGTGGACGAGACCGACGACCCGGCTGCCACCTCCCTCGACGCGGTGGCCCGGGCCACACTACGCCACGGCTACGAGGGCCGGGTCACCTGCGGGCATTGCTGCAGTCTGGCGCTGCAGCCGCCCGAGATTGCCGAGGCCACCATCGCGCGCGTGGCGAAGGCGGGGATCGGGATCGTCACCCTGCCCACCGTCAACATGTACCTGCAGGATCGCCGACGCGGACGGACCCCGCGCTGGCGGGGGGTCGCTCCGGTGCAGGAACTGCGCGCGGCCGGCGTGCCCGTGGCGGTGGCGGGAGACAATTGCCGGGACGCGTTCTACGCCTACGGCGACCACGACATGCTGGATACCCTCCGGCAGGCGGTCCGCATCCTCCACCTCGACCACCCGTTCGGCGATGCGGTCGCCCTCGCGGGGCCGGTGCCCGCCCGGCTGATGCGCCTGCCCGAGGCGGGCCGGATCGTCTCCGGCGCGCCGGCCAACCTGATCCTGCTCGCGGCCCGCTCCCTCAACGAGGTGGTGGCCCGCCCACAGGCCGATCGCCGCCTGATCGCGCGGGGGCGCCTCGCGGCTCTCCCGATGCCGCCCTACGAGGCGTTGACGGGCGAATCCGCACCCTGGTGACGGGCGCGCACCCCGGCCCGTCCGTCACCCGATCAACGGGCCTGCCCGATCTCCCGGATGTCCGGCCCCTCGCGCACCGGCACCGGGTAGACCCGGTCGCCCTCGCGCAGGAAGGCACCTGCGCGGACCACGACGGTGTCCGCCTCCGTGAGGCCGGAGCGGATTTCCACATCCGACCCCGCAAGGAGGCCCGTCTCCACCTGACGCGTCACCACGCGGTCCCCCGCGATGGTGTGGACCACGGTGCCTTCCGGCTCGTACAGGATGGCGGCGTAGGGCACGCCGAGGCCGCAGCGCTCGTTGAGGGTGATAATCCCGCGCGCGAAGGTGCCGAAGCGCATGTCGAGGCTTGGCTCCAGGCCGATCCGGACCCGGCCGAGTTGGCTCGCCGGGTCGAGGGTCTGATCGACGCGGCTCACGGTGCCGACGCTCTCCGTCAGGCCAAGGGGCTTCACCGACACCTTCTGGCCCGGGCGGAGCTTGGCTAAATCGCCGAGGGGAACGGCGGCCTGAAGGTCGGTCTCCCGCCTCGCGGCGATCTGAAAGAGCGCACCCTGGCGCGGGGAGACCGGCACGCCGACCTGGGCATTGCTGCGCAGGACCATGCCGGCCACGCTGGCACGCAGGACGGGCGACGCTCCGGGAGATGCAATCCCCTCGATCGGGGCGAGGGTGGCCAGCACTTGCCCCGCCGCGACCATCTCGAGGGGGGCGACCAGAATCTGGGCGACCTTGAATCCCTCGCGCTCCGCCGCAACGTCGACCTCCTGGCGTGGGAGCAGCACGCCGGTGACCTCCACCCGGTCGCTGAAGCACAGGCGCCGGGCCGATCTGACACTGACCGACAGCCCATCCGGCGTCACGTCGGCTGCCTGCGACGGAGATGCGAGGAGCAGCGCGAGGACGGCAAGGGCCGCCCGTCGGGTGCCGGGTTCCCGCGAAGGAATCTTGATCGCGAAACTGGAGTTCATGGAACCTCGATCGTCAGCGGCGGCGAACCGGGGCAGGCTCACGGCCGCCCCGTGGCAGGATGGCATCCAGAAGGCCCTCGAAGCCGCCCGCGCCGCGTCCGCCCCCCTGAGGACCCATGAGGCCGGTGCCGAGATCCTGCAGGGCCTCGATGGCTCCTGCGGGATTCTGAAGGAGGCCGCCCATATCGGCCGACACCGCCGGCCCGTCCCAGGGGCCCGAGACGTGAACGGGGACGTTGAGGGCGCGCCCGGACCCGGAACGGCCGCGCTGGGACGTGACCGCGGGTTGAAAGTGCAGATCGAGGGTTCGGGCGACGAGATCGATGGACCCGGCCCCCGTGGACTGGATCAGCGGAGACCTGAGCTGGAGATCGTTCGTCACGGCCCGCCCCTCGGCGATGCTGAAGCTGCCGCCGAGGCTCTGGAAGCGCGAGAACGGTCCCTCGCCGCCCAGGCCGATCAGATCCGCCGCGTCGACACGACCGTCCGTCAGGGTGACGTCGGCAAAACCCGTCGCGGCGCGGGCAAGATCGGCCGGGCGCCCGGCCGTGGCCTGGATGTCGATCCGCGCCACCGTTTGCGCGTCCAGTCCGCCCGCGCCGACGAGGTCCGTCAGGAGCGGGCGCAATCGTGCGCCGGCCAGGGTCATGCTGAGGCGATGGCGGCCGGTCTCGCTATCGCTCCGCGCCTTGTCCTGGGTCGATGCTCCGTCGGCGGGGGAAAGAGAGTAGCGCAGCTTCATCGCACCCGCATAGGCACGAGCGGCGGTGACCGCCGTCTCGAGCATGCCCCCCCGGATCGACGTCACCACCGCGAGATCCTCGAATCGGGCAGGACCGAGGGTGATGCGGCCGATGGCAAGGCGCAGGTCCGCGTCGAACGCCGCGAACCAGCCGGGCCGGGGGAGGGCGTCCGTCGGCACGGACACCCGGGGGCCGCGCGCAACGGGCTGCCCCTCGTCGACCCCTGCCTTCAGGATCAGGTCGTCCAGGCGGAGATCGCCCCTGAGACTGGTCGTGTCCTTCAGATCGAGCCGAAGACGGCCCGAGACCGGCGATTCACTCAGCGTTCCGGCGATGCGCTCGATCGAGACATGGTCCGCCCCGGCCTCGAGGCTCGCACGCACCCGAACGACCGGAAGGTCGGATCGCCCGGCGCTCGGAGTGACGTCGACACGCAAGGGCCGGGCGGCGTCGGCTCCCGGACGATCGAGCGCGATGTGCAGGCGCTGACCGACATTCTCGACGTCGAGGTCGATGGACGGCGAAGTGGCATTCGGGTTTCGCTCGAGGACGATCTCGACCTGGCCGGCCGTGACATCGATGCGACGGCCGTCGCGGGAGACATCGCAAGCCACGTCCCGGGACAGCACGCGGATTGCGTCGAGGTACGCTTCGGTGTGGGCAGGACCGGCCACGACGCGCGTCGACCCGGGCGGCGAGCCGTCCACGGGGATGCGCAGACTTACGGCCTCGGCGTGCAGCGGCACGGTTCCGGCTCCGCCCAGGATCAGCGCGCGCGAGACCGGCACCGTGAGCCGCCCGATGTCGAGGCCGGCGCGGGCATCGCCCGTCGCCAAGTCCGTCACCAACAGAGCCGGAGGCCACGCGACGCGAACGGCGCCGACGCGCCAATCCCGCCCGGTCTCGTGCTTCAGGCGATCCACGAAGGTTTGCGCGAGGCGGTCGGAGGCAATCGACCAGCCAAGGATTGCGGCCGCGACCGGCACGACGGCCATGAGGACGGCGACGCGGAGTCTCATGCCTGGCAGACCGAGGATGGCCGGGCGATCATCAAGGCCAAACCCCGTGCTCCTCGCGAATCCAGACGTTCTTTCAGATGAAATCTGCGGGCGTCAACGGTCCTCAAATACGAATCACGGCGCAGGCCACCGAAAGCAGTCTCCGGCGCCTTCGGGGCGGCGAAGAACAATCGAACAAAGAGTCTGATTTCTGCAACAGCGTCTGAAAATTTCGACAGTCCGTCGATCTCAAGTCGTCGGCGATCGAAGTGGACCGAATCGACCGAAGATCCGCATGCGGGTGCGTCCGCTCACTTGATTGGGTCCCGGGCTGGCGTGTACGGTCGAGAGCATGAAGAAGGTGCTGCCAGCGCTGACGGCGATCGTGCTCACGATGTGGGTCACGATCGCTATGGCTGAGCCCCAGGGGGCCAAGCGCGTCGCGCTGATCGTCGGCAACGCGTCCTATGCGAGCTTCGGCAAGCTCGACAATCCGAGCAACGACGCGGAAGACATCGCGACGGTCCTGCGCCAGATCGGCTTCACGGTCATCGAGGGACGGGACCTGTCGAAGCGCGACATGGACCGGCGCCTCGCTCAGTTCTCGCGGACGGCGAGCGATGCGGACACCGCCCTCGTCTACTATGCCGGCCACGGTCTGCAGTACCAGAACCAGAACTTTCTCGTCCCCACCGACGCGCAGTTGAAGGACGGCTTCGACATCCCGTTCGAGACGATCTCGGTCGACAGCGTCATCGGCGCCCTCGACAACGCGCGCGGTGCGCGGATCATGATCCTCGACGCATGCCGCAATCTCCCCCTCACGGAGGGCGTGAAGCGCTCCAGCGGACCCGGTCTCGCGCGGCTCTCCGGCCGCCAGGGCCTGATCATCGCCTATGCGACGCAGTCGAATCAGGTGGCCTATGACGGTGCCGGCCGCAACAGCCCCTACGCGGAAGCGCTGGCGAAGGCCTTGTCCGAATCGGGCCTCGAAGTGGGTCAGGTCTTCCAGAAAGTGGCGCTGTCGGTGAAGAACGCGACGCAGGGCAAGCAATTGCCCGAGTTCTCGCGCTCCTACGCCGACGAGGTGTTCCTGAACCGGGCCGAGACCGACGTCCAGGCCTGGACGCGGCTGCGCAACAGCAACGCCGCCGCCGACCTCGGTGCGTTCATCGAGAAGTTCCCGGCGAGCTTCCTGGCGGATGCCGCCCGGATCCGCATTCAACTCCTCGAAAATCAGGCCCGCTTCGCGGAGCAGGAGATCGAGAACAAGCGGCAGGAGGAGCGCCGCGCCCAGGAGCGACTGCTCTGGGCTCGCCGCGAGGACGAGCAGCAGCGCCGCGAGGAGGAGCAGCGCCGCCGCGATCTGGCGCGCCGTGAGGAGGAGCAGAATCAGGCCGAGCAGGCTCGTCTCGTCGCCCAGAAGGAGGCCGAAGAGGCCAAGCGGCAGGCGCTGCGTCGTGAGGAGGCTGCACGGCAGGAACAGGCGCGCCTCGCCGCCGAGAAGGCGGCCCGCCAGGCGGCGGCCGAGATCCTGCGCCGCGAGGAAGCCGCCCGCCTGGAGCAGGCCCGCCTGGAAGAGTCCGCCCGTCAGGAAGCCGCACGCCTCGCGGCCGCTCAGGCGGAAGCCGAGAAGGCCGCTCGCCTGGCCGCCGTCGAGCAGAAGCGGCGCGAGGAGGCCGCCCGCCTGGAGCAGGCGCGCTTGGCGGAGATTTCCCGTCAGGAAGCCGCGAAGGTCGAGGCGGCTCGCCAGGAAGCCGAGAAGGCCGCCCGCTTGGCCGCCCGCGAGCAGAAGCGGCGCGAGGAGGCGGATCGCCTGGAGCAGGCGCGCCTGGCTGAGATCGCCCGCCAGGAGGCCGCGAAGGCCGAGACGGCTCGCCTCGAAGCCGAGAAGGCCGTCCGCCTCGCTGCTGCCGAGCAGAAGCGGCGCGACGAGGCGGCACGCCTGGAGCAGGTGCGCCTGGCTGAGATTGCCCGTCAGGAGGCGGTCCGAGCCGAGGCCGTGAAGGCCGCCCTGGCGGCGGCGGCCGAGAAGAAGGCCCGTGACGAGGCGGCGCGTATCGAGCAGGCACGCCTGGCGGAGATCGCCCGTCAGGAGGTCGCCCGGGCCGAGGCGATCCGGCAGGAAGCGGCGCGCCTGGAGGCGGAGCGGGCCGAGACCGAGACGCGGGCCCGTCTTGCCGCCGCCGAGCAGAAGCGGCGTGACGAGGCGGCGCGCCAGGAGCAGGCCCGCGCCGAGGCCGAGAAGGCCGCGCAGGTCGCGGCCGCCGATCAAGCCCGGCGCGACGAGGCGGCGCGCGTCGAGACGGCCGCCATCGAAACCGCACGGGTCCAGGCCGAAGCCATCGTCAAGGACAGGGCGGCGCCCGCGAATTCCGGCGGCTTCGCCCTCTCCCCCGAATTGGCCAAGGCGGTCATCGCCAACGAGAAGGCGAATGCGTCCTCCGAAAAGGCCGCTCCGGATTCAGGCGCCACGCCCTTCCCGCAGACGACCTATGCCAGCCTGGACCTGAAGAGTGCCGGCGAGCCCAAGCAGGCGGAGGCGAAGGCCTCCGGATCTTCCGCCCAATCCGACGTGACGCGCGCTGTGCAGCGGCGCCTGTACGATCTCGGCTGCTACACCGAACCGATGGAATCGACCTGGGGTCGTCCCTCCAGCGCGGCCCTGGAGAACTTCTACACCTCCGCCCAGCGCATCGACCGGTCGAAGGGCGACCCGGCGAAGAACGGCCTGAACCGCTCGATCCGGATCGTCTCGACGTTGCCCGACCAGCTCACGCTGGATGATCTGAACAGCTACAGCGGCCGCATCTGCCCGATCGCCTGTCCCGCCGGATCCGAGGTGAAGGGCGACGCCTGCGTGATCGTCACCTGCCCCTCGGGCATGACCCTGCGGAACGGCGTCTGCCGGACCGAGACCCTGCCGGTGGAAGCGGCGAGCCCGACGCGGAAGCCGAAGGCCGCCCGTCCGGCCGAGACGGTCGAGGCCCCGGAGCCGCGTCCGGCGCGGAAGGCCGCGCGGGCACCGGAGCCGCATGCCGTTCCGAAGGCGGCCCGTGTTCCGGAGCCGGTCCGCGCCCCGCGTGTGGTGCATCAGGCGCCGCCGAAGCCCACCGTCCGGGTCGTGCAACCCCTGCGCGCGAGCCCGCGCGTCCCAGCCCTGTCCCACGCCGCCCCGGCCGCGCCCGCCCGGGCGACGGCGGCCTCTTCCGGCTACAGCCCCGCCGAGATCGGTGCGGTGCGGGCCATGAGCCGGATGCCCTGAGTCACAACGGTCCGGCCTCTTCGATCTCGGGGACCGCTACCGGAAGAGGTCGCGCCAGTGGCGTGATCGATGGCGCCGGATTTGCCGGGCACCCCCCGGTCGGTCTCCGCGATCACTGACGCGCGAAGCCCTTTCTGAGAGCGCCGGATATGACGTCGGCCTCCCTCCGGAACGGCGCGAGGTGCCGCTCGATCTCGCCTACGGCGAAGGATTCCGATGCGCCAATCGTAACGGATCGTCAATCAAGTTCATCGTGATCCGAAGCGAGGTCGGCTGCCGCAGAATTTGTAGCCGTCGCAATCATTCTCCCTCAACACCGGCCGATCAGTTCCTCTTATCCAGTACAGTGACTTGTCGGTCACGCGGGTTGGAAAAGATGCCGCCTCCCTCCATTCGCCCCAAAAAATCACTCCAGTCCGGCTGAGGCTGCTTTATGGTCGTCCCAAGACGACGGGATTGCCTAGAATGATATCGTTGACCAACTCCCCCCGAGCATTTCTTCAGTTGGCCACTCCCACAGGTTCGGCTTGGCTGAAACGGACGCTCCTGATGGGCGTGTCGTTCGCGTCCCTGCCGGGACTCACCCTTCTCGGGGGAATCGCTTCGGCGACAGCGCAGACGATCGCATCGGGCTTCGAGAGCAACCGACTGCCGCAGACTGCGAGCGTCGGCCTCGGCACCAGCATCACGGCCGACGGTCGTACGCTGGACGGCATCGGCGGTCCCGTGACGCTGCCGTTCGAGGTCAATTACTTCGGCAAGTCCTACTCACAGATCTTCGTCAACAACCACGGCAATCTGACGTTCGAGAGCGCGTCTGCGAATTTCATCCCGGTGGGGGTCGGGGCCAGTTACCAGGGCCAGCCGATCATCGCCCCGTTCTATGCCGATACCGACACGCGCAATCCTGCCAGCGGCGTACTGGGCTTCGGCAACGGAACCTACCAGGGTCGCACCGCCTTCGGCGCGACCTGGCCTTCCGTCGGTTACTTCGCCTCTCAGGCCGACAAGTTGAACACGTTCCAGGCGATCCTGGCGAGCCGCGCCGATACTGGCGCGGGCAACTTCGACATCTACTTCAACTACGGCAGCATCAAGTGGGAGTGCAGCGGGAGCGGCGGCCAGGGTGGAACGAACGGCCTATGCACGCCCGGCTCTTCGCCGCCCTCGGCCGGCTTCTCGGCCGGAACCGGCGTCGCCGGAACCTATTATGAGCTTCCCGGGTCCCTGGTTCCGGGCGCCTTCCTCGACGGCGGCGCGAATGCCCTGGCGACCAGCTCGAACAACGGCGTGCCCGGACAGTTTCTGTTCCCCGTCCGAAACGGTAGCGTGGTCATCGCCAACGTCTGCTCCGCCGGCGACAACGCCGCCAGCACGAACGTGGCCAATTGCGGTCCGAGCCGGACCTACGACCAGCGCATCTTCTATCAACCCACCGGCAACTTCACGCTCAACGTCCTGAACGACACGACGATCGCGACCACCGCGAACGGCGAAAGCGCCGTCCTGCTGATGCCGACCTCTGCGACGGGGGCCGCTCCGTCGAACACGGTGACCCTGAACGTGGCCTCCAGCGCCACGATCCGCTCGGCGACGCGTTCCGGCGTCGAGATCGACGGATCGGCGGGATCGGGCGCCGTGACGGTCAACAATGCCGGCACCATCGCGGGCGCTTCGTCCGGCGTCTACGCACGCAGCGGCACCGGTGCGCTTAACATCGCCAACCAGGGCAGCATCACCGGCGCCTTCGGCATCGTCACAGAGAACACGCGCCTCACGACGATCAACAACGCGGGCAGCCTGCGCGGCGGCGTCGGCGCGGCCGTGTCCGCCGCAGCCGCGTCGCTCACCAACACCGGTACGGTCACGTTCGGGCAGGTGGGCCTCGCGGCCACCACCGCCACCGGCATCACCCTGACCAATTCCGGAACGATCCGCTACGACGCGACGATTCCCGCGGCCCTGACGCCCGAGAACCTCGCGCTCCTTCCTCCCTCGGTCGCCGCGCTGGACCAGACGCTCAGGACCAGCTTCGGCGCCTCCGGGGCTCCGTTGCCGGCCATCGCGGTGGCCGCGCTCACCCAGGGCACGCTCACCCTCAACAATTCCGGGACGGTGACGACCGCGCCGACCGGCATCGGCATCGCCGCCGCCGCTTCCGGCGCGATCGCGCTCACGAATTCCGGCACGGTCACGGGCGGAACGACCGGCCTCGCCCTGCAGGCAGGGGCGGCAGCCAGCGGAGAGGTTCCGGCGCGCGCCGGTCAGATCACGCTGGTCAATTCCGGCCAGGTCACCGCCGCACAGGGCGTCGCCCTCCTGGCGCGCACCTTCGGCGGTCCGCTCTCGATCGCGAATTCGGGTTCGATCTCCGGGCTGACCGGCATCATGACGATGGCTGGATCGGGCGCGCTCACGGTGTCCAATGCCGCGACGGGCAGCATCACCGGCCTCGGCGGCTACGCCATCGACAGCACGGCGAGCACCGTGGCGTCGCAGATCGACAACCGCGGCTTCATCGGCGGTGCCGTCGCCCTCTCCGCCGGGTCGAGCCTCAACAACAGCGGCCTGTTCACGGCGACCGGGACGAGTGGGTTCGGCGGTGGCACCTTCACCAATACCGGCGTCGTCAACCTCGCCGGGGCGGCCACCCGCACGGATGCAATCGCCGCGACCTTCGGCAACGTCTCGACCTTCACCAATGCGGGGGTGATCGACGTGCGCAGCCAGTCGGCGGCCAGCAGCCTGACGATCGCCGGCAACTACGTCGGCAACCAGGGCACGGTGCTGTTGAATGCCTCCACGCAGGCCAACACGAGCGACCGCCTCGTCATCACGGGCAACGCCAGCGGAACGACCGCCGTCGGGGTGACGAACCTGACGCCCGGCGTCGCCTTCGCCCGCTCTCCGACCCTGATCCAGGTCGCCGGCACCGTGGCCCCCAACGCGTTCACCCTGGCGAGCGCCCAGAACTTCGGAACCCTCGAGGCGGTCCTCCTCACGGAAGGGGGCCAGCAGGGCAGCACGGTCAGCCTCGGAGCGGTCCCGACCGCGGTGGGCCTCTCGGGCACGACCGCCGTGGTGGCGGCCCGCTCCATCGCCACCCAGGGCAGCACCGCCGTCCTCGACCGCGTGACCCAGCTGCGCGGCGACGCGCAGCGCGCCGCCGCCAACGGCGGTTCGGCCGCCCCGGCCCTGTCCTATGCGGGCGACACCCAATACGCCGCCCTCGTGAGCAAGGACCCGATCGCACCCAACCTCGTGGCGCCCGCGCCGGCCCCGGCCAGCAACGTGAAGCCGGCGGTCTGGGCGCGCGCCTTCGGTGACCTGGAGCGGCGCTCCGGCTTCAGCAACATCAGCTTCGGCGGCCTGAACATCAGCCGCGACCTCGGCTACAGCCAGGCGACGGGCGGCGTGCTCGCCGGCACCGACGTGGTCATCAGCGGTCTCACGGCCCCGGACGACGGTCTGATCCTCGGCGTGATGGGCGGCTACACCCTGGCCTCCGTGCGCCTGAACCAGGGCGCCGGCCGCCAGGATTACGACGGCGGCACGGTCGGCGCCTATGCCACCTACCTCAAGGGTGGCTTCTTCTCGGACCTGCTGTTCAAGAGCGACATCCTGGGCCTCGACATCACCGCGCCGGGCATCCGCCAGGCGACGGGCCTCGTGAACTACAACGTCCTCGGCAATATCGGCTACCGGTTCGACCTACCCCACGCCCTCTACATCGAGCCGACGGCCGGCCTCGAATACGTGGCCACGGTGTTCGACCGGACGCCCACCCTCGCCCCCGGCACCGTCCCGCTGCAGGACGGTGACGCCCTGCGCGGCCGGATCGGCACACGCCTCGGCACCGAGTTCATCGAGAACAATATCCGCGTCGAGCCGAGCATCACGGGTCTGATCTACGACACCTTCACCGAATCCGGGACGACGGCGACCTTCGGCGGCGGCACCCGAATCACCGGCCTCACCAATGTCGGCAAGGTGCGGGGCGAGATCCAGGCCTCCATCAACTTCCTGAACCTCTCGACCGGTCTCTCCGGCTTCCTGCGCGCGGATTACCGCATCGGGGACGACCTCGTCGGCGGCGGCGGCAAGGCTGGCCTGCGCTACCAGTGGTGAGGCTCGCCTGACAGAACCGGCGTTCCGGGTTCGGCCTGATCCGCCATTCGCTCGATCGAAGCGGGTGACGGATCGGCAAGCCCGCGGGGCGCCTGAGCAAGCCCCGATCCGCGATCCCACAGGGATCGCCGGAAGGGATCAGACGGATTTGGGATGAGACCGAAACGGCCCCCCGTGATCATGGCGTCACGGGAGGGCCGTTTGGTTTTGCCGGAGCCCGGACGGGGCGCCGGAACAGGTGTGAGGCGCGTGCGGATCAGGGCATGCGCTGGAAGAGGCGAACGGCCTCGACATCGAAACGGGTGACCGTGCGCTGGACGGCGTACGGTACGCGCAGCGGCCACGCCACGGGGACGAAGCGCGCATCCAGCCGCCGGGGAATGCAGATCGCGTCCCAGGTGCAGCTGCGGGGTCCGTAACCGTCGCAACCGGGGACGCAGGCCGCTGCGGGCCTTGCCTGGGCGGGTGCCGCCGCGGCGAGGGCGAGGGCCGACAGCGCGACCGGGAGCAGGGCGAGTTTCAGCGTGCGCATCGTCGTGAAATCCACTTCGTCGTTTCGTTCGTCGTCTTGGTGCCGGTGGCGTGTGGCAAAATCCTGGAACCCGCCCGGCGTGCCGGCCTGCGATCAGATCACCGGGATCATCGATCAATCCGGCTCAATGCGACAGATGTGAGCCGAACTATCAATGAATCGATGGTGAACACAAGCTGAGCCGCAGCATCCGTTTCACGTTCAGGGTTGGCGAGACTGCTGACTGCACCAGGCGATCCAGAGTTCCTGGCCCGGGACCGGGTTCTCGCCGAGCACGCACCAGCCCGTGTCACGTCCTGCTTCGACATCGACCGAGCGGGTGGCGACCTTCTTGTCCTCGAGCATCGCGAAGACCGCCTGACAGCCGCTGCTCAGTTTCGTCCTGTCACGCCGCAGGCAGGCGGTGATCCGGTCGACGTTGGGAATCTCACCGCTGCACAGGCGAAAGACGTCGGGCGTACAGGCCGCGCGCTGCACGCTCGTGCCCTGACCGAGCGCCGGCGCCGTCGACAGGGCGGACAGCAGGACGAGGCCCGCCGCACTGGTGATCTTCATCGTCCTGTTCCTCTCCGCTGATGTCGATACAGGTTGCGGCCGGTGGAAATCAGATCCGCGAGCGATCTGTTCGGCGAGACACGCATCTGATTCAATGCATGCGGTCGCGCCGACCGGGGGTCAACAGTCGAATCCGCGTCGATCGTCTTGAATGTCCTGCACAGTGCGCGGCGGCACGGAACCGAAACTCAGTATTCCCGCGCGGATCGGTCGGTGGCGCGCGATGTGCGCCGGCGCTCAGGGGACCCGATGGTAGCCGGCCTCGCGAACCGGGGTGATGGTCGCCCCCTCGCGCAGGAACGGTCCGGCCCGCAGGACGACCAGATCATCGGCCTTCACGCCGCTCTTGACCTCGATGGTGTCGCCCTCGGTCAGGCCGGTCGCAACGGGACGCGCCTCGATGCGGTCGCCGTCGGCGACGTAGACGAACCGGCCTTCCGGCCCGATCATCACCGCGGCGCTCGGCACGGCCAGGCCGCAGCGCCCGTCGATCCGCACCACCGCCCGGGCGAAGGTGCCCTGGCGCAGGTCCCCCGCCTCCTTGATCTGCACGCGCACCCGGCCGGACTGGGTGGCCGGATCGGCCGGCTTCGCCACCGTGCGGACCTGACCCGGCAGATCCGAGCCGCCGAGCGGAGTCAGGACCGCGCTCTGCCCCGGCGCCAGTCGAGCCAGGGTGGCGAGGGGCACCTCGGCGGCGAGGTCGTACTCGCCCTGCGCGATGATCTGGAACAGGGGCGGGGAGGCCGGACTCATCGTCTCCCCCGGGCTCGCGCCGATCCGGCCGACGAGGCCCGAAATCGGCGCGCGGGTGGCCAGAGCCGCGCTCTCCGGTGCGCCGACCCGGACGATGCGCGCCAGGACGTCGCCCGCCGAGACCGAGGCGAGGGGGGCGGTGGCGATGCTGAGCACGCGGTAGGTGTCGAGGTCCGGTCGCACGTCGACCTCCCGGCGCGGCACCACCACGCCGCCGATCAGGGCCTCGTCCTTGAAGCAGCCGCGATGGGGTGGAGCGACCGCCACGGCGAGCGCGCCCGATTCGGCCTCGATCGGTGCGATCCCGGCGGCGTCCTTGCGGGCGAACGGCCCTCCGTCCCACGCCACCCAGGCGCCCAGCGCGAGGATCGGGATTCCGGCCGTGGGCAGCCACCACCAGCGCGGTGCAGCGTGGCGGCGCAGGCGGCCGCTCCAGGTGGCGGCCTCGGATGCCTGCGCGGGCCAAACCACCCGGTAGGCGTGAACCGGACGCGGGATGTTCTTGAGGCGCTGCGAGCCGATGTCGCGGAACCCGACCGCGACCTTGTTGTGGACGGCCTCGTGGACCGAGCGGGCGATGCAGATGCCGCCGGCCTCGGCGAGGCCCTCGAGCCGCGCGGCGATGTTGACCCCGTCGCCGAGGAGGTCGCCATCCTCGCGCACGACCACGTCTCCGATGTTCAGGCCCATCCGGAAGGCGATCCGGCGATCCGGCGGGACGTCGCGATCGCGCGCGCGCAGCGTCTCCTGGATCGCGATGGCCGCGCGCAGGGCTTCGACCGCGCTCGGGAACTCGGCGAGGATGGCGTCGCCCGCGGTGTTGAAGACGCGGCCGCGGAAATCCGCCACGTAGCCCCGGAAGATCGCCGCGTGCTCGGCCAGCCGCCGAAGGGTGTCCTCCTCGTCCTGCGCGATCAGGCGCGAGAACCCCACGACGTCGGCGGCCAGGATTGCCGCGATCGTCCGCTTCATCACTCTGCCCACCCATGTCCGGCAACGGGGCGCCAGCCGCGCCCGGGGCGAGCCCTCGACGGCGGCGGTACGCGACCGTCGAGGCGGATCAGCGGGAAGGGGTCAGGTCTTGTCAAGACCTTGCCCGCGCCGAGGCCGGGGACCGACAGTGCCGGGCGACACAGCGGTGGCATGAAGCGGGCGTCGCCGGAGAATTTTTCAATGCAAACCCGGTCGTTCGGGGGCGGGATGCTCGAAATTCAGTGAACCTGAGGCGGCAAGCGACCGGTGAGGCGGCGAAGGACAGACTAACGCGACGCCGATGCGTGTTTCCGGTGACAGCGGCCGACTTTTGCACGGGGCCGGGAAACCGTCCGCTGTTTGTCGCGGGACGCGCTATTGCGCCGCGCGCGCTTCGATGCGTATCACCGACCGTCCGAATTGTGCAGAGCGCCGCATGCGTGCCCGTCATTCCATTGCGACGATCCTCCTGATCCTGACCGTGTTTCTGGTGTCGGGACGGGACGGCGCCGAGGCGGGTTCCTTCTCCAACGCCCGCAACGCGCTCCTTATCGGCAACGCTACCTACCCGGACAGCGACGCGGCGCTCGCGACCCCCTTGGGTGACGTGAAGGCCCTCGGCGACGCCCTGCGCGCCAAGGGGTTCACGGTGGTGACGGGGGAAAACCTCCCCCGTGAGCGGATGCAGGCGGCCATCGACGGCTTCGTGCGCAAGGTCGAGCCCGGCTCCGTCGCGCTGGTCTTCTTCAGCGGGTACGGCATCCAGGTGGCGCGGAAGAACTACATGGTCCCCGTCGATGCGCGGATCTGGAGCGAGGCGGACGTGCTGCGCGACGGCATCGGCGTCGACGCGCTCATGGCCGAACTCGACCGCAAGGGAGCCGGCACACGGGTGGTCGTCCTCGATGCCTCCCGCCGCAATCCCTTCGAGCGGCGCTTCCGCAGCTTTTCTACCGGGCTCGCCGAGATGAAGACGGGCCCGGGCCTGCTCGGCCTGTACTCGGCGGCCCCCGGCAGCGTCGTCAACGAGGTGAGCACGGCGCAGAGCCCCTTCGTCACGGAACTCGTCCGGCAGATCGGCGTCTCCGAGAACAGCGCCGTCCAGGCCTTCACCGCCACCCGCGAGGCCCTGTCCCGCGACAGTCGCGGACAGCAGGTGCCGGCCCTGTCCGCCGAGGCGGGCGAATCCTTCGCCTTCGATCCCGCGCGCGCGAAGAGCGAAGCGAAGGCCGAGGTGAGGCCGGAGCCGAAACCCGAGCCGACACAGAAGAGCGCTCGGGTCGAGGACAAGCCGGCTCCGCCCCGCCCGGACGCGGGCAAGCTCCCGTCGCAGAGTACGGCCGACGCGGCGGCCGCCAAGGAGATCGACGACCTCGTGGCCGCCGAGGAGGCGACGGCGCGCGCCTTCAACCGGGCGAACGCCGCCGGCACGCGCAAGGCCTACGAGGAGTTCCTGTCCCAGCATCCGGCGGGCACCCTCGCGAGCGTCGCGCGCGCGGAGATCGCCCGGCTGGACGAGGCGCGGGACAAGGCGCCGAAGTCCACCACACCCGCCGTTCCCCCGGCAGCGCCGCCGACGACGAAGGATACCGCGTGGCACACGCCGCCGAAACCCTATTCGCCGGCCGAATTGCAGCGCAAGACCAGCCTGGACGCGCGAATCGCGCGGAGCGCGAAGGATCCGGCCGCCTATTACGAGCGGGGTCAGTTCCACGCTCAGCGGGACGATTACTCCGCGGCGCTGGCCGATTTCGATCAGGCGATCCGCCTCGACCCGAAGAATCCCGAGGCCCTCAACAATCGCTGCTGGGTGCGGGCGATCACGAACGACCTGTCGCGGGCGCTGGCCGATTGCAACCAGGCCCTCACGCTGCGGCCGAACTTCGTGGATGCCCTCGACAGCCGCGGCTTCGTCAACCTGAAATCCGGTGCGCTCCAGGCCGCCATCTCCGATTATGACGCCGCCCTGGCTCAGTCGCCGACCCACAGTTCCGCCCTCTACGGGCGCGGCATCGCCCGGTCCCGCCTCGGCCAGCGCAGTCAGGCGACGGAGGACCTCACGGGGGCGCTGGCGCTGAACCCGATGATCGACAAGGATTTCGCGCAGTACGGCCTGCGCTGACCGGCGCGAGCTTGGCCCGGCGGGGCGGGCGCCCTCCGGTGAATCGCGAATCCGGCCGGTGCCGTCAGGGGCCGGGCCGACGCCTCCGGCGGAGACCCGTCTCGACAATTCGCATGAATCGCGCTCCGCACGGGACTTGAATCGTGCGCGGCGCGGGACTTGGGATACACTGCGAATTCGGCGGCTTCGTCGTGACAAAAGGCACTCCTACGCGATGGAACCTGTTGATCGGAGACCTGAGGCGTGGGAAGAACGGATCAGTGAAGTTTAAGCACTCCCCGCCGCTGCTCCCGATACAAGCTCCTTCTCAACGATATTTGCCGGAGGCTCACATGTCCCGAGTTTCACATCGCGTGTTCGGTCTCGTTGCCGTTCTCCTCACGGTGGTGCCCGCCGCCGCGCAGGAGGTGACGGAAGACCAGATCCTGAAGGCCCTCCTGCCGCAGAAGACGCGCAGCCTCTCCATCGGCGCGCCCGCCCCGGCGCCCGCCGCCGCTCCGGCGGACGTGGCCTTCGTCGATACCCTGCGCAACAAGAGCAGCGCGGCGCTGAGCGCGGACACCCGCGAGAAGCTGAAGCTGGTCGCCGCCGACAAGCCGGCCTTCGATCTCAGCATGGAGTTCGACTTCCGCTCCGACGTTCTGAAGGGCAGCGCCCTCCAGAACGCCGACAAGCTCGGCCGCGCCCTGTCCAATCCGGCACTGGCTAACCAGACCTTCGTGATCGCCGGGCACACCGACGCCAAGGGCACGGATGCGGCCAACCAGAAGCTCTCCGAGCGTCGGGCCGAGGCCGTGAAGCGCTACCTCGTGCAGCAGTACAAGCTGCCCGCCGCCAACCTGATCGCCGTCGGCTACGGCAAGTCGCGCCTCAAGAACGAGGCCGATCCGACGGGCGCCGAGAACCGGCGCGTCCAGGCGGTGAACCTCCTCCAGGTCAAGACCGCCGGACGCTGACGCTCCGCTCACAGGCGTAGGTCCGACCACCCGGTTCATCCCCGGGTGTGTTCGGCCGCGCCGTCGTATCCTCTCTTCGCACAGCAGGACGGGCCGTCGACGTGCAGTTTCCGGAGATCGTGCAACGTCACCGCCGACGCGATGATCAGGGTCGCGCGCCGTCGCGGGGCGAGCCGCATCCGGCACGCGTGGCGATCGTTGGCCTCCTGGCGATCGTCGGATCGCTGCTCTGCGCCGGAATCGCGTCGGCGGAGAGCACGCCGGAGGGCACCACCGTGCTCGGGGTGCGGGCGGGGCAGGCCTGTCTGAAGGAGCAGATCCGGATCACCGGCTTCGCCCTCGCGCGGGAGGAAAGCGGCGCCAGCCTCGCCCTGGACGGTTACCGGATCAGCCAGATCCTGGTGTCGGAGGGCGACAGGGTCGCGAGCGGCCAGGAATTGCTGCGCGCGACCCTGATCGGGGCCGAGGACGGCGCTGGCCAGGGACGGCCCGCCAGCGTGAGCGCCCGCGCGCCCATCGCCGGTCTGGTCACCCGCATCAATGCCCGTATCGGCATGGCAACCAGCGCGACGATGCCGGTCGGGCCCGGCGGGCAGCCCGAGCCCCAGTTGCGGATCGCTTCCGAGACCGGCATCGACCTGCTCGTCGACGTGCCGAGCCTCTACGCGACCAAGATCCGCGTCGGCACGACGGCGCGGATCATCCGGGGCGACGGGGGCGAGGCCACGGGCACGGTGCGGGTCGCCGTCAGCGAGGTCGATCCGACGACCCAGCTCGGCCGGGCCCGCCTCACCGTCGAGCCCGCCTCCGCCCTGCGGTCCGGCCAGTTCGCCAGCGCGGTCATCGAGACGGCGCGCGATTGCGGCCTGTCGGTGCCGCGCTCGGCGGTGCTCTTCCAGAACGGCGTCACCAGCGTGCAGGTGCTGAACGGGTCCAAGGTCGAGACCCGCCGGGTCCGCACCGGGCTCTCCGACGACACCAACATCCAGATCCGGGACGGGCTCGTGGAGGGCGAGGCCGTGGTGGCGGATGCCGGCGCGGCCGTGCGCCCCGGGGACCGCGTCACCCCCGTCCTGACGAACCGGGACGGAAGCAGGAACCGCTGATGTCGCTCAACATCTCGTCCCTGGCGATCAAGCGGCCCCTGCCGTCTATCGTCTTTTCCATCATCCTGCTGATCCTGGGCTGGACGAGCTTCGTCCGCCTGCCGATCACCCGGCTGCCCTCGGCCGACATTCCGCTCATCTCCGTGGTCGTCACCCAGTTCGGGGCGGCCCCGGCCGAGATCGAGACGCAGGTGACGAAGGTCGTGGAGGACGGTGTCTCGGGCGTGGAGGGCGTGCGCCACATCGCCTCCTCGATCACCGACGGGCTCTCGGTGACGACCATCGCCTTCCGCCTGGAGACGAACACCGACCGGGCGCTCAACGACATCAAGGATGCGGTGACGCGCATCCGCTCGGGCCTGCCGCAGAGCGCGCAGGAACCGCTGATCCAGCGCGTCGACGTGGTCGGCCTGCCCATCGTGACCTACGCGGCGGCCGCCCCCGACAAGAGCCCCGAGCAGATCTCGTGGTTCATGGAGAACACCGTCAAGAGTTCGCTCCAGGACGTGAAGGGCGTGGCGCAGGTCGAGATCATCGGCGGCGTCTCGCGGGAGATCCTGGTCTCCCTCGATCCCGACCGGCTCCAGGCCTTCGGCCTCACGGCCGTGGACGTGAGCCGGCGCCTGCGCGGCACCAACGTCACCGTCACGGGCGGACGGGCCGAGATCGGCGGACGCGACCAGGCGATCCGGACCCTGGCTGCGGCCAAGACCATCGACGAACTCGCCGGCGTCATGCTCGCGCTGCCCACCGGGGGCGAGGTGCGCCTCACCGATCTCGGACAGGTCACCGACACGATCGCCGACCGGCGCACCTTCGCGCGCCTCAATGGCGAGCCGGTGGTGGCGGTCGGCATCAAGCGGGCCAAGGGCGCCAGCGACGTCGTGGTGGCGGCGGCCGTGCAGAAGCGCGTCGACCAGATCCGGGCCGAGAATCCGGGCTTCGACCTGAAGCTCATCGACAGTTCGGTGGAGTTCACCCTCGGCAATTACGACGCGGCGATCCACACCCTGTTCGAGGGCGCGATCCTCGCCGTCATCATCGTGTTCCTGTTCCTGCGCGACCTGCGGGCCACGATCATCGTGGCGGTGTCGCTGCCGCTCTCGATCTTCCCCGCCTTCTGGGCGATGGACACCCTCGGCTTCTCGCTGAACCTCGTCAGCTTCCTGGCGATCACGCTCTCCACCGGCATCCTGGTGGATGATTCGATCGTGGAGATCGAGAACATCGTCCGGCACATGCGCATGGGCAAGCCGGCGCTCCAGGCGGCCTCCGAGGCGGCGGACGAGATCGGTCTGGCGGTCATCGCGATCTCGCTGACCATCATCGCGATCTTCGCGCCCGCGAGCTTCATGTCCGGCATCGCCGGGCAGTTCTTCAAGCAGTTCGGCATCACGGTGGCGGTGCAGGTACTGTTCTCGCTGCTCGCCGCGCGCTTCGTGACGCCGATGCTGGCCGCCTACCTGATGAAGCCCCACCATGCCGAGGAGAAGCCGCCGGGCCCGATCCTGCGGGCCTATACCCGGCTCGTCACGCTGTCGGTGCGCTGGTCCTTCGTCACGGTGCTGATCGGCTTCGGCTTCTTCGCCGCCTCCATCGCCAGCCTCGGGCTCCTGTCCCAGGGCTTCCTGCCGGCGCAGGACAGCGCGCGCTCCGTGATGGCGGTCGAGCTTCCGCCGGGCTCGCAACTCTCCGACACCGAGACGACGACGGAGGCCATCGTCTCCACGATCCGGACGCTGCCCGAGGTCCGCAGCGTCTTCGTGGATGGCGGACGCGTGCCGAAGGAGCCGACCGAGTTCCGCCGCGCCTCGCTGATCATCAACTACAAGCCCAAGGCCGATCGCAAGATCACTCAGCGCGAGCTGGAGCGCGAGATCGGCAAGCGCCTGCGGCAGGTGCCCGATATCCGCTACTACTTCGTGGACGAGAACGGCCTGCGCGCCATCGGCCTCGTGGTCCGGGGCTTCGAGCCGCGCGTGGTCGCCAACGTCGCCAACGAACTCGCCAACCAGATGCGGCGTCTGCCGGGCGTCGCCAACGTCATCTCCGGCACGACGCTGGACCGCCCGGAACTGCAGATCCTGCCGCATCTCGATCTCGCCGCGCGCCTCGGCGTGACCCCGGAACTCCTGGCAGAGACCATCCGGGTGGCCACCATCGGCGATGTCGGCCCGGCCCTGGCCAAGTTCGACGCGGGCGACCGGCTCGTGCCCATCCGGGTCCAGCTCGACGACCGCGCCCGCATCAACCGCAACGTCCTCGAACAGCTGCGCGTGCCCATGGGACGGGGCGGCAGCATCCCCCTCTCGGCGGTGGCCACCCTCGATTTCCAGCAGGGGCCGACGAACATCAGCCGCTATGACCGCCAGCGCCAGGCGAGCGTGGAGGCCGACCTCGTCGGCACGGCGGCGCTGGGCGACACCCTGAAGAGCATCGACCAGCTGCCGGTCATGAAGTCCCTGCCCAAGGGCGTGACCGTGAGCCAGTCGGGCGACGCCGAGAGCCTGAACGAATTGTCGGAAGGCTTCGCACAGGCGATCAGCGGTGGCCTGATGATGGTCTACGCGGTGCTGGTGCTCCTGTTCGGCAGCTTCCTGCAGCCCCTGACCATCCTGTTCTCGCTGCCGCTGTCCCTGGGCGGGGCCGTGATCGCCCTGATGATCAGCGGTCAGCAGCTCACCACGCCGGTCTGGATCGGCATTCTGATGCTGATGGGCATCGTCACCAAGAACGCCATCATGCTCATCGACTTCGCCGTGGAGGCGATCCGGCACGGCATGCCCCGTGAGGAGGCGATCATCGATGCCGGCCGCAAGCGCGCCCGGCCGATCGTGATGACCACCATCGCCATGGTGGCCGGCATGCTGCCCTCGGCCCTGGCCTTCGGCATCGGCGGCGAGTTCCGCTCGCCGATGGCGATCGCCATCATCGGCGGCCTCATCTTCTCGACGCTGCTGTCGTTGATCTTCGTGCCGGCGATGTTCGTGGTCATCGCGCGGCTGTCCGACGCGCTGATGCGCGTCGTCCTCTGGCTCGCCGCCAAGATCAACCGTCCGGACAAGGCGGCGCCGGGCAAGGCGGCGGCGGACAAGCCCGCGGCCGATGCACCCGTGGCCCTGCCCGGAACGGCATCGGATCACCCTTAAGCGCCGCGCTCAGAAGTCGCGCTGGACGCGGGCTCGGACCTGGACGGTGTCCTCGCTGGTCTTCGTCCGGATCGTATTGGAAAGATTGTTGACGAAGGCTGCGTTCTGCGCCGGGAACTTGCTCAGGTCGAGCACGCGGCCGGAGGTGACGCCGTACTGCGTGTAGATCGTCTCGAAGCCGATATCGAGGTCGCGGACCGGCGACCAGATCAGGCTTCCGCCGACGACGAAGCGGTAATTGTCCCGCAGGACCTGGCTCACGTCGAAGAAGCGCGTTCCGGGCGTGCCCGGACCGGCGCCGGTGATGCCGTAATAGGCGCCCTGGCGGGCGCGGGCGCCGCTGGCGAAGTTCAATTCGCCGTAGGAGCCGAAGACGGCCGAGCGCAGCTCCGGCGTCCAGTAATGCAGGAACGAGGCGACCGCAGTGAAGGTCGTCGAGAGTTCGAGCCGGTTCGTGAACGGGTTCAGCACCGCGTCGTTGAAGTACTGGTTGAAGGCCGAGCCCTGGATCGAGGACGTGTTGCCGATGTAGGAGCCGGTGTAGGCCGAGAAGCCCGTATACATCCCGGCGCCCTCGCCATAGGAGGCCTGGAGGTAGAGGGTGTCGCCGGGCGCGATGAACGGCAGGTTGACCTTCACGCCGCCCTGGACGGCCCAGCCGTAGGCGGTGGCGAGGCCGGGACCCGCGACGCTGTTGGCCGCCGTCACCGCGCTGCCGAGATTGGTGCCCGCGAAGGCGCCCGCGATGGGATTGGCGTAGTTCAGCTCGTGCACCGCCGCCGAGAGCTGGGCCGAGCCCCAGGTCGCGTCGTAGCGCAGGACGCCGACGAAATCGGGCATGCGGTTGCGCTGTACGATGTCGATGAAGCCCACGCCCGTGGGCGTGCCGTTGGCGGAAAAGCCGATGAAGAGCGGGCTGGCGGCCAGCGTCGTGCCGGGCGCGTTCGCCGCCGTGAAGAGCGGCGTGCGGCGGAAGCTCGGATCCTCCATCGAGAGGGTGGCCGAGAAGCCCGAGCCGCCGAGCTTGGTCGTGTAGGCGGCCAGGTTCGTCGAGTTCACGTCCGAACTCATCGAGGAGGCGATGATCTCGAAGTCGTGGGCGTAGAAATCGTAGAAGGAGGTGGCGCGCCCCGCCGTGAAGCCCGCGAACTGAATGAACGCCTTGTCGGTGTTGAAGAATTGCTGCACGCGGCCGGCCTGGTCCTGCCCGGTGGCACCGAAGGCGTTGCCGATGCGCTCCGTGGTGCCCGACCGGATCGTCGGGATGCCGGTTCGGCTGGCGGCCTCGAGGCGCAGGAAGGCCCGCAGGGTGCCGTAGCTGGTCTGCGTGCGCGCATCGACGTTGATGCGGGCGAGGCCCCGGTAGCCGGTGAGATCGCCGGGCGTCGCGGTTCCGCTCGAGCCCCGGCTGTAGGAGGGTTGGTATCCGACCTCGAAGCGCGCTCGGCCCGAGAGCCGGATGCAGGTATCGGTGCCGGGAATGTAGAAGAAGCCGTTGCCGTAGGCGTTGCAGACCCGAACGAATTCGATCGGTGCCGCGACCTTGGCGGGAAGGTCCGTGGCCCCTGCGGCGGATGTTCCGGCAAGTACCGCCGCCGATGTCATCAAGATTTTGTTCAGATCGTGCACGCGTGCCTCCCCCGAGATCTGTCGTCGTTTCCGGCATGTATCGATCGCTTGCTCCGACCCGAAGATCGACGCATGGAGACTGCCGGGTTCATTGATTTTCGAAGCGTTAAGTTAGGGCAAGTGATCAGTCTATTTCGATCGATCACGATTTTTAATCAAAATAATCAAGCAGAGTCCATGTATTTGCGGAAAGACTCTCAGAGCAGGACAAAAATATCACATTTTGTTTTGTGCTCGTCTTGCCGAAGGCAAGGCGAGAGTCATCGCGTCCGCGCTGGCTTCGGCCGGCGGCTCGATCGTTCCCTGTCCGGCGCGCGGACGGTTCGTCCGCGCGCGCTGGCGCCGTCCGGGGCCTGCGCGGCACCCGGTCGTTCAGAACACCCAGAGTCGGTCGGGCGGGCACTCCACCCAGTGCGTTCCGGGCCCGACCCGCTGGTGCGAGAGCAGGCGCAGGCTCTGGTCGCCGCAGCGGAACAGGTGCTCGAACTGGTTGCCGAGGTAGATGGAGGTCTCGTACTCCACCGGCACCCGGTTCTCGCCCGCCCCGTCCACGAGGCGCACGGCCTCGATCCGGATCACCCCCTTGGCATCCCCCTGGGCCGCGCCGCCTTGCGCCCGGTCGGTGCCCCAGAGCGCGTGCTGGCCGAGGGTCACGCGGGCGCGTCCGCCCTGGCGCTCGGCCACGCCGACGTTCAGGGTGTTGTTGGTGCCCATGAATTCGGAGGCGAACAGGGTGGCGGGACGCTCGTAGAGCTCCTCCGGCGTGCCGGACTGGACCAGGCGGCCCCCGTCGAGGAGCACGATCTGGTCCGCGATGGCGAGCGCCTCGCTCTGGTCGTGGGTGACGAAGACGGCGGTGATGCCGAGGCGCTTGATCAGGGCCCGGATCCAGATCCGGGCCTCCTCGCGCAGCTTGGCGTCGAGGTTCGAGAGCGGCTCGTCGAGCAGAATCACCGGCGGCTCGTAGACGAGGGCGCGGGCGATGGCGACGCGCTGCTGCTGGCCCCCGGAGAGCTGGGAGGGATAGCGCTCGCCGAGCGCCCCGAGGCCGACGCCGTCGAGCGCCGCCTGCACCTTGGTGCCGATGCCGGCCTTGGACTCGCCCCGCAGGCGCAGGCCGTAGGCGACGTTCTCGGACACGGTGCGGTGGGGCCAGAGCGCGTAGGACTGGAAGACGAAGCCGAGGTCGCGCCGCTCCGGCGGCAGGTTGACCTTGGCGGCCGCGTCGAAGACCGGGCGGCCGTCGATGCGGATCGCCCCGTGAGAGGGCTCCTCCAGGCCCGCGATGGAGCGCAGGAGCGTGGTCTTGCCGCTGCCCGAGCGCCCGAGGAGGCAGACCACGGAGCCCTCCTCGAAGCGGGCGTCGATGCCCTTCAGGACCTCAACGGAGCCGTAGCGGAGATGGAGGTCTTCGATGACGAGCTTAGGCATGACGCTTGTTCCCGAGTGCGAACATCAGGCCGAGGCCGACGAGGATCAGGGCGAGATTGACGGTGGACAGGGCGGTGACGAGGTCGACGGCACCGGTGCCCCAGAGGGAGACCAGGAGCGAGCCGATCACCTCGGTCCCGGGGCTGAGGAGGTAGACGCCGGTGGAGTACTCGCGCACGAAGGTCACGAAGATGAGCACCCAGGAGCCGATCAGGCCGGCCTTGATCAGCGGCAAGGTGATGTCGCGGCTGACCTGGGCGGGGCGCGCGCCCGAGACCCGGCCCGCCTCCTCCAGTTCGGGGCCGATCTGCAGCAGGGACGCGCTGACGAGGCGCATGCCGTAGGCGAGCCAGACCAGCGTGTAGGCGAGCCACAGGCTGAACAGGGTCTGGCGGAAGGGCTGCAGGATCGGCGTGAACAGGAAGAGCCAGAACATCGCGAGGCCGGCGATCAGTCCCGGCATGGCGCGCGGCACCAGCACGAGGTAGTCGAGGACCGCCGTCCAGCGCGAGCGCCAGCGGTGCAGGGCGAGGTTGACCAGGGCGTAGAAGCTCACCGAGAGCGCGCCGCCGACGGTCGCGATGAGCAGGGTGTTGACGATGCCCCGGACGAGGTTGGGGTATTCCATCAGCTCGCGGAAATGCGCGGTCGTCAGGTTTTCCCAGATCCCGACGCCTTCGCCCCAGGAGGCGAGGAAGGAGCGCAGCACGAGGGCCGTCACGGGGATCACCACGGTGACGCCGAGCCAGGCCACGATCAGGCCGAGAGCCGGCCAGCGCCAGGCGCCGATGGCGAGCGGGCGCTGGGCGCTGGCCTTGCCCTTCACCGCCACGTAGCGGCTTGCGGCGGCGAGCAGCTTGCGCTGGGTGTAGACCAGGGGCAGCGTCACGAAGATGATCGAGACCACCACCACCGCCATCAGGTCGTAGGACGGCGTGCCGAGTTTGTTCGTCAGCTTGTAGAGGTAGGTCGCCAGCACGAGGATGCGCTCGGGGTCGCCCAGCACGAGGGGCAGGCCGAACAACTCGAAGCCGAGGAAGAACACCAGCACCGAGGCGTAGAGGATGCTCGGCATGATCATCGGCAGGCTCACCGTCAGCGCCACCCGCAAGGGGCCCGCCCCGGCGGAGCGGGCCGCCTCCTCCACGTCGGAGCCGAGCGAGCGCAGGGCCGAGGACGCGTAGAGGAACACGTGCGGCACGTGGGTGAGGCCCGCGATGAGGATCAGCGAGGTCTTCGAGTAGAGGTACCAGGGGATGCTTCCCGTGAGGCCCTTCACCCAGAGGCTGACGATCCCGACGGGGCCGAGGGCCACCACGAAGCCGAAGGCGAGCACCACGGAGGAGACGAACATCGGCACCAGCACGAGGGGCTCGATGAAGCGCTTGCCCGGTAGGTCGGTGCGCACCAGGAGGAAGGCCATCATGCAGCCGAGGGGAACCGCGATCGCGGTCATGCCGACGGCGATGATCGCCGAATTCACGAACGCCTCGCGAAAATCCTCCTCCTCGAAGAGGACGAACTCGTAGGCCTGGGTCGTCAGCGTGCTGTCGGGCTGGAAGAACGGCCCGCTGAGGAAGCTCTGGTAAATCACCAGCCCCACGGGGCCGAGGATCAGAAGCGCGGTGATCAGGACGACCGCGACGCGGAAGGCGCGGGGCATGGCTCTAGTTCGCCGCCAGGGCGCGTTGCCACTGCTTCAGGAAGCGCAGCCGGGTGATCTGGTCGAGGTAGGTCAGGAGTTCGGGTCCGACGCGAATCGGCTTGAGGGTCACTTCCGTGGCACCGGGCAAGCTCTTGATGCCATGGGTCTCCTGCAGGTCGTCGCGCACGGAAGTCATGGCGTGGCGGGCGAGCTCGACCTGGCCGGCCTTCGACAGGATGAAGTCGAGGAACAGCTTGGCGCTCGCCGGGTGCTTGGCCTTGGCCGAGACGAAGGCGATGCGCGACATCACCTGGGTGTAGTCCTTCGGCAGGACGAAGCTGAGGTTCGGGTCCTTGCGGTTGCGCTGCAGGACGTAGGAACCGATCATGTTGTAGGCCAGCGTGTGCTCGCCCGAGACCACGCGCTCGATCATGGCGCCGGTGGAGGTGTAGAACTTGGCGCCGGCCTTCCCCATCGCCTTCACGGTGTCCCAGGTCGCGGAGGGGCTGATCTGCACGTCCTGCGTCACGTAGAGGAAGCCGACGCCGGAGCGCTCCGGATCGTAGGAGGTCACCTTGCCCTTGAAAGCGTCGGGCTGGGCTGCCAGCAGCTTGGCGAAGTCCGCGTGGCTGCGGGGCACGTCGGCGTCCGGCACGAGGCGCTTGTTGTAGGCGAAGACGATGGGCTCGGCGGTGGTGCCGTAGGCCTGATCCTTCCACTTGGCCCATTCGGGCAGCGCGCCCTTCTCCGGCGAGGCGTAGGTCATCGCGTAGCCGTCGTTGACGAGCTTGATCTGCAGGTCCATCGCCGAGGACCAGATCAGGTCGGCGGTGGCGCCGGCGGCGGCCTCCGCCACGTAGCGGCTGTAGAGTTCGGTGGAATTCTGATCGGCGTACTCGACCTTCAGCTTCGGGTAGAGCGCCCGGAACTGGGTCAGCAGCTCGGAGACTTCTGCGGCGTCGGCCGTCGAGTAGATCGACAGGGCGCCTTCCTTGTTGGCGGCCTCGATCAACTCGGAATAGGCGGCCGGGTAACCGGGGGGCACCGGCGTCTGGGCGCGGGCCTCGGCGGTGAGGGCGAGGATCGACAGCGCGAGCGACAATGCGAGCCGCTTGTTCATGGTGTGCTCCCTGGCGATGGTGCGTCTCGTTGCGCACCTGTCGAGAGTTAAGGTAACCACCCGAGCTTGCATCATCCTGACACGGCAGCCCGCCACGCCAGGAAAGATAGTTCATCGCCACGCCTTCGGCCGCCGGGGAGAACGGGGCACCATGCGGATCCTCATCGTGGAGGATGACGCCGCGCTGGCCCGCGGGATCGTCTCGGCTCTGCGCCTGGGCGGCTTCGCCGTCGACCACGCCGCGCGCGGGGCCGAGGTCCTGCCCTGGCTGCGCCAGGAATCCTACGCCCTCGTCGTGCTCGACCTCGGCCTGCCCGACCGTTCCGGCTTCGACGTGCTGCGCGAAATCCGTCGGGCCGGCATGACGGTGCCGGTCATGATCCTGACGGCGCGGGCGGCGGTGGCCGACCGGGTCACCGGCCTCGACCTCGGGGCGGACGACTACCTCGCCAAGCCGTTCGACCCGGCCGAGCTCGAGGCGCGGGTGCGCGCCTTGGTCCGGCGCGGCAGCGGCCAGCCCGATCCGATCCTGACCTGTGCCGACCTCGTCTACGACCGCTCGGGACAGGTCGCGACGCTGGCCGGCCGGGTCCTGCCCTTACGCAAGCGCGAGATGGCGATCCTCGAATCCCTGATCACGCGGGCCGGCCGCGTCGTCTCGAAGGAGCGCCTGACTGCGGAGGTGTTCGGCTTCGACGAGGAGATCACCCCCAACGCCGTCGAGGTCTACGTGGCGCGCCTGCGCCGGCACCTCGGCGAGACGGGCCCGCGCATCGTCACGATGCGGGGGCTCGGCTACCTGATGGAGCCGGGGCCGCCCGGGGACGGGCGGTGAGCATCCGCTCCCTGCGCCTGCGGGTCGCCGCCTACCTGCTGATCCCCATGGCGGCCCTCGCCCTGGCGCTGGCGGCGGGGGGCACCTGGTTCGTGGACGCCTTCGTTACCCGGGCCTACGACCGGGTGCTGGCCGGCTCGATCTTGTCGATCGCCGAGCGGCTCTCCGTCCAGGACGGGCACGTCACCGTCGACATGCCGGCGGCGGCCTTCGGCATGCTCTCGAACTCCGAGCGCGACAGCATCTTCTACAGCGTCTCGGCCGACGGGGAGTTCGTGACGGGCTACAAGGATCTTGGCCTGCCCGCGACGTTGCCGCCCCTCGAGACCCTGGCCTATCGCGACGGCGTCTTCCTCGGCCAGCGTGTGCGCATCGGCGCGATGCTGAAACCCATCTACGTCACGAATCACACCGCCCTGGTCCAGGTGGCCGAGACCACGCATGGCCGCGACCTGCTGGTGCGGCGGATGCTCACCGCCCTGACGATCCTGGGCTCGACCCTCGCCGCCATCGGCGTCCTGCTGGTCTGGTTCGCGGTCCAGATGGGGCTGACGCCCCTCGACCGTCTGCGCCGCGAGGTGGAGCAGCGTCGCTTCGACGGCCGCGGGGCGGTACCGCCCTTCACCGTCGCGGGCGTGCCGGGGGAAGCGCTGCCCCTGGTGGGCGCCCTCAACGAACTCCTGCGCCAGCTCAATCATGCCCTGGCGGTCATGCGCGAGTTCACGGCCGACGCCTCGCACCAGCTGCGCACGCCCGTGGCAATCCTGAAGACACACCTCAGCCTCCTAGACCGCCAGCCCCCCGGGAGCGCGGCCTGGAACACCTCACGGGCCGACATCGCGGCGGCCGTCGACCGCCTCGATCACCTCATCGCGCAGCTCCTCACCCTCGCGGCGGTGGAGGAAGGCGCGGCCCGGCGCCCGGAACCGGTGACGATCGACCTCGCGCGGCTCGCCCGCGACGCCACGGCCGACTTCGCCGGGCTGGCGCTCCGCCGGGACATCGACCTGTCCTTCGAGGCCCTGAACCACCCGTCCATTCGGCTGGAACCGCTGCTCCTGGAGGAAATCCTGCGCAACCTCATCGACAACGCCGTGCGCTACACCGGGCCCGGCGGACAGGTCGCCGTCAGCGTCGCGTCGGCGGAGGCGGGGGGCGCGGTCCGGATCGCCGTCGAGGACAACGGCCCCGGCATTCCGGAGGCGGAGCGCGAGCGGGTCTTCGAACGCTTCCACCGCCTCGACGCGAACCGCGACAGGGAGGGCAGCGGCCTCGGCCTCGCCATCGTCCGCGCCTTCGCCGAACAGCTTCGTGCGACGGTGACGCTCTCCACCGGACCGGGCGGACGTGGCCTGCGCGCCGAGATCGACCTGCTGCCGGAACCTGAGCCAGGCGGCGGTCCGCCGATGCGGGAGGGCGGGACGCGCAACGCGGACGAGGCCTATGCCTGATCGTGTCCGCGCGGACGGCGCGGGCTCCGCCGGAGGCGCCGAGTGCGGGCGGAGATTTCGCATCGATGCGGGTTCAGCGCGTCTTCCGGACCCCGAGCGCGTCACGGAAGGGCTTGGGCGATCCGCCGAAGATCCCTGAGCGGGGGTGATGTATCGGTGCGATGGCTGGGGCGCCAGGATTCGAACCTGGGAATGGCGGTACCAAAAACCGCTGCCTTACCACTTGGCGACGCCCCAAAGCGCTGGCGTGGCGTTGTCTAGACGCACTCTTCGGCCCTGGCAACGGGGGAGGCGCGGGCTTTATGATCGGGGGCGTGGAACGAAGGGAATCGGAATGGTCGGGCGGATCGCGGTCGTGACCGGGGCGAGTTCGGGGATCGGGCGGGTCGTGGCGATCGGGCTGGCCCGGGCCGGCTACGACCTCGTGCTGGCAGCGCGCCGCGCCGAGCCTCTTGAACTTGTGGCGATCCTGGCGCGGGATGTGGGGGTGGCGGCCGAGGCGGTGGTCACCGACGTGGCGGACGCCGAATCGGTCACGCGCCTGTTCGCCCATGTGGCGAAGCGCTTCGGGCGCCTCGACCTCCTGTTCAACAATGCGGGCGTCTTCACCCCCGGCGCGGCGATCGACGCGGTCAGCCTCGCGGATTGGCGCCGCTCGGTGGACGTGAACCTGACGGGCGCGTTCCTGTGCACCCAGGCGGCGTTCCGGATGATGAAGGACCAGGACCCGCGCGGCGGCCGCATCATCAACAACGGCTCCATCGCGGCGCAGTCGCCGCGCCCGCACTCGGCGCCCTACGCGGCCACCAAGCACGCCATCACGGGCCTGACCAAGGCGACCTCCCTGGACGGGCGCCCCTACGACATTGCCTGCGGGCAGATCGACATCGGCAACGCCGAGACGGAGATGACGGCCGGCATCGCCACCGGCGCGCGCCAGGCGGACGGCAGCATCCGGGCCGAGCCCGTGATGGATGCGCGGCACGTGGCGGACGCGGTGGTCTACATGGCGGGGCTGCCACTGTCGGCCAACGTGCAGTTCATGACCGTGGTCGCCACCAACATGCCCTATCTCGGGCGCGGCTGAGTTTTGCGCATCGCGCCCGAAGCGCCTACAGAACGGCACTTCGCCGTACCTTCGCGGCCGCCCCTTCGCGAACGCCGTCCGCCGCGCGCGGACATGGAACGCCTTGCCCGCCATGCTGATGCAGACTGACTCGAAGCCCGCCGACGCCAAGCCCAGCGACGCGAAGGCCGACCCCGTCGCCCGCCGCCGCACCTTCGCGATCATCTCGCACCCGGATGCCGGTAAGACCACGCTCACCGAGAAGCTGCTGCTGTTCGGGGGCGCGATCCAGCTTGCCGGCGAGGTCAAGGCCAAGCGCAACCGCGTCTCGACCCGCTCGGACTGGATGGGCATCGAGAAGGAGCGCGGCATCTCGGTCGTCACCTCGGTGATGACCTTCGAGTACGGCGACTGCGTCTTCAACCTCCTCGACACGCCGGGCCACGAGGACTTCTCCGAGGACACCTACCGCACCCTGACGGCGGTCGATTCGGCCGTGATGGTGATCGACGCGGCCAAGGGCATCGAGGCGCGCACCCGCAAGCTGTTCGAGGTCTGCCGCCTGCGCGACATCCCGATCGTCACCTTCATCAACAAGCTCGACCGCGAGGCGCGCGATCCCTTCGAGCTCCTCGACGAGATCGAGAAGGTGCTGGCCCTCGACGTGGCGCCGGTGACTTGGCCGATCGGGCGCGGCCGCAGCTTCGCCGGCACCTACGACCTCGGCAACGGCCGGGTGCGCCGCCTCGACGCTGCGGACGATGCCGGCACCGTGCCGGTCACCGGCGTGGACGACCCGCTCTTCGACACCCTCCTCACCGAGGACGGCGAGGCCGCGACCTGGCGCGAGGAGGCGGAACTCGCCGAGACCGGCCTGAAGCGCTTCGATCTCGAAGCGTTCCGGGAGGGCCACCTCACGCCGGTGTTCTTCGGCTCGGCCCTGCGCAATTTCGGCGTGCGCGACCTCATCGACGGCCTGGCCCGTTTCGCGCCGCCGCCGCGCGGCCAGGACGCGGACAAGCGCCTGGTGGAGCCGACCGAGGCGAAGATGACGGGCTTTGTGTTCAAGATTCAGGCGAACATGGACCCGAACCACCGGGACCGCATCGCCTTCATGCGGGTCTGCTCGGGGCGCCTGAACCGGGGCATGAAGGCGAAGCTCGTGCGTACCGGCAAGCCGATGTCGCTCTCGGCGCCCCAGTTCTTCTTCGCCCAGGACCGCGCCATCGCCGACGAAGCCTTCGCGGGCGACGTGGTGGGCATCCCCAACCACGGCACGCTTCGCATCGGCGACACCCTGACGGAGGGCGAGGAGATCGTGTTTCGCGGCGTGCCGAGCTTCGCGCCCGAGATCCTGCGCCGGATCAAGCTCACCGACGCGATGAAGGCCAAGAAGCTGAAGGAGGCCCTGCAACAGATGGGCGAGGAGGGCGTCGTGCAGGTCTTCCGCCCCCATGACGGCTCCCAGGCCATCGTCGGCGTCGTCGGCGCCCTCCAGCTCGACGTGCTCAAGGAGCGCCTCCAGGCGGAGTACGGCCTGCCGATCGACTACGAGCCGACCCGGTTCTCGATCTGCCGCTGGATCACCTCCGAGAAGGAGCCCGAACTCGACAAGTTCATCGGCAGCCACGGCTCGGCCATGGCGAGCGACCTCGACGGCGCTCCGGTCTTCATGGCCACCACGGCCTTCTCGCTCCGCTACGAAGAGGAGCGCGCGCCGGAGGTCCGCTTCAGCGACATCAAGGATTACCAGAAGCGCGCCGCCTAGCGTCAAGCTTTCAAGGGCCTGTGCTCAAGGCTCGGGAAATCATCGCGGCTCGGCGTGAAAGCCGAAGACAGACGCCGAGAATGGGTTTAGCCTCGGGCGCATCCGCTCTCGGCGCCTTCACGCACGGGCACGCGTACAAGGCTTGGGCGTCGACGTCGTGAGCTTTCTCCCTGCGTGAGGGCTTGAGCAATGACGACCCTTCCCGTCCACGATTTCGGCCACAGCATGGCCCGCCCGGTGGTGAACGCCATCGACGGCCGCGATCTCTCGGAGGCGCTCCGGCAGGGCGTCGACGACTTCCTGGCGATGCCGACCCACGCGCTCTTCGTCGGCCTGATCTACCCCATCGTGGGCGTCGTGCTGGCGACCTTCGCGTTCGGGACCGAGGTGCTGCCGCTGGTGTTCCCCCTCGCGGCGGGCTTCGCCCTGATCGGACCCTTCGCGGCGATCGGCCTGTACGAGTTGAGCCGGCGGCGGGAGCAGGGTCTGTCGACCGATTGGGCCCATGCCTTCGCGAGCCTCCGACGGCCGGCGGCGGGCGCCCTCGCGGGCTTCGGGCTGCTGCTGGCGGTGATCCTGGCGTCCTGGCTCCTCGCGGCCCAGGGCATCTTCTGGGCGCTCTACGGCGACGCCGCTCCGGTCTCCACCCTCGATTTCGTCCGCGACGTGCTCACGACGCCGCGCGGCTGGGCCCTCATCGCCATCGGCAACCTCGTGGGATTCGCCTTCTCGCTCGTGGTGCTCGCCAGCAGCGTGGTCTCGGTGCCGATGCTCGTCGACCGCGAGGTCGACATGCTCACCGCCATCGAGACCTCGCTCGCCGCCTTCCGGCGCAACCCGCGCACCCTCACGGCCTGGGGCTTCGTGGTGGCCGGCTTGCTGATCCTCGGCTCGGCTCCGCTCTTCGTCGGGCTCGCCGTGGTGATGCCGATCCTCGGCCACGCGACCTGGCACCTCTACAGGCGGATCATCCCCGCCTGATCATGGACCCGGCGGACGAACCCGCATCGGTGCACGGAAGCGCGGAGCGGTGACGCCGGACGTCAGAATTTTCCCAGCATCGGGAAATCGATGGAGAGGGCCGACTCGGCGGCCAGCGGTGCCTCCCGGCGGCGCGGCTTGCGGTTGATCACCTGCTTGAGCTTCGCCTTCAGCACGGACATGTCGAACGGCTTGAGGATGAAGGCGTCGGCGCCGGCCTGATGCGCGAGGTTGATGTCCTCGAAGTCGAAGGACGCTTCGGTGAGCAGGAACGGCGTGTTCATCAGGGCGTCGTCGGCCCGGATCTCGCGCAGGAAGGCGAGCCCGTCCATCGGCTCCATGTCGAGGTCCGAGATCACCAGCGCGTAGCGGCGCTCGCGCATGCGCTCGAGGGCGGTGACGGCGTCGGTCACCCCCTCCACATCCGGGAAGCCGAGCCGATTCATCAGCAGGATGACCAGCTTCAGGAGCTTTTCCTGGTCATCGACGATGAGGATCGCGGGCGTATCGCTCATGAGCTTTCATGGATCCGGGTGCGGGGCGACGGGATCGCGCCGGTCTGCCTCTGTATCAGACGAACAGGTGGTCGATGCCCTGCTTCGTCATCGACTCGGCCTGGAGATTGACGGCGAGCGCATGGATGGACGCCCCCTTGGGGGTTCCACGCTGAAACATCGGAAGCAGGTTGGCCTTCTGGAAGAGGACGTCGTTCGTCGGGGTGCGGATGCTGGTGGTGAAGGAATTCACGAATTCGCGCTTCACGATCTCGCGCCACTCGACGATCTGCACGTCGCGATGGCGCGGATCGTTGCTGATCCGCGCAAAGGTGTCGCTCACCGAGGCGCGCTCGCCCTCGATGATCTGCGCGGCGAAGTTCTGCTCGATGATCAGGAAGCTGGTGATCACCGCGAACTCGTTCTTCTTCTGCGCCTGACGCGTGATCTCGCCGATCTGCTGGGTACGCGAGGTTGCGTCGGCCGAGAGGTTCAGGCGCGAGAAGTAGATCAGATGGACGAGGGTCGTCCGTTTGGCTCTCATGGTCGCGATCCACACCTGCGTTTCCGCGACGATAGGCAGATCGACGATAACGCGGCGTAAACATCCGCCTCGGCATCGGATGGGCCCGGCAAAAGCTGCCGCATCGGCGCGATCCATGCGTTTCTTGCCGAGCGAAGACCTGCGTATCTCTATAATTTTCAATACCTTAGCCTTGGCATGACGATTGCGGAACCCGCTCTCGAAACCGGTGCGCGCTGCGTATCGGGCGTCGTCTCGTCTCAGAAGGGCCTCGGCCATGGATGTCTTCACCGCGCTGCAGACGGCCGTTTCCGGCCTCAAGGCCCAGTCGTTCTCGCTGGAGAACATCTCGGGCAACATCGCCAACTCGCAGACCGTCGGCTTCAAGCGGGTGGATACGAACTTCGTCGATCTCGTTGCCGAGCAGCAGACACCCACGCGGCAGGTCGCCGGCTCGGTGGCCGCCAACTCGCGGCAGACGACCACGGTGCAGGGCGGCCTGAACGCCACCGAGATCGGCACCAACATGGCGCTCAACGGCGAGGGCTTCTTCGTGGTCCAGACCAAGTCCGGCGACGCGAACGGCCAGTCCACCTTCTCGACGAGCGACTACTACACCCGACGCGGCGACTTCGCCCTGGACAAGGACGGCTACTTGGTCAACGGCGCCGGGTCCTACCTCAAGGGCAACAGCCTCGACCCCGTCACGGGGCAGGCCACCGGCGAGGGGCCCGTCAAGGTGACGAACTCCATCCTGCCGGCGCATTCCACCAGCACCATCACGTATTCCGCAAACCTGCCCAAGACGCCCGCCACCAAGAACGCGAATGCCAGTATCCCGGGCTCCGAACTCCTCGGCACCCTGGCCTCGGGCGCGAACCCGGCCATCCTGTCCGGAACCGGGACCTCCACGGTCTCGGCGGCGGATGCGGCGAGCTTCATCAACGGCAGCGTCGATGGCCCCTCACTGACCGCCTATACCGCGAGCGGTGGCCCCGTGGCGATCCAGACCCGCTGGGCCAAGGTCCAGAACGCGGATGCGACGGCCGGGACCAGCGATGTCTGGAACCTGTTCTACGCCAATCAGAGCACGGTCACGAGCACCGCGACCGCCTGGACGAATGCCGGGACGGCGTTCCAGTTCAACAGCAGCGGCCAGCTCACCGCGCCCGCCACCTCGGCCGTGTCCATCCCGGCCCTGACGGTCGACGGGGTCAATCTGGGCAACATCCAGCTGAACTACGGCAGCGGTGGACTGACGGGCTACACCTCGTCGGGCGGTACGGTCACCACGAACACCCTGACGCAGGACGGTTATACCTCGGGAACCCTCAACAACCTCAGCGTCACCGCCGATGGCAAGGTGATGGGCAAGTACAGCAACGGAAACACGATCGCGCTAGCCAACATCAAGGTGGTCCAGTTCAAAAATTCGGACGGACTCAAGGCCAACTCGAACGGCACCTACGAGCAGACGCTCGGTTCGGGAACGCCCCTCGTCGGTCTGAACGGCACGACGATCATCGGCAGCAATGTCGAGCAGTCGAACACCGACATCGCCAACGAATTTTCCAAGATGATCGTCACCCAGCAGGCCTACTCGGCCAACACGAAGGTCATCTCGACCTCGCAGGACATGATGTCCGCCCTGATCAACATCATCCGCTGAGGTCGAGAGATCCGATCGGGACGTAGATTCGGGGGGAGGGGTTCGTGAGCTTCAACGCCGTCAATACCGCCTCCGCCGGGCTGAAGGTCACCCAGGCCGCGATCGGCGTCGTCTCGCAGAACATCGCGAATGTCGGCACGGCCGGCTACGCCAAGCGCACCGTCACGTCGGTGGCGCAGGGCGTCGGCAATTCCAGCGTCTCGCTCGGCACGATCGGACGCGCCCTCGATGCGGCCTCCCTGAAGCAGCTGCGCATGGAGACCTCGGGAGCGGCCTATACCGGCTCGCTCTCGGCGGTGCGGACGCAGCTCGATCAGCTCTACGGCACGCCGGGCACGGCCACCGCTCTCGACGGGGTGATGAACGATTTCGCGCTCTCGCTGCAGACGCTCGCGAGCGACCCGACCTCGGTCCCCGCGCGCTCGGCCGTGCTCACCAAGGCCGCCAATCTCGCCGACAGCATCGGCGGCATCGCGGACGGCGTCCAGAACCTGCGGACCGCCACGGAGAGTCAGCTCGGCAGTGACACCGCCAAGGCCAGCGAATACCTGAAGTCGATCGCCACCCTGAACACGCAGATCGCCGCCACCTCGGAGGACGGCGCACGCAATGCCCTCCTCGACCAGCGCGACGGGGCCATCACGGGCCTGTCGGCCTATCTCGACGTACAGACCGTCGACCAGCATGACGGGACCGTCTCGGTCATCACCAATTCGGGGATGACGCTGGTCGATCGCGGCGCGGCCGCGACCCTGAGCTTCGATGGGCGCGGCACCCTTTCGCCCGATGCGGCCTACGCCCAGGACCCGGCGGCGCGCGGCGTCGGCACCATCACGGCGACCACCCCCGGGGGGGCACGCATCGACCTCGTCGCCGCCAAGGCGATCCGGTCCGGCTCCCTCGCGGCGGGAATCGAACTGCGCGACACGGTCCTGCCGCAGGCACAGCGCCAGCTCGACGAGTTGGCGGCCGGTCTCGCGCGCTCCATGTCCGACCGGCAGGCGACGGGAACCGCCGTCACCGCCGGCACCAGCACCGGGTTCGACATCGACCTCGACGGCCTGAAGGCCGGCAACGCCATCACGGTGAGCCTGCGCGATGCCGCGGGCGTCCAGCGCAACCTCGTGCTGATGCCCTATGGCGGCAGCACGGCGCCGACCGTCAACGCCGCCGATCTCAACGACCCGACCGCGATGGTCGTCCCCTTCAAGGTCTCGGGCACGGCGACGGGCCTGCGCGACGCGATCCAGGCCGCCCTCGGGACCACCTTCAGCGTCACCACGCAGGCCGGCGCCGGTGCCGGCGGTCTGCGCATCACCACCGATCCCACCACCGGGGCGCCGACCCTGCTCGGCGTCGGCGCGAGCGTGACCCAGCCGCTGAGCACGACGGACTTCCAGAGCGGGCAGGGACAGCTGCCGCTCTTCGTCGACAGCACGGCCAAGGGAACGCTCTACACCGGATCGTTCGACACCGGCTCGCAGCTCACGGGCTTTGCCCAGCGCATCGGGCTGAACCAGGCGCTGGTCGGAAACACCGCCAACCTCGTCAACACCTCGGGGAAGACGCTCGCCTCCGACCCGACCCGGCCGCAATTCCTCTACACGGCACTGACCGGGGCCAGCCGGACCTTCGCGGCGGCGAGCGGGATCGGGGGCGTGAACGCGCCCTACAGTTCCAGCGTGCAGAGCTTCGCCCAGCGCATCATCGACGCGCAGGGTGCCGGTGCCGCCACCGCCCGGAGCCTCGACGAGGGCCAGGGCATCGCCCTGGCGACGGCCCAGTCGCGCGTCGCCTCCACCTCCGGCGTGAGCATCGACGAGGAGATGTCGAAGCTCGTGCAGCTCCAGACCGCCTACAGCGCCAACGCGCGGGTGCTCACCGCCGCCCGCGACCTCCTCGACACCCTGCTGCGGATCTAGGTGCCGCCCGCCATGCGCCCACACCCTGCGAGGTCCCGATGAGCATCGCGCCCTTCAATGCCAGCACCTTCGTGGGCGACCGCAACACCGCCAATCTGGTCGGGTTGAAGGGGCGCCTCGATACGCTGACGAATCAGCTCGCCAGCGGCAAGACGGCCACGACCTATGGCGGCCTCGGCGTCGGGCGGACCACCAGCCTCAGCGCGCACGCGGCCCTGTCCGCCCTCGACGGCTACGATGCCGCCATCACGGGGGCCACCACCCGGGTGGCTCTCGCCAACACCAGCGTGACGCAGGTCAACACCCTCGGCGCCACGCTGCAGCGTTCCCTCACCGCGAGCAACGCCTCGACGGCCACCAACACGCCCAAAATCGCGCGCGACAGCCTCGATGCCGCCGTCGACGCCCTGAACGTCGACCTGGGCGGACAGTACATCTTCGGCGGGCGCGCCACCGATTCCCCGCCGGTGGCCTCCACGGACGCGATCCTGAACGGGGAGCCGGCGGCGGGCCGCGACGGGCTGAAGACCCTGATCGCCGAGCAAAAGGCCGCCGATCTCGGCCCGAACGGCAACGGGCGCGTCGGTGCGAGCGCCGCCGGCACGGTGGTGACCCTCAGCGAGGAGGGCGCCGGCGCGGCCGGCACCGAGGCCCGCGCCAATTTCGGCTTCCGGCTGATTTCGGCCACGAGCTCCAACACCGCCGGGATCACGGCCAGCACGACGACGAACGCCACCACCCCGGACGTGACCTTCACCATGGCGGCGGCACCGGCCGAAGGGGAGCGCATCCGGGTCGCCGTCAACCAGCCGGACGGCAGCCAGAGCTTCGTCGACCTGACGGCCCGGGCCTCAGCGGCGACGGGAGATGCCGACGCGATGCCGGTCTTCGCGACCGCCGCCGAGGCGCAGACCTACCTGAACGACCGCTTCAAGGCCGTCCCCGTCGCCAGCATCCAGGGGCCGGCCGCCCTCGACCTCCAGGCGAATTTCGGCACCGGGACCCCGGCCTCGCTGACCCTCGGCATCGCCGGCACGCCGAAGGCGGGCGACACCGTGACGGTCAACGTCGCCCTGCGCGACGGCACGACCCAGAGCCTGACGCTCACTGCCCGCGCGAGCGCGGACGCGACCTCGACGACCGATTTCGCCCTCACCGGCGATATCGCCGCGAACCTGTCGAAAGCGGTCAACAACGCCCTGAGGGGCGCGGCCACGACGACCCTGAGCGCGAGTTCGGCCTCCCGCGCCGCGCAGGACTTCTTCGCGGGCTCGGCCTCGCCCGGGCTCGCCCCGCGCCGGGTCGAGGGCGACGGCTATGCCGGGCAGGCCAGCGCCAAGACGGTGATCTGGTATACCGGCGACGACACGGCCGCCGATCCGCGTGCGACCGCCACGGCGCAGATCAGCGCCAACCGGGTGCTCAACATCGGCGTGCAGGCCAACGAGGCGCCGATCCGCGCCGTCCTCTCGGGGCTTGCCGTGATCGCGGGCGATTCCGGCACCAGCGGCGCCGCCGGAACACCGGAGGCCCAGCGCTTCACCGCGCTCTCCGACCGCGCTCGCGACCTGCTGGTTTCCGACACGGCCAAGGACGGTGTGCCCGGCATCGCCAGCGATCTCGGCCTCGCCGCGAGCACGCTCGCCAACACCAAGACGTCGAACCGGTCGAGCCGCGTCGCGCTCGAAGGCTCCCTCGACGGGGTGGAGAACGCATCGGCGGAGACCGTCACCGCGCAGCTCCTGCAACTGCAGACGCAGCTCCAGGCGAGCTACCAGGTCACCTCCATGCTCTCGAAGCTGACCCTGGTGAACTATCTCGGCTGAGCCCGCATCCGGGCGGCTTTGCGCGTCGGCCGAGATGGCCTAACCCTGGGGCAACGTCACCCACGGGGCCCGCACCATGAACGATGCGATTCGTGCCGGCTTGATCTGCGCCGTGCTCCTCGGCGCCGGGCCCGCCCGCGCCGCGGAGCGACCGGTGCCGCAGCCGCAACGGGAGGCGATGCTGCCCTGTCCCCGGCTGGGACCCGGCTTCGTGCGGGTTCCGGGGTCGGCGACCTGCGTGCGGGTGAGCGGCCGCGCGGTGGCCGGTGTCGATATCGGCACGCAGCATTCCGGCCCGGTCACGGCGGGCCAGCTGTCCATCGACACCCGGAGCGAATCGGATCTCGGCCCCGTGCGCGCCTTCGTGCGCATGGGCCACGGCCGGCCGTAGGTCCGACGACGCTCAGAGGCTGCGGGACAGGACCAGGGGCTGGCTGCGGGCGACGCCGCTGCGTCCATAGGGGGAGGGCCCTTGCGAGGGCCGGCCGTAAACCGTCGGCGTGCGCGCCCGGTTCATCTCGTCGGCCAGGGTCTTGACCAGGCCCTCCGACACGGTCCGTGCCGTGGCCAACACCGCCTGGTTCGTCTCGACGCTTTGCGTGAAGCGCGCATGGGCGGCCTTCAGGGCAGCGATGCCCTCGGGTGCGAAGCGCGCGAGCGCGATGGCGTTGGCCTTGATCGCCTCCAGGCCCTGGAGGTAGGTGGAGGCGAGACTGGTCTTGCGCTCGGTCTCGGCCAAGCCCTCGCGCAGGCGCCCGACGCGGACATGGCCGCTCTCGCGGGCGAGCAGCGCCTCGAGGGCGTCCAGGCTCGCCATCACGGCGGAGACGAGGGTGGCGGCGCCGGCCCGGTCGGTCACGCGGGGAAGCTGGTTCTCAGTTGGTCGCTGCACCGGTGCCCTCCTGCATCTTCATCATCTCGCGGAAGACGCCGTCGGCGATGCCGACGCCGCCGCTTTTCACGATCTGCGCGGCATATTCCTTGGTGAGCATCGAGCGATAGACGCCGCCGCCGGTGCCGTTCTCGCCCAGGGGGCCGTCGGTCCCCTCGGACTGCGCGAGGCGATCGAGCGACTGCTCGAGGAACATCGACTCGAAATCGGTCGAAGCCTTGCGCGCCTTGGCCTCGGCGGCCGTCTTGGCCGTGGAGGCCGTCGCGGAGCCGACCGCGCCCTGCACGGATTTGGCGATATCGCCGACGATGGCCTTGCCGACCCCGAGGGCGGCGCTGGCGGCGAGTGGTGCGAACAGCATGGGTGTCACCTCGCTTGGCTGAGACGGAAGGGGGCCGGCATCACATCACCTCGATATCGGCCTGGAGGGCGCCCGCCGCCTTGATGGCCTGCAGGATCGAGATGAGGTCACGGGGGCCGATGCCGAGGGCGTTGAGCCCGTCGACGAGTTCGCGCAGGGTCACGCCCTCCTTCACGAGGGCGAGCTTGTTGCCGTCGCCGGTATCGACCTTGACGCCGGTGCGCGGCACCACCGTCGTCGTGCCGTTCGAGAAGGGCGCGGGCTGGCTCACCTGCGGCTGCTCGGTGATGGTCACGGTGAGGTTGCCCTGCGCGATCGCCACGGTGGAAACCCGGACATCGCGGCCCATCACGATGATGCCGGAGCGCTCGTCGACGATGACCCGCGCGGTCTGGTCGGGCTCGACCTTGAGCTGCTCGACCTCGGTGACGAGGCGGATCATGTTGCCCGTGTAGCGGGCCGGGATCTGCAGGGTGACGGTCGCCGGGTCGGTGGGCTCGGCGGTGTCGGCCCCCATGAAGTCGTTGATGGCGGCGGCGATGCGCTTCGAGGTCGTGAAATCGGGATTGCGGAGCGACAGGCGCAGGGAGCGCATGTCGTTCATCTTGAACGCCATCTCGCGCTCGATCATGGCGCCGTTGGGCACGCGTCCGTTGGTGGGAACGCCCCGCGTGATCTTGGCGGCGTCGCCTTCCGCCGAGAAGCCCGCGATGGCGACGGAGCCCTGGGCCAGGGCGTAGACCTCGCCGTCGGCGCCGAGCAGAGGCGTCACCAGCAGGGTGCCGCCCTGGAGGGACTTGGCGTCGCCCAGCGACGACACGGTGATGTCGATGCGGTTTCCCTGCGTGGCGAAGGGCGGCAGGCTCGCGGTGACCATCACCGCCGCGAGATTCTGCGTGCGCATGGTGGCGCCCCGCGTGTTGACGCCGAGGCGCTCCAGCATCGCCTGCAGGGACTGCTTGGTGAAGGGAATGTTGTTGAGGGTGTCGCCGGTGCCGTTGAGGCCAACCACGATGCCGTAGCCCACGAGCTGGTTCTGGCGCACCCCCTCGACGCTGGCGAGATCCTTCACCCGCGACAGCGCCCGGGCTGGCGCCACATGGCCGAACCCCATCGCCAGTGCCAGCAGGCAGAGGGCGAGGCGGCGGAGCGGGCTGGAACGGGCAAACCGATCGGACATGGCGCACTTCGAGACGGACGGGTCCGGAACCATCTGCCAGGAGCGTGCCACGCCTCCAATATTCCTCAAGTCATTGTCAAAAAAAGATTTTTCGGAAACGCCCCGGCGGGGTGGTAAGGCGGTCGCAACCGCCTTTCCTGCCGACCCGGCAGCTTCTGCCGAGCCGTTTGCAATTCGTTAACCACGCCGGCCGGATTCTGAGCCCGTTGGGCGGACCATCGCCCCGATCGGTCTCAAGCCATGCGCGTCGACACCCGCTTCGTCACCACAGCCGCCGCCGCCGGAACACCGCGTCGGGCCGAGGGCGCCCCCGCCTTCGCGGTGTCGAATCCCGGCGCCGCCCCCAGCAGCGCCGCCGCGACGCCCGCCGCTACCCTGGCGGGCCTCGATGCGATCCTCACGCTCCAGACGAACATGGACACGCCGGAGGAGCGCCGCCGCCGCTCGGCCAGGCGTGGCAACGATCTCCTCGACGGGCTCGACCGGCTCAAGGCCTCGCTCATCATGGGCCGCGTCTCGACGCGGGACCTCCAGGCGATCGCTTCGCGCCTCGGCGAACGGGCCGGCGTCAGCGGCGACCCCCGCCTCGACGGGCTCGTCGCCGAGATCGAATTGCGGGCGGCCGTCGAGATCGCGAAGCTCTCGGCCACCCGCGCCGCCTGAGTTCCGGGACGCCGCATCGGTGGCATCCCGGAGAACGTTTCGGCAAAGGCCAGATCAGGCCTTGGACTTGCCCTTCGCGCGCGGCGCCGCTTCGGTCTCCTCGACCGCTTCGCTGGCCTCTGCGTTGAGCTGCTCGGCGATCTGGCTGAGAAGCGCGTCGGTCTTCTTCTCCTCCTCCAGGGTCTGCTCCAGCAGCTTTGCGGCGTCCTCGTAGCCGAGCTGGCGCGCCCAGGTCTTCAGGGTGCCGTAGCGGGCGATCTCGTAATGCTCCACGGCCTGGGCGCAGGCGGCGAGCACCGCGTCGGCGGCGGGGCTGTCGGCGAAATCCTCCAGATCCTCCTCCATCTCGGAGGTGATGCCCTGCATGGCCTCGCAGGTCTTGGCCCGGGCCGGCTTGCCGATGATCTCGAACACCTGGTTCAGGCGCTCGACCTGCTCGGCGCTCTCCTCCGCATGGGTCTCGAAAGCGTTGCGCAACTCCGCATGCTCGGCGGCCTTGGCGGACTTCTTGAGGGCACGGACGGACTGCTTCTCGGCATAGTAGACATCCTTCAGCGTCTCGTAGAACGCATCGTGAAGGGTCTTCGTCTTGGTGGCCATGACGCTTGCTCCGAATGATAGATGATGAGGAAACGAGTTATCGGGCCCGGCCCCAGACCTTCCTCAGGTGAGGGGCAGACTTACAATCGTACAAATCGGCCGGTGTTCACGTCAGGCGAACTGAAAAGTCCGGATCAGCCTGCGTTATGCTCGGATGCCAGCGCGTTTCGACGGCGCCGAGCCCAACGTGAGCCTCTCGCAGCGGTTCCGCGATATCGGCGGGTCGGTCCGGCTCCGGGCCGAGACGCCTGTGGATCGACCGGACGCGACGCCTGCATTTTAACGCAGGACAGCGTGGCCGTGACAAACAGGCGTCGCTGTCGCGTGTCGGCCTTCGCCTCCAAGTGCTTACAGCCGTTGCGTGTTTGCCGCAGCGCGGAAATCATCCGTGAGGATTGCGGTGGGCGGCGTTCACGATGCGTTGTCGTGGCCTGGCCCCTGCATTATAGCCACGCGAAATGATCGCCGCGAACCGGCTGCAAGAGGCGCGAATGGCGAAGGTCACGATTGAGGACGGGTACGTACCGAGTGAGCACGAGCCGTTCATGAATGATCGGCAGCGTGAATATTTCCGCCGAAAACTTATGAGCTGGAAATCGGACATCCTCCGCGAAGCGCAGGATACGCTGGTGGCACTCCAGACCGAGAACGAAAATCACCCCGACCTGGCGGATCGTGCCTCGTCGGAGACCGATCGGTCCATCGAATTGCGGGCGCGCGACCGCCAGCGCAAGCTCAACGGCAAGATCGACGCCGCGCTGGCCCGGCTGGAGGACGGTTCCTACGGCTATTGCGAGGAGACGGGCGAGCCGATCTCCCTGAAGCGCCTCGATGCCCGACCCATCGCCACCCTGTCGCTGGAAGCGCAGGAACGCCACGAGCGGCGAGAGCGCGTCTACCGCGACGATTAGGGACCGGCAGCGCGGGGGGGCGCCGCCCCCGCCTCGCCCGCCGCTCAGAACGGCAGGATCACATCCACCAGTTGCTGGCCGTAGCGCGGCTGCTGGACGTCGCTGATCTGACCGCGGCCGCCATAGGCGATGCGGGCCTGAGCGATCTTCGTCGACTCGATGGTGTTGTCGGACTCGATGTCTTCGGGACGCACCACGCCGGCCACGATGAGTTCGCGCACCTCGAAGTTGATGCGTATCTCCTGCTTGCCCTCCACCACGAGGTTTCCGTTCGGCAGGATCTGCGTGACGATGGCGGCGACGCTGGTGGTGACCGTCTCGTTGCGCTGAACCGAACCGGCGCCGTCGCTCGACGAGGTCGAGGTGGCGTTCAGGAGCTTGTCGGCCGCGATGCCCGCCGCCGCGACCCCGGCGTTCTTCTCGAGGCCGAAGGCGTTGGGCAGGCCGAAGCCCTCGGCGTTGGAGCGCGAGCGCTTGGTCTCGTTGTTCAGGTTCGCCTTGTCGGTGACGTTCACCTTGACGGTCACGAGATCGCCGATGCGCGCCGCCCGCTGGTCCTTGAAGAAGGCGCGCGAGCCGGTCCGCCAGAGCGAATTCGGCGCGTAGGAGACGGGCTGAACCTCCGGCATGGGCAGGCGCACCGGCTTGTACCCGGCCTGCGCCGTCGGGTCCTCGATCGCCGAGAGGGCCGGGGTCGCCCCGATCTGCGAGAGCCGGTCGACCGTGTTGCAGGCGCCGAGCGCGGTGCAAAGCAGCGCGACGGCCAGGGGGCGGGACGCATGGTGGGTCATCGGGCGGGGAAGCATCGGGACCGAACCTTTGGAAAACCGGATGGACGGGCCGACCGCGAAGGGTCAGCGCTGAAGGGCGGGCGCGTCGAGGGCGGCGCTGGCCTGCCGGATCGCCGGGGCGGGGCCGACCGAGACGCGGCCGGGGCCGATCACGGTGGCCGACAGGATCTTCTTCGAGATCGGGTTGGTGACCGTGATGGTGGCGCCGAGGCGGCCGCTCTCGTTGGCGAGGGCCCGCAGGGAGAGGTTGAGACCGGGCGCGTCGAACACGATGGTGACCGCCTCGCCGCGCGCGACGAGATCGGGCGGCGCGAGGTCGCCGGCCCGCAGGATCGCACCCGCGCTGAGGCCTCGCTGGGCCACCTGACCCACAAGCCCGCCCTGGGACGCGCCTTGAGCGTCCGGCGGGGTCGCCTCGCGCGGGCGCCGCTCCAGGGTGATGTCGGCGGCGGTGACGGCCTCGCCCCGGTTGAGGGCGCGGCCGAGGACGGCGACCTCGCGGATCTCCACGACCTGGCCGGTGACGCGCAGGGAGGCCTGGCGCTCGCCGAGCGTGATGAGGGCGGCGATGCGGCGCGAGCGCGGATCGTAGGCCACGTCGAGGGCGGAGGCCGGCCCGTCGAGGTCGACGGGGGCCAGCAGCACCGGCGCCTCGCCGTCGAGGCGCACGGCGAGGTTGCGGGCATCGAGGGCGTGGCCCGCCTCGAGGGCGCGCTTGAGGGCGGCCTCGATCTCCGGCGCCGTGACCCGGCGCGCCGAGCGCAGCACCGAGACCTGGACCCGACCGCCCGTCTCGACCGCGCCGAGGCCGAGGCCCGCGACCGCGTCGGCGATGCGCCGGGCCTGGATCGTGCCGGTGGCGCCCAGCGCCGGCGCCCGGAACAACGGACGACGGGCGGCCTCCGCGGAGGCGCCTTCCACGAGGTCACCGAGGGTGAGGACGTCGCCGCGCGCGGTGACGTCGCCCCGCAGGCGCAAGGGGCCGTCCCCCCGGTCGTCCTGCGCCAGCACCTGGACGACGAGCAGGCAGAGAGCCAGGACGGCGAGCAGGGCGCGGCCGACGATCCCGACGCTGAGGGTGGCGACCCGGGTGGGGCGATAGGGCGTGATCTGTCGCAGAGCGTGCATGGTGAGGAGCCCGGTCAGCTGCGGAACATCTGGGAGGTGGTGGAGAGCATCTGGTCGGCGGCCGTCACCACCTTCGAGTTCATCTCGTAGGCGCGCTGCGCGGCGATCAGGGAGGAGATCTCGGTGACGGCGTTGACGTTGGCCTCTTCGAGGTAGCTCTGCTGGAGGTTGCCGAAGCCTTCGGCGCCGGGCAGGCCGTTGATGGCCGGGCCAGAGGCGGCGGTCTCGATGAACAAGTTGTCGCCGATCGATTCGAGGCCGACCTTGTTGACGAAGCGCGAGAGCTGGAACTGCCCGAGCGCCTGCGGCGCCGTCTGGCCCGGCACGGTCGCCTGCACGGCGCCCTGCGCGCTGATCGTCACCGAAGTGGCGTTGTTGGGCACCGTGACGCCCGGATCGACGAGGTAGCCGTCGCGGGTGACGAGCTGGCCCTGCGCCGAGAGGTCGAACGAGCCGTCGCGGGTGTAGGCGGTGCGGCCGTCCGGCAGGGTGACGCGGAACAGGCCCTCGCCGCGGATCGCGACGTCGTAGTCCTTCTCCGTGCTCGTGAGCGTGCCCTGGGACATCACCCGCGCGGTCGAGGTGGTCTTGACGCCCGAGCCGATGGCGAGGCCGGCGGGCAGCTGGGTGTTCTGGTCCGAGGTCGAGGAGCCGGCCCGGCGCAGGTTCTGGTAGAGCAGATCCTGGAAATGCGCCTGCTGGCGCTTGTAGCCGGTGGTGCGCAGGTTCGCGATGTTGTTCGAGATGACCTGGACGTTGAGTTCCTGGGCCGCCATGCCCGTGGCGGCGGCGTAGAGGGCGCGCATCTGCGGTGTTCCTTACGCGACGTCGGCGAGGCGGCGGATTGCCGTCCCGCGCAGGTCGTCGAGGCGCGAGATCACGCCCGAGACCATGGTGTAGGTGCGGTTCACGTCCATCAGCCGGGTCATCTCGACCACGGGCTTGACGTTGGAGCGCTCGAGGGCGCCCGCCTCCACCCGGCCCGCGAGGCCCGCGGCCTGCGGCTGGGCGGTGGAGCCGTAGAGGTTGGCTCCCTCGTTGGTGAGGGCCTGCGGGTTGGCGAAGGTGACGAGGCGGACGCGGCCCCGGATGCCCAGGTTGGTGGAGACGGTGCCGTCCGGGCCGATGGCGATCCCGGTCTCCTGCTGACCGATCTGGATCGGGCCGCCCTCGCCCTGCACGGGGTAGCCGTCGCTGGTCACGAGGGTGCCCTGCGCGTTGGTCTCGAAGGCGCCGTTGCGGGTATAGCGGTCGCCGTTCGGCGTGCGCACCACCAGGAACGCGTCGCCCCGCACGGCGACGTGGAGCGGGTTGCCGGTCTGCTCGATCGGCCCCTGGGCGAGGTCGAGGGCGGTGCCCTGGTCGATGACGTAGGAGACGCGCCGGTCCGGCTTCTGGAACGAATCGGCGCTCGCCACCGGCATCAGGTATTCCTGGAAGCGGCTGTTGCGGGCCTTGAAGCCGTTGGTCGAGACGTTGGCCATGTTGTTGGCGATGACGTCCAGCTCGCGCTGAAGCGCGACCTGGCTCGAAACCCCCACGAACAATGCGTTCTGCATGAAACCCTGAGCCCCGACGAGCGACGACGTCAGGGTGTCCGCACGGTGCGTGCCAATCGTCCGAGATCCGATTTTCCGTTCAATCTGAGAGGTTTATGCCGAGGCCGCGTGACCCGCGGCGGGGGACGCGCCGCGCCGCGCGGCAAGTCCGACCCGGCAGCTTTTGCCGCCTTAACGACGCGTTAACCCTGTTCGTCCGATATCGTCGATGAGGGCCGATGCGTAAGCCGCGCCGGCCCGGAGATCCCGTCCCATCCCCGAGGTTCCGCCATGGCCAAGAAGCCGAAGAAGGCCGCGCCCGAGGGCGAGGAGGGCGCCGAGGGCGAGGCCCCGAAATCCGGGAAGAAGAAGCTCATCGTCATCGGCGCGGTGGTGCTGGCGCTCGCGGGGGGCGGCGGGTTCTTCTTCATGAAGAAGAAGGCCGGCGGCGACGGGCACGGCGATACGGTGGCCGAGGTCAAGAAGCCGGTCGTGTTCCTCGATGTCCGCGAGATGATGATCAACCTCGCCAGCGAGCCCGGCCAGGACAAGACGCGCTTCGCCAAGATCAAGGTCGCGATCGAGCTGAAGGACGCCAAGGTCGAGGGCGAGGTGAAGCCCCTGATGCCGCGCATCGAGGACGCCTTCCAGGTCTACCTGCGCGAGCTGCGCGCCAGCGACCTGTCGGGCTCGGCCGGCATCTACCGCCTGCGCGAGGAATTGCTGCGGCGGGTGAACGTCGCGATCCATCCGGCCCGCGCCGAGGCGGTCCTGTTCAAGGACGTGGTCGTCCAGTAGCCGGCGCGGCCGGCGGAGCGGGACGACGAGAACCATGCGAGTGACGAGAGTCTGATGGCCGGACCGGACGACGCGATCGACGAGGACGACTGGGCGGCCGCACTCATCGCCCAGAACGGCGAGGGCGGGGAATCCTCGCTCGCCGACGAGTGGGGCGCCGCGCTCGCCGAGCAGGGCACCACGACCCATGCCAGCGACGTCGCCGCCGAGTGGGCGACGATGATCGAGGACGGGGAGACCGACAATCTCCCCGAACTCGCCGGCAACGACCGCATCCTGAACCAGGACGAGATCGACGGCGTCCTCGGCTTCTCCCTGCGCGAGCTCTCGGCCTCGGGCGCGGGCGGCGTGCGCGCCATCGTCGATTCGGGCGTCGTCCAGTACGAACGCCTGCCGATGCTGGAAATCGTCTTCGACCGGATGATCCGGTTGTTGTCGACGAGCCTGCGCAACTTCTTCCAGGACAACGTCGAGGTGACGTTGGACAACATCACCTCGGTGCGGTTCGGCGACTACCTCAACGCGATCCCGCTGCCGACTCTGCTCGGCGTGTTCCGGGCCGATGCCTGGGAGAATTCCGGCCTCGTCACCGTCGAGTCGAATCTCGCCTACTCGACCCTCGATCTGCTGCTCGGCGGCAAGCGCGGCGGCTCGTCGACCCGCCTCGACGGGCGGCCCTTCACCACCATCGAGATGCAGCTCGTGCGGCGCCTCGTGGAGATCATCCTCACGGACCTCGAACTTTCGTTCCAGCCGCTCTCGCCGGTGCGCTTCGCCATCGACCGGATCGAGACCAACCCGCGCTTCGCCACCATCACCCGGCCCGCCAACGCCGCGATCCTGATCAGCCTCAAGCTCGACATGGACGGGCGCGGCGGTCAGCTGCAGATCCTGTTCCCCTACGCCACCATCGAGCCCATCCGTGAACTGCTCATGCAGAGCTTCATGGGCGAGAAGCTCGGGCGCGACCACGTCTGGGAGAGCCACCTCGCGACCGAGATCTGGCAGGCCGACGCCGCCATGGAGGCGGTGCTGCACGAGATGATGCTGCCCCTGAAGAAGGTGCTCTCCCTCAAGGTCGGCGACACCCTGATGTTCGACACCAAGCCCTCGGACCTCATCGCCGTGCGCTGCGGCGACTGGGCGCTGACGCAGGGGCGCATCGGCCGGATCGACGACAACATCTCGGTTCAGCTCACCCGGCCCCTGCGCCGGTCCCGCACCACCCTCCAGGCCTTCGAGGCCTCCATGAACAACCGCACGGACGGGTGACGCATCGCCATGAGCCTCCTCGTCACCCTCGCGGCCGACGTCCTCGTCGCGATCCTCCTCGTCGCCAGCATCGTGTCCTCGGTGCGGCTGAGCCGGCGCATCACCAAGCTCAAGGCCGACGAGGCGGCCCTGCGCCAGACGATCGGCGACCTCGTCATGGCGAGTTCCACCGCCGAGCGCGCCATCGTGGGCCTGCGCGCGACCCTGGACGAGTGCGACCGCACCCTGACCGAGCGCCTCGGCACCGCCGAGCGCTATGCCACGGACCTCGCCGCCCATGTGGAGGCCGGTGAAACGGTGATCGCCCGCATCGCCTCGATCGTGTCCCAGGCCGCCCCCGGCCGCGCGCCCCCACGCCCCACGGCTCCCGAGGCCGTGGAGCGGCGCGATCCCAGCGAGATCGTGGTGGCCCCCTTGCGCGCCGCCCCCGCCCCGGCGAGCCCCAACGGCGAGCGCCTCGGGGTCGCCGCCGCCGCCGCGCTGGCAATGTCGGAGCGGGCGCTCGGGCGCCTGCGGAGCAAGGCCGCGTGAAGAAACCGGGCCGCCTCGTCCGCCTGCCGCAGCCGCGCCCCTTCCGGCTGCGGCTGATCGATGCCGTGACCCTGGCGGCGGCCGGCTTGCTCGTCCTCAAGCTCTCGGCCATCGCGGTCGAGGAATCGAAGCCCGGCGCGCCCCTGCCGGATTTCGCCCGCGTCCTGGCCAAGGCCCGCACCAACTACGAGCCGTCGGACCCCGCAACGACGGGGTCGGTGACCCCCAAGGAGCCCGAGAAGCCCGCGCCCGAGCCGGAAAAGCCGGCGCCGCGCCCTCCGCCCCCGCCCGAAGCGATGCCGGCCTCCGAGCGGGCGTTGCTGGAGCGTCTCGCCGCGCGCCGGGACAGCCTGAAGCAGCGCAGCGATGCGCTGGACCTGCGCGAGCAGCTTCTCGGCACCGCCGAGCGCAAGCTCGAGGAGGGCGTCGACACCCTCAAGCAGAGCGAGGAAAAGGGCGAGGGCGGTGGCTCCCAGCGCGCCGAGGCCGAACGGGCCGCCCTGAAGAACATCGTGACGATGTACGAGACCATGAAGCCGAAGGATGCCGCCCGGGTGTTCGACCGGCTCAACCTGGAGGTCCTCGTCCCCATCGTGCTCGCGATGAACCCGCGCAAGATGGCCGAGGTGCTGGCTCTGATGCAATCGGAGCCGGCCGAGAAGCTGACCGTGGCTCTCGCCAACCGCGCCCGGGGCCAGGGCGCGTCCCCCGCGCCGACGGTGGCGGCAGGGCTCGGGCCCAACGAGCTTCCGGCGATCGAGCCCACCGGCCGACGCTGAGGATCGCGGATGCGGCCCCCCGGGAAACGGCCCGGCGGCGCCCCGCCTCCATTGCGCCGCGCGCCCTCGGCCATTAGGGGCAGGCCATCCGGTAGGCCAGGACGCGCCCTCCGGGTCCGGGGAGCCATCATCGTGCCGTTCACCAGCCTGATCAGACCTCTCGCCGTCCTGGCGATCACGCTCGCCGCCGCGAGCCCGATCCGCGCGCAGGACGCCGAGGCGCCCGAGCCCGCGGCGGAAGCCCCTGCCAAGCCGAAGCCCCGCAAGCCAGCCCCTGCGAAACCAGCCGCTCCCAAGCCCGCCACGCCGGCGGCCACGACGCCTGCCGCTTCGACCCCGGCGGCCATCTGGCCCATCGGCGCGACGTCGCTCAGCGAGGTCTACGGGGACTGGACGGTGACCTGCGCGCGCGCCGACGTCGCCGTCGCCAAGACCGAATGCGCGGTGATGCAGGCCCAGGGCGCCAAGGGCCGGCGCGAATTCGCCATCGAGATCCGCCCGCCGTCGGACGGACGCGCGCCGGGGTTCATCCTGATGCCCCTCGGCCTCGCGATCGAGCCCGGGCTGACCTTCAAGCTCGACGACGCCGTCCTCGGCAAGGGCGCGCCCTTCCTGTCCTGCAGCCAGGAGGGCTGCCTGGTGCCGATCGCCCTGCCGACGCTGGCGACCGACACCATGAAGACGGCCAAGAACCTCCTCGTCTCGGCGATGAAGCCCGAGGCGAAGGACCCGACCGTGATCAGCGTTCCGCTGACCGGGTTCGCCCCGGCCCTGGCGCGTGCCATCGCGTTGGCGAACTGAGCGCCCGGGCAATTCCGGAACCTCGGCCCGCAGCTGGGCCTGTGAAGGGCGCTTTCGGCTCGACCCGGCGGCGTGATCGTCATCACCTCAGGAGACGCGCCATGATCCACCCCATGCTGGCCGCCGCGACCATCGCCGGGCTGCTGCTCGGACAGGCGGCCGCCCAGGAGGCACGCCCGCCCGCTCCCCCGGAGCCGCCCTCGGGTCCGGCCGCCCCGGAGACGCCGGCCGACCGCCAGAAGAACAACGCTGCCAAGCTCGCCGGCCTCGTGGCCTTCGTGCGCATCCACTGCCAGGATCTGCGCACGGACGACGCGCGCTTCCGCGGGGTGGTGACGGGGCTCGGCGTGCCCTTCGACGACCTCGAGGCCGGCGACCTGCATCTGCGGGCTCTGGCCTATGCCGAGGTCTATGCCCGGGACATCCCGACGAACTGCACCCGTGCGGCGGAGAATTTCGGCGAGACCGGCCGTACCATTCCGCGCCTCTTCGCCAAGCGGTGACCCGCTCCGCCCAGGCGCATTAAGCGCGCGTTAGCCGCGACGGGGGAGAGTAGCCGAACTTGTAGCGTCCGGTGGCAGGCCCCGTGGAGGGACCCGGCCGCCGATCGGGGTTGGCGTATCCTGCGATGGTTCTGCGTGCCGGTCCCGCGATACGACGGCGTCGGCCCTGGGCCGGCCTGTTCGCGGCATCGCTGGTCGCAGGAAGCCTGTGGTGCGGCGGTGTCGCCGAGGCGGCGCGCCTGACCAGCATCAAGGGCGCCCAGGCCGAGCGCTACGGACGCATCGTGCTCAGCTTCGACAGTGCGGTCTCCGTCAAGGCGCGGGTTTCGGGTTCCGTATTGGTGCTAAGCTTCTCGGAGCGCTCGGGTGCCGCCGCCGAGCGCATCGCCATCGAGATGCCGGATTACGTCTCCGCGGTCCGGCGCGATCCCGACGGGACCGGCCTGCGGCTCGCCCTCCAGAGGCCCTACCGCGTCAACGTGCAGGAGGCGGGCGAGACCGTCTTCGTCGATCTCTTGCCCCAGGACTGGGCCGGGCTGCCGCCGGCCCTGCCGCCCGAAATCGTGGCCGAGCTGTTCCAGCGCACCCGCGCGGCGGAACTCGCCCTGAAGGCGGCGCGCCCGCCGGTCGAGCCGACGCTGCTGCGCCTCGAACTCGCCCAGCTTCCGACCCTGACCCGGCTCAGCTTGCGCCTGCCCCCCGGTGCCACGTCGCCCTTCGACACCGTGGGGCCGGCGACCCGCGTGACCGTACCGGGCGCGTGGCGGATCGACGAGGCCGCCACCCGCGGCCGGCTGAAGCCCGCCATCGAGTCCCTGCAGGTCGAGCCCGATCCCGCCGGCCCGCGCCTCCTCGTGACGCCGGCGCCCGGCTACGAGATCCGCACCTTCCGCGACGAGGACGGCGTCACGGTCGATGTCGCGCGCGTGCCGGCGCCGGACAAGGCCAAGTCGGGACAGGACAAGACCGCTCAGGACGGCGCGGCTCCGGACAAGGCGGGCGCCGAGGCGATCGCCGCGTCGCAGAAGGCCGCGGCCGATGGAGTAAAAGCAGGCGAGGCGTCGCGCCCGCGTGGCGCGGCCGGCGGCGAGACGCGTGCGAGGCCGCCCGCCGATCCGGTCGTCCAGCGCCCGGCGGGTCCTGGCATGGTATTCCCGTTCCAGCGCATGCCCCCCGCCGCCCTGTTCGAGCGGGCCGGCATCGCCAATCTCGTCTTCGAGACCGCCGAGACGGTCGTCGTGCCGGTCGGGGACGCGCTCCTCACGCCGCTGGGCCCGCCGCTGCGGCAGGGGCGCGCCACGGTGCTGCGCTTCCCCGTGCCCCGCGACCGCCTGTTCGACCTCGTCCCCGCCGGGCCGACGGACGCCCCCACCGGCTGGGAACTCGTGGCGAGCGAGAACCTCGCGGCGAGCGAATCCCTCGCGGCGATCCGCACCACGGACGCGGCGGGTCGCATCGCGGTCTCCGTCCACCTTCCGCGCCCGGGAGCGGCCTCCTGGCTCGACCTCGATGGGGAGCGCATCGCGGTGGTGTCGGGCTACGGTCCGAAGCCGGCCGGCATCCCGAAGCGGCAGGTCTTCGTCGATTTCGAGCTGCTGCCGAGTCGCCAGGGGGTCGCCGTGCTGGCCCAGGCCGACGACCTCCTCGTGCGCCCGGACATCGACGGCGTCGCCATCGGCCGGGACGCCGGCATGGCCGTCTCGGGTGTGGCCCGCGCCGCCGAAGGCCCCCTCGGCGTCCTGAACGATCTCGCGATCGAGCGGGCCCCCTGGGAGGCGGCCCAGCGCGGGGACGTGCGGGAATTGCTCCGCGATCAGCTTCAGGCCGCCGCCGACGCGCCCCGCGCCGCGCGCGGTCCGCTTCGGATGATGCTGGCGCGCAGCCTCCTCTCCAACCGCCTGGCGATCGAGGGTCTCGGCGTGTTGAAGGCCGCGGCCGGCGAGGATCCGGTTCTGGCCGGACAGCGCGACGTTGCGATGCTCACCGTCATCGGCAATGCGCTGATGGGCCGGATCGGGGATGCCCGCAGCGGCCTTGCCGCCGAGCTCCTCCGGAACGACCCGGAAGCGCGCCTGTGGCAGGGCTATCTCGATGCCGAGGAGGGGCGCTGGTCGAACGCCGACGGCGCCTTCCGGGCGACGGCGGGTGTGCTCGACCGCTACCCCGACGACCTCCAGGCCCGGCTGCGGAGTGCCGCGGCCGAGGCCGCGATCGAGACCGGCGACTGGGATGCGGCGAATCGGCAGATCATCGCCGCGACCCGTGGCGCCGACCGGCCGATCCAGGAGCACCTCGCCTTCCTGCGCGCCCGCATCGACGAGGTCACCGGACAGACCGTGGCCGCCCTCGACGCCTACGAGCGCCTGAGTGGGAGCACCGAACCCGGCATCGCCGCGGCCGCCCGGCTGCGCGCGACGATGCTGGGTCACGCCGCCGGCAAGATCCCGGTGGCGGAGGCCATCGAACGGCTCGAGGTGCTGGCCCTGTCCTGGCACGGCGGCGACCTCGAGCCGCGGACCATCGCGAACCTCGCCAAGCTCTATGTCGAGGGCGGCCGCTGGCGCCAAGCCTTCCTGACCGCGCGGCGGGCCGACGCCATGGGCCGGGACACGGCCCTGGTGCGGGAGGTGCACGACATGGCGCAGGCCCTGTTCGACGACCTCTTCCTCGGCGAGCGGAGCGCGAAGCTCACCGGCATCGAGGCCCTGGCGCTGTACTTCGACTTCAAGGATTTCGCCCCGATCGGCCGGCGCGGCGACGAGATCGTGCGGCGTCTCGCGGACCGGCTGGTGGAGCTGGACCTGCTCGATTCGGCGGGTGAACTCCTACAGCATCAGGTCGACCACCGCCTGCAGGGCGCGAGCCGGGCGAGCGTGGCCGCGCGCCTCGCCGCGATCCGGCTGATGGACGACAAGCCGCTCCAGGCGCTCCAGAGTCTCGACGCGACCTATCTGCCGGAACTGCCCGAGGACCTGCGCCGGGCGCGCTCCCTTCTGCGCGCCCGGGCCCTCTCGGACCTGTCGCGCACCGACCTCGCCCTCGAGACCATCGAGGGCGAGCCCGGCCCGGACGCAGCCCGCCTGCGCGCCGACATCCTCTGGACCGGGCGGCGCTGGCGGGAGGCCGGCGAGGCGCACGAGGCCCTGGTGGGCGAGGCCTGGCGCCGACGCGCGCCCCTCGACGACACCGCCCGCACCGACATCCTGCGCACCGCCATCGCGTACGGGCTCGCGGGCGAGAGCCTCGGCCTCGAACGCCTGCGGGCGAAGTTCGCCGGCCCCATGGCCGAGAGCGTCGATGCCCGCACCTTCTCGCTCCTCACCCAGGCCAACGCCGTGCGCACCGCCGGCTTCCGCGAGATCGCCCAGAAGGCGACCAGCGCCGAGACCCTTCAGGCCTTCCTGGCGGAGTATCGCAAGCGCTACCCCGAGAGCGCCGTGCCGGCGCCGGCCAAGCGCGACCCGGATGCCCGCGCCGACGCGCAAGGGCCGGCGACGCCGCCCGGCTGAAGCACCGGACGCGGTCTCGCCCGGGCTGCGGCGCTGCGGCGTAAAAGCCTCTCGCGATTCGTGAAATTCGCGTCGTGTGGCGGCAACAAAAGCGCGGAGGCGACGTTCTCAATCCAATCGCATCCCTCTTTGCGGCGACCCCGACGCGCCCCGCACATCAAAGGCTTCGCCATGCTCACGGAACCCTTAGATTCGAAGTCCGGCAAGACTCATCTCGACATTTACGACAGCCAGCAGCGCAGCACGATGGCCTCGCGCCTCGGCGTTTCTGAGGACCGCCTGAAGCGGGCCGTGCGTCTCGTGGGCACCCGCATCACCACCCTGAAGAGCTACCTCGAGCGCTGATCCGCGCCGCGATACGGGATGAATACGTGAGGGCGCCCCCAGTGGGCGCCCTTCTGCGTTGGGAGGGGTGCTTCGCCCGACGCAGGTCGGTGCTCAGACGCCGTAGCTCTGGATCAGCGACCCGGCCACCAGGGTCCAGCCGTCCACCAGAACGAAGAAGATCAGCTTGAAGGGCAGCGCGACGGTGGCGGGCGGCACCATCATCATGCCCACCGCCATCAGGATCGAGGCCACCACGAGGTCGATGATCAGGAACGGGATGAACAGCAGGAAGCCGATCTCGAAGGCCCGGCGCAGTTCCGAGATCATGAAGGCGGGGGTGAGGACTTCGAGGCCGACCGCCTCGGGCCCGGCCGGCAGCGGAGCTTTGGCCATGTCGAGGAAAAGCTTGAGGTCCTTCTCGCGGACGTTGCGCAGCATGAAGGTCTTGAACGGAGCCGAGGCGCGCTCGAAGGCGACGCTCTGGGTGATCTGCCCGGCGATCAGCGGCTCGATGCCGGTGCGGTAGGCCTCCCGCCCCACCGGAGCCATCACGAAGGCGGTGAGGAACAGGGCGAGACTCGTGATGACCGCGTTGGGCGGTGCGCTCTGCGTGCCGAGCGCCGAACGCAGGATCGACAGCACCACGATGATCCGCGTGAAGGACGTCGCCATCACGAGAACGGAGGGGGCGAGCGCCAGGACGGTGAGGAGCGCGACGAGCTGGAGCGCGCGCTCGGTGACGCCGCCGGTGCCGAGATCGACGGACAGGCTCTGGGCGTGCGCGGCACCCTCCGCCAGGGTCAGGCCCGCCCCCGCGAGGATCGCCGGAGCGAGGGATTTGCGCAGGGAGCGATTCGGTCGGTACAGGGCGCGTGTCATGCCGGTTCCGGTGGGTGCGACGCGGCTCGGCCGCGCGCTCCTCTTATCATCCGGGCTCCGGCGCGCATCCCCGCCGCGCCGCGCGCCTAATGCTTGCGGTCGAGGGGGCGTCCGAGCAGGCGGGCGAACTCGGCCTCGATCTCTTCCACCGAGAACGGGTTCGGGCTGGCGGGCGCCGGAGCGGGAGCAGGCGGCTCGGGCGGTGCGGGGGCAGGGGCCTCGGCCACGGGCGGGGGGGCAACCGGCTCCTCGACCTGGGGAGCGTCCGCGACCACGGCGTGGACCACCGGCTCCTCGTGGGGCGTCACTTCGACGGAAGCCTCCGGCGCGGGGGGCTCGACGAAGACCGGTTCCGACGGAACCGGCTCCGGCTCGGCGGTGTGCATCGACGGCTCCGCCTCGCGGAACAAGCTCTCGTCCAATGCCTGTTCCGGCGTGGGGTCGGGCTGTGCGGCGGTGGCGGCCATCGCGGCGGCGATCGGGTCGACCGGCTCCGCAGGCTCCGGATGATCCGCCGTGGGAACGAGGTCGGGCTCGGGCGGCGGTGCGAACGCGTCCTGAGCGGCGTCGTGCGGAGCCGGCGTGGAAACCGGCTCGGGCTGGGCCGAAGCGTCCAGCTGCTGCCGGGCTTCGGACGGCATGGGCGCGGCGGGACGCACGGCCGCCGAGGGCCGGCGCAGGGCCTCCTCCAATTGCCGCGCCATGTCGGACAGGATCGCGGCGTCGATCGCCCGGGTGGCCGGCGGTGCGACCACCGGAGCGGGCGCATCGGGGAGCGGCGCCGGCGCCGGCTCCGGCTGGCTCAGGGGCATCCGGACCCGCTCGGCGAGGGCGGCGGGCACGAGATTGACGAGGGACGGTGGCGCGCGGCGGATCACCCGCGCGAGCTGCGATTCCTTGCGCGGCGGCGCTTCGCTCGGCGGGGCGGGGCGGAACAGGTCATCGGGCTCCGGCTGCGGCGGCAGGTCGAGGGGTCGCTTGACGACGGGTATCGCCTCCGATCCGGGCACGGGGGCCGGCACCACGAGGGGCATCTCGAAGCTCGGCTCGCGATAGGCCGCGGCCGGCGCCTGGGTCGGCAGGGCCTGCGGCGGCGAGGCCTGAGGAAAATCCACGTGCGGGCCGGGGCGCTGCGCGCCCGGCGCGACCATGTCCTGAACGGGCTCGGAGGGTTCGTCGTAGGCGGTCTCCTCGGTCGCCAGCCGTGCGTTGATGCCCCGTGTGATGTTGCGTTCCACCACGACGTCGTTGGGGCCGCCAACCAGAAGCAGGTGCTCGACGTTGTCGCGCCGCAGGAGGATCAGCTGACGCTGCCGGTCCAGTTCGTAGATGTCGACGATCCCGAGGCGCGGCTGGCGCCCGCGCGCGGCGGTCTTGCCCGCGAAGGCGGTGCCCCGTCCGGTGAAGCGCCGCAGCACGAGGAGGCCCGCCGCCAGAACCAGGAAGATGATCGCAAAGATGATCGCGAACTGCAGGGAGAAGGGACCATCCGAGCTGAAGAACGATGACAAGACCGGGGTCTCTCGCTTTTAGGGGCTCGTGGCCCGACGCAACACTAGTGGTCTCAGTATCATGGCGCCGCCGGTGCGGGGCAATAACGTTAAGACTTCGTTAACAGGTCCTTTGCGGGGATCGACCTCGCCCCGGCGCAGCAATGGCTTGCGCGACCGCTGAGGGGCGCCCGATCCGGTCACGGGCCGGCAGGGCATGGGCTATCCACACGGCGAAGCCGACACGCGAACTCCATCCCGACGATCTTCGCGGGATCGGGTTAGCCGCGCCTCAAGGCACTGCCCGGAGCGGCTCTCGAATCGGGACCCCGTGTGGATGCCGCCGCGTTTGCTTCCCGAAGAGTCGAGGGAGACCGGACCCGTGCCCCAGGAAGATGCCCGTCACGACGACCACCTGCGCGATGCCGTCGCCCTGGCCCGTGAGAATGCCCGCTCGGGCAGCCGTCCCTACGGGGCGGTGATCGTGCGCGACGGAACGGTGCTGGCCCGCTCGGTGAACACGATCACGCTGACGAACGACCCCACCGACCACGCCGAGATGGTGGCCCTGCGCGAGGTCAGCCGCCGCCTCGGCACGCCGAAGCTCGAGGGCTGCATCGTCTACGCGAGCGGACGTCCCTGCCCGATGTGCCACGCGGCCATGCGCCTGTCCGGCATCCGCGAGGCCTACTTCGCCTTCAGTGCGGAGGAGGGGGCGGAGCATGGCCTCCTCGATGCCGGCATCTACGCCGAATTGTGCCGTCCCCTGTCCGAGCAGCCGATGCGGGTGGCGCACCGCCCGGTCGCGGAGGCGGAGCACCCCTACGCGCTCTGGCGCGATCGCCAATCTGCCGCGCGGGAGGGCTGAACCCTTGACCGTGCCGCGCTGGATTCCCTTCCTGGCAATCGCTCTGATCCTCGCGGCCGCGATCACCGTCGGCTTGCTCTGGAGCCGGGGCGCGATGCGCGCGTCCCGCGACGACGCGCGGGGCAGCGGGGCACCGGCCGCCTGCGCCCCCTTGAACCCGACCGTCCCGCCGCCGCCGGACTGCCCGCAGGCCCGTTCCCCGACGCAGCGCGCGCCCTGACCTCGGAGCGCCGATCTCCGCCGTCATCTTAACGCGGTGTTAACCATGAGGGCGGCAGATTTTGCCGGTCCCACCGGGCAGATTCTTCCGGGCGTGGGGAGGGTCCGCCACCATGTCCGTCACCGACCTTCCCATCCTCGGCATGCTGCGCACGCGCATGCAGTGGCACCAGACCCGCCAGAAGCTCCTCGCCGAGAACGTGGCCAACGCGGACCTGCCGGGTTTCAAGCCGCGCGACCTCGCGAGCCCCGAGCTCGGGCGCCCAGGGGGCGGCCTCGCGCAGCCGGCGGGCGCGGCCACGGGCGCAGGCCTCGCGGTGACCAACACCGCTCATATCGGACCCGCCGGCGGGCCCGAGGGCCCGGGGGCCGACCCGCGCCGGGTGAAGGGCTTCGAGATCCGGCCGAGCGGCAACGGCGTCAATCTCGAGGAAGAGATGATGAAGGCCGGCGACAACCAGGCGGACTACCAGATGGCCGCCTCGCTCTACCAGAAGAGCCTGGAAACCCTGAAGATCGCCATCGGGAAGCGCTGAGCGATGATGTCGGCTGACCGGAGGGAGCGCGCCCCGTGGACTTCCTGAAATCCCTGACCACCGCCGCCTCGGGCCTCAAGGCCCAGTCGAGCCGGATGCGGATCATCGCCGAGAACATCGCCAACGCCGATTCGGCCCCCGCCACCCCCGGGGCCGAGCCGTACCGGCGCAAGATCCCGACCTTCAGCAGCCAGGTCGACCGCGAGACCGGCGCGGCCCTCATCGAGACGGGCCGCGTCCGCCGCGACACGGCACCCTTCCGCACGAAGTACGACCCCGGCAACCCGAATGCCAACGCGAAGGGCGAGGTCGCGATGCCCAACGTCAACGGGCTGATCGAGAACATGGACATGCGCGAGGCCCAGCGCTCCTACGAGGCCAACCTCAACATGATCACGGCGACCCGCCGGATGGTCGCCAAGACCCTCGAGATCCTCAAGGCCTGATCCTCGCTCCACCTGAAAGCCCGCCGCCATGACCACCAACGCCTTTGCCGCCGGCGCCTACGCTGCGATCCAGAACATCGGCGGCAAGGGCGCGCCCAAGATCGCGCCGGCAGGGCAGGCCACGGGCTCGAATTTCACGTCCCTCCTGTCCTCGACCCTGGATTCCGTGGGCGAGGCGGGGCGCCGGGCCGACAGCCAGGCCATTGCGGTGGCGGGCGGCAAGGCCAACGTCGTCGACGTGGTCACCGCCGTGGCCGAGAGCGAGACCGCCCTGCAGACCCTGGTGGCCGTGCGCGACCGCGTGATCTCGGCCTACGAGGAAATCATGCGCATGCAGATCTAGCACCGGATCTAGCCCGCAGATCCCGTCCGACCGCAGGCCTTTTCCTTCGTCCCCCGTTCGCCCAGCCGCGAGATGACATCGCCCCCATGACCGGTCTCGCCATCATCGACGTCGCCCGCGACGGCATCTTCGTCTTCCTCAAAGTGGCCGGGCCGATCATGCTCGTGGCCCTGGTGGTCGGCCTCGCCGTCTCCCTGGTCCAGGCGCTCACGCAGATCCAGGAGCAGACCCTGATTTACGTGCCCAAGATCGTGGCGGTCTTCGCCACCCTGCTCCTCATGCTGCCCTTCATGGGCGACGCGCTCGGCAGCTACATGACGCGCATCGCCGCCCGCATCGTCTCCGGCGGCTAGAGCCTGCTATGAGAGGCCATGAACCTCCTCCTGCCGGGCATCGCGGCGGCCTACCTCCTCACCTTCGCGCGGATCGGCACCCTGGTGATGCTGATGCCGGGGATCGGCGAGCAGCTGGTTTCGCCGCGCCTGCGCCTCGCCTTCGCGCTGCTGCTGTCGCTGATCCTGTTCCCGGCGGTGCGCCCGCTCCTGCCGATGCAGGGCGGCGCCATCGCGGGGCCGGGCCTGATCGCGCTCCTCATCGGCGAGTTGCTGGTGGGGCTCATGCTCGGGCTGACCGTGCGCATGGTGCTCGCCGCCCTGCAGACGGGGGGCATGATCATCTCGCAGCAGCTCGGCCTGTCCTACGCCATGACGGTGGACCCGACGCAGGGCGGACAGCAGGCGGCGATCGGCAACTTCCTGGCGCTCCTCGGGGTCACGCTGATCATGGCGAGCGACCTGCACCACGTGGCCCTGGAGGCGATCGGGCGCAGCTACGTCCTGCTGCCGCCGGACGGCGTGCCGGGCCTCGGGGAGGCGGCGAGTCTTGCCCTCAAGGCGATCACGCGGGGCTTCGCGCTGGGCGTGCAGATCGCCGCGCCCTTCATCGCCTTCGGCATCCTGTTCAACGTGGGCCTGGGGGTGCTGGCGCGCCTGATGCCCCAGATGCAGGTGTTCTTCGTCGCCGTGCCGGCCTCGGTCCTCATCGGCATGCTGCTGCTTCTGGGCAGCCTCGGCGTGATGATGGGCGTCTTCCTGGACGATATCGGGCGCTATCTCGCCGATCTCACCGGGCGCTGAGCCCCAGCCGGGGAGGCTGATCCGATGTCGGACGAGGCCGATCCGGAGGACAAGACCGAAGACCCGACCCCACGGCGGATCGAGAAGGCGATCGAGCAGGGCAACGTTCCCAACAGCCCCGAGATCAACACCTTCTTCATCCTGGCCGCCTTCACCATGGCGCTGCTGATGGCCTCCGGCTCCATCGCGCAAGGCCTTGTGGCGAGCCTGCGCGGCTTTCTGATGAACGCGCACCAGGTCCCCTCGGACCCGACCGCCTATACGGAGATGGGCATCCGGATGCTCATCATCTGCGCGCAGGCACTGGTGGTGCCCGTCGCGCTGGTCGTGGTGGCCGGGCTCGCGGCGGGCTTCGCGCAGCATCCGCCCGTATTCAGCACCGAGGCCCTGGGTCCGAAGTGGGACCGGGTCTCGCCCATGGCCGGGGTCAAGCGCATCTTCGGCATGGAGGCGCTGTTCCAGTTCCTGAAGGGGCTGGCCAAGCTCGCCATGGTGGGGATCGTCGGGGGCACCATACTGTGGGGCGAGCGCGACCGGCTCGAGGTGTTCGCGCGCCTCGATCCCGCCGCCACCCTGGCGGCGATCCTGGGCCTCGCCCTGAAGATGATGGCCGGCATGCTCTGCGTCTTCGTCGCCATCGCGCTGGGCGACGCCCTCTACCAGCGCCACCGCTGGCGCAGCCGCCTACGCATGTCAAAGGAGGAGATGAAACAGGAGCACAAGGAGAGCGAGGGGAGCCCCGAGGTGAAGGGTCGCATGAAACAGTTGCGCGCCCAGCGCGTGAAGAAGCGCATGATGGCCGCCGTGCCCGACGCCACCGTCATCGTCACGAACCCGACCCATTACGCCGTGGCCCTGCGCTATGAGGCCGGCATGGCCGCGCCGATCTGCGTCGCCAAGGGCGTCGACAGCCTCGCCCTCAAGATCCGCGCTGTGGCCAAGGAGCACGACGTGCCCATCCTGGAGAACCCGCCGCTCGCCCGCGCCCTGCACGCGACCGTGGAAATCGACGAGGAGATCCCCGCCGAGCACTACCGGGCGGTGGCCGAGGTCATCGGCTACGTGATGCGCCTGCGCCGCCGCGTGGCGTGAGGAGTCGCGCTTGCACCCGCCACGCTTTATGCACCTTCTTTCATGAGATTTCCCGGCACCTTGCGCCGGTTTGCCCTTGTCGCGACGCCGAGCGGGGCGCTAACCGGAATGGCTTCAGGAGTGGATCGGCGGCGGATGGGCGAGTTCAGCGGACCGGGTAAGCCCGCGTCGAACGCGATCGATCGTTCCGAGCGGCCGGGGCGGGTGGGCCTGCTCCTCGTGCTGGCGGGGCTCCTCGTCGGCGCGGCGGTGGGCCTGTCCTTCGTGGCCAACGAGCAGGCGCAGCCGCTCATCCTCGGCCTATTGGCGCTCCTGGCGATGGCGGGCGTGTTCTGCCTCTTCGCCCTCGCCATCGGGGCGATCCAGCTCGGGGGGCAGACCGCGCGCGACGACATCACCAAGGCCATCATCGATGCCGCGCCCGATGGCGCCATCGTGGTGGAGGAGGGCGGACGCCTCATCTACGCCAACGAATCCTACCTGCGCATCGCCGGCGGCGAGACGTTCGCGAGCCTGCCGCCGGTGGAACGCGTCTTCGTCGGCTCCCCCGAGGTCTCCGAGGCGGTCTATCGCCTGGCCCAGGCCGCGCGCGACGGGCTCGGCCATTCGGAAGAGATCCGCATGGCCCCGCCGCCCGGCGGTCCCGAGCGCGCCTTCGCGTGGTTCCGGATCGGGGTCCGGCCGATCGAGCGGCCGCGCCGGCCCGCCACCCTGTGGACGGTAAGCGACATCACGCACGAGCGCGAGCGCCAGGAGAACGTCTTTCAGGAACTCCAGCACGCCATCGATTACCTCGACCACGCGCCCGCGGGCTTCCTGTCGATCGATCCGGCCGGGTCGATCGTCTACATGAACGCGACGCTGGCCGCCTGGCTCGGCTACGACCTCGCCACGGTCGGCTCGGGCGGCCTGCGCCTGCCCGAGATCGCGCCGGGCGCCGACATGCTCACCGCTTCCGAGGGCCTGCCCGGCGAGGTCCGCACCGACCGCTTCGACCTCGACCTGCGCCGCCGCAACGGGCATCCGCTGCCGACGCGCCTCTATCACCGCGTCGCCTTCGGTCAGGACGGCCGGCCAGGCCCCTCACGCACCTTCGTGCTCAACCGCTCGGCCGGGGCCGAGACCGACGAGCCGCAGCGCGTGGCCGAGGTGCGCCTCGCGCGCTTCCTCAACAACAGCCCCATCGCGATCGCGACCCTGGACCAGGCCGGACACATCGCCCGGGCCAACACCTCCTTCGCCCGGTTGTTCGGCGGCCTGCCGCGCCAGGCCCTGCCGGACGGACGCAACGAGCTGCACAGCGAGCCTACCATGTGGGACGCGGTGGCCGAGCGCGACCGGGCCGGCCTGGAAGCCGCCCTCGCCAAGGCGGCGGCCGGTCTCGTCGAGGTCGCGCCGATCGAGATCGCCCTCTCGGGTCCGGGCACGCGCTCGGCTCGGGTCTGGCTCAGCCCGGCCGGCGGCGAGCCGGCCGGCATCCCGCGGGACGACGAGGAGGGCGGCAAGAAGGATCGCGAGCGCGTCATCCTCTACGCCCTCGACACCACGGCGCAGCGCCAGCTCGAACAGCAGGTGGCCCAGGCTCAGAAGATGGACACGGTGGGCCAGCTAGCCGGCGGAATCGCGCACGACTTCAACAACGTCCTCCAGGCCATCATCGGGTACTCGGACCTGCTGCTCGCCAGCCACCGGCCGACCGATCCGGCGTTCCAGGACATCATGCAGATCAAGCAGAACGCGAACCGGGCCGCGAGCCTGGTGCGCCAGCTGCTCGCGTTCTCCCGCCGCCAGACCCTTCGCCCCGAGGTGATGAATGTCGGCGAGGCTCTCTCCGACCTGACGCTGCTCCTGAAGCGCCTCCTTGGCGAGCGCGTCGACCTCGACCTCAAGCACGGGCGCGACATCTGGCCGATCAAGGCCGACGTGAACCAGTTCGAGCAGGTCATCGTGAACCTGGCGGTCAACGCCCGCGACGCGATGCCGGAGGGCGGGCGCCTACTCATCCGCACCGCCAACGTGACCCACGACGCCGTGCCGGTGGAGAACCGCCTCGGCATGCCGGCCGGCGACCACGTGCTGATCGAGGTGCTCGACACGGGCCAAGGCATTCCGCCCGACGTGATGGAGAAGATCTTCGAGCCGTTCTTCACCACCAAGGAGATCGGCAAGGGCACCGGCCTCGGGCTCTCGACGGTGTTCGGCATCGTCAAGCAGAGCGGCGGCACCATCGACGTACGCTCGACGGTGGGCGAGGGCACCGCCTTCCGGATCTACTTCCCGCGCCACGAACCCAGCGCCGAGCCGGCCCCGGAGCCCGAGATCGCGCTGCCGCCGCCCGCCCAGACCGGCACCGCGCAGGGCAGCGCCGCCATCGCGGCGAGCCGCCTGAAGGGCACGCCGGAACGGAGCCGGCCCGAGACGGACAAGCCCGCGCCCCGCAAGGTCGCGGCCGACCATACCGGGCAGGGCGTCATCCTGCTCGTGGAGGACGAGGATCCGGTGCGCGCGGTCAACAGCCGGGCCCTCTCGGCCCGCGGCTACACGGTGCTGGAAGCGGCCTCGGGGCTCGACGCCCTGCGCATCATCGCCGAGACCAAGGAGACCATCGACCTCGTCGTGTCCGACGTGGTGATGCCCGAGATGGACGGGCCGACACTGCTGCGCGAACTGCGCAAGCAATCCCCCGATCTCAAGGTCATCTTCGTCTCGGGCTATGCCGAGGACGCCTTCCGCAAGAACCTGCCGGACGGCGAGGACTTCAACTTCCTGCCCAAACCATTCAGCCTGAAGCAGCTTGTCGAGACCGTGAAGGAAACGATCGCGCGCTGACGATCGGCGGCGCCCGAAGATTCCTCCGACTGACCCCGGAATCTTCGTGCGCCGCCCTTGTTCCGTGAGAACAAAACAGGTACATAATCGGCATCCGAGGCGCATTGAGCCTTGCTTCGCCCCCATGCATAAGGATGCCGACGAATGGCCCAGCCCGCGCTGAAAGTTGTGGAATCCCCGATGGTGGACAAGGACAAGGCCAAGGCGATCGACGCCGCGCTGTCGCAGATCGAGCGGGCCTTCGGCAAAGGCTCGATCATGCGCCTGGGCAAGAACGCCCAAGTCGCGGAAGTCGAGGTGATCTCCACCGGCTCGATCGGCCTCGACATCGCGCTCGGCGTCGGCGGCCTGCCGCGCGGCCGCGTCATCGAGATCTACGGACCCGAATCGTCCGGTAAGACCACGCTCGCTCTGCACACCATCGCGGAGGCCCAGAAGAAGGGCGGCGTCTGCGCCTTCGTGGATGCCGAGCATGCCCTCGACCCGATCTATGCGCGCAAGCTCGGCGTGCAGCTCGACGACCTCTTGATCTCGCAGCCCGACACCGGCGAGCAGGCCCTGGAGATCACCGACACCCTGGTGCGCTCGGGCGCCATCGACGTGCTGGTGGTCGATTCGGTGGCCGCGCTGACGCCGCGGGCCGAGATCGAGGGCGAGATGGGCGATAGCCAGCCCGGTCTTCAGGCGCGCCTGATGAGCCAGGCCTTGCGCAAGCTCACGGGCTCGATCTCGCGCTCCAAGTGCATGGTCATCTTCATCAACCAGATCCGCATGAAGATCGGCGTGATGTACGGCAGCCCCGAGACGACCACGGGCGGCAACGCCCTGAAGTTCTACGCCTCGGTGCGCCTCGACATCCGCCGCGTCTCGACCTTGAAGGATCGCGACGAGGCCATCGGCAACCAGGTCCGCGTCAAGGTCGTGAAGAACAAGGTCGCGCCGCCCTTCAAGCAGGTCGAGTTCGACATCATGTTCGGCGAGGGCGTCTCGAAGGTCGGCGAGCTCATCGACCTCGGGGTCAAGGCCGGCATCGTCGAGAAATCCGGCGCCTGGTTCTCCTACGCCAGCCAGCGCCTCGGCCAGGGCCGCGAGAACTCGAAGGGCTTCCTGCGCGACAATCCCGAGATCGCCGGCAAGATCGAGGCGTCGATCCGCCAGAATTCCGGCCTCGTCGCCGACAAGATCCTCGAGAACGCCAAGCCGACCGAGGACGACCTCGACGAGGGCGAGGCCTGAGATCATCCCCTCCGCCTATGAGGCGGGAGGGGCCATCGCAAGAAAGGCCGCCGGGGCGTACCCGGCGGCCTTTCTCGTTTCGGTCATCCCGCGTTCCATGACGCCATGCGGGATGCGGCAGGGACCTAGCCCGGCGGGAGCACGTCGACCTGGATCGCCGCATAATAGGCCGCCAGATCGGCGATCTCGGCGTCGCTGAGAGGCTTGGCCACCACGTTCATGATCTCGTTGCGGCGGACACTGTCCCGATACTCCGTCAGCGCCTTGACCAGGTAGGGCTCGACTTGTCCGGAGAGGTTCGGCGCCTCCGGAAGCTTCGAGACTCCATCCAGGCCATGGCAGGTCTGGCAGGCAATGGCGGCCTTGCGGCCGGCCTTCGCGTCCCCGGCCCCGGCTTCGGTCGACACGACGGCGACGGCGAGTCCGCAGAGCAGGCCCGCGATGAGACGAGCGGGCGCCACGCTACTTGCCCTCGTACGAGATCCGGTAGATCGCGCCGGCCGTGTCGTCGGAGACCAGGAGCGATCCGTCGAGAAGCACGGCGACGTCGGTCGGGCGGCCGAGATATTCGCCGTCGGTCGTGAGCCAGCCCTCCGCGAAGGGCTTAGGCGTGCCGGCCTTGCCGTCCTTGTCGATGGCCACGAACATGATCCGCGCCCCGATCGGCTGGGTCCGGTTCCAGGAGCCGTGCTCGGCCGTGAAGATGCCGCCCTTGTAGGAATCGGGGAACATGCGTCCGTTGTAGAAGGTCATGCCGAGATCGGCCGCGTGCGGCGGCAACGCGGCCTGGGGGAACACCACGTCCTTCGGCGGCGTCTCGTCCTTGTACTCGACGGTGCGGACCTGCCCGCCGCCGAACCACGGGAAGCCGAAATTCTCGCCCGCCTTGGCGATGCGATTGAGCTCACCGGGGGGCGTGTCGTCGCCCATGCCGTCGACCTGATTGTCGGTGAACCAGAGGGCCTTGTCGGCGGGGTTGAAGTCCATGCCCACCGAGTTGCGGATGCCGGTGGCGTAGACCTCGCGGTTCTTGCCGTCGGCATCCATGCGGATGATGCCGCCGATGCCGGTCTGCGCGTAGAGCTCGCGCTTGGCGGCCGGAGGCACGTTGTAGGGCTGACCCAGCGAGATGTAAGTCTTGCCGTCCGGGCCGACCCGGCACATCCGGGCCGTGTGGTTGTAGCTCTCTTCGGCTGCCGGGATCAGGTTGCCCTGCTTGACCAGCACGCCGGCGGCGACGTCGGGGCTCTCGTAGAAGAACTCGGCGGCCGGGAAGGACAGAACCCGGTTCTGCTCGACGATGGTCAGGACGCCGTCCTTCGAGAAGCAGACGCCGTTGGGAATCTTGAAGTCGATGCCGGGTGCGAAGGCGCGGACCTCGTCGGCGACCCGATCCTTGTCGCGGTCGGTGACCGTGTAGACCTTGCTCTTGCGGGTGCCGACGAACAGCACGCCGGCGTTCGGTCCCACCGCGATCGAGCGGGCATCCGGCACCACGGCGTAGAGGTCGATCTTGAAGCCGTCCGGGAGCTTGATCTTCGAGAGCGTCTTGCGCAGGGCGTCGGCGCGCCGGCCTGTCTGGGGAATCTCCGGCGCCTCGGCGGTGCCCGTGCTCTGCATGCCGGTGAGCTTCTCGAGGGCGTCGGCCTTGGCCTTGGTCTCGGCGGGTGCCGCGCCTTGGGCGAGGGCGGTGGTCGACGACGCAACGGCGGCACAGCCGGTCAGCAGCGCCGCAATGAGGACCGATCGCATGGGTGTCTCCCGGGGGTCCGCCCGCGTGGTCGGGGCGGTTTGATCCGGTGAATATGAGCCTCCCGGTCGGGGCGGCAAGTCCGACATCCGCCGGGCCGAAGCGCGATCGACGGGGTCGGCGAGACGGACAGCGGGGGACGGGTGCTTCCTCCGCCGTGCGCAAAAGCGAAACCGGCCGTGACTTGCGTCCGAACGCTCCTTATGAGGGCACCTGCGCGATGGAACCCGTTGATCCCAGGACTGTCTCGGTTGTCCGGACGGTCCCGGAGCGAAGGCTTCCCCGCGCGGCGCGCGGCGCATCGGACGGGTCCGGTGCGTCCGTGCTCCGGCGGCACCCTACGACAGAGTTGTGATGCGATGAGCGGCGTCAACGAGATCCGGTCGACCTTCCTCGACTACTTCGCCAAGGCCGGCCACGAAGTGGTGCCGTCCTCCTCGCTCGTGCCGCGCAACGACCCGACGCTGATGTTCACCAACGCCGGCATGGTGCAGTTCAAGAACGTCTTCACCGGCGTCGAGAAGCGCCCTTACGACCGCGCGACCACTGCGCAGAAATGCGTCCGGGCCGGCGGCAAGCACAACGACCTCGACAATGTCGGCTACACTGCCCGGCACCACACCTTCTTCGAGATGCTCGGCAACTTCTCCTTCGGCGACTATTTCAAGCCGCGGGCGATCGAGCTGGCCTGGAACCTGATCACCAAGGAGTTTGGCCTCTCGAAGGACCGGCTGCTGGTGACGGTCTATGCCGACGACGACGAGGCCGCCGACCTCTGGCGCAGAATCGCGGGCTTCTCGGACGACCGCATCATCCGCATCGGCACCTCCGACAATTTCTGGCAGATGGGCGATACCGGCCCCTGCGGCCCCTGCTCGGAGATCTTCATCGACCAGGGCCCCTCCCTCCAGGGCGGCCCGCCCGGCTCGCCGGACGAGGATGGCGACCGCTTCCTCGAATTCTGGAACCTCGTCTTCATGCAGTACGAGCAGATCGAGCCGGGCAACCGTCTCGCCCTGCCGTGCCCCTCCATCGACACCGGCATGGGCCTGGAGCGCATGGCGGCGATCCTCCAGGGGGTGAAGAGCAACTACGAGACCGACCTGTTCCGTGCCCTGATCGACGCCGTCGCCCACGCGGTCGGCCGGCCGCCGGAGCCGGGCACCCAAGCCTCCTACCGGGTCATCGCCGACCATCTGCGCGCCGCATCCTTCCTCGTGGCCGACGGCGTGCTGCCGGGCAACGAAGGCCGCGGGTACGTTCTGCGCCGCATCATGCGCCGCGCCATGCGCCACGCCGAGCTCCTCGGCTCGCGCGAACCCATGATGTACCGCCTCGTCCCGACGCTTTTACGCGAGATGGGCCAGGCCTATCCGGAACTGACCCGGGCCGAGGGGCTCATCGCCGAGACCCTGCGCCTGGAGGAGACCCGGTTCCGCCGCACCCTGGAACGCGGCCTCGCGATCCTCGACGCGGAGACCCGCGACCTTTCTTCCGGCCAAAACCTCTCTGGCGAGACGGCCTTCACCCTCTACGACACCTACGGTTTCCCCCTCGATCTGACGCAGGACGCCCTCAAGGCGCGCGGTATCGGCGTCGACACGGACGCGTTCGGGCAGGCGATGGAGCGCCAGCGCAAGGCGGCGCGCGCCGCCTGGACCGGCTCCGGCGAGGCCGCCACCGAGACGGTCTGGTACAGCCTGAAGGAGCGCGTCGGCGCCACCGAGTTCCTCGGCTACGAGACCGAGGGCGCCGAGGGCATCGTCACCGCGCTGCTGCGGGATGGGGCCGAGACCGAGAGCCTGAAGGCGGGCGAGACCGGCCTCGTCCTCGTCAACCAGACCCCGTTCTACGCCGAGTCCGGCGGCCAGGTCGGCGATACCGGTACGTTGTCTGCCTCTGGCCTGAAGGCGCGCGTCACCGCCACCGAGAAGAAGCTCGGCGATCTCTTCGCCCACCACGTCACGGTGGAGGAGGGTACGCTGTCGCTCAACCAGGCGGTGGAACTCGCCGTCGACCATGAGCGGCGATCCGCGATCCGCGCCAACCATTCGGCGACCCACCTGCTGCACGAGGCTCTGCGCCAGGTGCTCGGCGACCACGTCGCTCAAAAGGGATCGCTGGTCTCGCCCGACCGGCTGCGGTTCGATTTCAGCCACCCGAAGCCCATGGACGAGGCGGAGATCCGCGCCGTCGAGGACATCGCCAACGCGGTGCTCCTGCAGAACACCCCCGTGGTCACCAAACTGATGGCCCAGGACGAGGCCGTGGCCTCCGGCGCCCGCGCGCTGTTCGGCGAGAAGTACGGCGACGAGGTTCGCGTGGTCTCCATGGGGGCGCCGGTGGCCGGTGAAACGGGACGCACCAAGGCCTTCTCCGTGGAGCTCTGCGGCGGCACCCATGCCGGCCGCACCGGCGAGATCGGGCAGGTCTCGGTGGTCGCCGAGAGCGCGGTCGGCGCGGGCGTGCGCCGCATCGAGGCCCTGACGGCGGATGCCGCGCGCCGCCACCGCGCCGAGGAGAGCCGCACGCTCTCGCAGATCGCCGGGCTGCTGAAGGCGTCTCCGGCTGACGTGCCGGACCGCCTCGCGGCCCTGATCGAGGATCGCCGCCGCCTGGAGCGCGACCTCACCGACGCCCGCAAGAAGATCGCCATGGGCGGCGCCGGCTCCGGCGCCGACGACGGCATCGCCGAGATCGGCGGCGTGAAGGTGATGGCGCGGGTGGTGGAGGGCGTCGAGATGCGCGACCTCAAGAGCCTCGCCGACGAGGGCAAGACGCGCCTCGGCTCCGGTATCGTCGCCATCGTGGGCGTGGCACCCGACGGCAAGGCCGGCCTCGTGGTCGGCGTTACCCCCGACCTCACCGAGCGCTACGACGCCGTGGCCCTGGTGCGGGCTGGCGCCGGGCATCTCGGCGGCAAAGGGGGCGGCGGCCGCCGCGACATGGCCCAGGCCGGCGGTCCCGAGGGCGCAGGTGCCAAGGCCGCCATCGAGGCGATCCAGGCGGCCCTGTCGGCCTGATCGCACCCCGAAGGCTTCCGCGATCGCGGAAGCCGCTATGTCGGTCCGACAGGCTCAGTTCACGCGCTTCCAGGTCTGGCGCTTGCAGAAGACGCTCATCACGCAGCCCGAGACCTCGACGACGTTCGGGCTCTTGATGGTCACGCTGCCCGAATAGGTCTTGCCGTCGTTGGGGTTGTAGAGCGTCCCCTCGAAGGCATCGCCACTGGGGGTGCGCGCATCCATGATCTGGACGCCGACCAGATTGCGCGAGCGCAGGGACGCGTCGGGATTCTTTGCGTCGAGACCGGGGCCGGCCGTGCTCGCCAGGGTGCCGCAATAGCCGGCGCCGCAGCGGGTGATGCGCACCTTCGAGCCGGCGGTCTCCGTCTGCCAAAGGCCGGTGGCGTCGTCGCCCTTCTGCGCCAGCGCCGTACCGTTCAGGGCGAGACCGATCAGTCCCGCGTACCCGAAGCGCCGCGTTGTCCGCCCGTTGAACGCCATCACCACGATCCTCGCCCTGTCTGGTCCCTGGGGCGAGGGGCATAGCCCGTGAACCCGCAGGGTGCCAGCCCCCAGGCGACCCGGCCTCAGCCGCGCGCGAGGACGGCCGCCGTGTAGGTCTCGGACACTTCGCAGAGGGGCAGCCCGTCGGCGCGCAGGAGCAGCGCCGCGACCGTGAAGAGCGGATCGTTCGGTGCGCGGTGCGCTGGCGCCTCGGCACCGGCGAGCATGCGCAGGTCGAGGTTGCGGCGCGCGGGGCCGAGGGGATGCACCACGCGGCCGAAGGGCGTGTCGCTCGTCTCCAGGAGATGATTCATCGCGGGCGTGAGCCGTCCGGGAACGTACCAGTTCTCGGCTTCGGAGAGCACGTGCCGGCCGCAGATCAGGCGGACACGGCGGTAGCGCACCACCGCCCCGCGCGGCAACTCCAGGCGCTCGCGCTGCACCGGGGACAGGGGCGTGTCGGGCCCGGGCAATACCTCAGCGACGAGGTCTGTCCTCGTCGACAAGCCACGCTCCCGGCACCACGCCTCCAAAACGGCCGTGGCGCTGGGGCCGGCCAGCAGACGAGCGCAGAGATCGTGGAGGCTCTGGGCGGCCGCGTCGGCCGGGATCGCATCGCTGGGGAGGGACGTCGCCATGAACACCGAACCACGTCCCATCCAACACCATCACGAAGCGTCGCGGCTGCGCAAGCCAGCGGCATTGCGCACCGCAATACGAAGCGTCGGCGGAAAGATCTACGGCGATGTGGAGGGCAGCGAGAAGATTTGGTGGAGCCTAACGGGATCGAACCGATGACCTCTTCCATGCCATGGAAGCGCTCTCCCAGCTGAGCTAAGGCCCCACTTGTCACATCGCGGCGTCTGGAGCGCTCGCGATGGTCGTCCGCATCGGCGTGGGCATCGGCCCGGCCGGCGGTGGCGCTGATATACTGGGGCTTGCCCGCCGCCTCAACCCCTATTTTCGGTCTTCGTCGCGCCCAGTGCTGATTTGACGGGTGAGACGCGATGGCCCGCCGAGCCATGCCCCGAAACGCAAAAAACCACGCGACGAACCTGCGTCGGGTGGCTTCGATCTTTAGAGGATCAGTGAGATGTCAAGGAGGGCGAGTTTGGTGGAGCCTAACGGGATCGAACCGATGACCTCTTCCATGCCATGGAAGCGCTCTCCCAGCTGAGCTAAGGCCCCACTCTCGACGCACCGGAGACTGGAGGTCCGGGGCGGTCTTCGTCGGCGGCGGGCGCTGCCCGCCGTCGATGGCGGTGATGTACTGGGGCTTGCCCGCCGCCTCAACCCCCTTTGTGCCCCGCCGGCAAACTTTTTTGGCCTGCGGTGCTGAAGGAGGGCCCGAGCGCTCAGCTCTCCTCGTCGTTCTCGATGTCGCTGTCGATCAGGTCGGCCACGTCGTCGTCGCCGGTGTCCTCCTCCTCGAGGAAGGTGTCGTCGGCGTCGTCGTTGCTGTCGCCGTCCACGTCCTCGGTGGTGGTGTCCGCGTCGTCCTCGGCCGCTTCGACCTCGTCGAGGGAAACGATCTCCGGACCGCCCTTCTCGGCATCCGTGTCCTCGTCGTCATCGGCGGGAACGGCGGCCGCGCGCGCGGCGAGCGCCGGAGCGGCGCGGCCGGAGGCTGCGGCGACCTGATAGATCGTCCCGCATTTGGGGCAGGTCGGCGGATCATTGTCGAGGTCGTAGAACTTGGCGCCGCAGCTCATGCATTGACGCTTCAAGCCGAGTTCCGGTCTGGCCACGGGCGAACCTCTATACGTGCAATCTTTTGGGAGAGGCGCCCCGTTAGTCGCGTGGAACGCTCCTGTCAAATTCGCGGTGTCCCACGGCGCGGCGGTGTCATTCTTCGATCCTTCGAAGCGCCGGGCGGCCGACGTGTGGGGGCTTCGGATGACGGCGGCACGCGCTCGTGTTAACCGCCCTGATCGCACCGGCGCCGGATAAGACGCGCCCGCGCCCTGAATGCCAGCGCCCCGCGCGCCCAGCCGAAAAGTCGTTGCCCGTGTCCCATGATTCCGCCCCGCAACCCTTGACCGCCCATGCGGGCCTCGCCCTGCAAGGCAGACTGCGGCCGCCCGGCGACAAGTCGATCTCGCATCGCGCGATGATCCTCGGCCTGCTCAGCATCGGCGAGACGAACGTGACGGGCCTGCTCGAGGGCGACGACGTGCTGCGGACCGCCGCTGCCGCCAAGGCGCTGGGCGCCGACGTCGAGCGAGTGGGAGACGGGCTCTGGCGCGTCCGGGGCGTCGGCATCGGCGGCCTGACCGACCCCGAGGACGTGCTCGATTTCGGCAATGCCGGCACCGGCTCGCGCCTGATGATGGGCGTGGTCGGCGGCCAGCCGGTCACCGCGACCTTCGACGGCGACGCCTCGCTCCGGAAGCGCCCGATGCGCCGCATCCTCGATCCCCTGGTGCGGATGGGGACCGAGGTGGTGAGCGAGGAGGCGGGCGGCCGCGTGCCCCTGACCCTGCGCGGCCCCCGCGAGGCGATTCCGATCACCTACGAGACGCCCGTCGCCTCGGCGCAGATCAAGTCGGCGGTGCTGCTCGCCGCCCTCAATGCCCCCGGGACCACGACGGTGATCGAGGCCGCCGCGACCCGCGACCACACCGAGCGGATGATGCGCCTGTTCGGCGCCGAGGTGACCGTGGTTCCGCACGGCCCCGAAGGATACGGCCGGGCAATCAGCCTGACCGGTCAACCGACCCTGCGCGGCACCAAGGTCGTCGTGCCGGCCGACCCGTCCTCGGCCGCCTTCCCCCTGGTGGCCGCCCTGATCGTTCCGGACTCTGAGGTGACCCTGGAGGGCGTGATGATGAACCCGCTGCGCATCGGGCTGATCACCACCCTCATCGAGATGGGCGCCGACATCGAGCGCCTGCGCGAGCGGGAGGAGGGCGGCGAGACCGTGGCGGACCTGCGCGTGCGCGCAAGCCGGCTCAAGGGGGTCGACGTGCCGCCTGAGCGGGCGCCGTCGATGATCGACGAGTATCCCGTGCTCGCCGTCGCCGCCGCCTTCGCGGAGGGCACCACGCGGATGCGCGGCCTGCACGAGTTGCGGGTGAAGGAATCCGATCGCCTCGCGGCCGTCGCCGACGGGCTCAGCGCCAACGGCGTCGCCCACCTCGTCGATGGTGACGACCTCGTCGTGCACGGCACCGGCGAGCCTGCGCGCGGTGGCGGTACGGTGGCGACCCATCTCGACCACCGCATCGCCATGGCATTCCTGGTGATGGGCCTGGCCACGCAGCAGCCCGTCACGGTGGATGACGGTGCGATGATCGCCACCAGCTTCCCGAGCTTCCTGCCGACCATGCAGGGCCTCGGCGGCCGGATCGAGGGCTGACGCGATGCCGATGGTGATCGCGATCGACGGGCCGGCGGCCTCCGGCAAGGGCACCCTGGCCAAGCGTCTCGCGGCGCATTACGGCCTGCCCCACCTCGATACCGGGCTCCTGTACCGGGCCGTCGCCCTGACGGTGATCGATGCGGGCCACAATCTCGACGACCATCAGGCCGCGGCGCGCGCGGCCGCCAGCCTGATCGCCGATCGGCTCGCCGATCCGCGCCTGCGCGAGCGCGCGATGGGCGAGGCGGCCTCGCGCATTTCGGCGGTGCCCGCCGTGCGGGCCGCGCTCCTCGCGTGGCAGCAGCGTTTCGCGGGCGGGGCCAGCGGTGCGGTCCTCGACGGGCGCGACATCGGCACGGTGGTCTGCCCCAGCGCACAGGTGAAGCTGTTCATCACGGCCGCCCCCGAGGAGCGCGCCCGGCGCCGGTACCTCGAATTGCTGCGGCGCGGCGAATCAGCGACGCTCGGTGCCATCCTGGCCGACATCGTCGCCCGGGACGCCCGCGACGCCCAGCGCTCCACCGCGCCCCTCAAGGCGGCCGCCGACGCGGTGATTCTCGATACCACGGAACTCGATGCGGAAGAGGCCTTCGCGGCCGCCCGCGCCGTGGTCGACCGCGCCCGGCCGCACTGAGCCGCCAGCCATTAGTCATCGCATCGGACTCGAATCGAGACGCCCCGCCGGATCTCTTCCAGCGAGGCGTTTCCGAGAACGTCAGCCGCGCTGATCGATCGGGGTGTACTCGCGCTTCTCAGGGCCGATGTAGAGCTGGCGCGGACGACCGATCTTCTGCGACGGGTCCTCGATCATCTCGGCCCACTGGGCGATCCAGCCCGTGGTGCGGGCAAGCGCGAACAGCACCGTGAACATCGAAGTCGGGAAGCCCATCGCCTTGAGGGTGATGCCCGAGTAGAAATCGATGTTCGGATAGAGCTTCTTCTCGATGAAGTAGTCGTCCTTCAGGGCGATCTGCTCAAGCTGCACGGCGACTTCGAGGAGCGGATCGTCCTTGATGCCGAGCTGGCCGAGCACCTCGTGGGTGGTCTTCTGCATGATCCGTGCGCGCGGATCGTAGTTCTTGTAGACGCGGTGGCCGAAGCCCATCAGGCGGAACGGATCGTTCTTGTCCTTGGCCTTGGCGACGTATTTCGCGACGTTCTCGGGGTGGCCGATCTCCTCGAGCATCTTCAGGGCCGCCTCGTTGGCGCCGCCATGGGCGGGTCCCCACAGGCAGGCGATGCCGGCGGCGATGCAGGCGAAGGGATTGGCGCCCGAGGAGCCCGCCAGACGCACCGTGGAGGTGGAGGCGTTCTGCTCGTGATCGGCATGGAGGATGAAGATCCGGTCCAGCGCGCGCGCGAAGATCGGGTTGACCTTGAATTCCTCGCAGGGGACCGCGAAACACATCCGCAGGAAGTTCGAAGTGTAATCGAGATCGTTCTTCGGATACACGAACGGCTGGCCGATCGAGTACTTGTAGGCCATCGCCGCCAGCGTCGGCATCTTGGCGATCATGCGCATGGAGGCGACCATGCGCTGCTGGTCGTCCGAGATGTCGGTGGAATCGTGGTAGAAGGCCGAGAGCGCGCCGACGCAGGCGACCATGATCGCCATGGGGTGCGCGTCGCGGCGGAAGCCCTGGAAGAAGCGGTTCATCTGGTCATGCACCATGGTGTGGCGCGTGATCCGGTAGTCGAAATCGGCCTTCTGGGCCGGGGTCGGCAGTTCGCCGAACAACATCAGATAGCAGGTCTCGAGAAAGTCGCCGTTCTCGGCGATCTGCTCGATGGGGTAGCCGCGATAGAGGAGAATGCCCGCATCGCCGTCGATGTAGGTGATCTTCGACTCGCAGGAGGCGGTCGACGTGAAGCCGGGATCGAAGGTGAACTTGCCCGTTTTGGCGTAGAGCTTGCCGATGTCGATGACGTCCGGACCGATCGTGCCGGTCTTGATCGGGAGCTCGACGTGGTTGTCGCCCACGGTGATCGTGCTGGAGGCGCTCATGGAGACCTGGACCCTTTCGTGGCAGCGGGGCGGCGCCGGCCCGCGTGGCGATGAAATCTGCCACCCGGCTCCGGGGCGCAAGTGCGGCTTATGCTGCACTTGCTCACACGAGCATGGGGGTAGCGGATCGGCGGACCGTCATCAACCGACGCTCCGCTTCACGCGGGGACCCAAGCGAAATCCAGGCCGATTTGTCATTCTTTCGCAGGATGAAAATCGCTTTCGCAGGATGAAAATCGCCCCGGCGCGACCTTGCTTCCGAGGCTGCGCCCATCACGCGGGGATCTGGTCGTGGAGCCGGCCGAGGCATTCCGCCCGTCCCAGAACCGCCATCACGTCGAAGACTGGAGGCGAGGTCGCGCGCCCCGTCAGCGCGGCGCGGAGGGGCTGCGCGATCTGCCCGAGCTTCAAGCCGTTCGCCTCGGTGAAGCGGCGGACGGCGCCCTCCGTGGCGGCGGCATCCCAGTCGGGCAGGGCCTCCAGGGCCGGGAGGAGGGCGGCCAGGCGCGCGCGGGCCTCGTCGCCGAGCAGGCCCTTGGCCTTCTCGTCGGGAACGAGGGGGCGGGCTGCGGTGAGGTAGTAGGCGCTGTCCAGGAGTTCGACCAAGGTCTTGGCACGCTCTTTCAGGCCCGGCATCGCGGCGATAAGCCGGTCGCGCAGGTCCGGCGGCATCGGCACCGGGATGCCGCGCGAGGGCCCGAGGGCCGGCAGCACGTCCCCGATGGCCTGGACGAGGTCCGAGTCGGCGGCGCCCCGGATGTAGAGGCCGTTCAGGTTTTCCAGCTTGGCGAAGTCGAAACGGGCCGGCGAGCGGCCGATCGCCTTGAGGTCGAAGGCGGCGATCATCTCTTCGGTGGAAAACACCTCCTGGTCGCCATGGCTCCAGCCGAGGCGCACGAGGTAGTTGCGCAGGGCCGCCGGCAGGTAGCCGAGGTCGCGATAGGCGTCGACACCGAGCGCCCCATGGCGCTTCGAGAGCTTCGCCCCGTCGGCCCCGTGGATCAGCGGGATATGCGCCATGGCGGGCGCGGCCCAGCCGAGGGCGTCGTAGATCTGCCGCTGGCGGGCGGCATTGGTGAGATGGTCGTCGCCCCGGATCACCTGTGTGACGCCCATGTCGTGGTCGTCCACCACCACCGCGAGCATGTAGGTCGGGTTCCCGTCCGACCGCAGCAGGACGAGGTCGTCGAGATCCTTGTTCTGCCAGACGACGCGCCCCTGCACGGCGTCCTCCACCACCGTTTCGCCCTCGGTGGGTGCGCGCAGCCGAATCACCGGCTTCACGCCGTCCGGCGCATCGGCGGGGTCGCGGTCGCGCCAGCGCCCGTCGTAGCGCAAGGGGCGGCCCTCGGCCCGGGCGGCCTCGCGCATCGCCGTCAGTTCCTCCGGCGTGGCGTAGCAGCGATAGGCGTTGCCAGAGGCCAGCAGGCTCATTGCCGCCTCCCGGTGATGCTCCGCGCGGGCGTACTGGTAGATCACGTCGCCGTCCCAATCGAGGCCGAGCCAGCGCATGCCGTCCAGGATGGCGTCGATCGCGCCCTGGGTGGAGCGCTCGCGGTCGGTATCCTCGATGCGCAGCAGCATGCGACCGCCGAAGCGCCGGGCATAGAGCCAGTTGAACAGGGCCGTGCGGGCCCCGCCGATGTGCAGATAGCCCGTGGGCGAGGGGGCAAAGCGCGTGACGACTGACGACATCAATCTTGACTTGAACTGGCTGGTGGAACGGGCGGGAGGCGGATCGACCGGCCCGGAGACGCGCGTGTAGCATGCGCGAGCCGAGGCGTTAAGAAATCGTCTCGCACCGTGCCGATTTGACCGGCCCGGTCTCATCGAGGGCGCAGTCATGTCGTGGGCGCAGGGGGCAGCGGCGGCGGCGCGGGCGTTTCGCCCGAGCGCGGCGCGTCGCCCCGCCCTCGGCCTCGTCGGCGACTGGTTTCAGGCCGGATGGACGCGGGAGGTCGAGCAGCGCCGCCTGTTCCCCTGGCTCGCCGTCGCCTTCGGCCTTGGCATCCTCGTTTACTTCGCCGGCACGCGCGGAGCGCCGGCGCTCGCCGCGCCCCTCGTTGCCGCCGCCCTCCTCGCCGCCACGACGCCGTTCCTGCGCGCGCGGCCCCTCGGGCTCGGACTCACACTCGTGGGCATCGCCGCCCTGCTGGGCTTTGCCGCCGCGACCGTCCGGGTCGAGCGCTTGGCCGGCCCGATCCTGGCCCGCACCACCATCGCCAGCCTCGTCGGGACCATCGAAGCCCTCGATGAGCGCGAGGAAGGGGCGCGCCTGATCGTAAGGGTGGAAAGCTTCGGCACCCTCGGCTCGGAGATGCGCCCGGCGCGGGTCCGGGTCTCCTACCGCAAGGCGGTGGCGTTCAAGCCGGGGGACCGCATCGCCGCCACCGCCCGGCTGTTGCCGCCCCCGGAGGCGGCCCGGCCCGGGGGCTACGATTTCGGACGCGACGCCTACTTCCGTGGCATCGGCGCGGTCGGCTCGCTCGTCGGCAAGATCGAAGTCCGACCGCCGGCCCAGGCCCCTGATCGAAGCGCCCGGTTCGCGGCGGCCATCGACGACGCGCGCAACGCCCTCACCCGACGGATCACCGATGCCAATGGCGGTCAGGCGGGCGCCGTGGCGGCGGCCCTGGTCACTGGCAAGCGCGGCCTGATCGGTCCCGAGACCAACGACGTGCTGCGCGCGGCCGGAATCTACCACGTGGTCTCATAGATGCGAGCTGACCGGCTTTCTTCCGGTACCAGACCTTCGCCGAGAAATTCAGCCCACGTCCGTTTGCCGGGAGACCATTGTGGGCTCGGCCCGCCTGCCGGCGCCAGGCATCGTCGCGATGCGCCGGGTCCTCCCGCCATCGATCGTCGTCACGCCGCGGCAACCACCGGCAACTCATCCAGCCGCGTGGTGTAGCGAGGCGACCGCATCTCGAACTTGGTCGACCATGATCGTTTCGGAGCGAACCCGGCGGCCCCTGGAACCACGGCACCTCGACCGAAGCGACGATTGCACGCATCCAAGGCCTCCATCAGCGCGGCGCCCATCTCCCGGTCGAGTTGGCCCAGGCCCGGCATCGCGCGCTGTGACGCGGCGAGGGGTACGAGGTCGGTGGTGACGATGCCGGCCTTGGAATAGCGAAAGCCGTCGCGCCAGGTCCTGCCGACGCCATGGAGCGCCGCCTTCACCAGGACGCGGGTGTCGTTGCTCGCCTCGGGCAGGGTGACGACCGTCGAGACCGAACGCTGGGGCTTGCCGCGGTCGTGCTCGGAGGTGTGGTAGAAGACCGTGACGTGATCGGTCGCCAGTCCCTCCCGACGCAGTTTCTCGCCGAGCCGGGCCGCGTGGGTCGCGACAGCCTGCTCCATGGTCGCGCGGTCCTCGACGCGCTCCGAGAACGACCGGGTTACGGCGCATCCCTTCCGCGTCGCGGCCAGCGTTTCAAGGTCGAGGCAGGCCACGCCGCGGAGTTCGTGGACGAGGCGCTCGCCGACCACGGTCATGGCCTTGCGGGCGATGCGTGTGTCGAGGTCGCGGACGTCGGCGGCGCTGTCGCATCCCAAGGCCTCAAGACGCCGGGCGTTGGCCGGCCCCACGCCCCAGATATCGGCTACCGGTACGCGGATGATCCAGTGGTCGTACTGCTCGGGGTCGGTTAGGTCGCAGACCCCGCCGAGCAAGGGGTTCTTCTTGGCCACGTGGTTCGCAAGCTTGGCCAGGGTCTTGGTCGGGCCGATGCCGACGCAGGTAGGGATGCCCGTCCAGGCCCGCACGGTCGCCCGCATGTCGCGGGCGAGGGTCTCGCGGTCGCGCTGGCGCACGTCGGAAATGTCCAGGAAACTCTCGTCGATGGAGTAGATCTCGATGCGTGGGGAGAAGTCCCGGTAGACCGCGTTCACCCGGGCCGACATGTCTCCGTAGAGGGCGTAGTTCGAGGAGTAGACCCGGACGCCCCGGGCCCTGCACATGTCCCGGATCTTGAACCAGGGCTCGCCCATCCGGATGCCGAGGGCCTTGGCCTCGTTGGTCCGGGCGATGGCGCAGCCATCGTTGTTGGACAGCACGATCACGGGCAGTCGCGCCAACCGTGCGTCGAAGACCCGCTCGCATGAGCAGTAGAACGAGTTGCCGTCGGACAGGGCGTAGGCCCGGGCGTTCATTCGCAGCGGCGCCGGGCGCACACGGAGCCGGAGACGACGCCCCAGACCTCGACGAGGGCGTCGGGCGCCAGGCGGAACTCCGGGAAGCGCGGGTTGGCGAAGTGCAGCGTGACCCGGGGACCCTGGCGCTTCCAGACCTTGAAGGAGCGCTCGCCGTCGACGTCGACCACGACGACGTCGCCGGTACGCGGGGTCAGCGACCGGTCCACCACCGCGAGATCCCCATCGTGAAGGTGGGCGAGCAGCATGCTGTCGCCGGCGACACGTACCAGGAAGGTGGCCGGGCGGTTGACGACGAGCAGGCGTTGAAGGTCGATTTCCTCCTCGACGAAGTCGTCGGCCGGGCTGGGGAACCCGGCGCGGACGGCCCTGGCGAGGATCGGGACCGGCATCGGGAAACCGATGACGATGTCGATGACCTGCATGATGCTCCTCCTTGAATATGGGAACAAAAGCAGAACATATTTGACGGGTTCCGTACAGCGGCCGAGCTTCGGACCGTTGCTCTTTTCGGGTCGCTGTGGACGGCTGTGGATAAGTCCCTAACGTCATCCCCACGTCGCCCAGGTGCGTGGCCGCACGGCAGTCGAACGATGAACCGCATCCATGCAAGGGGGCCCTGCGGCGGTCGGCGCATGGGCTTCGCAGGAGGTGGGCGCCCCATCGCGGAGGAGGCAACCGAGGCCACGGGTTTGAGAACGACGGGTTCGGATGATCCGGATCCCGGGGCGGATCGGAAGGGTAGGGGTCGAGGCGGCTCCTAATGGTCGTGCCCGAGGCATTCGCCATGGTCGGATAGGACCTCGATGACGCGGCACTCGCCGACGCGGCCGTGGCCGCATTCATCGACCATGCGCGAAAGCTCGGACCTCAGGGCTTTGAGGCGCTCGATACGGCCGTCGACATCGGCGAGGTGACGCCGGGCGATGACGTCGACCTCGGCGCAGGGAAGGTCCGGCCGGGCGTTGAGCGCGAGCAACTCGCGGATGGCATCGACCTCGAAGCCGAGCTGCCTCGCATGGCGGATGAAGGCCAGCCGTGCCACGTGAGCCGTTCCGTAGCTCCGACGCCCCCCGGCGGTGCGTGGCGGGGCGGGCATCAGGCCGACATCCTCGTAGTAGCGCACCGTCGTTGCGAGGACGCCCGTGCGTTTCGATAGCTCGCCGATGGTAATTTCCATTTATCGCTTGCTCCTCCAGCCACTAGAGGAATTAAGCCGTCGTCGACCCAGAAGGAAGACCGTCGATGGCCAGACCAGACGTCGCGATCCCCGGCCCACCGGACGACGCCACCCGACCCACGATCCCGCCGCTCCGACTGGTCGTCTCGGGAATGGATTGCGGCTCGTGCGCCGCGAAGATCGAGAACGCCGTCCGCCGACTGGACGGGATCGAGGACGTCGCCGTCTCGGTCCCCGCCGGCACGGTGACGATCCGGCACCGCGCCGGCGTCACGCGGGCGACGCTGGCCGCCACCGTGACCTCACTCGGCTTCGGCGTGGCCGACCCTGTGGCCGATGCCGCTTCCGGGACGGGTGAACAGCCGAACGCACCCGCATCCAAGGGGGACGATCCGGCGTGGTGGCGCGGCCCGCGGGGACGCCTCACCCTCGCGTGCGGCGGCTCGCTCGCGGCGGCGTACCTTGCCGGCCAGGCCTATCCCGCCATGGCCCCCTACGCCTTCCTGGCGGCCATGGCGGTCGGCCTCGTGCCGATCGCCTGGCGGGCCCTCGTGGCCGCCCGCCTCGGCACGCCGTTCTCCATCGAGATGCTCATGACCATGGCGGCCGTGGGCGCGGTCTTCATCGGCGCCGTCGAGGAGGCGGCGAGCGTGGTGTTCCTGTTCCTCGTCGGCGAAGTGCTCGAAGGCGTCGCGGCAAGCCGCGCCCGCGCCTCGATCCGCGGCCTGACCGACCTCGTTCCGCGAACCGCCCTCGTCGAGCGGGACGGACGCGTCGAGGAGGTTCCGGCGGAGACCCTCGTGGTCGGATCGACGGTGATGGTGCGCCCGGGCGACCGCATCCCGGCGGACGGAACGGTGTCGGAGGGGACCGGCGAGGTCGACGAGGCGCCCGTGACCGGCGAGAGCGTGCCGAAGCGGAAGTCCGTGGACGATCCGGTCTTCGCGGGGACCATCAACGGCGGGTCCGTCCTGCGCGTGCGGGTCACGGCGGCAGCGCGCGACAACACCATCGCCCGGGTCGTCCGCCTCGTCGAGGAAACCCAGGACGCCAAGGCACCGACCGAGCGGTTCATCGACCGCTTCTCCCGGTACTACACGCCGGCCGTCGTCGCGGTCGCGGTGCTGGTCGCGACGGTGCCGCCGCTCCTCCTCGGCGGCCCGTGGCACGATTGGATCTACAAGGGCCTGGCGATCCTCCTCATCGGCTGCCCCTGCGCCCTGGTCATCTCCACTCCGGCGGCCATCGCCGCAGGCCTGTCGGCGGGTGCCCGCCGCGGGCTCCTGATCAAGGGCGGCGCCGTCCTGGAAACCCTCGGCACGGTCACGATGGTCGCCTTCGACAAGACCGGGACCCTGACCCTGGGAAAGCCCCGGGTCACGGACGTGGTCCCCTTCGGGCGACCGGAACGCGAGGTCCTCTCCCTCGCGGCCGCCCTGGAAAGCGGCTCGAACCATCCGCTCGCCCGCGCGATCCTGGCCAAGGCCGCGGAAGTCGCTGCCCCGATCCCGCCGGCCGCCCAAGCCGAGGCCCTCGCCGGGAAGGGAATTTTCGCGGTGGTCGGCGGGGTCGGGATCTTCCTCGGTTCGGCGCAGGCGGCAGCCGAACGCATCGCGTTCACCCCTGAGCAGGCCTCGCGCGTCACGGCCCTGACCGACGAGGGCAAGACGGTGTCCGTCCTCATCGCCGGCACCGCCGTGGCGGGGCTCGTGGCGATGCGGGACGAGCCAAGGCCCGATGCCGTGGACGGCATCGCCGCTCTCCGCTCGCTCGGCGTCGAGGTGGTCATGCTGACGGGGGACAACAGCCGGACCGCCGGTGCCATCGCGAAAACGCTCGGCATGACGCCCCGGGCCCAACTCCTTCCCGAGGACAAGCTGGGCATCGTCCGCGAGATGCAGGCGGGCGGCAAGGTCGTGGCGAAGGTCGGGGACGGCATCAACGATGCGCCCGCCCTGGCCGCGGCCGACGTCGGGATCGCCATGGGCGGTGCCGCGGACGTCGCGCTTGAGACGGCGGACGCCGCCATCCTCCACGGACGGGTCGCCGATGTTTCCAGGATGATCCTCCTGTCGCGGCGGACCATGGCGAACATCCGGGCCAACGTCGTGGTCGCGCTGGACCTGAAGGCGGTGCTCCTGTGCACGACCGTCCTCGGCATCACCGGGCTCTGGCCCGCCATCCTCGCCGACACCGGCGCGACCGTGCTCGTCACGGCCAACGCGCTGCGGCTTCTCCGGACCAGGATCTGAACCACGATGGCAAAGGATCACCACGACCACGACCACGACCACGACGCCACCGGGCACGGGGACCATGGCGGGCATGCGCACGGACTGGGACACACGCACGCCCCGGCGAGCTTCGGCAAGGCGTTCGCCATCGGCATCGCGCTGAACGTCGGCTTCGTCGCCATCGAGGCGACCTACGGGGTGCTGGCGAACTCGATGGCCCTGCTGGCCGATGCCGGCCATAACCTCTCGGACGTGCTCGGCCTCGTCGTGGCGTGGATCGCCATGGTCCTTGCCAAGCGTGCCCCGAGCGCGCGCTACACCTACGGGATGAAGGGCTCGTCGATCCTGGCGGCCCTTTTCAACGCGGTGTTCCTGCTGGTCGCGGTCGGCGCCATCGCCTGGGAGGCGGTCCAGCGCTTCGGCGAGCCCGCACCCGTCGCCGGCAAGACCGTGATGATCGTCGCGGCGGTCGGCATCCTCGTCAACGGCATCACCGCCTGGCTGTTCGCCTCGGGTGCCAAGGGCGACATCAACATCAAGGGCGCCTTCCTGCACATGGCCGCCGACGCCGCCGTCTCGGCGGGCGTGGTCATCGCCGGCCTCGTGATTCTCTACACCGGGTGGACCTGGCTCGACCCCGTGGTCAGCCTCGCCATCGTCGCGGTCATCGTCTGGAGCACCTGGGGGCTCCTGCGCGACAGCCTCACGCTGTCCCTCGCCGCCGTACCGCCCGGCATCGACCCGGCCGCCGTCCGCGGCCACCTCGAAGGGCTGCCCGGGGTCACCGGCCTGCACGACCTCCATGTCTGGGCGATGAGCACCACCGAGACCTGCCTCACGGCGCACCTCCTCATGCCGGGAGGCCGTCCCGACGACGCCTTCCTTATGAGAGCCGCGGCGGGGATCAAGGAACGGTTCGGCATCGGCCACACCACCTTGCAGGTCGAGACGAGCGCGGACACCCCTTGCGTCCTCGCTCCCGACCACGTGGTCTGAGCCCGAAATGCAGGCTTGGCTCTACACCCTGATCCCAGCCGCGGCCGCCATCGTCGGCGCGGCGGTCGCGGTCAACCTGCGGCCGGGCGCCGTCCTGGTCAGCGCGATCCAGCATTTCGCGGCCGGCGTGGTCTTCGCGGCTGCGGCGGGGGAGATCCTGCCAGACCTCAAGCACGCCGGATCGCCCTGGGCGACCCTCATCGGCGGCGCGCTGGGCGTTTTCGCGATGCTCCTGTTCAAGAGCCTCGGCAAGCGGGCGAAGGGACCCGCCGGACTGATGGCGGTCACCGGCATCGACATCCTCGTCGACGGGCTCGTCCTCGGCATCGCCTTCGCCGCCGGTGCCAAGGCCGGCATGCTGCTCACCGTCGCGCTGACCATCGAGGTCCTGTTCCTCGGCCTGACGGTCGCTACCCAATTCGGGGACACCGGCGCGTCAAAGGGCAAGGTCGTCGGCCTGACGGCGGCCCTGGTCGTCCTCCTGCCGGTGGGGGCCCTCCTCGGCGGACCCGTCGCCACCCTGTCGGCACCGATCCAGGCCGGGTTCCTGGCCTTCGGGCTGATCGCGCTGCTGTACCTCGTCACCGAGGAGCTCCTCGTCGAGGCGCACGAGATCGAGGACCGACCGTGGGTGACCGCCATGTTCTTCGCGGGCTTCCTGCTGCTGCTCCTGCTCGACCAAGCCATCGCATGAGCGGGGGGGGTATCGCGTGTCGAGGGGGGCACCGGCGCCCTTGCTGAACGGGGGCGTCAGATGCGGTTCACGTCGGCACGACCACTCTTACGGCTTGGATGTTCGAGGGAAGTGTCATGCGAAAGCGTCTGATGGGCCTCGTCGCGGCGAACCTGGTCCTGGCCCCCGTGGCGGCGTCCGCCCAGTATTACGGCGGCGGTTACGAGGAACGGGGCCGGGACGTCCACGTCGACCGCTACCGGCATGGCGATCACGACGACGTGGTGATCCATCGCGAACGCCGGGACTACGACGGGCGCGGCTTCTACGGCGAGCGGCACCACCATCACCACCACCATCACGACGACGATTAGTCCCAGGGCGTCGAAAAGCCGAGACCATCCGCGTTGTACGGATGGGCGTGAATCGTCCATAAGGACCGAGATGAAACCCGGACGTCCGATCAGGGCCTACGAGACGATGCGCGGCTGGTGGGCGGCCACCGTCCGCGTGCTGTCGCTCGTCCTGGTCCTGGCGCTCGTTGTCCCCGGCGCGATCCATTCCGCCGAGGCCCATCGTCCGGCCAGCCACGAACTGTCGGTGTCCGCCCCATCCGAGGCGGGTGCTGCAGACCATTCCGATGCCTGCCCGGCCTGCCACGCCAACTGTGGCTGCCACCAGGCGCTTGGCGTCGACGCGGCGCCGGCCCTGCCGCATCGCGGGACCGGGCGCGCGTCCTACGCGACCGTGACCACCGCCATCGGGTCCGTTTCGCCGGACCGTCTCCCAAGGCCCCCTCGCGCCTGAGGCGACGCCGCCACGCCCGTGGCGCGTCTCGGCCGGCCCCTCGCGGGTCCCGGTCGCCTCACCCTCGCGAACCACCTTGTACGGGACAGTCCGAGGCCGCTTGAGCGGATAGGCGACGTCCCGGTCGGATACGGCCCATTCCCATGCGTGCATTCCTTTCCGTGGCCTTCCTGGCCATCGGCATCGCGATCGGCGGTGCCTTCCCCCGCGTATCCGAGGTCGTGCAGGGCGCCCTTGCCGCCGCCGGCCTGGCGAGCCCCCGGACGGCGCCCCCGACGAACGCTGCCATGACCAAGCCGGCGACACCCGCAGCCGACGATGGGCACGGTCACGGCGAGCATGGCCATGAGCATGCCGAGGGCGAGCCCAAGCCTTCCGGCGAGCACAGGCACTCCGAGGGAGAAACCAAGCCCGAGGCCGGTGGCCACAAGCACGCGGAGGGCGAGGCCCACGGCCACGACGAGGAGGGCGAGGGCAGGATCAAGATGACGGCCGAGCAGGCCGCGGAGCAGGACATCACACTGGCTAAGGTCGCGGGCGGTATCCTCTCGCGACACCTTCTCGTGCCCGGCACCATCGCCCAGGACGCCGACCGGATCGCCCGGGTGCCCGTGCGGGTCGTCGGCACGGTCTCAGAGATGCGCAAGCGCCTCGGCGAGGGGGTCGCCAAGGGCGAGGTCGTGGCCGTCCTCGACAGCCGCGAGGTCGCCGAGGCCAAGAGCGACTTCCTCACCGCGACGGTCAAGGCGGACCTGGAGAAGACCAACTTCGACCGCCAGCAGGCCCTGTGGGACAAGCGGATCTCCGCGGAATCGGCATTCCTGAACGCGAAGGCCGCCTACTCGGAGGCGACCCTGCGCGTGGACCTCGCCCGCCAAAAACTCTCGGCGCTGGGGTTGAACGCGGCCGAGGTCGCGACCTCGGCCAAGAAGGACGAAACCACCCCGAACCTGTCCAGCCTGCGCCGCTACGAACTGCGCTCGCCCCTCTCCGGGCGGGTGGTCGAGCGCAAGGTCGACGTCGGGACCGCCGTCGGCAAGGAGGGCGATCCGGCCGACGTCTACACCGTCGCGGACCTGTCCTCCGTGTGGATCGAGCTCGCGATCCCGACCACCGAGCTGTCGAAGGTCCGGGAGGGCGCCAAGGTGACCATCGTCGGGGGCGACGACGCCTCCCGCGGCGAGGGCAAGGTCGTGTTCGTCAGCCCGATCCTCAACGCCGAGACCCGCTCGGCCCGGGTCATCGTCGCCCTGCCGAACAAGGACATGGCCTGGCGGCCCGGCACCTTCGTCACGACCGAGGTCGAGATCGCCCAGGACAAGGTCGGGGTCCGGCTGCCGAAGGCCGCCATCCAGACCATCAAGGGCGAGAAGGTCGCGTTCGTACGGACCCAGGATGGGTTCGAGCGTCGCGACGTGACGATCGGCAAGGCCGACGACGACGCCTTCGAGATCCTCACCGGTCTCAAGCCCGGCGACGAGGTCGCGGTGGCCAACTCCTTCGTCCTGAAGGCCGAACTCGGCAAGGCCGAAGCCGACCACGACCACTGAGGGGGCCGGTCATGATCTCGAAGATCCTCGACTTTTCGGTCCACCAGCGCTGGCTCGTGGTGCTCCTGTCGCTGCTCGCGGCAAGCTTCGGCGTGTTCTCGCTGACCAAGCTCCCCATCGACGCGGTGCCGGACATCACCAACAACCAGGTGCAGATCAACACCACGGCGCCGTCGCTCTCACCGGTCGATATCGAGAAACAGGTGACCTACCCGGTCGAGACCGCGCTCGCCGGCATCAAGGGCCTGGAATACACCCGCTCGCTCTCGCGAAACGGCTTCTCCCAGATCACCGCGGTCTTCTCGGAAAAGCTCGACATCTACTTCGCCCGCCAGCAGGTGGCGGAGCGCATCGGCGAGGCCAAGTCGACACTGCCGCCGGGGGCCGAGCCCCACATGGGCCCGATCTCGACCGGCCTCGGCGAGATCTACATGTGGTCCATCCACTACGCCCAACTGACGGACCGCAAGGTCTCGCCGGACGGCAAGGCCGGCTGGCAATCGGACGGAAGCTACCTGACCCCCGAGGGCCAGAGGCTCGCGACGGAGCTCGAACGAACCGCGTATCTCCGCACGGTCCAGGATTGGATCATCCGCCCCCAGGTGAAGACCGTGCCGGGGGTCGCCGGCGTCGACAGCATCGGCGGCTTCGACAAGCAGTACCACGTCCAGCCGGACCCGATGAAGCTGACCGCCCTCGACCTGTCGTTCGCCGACATCGGCCGGGCGCTGGAGGCCAACAACGCCAACCAGGGCGCCCGCTACCTGGAGGACAACGGCGAGGGCTACGTCGTGCGCGCCGCCGGCCGCCTGGAGACCATGGAGGACATCGGCTCCGTCGTGGTGACCACTCGCGGCGGTGTGCCGGTCCGCATCTCCGACGTCGCCGAGGTCCGGATCGGGCGCGACCTGCGCACCGGCTCGGGCAGCGAGGACGGACGCGAGGTCGTCATCGGCACCGCCCTGATGCTGATCGGCGAGAACAGCCGGACGGTCTCGGCCGCCGTGGACGCGCGGATGACCGAGATCCGGCGCACGCTCCCGCCCGGCGTCGAGGTCCAGACCGTCCTCAACCGCACCCTCCTCGTCGAGGCCACGATCCGGACGGTGGCCAAGAACCTCGCCGAGGGCGCCGCCCTCGTCATCGTCATCCTGTTCCTGCTGCTCGGTAACATCCGCGCGGCCATCGTTACCGCCCTCGTCATCCCGGTCGCGATGCTGATGACCATGACCGGCATGGTCCAGGGCCGCATCAGCGCCAACCTGATGAGCCTGGGGGCGCTCGACTTCGGCCTCATCGTCGACGGTGCCGTCATCATTACCGAGAACGCCCTGCGGCACCTCGCGGAGCGCCAGACCGAGCTCGGGCGCAAGCTCGACCTGGAGGAGCGCCTCGTCACCGTGCGCGCCTCGGCCGAGGAGATGATCAAGCCCTCCCTCTACGGGCAGGCCATCATCATCCTCGTCTACGTGCCGCTCCTCACCTTCACCGGGGTCGAGGGCAAGATGTTCGAGCCGATGGCGCTCACCGTCATCATCGCCCTCGTCTCCGCCTTCGTGCTGTCGCTGACCTTCGTCCCGGCGATGATCGCCATCGTCATCACGGGCAGGGTCACGGAGAAGGACAACGTCCTCATCCGCGGGATCAAGGCCGTCTACCGCCCGGTCCTCGGGGCGGCCCTGCGCATCCCGATGACCTTCGTCGCCGTCGCCCTCGTCCTGCTCGTCGGGGCCGGGTTCCTGTTCAGGGTGCTCGGGCAGGAGTTCATCCCGCAGCTGGACGAGAAGAGCATCGCGCTCAACGCCCAGCGCATCCCGTCGACGTCGCTGACACAGTCCCAGGCGATGCAGCTGAAGGTCGAGCAGGCGATCAGCCGATTCCCCCAGGTCGCCTACGTCTTCTCGAAGACCGGCACCGCGGAGGTCGCCTCCGACCCGATGCCGCCGAGCTCGTCCGACACCTTCGTCATCCTGAAGCCGCAGGAGGAATGGCCCGACCCGGACCAGACCAAGGCCGCGCTGCAGGAGGACATCGAGAAGGCGGTCGGTGCGCTTGCGGGCAACGTCTACGAGTTCTCCCAGCCGATCCAGCTGCGGTTCAACGAGCTCCTGGCCGGCACCCGCGGCGACCTCGCCGTAAAAGTGTTCGGCGAGGAGTTCGAGCCGATGCTCAAGGCCGCCAACCAGGTCGCCGCGATCCTGCGCGGGACCGAGGGCGCCGACGACGTCAAGGTGGAGCAGACGGCCGGGCTGCCGTTCCTGGAGATCAAGATCAACAAGGTCGAGGCCGCGCGCCTCGGCCTGAGCACGTCCTCGATCCAGGACGTCATCGGCGCGGCCATCGGCGGGCGCGAGGCCGGCATGGTGTTCGAGGGCGACCGGCGCTTTCCCATCGTCGTGCGCCTGAACGACAAGGTGCGCGAGGACCGTGAGGCCCTGGAGAACATCCCGGTCCCGCTGCCCCCGGGCGTCAACGGTCGGGCGTCCTCCGTCCTCCTGAAGCAGGTCGCGAGCTTCTCCGTGACGGAGGGGCCGAACCAGATCTCTCGCGAGAACGGGCGGCGGCGGGTCGTGGTCACGGCCAACGTGCGCGGCCGCGACATCGGCTCGCTTGTCGCCGAGGCTCAGGCCAAGGTGGCCTCCGGGGTCCAGCTTCCGGCCGGCTACTACGTGACCTGGGGCGGGCAGTTCGAGAACCTGGCCTCGGCCCGCCAGCGCCTGATGGTGGTGGTGCCGGTGTGCTTCTTCCTGATCTTCCTGCTGCTGTTCTCGGCCCTGAACTCGGCGCGTGACGCGCTGCTGGTGTTCAGCGCGGTCCCGCTGGCGCTCACCGGGGGCATCGCGGCCCTGTGGCTGCGGGGGATGCCGTTCTCGGTGCCGGCGGCGGTCGGTTTCATCGCCTTGTCGGGGGTGGCGGTGCTGAACGGCCTGGTGATGCTGACCTACATCAAGCAGCTCATCGCGGAGGGGAAGCCGCGCCGCGAGGCGATCCTGGAGGGTGCGATGACCCGGCTCCGGCCGGTGGCGATGACGGCGCTGGTGGCGTCGCTCGGCTTCGTGCCGATGGCGCTGGCCACCGAGACGGGGGCCGAGGTCCAACGGCCCCTGGCGACGGTGGTGATCGGCGGCCTCATCTCGGCGACCCTGCTGACCCTCGTCGTCCTGCCGGCGCTCTACGCGCGCTTCGCCGGGACCGTGGTCCCGAGGACGGCCACCGTCGAGAAGGAGGGCCCCCATGCCCGCCCCGTCCTTCCCCAGGCGGCGGAGTAGGCCGATGCCCCGCCGCCCAGCGCTCGCACTGGCGGTGGTGGCGTGGACGGGCGCGGCCGTGGCGGCGGAACCGGCGGCGGGCGAGGCGCCGTTCGGATTGGCTTGGGGTGCCGTGGACCGTGTCGATGCGCCCTCGATGGTCGACCGCGAGGCGAACCTGACCGGGCTGTACTACTTCCGCGACCGTCCGCTCGCCTCCGGACCCGACACCGTCGAGGTGGTCCTCGTGGTGTGCCGGGAGCAGGGCCTCCAGCAGGTCGTCTGGGTCGGGCGGCCGCTCGACGGACCGGCTTACGCCACCGCCCGGGAGACCATTCGGCGCGAGGGGGTACGCCGCTACGGCGAGCCCCGGCCGGGACCCGTTCCCGGATCGCTCGAATGGCCGGCGGGACGAACCGTCCTGGCAACGCGCACGATGCCAGACGGCACCTCGGAGCTTGTGATGTCCGCGTCCGGCCCGGACTACGCGGCCTGTTCGGAAAGCCACCGCGCCGCCACCGGCCATCCCGCCGACGCCCATGTGGCCGACCTGCTCGGCAAAGGCGTGCCATGAGGGTAGCGACGATGCATGCGGAGGAACGCCCGGACGGGCATCGCGGGATCCATCCACGACGGCCGCCGAGGCGATGACGGGCAAGAAGCTCGGGCGCAGGATTGAGACCTGGGGAGGCGGAGGGGGTGGACGGCGCACGATCAGGCCGCACGTCCGAAAGGCCGCCGGTCGGGCGTTCCTCATGGCCTACATCCTGATCGCCTTGGTCCTGGCGATGTTCGGCTGGCTCTCCTCGACGCGATGAAGACCCAGGAAGACGTGCCCTGGCCTTTGCCGTATCCCCTCCAGGGGGATAGGATACCGCATGGAACACGCCTCGCACCCGGATATCGTCAAGCGCCTCAGGCGCGCCCACGGCCATCTCGCCGGCGTCATCGCGATGATCGAGGAAGGCCGGCCCTGCGTGGACCTGGCCCAGCAGCTCCACGCCGTGGAGAGCGCGATCACCAACGCCAAGCGCGTGCTCATCCAGGACCACATGGAGCACTGCCTCGGCGATGGGATCGAGCACGGCGGCAAGGGGGCGAAGGATGCCCTCGCCGAGTTCAAAATCCTCGCGAAGTATCTGTGAGACGCCCACGATGCTGAGCGTCCTCTCGAACCGTACTTACCGGCACCTATTCGCGGCGCAGGTCATCGCCCTGATCGGTACCGGCCTGCTGACCGTCGCCCTGGGGCTGCTGGCGTTCAAGCTGGCCGGCGACCGCGCCGGGACAGTCCTCGGGACGGCGCTGGCCATCAAGATGGTCGCCTATGTCCTCATCGCCCCGGTGGCCCAGGCTTTCACGAGCCGGTTGCCGCGGCGCGCCTTCCTGGTGGGCACGGACCTCGTCCGCGCCGCCATCGCCCTGACGCTGCCGTTCGTCGACCAAGTCTGGCAGATCTACGCCCTGATCTTCGTCCTGCAATCGGCCTCGGCGGCGTTCACCCCGACCTTCCAGGCCACCATACCGGACATCCTGCCGGACGAGCGCGACTACACCCGCGCCCTGTCGCTCTCGCGCCTCGCCTATGACCTGGAGAACCTTCTCAGCCCGACCCTGGCGGCCCTACTCCTGGCGGTGGTGCCCTACAACGCCCTGTTCGGCGGTACCGTCGTCGGGTTCCTGTGCTCTGCGGCCCTGGTGGTGTCCGTGAGCCTGCCGATCGCCACCCGGACCGAACGCCAGGGCGGCATCTACGACCGGACCACGCGGGGCCTCAGGATCTACCTTGCGACGCCGCGCCTGCGCGGGCTGCTCGCCCTCAACCTCGCGGTCGCCGCGGCCGGCGCCATGGTCATCGTCAACACCGTGGTGATCGTCCAGGGCCTCTTGGATCGTCCGCAGACCGACGTGGCCCTCGCCCTCGGCCTGTTCGGGGGCGGCTCCATGATCGCCGCCCTGACACTGCCAAGACTGCTCGACCGGCTTTCGGACCGCGCGATCATGATCCCGGCGGCGGCCCTGCTCGGCGTGGTTCTCCTGGGTGTCGCCGCCATGACCTGGGGCGGGACCATCGGCTGGCCGCTTCTGCTCGGAACCTGGCTGGTGCTCGGCATCGCCTATTCCGGCGTGCAGACCCCCACCGGCAGACTCCTGCGCCGCTCGGCGACCCCGGAGGACCGACCGGCCGTCTTCGCCGCCCAGTTCGCCCTGTCCCATGCCGCGTGGTTGCTCACCTATCCGCTGGCCGGTTGGCTGGGGCCGTCCGTGGGGATGCCATCCACGCTGGCGATCCTCGGGGCGGTGACGCTTGCCGGCGTCGCCACGGCGGCCCGGCTATGGCCGGCGGCGGAACCCGACGTGATCGAGCATGCCCACGCAGACCTCGACGTCCGGCACCCGCACCTGCATGGGGGCCGCCGTCACGCCCACGTCTACGTCATCGACGACCTGCATCATCGTTGGCCGGCCAGGGCGGGGTGAGCGCCGTTCGATGTCCTTGCCGGCTGGGTCGAAAATCGGGATGGCCGACCAGTGCAGCGGAGCTCGAATGTTTCGTTAGCCACGCGAAGGGGAGAAGAACGTACCCCGCGGAACGGTCTTGGAAGCGGAGCCGTTCCAAAGGCTCGGGTGCCGTCGTTTTCGACGCATTGCCGACAACGACATGAGGAAGCCCATGAAGAAGTCCATTCTCGCCGCAGCCATCCTGGCAACCCTGGGTGCGGCTTCGGTCGCCCCGGCCTCCGCCGCCCCCGGCATGATCGGCGCCGTCGAGGCCCCCACCACCGTCACCGAGGTCCGGATGGATGGCATGCACGGCCATCGCATGATGGGCCACCATCACCATCGCGGTCACCGCATGATGCGCCATGGGCACCACCACCACATGATGGGCCACGGTCATCGCCGCGGCCACATGATGGGCCATCACCGCGGTCACCGCATGTAGCTCTCGGCGACCCGGGTCCCAGCGACCCGGGGACTACCGGCTAAGGCGGGACGCGGAAAAGCGTTCCGCCTCGCTTACACAGGTCCGACCGCTCGGACGGATAAGCGTGGAAGCGCCGCGCCAGCACCTGAGACGAGCCCCCGTCGCGGCGGCGCTTATTGGTGCACCGCCAGCATCCAGAGGGCCATGGCGACCATCATCACGTTCTCGGTCAACGACACGAAGCCGAGCGGCACCTTGCTCGAACCGCCGACGCAGGCGCACTTGATGTCGCGCTTGTCGACGTAGACCGCCTTGAACACCGAGACCGCCCCGAGCGTGCCGATGAACAGGGCCACGGGGATCGAGATCCCGTTCAGGGCGCCCGCCACCATCAGGACGCCGGCGATGCCCTCCAGGAACGGGTAGGCGTAGGCGTAGCGCACCCAGCGCCGCCCGAGCAGGTCGTAGCCCAGGAACATCGAGGAGAAGCTCTCGACGTCCTGCAGCTTGAGGAGCGCCAGCACGCACATGCTGAAGGCGATGAACCACTCGGCCGCGCGCATCGTGAACGGCGTGCCGTAGACTGCGTGGCTCGCCGCCAGCGCCATCAGCGCCGTCATCGAGAACACCGCGATGACGGGCGTGTAGGTGGTGACGTTCGGGTCGTTCGCCGCCTTGCCGAAGTGGCGCTGCAGGTCGTCGAAGCCCCCGACGCGCTCGCCGTTGATGAAGGTCTGCGGCGTCGACTTGACCTGGTGCTCGGCTTTGAAGCGGTCGGTCTCCGCCCGGTCGGTCAGGAGGTGGTCCTCGACCTCGAAGCCCTGGCGTTGGAGGAGGTCCTTGGCCTTCAGGCCGTAGGGGCAGGTGTGTTCGGGGGTGACCATCCGGTAGAGGGTGGCCTTGCGGGCGGCTGAGGACATCGGGTGTTCCTTCCTGAACTGAGGGCGGTTCGACCGGGGCCGGGACCTATTCGGCGGCCGCGCGGTGGGCCGGCGGCTTGTCCTGGGTTGCCGCGGCCGTGGACGAGGCGGGTGGCAAGCCCCATCCCTTCACGAGGGCGTAGACGGCCGGGATCACGACCAGGGTCAGCACGGTCGAGGAGACCATGCCGCCGATCATCGGCACGGCGATGCGCTGCATCACCTCGGAGCCCGAGCCGGTGCTCCAGAGGATCGGCAGCAGGCCGGCCATGATGGCAGTGACGGTCATCATCTTCGGGCGGACCCGCTCGACCGCGCCGACCATGATCGCCCGCCGCAGGTCCGCGCGGGTGAGCATGCGCCCCTCCCGGAGGCACCCGGCCCGGACCTCGTCGAGGGCGTGGTCGAGGTAGACCAGCATGATCACGCCGGTCTCGGCGGCGACGCCGGCGAGCGCGATGAAACCCACCGCGACCGCGACCGACATGTTGAAGCCCATCCACCACATCAGCCAGACCCCGCCCACCAGGGCGAAGGGCAGCGAGAGCATGACGATGAGGGTCTCGGTCAGCCTCCGGAAGTTGAGGAAGAGCAGCAGGAACACGATCAGGAGCGTCAGGGGCACCACGATCCTGAGCCGCGCCGTCGCCCGGTCGAGATACTCGACCTGCCCGCTCCACTGGATGAGCGTGCCCTGAGGCAGCGCCACCTCGTTGGCGACCGCAGCCCTGGCCTCGGCGACGTAGCCTCCAAGGTCGCGACCGACGACGTCGACGTAGATGAAGACCGCGAGTTGGCCGTTCTCGGTCCGGATCTGCGTCGGGCCCCGGCTCAACTGCACCTTGGCCACTTCGCCGAGCGGCACCGTACCGCCGCCAGCGATCGGCACCTGCACCTCGGAGGCGATTGATCGCGGGTCTGAGCGGAAGGCGCGGGGGTAGCGCACGTTCACCGTGTAGCGCTCACGACCCTCGACCGTGTTGGTGACGCTGTCGCCGCCGAGCGCCATGGCGATGACGTCCTGCACCTCGCCGACCGTCAGCCCGTACCGGCCCAGCACATCGCGGTCGGGGGTGATGTCGAGGAAGTAGCCGCCCTGGACCCGCTCGGCATAGGCGCTCGACGTTCCCGGAACGGCCTTCACCACGGCCTCGACCTGGCGGGCGACCTTTTCCATCTCGGTCAGGTCCGTACCCAGCACCTTGATCCCGACAGGGGTGCGGATGCCGGTCGAGAGCATGTCGATCCGGGCGCGGATCGGCTGCGTCCAGGCGTTCGAGACGCCAGGGAACTGCAGTGCCTTGTCCATCTCGGCCTTCAGGCTCGCCACCGTCACGCCAGGGCGCCACTCGGCCTTCGGCTTCAGGTTGACGATGGTCTCGAACATCTCGCTCGGCGCCGGGTCGGTCGCGGTGTTGGCCCGCCCTGCCTTGCCGTAGACCGAGGCCACCTCGGGGAAGGACTTGATGATGCGGTCCTGGGTCGCGAGCAAGTCGCCGGCCTTGGTCACCGAGATGCCCGGTAGGGTGGTCGGCATGTACATCAGCGTGCCCTCGTCGAGGTCGGGCATGAACTCCGAGCCGAGCCGGCTCGCCGGCCACGTCGTGGCCCCGAGGATACCGATAGCGAGGAGGATCGTGAGCACACGCGCCCTGAGAACGCCGGCGATCAGCGGCCGATAGATCCAGATCAGGAACCTGTTCACCGGATTGCGGTGCTCGGGGATGATGCGCCCACGGACGAATAGGACCATCAACGCCGGCACGAGGGTCAGGGACAGCACTGCCGCCGCCGCCATCGCGAAGGTCTTGGTGAACGCGAGGGGCCCGAACAGGCGGCCCTCCTGGCTCTCCAGGGTGAAGATCGGCAGGAAGCTCACCGTGATGATGAGGAGCGAGAAGAACAGCGACGGCCCGACCTCGCTCGCTGCCTCGATCAGGATCTCGACCCGGGGCTTGTCCGGTGGCGCCCGTTCCAGGTGCTTGTGGGCGTTCTCGATCATCACGATGGCGGCGTCGATCATGGCGCCCACCGCGATGGCGATGCCGCCCAGGCTCATGATGTTGGCCCCGAGCCCCAAAACCTTCATGCCCGCGAACGCCATCAGGATGCCGACCGGCAGCATCAGGATCGCGACGAGGGCGCTGCGGACGTGGAGGAGGAACACGACGCAGACGAGGGCAACGATGGCGCTCTCCTCGATCAGCGTGCCCTTGAGGGTCTCGATGGCCGCCTCGATGAGGTGCGAGCGGTCGTAGACCGGCAGGATCTCCGTGCCCTTGGGCAGGCTGGCGGCGACCTCGGCGAGCCGGGCTTTGGCGCCCTCGATGACGTTCAGGGCGTTGGCCCCGAACCGCTGCAGGATAATCCCGCCGGCGACCTCGCCGTCGCCGTTCATCTCGGTGATGCCGCGGCGCTCGTCCGGACCGAGCTCGACCCGGGCGACGTCCTTCACCCGCAGGGGCGTGCCGGCCTCGGTCTTCAGGACGATGCTTTCGATGTCGGCGACGCTCTTAAGGTAGCCCCGCCCCCGGACGACGAACTCGAACTCGGAGAGCTCGACGGTACGGCCGCCGACGTCGGCGTTGCTCGCCCGGATGGCCTCCCGGAGCTTGGACAGGGTGACGCCCTGCGCCCGCAGCCGGTTCGGATCGACGACCACGTTGTACTGTTTCACGAAGCCGCCGACGCCGGCGACCTCCGCCACGCCTTCTGCGCGGGACGCCCCGAAGCGCACGACCCAGTCCTGGAGCGAGCGGAGCTCGGCCAGCGTGCGCTCCTTGGCAACCACGACGTACTGGTAGACCCAGCCCACCCCGGTCGCGTCGGGCCCGAGGGTCGGGGTGACGCCGGGCGGCAGGCGCTTGGCCACGGTGTTCAGGTATTCGAGCACCCGGCTCCGCGCCCAGTACGGGTCGGTACCGTCCTCGAAGATCACGTAGACGAACGACACCCCGAAGAACGAGAACCCGCGCACGACCTTGGACCGGGGCACCGTCAGCATGGCGGTCGTCAGGGGGTACGTGACCTGATCCTCGATGACCTGGGGCGCCTGCCCGGGGTACTCGGTGTAGACGATGGTCTGGACGTCCGAGAGGTCCGGGATCGCGTCAAGCGGGAGGGTTTTCAGGGCGTAGAGCCCGGCTCCCACCGCAAAAACGGTCCCGATCAGGACCAGCACCAGGTTCCGGGCCGACCAGGCGATGAGGCGGGCGATCATGGCGCCTTCCCTTCGGTCGCGGCCTGTGGGCCGGGATCGGGTTTGGGCTCGGAGAGCCCCTGCAGCGCCGCCTTCAGGTTGCTCTCGGCGTCGATGAGGAAGTTCGCCGAGGTCACCACGCTGTCGCCGGCGGCGATGCCGTCGCGGATCTCGACGAAGCCGTCGCCACGGGTGCCGAGCATGACCGGTCGCGGCTCGAAACGGCCCTCGCCCTTGTCCAGCAGGACGACTTGTTTCGTGCCGGTGTCGATGACCGCGTCGTCGGGCACCGCGACCACCGGCTTGTCGCTGCCGGTGGCGATCGTCACGTCGGCGAACATGCCCGGGCGCAGGTCGCCGTTCGGGTTCGGCAACTCGATGCGCAGGCGGGCGGTCCGGGTCCCCATGGCCAGGTGCGGGTAGATCCGGGTCACCGCGCCGGTGAAGACCCGATCCGGAAACGTCCGGGCGCGCACGGTCGCCGTCTGGCCTTCGGCCACGGCCGCGAGGTCGCGTTCGGTCACGTCGGCCACCACCCAGACCCGTGAATGGTCCACGAGCTTGAACAGGGTGTCGCCGGACTTGGCGCGCATGCCGTCGGAGACGTTGCGCTCGACCACGACGCCGTCGCGGGGCGCCGACCACGTGATGGTCGAGGGTACTTTTCGGGTGCGCTCGATCTCGTCGATGACCTCGGGCGGGATGCCCAGGTTCTCCAGGCGCCGGCGGGCGCCCTCGTAGCCGATGCCGGTGAGGTACTGCGCGGCGGCCGCGTTCATCTCCGGCGAGAACAGGCGCAGGAGCGGCTGGCCCTTGTGGACGTGGTCGCCGGTGGTGACGGCCTCGACCTTCTCGATGAAGGCGTCGGTGCGCATCGCGATCACGGAGATCCGGCGCTCGTCCTCCTCGATGGCGCCCGGCGCCCGAACCGGCATCGACAGGACCCGTCGCTCGGCCACCGCCGTCCGGACCCCGGTGCGCTGGAGCTTGCCAGGCGAGATCGTCACGGTGCCGTCGTCGGTGTCCTCGCCCTCGTAGACGGGGAGGTAGTCCATCCCCATCGAGTCCTTTTTCGGAATCGGCGAGGTGTCCGGAAGGCCCATCGGGTTGCGGTAGAAGCGTACCTTGCGGGTGCTTGTAGGCGGCGTGGCCTGAGCCATGGCCATGTCGCCGGGGCCGGCGTCGGGCATCGCCTCCGCCTCGTCGGGTTCGTCGAAGCGCACGTCCTCGCTCGCGTGGACGGCGCGATAGTCGCGACCGTCCGCCGTGCGCTTGGGCTCGGAGGCGTAGTCCGGCTTTCCGTCCGGGTCCTGGTAGTAGACCACGGGACCCGTGGCCTTTGGTTGGTAGGGCATCGGGGCCGGTGACCCCGCGCCGGGCAGCCAGTGCGCGAACCCGTTCCGCGCATGATGGACGAGCGCCGGCACGGGGCTGCCTTCATGCCCCGCGCCAAATCCCAAAACCCCCGCCGCCAGCGCGGCGAGGGTCCCGGCGGCCCATGCCGTCCGGCTCACTTGGTGGCCTTGAACACCAGCTTGTTCTCAACGGTGCCGGTCTCGCCCTGCACCTTGGCCCCGAGCGAGAGGCGCCAGCCGCCGGCCATCGTCAGCTTCGCCTTGAACCGGTAGAGGCCCGGTTCCGGCGACGGCAGCTGCTCGATCTTCGAGGTCATCTCCTCCATGCTGTCGGGCGCCATGTCGATGCGCTTGGCGAAGATGACGGCGTTCGGCACGGGCTTGGACGTGCGCTTGTCGACGAGGCGGACGTCGAGGATGGCATCGCCCTGCTTGGCCTCGTCCTTCACCAGCTGGAACTCGTAGTCCTTGGTGTCGGCCCGGGCCGCGGTGGTCAGGGCGAGGCCGAGCAGCGCAGCCGTGAGGGCGCGCGAAAACGATGTCTTGGACACGGTGGATGATCTCCTGAAAACGATGGGACCCGGGCCTTCAGGCGCGCGGGATCGGCCGGCGCAGGCGCCGGCGGCATCGGGTTCAGGCTCGGGGAGGCTCGGTGGGTGGCCCTTGCGACAGGCTGTCGAAGGAGGCGGTGACGGCCCGGGCGGGCACCTCGATGACGGCAACGCGGCCCGGAAGTCCGAGGGCCACCGGCAGGCCGGTGGCGACCTTCGCCAGGCAAAGCGCCATCAGCGGGCAGCCCTTCGAGCAATCGGGCATGTCCGGCCGCTCCTTGGGACAGCACGGCATCTCGTCCATGGCCATCTCGTCCATGGCCATCTCGGCCATGTCATCCATGGCCTCGTCGGGCATCGCCATGGCGTGCCCCTGAACGGCCGTCGGCGCGCGCATGCCCGCGGCGGCCGCGAATGCGGTCATCGGCGCAAGGGCGAGGCCGAGCACTGCCAGCAGCGGGAGCAGCCTGCGAAGGACGAGCCAGAAGGTCACTGGCGGATGATGCCACATCGTGGAGCGGCGAGGAAGGGACGGGACTACCGGACGCGCCGCCTGGCGCGGGCTTCCGACCATCACCCAGCGGAGCGGCGTTGTAGCGCGAGCAGGCCGGCCGAGTAGACCAGCGAGACGAGAAGGGCTCCCGCGAGTGCCGCGGCGGCACCGAATGGCCGGACCATCAGGTGGACCGTCAGCAACGTTAGGCCGAACCCGAACACGCCTCGTACCGTGATGCCCGCCAACCGCGCCATCGCCGCCCCGCCGACGCGGCGATGCAGGATGACGAAGGTGCTCGTGAGGGTGAGCGGATAGGCGGCGATGACCCCGGTCCGCGCCGGCCCCAAAACCGCGCTGAGTGCCAGGACCCCCGTCACGAACAGCGCCACGGCCGCCGCCCTGACGACGAGGTCCAGTGGCCTCGGTCTCGCGACGACGGCACTCCGTGCGAGGATCGTCCGTGCGGCGGGTCGGGTGATGAGGATACCCGCGCCGTAGACGACCACGTTGAGGAGGAACGCCATCACCGGCGTCCAGGCGACAGCGGAGATGGGAACGGCCGCGGCGATCCACGCCATCGCCGCCGGGCCCAATGCCGCGACGAGGCCCCGGTGGGTCGCCCGCCGGGCGTAGACGATCAGGAACAGGCCCGTCGCCGCGTTCGCCGCGAAGCCGTTGAGGGCGGCCCCGGCGACGAAGGCCGCATCGTGCTCCAGGACCATGAAGACGTAGACCGGCCCGGCGGTGACCGGCAGGCTGATGATGAGCGCCCCCCAGACGGGACCGAGGATCTCCGCAAGCACCGAGGCGAGGACGACGACGGTTCCGGCGGTCAGTGCCCGGACGAGGGCCGTCACCCAGATCGCCGTCAGGATAGCACCCCATCCGGCGCGACGGCGCCGCTCCGGATCCCCACCGTGACCCGTCCTCTCACGCCGGACCCGCGCGTCTCCGCATGGTTCCGGGATAGGCGCCGCGTGCGAAGTTCCCGTGGTCGTCCACCGTGAAGTACCATCCGTGCGTCACCCTCACCCGCATCTTCTCGCGCAGGTTCGGCACCGTCAGGTCGTCGTGCTGCAGGGCCGCCCCTCGGATCGTCGAAGCCCTTAGGTCCGGCAGGATCGCCTCCGCCGTCAGCGTGCCGTCCGCCGGGATGAGTTCGTAGACCTCCCGCATCACCGCGTCCCAGAAATCCCACGCACGCACGCGGCCCATCTGCCTCTCCAGGCGCTGCATCCTCTCGCGCATCCCAGCCAGCTCCTCCTGCGCCGCGTCGAGAGAAGCGAGCGCCTCGTTCAGAACCGCGTCTCGGGCCGCCAACGCCATCTCGTGGTTGCGCTCCTCGATGATGGACTTCACGGCGGCATCCGACTGCGCCTCCATCCACATGGCCGTCGCGAGCGCCCCGAAGGAGGCCTGGAGCCGTTCCGGGAGACCCTTCAAGTCGAGCTTCGGCCTGTAGTTTCGCTTGATTTTCCATGCGACCAGCAGCGGACCGAGCTCCCGGTTCGAACCGGCCACCTCGGTGAGTGCGATGAGCCCCGGGCGGATGGTTTTCAACGACACCGGCATATCGTTGAGCAGCAGTTCGTCGGCGACCTGATCGAATTGCTCTTCGGTCGGCATCGGGCACTCCAAGACACGCCCCAGCCTCGCGAGTCATGGTTAATTGTTCGTTCGTACCGATGGTAGCGGTAGCGGGTCACGCTACCCGCTACCGCTACCATCGATGCCTTCCACCTCGCCGGTGCGATCGCTCCGGGGAAGGCATCACCCCGGCAGGATGCCGTCCGTCACCCTCACGACGCTGCGCCCGTTGCCCCGGCGCTCGACCCGCACCTGCACGGCGATGCGATCGATCATCGCGGCCACGTGGGTGATCACGCCGACGCGCCGGCCCTGACCCCGGAGGGTCTCCAAGGCATCGACCGCGACGTCGAGCGTCTCGGCGTCCAGCGACCCGAAGCCCTCGTCGATGAACAGGGTGTCGACGAAGGCCTGCCGCCCCTCCAACCCCGAGAGCGCCAGTGCCAGGGCAAGCGCGACGAGGAAACGCTCCCCGCCCGAGAGGCTGCGGGTGCCACGGAGTTCGTCGCCCATGTCCCGATCGAGGACGTGCAGGGACAGGTCCGCCGCCCGGCTGCGGACGAGCCGATAGCGCGGGCTCAGGACATTGAGCTGCTCGTTGGCCAGCCGGGCGAGGTGCTCCAGGGTCACCCCCTGGGCGAAGCGTCGGAACCTGTCGCCGCCGGCCGAACCGACCGCCGCGTCCACCATCTCCCAATGACCGAGACCTTCCCGGGCGGCCTCGATCTCGCCCGAAAGGTTCGCGGCCTGCCCGCGGGCCGCGTCGTCGCGTGCCAGTTCGGCGTCCAGGGCACCGTGACGGCGTTGGTTCGCCGCGACGAGGTCGGCGATACGTGCCACTGCGGCCTCGGTCCCCGGCACGTCGATCGCCGGGCGCGCTCTAAGGCCGTCGAGGTCCGCCCGACGGGTGGCCAGCGCTGCGACGGCCGCCTCGTGGCCACGGAGCAGGCGATCACGGGCATCGCGAAGGGCCAAGCGGGTCCCGGGCGGCACGGCGAGCAGGATCATCACCGCGTCCGGGACTCGATCGCCGCATTCCGTCATGAAACGCTCGCGTGCATGCCCGGACAACTCCGTGGCCCTCCTGAACTGGGCGAGGGAATGCTCGAACGCGCCGGAGGCCGAGGCGTGGACCGCGATCGCCGAGCCCACCGCCTCGTCCGCCGACCTCAAGGCTGCACGGGCCGTATCGCTGACGGCGTTGATGCGGGCACGGTGGATGCCGGTCGGTTCGCCTCCGAGCAGGCCGGCACGCCGCCGGCGCGCATCCTTCAGCGCCTCCGCCCGATCACCCGCCGCCCGTTCCGCACCGTCCCTTGCGATCGTCGCCGTGGCCTCGGCTTCCACAGCCACGGCCAGGAGGGGGGAGCCGGCGTCCAGTTCGCCCTTGAGGATACCGTGGCGGTCGCGGAGGTCCCGGTAGGCGGCACCGATCCGCGCAACGCGGGATGCGGTGGCGTGCGGGTCCCGGTCGAGGTCGGCGAGGTCGAGCCCGGCGACGACGAGGTACGGTCCCAATTCGCGATCGAGGGACTCCACGCGGTCAAGGAGTTCGCCGACGAGCGAACGTCCTCCTGCGGCGAGGAGCGCCGCCTCGTGTCGCGGACCCGCCTTGCCCGCGATGATGCCTTCGGCGGCGACGATCTCGCCCTCTGCGGCCTCGATGGACCGACCCTGCGCCCGGATCTCCCCGTCCAGTCCGCGTACCCGTTCCAGGACCCCTGCCACGGTGGAGCGCGCCGAGCGGGCCGCATCGATCACCGCGTCGAGGTGGAGAGAGGCCTCCGGTCCCGGGCCAAGCGGTGGCACCGGCGCCAGGCCCGCGGCACCGCAGGACGAGGTCAGGCCGGGCAGGAGTTCGGCGTAGGCGAGGGCGTCGTTCGACAGGCGAACCGCCGCCTCGGCACCCTCGCGTGTCGCGGTCTCCAGTCGGGCCGTCGCGCCCGCCTCGTCCGCGATCGCCGCTGCGATGTCCGAGCCGGCCCCGGCGATTTCCGCATCGATGACGGCCCTCCGCGCGCGCATGACCTCGGCGAGGAGAGCCAGCTCGTCGGTCCCGTGTTCGCCGTGCGCGACGGGGTGGTCGGCCGATCCGCACACCGGGCAGGGACGGCCCGGGATGAGGGCGATCCGCATGTGCGCCGCCTCGGCGGATGCGCTGCGCTCGGCGAGGTCCGCCAGGGTCACGATCTCGGCACGCCCTCGGGCCGCCTGGCTCTGCGCCGCCTCCGCCGCCACGCGCCGCGCCGCCGCCATGTCGCGGGCTGTCGTCGCTTGCTCGCCGCTCGCACGTGCGCGTCCGATCTCTGCCTCGGCCCGTCCGAGACGGAGCATGAGGTCGCCGGCGGTCGAAAGCCGGGCCAGGAGTTCCCGGAGATGGGCGTCGCGGGCTTCCGCAACCTCGACGTCCAGGACCCGGCGCTCGACCTCGATGGTCGCGCGGGCCGCCATGAGACGCGATCGGGCCTCGCGTGCCGACGTCAGCCGATCACGCGCGACCGCCGTCGCGGCATCGGCCGCCGCGACGGCGGCCTCGGCATCCGTGAAGGCAAGGCGGGCCGCCGCGATCCTCGACGTCAGCGTCGCCCTCTTGTCGAACATCCCCGCGATCTCCGCGGCCTTGACGGCAAGCGGTTCGGCAATGGCATCCGCGTCCATCCGCTGGGCCACCTCGGCAAGCCCGGCCACGAGCGCGTCGTGGGCTCGGCTAAGGCCGATGCGCCGGATCCGTGCCGCCTCGAAACCGGCGCCCGCTTCCATCGCGTTGACGTTCGCGGCCTCCGCCTCGCGATCGAGCCCGGCGAGTTGCGCGTCGAGGACCTCGGCGGCACTCCATGCCGGGGCGAAGGCACGAACGTCGGCTTCCGTGGCCTCGGCCGCGGCCCGCGCCGTGGCATGCCCGGCACGGGCTTCGGCGAGCCCGGCCTCCGCGGCCTCGACGTCCGCCTGGGCCCTGTCGCGAAGCTCCGCGGCGGCGGCGAGGGTGTCCCTGGATGAGGCGACGGCGTCCGCCGCCCGCCGCAAGGGCTCGACGGCGTCGAGTTCGGCCAGCCGGGCGGCATCGGCGTCGCCGGCCCGGACGAGGGCCGCGGCCTCGTCGGCCCGTGCCGCCGCCTCCGCCAGCTGCGTCTCGGCCGCGGCCAACCGCCTGGAATGGTCGAGGGCCGAGGCCAGGGCCGCCTGTTCGACGACGAGGCCCGGCATCGCGTCCTCGATCGCCTTGACCTCGACGAGCCTCGCATCCCGGTCCCCGGCGTCGAGGAGGCCGATGGCCTCGTGCCGCGCGACCAATGCGGCGTGGGTGGCCCGTTGCACCTCGGTGCCGGCATGGACCCGCTTCGAGATCTCCGAATAGACGGCCGTGCCGGTGATCTTTTCGAGCAGCTCGGCCCGATCCGCCTCGCTCGCGAGGAGGAAGGTGTCGAACTCGCCCTGGGCCAGCACCACCGTGCGCCGGAACTGCTCGAAGGTCAGGTCGGTGGCGGCCTCGACCGCCGCGAGCACCGCGGTCTTGCCGGTGGCGATCGGGGCGCCGTCCTCGATCCGTGACAGGCTGCGGCCCTCGTTCTGAAGGCGTCCATCCGCCCGGCCGCGGGCCCTGTACACCGTCCAACGCGCCCGGTACCCGATGCCGTCCCGGCCGATGAAGTCGACCTCGGCGAAGCCTTCGCCGGCCCCCCGGCGCAGGATGGCGCGCGGGTCGCCGGAGGCCATGGGCTGTCCGCTCGGGTCCGGCACCTCCTCGCGCCGTGCGGCGCTCACGCGGGGAAACTGCCCGTAGAGCGCAAGGCATAGGGCGTCGAGGATCGTCGACTTGCCCGCCCCGGTCTCGCCGGTGATGGCGAACATGCCCGTGTCGCCGAGGGGGCCTCGGTCGAGGTCGATATCGAACGGCGCGGCGAGGCTCGCGAGGTTCTCGCCGCGGATCGCGAGGATGCGCATGGATCAGGACCGGGCCGGGGGTCGGGGGCTCATGCGCCCGCCGCGGCGCGGTGGAACACGTCGAGGTGCGGGGCGGCGGGCTCGACCTTGTGGGTCCGTAGGAAGGCGAGGCGGAACAGGTCCTCCGGGTCGCGCTCGGCGAGACGGACCGCCGGGATGCCTTCGGGCATCAGGTCCGGCACGGCCCCCTCGACGCTCGCGACCCGGACGTCGACCACCCGCACCGGGAACCCCTCGGCGATGCGATCCACCTCGGCCCGGTGACCGGCCGGCAGTCCCGTGCGGGCGAGCCGGATCTGCAGGAACGGCCGGACCTCGACCGGCAGGCCGGGATCGAGGTCGAGGGCCGCGAGATGATCGCCGAGCTCGCCCAGCGTCATGTCGCCGGCATCGGGCAGGCGCAGGAAGGGGACGGGGCGGTCGATGACGACGTGCTCCGTCCGCGCCGGGCCGTCGCCCACGGTCACGAGGGTGACCCCGTGGCGGTAGGCCAGTTCGGCGGCCGAGAGCGGGATGAGGGACCCGGAGTATCGTATGGTCGGACGACCTACCTGCTGTTCACGATGGAGATGGCCGAGGGCGACGTAATCGGCGTCCTCCGGGAAGACGTCGGACGGGACGGCATGCTCGCCGCCCACCAGGATCCGACGTTCCGCCCCCTCGGATTCCAGTCCGCCGGCGACGTGCAGGTGCCCGGTGACGAGGTATGGCAACCCCGCCAGTGCCGGCCGGGCCGCGTCGTGCAGGGCGGCGTAGAGGTCGCGCACCGCCCGGACGATCGGCGAGCCGGCCTCGTCGCGGACGCGGCCCACGGCGAGGCCGGGCATGCAGGCGGCTGTGGGATACGACACGCCGAGCACGTGGCCCGCCACCGCGCCGTCCTTGCGGATCGGCACCAGGTGCCGCGAAAGGTCGAGGGCACCGTCCGACCGCCTGACGTTGCCGACGACATGGACGCCGATGGCGTCGAGGAGGGCGCGCGGCGCCTCAAGGCGGCCGGCGGCGTCGTGGTTGCCGGCGGTGACCACGATCGTCATGGCGGGTCGGGCGCGATGCAGGCGCACCAGCAGCTCGTAGAACAGGCGCTGGGCCTCGCCGGACGGGTTCTGGCTGTCGAACACGTCACCGGCCATGACCAGGGCATCGACCTCGCGCGCCTCGACGATCGCCACGAGGGCATCGAAGACGCGGGCATGTTCGTGGTCCCGAGCGAAACCCCGCAAGGTCTGCCCGATGTGCCAGTCGCCGGTGTGCAGGACGCGGATCATGATGCCGTGACTAGCGAAGTTTCCCTGGGCTGGCGAGGGGGGAGCGTGCGGTTTTTACCGCTGACGTTGCATTTATGGTCTTTGTTTGAAAATAATTACCCGATCCAATCAAGATAATGCGGTGATGATTGATAGTATCTGATCGAATTACATGCCGAACTAGGCGTTCTCGTTCGATCCCGTTCCGTTGCAAGCCATTTCAGTACATGGCCCCGAAGCCCCAACGAGCATTGCCATCGCCCCGGAACATGGGGGATCACCCTACGGACGGGAGGGCATGACCTGAGGCGCGGGGCGGCCTTTTCGATCACCTGACCCCTGATGACGATGCCGCGCACGCGGCCTTCTCAACGGCCGGAGGCCGGCATGACCAAGTCCAGGATTTTCTTCACGGGAGACACGCACGTGGGGCATCGTGGCATCCTCTCGCCGAGGATGCACGCGGCCCGTCCGTTCGCTTGCATCGAGGAGCACGACGAGACGCTGGTGGCCCGGTGGAACGAGGTGGTCCGCCCCCATGACACGGTCTGGCACCTCGGCGACTTCTGCTATCGCTGCAAGGAGGACTACGCGCTCGGCATCTTCAACCGCCTGAAGGGGCGTCGCCTCCTCGTGCGAGGCAACCACGACAAGGTCGCTGCAAGGCTACCCTGGGACGGGCCCGTCGTCGACGTCGCCCAGGTCGTCGTACAGAATCCCGACGGGTCACCCCAGGGGCTTTTCCTCAGCCACTATGCTCATCGTGTCTGGCCGCGGATGCATCGTGGCGACCTCCACCTTTACGGCCATTCGCATGGTAGCCTGCCCGGCACCGCCACGAGCACCGATGTCGGCGTCGATTGCTTCGACTGGCGGCCCGTGACGCTTGAAGAGATCCGCGTGCGCCTGGCGGATAACGCCGCGCGAACCGGGCCGCCTGCATGATGCCCCGTGAGACCGGCCGGACCGAGGCGGGACCGCACCGGGCGCGAGAGCGGCCCTCGCCCCGGATCGATGATGTCCTCGCCCTGTCGACCGCGTCGCAGGCTGACGGCGCGCCGGTCTAGGGGGCCTTGTGGAAAAGGGCCGCGCGGGTGGCCATCGATACGCTTCACGAAGGAACCTGCCGTAGTCCATGGGCGAGCGGCAGTTCCCTCGTCGCAGGCGGAATTGATCGATGGCGCTCATCACGCAGGCCCAGGCGCGGCCTTACCTGACTGCGGAGTGCTACGAGACGGCGAAGACCGAGGGCGTGCTGACCTATCGGGGACCGGCGGTGGTGGCGCTTGCCTATGGCTGCGGCGTCCGGGAACCCGAGATGCTGCGGCTCAAGCGCAAGCATTGGCGTGTTGGCGGCGAGGATCGGATCAAGATCGATCCGGACGAAGGTCCTCCCGGCACGCAGCGCCCCCTGTCGTTCGGCCGGATCGTGCCGATCCCGGAGCACGTGGTGAAGGTCGTCGAGGAGTATCTCGCCCGACTGCCCGAGCAGCCCGGGCCGGACGAATGCCTCATCCGCTCCGCGGAGGGCGGCGATGTCAGGCGCATCGAGCTAGTCGGCCAGATGCGCAATCCCGGACGGGGAAGGGACGACGTCGAGGAGCGGACGCTGCCCTCGTTTGCGGCAGCGTTCGCATGTGCCATGGCCGAGGAGGAAGACGAGCGCCTCGCCGCCTATGTCATCGGCGGGCGCCCACCCGACGGGTCGCCGTGGGTGAAGCGTGCGCCGCCGTGGGATCTCGTCCACGCGACCTTCAAAAAACATTCCACCCTCTGGAAGATCGATCGCAGCTTCTACCATGCCATCCGCCGTAGGGGTGGGGCCAACCGCTGAAAAGCATTCCTTCGGGGATCAGGATACCTCACAAAGTGGCGCAGATATTCAAGGCCACATAGACCACGTTCGTTGAAGCGCTGTCCCCGTTCTTTCGATGCGTAGGATGGTCATTCGCTTATAGGGCTGGGGGGGCTTCTGGGTGCGGCAGCCCCCCTGCCACGTGGAGAACGCGGGGGGTAGAGCGTCAGGGGGCGGTGCAGCTGGGACCGGGGCGACGCGCAGCGCAGCGAGCGTGGGGAGGGCCCCCCCCCTTTGATGCGTCGTGGGGGCAGCGCCCCCAGCCTTAGCGCCCTGTCTGGAAAGACAGTCGAGGCTGTCGGCATGCTGCCGTCGTTTCTGTCTTGTCCGACTCGCGGCTACGGCAATATAGCCGCCTCACTGCCCAACGATTGTATCGAACTTTGTATAGAGATCGTGGCTACTCTCCTCTCGACAGCGCAAAATTATTCTGCTTCGTTTGCCCATAGCCGAAGTTCGCTTCGTATCGCTCCCTTGCCTGCCAGTTGGACCGGAGATCCGTATGTTGGTTCAGTCGCGATCGGGCATGAATCAGTTTCTCAGATTATTTTTTGCCTCTATCAGCCTGCTGTTCATAGCCGGCATGGCCACATCTGAAGCTCAGCCGCAATCGATCCGCCAACGCATATCCGGCTGTTATCTGAACGGCGCAATCAACACTCAGCTTATGCAAATGTGTACCGGCCTTGTCATCGATACCGCGACGTTTATTTCTTGCTCGCAGGGAGGGCCATGTTTCGGAGAGCCGGGATTTCAGGTTGCTCAGTCCGGCCCCCCGTTCTGCGGCGGCCCAGGACAGGTGGCGTGCCCCATGGCACGAGCCTGCGGTCAGCCGGGAACGCTGTACTGCCCTGTCCCTCCTGGCTTCGCGCAGATGTTTCCCTTCGCTCCGGCTTGCGGTGCGCCGCCTTTCCCTCACTGCTCGGCCGGTTTGCCATGTGGCATCCCCGGCGCGCTGGCATGTCAGGGAAGTGGAAACAGCATCCAGATGGCCAACGCATTGGCGGCGCCCGACGCGACCCTCAATGTCATTCTGCCTGGACGGCCGGGCACCGGTTTTGGGGGCGACGTATCCCCGGGGGTCCAGGTCGCAGCGCCGCCGCTTCCAGATGAAAACAGGCTCGCGCAATGTCGTAATTCGAGTGCAGACAATGATCAATTCATGAGTTGTCTGGTGTCGAAGGCGATGCCGCCGCAATACCGGATCGTCAAATCTTGCATGGACGACAATCCGGGTGACGGCGGCGCAGCGCTCGCATGTTCCACAGGAAATTCGAATGTTATCGATGGATATGCTCGGTACTCAGACGTAAGGAGTTGCATGGATACCTCCGGTAGCGGGAACGCGGAGGTGGCAAATTGCTTGGGAAAGGGGTTTCTTGGTCAGAACGAGCAATATTACTTGTCATGCGCAACGAAAAACGCTTCGAGCCTCGGTTCGGCGGCGGTCTGCGCACTGGCAAAGGATTTGACGCCCGAGCAGCAAATCGCTCTATCCTGCGCGGTTACAACAGGGGCTGAGCCTCATGCATTCGCTGTGTGCGCCGGCGGACAGCTTATGCAGAGAGAAATCGATAAATGTTTTCAGCATGGCATAGGAACTGACCAAGGTTGCTTCGGGCCAAATAATGAATACCGGAAATTTCTTCGTGGCGTCGATGGTCAGGTCCGGACCGCTTTTGGTGATCACAGTGTGGCCTATCAGGCTTATTCACTTTGGCAGAACAACGTTCTTGCTCCGGGACCAAATCATGAAGTTATTAAAATCGTAAATAATGGAATTAAGGATCTAAGAGAGGGCCCTGGGCCTAATAACGAGATTGTCAAAGCGGGAAACGCTGTCTCGAAAGGCCTCAAGAGCATCGGCAAAGTCTTCAAGTTTTGATCTGGTGATGGGTTGATTGTCGCCTACGATGCTAAGAATTGATTGCGATCACTTGAAAAAATGGTGCGGCTGGATACTCTCTCCGAGCAGGATGGTAGCGAAAATCCGCATTAGGAGCGGTCAGATTAACACGTCGCGCGAGCTGATAGAATGGAACATATGCTTCCTGGCTATCGCCATCGAGATCTGCTGCTTCAGCATCGGGGACAGATTTTTTGGCCCAAATATTCCCGGATTTCTCTATGTCATAGCTGGAATTTACGCCCTTGGCCGTATCAATGAGCTTGTGTTCGCGTTTTCCAGCGATGCGTTCGACCGGCTCGAAGGCAAGAAGCCTCGCATCGAGATGAATAAGTCCGAGCGCATCAAGCTCCTCGGGATTGGCTATATCGAAACGATTTTGCAGTTCGGCCTAGTGCATCTGGCGGCACAGGCATTGTCACTGCACCGTGCGTACAGCCATCCGTTACGGGATGCATTCGACGCTACCTATTTCAGCGCCATGACGATCACTACGACGGGGTTCGGCGATTTCGCACCGGACAGCCTACTGCCCCGTCTCGTGACCATGTACGAAGCGGTTATCGGTATCGTGTTTCTGGCCCTGGCCCTTGGCTCCTATTTGTCTTTTACCGTCAAACCGAATGAAGCGGGCGATGACGATAAGGGCGCAGCGTCCCCTTCATAAACCGGCGGGCGTCCCCCTGACTGGACCGCACTCTACTCGGCCTTTCCTCCCGGAACCCGGTTCCCGGTTTCCGCCATGCGGTGAAGATGGCTGACTTGAAGACGAAGAAGAGCTTCCCGGCCCGTGGCCAGCCAGCTGTTCCCGACTGACCTTCTAGGTTTCGGGGTGTCGACAGATGCCTCCATGCGGCTCATCTCCGGTGTCCACGAATTTGGGGCAGGCGTCTCCCCCCGGATTCCGAGGCAGGCGCTTGACGTCGCCTCGATACGTATCGGACTGTCCTGCCCGGAAGCTTCGCCAGGACGCGCGGCCAGGGTAGCGCATCCCGGCAATGATCAATCGAGAGACGCCAGATCCCGCCAGCGCAAGGCTCCACGACCTGCTGGGCTACGTCGAGCAAGTCGTGAGGCTCGACGAAAGAGCGGCCATGCGGCTGAGCGAGCATCGGCTCCCGACCGGGCAGGCGTTCATCCTCCACCAGCACGAACTCCATGCTCTCCCAGGCGTCAGGCACGACCTCGTCGACGAGGAGGGACCGATCTGGCTGGCGGTCCAGCGGTTGCGCCGCAGTGCGCCGCCGGCTCCGCCCGAGGAGACTGCGGAATGGCTGGAACTCGCTCCTGATCCGGAACGCCGGCCCCGGCTGCTCCCGTTTCTGATCCGAACCATACCGATGGGCGAGAAGAACGCCCTTGTCTCGGCAGGGTTGGCTCGGGTCGAGGATTGCTCCGAGGCGCCGATCCAGCCCGAGAAGGATGTCCATCTCTGGGATGTCCGGCTGCGGATCGAGGACAGGGCCGACGTTCAGGCTGCGGCGGAGGCCTGGATTACGGAGAAGTGGCTGCCCTGGTCCCTCGCGGAGGGGCCGGTACGTCGTTCATTGGCCCTGTATCAGCGTCTTTTCGAGGTGGCGCAGTTGTCCGAGCTCGGCGGCGGAGACCGGCCGTTCGAGCTCGTCTGGGGCATGGGCCTGGCGCGATGGAAAAAGGATGATCGTGAGATCGATCTGCCGCTTGTGGAGCGCCTGATCGAGATTGAAGTCGACGATGCCGGAGGGGCCGAAATCCGCATTCGACCGCGCGCCGCCGCGGCCGCGGTGAACCTTCGGGCCTATGAGGACATGGGCGTCGAGGGTGTGATGCTGGCCCACGATGCAGCCCGACGCGCCATCGCCGTTCACGATCCGGACGAAGGCATCTCGCCCTACCGTCGCGACGATTTCGAGCCGATTCTTCGATCCTGCCAAGCCCGGCTCGACGTCGAGGGCGGGTACCTACCTGACCGACTGACCCTCGCGCCCCACGAACCCGTACCCGGCGCAGGTGAGAACCTCACGGTCTCCGACCGCTGGGTGATCTTCGCTCGCCATAGGTCGGACAGCTTCCTGCTGGCGGACATCGAGAACCTGAAGCGCTCCGTGAAACGTGCCGCGGAGGAACATGATCTCCCGGGTCCGGCACGGACGTTGGTCATGGGGCCTGCGGACAAGCCGTCGGGCGATCTCTGGCGCGCCCTGAGCGACCGGGTGGGTGGGACGGTCGATCACGCGCCCGAACCGGTCGGCCCAGCCGAGGCCGGCGACCTGTTCTTCCCCAAGCCGTTCAACGACGAGCAGATGGAGATCGTGCGGCGGCTCGAAGCCACGGACGGGATCGTGGTGCAGGGGCCGCCCGGGACCGGCAAGACCCACACCATCTCGAACATCATCTGCCACTACATGGCGACCGGTCGGCGCGTCCTCGTCGTCTCGCATGGCGAGCCGGCCCTTGCCGTGTTGCGTGACCAACTTCCCGACGGTGTGCGCGACCTCGCCATCAGCATCACCGCGACCGAGCGCGAGGGCTTCAAACAGCTGGAAGCGGCGGTCCGCCTTCTTCAGTCGGTGGTCGAGAGCATCAAGCCATCGGAGCAGTCGCGGTTGATCCGGGACCTCGAAGCGTCGGTAGTGGGGCTTCGGAGCCGGCTGAACGAGGTCGACGCGGAGATCGAGCGGTTTGCGCTCCGCCAGCTTTCCCCGGCATTCGGTCACGAGCGACCTGCCGAGCTTGCGCGGCGGGTCACGCTCTCAGCCGTGAGGCACGATTGGTTCAAGGACCGTCCAAGCGATGCTTCACTCGATGCGATGCCGCGGGACCAGGACGTAGCCGGCCTCCGCTCGGCGCGCCTCGCCCTCGGAGCCCGTCTCGAACACATCGACTGTGTCCTGCCGTCAATTCATGATCTGCCGGACGGCGATGTCATCGCGCGGCTGCACGATGACTTGGTCCGGTCCATACACCTGGCCGAGGCGGCGGCGAGCGAACCCTCGATCCGGGTGCGGATCATGTCCCCAAAGGACGTCGCCAAGGCGCTTGAGGCGGCGTCGGAGCTGGGATCCCTACGCCGGGCCAAGGACCTGGCGGACGATACACCGTGGCTACGGGCGCTGGCAGAGGATATCCTCTTCGCGGCCGGCGAGAACCGCATCGTCGACCTCGTAGGACGCTTTGCCGAGGACGCCCGGCCCATCGCCCTGGAACGGGAGCGGTACCTCGGCCTTCCCGTCGAGCTCCCCGAGGCCTTCGAGCCCGCTTCGCAGGAAATCGCCGGCATCGTTCGCCGGCTGGCCGCGGAAGAACCGGTGTTTGGGTTCTTCGCTTTTCGCGAAAAGTCGCTGCGTCCGATCGTCGACGCCATTCGGGTTCAGGGGCGTCCTCCAGCCGGGCCCGGGGATTGGGCGCACGTCCGGGACCATCTGGCGTGGCGGGATGCTGTCGCATCGCTCGCGATCCGCTGGCGGGCGCTGGCGGACGAGATCGGCGCTCCCCCGGTCGCCACGGCCCGCGAACTCGGCCAGCTTGTCGGAACGCTCGACGCCATCATCGTAGGGGCCGAGCGCGCGACGCGCGTCCTCGGCGAGGCGTTCGCGGATCTCGTCCCGGGTGGCGGGTCCGTTCGCGACCTCTGGCTCGATCGCCGACGGCTCGACCTCGTCGAGAAAGCTTTCCGGAATGCCGCGGCTGCGGCACAACTCTCCGCATCGCGGAACGAGATCGATCGGCTACAGACCCTTTTCCCCGAGACAGCCGGAAAGATCGGTCAGCTCGCCCGCGACGTCCTATCTGAGGCCGTCGGACGCCAGGGGGTGGGGGCAGACCAGATCTCGTCCCTATGGTCCGCCCTGCGTCGGCAGATCGACGACCTGGGTCAGGGCCGGGGGCAATTCGAGGTGGTCCGATCGATCACCGCGGTCATCCGCCAAGGCGGTGCGCCGGTCTGGGCCTCACGCCTTCGCAGGGAACCGGCCCAGGACACGGTAGACCCGCTGCTGCCGGGGGATTGGCGCGAGGCCTGGGAATGGGCAGTGACGGCCGCGTACTTGAGACGGATCGATGACCGGGACAGGCTGAGGACGCTCGCCGACGAGCGCGTCCGGCTTGATGCCGAGGTGCGGAAAACCTTCGAACGGCTCGTCCGCGAGCGGACCTTCTACGAGCTTGGTCGCTCGATGACCGGGACGGTGCGCGCGGCCCTGATGATGTTCGCCACCGCCCTGCGCAAGACCGGCAAGGGCACCGGCAAGGGGGCCGGCCGCCATCGTCGCGACGCTCGCTTGGCCATGGCGCAGTGCTATGCCGCGATCCCGTGCTGGATCATGCCGGCGTGGCGCGTCGCCGAGCAGCTGCCCGGCGAGGTCGGCTCGTTCGACTTGGTGATCATGGACGAGGCCTCGCAGTCGGACATACGCGAACTCCCAGCGCTGTTACGTGGCCGGAAGATCCTCGTGGTCGGCGACGACAAGCAAGTGAGCCCGAGCGCGGCCTTCATCGAGAACGCCAAGATCGACCGGCTGGAACACGGGTTTCTCAAAAGCCAGCCCTTCAGGACCCTGCTCCTGCCGGGGGCATCGCTCTACGACCTGGCGAAGGTCATGTTTCCGGACAAGCTCGTCATGCTGAGGGAGCACTTCCGCTGCGTCGAGCCGATCATCCGGTTCTCCATGGAGTTTTATCCTGAACCCCTGGTGCCCCTACGTGTGCCGACCGCACACGAGCGCCTCGATCCTCCGCTCATCGACATCTACGTCCCGGACGGTCGCCGTAAGGGCGACAAGCAAAACCCCCGCGAGGCCGAGGTGATCGTCGCGGAGATCCGCAAGCTCGTCGACGACCCGAGCCTTGCTCGCATCGAGGCGCTGGACCGTTGGCGAACGATCGGCATCGTATCCCTCATCGGATCGAAGCAGGCTGCCCTCATCAACAAGATGCTCCTGGAAGAACTTGGCGAGGATCTCGTGAGGCGCCACCGCATCGCCTGCGGCGACAGCGCCACGTTCCAGGGAAACGAGCGCGACGTGGTCTTCCTGTCGATGATCGCGGATCCAGACAGTAAGCAGTCCCAGACCGCCACCCAGTTCGAGCAGCGGTTCAACGTGGCGATGTCCCGGGCCCGGGATCGGCTGGTCCTGGTGCGATCCGTACGGGAGGACGAGCTGAAGCCGGACGACCTCAAGGCGCGGGTGATACGGCACTTTCGCGACCCGATGGCCGGTGCCGAGGCCCGGACCAGCGATTTAGAGGCACTCTGCGATTCCGATTTTGAGCGGGACGTCCTCCGACGTCTCGTTGGGCGCGGCTACCGGGTTCTCCCGCAGGTCGGCGCGCTGGGCTATCGGATCGATCTCGTCGTCGAGGGCGCGAACGGGCGGCGCCTCGCTGTCGAATGCGACGGTGACAGGTACCACGGGCCGGAGCGTTGGGCGGACGACATGCGTCGGCAACGCATCCTGGAACGTGTCGGGTGGCGGTTCTGGCGTTGCTGGTCGTCGAGTTTCATTCTCGATCCGGATGGCTGCATGCTTGACCTTTTCGAGACGCTCGAACGAGCAGGCATAGAGCCCGGCGGCGCACCCGAACTTCAGTCCGGCTACACCCTGCACCGAACGGCGGCCCGGTCAGGGGAGACCGTTAGCACACTGCTTAACATCTCGATCAACGAAGGTGCCGCCGCACCTCGCACGGAAAACGGGTCGCGGGAGGGCCCTGGAGCCCAAAAGAACGATCAGTCTTCTGGAGGGGTCAGGGCGGGGGATCGGGTCGTGTTGCGCTACCTCGACGACAATAAGACCGTGACCTTCACGCTGGCCCATGGGCACCACGACGACGCCAATGGCCGGCTTCCCGTGAACTCCCCGTTGGGGTCGAAGCTGCTTGGGGTCTCCGAGGAAGACGAGATCGAGTTTGATGCGGGCGGCCGCATCAGACGCGTACTCGTACTGAGGACAGAGCGACCTCACGCGGTTCAATGAGCGCATGTCACTGTATTTAAGTATGCAGGACGGTCAATATCTGACGCTGATCGGCCATTAAGGATGACAGCCAGGCCCATTATTTTCAACAAGTATACACGTTTGTATACGACAATGCGTGATCATTAACGGATTAATACAGGGCTCTTGAAAATTTCTGTATATCCATTGTGCCTTACTGATCCTCATATCCCCTAGAGTTTAAGTCAAAATGATGCGACCAAATCTTTACAGTCGCGTCATTTGCTGAGAATAGACCGTGCGCATCTGGCATACGACCCGTCAGTTTTACGTTTACTTGGTTCGTGTAAAAAGTTGTAAAAAACTGGAGTGGGTAGGCAGGCGAAGTTTCAGTGGTGCCGATATAATTAAGAAATGATGTCGAAGCGTCGTGGTGGGGCGCACTCTCAAAAAGGTCGTGGGGCGACAGAGACATGAAGAGAGATCCGGGCACACAAATCGCCTGCGGCAATTGATCTATATGCTCAATTTGCAATTGTCTTTGAAGTTCGTCGTTATCGAACGCATGATAGACGTTTCGCCAGTCAAAATTTAAACTATATGCAAATATTCCTTTGAATACCCCCGCGCCGTTTGGGCCCATGATATTTGAAAGGGAAATAATATTTCTCAAAGCTTCGACAAAGGTTCCTCCCCATCTGTAGCCGCCACCATCGTACTCACTTAGCGGGTACTGTTCATTTACTTTTCCTGTCGGCGACTTTTCGTGATAAAATGAGAGACTACTTTTTACCTCCACAGCAGCATAAATAGCTTCCGGCTCGACAATTACGAAATCGTCCGTCTGAAGTAGGGCTTGTCTTCTGTTTGAGTCAAATATCAAGCAATCGATCTGCTTGCTCTGGCTATCCGAAATACGTCCAGTTTCCGGCGCCCATGTACTTACGAAGCCAGACTCGACCGAAAGCTGTTTAGGTGTAAATTCTTTGAGGAATTGTCTTAGCCGACGCTCGCGGAATGATCCGAGCGAAGTTGGGTGATCTGTAAAAAGCGTAATTTTTTCGAAGTCGAGCATTAATCTTTCTTGCTCGATTTCGTAGAACCGTTTGATCTGTCCAGCCTTGGCAATCTTGCTCGTCACATCGAAACCATCAGTTGCGCCTAAATCAGGCGTTACAGAGCACCTAGGTGCCCCAGACTGAAGCACATACAGCGAAGCTAGCAGTGCGTCGTGGAGTTGTCATTCGGCGCTGCGAGCAGCGTGGTACCGATGAAGATAACGTCGAGTGAGAAGGCCATGCCCCGCGCGATGTTGGGGGGGGCGGCACAGGTATTGAGCGGATCATGCAGTTTCACGACCGTGATGCCTATTCCCTGTGTGGTATCAGGGTAGTGTATCGTTCGCCGACTGCGGTTTGGCTACGGTCGTGAAACGGGGCTGCACGGGATAGCACCGGATGGTCTTTGAAATCGTCGGACGCAATAGAACCGCGTCGTTGCACAGTTAAATGCGCACCCTCGCACCCCCGAAACGCGTGGGATAGGGCCGGAAATTTCCCTTGGCTCATTGATGTTTAGGGCGTTTTCCGAAACGTCCGGTCATCCCGCGGTCGCGAATTCCAACTTCCGACATCCCGGTGCGAAAGCAGACTAGCCCCGGTCACACCATTGGAGAACGGTGATCATCGCATCGCCAATGACCGTCCTTGATGGTCGTGCAGCCGATAGGTGATGGCACTTCAACGTCGAGTGGTCCAAATCCAGCGGATGAGACCCGCCACGAACGTCCGTGATGGGTGGGAAGCAGCTTGGCTGCTTTCAGTCGCAAGACGTTCATAAGCGGACCTAGGATGACCCGCCGTCTCCGGATGGACGGTCCAACCCATCGCAGGGTCGAAGTTCGTTAAAGTCGGATGCCGACATCATCAGAGGCGATGCGACCAGCACGAAAGTGCTCTGCCTCGGGAGACAGGGTGATTCACGATTGCAAAGCCCCGGTCACGCGACATCTCGTGCTGGTCCGGCATGGCTAGAGCGTAGCCAACCGATCCGGCCTGTTCACGGGATTGCTGGACTCGCCCTTGACCGAGCAGGGCCGGAGGGAAGCCGAGGCAGCCGGCCGGCGTTTGGCAGAGTGCAACTGGCGCTTTTCCGCTGCCTTCACCTCGACGCTAACGCGGGCCGTCGTGAGCGGCCGGCTTATCCTCGATGCGCTCGGGCAACCCGGATTGGTCCCCCAAAGCTTCGCCGCGCTCGACGAGCGAGACTACGGGGACCTCAGCGGGCTCGACAAGATCGCCGCCGATGCGCGCTGGGGGGCGGAGCGGATCGAGACCTGGCGCCGCTCCTACGCAGAGGCGCCGCCGAACGGTGAGAGCCTGCGCGATACCGTCTCCCGTATCGTGCCATGCTACCTCCGAACCATCCAGCCGGCGGTCATGGGCGGAGACGTGCTCGTCGTCGCCTACGGCAATTGCCTGCGGGCCCTTGTGATGGCGCTCGAAGACCTCAGCCCGGCGGAGGTCGAGCACCTCGAACTCGCGACGGGCTCCGTCAGGATCTATGAGCTTGCCGCGGACACGACGATCAAGGCCCACTGGATCGACGGGTGAATCCGCCTGTCGGCCTCTCACAATGGGTCTCCGTGATCTGCGAAGGGGCACTTATTTCATCTATTTCAGTGATGGGAAGCATCTAATCATTCCGTTGGAGTGAATGAAAAGAACATGGGATTCTCCGGCATCACATCGGAGCCACCCATGTCCGCGCCCAGACTTTTCTCCCACGCTCGGTCAATGCGTGCCTTGGCCGGCACGAGAGCCATCCTTCCGGGACTGGGTCTCTGTATGGCGGTCACCGCCGCAGCGGTCGGCTTCGAGGCCGTCGAGGCGCATCTGTTCGGTCGCGCCTGGCTCGAAGCCCTGGTGCTGGCGATCCTGCTCGGGAGCGCGATCCGCACCGCCTGGACCCCGTCGCAACGTTTCTTTCCCGGCATCGCCTTCGGGGCCAAGACCGTACTGGAGATCGCGGTCGTTCTACTCGGGGCCTCGCTCAGCCTCACGACGATCCTCGCCGCCGGTCCGGGTCTGCTTTTCGGCATCGCGGGCGTCGTCGTGGTCGCGATCCTGTCGAGTTACGGCATCGGCCGAGCGCTCGGGCTGCATCCGCGCATGGCGATCCTCGTGGCCTGCGGGAACTCGATCTGCGGCAACTCGGCGATCGCCGCCACGGCACCGGTGATCGGCGCAGACGGCGAGGACGTCGCCGCCTCCATTGCCTTCACTGCGGTGCTAGGCGTGCTGGTGGTGCTCGGCCTGCCGCTGCTGGTGCCGCTGCTCGGCCTGTCGCCGATGCAGTACGGCGTGCTCGCCGGCCTTACCGTCTACGCCGTGCCGCAGGTGCTCGCCGCCACCGCGCCGGTCGCGGCGCTCAGCGTCCAGGTCGGAACCCTGGTGAAGCTCGTCCGGGTGCTGATGCTAGGCCCGATCGTCCTGGTGCTCTCGCTCGGCGCGAGCCGGCTGCGCGAGGAGACCGACGAGGCCGCCCCCGGCGTCACCGCGGGCGACCGCCCGGCCCGCGGCGGCCTCGCGATCCACCGCCTGGTGCCGTGGTTCATCCTCGCCTTCCTTGCGCTCGCGGGCCTTCGCTCGACGGGCCTGATCCCGCCGGTTGCGCTCGCGCCGATGTCGGAGACCGCCAACGTGCTGACCGTGGTCTCGATGGCGGCGCTCGGCCTCGGGGTCGACGTGCGCAGCGTCGCCAAGGCCGGGGCGCGGGTGACCCTCGCGGTGGTCGCCTCGCTCCTCGCCCTCGGCGCCGTCAGCCTCGGCCTGATCCGCGTGCTCGGCCTCGTCTGATCCGCGCTATGGCATCGATCCAACTCCTTGATGAAAGAACTGCCGTGACACGTTCGTCCCAATCTTCGTCCGAGGCGGTCGCGCAGGGGACGGGATGGTTGATGGGGCCGGGTCGCGAAGCGGCGGACGCGGCAGCCCTTCTCGACGGGTTCAGTGCGTGCCTCTCGGGGCTTGGCCTGCCACTGGCCCGCGCCACCACCCACGCGCCGACCCTGCATCCGTCGTTCCGCTGGGTAATGCGCGTCTGGCATCCAGGAGCGTCGAGCCTAGCCTTGCGTCGCCGCCACGGCATCGAGAGTACGCCGACGTTCCACGGCAACACCGTCGAGCGCGTAGTCGAGACCCGTACCCCGTTCCGATGCCGTCTCGACGGGGATGGGCCGCTGCCGTTTCCCGTGCTCGGCGAGCTTCGCACCGAGGGTCTAACCGACTACCTCATCGTGCCGCTGCGCGCCGCGCGTGGACGCATGGGCGCCGCCTCCTGGGCCACGGCGAGACCGGGCGGCTTCACGCCGATCGAGATCTGCACGTTGCTGGCGCTGGTCGAGCCGTTCTCGCTGCTGTTCGAGATCAAGGCGCTCGACGACATGCTAGGCGCGGTGCTGAGCGCCTATGTCGGACGCGACCCGGCGCGGCAAATCCTGACCGGCACGGTGCGGCGCGGCGACGTACGCTTGATGCGGGCCGCGATGATGCTGACCGACCTGCGCGGGTTCGGCGAACTGTCCGACCGGCAAAGCCCCGACCGTGTCGTGGCCGCCCTCAACCGGATGTTCGATGCCATCGTGCCGGCCGTCGAGGCGGAAGGCGGCGAGGTGCTGAAGTACATCGGCGACGGGCTACTGGCCGTGTTCGATGCCGATCGCGACGAGGCCGAGGCGCGCAGTGCCGCCTTGCGTGCCGCCGAGGCCGCGCTTGATGCGCTTGCGACCCTGCGCAACGGTGACAGGGCTGCCTTCGAGGTCGGCGTCGCACTTCATGTCGGGGAGGTCGCCTACGGCAATATCGGCGGCGGCGACCGGGTCGATTTCACGGCGATCGGCCGCGATCTCAACGTGCTCGCCCGCGTCGAGCGCCTGTGCAAGACCTACAACACGCCGCTGATCGCCACCGACACCTTCATCGACGGGTTGGCACATGCCCTTGAACCGCTCGGCACCGTCGCCTTGCGCGGTTTTTCCGAGCGTCACGCCCTGTTCGGGTGTCGCAGGACCGCGCCCGTCGGCGCGCCGGCGGCGTGACGCCGAGACGGCGTCCTTGATCGTCCCATTGGAGATCGAAACTTCTCAAATCATCGCGTTTGGAGATCATTCGTATCGCGAAAGACCGTTGGTGGGAATAAATCGTATCCCGTAGCATCTCCCTGGTCGCGAGGAATCGCCACGGGTCCGATGCCTTCGAACGCATCGACGCCGACATCCTTCAAGGGGAGAGACCATGCACGGACTGGACAGACCGATGAACCGCCGCCTCGTCCTGGGTGGCCTAGGGCTCGGAAGCCTCGGCGCCGCCATACCGGCCTGGGCGGCGGGCTCGGTGAAGCTTCCGCTGCCCGGCGGCCCGGACGAGCGGGCGCTGACCACGGCCTTTCCGGGCAAGGCCGAGATGATCCTCCAGCGCACTCATCCGCCGCTACTGGAGACGCCGTTCTCGGTGTTCGACGAGGGTGTATTCACCCCCAACGACCGCTTCTACGTCCGCTGGCACTGGGCCTCGATCCCGACCGAAGTCGATGCCGGCACCTTCCGGCTCAAGGTCCACGGCCATGTCGAGAAGGAGCTCTCGCTCTCGCTCGACGCCATCGCCGGCCTGCCGCGCTTCGAGATCGCCGCAGTGAACCAGTGCTCGGGCAATTCGCGCGGGTTGTTCGAGCCGCGGGTGACCGGCGCGCAATGGGCAAACGGTTCGATGGGCAACGCCCGCTGGACCGGCGTGCGCCTCAGGGACGTGCTCGAAAAGGCCGGGGTGAAGGCCGGTGCCGTGCAGGTGCGCTTCAACGGCCTCGACGAGCCGGTGGTCGACGACGCGCCCGACTTCAAGAAGTCGCTCGATCTCAAGCACGCCAACAATGGTGAGGTGATGATCGCCTACGCGATGAACGGCGAGCAATTGCCGCTGCTCAATGGTTTCCCGCTCCGGCTCGTGGTGCCGGGCTGGTACTCGACCTACTGGGTCAAGATGCTGTCCGACATCGAAGTGCTGGACAAGCCCGACGACGGGTACTGGATGAAGACCGCTTACCGCATTCCTGACGTGCCGGGCGCTAACATCAAGCCCGGTCAGACCGGCTTCAAGACGGTGCCGATCAACAGGATGGTGCCGCGCTCGTTCGTCACCAACCTGACCGATGGCGCCAAGGTGGCGGCCGGAACGCCGGTGGCGTTGCGCGGCATCGCCTTCGGCGGCGATTGCGGGGTGAAGGCGGTGGACTTCTCAGGCGACGGCGGCGCGACGTGGTTCCCGGCGCAGCTCGGCGCGGACGAAGGCCCCTACAGCTTCCGCCGCTTCGACGGCAGCTTGCCGGCATTGGCTGCCGGCAGCCACACGGTCAGGGTCCGCTGCACCAACACCAACGGCGTCGCGCAGCCCCTGGACCGGGTCTGGAACGGGGCCGGCTTCATGCAGAACGGCATCGAGGCCGTGTCCTTCCAGGCCGCTTGAGGAGAACAGCCATGAACCCGATCCGCCCTGCGGCCCTCATCGCCGCCCTCATACTGTCTCCCCTGGTGGCGTTCGCCGCTTCGGCTCCCGAGCCGATGCGCTTCACCTCGCAATCGATCGAATTCCCGACTTCCGACCGGATCTTCCCGGACGGGCCGGGGGCCGAGGCGGTCAACAACAACTGCCTCGCCTGCCACTCGGCCGGGATGGTGCTGACCCAGCCCAAGCTCACGAAGGCGCAGTGGACCGAGACCGTGAACAAGATGGTTCACGTCTACAAGGCGCCGGTCGATCCGGCCGACGTGCAGACCATCGTCGACTACCTCACGGCGTTGAAGCCGACGCCCTGAACCCCCGAATCCCGAGGCCGCCGCGTTTTTTTCGCCGGCCTCGGGGAATAGACCGCGCCCTCCGGCATCTCCCCAGGGCGATGCACGGCCAAACCGGTCTCGCATCACGCAATCCGAATTAGAACCAGCCCTCACGGCAGGCCCCGGCCGCCGAACGAGCGCGCATGCCAGAGAGACACGCTTCATGACCCACGTCCGCACCAGCCTCCGCGCCCTCCTCGCCGGAGCCGCCTTGCTCCTCGCCCAGGGCCAGCCCGGGTCCGCCGCTGGCTTCGACGGCGCGATCAAGAACAACGCCCTGGCGCTGAACGCCGCTGGGACCGTCGCCGCTGTGTCGAACAGCGAGGAGAGCGCCGTCATCGTCTACGACGTCGCCAAGGGCACGGTGCTGCGCCGCCTCGACGGCTTCGTCACGCCGCGCAACATCGTTTTCGCGCCGGACGGCGCCCGCTTCTACGTCTCCGACAGTGGCACCGGCCGGATCACGGTCTATGAGACCGCCACCGGCAAGGAAGCCGGCGTTCTCGCCGCCGGCCCCGGCGCGTTCGGCACGGTGCTCTCGGCCGACGGGGCCAAGCTCTACGTCAACAACGAGGCCGCGAGCACGCTGACCGTGTTCGACACCAGGACCATGCTCGCCGAGGCCGTGATCCCCGGCTTCGCGCAGCCGCGCCAGGGCGTGAAGCTGTCGCCTGACGGCAAGACCGTGTTCGTCACGAACTTCCTTGGCGACAAGATCACGTTGGTCGATACCGCCACCAACAAGATCACCGGTGAGATCGCCGGGTTCGACAAGCTGCGCGCCATCTCGATCACCAAGGACGGCAAGACGCTTTTTGCCGCCAACAGCGGCCGTAATACCATCGGCGTGGTCGATGTCGCCGCCCATAAGGTCACCTCCGAAGTGGAAGTGGGCAAGGACCCCTACGGCGCCGCACTGACCCCGGACGGGCGCTTCGTCTATTCGGGCAACCTGAAGGACAACTCGCTCTCGGTGATCGACACCGGCACCCTCAAGGTCGTCGCCACGGTGACCGGCCTGAACGAGCCGCGCCAGGCGATCGCGTTCTCGGCCGACAACGCCCATGCCTACGTCCTCAACCGCGACCTCAGCGTCGCCGTAGTGGACCGGGCGAAGAACGCGGTGGTCTCGACGATGAAGCCCTGAGGCGACGCGCGCCGGGGGCCTTATCGCCCCCGGCGCGTTCTCGTCGTCGATACGTCACGAACGCAGGACAAAAACCCCATGCTCGGCCTGTTCCAGCGCAAGGACCGCCTCATCGTGCACGGCGAGGCGCCCTACAATGCCGAGCCGCCGCTCGATCGCCTGCGGGCGGCCTTCCTCACCGACCAGGCCGACTTCTACGTCCGCAGCCACGGCGACATCCCGGACCTCGACGCCGACGGCTACCGCCTGACTGTCGACGGGATGATCGCGACGCCCCTCGAATTGTCCGTCGCCGATCTGAAGGCACGCTTCGCGCACGTCACCGTCACGGCGGTGATGCAATGCGCCGGCAACCGCCGGGCCGACATGCTGGCGGTGGCCCCGGTCGCCGGCGACCCGTGGGCGGCCGGCGCCATCGGCAACGCGGAATGGACTGGGGTGCGGCTCGCCGACGTCCTGCACGCCGCCGGGATCGATGCGGGCAGTCCGCGCCACGTCGCCTTCGAGAGCCACGACCGTATCGCGGGGTCGGACATACGCTTCGGCGCCTCGATCCCGCTCGCCAAGGCGCTGGCGCCCGAGACGCTGCTCGCCTTCGCGATGAACGGCGAGCCTCTCGCCCCCGAGCACGGCTATCCGTTGCGCGTGGTGGTGCCGGGATTTGCCGGCATCCGCAGCCCGAAATGGCTCGCCCGCATCACGGTGCAGGACCACCCCTCCGACAACCCGATGCAGGCCGACGACTACAAGCTGTTTCCGCCCGACGTGACCGCCGAGACCGCGGACCCCGCCCACGGCATCACCATCGAGGCGATGCCGCTCAACAGCGCGATCTGCGAGCCCGCCCGCGGCGCAGCGTTGAAGCCCGGCCGGCACGCGATCCGCGGCTACGCCATCGCCAGCGATCGCGCGGTCGCCCGCGTCGACGTCTCGACGGATGGCGGCCGCAGCTGGGCGCAGGCCCGGATCGACCGCGATGCCGACGCGCCCTACGCCTGGACGTTCTGGGAGATCGACCGCGAGCTGACCGCGGGCGAGCACGAACTCGCGGTGCGGGCCTGGGACTCCGCCGGCCAGACCCAGCCGGCCGCGCCCGACGACACCTGGAACTACAAGGGCTACCTCAGCGCCGCCTGGCACCGGGTACGGGTCACTGTGGCCTGACCGTCACGCCCAGAGCAGGGCGGTGGCCGCAAGGCCCGAGATCGCGATCAGCAAGGCCACGATCCCGACGGTGAGGATGCGCGGCATCATCGGGATCTCGGCATCGGCGAGACGCGCCCGGATCGCCCGGTCCCGCCATGCGGCGCCGGCGAACGAGGCAAGCGCGCAGGCGATCAACGTGAGCGACAGCACCTTCAGCGGCCAGACCGCCAGCACCTCCCGCAGGAAGCGCTGCGCGGCCAGGCCGACGCCGAGGAAGGCGAGCCCGGTGCGAAGCCACGCCACGAACGTACGCTCGGCTGCCAGAACCGTCCGGTCCTCGGCGAGCCTCACCCGGGGATCGTCGGGGTGCACGGGTTTCGCAGGATCGCTCATCCGGCATCCGCCGTCGCGATCAGGTCGAGCAACGCGTCGGCGGCCCGGCTGCGGTAGCGCTCCTTGTGGCGCAGCACCCGGAACGGCCGGCTCGGCAGGGCGAACGCCGCCCGCACCAGGGTTCCGGTCCGAAGCGCGGCGGCGACCACGGTCTCGGACAGGACGGCGGCCCCGCCCCCGGCCTCGACGGCGGCGCGCACCGCCTCGTTAGAGGGCAGTTCGAGCGTGACCCGAAGCTGGGCGGCTGCGAGGCCGGCCGCACCCAGGGCCGCCTCGAAGGCCGAGCGGGTTCCCGATCCCGCCTCGCGCAGCACCCAGTCGGCCCCGGCGAGATTTTCGGGTTCGAGGTCGGTCGCCCCGGCGAAGGCATGGCCAGGGGCGACCACGAGGACCAGTTGGTCCTGCGCGATGGTGGTGCTCGCAAGCGTCGGGTCGTCGAGCGCCCCCTCGACGAAGCCGAGTTCGGCCTGCCCGGCGCGCACCGCGTCGGCGGCGTCGGTGGTGTTGCCCACCGCCAACCGGATAGCGATCTCAGGGTAGGCCCGGCGGAAGGCGACGAGGTGGCGAGGCAGCCAGTCGCTGGCGATGGTCTGGCTGGCGTAGAGCGCCAGCGTCCCGCGCCGCAGGCCGCTGAGGTCGGCGAGCACCAGTTCGGCGGCCTCGGCCCGGGCGAGCACGGCGCGGGCCTCGACGAGAAATATGCGCCCCGCCTCAGTCAGCTCGATCCCGCGGCCGACCCGGTGAAAGAGCTTGGTGGCGTGTCGCCCCTCGATGTTGGCGATCGCCGTGCTGACCGCCGACTGGACGAGGTTCAGCGCTTCGGCGGCCCGCGTCACGTGCTGTCGCTCGGCCACCGCCACAAAGATGCGGAGTTGGTCGAGGGTCATGGTTGCCGCTGCGGAACCGGCAGTCCACGGACTTGCGCGTCGACCGACTGCGCGACGATCAACAGCCGCGCCTCGTCGGTGCGACCCGTGACGACGTAGGACATGCCGCCATCGACCCAGGAGAAGGCGGCGATGTCGCCCTCGCGGGCGAAGCGGAACACCGTGCGGCCATCCGCATCGCCTACGCGGCTGTAGAGTGTCAGCCGGGTGCCGTGGTCGTCATCGTACATCAGCATCGCGGCGGATTCGGAACCCGCCGGCAGCAGCCGGCCGCCCATCAGGCGGAAGCCGTACGCCGTAAGGTCGGGGGTGGTCACCGCCCGGCCGAGGCGCTTCGAGAGCCACGTAACAAGGTGCGGCTTCTCGTCGGCGCGCACCTCCACCGGATGCACCGCCTCGACCACGTAGGTGCGGAAGGCCGCCACCGCGTCGTCGGTCGCTGGCTCGGTTCGCGCGAGCGTGACCGTGGGTACCTGCCGCGCGGCATGGCCGAACCAGCCGGCGGCGCCGCCGACCGCGAGGCAGAGCACGGTCGCAGCCGCGACCGGAAGCCAGCGGTAGGTTATCGGGCGATGTCGCGAGCGGATGTTGGCCACCCGGAGCCGCGCCGGAATCGCCTCCTCGGCGATCGGCGCGAGGCGGGCACGCAAGCGCTCGCGTAGGGCGCGATCCGCCGAGACCTCCGCCGCCCGCGCGGGGTTTCCCCTGAGCCATGCCTCGACCAGCGCCTGCCGCTCCGGTTCGAGACGACCGTCGATCAGGCCGTGGAGGTCGTCCTCGCCGACCGGGCGCGGATCCCCGCTCATTTCACCCTCCTCAAGAGTCCGGTCCGGCCAGTTTCCAGAAAACCGCGCATCCGCGTCCGGGCCCGGCTCAACCGCGACATCACCGTGCCGAGCGGTACCCCGAGCACCTGGGCCGCCTCGGCATAAGACAGATCCTCGACCGCGACGAGGAGCAGCACCGAGCGCTGCTCCTCGGGCAGGGTGTCGAGCCCGGTGAGCACGTCGCGTGCCCCCATAGCGGCCTCGGGGTCGGCACCCGGATCGGGCACCTGCTCCAAAGCCTCAGCGCCGACATCGATGCCGCGCCGGCCCCGGCGTCGAACAGTGCCAAGGAACAGGTTGCGCTCGATCGTGAACAGCCAGGCTCGCAGGTCGCCGTCGCGGCGACGTCCGGACCAGGCGGACAACGCCCGCTCCAAAGTGTCCTGGACGAGGTCGTCCGCCGCTTCGCGGTCCCGCAACAGTGCGACTGCGTAGCGCCGCAACGCTGGGATCTGCGGTTCGATGAGGGCGGCGATCTCGTCCACGAGGCTTTACCGATTAGGGCTTGGCGATGTGCCATGCACCGTTGAGGAATCCGTCGCCGGTGATGTCGCCGGGCTTCGTATCCTTGGCGAAGGTGTAGAGCGGCTTGCCCTTGTGGGCCCACTGCATCGTGCCGTCGTCCCGCGTCACCATCGTCCAGTCGCCACTAGCAGCCGAGCCGGAGGCGGCCATCAGTGCCGGCCAGTTGGCGGCGCAGGGGCCGTTGCACATCGACTTGCCGCCCATGTCCTTGTCGAAGGTGTAGAGGGTCATGCTCTTGGAATCGACGAGCGCCGGCCCCTTGGCAGTCTCGGCCGTTATCGCAGGCGCAGCGGCCTGGGCGGCGACGGCGGAGAAGGCGAAGGCCGCAAAGGCGGCGCGGATCAGCATGGTGCGCATGAGTGAGGTCTCCGGCGGTCTACCATGACCGCATCGGGAGAGATGCCGAACGGGCGCGTCTATTCCACTGACATTTGGAAAAGATCGATCACATCGGCAGGGCCACCAATTCGTCCCCGGCCAGGGAATAAAGCCGTTTCCCCGGCATCTCTCCCATCGACAACGAACGAGGAGGACGGCCCATGCGCGGAGCACTGGGATTTGCGCTCACGGCCGCCGTGATGGCCGGCGGCCTCGTCGGCGGCCGGATGATGATGCCCCCGACGCTGGCCGCCGCCGAGCCGCCGGCCATCGTCTCCGCGTCCTTCGACGCGATGATGGCGCAGTCGATGACGCGGATGCATGCCGACATGATGGTCCCGCCCTCGGGCGATCCGGACCGCGACTTCGCTGCGATGATGATCCCGCACCACGCGGGCGCGATCGCGATGGCCCAGGCAGAGCTGCTCTACGGCAAGGATCCGGTCCTGCGCCGCCTCGCGCAGGGGATCATCGTCGAACAGGGCCAGGAGATCGCGGTGATGCGCCGGGCGCTCGCCGATCTCCCTCCCGCGCCGGATTCGTCTGCCGCAGCCACCCACCTTCACCACCATGGCACGGCCCCTGCCGCCGAGATGCCTTCGGAGATCTGCCGATGAAGACCGCCCTCACCCTCCTCGCGCTCGCGATGCTCTCCGGCTCGGCTCTCGCCGGGCAGGCCCCGGGTGCAGCCTTTGCACCGGACGTGCCGGTCAGCGGCAGGGACCGGTTCTATACGTCGGACCAGTTCTCCAACACGGTCTCGGTGGTCGATCCCGCCGCCAACGTCCTGCTCGGCGTGATCCGGCTCGGCGACCCGACGCCGATGAACCTGAGCCCGCTCTATCGCGGCCAGCTCCTCGTCCACGGCATGGGCTTCTCGCCCGACCACAGGACGCTGCTCGCGGTCTCGATCGGCTCGAACTCCGTGAGCTTCATCGACACGGCGACCAACACGGTCCGCCACACCGCCTATGTCGGCCGCGCGCCGCACGAGGCCTTCTTCACGCCGGACGGCCGAGAGGTCTGGGTGAGCGTGCGCGGCGAGGACTACATCGCCGTGCTCGATGCCGCGACCGCCAAGGAGACGCGCCGAATCACCGTGCCGAACGGGCCCGGCATGACGATCTTCTCGCCGGACGGCGCCTACGGCTATGTCTGCTCCAGCTTCAGCCCCGAGACGGTGGTGATCGACACGAAGACCCACTCCATCGTCGGGCGCGTGAAGCAGGAGAGCCCGTTCTGCCCCGACATCGCCGCAACACCGGACGGCAAGCAGGTGTGGTTCACCCTCAAGGATGTCGGCCGGACCCAGGTGTTCTCTGCGACGCCGCCATTCGCGCCGCTGAAGACGATCGAGACCGGGCCGATCACCAACCACGTCAACATCGTCTCGACCAAGGCCGGCCAGTTCGCCTACGTGACGATCGGCGGCCTGAACCAGGTCAAGGTGTTTCGCACCGACGACTTCACCCAGGTCGCCACCATTCCGACCGGCGCCCTACCGCACGGGCTCTGGCCCTCGGGCGACGGCAGCCGCGTCTATGTCGGCCTGGAGAACGCCGACAAGGCGGCGGTGATCGACACCGCGTCGAACACGGTGATCGCCGAGGTGCCGATCGGGCAGGGTCCGCAGGGCGTCGCCTACGTCCCGAACGCCGTGCCGGAGGGCGACGGAATGCAAAACCTCCAAGCGCTGGGCGCAGCCGGCAAGACCAGCGCGCTGACGCTCGCGGGTACCGATGGCAAGCCGGCGACGCAGGTCACCCTGTTCGACCAGGGCGTGTTGCAGACGCTGCAGGCCGCGGTAACGGGACTGCCCTCGAAGATGCCGTTCGTGCTGGCGCTGGCCGCCGATCCGAAGGGGGCCGCAGGCCTGGAGCCGCTCGCCGCCTTCATGACCAACCCGGCCGGCGCGGCCATCGTCAACGCGATCGGCCCGATCCGCCAGATCACCCGCACGGATGCCGGCGCGAGCCGGCGCTACCTCGTGGTGGTCTCGGGCAAGCCCGGTGAACTCGGCGGCGTCGTCCAGATGCAGACTGTGGATTGAACGGGCGGCCTCACGAGCGCGGGAAGCGGGAATCCGAGAGCATGCGTTCGCAGCGCGCGTCCAGCTGCAACGTCTGCTTTCAAGGCCTCCATTGGCTTGCTTCTATGACCGAGTAGGGTCGGGAGGAGACCCAAAGCATGGGTTCCATCCGTCGGATTTTCACCACTAGCGAACGGGGCAAACGATCGCCCGAACCCTATGCATCATATCGATTGAACTACCCCCGTGAATGCAAGGTAGCCGATCAATAAAGCTCGGTAGTAGGTGGAAACCTTCCGTCGTCCTGCTATGATAGAACAAACAAGGAACTTGGCTGGCGGATAAAACGCCGGGCCGGATTGGGGGGTGGTTCGGGCATGCCGGTTCTGACGGTCGCGGAGAGGGAGGCGCTACGCGTCGAGAACTTCATCTTTCATGCCGTTCATCATGGACTGCCAGCCCCCACCCTATTCGACGAGGTGCCAATCGGGGATTTCGAACCGTTCTTCGTCGGGCGGGTGATCGATACCCTCAAGGGCAACCGCTTCGCCTTCGACGAGCGCTCGGCGACCCTTGAGGGGCTTCGGACCATCGACGCCGATCCGGCCGAGTTCGTGGCGGTGTCGAAGGCGCTCGCGACCGCCTTCCACGATGACGACGACCGGCACAAGCAGGGCATCCTCATCGTGCTGTCCTTGGTGACGAACGGCCGGCGGCTCTACTCGCTGATCAAGTACGACTATGGGGACCGCGTGCTGGGCGTCGTGGAACAGGATGCCGTCGCAATCCTGACCGCGGTGGCGAAACCGCTGACCGAGAACAAGAAATCCCTGCAGAAGTCGGCACTGATCGAGCTGAACGAGGCCGGTGGTGAACTGGTCGTCATCGACCACAGCATGCGGTCCGGCATCACCGTTTTCTTCCGGGATTTCCTCCAGGTCACCCGGATGCAGAGCGAGGCCGAGATGACGACGGCCTTGTCGAAATCCTTGCTGAGGACGATCCAGGCGCATGCTGGGGATCTCCCCGAGGACATCGCGACGGGCTGGCGGAAGAAGCTGGACGGCATCGCCCTGCGGCGCCCCGAGTTCGACGAGGACCAACTCTTCGCCGACCTGTTCGGGGCCCATGGAACGGAGGCGATCAGGGGGACCTACGTTGAGCAGCTGGCTGCCGTTCGCCTCGATGGGCAGTCCTTCAGGTTCGATCGGAATGCTCTGCCCGCCGCCGGTCCCCAGAAGTTCAGGACTTCGGAAGGCATTGAGATCACGGTTCCGGAAGCGGCGGCGGAGACGTTCGAGAAGGTGAAGGACGGGGACACCTACGTGATCACGATCCGGACCACCTCCATTGTGCAGAAATGACCGTCGCCTTCATCGAGGCCTTCACGACGCTCGCGGGCGAACTGACGGCCCACGTCGGAGCGTCGCCGTCGGAGAACGCGACGACCTGGCGCGTGACCGACACACGGTGCGCGGACGCGGACATGCTCGCTCGCCTGGCGTCCGTGTCGCGGCTTGCGACCGAGGGCGGGTTCGGTGCTCTGAAGGTCTATGGCAAGGTCTACGGCCAGCTCGACCCGGCTCAAACACCTTTCGACGACCTCGCGAACGACGTGCTCCAGGTCGTGCTGACCAAGGATCGGAGCGCCGAGTGGTGCTACTTCCTGACGGAGAAGGGATTTGGGGATTCCTTGAATGACGCCTTGGTCGCCGCCCCCGTCGCCATATGGGTCGGCGTGCCGTTCGAGGCGTTTGCATCGTTCACCGTCGCCGTATCGCCATGGGGCGGCACGCGGACCCCGCCCGCGAACGCCGAGGCCCCTGAGCGTCCCCTCAAGCTCGTGCGGGACCTGACGCAACGACGGACGCCCTCCGAGATCGGGCCATGGTTGCTGCGCGACGCCCCGCTCGGGGCCTCGGGCGTGTTCGCGACCTGGCTTGCCGCGGCGGTGGAGCGGCTACCCTACACGCTGCCGAACGAGATCCGGACCGTGGAGGGGGCCGAAATGGTGGTCCTGAAGGGACCGAGGTCGGCACCCATCCCGATCGGCCCGCACGGCGACCCGGAATGGCCGGCCAAGATCTTCGAGCCCCTCATCGAGGCGGCGACATGGGTGTACGCCTCGAAGCGCGAGGCCGAGGCCCGGTTCCAGTTCCTGAACAACCACTTGTCGATGGATTGGCGGGGAGGCATGCACTGGCCAGCCGGCCTGCTGCCCGCCCTGACGGCCAGCCTGACGAGCGCGAAGGAGGCCTATGCCTTCCACCTTCAGGACCAGAGCAAGGAGGCGTTGAAGACCCTCGGCGACCTGCGCAAGAGCCTGCAGGACGAGGTGGGGCGGGCGCAGTCCGCGACGCGGGACCTGCTCTCCTCGCTCTGGCGTGACCTCGCGCTCGCCGGCGTCGTCCTCGCGTTGAAGTCGCCGACCGCCCCGCAGATCGCGACGGCCGGGGTGTTGCGATGGGTAACGTTGGCGACAGCGGTCCTGCTACTCGTGAGCCTCGGCATCACCATGCTCTCGAACTGGCGGTTCAACGGCCTGGCCGACCAAGCCAGGAAGGAATGGCGCGTGAAGCTCTACGCCTTCGTCTCGAAGGCGGAATGGGCACGGCTGGTAGAACGACCCATCGCCAAGGGTCGGAGCGTCTACCGGATTGCGTTGCCTGTGGTCGCAGCGATGTACGTCGCGGCGGCGGGGTACCTGTTCGCGGTGGCGGAGCCGGACTTGGCCGCGACGTTGATCGAACGTCTCGGGAGCCTGTCCGGCTAGGCCATTCCCGGAAGGGGGACATCATCGTGGCATGGTCGCCGGACGTCATCTTCCGCGATCCCCGCAGCGAGCCGAGGTTCAGGTACGAAGGACAGGGATCGAACGGAAAACGCCGCCCCGGGGGAGGGGCGGCGTCCTGGTCCTTGGCCGTTGCCCGCGGTCAGCGGGCCCTGCGGTAACGGGCCGGCCCGCGGACGGTCCGGACGCTCTTCGGCTTGCGGGCGGCACGGTCGGTCGACGGCTTGCGGACGGCACGGCCGGTCGGTGCCCGCTGGAGGACGGCGACCTTCTGGCGGAAGGACTTCTCGGTGCCCTGGTTGGCGGCGCCGCTATCGTTGTCGGCGGCGGGATCGAGACGAACCGCAGTCCAGATCTTGGCGATCGGCAGGCGGCCGGCGCCGACCGCACGCTGCTGGGACTGCATGTTCCACTGCCGGTACACCGCCCACACGGTCTTCTCGCTGACGCCGATGATGTCGGCGACCGTGGCGACGTCGTAGCCGTCGTGCATCATCCAGGTGATGGACGCGTGCCGAAGGCTGTGGACGCACGCTTCCGGGACCCCGGCATCGGCCATCACCTCCCGCACGGTCCCGCTCAGGTGCGAGCGGAAGGGTGACCCGTCGAGCTTGTGGATCACGTGCTGCGCGCCGGTGATCCGGTCCCGTCGCTCCCAGATCGAGGCGAAGGAACGGAGCGGCCCTCGCATCGCCGAGCTGAGCTGGGGCTTGCCGCCGTTCGGGTCGTCGCCGTAGCCGGCGCGGTGGATGGCGTTCCGCTCGACGTCGATGCAGCCGCCCCGGGCGTTCAGCTTCCACTTGAGGGCGCGCGCCGCGCCATGCCGGGTCCCGCTGTACACCGCGATCCGCACGAGGCGGGACACGGCGCGGCGGTGTGCGACGGTGTCGGGCTTGCGCCTGACGCGGACCTGCCTCTCCTCGCCGGTGGTCGGATTGACCACCGTCTCCATGAGCCAGCCGTTCGTGGCCTTGTCCCAGACGTAGCCGCGGCAGCTCTCCAGGATCCTGGCGAAGAGGTGCCGGTCCACCAGGAACTCACGCCGCGTGAAGTGTGCGGGCACCTTGATGGCGGGCATCCAGGGGATCTGGAAGAAAGCGACGTAGGCCTGGATGGCGCGGCGGAGGTGGCCGATGTCGTCGCACGCCGTCGACAGGCTCACCCGCGGGGCGACCTTCTTGGTCTTGGAGTACGCCCCGTGGGCGTCCCTCATGCGGGCGTCGATGTACCGGGTGATGGCGACACCGTCGAGATCGCCCAGGACCTTGCGGCCGAGCCGCCGCAGGAGGGTGGTCGTGCGGGTGACCATCGTCCGGTGGGCGCGCCTGCGGTGACGGTTGGCTTGGTACAGGCACCGCTGGTCGTCGCGGTACCATTCGAGGATGACGCGCACGGGGACGTCGCGCGGCGCGACCATACCCCTCGCCCTCGCCTCGACGGCGAGGATCGTGGTCGTCAGGAACTGCCGGGCCTCGACCTCCTGCGACGCGGGCAGCGCCAAGCTGTGCGCCCTGCCGCGGAAGACCGCGTAGCAGGTGGGCTCGCCGTCGGTCAGGCGGTCCGCCCTGATCCAGATCCTCGGGGGGCTGGTCTTGCGGCCGCGCCTGCCGGTGGCGACTGCGGCCTGGAGCAGGGTATTCGTGAGGTTCGCGTTGAGGAGCTGGCCGAAGTCTTGATTTGCGTTGGACATGATTCTAGAACCCGTTCGTTATGTGCTTCAGGCCTCGGGCTACCTCCCGCGAAGAATGCGGCCCGGGACCATCGGCACGTTGAGAGAGAGCGCCTGTCGACCGTCCGGTCGATGGGCGTTTTTTCGTTCGTGCGCCGGGGTGGGCCAACGGTGCCCCCTTAGGGGACCTTGGGCTTTCCGGCGCTCATCGCCGCGATCGCGGCCGGGGTGACCAGGAGCTTTCCGGCGACACGCACTGGTGACAGCACGCCGTCGCGGATCGCGGTCCGGAGCGAGGAAACGCCGAGCGGGCCATGGGGCCAGAACAGCGCCGCCGCCTCGGCCAGGGTCATCAGTTCATCTGGTCTCCAGAGTTCTGGTTCGGGTCGGTCCACAACCCGTCGTTGTCGCTGTGGATGCTTCGTCTGCATCGCCTCCTCCTCGTATCGATGCCTGGGCTCATTGCCAAACGTAGCTTCAGGTTGCGTCGGCGATCGCCCGCGGCTCATTCCCGACCCGCCGATCGATCGGGCTCGGGACCGGCTGATGGGAAGGTCCGCCGACATGCTTTTTCGCTCTGTGGACGCAAGGAACGAGTACGATCTCCTTGAGGGATCGGGACACCGTTTCAAGGATCGGCGCGCCCATCCTTTCCTGCCGCCGGCTCTTTCCTTTAGGTCGCACTCTTGCGGCGGGTGTGAACCGGTCGATGCCATGGCATCGTTTCGACGACCTAAAAGCCAGGTCCGACCAACAACCAAGGGTTGAAAAACGATTTTCCATTAACCATGTTGGTCCGATTCGTGGTCCCGGACGACGCGCGGGCTGCGACAGCCTGCCGCATATTTCAGGGACTTAATTCGACGATCGGCGCCGTTTGAGGCCTTCCGGATCGGTCGTTTCCGACGCAGTCCGACCCGAATCGACCGTCCGACAGGTGGAATCGACCCTTTCGCGAACGGCCGCGGACGGCCTGACGCGGCCGGTGAACGGGATGACAGTACCGTGGTGGCGCAGGGCCAGAGGCTGCGCGAGGCGCTCGGCCTCGTCGATCACGGCGTCGCCCAGGGCCACAAGGGCCCGGCGCATCGCCCTGCGATAGGCCTCGTTACCGAGCTCGTCGCGCAGCACGACCGCCCTGTTCACGAATTCCGTCAGGTGGTGAAGTTCGTCGTTCATGGCTTGGCTCCCTCGATGGCGGCTTGGTCGGCATGGGCCCTGGCGACGATGGCGCGGAAGGCGGCGCCGCCGATGGTGCGGGCCTCCATCACCGCGTCGGCGACCGCGGTGATCGTCGACCAGTGGGTCCTGACCAGATCCCGCGCGTGGGCGTAGAGGCGCTGAAGGTCGGCCTCCACGGCGCGCGAGAGCGATGCGTCGACCGAGAGCAGGGTGTAGACGTTCTCGGGATCGGCGCGGTACGAGAGCCGTCCGGCCATGCCGAGCGAGACATGCAGCGCGGCGACCTCCCGCGTCGCGCGGGCGAGGTCGGACCGGGCGCTGCCGCCGGCGCCCGAACTCACCACCCCCGCCTGTTCCTCGGCGGCCCGGCCGGCCAGCAGGGCCGTCACGATCGCCTCGTGACGGGCACGGGTCATCAGCATGCCCCTCGGTTCGTCGATCCGCGTATGGCCCCCGCTCATGCCTTGCCGGACGCACGAGATCGTCGTGACGATCCCGACGCCACAATGATGCGCGATGACCGCGTGGGCGGCCTCATGAAGCGCACATGCGAGCACGGCCTCGACCGGCCGGTCGTCGGTCGGGATCGCCTCGGCCATCAGGTCGACGAGCCGGAGCTCGCGCCCGGCCTCGCGCGCCCGGGCGCGCGCGGTCGTCACGAGGCCCATCGCCACGGCGCCGGTCTCGCCCTCGATCACCGCGGCGACGCCCGAGAGGTCGGCGCCGGGAAGGTCGTCGCCAAGGTGCTGGCGGAGGATCCGCGCCATCACGCCCGCGTCCGGCCGCTCGATGCGGAGGATCCTGTTGAACCGTCCCGGGCGGACCAGGGCAGGATCGAGGTGCTCCGCGAAGTTCGTCGCAGCGATGACGACAAGCTTATTCGCAGGTCCGGAAATAGCGGAGTCGATGGACATGAGGATATGATTGATCAGAGGGGTCCAAAAATCTCTATTCCTATCTGACACTGACTTTCTTGAAGGTAGAGCGTCAATTTCATCTAGGAAAAGTATCGCAGGAGACTGTGAAGCCGCGAGCGCGATGACCCTATCGCACTCCTTTATCATTGAATCCAGGTATCCGGAACCGCTTGCGAACCAAGAACTCACGCTGGAAGCGATGAGTGGAAGTCCCGTCGAACGCGCAAGCGATCGAACATAGGTCGTCTTACCAAGACCGGGGTCCGAGGCGAGTACGACCGTGCGATCTATGCTTTCAAAGGGCAGGGTGCCCTGGCGCCATGCCGCGAGGTCGGCGACGAGGCGCATGCCCCAGCGGTGGGCTTCCCCGTAGCCGACCGTTTCTTCCAGCATCGGGGCCTTGGAGACGGCGGCGTCGACGCCGGCCTGCGAGCCGATCGCCTGGATCCGCCGAACGCATTGGCGCGGCGTCGAACCCGTGCGGATGGCGGCGCAGAGGGTGTCGAAATCCGTTCCGGCGGCCAGGCCGGCCGGCAGGTTGCGCGGACGGCGGCCGGTCGCCTGCCTGATGACCTCGGTGAGGACGGCGTTCGACGGTGTCCCGACGGTGATGCGCAGGTCGGCGGCGGCCATGAGGGCGGCCGGCAGGTAGCGCGACGGGTCCTGGGAGACGCCGCAGATGCGGCCCCCGCGCGCCAGCTTCTCGCTGACGAGGACATTGTCGTGTGAGGGCTTGTCCCTGACCCGGTCGGATCCGGTCCTGACGCAGTGGAAATGGAAGTCGGCCAGCCGCGATGCCGCGTCCCGGAGGGGTGCCACGTAGCCCTCGGACGGGGCCTCGATGACGAGGGCGAGCGATCGCGAACCGGCCACGCGGCGGCGGCCGAGCGCGCCGAGCGTCTCGCACAGCAGGAGCCATGCGAGGGTGTCGCGGGGCGATTGGAGTGGGTCGGGCTCCTCCTCCGGCTCGCGCAGGAAGGCGTCGTCGGGGAATTCGAGGGGATCGAAGGGCATGGCGTCCTCGCACGGGCGGGGACGCCGGTTGCCTCGTGGGGCCGGCTATCCTCGCGGAATGGATCGGTGGTTTCGTGGGATGTTTGGTTGGCCAATGTGTTTCACGGTAGCCTCAAGGTTGGGTGCTATGATCAAATAATGCTTGATATTGCTGTATAGCATCAATGTGTGATCAGATCAAGACTATATAATTGGCGATTATACTTAGGTGATTGACGTGGTTGGGTCGAAAGGGTCGGGTTCCTTGGGAACCTCGATGACGAGATCCGGCACGAAGCCCGTATCCTCCTCGACGTGCCCGCGCGAATTGCAGACCACGCGCGTTTCGTGGAGCACGTAATCCGAGTGCCGATGGACATGGCCATGCACCCACAGGGCAGGCCGCCGGTCGGCGATGACCTCCTCCAGGTTCGAGGCGTAGCACCAGTCGAGATGCCCCGGCGGACCGAGGCTCATCGGGCTCGGCGCATGATGGGTCACGACGACGGTCCGCTCGGGCGGGAGGGGGACAGCGGCCGCCAGGAATGGCCGGCTCGCCCTGTGCAGCCTGAGGACGTCCTCGGGCTCGATCCGGTGCCGGCTGCTCGGCCCGGTGCGGATCCTACGAAAGTCGTTCATGCCGTCGCGGCCGCCGGCCGACCGCATCCCGTGGAGCAGGCTGAAGGCGCCATGCCGGAAGTCCGTCCAGAGGGTGCACCCGACGAAATGCACGTCCCCGATCGTGACGGCGTCGTCCATCAGCAGGTGGATCCCGAGGCGATCGGCGGCGGCCCGGCCGAGGCGGACCTGGTCGGACAGGGTGTAGCGATCCTCGCCGCGGTCCCACCAGAAGTCATGGTTCCCCGGCACGTAGACGACCGGCACCCCGAGGAAACGTTCGCCGATCCATTCGAGCGAGCGCACGAGCGGAACGTGGACGTCACCGGCTATGACGACCGCGTCGAACCCACCGGCCGCCACGCTCGCGGCAGGGTCCCATGCGTTCGCCGGGATCTCTTGGTGTAGGTCGCTGAAGACGAAGAGGCGCATTTTCATGCCTCCGATGACCACAGGGCTTGTGGGCCGTGGTGATGACGAGGACCGGGCACTCGCCTCGGTCGGCCCATGGGGCCTGGTTACGCGCGCCGACGGGCGCAGGCCGTTATGCGGCCTGCGGGGCTTTCATCCGGGTACGGGCGAGCATGTTCGTCATGGGAGCCCAGGTGGGCGTGGACGGGCCCGCGGTCAAGCCGGCGGCCCGGATCATGGTTGACGAATGGTTAACGGGAATCCCTGATCGTCCCGTGGACGGAGACTCCGTGAGGATCGAGAACGCGGAACGTTCCCAATTCCCGTTCCTGCTTTTTTCAGCGTCGTTTAACCATGGATCGGTCAAACTATCCCTCGGTTCGGAGAGGGTTTCGCGATGACGCCGCAGGAGTGGGTCTACAAGGTCTGCGACCGGATCCACGCCAAGGGCGACGAGACGGTCACGAACGAGGCGGTCATCCGCGCGATGCGGGGCAAGCAGCGCAACCCCGGCCTCGCCCGCGGGACCGTCTGCCTCCACGTGCGGAACTGGAAGGTGGAGCGGGAATACAAGCCGCGGCTCGACGTCTGCGTCTTGCCGGAGCCGATGCAGGCGGGCCTGACGACGTTCGCCGGCGCGGTGTGGGCGGCCGCGATGGTCGAGGCTACGGCCCGTCTCGACGACGATCGCAGGCGGGTGGAAGAGGAGCGGATCGCCACCGACGGGCTCCTCATGGAAATGGGCGCCCAGTTGGAGAAGCGCCGGGCGACCGGCAAGCTCCAGGATTTAGAGGTTGTCCGGCTACGGGAGGAGAATGCCAAGCTCGGGGCGGAGGTCGTACGCTTGCGCAAACGGCTCGATCACATTCGGGCCGAGGAATACTGGGACCGCGTCATGCGGGAGATCTTCGCGCTCATCCCGCCGCGGGGGACCGCGACGGCGGAGGAGATACTCCCGAAATTGCGGCAATCGACGCGTCGCGGCGCGCGACTTCACCGCGAGCCATTGGACCTGGATACGCTGCGCAAGAAGATGGACGTACGTGTCCATCACGGAAAGTTCTTCGTCAGGACCAAGGACGGTGCGTACCAGCGCGAGCCCCGGCACCTTGCCGCGATGGCCCACGGGGAGACGTAGGCGTCGAAGGGCGACATCCCGGTCCGGCTCGAACCGAAGGCCGCGGGTGATGTCCCGGGCAGGACCGAAAGATCAGGCGACGGCCTTCTGCTGTTCCCGCACACGTTCGACCCAATCGCCGAGGTCCTGCACGGCCTTCATGACATCGTCCGGTATCGGCGGCGCGGCGTTGCGGCCAGGTGAGGGATCGTGGGATTCGGTCTGGTCGCAGCACCGCTTGAAGCCCGCCGCGAAGGCCTGCACGTCGGCGGCGGTCAGGGTCGTGACCTTCAGGAGATCCTTCGTGGCGATGTAGTCGCGATGGCGATGGATGACCCCACAGAAGGCGACCTCTTCGAGCGCCCGCTCCCAGGTGCTGCGCAACTTGCTGTAGATGCGCGAGACCGCGATCCCGTATTCCTCGTCCTCCTGGGCATCGTACAGGATCCTGGCGGCCCTGGCCTCCTTCCCCAGAATGTCGAGGCGCTCCCTGACCTTGGCGCCGACCCATGGCAGCCCCGTGCTTACGATGCCCGCCCCGGCGGAGGTGTGCGAGAGCGAGACCAGGCTGATGGGCACGTGTCCCTCCCCGGCGAGAACGTGGAGGTCGTTGAGGAAGACGAGGTCGTGCGTGAAGACGATGATCTGACGGATCCCGCCCTCCTCGACGAGGCGTTCGGCGACCTTGCGGCGCCACCGATGGTCGAGCGAGGACACGGGATCGTCGAAGACCAGCGTCGAGCCATGCGCGGCCGTCGCGAGCTCCGTGAGGAAGGCCGCCAGCGCCACGCAGGTCTGCTCGCCCTCGCTGAGGATCTCCCCGACCTTGGCCTTTTCGTTGGCGAACAGGCGTACCTGATAGTGCGGGGACCCGAGCCTGCCCCCGGAACGCACGATGTCGACCCTGACCCGCCGGGCGGCAAGCTTCTGGATCTCCTCCTGGAAACGGTCGCGGACCTTCGGCGTGATGACCTTGTCGGCGATGGTGTTGCCGAGGGCGGTGATCGCGTTGGTCACCGTCTCGGCGAGGCAGGCCTTGATGACCGCCAGCGCGGATAGACGCTCCACCTCGATCCGCGCCTTCGGCAGAAGCGTCGCCAGCAGGTCGCGATCCCGGAGTTCGTCGCGCTCGGCGGCCAGGCGGGCACGGCCCGCCGGATCCGACGCTGCCAGCAGTTCGGCGGCGTAGGCCTCGGTATCGGCCGCGACGCGCATCAACGCGGGGACGATGCCGTCGGACGCCTCGCGCAGCGGAATGGTGCGCCCGTCGCGGATCGCCTTCAGGCATGCCCACCGTCGCAGCCGAGCCGTCGCCAGGCCGCGGCGCAGGACGGCGGCGACTTCCGGATGGATGACGCCTAGCCGTCGGCCGAGCGCGAAGGCCGACATACGGATCGACACGCCGGCGAGGTTGCCGACGGCGTCCCGGTACGCCGTCTCGGTCAGACGGGCCTGGCGCTCGCTGTCGGCCTTCACGAAGTCCTCGAACGTCGCCTTCCGGTCGCCTGCCTCCGCCGAGACGGGTTGGTGGCAGAGCACGCACAGTGCGTCCGCGTCCGTACGGGGGAAGCCGTGACCAACGTAGGCGACGTGCTCGGAGTAGTGGCGTGCCGCATCCCACAGGGCTCGCCAGGTCGCCTCGCCGACCCCGCGGAGGGCGGTTCCGCCGAAGGCACGCTCGGCGGCCAGCGTGGCGGCGGCGCGTTGAGCCCGCGCTTCCCCGGCAAGCGTGGCCAGGCGCCCGAGGGTGGCGTCGTCCGTGGCGGACATGACCTTGCCGACGTCCTCGGCAAGCCGCCTCAAGGATTTCGCCAGTTCCCTTTGCTCCGCCGATGCGCGGACGGGTTCACGGGCGAGGTCGGCGTCGAGGCGGCGGAGCCGCGAACGCTCGTCGTCGGACAGGACGGCGAGGTGCTCCAACGGCCCCAGGTCCGTGTCCGGTGCCAGCGCGCCGAGCAGGCGGCCGGTGCCCGTGGCCGCCCCGAAGGCCGGCTTGGCAAAGGCCTCGTCCCGGCTTCGTTCGAGCGTCGCCTGTTCTGCGCTCAATGCGGTCCTCAACGATTGGCACGCCCCGGCGAGCTCGTCCGGGATGTCGAGCCCGAACGGCCTGAACGCGACCTCGTTCGTCTCGCGCACATGGACCGCGCCGCACTCGCGATCGAAGACGCTGATCGAGGCGAGGGCAGGGTGGGGCGATACGGCATCGGTCCAGCACAAGGCAGGTACGGGCGATCCGCCGACCGTGCATCCGATCGTGGCGGATCCGGCGGCGGCGGCGGTCTCGAAGGCGTTCGGGAGGATACGGCCGGGGAAGCGCGAACGGCATGCGCGCTTGAGGATGCGGGCGTACCCGGACTTGCCCACCCCGTTGTCGCCGTAGACCACGGTGATCCCGTCGACCTGGAAGGGGAGCTCCTGTCCGGGCGCGAGCTTGTTGACGCCGACGACGTCGCTGATCGCGGTCAGCGCCACCGTCTCGCCGGCGGCCGCGGCCCCGGGGACATGCTCCGCGGACAACGGAACCGCGACGATGGCGAGGCCGGGAGAGCCGCAGCCCTTCTTGCAGAGCAGCACCAGCTCGCCAAGGTCATCGGCGTCGAGCGTCCCGTGAGCAACGATCCTACGCAGAGCATCCCGTTGCCAGTGCGGCCGGGTGAGCGACCACTGCAGGATAATCCCGAAGACCGAACCGGTCGTAGCCATCGATAGCCGTTCCCCGCACCCGCCGGAAGCTTAGCAGGCGCTCGCATGCGGGGCTAATGGCCATCGGTGCGTTCCCTCCGATCCGGCGGGCCGATCATCCTCGGTCTAGCCGGCGCCGGTGCGTTTCGCCCTCTCCACGTCCTGCCAGTACATCGGCGGGTGCGCGGCCTCGGCCTCGGCGAGCCATGCGCCGCGCCGGCGGAGCTCGGCCCTGGTCGCACGGTAGCCCATCCCGAACATCGACCCGGCCCACGGGATCCAGCCCTTGTACTCCTCGTTCCACCAGTAGCCGTCGCGGAACAGGTGCCGACCGCCGTCGATGGTGTCGATCTCGATGCGCCCGTCGGGGTGGCAGCGCATCGCGATGAAGGTGTCACGGATGATCTGGCGCATCCGTGTCCGGCCCATGAAGCTCTCCTCATCGGCGGCCTTGATCTCCGGCTCGGTCGTCGCGGCGGCCCTGTTTCGGGTGAGCCTGATGAGCTCGCCGACGGCCTCGACGCGCTCGTCCAAGGCGTTCGTCGCCTTGAGGGCGGTCAGCGTCGCCGAGATATCGACGATCTCCCGGTCGAGCCTCGCTTGCTCGGCCGCGATCTCACGCAAGGGTTCGTCGGCGTATTCCATGAACTCTCGGAATTTCCGGACGATCGCCGAGCCGCGCTCCTTGAGCTCCGCCCGCATGGCGACCTTGGTGCGGAGGAGATCGTCCAGGCGTGCAGCCTCGCCCTTCGAGCCGCCGGAAAGGTCGAGGGTGACGAGCCAGCTCAGGATGGCGTTCTGGTTATCGTCGTAGGGGATCCGATAGGTGTTCGTGCAGTTGCCCGAGCGTTCCCCAGAGCAGCGCAGCACCGGCGTCGACCGGGGCCCGCGATCCCGGTAGTTCATCAGCCTGCCGCAGGTCGCGCACGTCGCGACCATGCCGAACAGGTTGGAGATCACGGTGCCCTGCCGGCCGCCGGCGTTGGGTGCCTTGCCCATGCGGCGCTTGTCCGCCACCGCCCGGGCCCGGGCCCAGAGCTCCTCGTCGATGACCCGGGGGTAGTAGTCGAGGACGGGCTCCCCGACCGGCACGCGCCGGGAGACCCGGACGCCGTTCACCTCCTCGAAGGCGAGCTTGTGCGGCTGGAACTCGCCGATGAGCGCCCTGTTGTCGGTCACCTTCTGGACCGTGCCGCCGTGCCACTGATGGCCCGTCCCCCAGCAGTGGGTGTCCTTGTCGGGATCCTTGTTCAGGAACTCGGCGATGCGGTCGCGGCCGTGGCCGTCGGCGAGCCAGCCCATGATACGCTTGACCACGGCGACCCGCTTCGGATTCTCCACGAACTTGTCGTCGACGAGGGTGAGCCACCCGGGGACCCGCCTGGTCAGCTTGCGGGTGCCGATCGACCTGCGCTTCTCCTCCCAGGTCTTTTGGAGCCGGATCGACTTCATCCTCGATTCCTCATGCCCCCGCATCAGGGTCATGACCGAGAACATGAAGTTGGCCTGGCTCGCCTGGTCGTCCGGCTCGTTGCGGTAGACCATTCGGTCGGTGAGCGAGACAACGATGATCCCCGCGTTCACGAGAGCCAGCAGCATCATCTGCGCCGTCGTGACCTGCGTCCGCGTGAAGCGGTCGAGGCTCTCCATCAGCAGGTAGGACCCCTTGGGGACGAGGCCGTCGTCCACCGCCTTCTGGAAGGCCGCGAGCTTACCGGGGCCGCCCCGGGCGGCGTTCGCGCCGGTGTAGCCCGAGACCCCGATGTCGTGCAGCTTCAGGGTGTCGTCGAGCGTGAGGTGGGGGTTCTCCCTGAGGTAGTCCTCACGCATCTCGACCTGCCGCCGAAAGCCGTCCCGGTACCGCGTGCGGTCGTCGTGGTTGGCCTGCCGTTTCGAGCTCAGGCGGATGTAGGAATAGGCCCGCGCCGGAGGCGGCGGCTTCTTGGCGGTCTCATGTCCCATGGCGACGTCCAGGCTTTCTGTTCGAACCTGCGTACGCCAAAAGCCGGCCTAGTCAAACCTACGTTGTCTCGATCTCGGGCCTGCACATGGTGCTGGCGGCCGGGGTGGTGTTCTGGCTGGTGCGGGCGCTTCTCGCGGTCATGCCCTGGTTCGCCCTTCACTGGCCCATCAAGAAGATCGCCGCGGCCTTCGCCATGGTGGGCGTGACGGCCTATTGCGTCTTCTCGGGCTGGGACATCGCCGCCGAGCGTGCGCTGATCATGACGCTGGTGATGCTGGGCGCGATTCTCGTGGATCGCCCGGCGCTGAGCATGCGCAACCTCGCGCTCGCCGCGATCATCGCCCTGGCGCGCGAGCCGGACGGCGTGCTCGGCCCGAGCTTCCAGATGTCCTTCGCCGCCGTGGCCGGACTGATCGCCTGCGCGCGCCTGATCGGTGGTGGCGCGTTCCGTCGCGACGGGAGCGGGCCGCTTGCGCGCGCCTGCGGATGGCTCCTGGTGGCGATCGTGGGAACGCTCGCCACGACGCTGGTCGCCCAGTTGGCGACGGCGCCCTTCGCCACCTATCACTTCCAGACGGTGCAGCCGTTCGGTCTCGTGGGCAATGCCCTGACTCTGCCCCTCGTCTCCCTCGCGGTGATGCCGGCGGCCGTCCTCGGCATCCTCGCCTACCCGTTCGCCCTCGACCAGCCCGTCTGGTGGGCGATGGGCCTGGCCGTGCGAGGCATGCTGGCGATCTCGGGCTGGATCGCGGGCTTCGGCCACGCCACCTACGTCGTGCCGGCCTTCGGCGCCGCGGCCCTCACGCTGATGGCAGCGGGCCTCGTCATGCTGACCTTGCCGGCCTCGTCCCTGCGCTGGCTCGGACTCCTACCGGCCATGATCGGCATCGGGCTTGCCGCCTATCCGACGCGGCACGACGTCTACGTGGATCGCGAAGGTGCGGGCGCGGCGATCCGCGATTCCAATGGGCGTCTCGCGATCCTCGGGCGTCCGCCCCCCTTCGTGCTGGACCAATGGCTGAAGGCCGATGGCGACGACCGCAAGGCTGGCGCGGTCACGGCTCACCCCTCGGCCCGATGCGACCGGCTCGGTTGTACCGTGTCCCTGCCAGATGGACGCAAGATCGCGCTCGCCACCGACAAGCGCGCTCTGCCGGAGGATTGTGCGCGGGCCGACATCCTGATTACCCGCCGAGACGCGCCCCCCGGTTGCGCCGCGGCCATGATTCTCGATCGGAGCTTCCTGCGCACGCACGGCGCCAGCGCGATTCGATTCGGTCCGGACGGTCCCATCATCACTTCCGCGCGCAGCCCCGGCGAGGCGGTGCCGTGGCGTGTGTCCACGAACGAACCGGCCCCGACGCCGCAAAGCGCGATCGAGATCGTACCGCCGCGCGCGCAGCCCGAGCCCGACGACACGGACATGCCGGACGCCGAACCGGGCGACGCGGCTCAGTAGCGCCGGACGAGGCTCACCAACCGTCCCTGGATACGGACCCGATCGGGTCCCAGAACGCGAGTCTCATAGGCCGGGTTGGCCGCCTCCAGGGCGATCGAGGATCCGCGCCGGCGCAGGCGCTTCAGCGTCGCCTCTTCGTCGTCGATCAGCGCCACGATGATGTCGCCCGTGTTCGCGGTCTCCTGCTTACGGATGACCACGAGGTCGCCGTCGAGGATGCCGGCCTCGATCATCGAATCGCCGCGCACCTCCAGGGCATAGTGCTCGCCCCCTGCGAGGAAGTCCGGCGACATCGTCACCGAGTGGCTCTGCTCCTGGATCGCCGCGATCGGCGTACCGGCGGCGATCCGACCCATTACCGGAATGGTGACGGCGCGACCGCTCTCGTCGGTGGCCTGCGTGGTCGGCAAGCGAGAGACGGAGGCGCCCGCCGGTATACCCTTGCCTTTGCCGCCCTCGACGACGCTCGGCGTGAAGCGGCGAACCTCGGGCGCCGCGGTGGCGCGGGACGCTCCGGCCTCGCCACCGAGGCTCTCCGGCATCCGGATCACTTCGATCGCCCGCGCCCGATTGGGCAGGCGGCGCAGAAAACCGCGCTCTTCGAGCGCCGTGATCAACCGATGGATGCCCGATTTCGACTTCAGATCGAGGGCATCCTTCATCTCGTCGAACGAAGGGGGAACGCCACTCTCGCGCATCCGGTGCTGGATAAACTGGAGGAGATCCAGCTGCTTACGCGTCAACATGCGGAACACTCATCGTTCAGGCCGCGGGTTGCGTCGCGGCGTCACAGAAACAAATCACGAACACATTAAACGTTCCGCAAGTGTTCCGCAAGAGTTCCTAGTGGGCTGTCAAGGGCGTCCGGACCGATCGGACGGCGGCTCGGCGTCACGCGGGGCGTAAAGAAATTCCACCGGGCCCGACGACGCCATCGTGAAGATCCCGGCGGTGAGGACTCGGCCATACACACAGGCCGTATCCAGATTCGTGCGGAAGCTCCGGACATCCGGTTGGCCACTCCGCTGGGGCGTGTGACCGTGAACGACGTGCTTTCCGAAATCGAACGCTGTGCCGAGGAACGGCTCGCGGATCCAGAGACGCGCCGTGACGTCGGGATCGATCCCACGACATCCAGGCCGAAATCCTGCATGCACGTAGTACCGCCGGGCGTCCTCGTGAACCGTCGGCAGGCCCGAGATCCAGGCGAGAACCTCATGCGGCATCGCTTCGGGATCTGTGACCCCAAAGGATCGCAGCGTTTCGATGCCGCCATTGGCGAGCCAGGCCGGCGCGTCGTGGGCATCTCGATGAGCGTCGAGCATCATCTGCTCGTGATTGCCCCGCAGGCAGATCATCGTTCCGGGCGAGGCCGCCTGACGCGCCCGGAGGATGCCGATTACACCGGCGCTGTCGGGCCCCCTGTCCACGTAATCGCCGAGGCAGACGATGGCGGCGGCCCGTCCCCGGGCGTGCGCGTCGATCTGATCCAAGAGCCGTGTCAGCGCATCCGCGCAGCCATGGATGTCACCGATCGCATAGGTCAGGTCGGACATGCTGACTCCGGGCGTCCGTCACCCGTCCGACATAGGATGGCCCGGCCTCTCCGGCGAGCCGTGGCCGTCCGCCTGATCTACCGGAAGACCTGGACGAGCGCGGGCGTGAGAATCACGACGAAGAGCACGGGCAGGAAGAACAGGATCATCGGCACCGTGAGCTTGGGGGGCAGGGCGGCCGCCTTCTTCTCGGCCTCGTTCATGCGGGCGTCGCGGCTTTCCTGTGAGAGAACGCGCAGTGCCTGACCAACCGGTGTTCCGTATCGCTCGGCCTGGATCAGGGCCGTGGTCACCGCCTTGATCTGATCGAGGCCGGTGCGGTTGGCGAGATTTTCGAAGGCGATGCGTCGGTCGGGCAGGTAGGAGAGCTCGGCCGTGAGCACCGCGAGTTCCTCGGCGAGCACGACGGATTGACTGACGATCTCGGTGCTGACGCGGCGGAACGCGTGCTCCACCGACATGCCGGACTCGACGCAGATCAGGGCGAGGTCGAGAGCGTCCGGCCAGGCGGCCCGAATCTCGGTCTGGCGCTTCTTCGACGCGTTGAGGAGGTAGAGTTCCGGGGCCTTGATGCCGAGGAGCAGCACGGCGATGACGACCACCACCCGGATCGTGAAGGGTTGATTGATGACGCCGAGGACGAAGACATAGAAGGCCGCCACGATGCCGAGAACGATCGGCGTCACGAGGCGGAAGAACAGGAAGCCGGTCTCCGCTCCGGGCGAGCGAAAGCCGGCCATCACCAGCTGCTTCTTGGCGGTCTCGGTGCCGAGCCAGCGGCTGAGGTTGAACTGCTCGACCACCCGCTTCATGTAGGCCTTCGGCGTCGTCCGCAGGGTCGCCTTGGCGGCCAGGCGCTCCCGTTCGCGTCGGCGGATCTCGTCGCGCTCCTCACCCACCAGCTTCATGCGCTTGCCCAGCCGGTCCGGCTCGATGACGGGCTGCAGCAGCGCGAAGGCCGTGGCGGCGGTGGCGATCCCGGTCATGACCATGCCGAGGAAGCGCGGATCGGTGACCTTCGCGGCTATGGCGTCCAGCAAGGGGTGTCTCCTGAGCGATTCGACCGGACGAGGATGCCTTCCGGAGAATACGCCCGAGCGGGTCGGGCGCGTGGTGAAATTCAGACGTCGAAGTTGATCATCTTCTTCATGGTGAAGACGCCAATCGACATCCAGATCGCGGACGCCACAAGGGCGAGCTTCCCGATATCCGTCCGCCAGAGCAGGGAGATGTAGTCAGGGCTCGTCAGGTAGGTGAGCGTCGCCACCACGAAGGGGAGGGCCGCGATGATGCCGCCCGACGCCTTGGCCTCCATACTCATCGCCTGGATCTTGCCGGCCATCTTCTTGCGTTCACGCAGCACCCGCGAGAGGTTCGAGAGCGCCTCGGAGAGGTTACCGCCCGATTTTGCCTGGATACTGATGACGATCCCGAAGAAGTTGACGTCTGAAACCGGGACGCGCTCGTACATCTTGACCAGCGCCTCACCAAGGGACAGGCCCAAAGTTTGCGCTTCCACCACCAGGCGGAATTCGGACCGGATCGGCTCTTCCGCTTCCCGCGAGATGATGCGGAAGCAATCGCCCACCGGGATGCCCGCGCGCACGCCGCGGGTGATGATGTCGATGGCGGTCGGCAATTCCTTGATGAAGGCGGCGATGCGGCGTTTGCGGAGAAAGGTCAGGATCCAGAGAGGCAAGCCGAATCCGCCCGCGAACACCGCGCCCGCCGCGACGATCGGGCTTCCCGTCATGACGAGCGCGCCCGCTCCCACCACCAGCGCAAGGACCGCCGAAATGAGGTAGAACTGGTTTCGCGACCAGGACAGTCCCGCCCGCGCGATCTTCAGTTCGAGGGTGACCTTCGTCCCGTCGCGCTTGGCCTCGACTTCCTTGAGGCTCTTGGCCACCTGTTCGCGACGGCTGACGATCGCCGCTCGGCTGCCCGGAGCCGCGACGACGCTGACCGCCTTCCTGCGCTCGGCCGAGCGGCGCTCGCCCGTCAGGTAGGGCATCACGAACACGTAGGCGACGGCGCCGGCAGCGACGGCGGCGAGCCCCGCCGCGAGGGGCAGATGCAGACCGCTCACGGTTCACCCCCGCCGAAATCGGCCGCCGCATCGAGGGCGTCGGCCAGGGCCTTCTCCTCGCCGTAGTAGCGCGCGCGCTCCCAGAAGCGCGGGCGCCCGACGCCTGTGGAGCGGTGACGGCCGATCAGCTTGCCGTTCGCGTCCTCGCCGAGGACGTCGTAGAGGAAAAGGTCCTGGGTGATGATGACGTCGCCCTCGAGCCCCAGCACCTCCGTGATGTGGGTGATTCGGCGCGAGCCGTCCCGGAGGCGCGTCGCCTGGACGATCACGTCGATGGAGCCGCAGATCATCTCGCGCAGCGTCCGCGACGGCAGGCTGAAGCCGCCCGTGGTGATCATCGACTCGATGCGCGCCAGGGCTTCGCGGGGCGAGTTCGCGTGCAGCGTTCCCATGGAACCGTCGTGGCCGGTGTTCATCGCCTGAAGGAGGTCGAAGGCCTCCGGGCCACGGACCTCGCCGACGATGATGCGCTCGGGCCGCATGCGCAGGCAGTTCTTGACGAGATCGCGCATTGTGACCTGGCCGGACCCCTCCATGTTGGGGGGGCGCGTCTCGAGGCGGACGACGTGGGCCTGCTGGAGTTGCAGCTCAGCCGCGTCCTCGCAGGTGATGATGCGTTCGTCCGCGTCGATGTAGCGGGTCAGGCAGTTGAGGAGCGTGGTCTTCCCCGAGCCGGTACCGCCCGAGATGACGACGTTGCACCGGACACGGCCAATGATCTGCAGGATCTTAGCGCCCTCGGGAGAGATCGCCCCGAAGGTGACGAGCTGATCCAGGGTCAGCTTGTCCTTCTTGAACTTTCGGATGGTCAGGACCGGCCCGTCGATCGCCAGGGGCGGCGCGATGATGTTCACGCGGGACCCGTCCGGCAGGCGTGCGTCGCAGATCGGCGAGGCCTCGTCGACCCGGCGGCCGACCTGGCTCACGATCCGCTGGCAGATGTTCATCAGCTGCTGGTTGTCGCGAAACCGTACGTTGGTGAGCTGGATCTTGCCGCCCACTTCGATGAAGGCGCGGTTCGCGCCGTTGACCATGATGTCGGCGATGTCGTCCCGGGCGAGCAGGGGCTCCAGGGGGCCATACCCGAGGACATCGTTGCAGATGTCGTCGAGGAGTTCCTCCTGCTCGGCGATCGACAGGACGATGTTCTTGAGCCCGATGATCTCCGAGACGATGTCACGGATTTCCTCACGCGCCGCCTCGGCATCGAGCCGGGCCAGCTGCGAGAGGTCGATCGCCTCGATCAGCGCACCGAAGATCATGCTCTTGGTGCGGAAATAGTCTTCCGACTTCGCTGCCGCGGGCGGTGGCGCGGCCTCGGGCCGGAGGGGCGCCTCGGCCCTGGGGCGCAGGGCCGAATCATCGTGAACCGGCAGGATCGCCTGCGGCTTGGCCACGATCGCAGCCGGCCGATCCTCGACCGCCGCGGTGCCCGAGCGCCTACCGAACATGGCGCGGTCTCCCGGCGGCGAATGCGGGCAAGGTGCTCGGCATCACGAGGCCTTCCGACGCGCGAGCTTGGACAGCAGCGGCTCGAACAGGTTCTGGCGCGCGCGCCGGTGCTCCGTCCGTCCGGTGATCGCAGCCGCCAGGCTGGAGAAGATCTCGGCCGCCTTCGCCCCGCTCTGCACCTCGGCCACCATCTGCCCGTTGTTGGCGGCCGTACCGAACAGGGCCGCGTCGAACGGCACGCTGGCAGCGATCGTCGCGTCCAGGGATTTGGCGAACTCGGCCGCGGCGATCTCGGGCCGCTTCGGTACGCCGGTCCCGTTCAGGATCACCCGGGGCCTGCGGTCGTTCGGGCGATTCTGCTGGAGGATGGTCAGCAGGTTCTTCGTGTTGCGCAGGGCGGCGAGTTCGGGGCTCGCCACGATCAGGATCTCGTCCGCTCCGATGAGCATGCGCCGCGACCAGGCCGTCCATTGGTGCGGCACGTCGAGGACGATGCAGGGCACGGCCGCGCGCAGGAGATCGAGAAGATTGTCGAAGGCCGGCTCGGTGAGGTCCGTCGTGCGATCGAGGGTGGCTGGGGCCGCCAGCAGCGAGAGGTTGTCGCTGCACTTCGACAGCAGCCTGTCGAGGAGGTTCGAATCCAGCCGGTCCGGCGCGAACACCGCCTCGGCGATGCCCTGCGGCGGGTCCTGGTTGAAGTTGAGGCTCGCCGTTCCGAAGGCGATGTCGAGGTCGGCGATGACCGTGGCGGTGTCCTGCTCGCGGGCGATCGTCCAGGCGAGGTTGTGGGCGATGGTGGATGCGCCGACGCCGCCCTTGGCACCGACGACCGCCACGGTCCGTCCGACCGGCTTGGCGCCCGGGACCGTGAAGAGGTCGGAGATCGCCTGGATCAGGTCGATCGCCAGCACGGGCGCCATCAGGTACTCGCTCACCCCGCGCTGGATGAACTGCCGGTACAGCTGGACATCGTTGACATGCCCGATGACGACGACCTTCGTGCCCTCGTCGCAGACCTCGGCCAGCCGATCCAGGCATTCCAGGGGGCGGGATCTGGCGCTCTGCGTCTCGATGACGATCACGTTCGGGGTCGGCGCATGCCTGTAGGCCTCGACGGCGGCGGGGCCGCCGCCCATCTGAACCTTGATATGCGCTTTCTGCATCCGCCGGTCGGACCCTACGGACTCGATCAGCGACGCGGTCTCCGACGTCTCGCAGAAGGCCTGGATCGTGATGCGAGGCACCGGGGCGATGATGCGCTCAGACGACGCGTTCAGGTCCGGCATGGGGTGGGTTCCGGTTCTGGTTGCCGCCGATGCGGGAGGAGGACTGGCAGTTGATCGCGTTGGCCGGAAGCCAGCTCGGTCACTGATCGACAGCTGACTTCACGGACGTCTTTCCATCCTGCCGCCATTCGGTTGACGGATCCTTGCCTTCGCGCACCTTCGTGATGTCGCCCGTTCGGCGGATCGTGTCGATCCGACCCTCGGGGCGCCCGCGCACGAGATCGACGGGGTCGGCGACCTGGGCGGCGAAATTGGTTTGGCTGGCGCAGCCGAGATTCCAGTGAGACTCGTTGCGGCCGTTGAAGGCCGGATCGCCGACGCCGAGATCCTGGGGCCAGGTTCCGCACTGGCTGGCGACCTTCGCCTCCATGCGCTGGAAGGTGAGACGCAAGGGGGCGGCAAGGCCCGGATTGGCGACCGCGTAGCTGGTAACAGAGATGCGGCCCGGCGGGATCCCACCGTCGGCACCGATCCGCCGGATCGCCGCGGCGGTCCGCTCCACGCCCGCCCCCATTCCGGGTGCGACGCCGCGCGGTACGTCGAGCACGAGGATGCCTCGCCCATAACGGCGGAACTCGAGGATGAAGGCGTCGATATCGGCGGCCTGACGTGGGTCGATATGGCCGGTCCCGGTCACGAAGACATCGAGGCTGCGCGCGCCGTCCGCGAGGACGATCGGGTGGCGGGCGCGATAATCGTTCGGGTAGAGCGAGCCGGTCGTTGCCACGCGATCGGCGCGGCACGCGCCCAGCAGCGCGGCGACGCTCGCGACCGCCGTCAAGGCCAGTGCGTTTCGGGGAGACGGAAGGGACATCGTGGTCGGGTCCTGTAGAGGCGGCGCGCGGAGAGGAAGCGGTCGTCCTAGTCGGTGATGAAGCCGACGCGGCCACGGTAGCCATTGCCGAGGGGGTTGGCGCCCGCGACCCCGTAGAGCTTGTTCAGGCGGCCGAGCAGGATGGCCTGTGCGTCCTGGGCGTCGACGAAACCGTCATCCGGTCGCGCGATCTGGCGCGGTTCCATGGCTTTCGCGATGTACGGGGTGACCATGATCATCAACTCCGTCTCCTGACGCTGATAATCCCGGGAGCGGAACAGGGCGCCGATGATCGGAAGGTTGATCAAACCGGGCAAACCGGAGATCGCCGCCTTGTTGCGCTGCTGGATCAGGCCGGCGGTCATCATCGTTGCGCCGGAGGCGAGCTCCACCGTGGTCTCGGACTTGCGAACGGTGAAGCCCGGAATGGCCGTTGTCGTACCGGTGAAGTTGATGTTCAGCGAGTTCTGCTGATCGATCTCAGTCACCTGCGTACCGACCCTGACCGAGATACGGTTCTCAGCTTGGACCACCGGGGTGAAGGTCAAGCTCACCCCATATTCCTTGAAGGTAATGCTCGGAACGCACGTCTGAACGGTTGATGTCCCCGTCACCGAACAGCTCAAATTTCCGGGTACGGGGATCTGTCCGCCTGCCGTGAAGTTTGCGGCCTCCCCGGAGATTGCCGTGAGCGTTGGCTCCGCGAGCACACGGGAGACCCCCGCCTGTTCGAACGCCTTCAGGGTCGCGGTGAGGCTTGCCCCGCCGGAGCCGTTGACCGTTCCTGATAGGAGATTCCCGTTCGGAAACTGGCCGCCATTCAGTGTAAGTGGGGTCGTGTTGGCAAGATTCAGTCCGGACCAACTGCCATTCAGGTTGACGCCGAACTGCTTCAGAACCGTGCGTGCGACCTCGACGACGGTGACCCGCAACATCACCTGATCCTTGTTACGGATCGTCAGGTTGTTGATCACCGCTCCACGCGAAACCGATGCCCCCCCGGCAGCGGGTCCGGCGCCACCGGCGCCACTCCCGATCCCCACGAACCCGTTCGTGATGTCGACGGCCTGCGCGGCTTCGGAGGCCGAGCCCACCGAACCCGAGAGGATGATCGAATTGCCGGCTGGGCGGAGGTCGAAACGCCCGCCCGGGATGCTGCGCGTCAGGATCTGGCTGAGTTCGCCGAGGTTCAGGTTCGTCGCCACCGTGACGTCGAGGGCGGTGATCTGCCGTCCCTCGGCGTCCATGATGAAGATCGAGGTCGCCCCGTTCTCCATGCCGATGACGAAGACCTTGCGGGTGGACCGTACGACGGCGTTGGCGACCTTCGGATTGGCGACGAAGACCTCCTTCGCATCGCGCGGCAGGTCGATGACCAGGGAGCGTCCCATGGTGAGGTCGACCCGCCGGGCCGTGGTGCCTTCGTTTCCGCCGACCGCGAGGACCGGCGCCGGGATCACGTTGCGGGTGGGTTGGGCCCGAACAGGGCCGGCGGACGCCGCGACGACGAGCGCCGCTCCGACCGAGCCGAGGTGAAGGAATGTGCGGGAGTAGATCATCGGCGCGTCCTCTGTCGTCAGGTGTGCGTTTCGTCTCAGCGCCGCGATTGCTGCTTCGCGACGCCGAACCGCACGACGGTGAGCGCTGTTTCGGGACGTGCTTCGAGGGTCGGATCGCTGCTGCGACCGCTGTCGACGAGGCTCCGGAGCGAGAGGGAGAGTTGCCCGGCCTTCTGGGCCATGGTCACGAGTTCGGCCTGGGCCGGGGTCAACGCGAGGGTGGCGGTCTCGCCCGTCACGACGTTGTTGCCGTTCTTTTCCTGCACGATCTGTCCGATCGCCAGAACGCGAATGTCCTGAAGCAGGGTCTCGGAGGCCTGGGCGTCGCCGTTGCCGCGCCCCGCCTCCTCGTCCCGGTAGGTGCGGATGATGTCGACATGGTCGTTCGGCAGGATGAAGCCGCCCGCCGTGTTCGAACCGCGCGTGTCGATGGTGATCGCGACCGCCCGCATGCCCGCGGGAAGGACCGCGGCGAGGAAACCGCCATCGGACCGGGCGAGCTTCTGCGGGCGGATCGGCTCGCCGGCGAGGAAGTTCGAGCGGGTGATGGACCCGACGGTCTCCTCCATGCCCTTGGGTGAGGCCGTGCGGGTGATGTAGCCCGCCGAGAGCGCATCGTTCGGCCAGGGTTGCCAGCGCAGGTCGGGAGTCTGGATGTTCTGACCCATCGGCAGCTCGGCGGCTGCCACCAGCACGTCCGTCACCGCGACGGCGGGGGGCGGAGCGACGGCGATCGGCTGAACCGTCGGCTTGTCGTCGCCGCTCATCAAGAACGCCGCTGCGCCGCCCGCACCGAGCGCAATCGCGAGAACGGCAAGTCTGGCTGGTTTCATCACCGGGCTCGAACCTGAGGACGGCGGATCGCCGTACCGCTCGGATTTGGGGCCGGATTCCTCAAATTACGGTTAACGAGCGGTAAGCAATATGATCGAAACTGCTTTTTGTCAGTTTTGCCTCATCAGACCCCGAGGCTACGGGTCCAGATGACGGTCTCGGGCAGGATCAAGAGAGCGGCAAGTGCCAGCGCGATTCCGTATGGAACACCGGTCTTCGCGTCGTGCAGATGCAGGGCGAAGGGAAGCCGTGCGACCGCGCCGGGGAGGGGGAGCGAGCGCATCGCGAGGAGGCCGAGCGTCAGGGCACCGCCGCTCACGGACGCGAGGAGCAGATACTCGGCGAGGTGATCGAAACCGATCCAGAGGGCGGTCGCCGCGGCGAGCTTGGCATCACCGCCGCCGATCAGGCCGAAGGCGAACAGGGTGAAAGTCACCGAGAGGGTGACGCCTCCGGCGCCGAGGTGCCCCGCGAGCTCGATCCAGCCGAGACCGCTCCCGATGGCGAAGGCCGCGAAGGCGACAGCCAAGGCAATCGACACGGTGTTGGGGATGAGCATGGTCAGAAGGTCCCGCGAGGCCGCGTAGGCCATCAGGAACGGGAAGATCACGAGGAGGCTGAGGTTCGCCATATCGATTCGTCAGGCTCGCGCGACGCGATCGGCGCACGGACCATGCTCTGGGCCGGGCCTCTCTGGGGTGATCCGGGACGTGTCTCTTGCTGCTCGGCGACCCTCCGGCGAGATTGGCCCGGGGGTGGGTCGGCCGCGTCGCGGTCGAACGGCGGAGAGGGCAGCCACGCGAACGTGGCATGCCCGGGATTCCGTTATCTGCCGGTCACACGTGCAAACGACAGTGTCCTTCGTTGGAGAGCCGAGCCATGTGCTCGATCCATGTGCGGCCGAGCGAGGTGCGCCGGCCGTCTCCGGCCAGGGCCCTCAGACGAAGTCGGCCAGCCAGGATCCGAGCCGCGCCCCCCCTTGAGGTGCGCCGGCCGATCGCCGGACCGCAACCCTCCGAGTATTACTTCGTGGCGGCCGGCGTCGCGAGGTTGGTGGCGACCGCACCGAGCTTGGTGTTCAGGTTGGTGCCGATCGTGGAGAGGGTACCGATGATCACGACGGCGATGAGGGCGGCGATCAGGCCGTACTCGATGGCGGTGGCACCGGACTCGTCGGCGGCGAAACGCTTGAAGATGGAGGTCATGGCAAAGTACCCCTGAAGTGGATGTGCCGCTCACGCAATCGGCGTCTTTCCGGCGACCCAGTCAGAATGCCAGCGGCCTCTTGCGATTGGGTTAAATCGATCCTCCAAACCAGCGATCGATTGGGCGCTTTGAATCAGCGTCAAGAATTCGTAAACGAGAACCAACGCTTTTCCTCGACCTTCAGCCTCGGCGATCGGGCGTTTTTCACACGGGTGTCGGACGGCGCGGCCCATATCAGGCTGGCCTATGGACCGCTGCACCTCCCGGTTGGGCCCTGCCCGCCAGGTTAGACCGTGCCGCGTCTCCTGCGCCCTCGCCATGCCCGTGCACGCCCGGATTATCGGTTCGTTTACCCTGCGCGTGCTTCCTCTGCGGACCACTCTCGGCGCGCTGGTTCGTTCGGATGCGCCGGCATCAAGCATGATGGGCGTCGTGCCGTACGGTTTCAGTGAGCCTCAGATGCAACAGCGCGCGAACCCGTCCCGCATAGGCGCCCGAACCCTCGTCGCCGCCCTGTTGTCCGTCTGGTCCGCCTTCGGCTGTCCCGCTGTGAAAGCCCAGTCCACGACGGGCGCACCGACGATCGTCACGGTCACGGTCGACAACGCCAAGGTGATCCGACTGCCCGACCGGACCCAAACGGTGATCGTCGGCAATCCCATCATCGCGGATGTCGCGCTGCAGAAGAACGGTGTGCTGATCCTCACCGGCAAGAGTTTCGGCAGCACCAACCTGATCGCCCTCGACGCATCGGGGAGCATGCTGGCGGAATCGACGATCAGCGTTCAGGCGCCCCAGGCCGCTGTGATCACCGTGCAACGCGGGCTCGACCGCGAGTCGTATTCCTGCACCCCGAACTGTCAGCCTTCGATCCAACTCGGCGACGCCACGAAGTACTACGGGGACGTCAGCGGCCAAGCCGAAGCGCGTCGTGCCATGGCGACGGGCGCCGGGCCCGCAGCCCGCTGAGATTCGCCGACAGGCGGCTGCCGCCTGCTCACCCCTCGGACAGGTAGCGCGGCTCCACGCCGTCCCGGATCGCGAGACGGAAACCGTCGAGTCCCTCGATCGTGGCCGCGCGCCCCGCGCGCAGGTCCGCCACGTAGCGCAAGGCGCCGGCGACCACCCGCTCCGAATACGGCTTGGCGATTACCCCCATCGCCCCGGCGAAATCATCGGGAATGCGCTTGGCGTTCGCCGTCATGAACACCACCGTGGTGTGCGGGTCGGCGCTGAGGGCTCGGGCCACTTCGACACCGGTGGGGCCATCCACCAAATGGATGTCGACGAACGCCACGTCGGGGGCCGTCGAGAGGCCGAGGGCGATCGCCTCGGCGGAGCTTCCGGCGACGCCGACCACATCGTGGCCGAGTTCATCGAGCAAGCATTCGAGTTCGAGGGCAATGAGGACCTCGTCCTCGACCACGAGGACGCGCAGGGCAGGACTCGTCATCGCGTCGTCCATTCCGCCTCTGCGGCCCGCTCCGCACCCGTCCGCAGGGAGACCGCATCGAGGGGCACCGTGATTTCGACGCGCGTGCCGGGGGCGACATCGCTCCAGACGATCACGCCGCGAAGCTGGCGGACGACCATCTCGACGAGGGAGCGTCCGAAGCCCGCCGGATTCGGTTTGCCGCCGGCAAGTCCGATCCCGTCATCCTGGATCAGCATGCGCAGACCCTCGTCGCTGCGTTGGGCCGTGATCGTGATCCGCCCGGCCCGGCTGTCCGGAAAGGCGTGACGGACGGCGTTGGTCGCCAACTCATGGAGCATCAGCGCCAGGGGCGCCGCCATCGCGGCGGAGACCGCGATCGAATCGATCTCAGCGCTGACGGCCGTCCGTTCGTTGTCGATGCCGGCGACGAGCTCGGAGACGAAGTCTTCGGCGAATTCCCGCAGATCGAACCGCGTCACGTCTCCGGTGGAGTAGAGCATCCGATGAACGGTCGAGAGGGCACCGACGCGCTCCGCCATGCCCTGCAGCGCGTCGCGGACCTCGCCGCGCGGTGTGCGCCGCGCCTTCAGCAGCATCAGGGACGAGATGACCTGGAGGTTGTTCTTGACCCGGTGATCGACCTCATGGAGCAGCGCGGTCTTCTGCTCGAGTGCGGCGCGCAGGTCCGCGGTCTGCTCGGCGACCCGTCGCTCGAGTTCGTCGTTTGCGTCGCGCATCGCGACTTCGTGACGGTATTTGCCCGTCATGTCGGCCTGAGCCGAGTAGAAATGAACGATCCGCCCCGTGGCGTCGCGCACGGGCGCCACCGTCATGCCGTTCCAGAAGGACGTGCCGTCCTTGCGGTAATTGACCAGCTCGATCTCGATAGGCCGACCCGCGCGCACCGCTTCGCCAAGGCGGCGAACCGCGCGTGGATCGGTGTCGGCACCCTGGAGCATCCGGCAGTTCCTGCCGTCGAGATCCTCCCAGGCATAGCCGGTGAGGGCGAGGAAAGCGTCGTTGGCCCATATGATCGGGTTGTCGGCCAGGCGCGGATCGGTCAGCACCATCGGCGTCGGGCTGGCCGTGAACGCGGCCACGAACGCACCGGCGTCGATCCCGAGCTTGAGCGGTCCAGCGGCGGGGGGATCCCTATGCGTCATGATCGGCGTCGGCCAAAGCTGTCCACCCGGTCTGTAAGTTCAGATGTTCAGCCGTCGCTGCCCTACCGGATGAAGCGAACGAGTTGACCCCTCGGGGCACCCGGCCGTCAACGGAAAATCCACCCATGTTCGGTCGCCCGGGCCGGTCTACCAACAAGAAAAATGCGAGACGTCGCATTAAGGTTTTGGAAGGCATGCTGCGTCCGGTGAGCGCCGCGCAACGGCCTGCGGGTCCTGGGGCGACTCCGGGCGTGGGATCGGAGCCGAGGGCTGATATGGTTTGCGGGCATCAAGCCCGTTCGACCCCTAGGAGTTCCATGCCATGGCCCGAAGCGACGCAACGGCCCGAAGCGATCTGGGCGATGCCCCGAGCCGGCGCCTTCGCCTCAAGGACATAGCCGAGGACCGGCGCATCCTGCTGATGCTGGCGCTGGGCTTCTCGTCGGGGCTGCCCCTGTTGTTGGTGCTCGGCACCTTCTCGACGCGGCTCGCCTATTCGGACGTCGACATCAAGTCGATCGGCCTGTTCAGCTACCTCGCGCTTCCCTACACCCTGAAGTTCCTCTGGGCGCCGCTGATCGACCGGTTCGACGTGCCGGTCCTCAGCCGTGCCCTCGGGCGCCGCCGGGCCTGGATGATCGCGACCCAGTGCGCGGTGGCCATCGCGCTGACGCTGATGGCCTCCGCCGATCCGGGCACCAGCCTGGCGCTGCTCGGGCTCGGCGCCTTCCTCGTTGCCATCTGCGCGGCGACCCAGGACGTGGTCATCGACGGCTGGCGCATCGACGCCGCCGGCACGGACCTCCAGGGCGTGATGGCCGCGACCTCGAACCTCGGGTACCGGCTCGCCCTGATGTCGGCCGGCGCGGGTGCGCTCTTCATCGCCAGCGCCTACGGCTGGAGCGTGGCCTACCTGTTGATGGCAGCCCTGATGGGCGTCGGCATGATCGCGGCGCTGTTCGCCCCGGCCTACGATCGCGCCTCAAGCGAGCGGGCGCCGGCGGCGCCCAAGCCGGCCTGGACGCTTCGCAGCGCGATCCTCGAGCCCCTGGCCGAGCTTCACGCGCGGCTCGGGCACAGCCTCTGGGCGATCCTCGTCCTCGTCGCCTTCTACCGCATGCCCGATTTCATCTCCGGCGTGATGGCGAGCCCGCTCTACAAGACCGTGGGGTTCAGCCTCGTGGATATCGGCTTCGTCTCGAAGCTCTACGGCATCTGGGTCGGCATCGCCGGGGCCTTCGTCGGCGGCTGGGCGATGACCCGCTTCGGCCTGTTCCCGACCCTGGTGGTCGGCGCCTTCCTGGGAGCCGCCTCCAACCTCTCCTTCTCTTGGCTGTCCTTCGGCGGCCCGGAGGTGTGGCGCCTCACGGCGGCGATCTCCATCGACAATTTCTGTGGCTCCTTCGCCGGCATGGCCCTGATCGCCTACATGTCGAGCCTGACTGCGCCGGGGTTGGCCGCCACCCAGTACGCCCTGTTCTCCTCGCTCTACGCCCTGCCGGGCAAGTTCGTGGCCGGCACCTCCGGTTACATCGTGGCGGCCTTCGGGTATCCGGTGTTCTTCGCCCTGACCGCCGCCGTCGGCATCCCGGTGGTGATCCTCTGCATCTTCGTGGGACGAGCCGGAGAGCGCGACGCGGCCGCCGCCAGCGCCGTAGCGTCCGATCCGGTCCGCCCCGAGGCCGCCGCTGGAGACGAGATCGCCGGGAACCATCCGCGAGGCCCCGGGCTTGCTTCCACCGGCAACGACCCTTCGGGCAAGGTCCCCTCGGAGACGAGCCGGACAGGCCGCCCCCACCCCGCACACGGATGAGACCGCAGACGTGAGCAACATCAAACTCGTCGACGACACCGTCACCGCGCCGGCCACCATCGCCGAGCCGCCCGGCATGAGCGATGCGGACCGCGCCGCTCTGCGTCGGGCCGTCGAGGCCCTGGAGAAGCCCGGGCTCGCTGCCCGCCTCTCGGCGGTGGCCGGCGCCCCCCTGGATCTGATCGGGCGGGCCCTGCCGGCCCCCGTGACCGACGCGGTGGCGCAGGCCACTGAGAGCGCTATGCGCGCCTCCCTCAAGGTCGCCCTGGCGACCCTGCCGGCAGGCCGGGAAATTTCCGTCGTGCCCGCCACCGAACCGCTGCTCACCGGGCCGACCGAACCCGAATCCGCCACGATTCGCACGGCCGCGCGTCTCGCGAAGTATTTCCCGTCGAGCGCCTTCGGCCACAAGGCCCTTGCTGCCGTTTCCGGCGCCGTCGGCGGCGCCTTCGGGCTCGCGACCCTCGCGGTGGAACTGCCGCTCTCGACGACCCTGATGCTGCGCTCTATCGCGCAGATCGCGCAGGAAGAGGGCGAGGATCTTCAGGATCCCGAGAACGCCTTGGCCTGCGTCCAGGTCTTCGCCCTCGGAGGACGCGAGGCGGCCGGCAGCGCCCTCACGGAAAGCGGCTACTTCGCGGTGCGCGCGGCCCTGGCCAAGACCATGGTGGAGGCTGCGCGCTACGCCGGCAATCGGGCCCTCCTCGACGAGGCCGCCCCCGCCCTGATCCGCTTCTCGGCGCAGATCGCGTCGCGCTTCGGCCTCGTGGTCTCGCAAAAGGTTGCGGCGCAGGCCGTGCCGATCCTCGGCGCGGTTGGCGGCGCGGCGGTGAACGCGGCCTTCATGGACCATTTCCAGTCGACGGCCCGCGCGCATTTCACCGTGCGGCGTCTGGAGCGGACCTACGGCGCGGCCCCGGTCCGCGCCGCCTACGAGTCCGAGAAGGCGATGCTGGGGGTCTGATACGGTTTCCGGCTGAATCGTTCGGGTTCTGGCGCGGGTCCCCTCTCCTTCGGGAGAGGGACAGGGTGAGGTGTGTGACCTCTCCGGAAATGGACCACACCTCACCCCAATCCTCTCCTTTCAGGAGAGGGAGCGCGTCGCGCACAGGCTGACCGAAGCAATCAACCGGCGACTGTATCGCGGGTCAAGCCATGAGGTTGCTTTCGGTGAAGGTTTTGTTGTCCTTGACCAGCGCGTTGGCGAGGACGACGAGACGCCGGCCCATGGCGATGATGGCGACCTTGGCGGGTTTGCCGGCGTCTCGCATGGCCCGGTAGGGCACCTTGAAGGCCGGGCACGTTCGGGCCGC
>NZ_JAKSYI010000050.1 GCF_022829285.1 Methylobacterium sp. J-078
TTCACGGAGGCCTACGCGGTCATCCCGAAGGGCGTGATGCGCGACATCGTCACCTCGGTGCTGCCCTTCTGGGAGAGCACCCGCGCCTGGATGCTGTCGCGCCCGCTCTCGGGCTTCTCCGAGACCTTCGCGCAGTACCTCATGGAGGTCGGGCAGGGCGGCGGCAGCGAGGCGCCGGAGCCCGACCCGGACGCCGAAGGCGTGCTGTTCGTGGTCGGCGGCCAGCCCCGCCTCGTCCTCGACGGCACCGCCCACGATCTCACGCCCGGCAGCTACGCCTACCTGCCGCCGGGCGCCGCCTGGAGCCTGCGCAACGACGCGGCCGAGCCCGCCCGCTTCCACTGGAGCCGCAAGGCCTACGCCCTGCGGCCGGGCATCGCGCTCCCGCCGGCCTTCGTCACGCACGAGTCCGAGACCACCCCGGCGCCGATGCCCGGCACGGAGGGCGCCTGGGCCACCACCCGCTGCTGCGGCGGAGGCGACGAAGCGGGTGGTGGCCCAGCCGCCGTCCCTTCCGGGCATCGGCGCCGGGCTGATCGCGGGTTGATGTGTGACGAAGGCCTGCGGGAGCGACACGGCGGTGAACCGGTCGTACGCCTTGCGGCGCCAGTGGAAGCGGGCGGGCTCGCCCGCGTCGTTGCGCAGGCTCCAGGCGGCGCCCGGCGGCAGGTAGGCGTAGCTGCCGGGCGTGAGATCGTGGGCGGTGCC
>NZ_JAKSYI010000056.1 GCF_022829285.1 Methylobacterium sp. J-078
TTCACCCCGGGCTCCGGCGTCGTGGTCGGCATCGAGGCCGACGCCCAGTACGTCGACTTCGGCAACAGCCGTAACCGCTACGGCAACATCGTCGGCGTGCTGAACCCCGATCTGACCCCCGTCAACCCGAACGGCCTGTCGGGCCTCGACTACTTCGGCACCGTGCGCGGCCGCCTCGGCTACGCCTTCGACCGCACCCTGGTGTACGGCACCGGCGGCTTCGCCTACGGCGGCGGCGGCGGCACCGATATCGGCCTGCCCAACAGCAGCCGGAATGACTTCCGCACCGGGTGGACCGCTGGCGGCGGCATCGAATACGCCCTGCCGACCGACTCGTTCCTGAACTTCTTCAAGTCCTCGGCCGTGACCCTCACGGTCGAAGGCGTAGCCGAGGCGGCCGCGCACGGTGCCGAAGTAGTCGAGGCCAGACAGGCCGTTCGGGTTGACGGGGGTCAGATCGGGGTTCAGCACGCCGACGATGTTGCCGTAGCGGTTACGGCTGTTGCCGAAGTCGACGTACTGGGCGTCGGCCTCGATGCCGACCACGACGCCGGAGCCCGGGGTGAACTGGTAGTTGTAGCCGATCTGACCGCCACCGACGAAGCCTTCGTTGCTGTCACGGCCGCCGAAGGCGCCGGCGCCACGGCCACCCACCAGGGGGCTGGCGGCGGTGCCGAGGAAGATCGGCGCATTGGCCACGATGGTGGTCGGGCCCTTGTTGTCGTTGCCCGTACCGAAGCCGTAGCCGGCGTTGAAACCGGCGTAGAAGCCGGTCCAGGTGAACACCGGCACCGGCACGAACACCGGGGGCGCCGCGCGGCGCGGAAGGTC
>NZ_JAKSYI010000063.1 GCF_022829285.1 Methylobacterium sp. J-078
CGAGGTCGATACCGACCGTAGCAAGCTCGGACATGGGTGGCTCCTCAGCGTGAGGCGACAACATCCCGACTATGCCCCAACGCAAACCCGGGAGCAGGAGCCATCCACACCATCAATCGAGCAGGTCTTTGCCAAGGTAAAAGCCCTCCTCCGAACGGCTGCAGCACGGACCGCCGCCGATTTAACCACCGCCATCGAGACTGCGTTCGCCGCCGTCCAACCGGATGAGTGCCGAAACTACCTCGCCGCTGCCGGATACGATGCCTACGAGCCAACCTGAAAGGGAACGGCTCTAGAGTGGGGATCGAGCGGAGTGACTGGCCTCCTCGTAGTCACTATCCTTGGCCGATGCGCAACAGCGCCTTGAGAGACGGCGGTCCCATGAAGGCGAAGATTGACTTCGCGCGATCCGGAGCGGCTTGACGTCTCGAGCTTCCGCCACCCATGTTGTCCCGGCCCGAAAACTTCTGTACGGCATGAAACACAAACCGAGCCAGCTCTTATTGGTAAAGAGCCACACAAAAGGAAAACCGTCAAATCAGAAATATATTACCTTCAGGACTTAAGTGAAAAAAGCTTTTGGAAACCGCATAAAATCTACGAGTGCAATTGATGATCGGTAAGCCTGACCCTTAACGGTGGAATTTCGCCATTCTCCGAAACATAACAACCTTACGCCTCTCCTATGTCTAAGGCGGAACAAAAACTGCGTAAAATATGTTTAAAAACAGATCTGATCGAACAAATAGTTGAAAAGGGATTCAATTAATGAGGGATTTATCTAATTTCGATTTTGTGGATGTCAGTAAGTTTCCATCCGCCACACTTAGCGAAGTAATGAATTTAAATGCCAGATCGATTTGGATCCAACAAGGATCTGAGAATCGGCAGTTTCTTCGTCGCAGGCCAGACATCCATGATGATCCGGATAAAGTGAAATTGTTCGGCGATCTGAGTACCAGGATAGTTGATTATCCTCCTATAGCACTGATCTCCGAATCTGAAGTGAAATTGGTTGGTTTCCGTACCTTTTTAACAAAAGATAATAGATTCTTTAACGACCAGATATTTACCAACAATGATGAATTAACACGTTATTTAAGCAAATTATCACACGAAGACGAGTTTCAAAATGAAAAAACGAAACTTCGTCGAATTAATGAAACAGGGTTTGAGTTTCAGCAGGGCCAGCGACAAGAGGTGTTTATTGACGAGAAAGTTATTGTTATATGCTCAGATGAGCCAAATAACTATGGATCTTTTCTATTTAGAGTGCTTCCGAAGCTCGCGCTTCGGCTTTTGGTAGTCTCGGACTATAAGATTCTTGTCCCGGGTGTTAGCTCATCAATCAAGGAAATACTCTCAAAGGCTGGCATTGAGCAGGAGCGCATTATAAGCCATAATCCTGAAATAGTCTATCATTTAAATCATGCCCTTATTCCGACGTTGCGCAATCCGCAAGCCTATCTCGACGAAAGTAGCCTGGGTTTATATCGAAGCATTTCTGGTTTCGACAATGGCCGAAAAGACCCCTCGCGCGTTTTTGTTTCACGGGAGGGTCTTGCTTCAACACGCTCTGGATATAGGCGGATGGTCAATGCAGAAGAAGTCATACACGCAGTTGAGCAATTAAAATTTAAAATCATTCGGCCTGAGGAAATTTCTATTAGTGAACAAATTTCAATCTTTTCGAGCTCTCAGATTGTAGTAGGTCAATCCGGGGCGGGAATGTTCAACGTTGTATTTTGCCGGCCTGGAACAATTATTGTCGATATTGAAAGCGAACCAAATTGGATCCATGCGCACATGTGCCTTTTTAGTTCTTTAAATTTGCGTTATGTAGTATTTGAGGGCGTTGCTGATCGTTCATGCGGAAGGGAAATTCATTTCCCGTTTCGTGTAAACACATCAGCGCTTGTCCATCGGCTGTCGTCTCTCTTAGCTGAGACGTAGCTTTGGTTGGTAACTTATTGGATAAAAGACTTTCTTGCATATTGAAAGCTATAATATAGACCAATTTTTGATTTTTTTATCTGATCAGGTAGCTTTCGATGTTGAAGTTTTCGTTTATGTTAGCACAAGAGGTGAATATTACGGCATGGGCATTTTTTTAAGTTTAATTTTCATTCTGGGTCGCACGCCGCCGTAGCATGCTGCAGAAAAAGTCGACCAGGGTTCAGCGGCGAGTGAGATTTCCTCGCGGCGCTGGACCAGGATTACCCCTTTACGCGAGCCGTCGGCCTGGAGCTCGTCCGATCCAGGGCTGCAAACCGCGTCAATCTCGTCATTGCCATTCCTGCGGCCCGACAATCAGAATGGTGACGGCGCGACAATCAAGATGAGGCACTGATCTCGTTCGCGTCCTGGAGAGAGGGCGAAGCCCGAGTGTAGGGACGCGAACGAGATCTGGCGATCACAGTTGACCGGCTGTGCGGACGGCCCTCCTCGCCGAAGAGGGGTCCCGCATGCCCGGCCGCCATGTGAGCGATCGCCAGATCAGGCTCTACATGCAGTTCCGTCAGACCGACCCGCGACGTGCCGCGGCGGCCAAGGCCGGCTTCAGTCCCGCCACCGCCGACCGCATCGAGCAGGATCCACGCCTGCCGTCTCTGAAGAAGGCTCCTAGGGCGTGTCATCGCTTGAGCCAATCGAGGGCGGCTGCGAGGGAGAGGACACCCATGAAGCTGACGGCAGTCTTCTCGTAGCGTGTGGCGATGGCGCGCCACTCTTTGAGCCTGGCCCAGAGACGCTCGACCTGGTTGCGGTTGTTGTAGATCCAATCCGGGCAAGCGACGGGCGCTTCGTGGCGCTGAGGCGGGATCGCAGGCCGAGCGCCCATATTCCAGATGTGTTCGCGAAAGACGTGGCTGGTATAGCCGCGGTCCCCCACGACCCATTTGGGCACCCCCGGCAGTTGGTCGAGCAGGGGAACAGCGTGAGGGAGTTCATGGGCCTGACCGGGCGCCAGCCGGAAGGCGAGGGCGCGGCCCTGCCCGTCGGCGATCACGCAAGCCTTGGTGCCATACCCGCCACGCGAGCGGCCAACAGCTTCACCAGCGTCTCGCTCGGCTGCAGATCCCCCTTTTGGCGGCTCCCGCCGCCTTTTGGTGCGCCCGAACGTTCGTGCCGTCGAGGAACACCATACCGAGTTGGACACCGCGCTCCTGCACGAGGTGAAGAAGCCGCTCCCAGACGCCGGCACGCGACCAGCGGATGAAGATCTGGGCAGCCCGCCACCAGGGTCCCAATTCCTCGGGAATAGCTCGCCATTTGGCTCCGTTCTGATGCCGCCAAAGGATGGCCGAGAGCGTGCGCCGCAGATCCTGCGGAGGCGTTTTGGCCTTGGGCCGGCAGGCTTCAACCAGAGGCTCCAGATCAGCCCATTGCGCGTCGCTCAGCATCGTCCCTCCTCCATCAGAGAGACGAAAACGCAAGCCCAGCCAATCTGTTCAGGCGACGACAGGCCCTAGGGGTCGACGGCGGCCCGATCCTCTGGCCGAGATCTTCGAGGCCGAGGTCGTACCCCTCCTGCAGGCCTCCTCCGGCACGCTCCTCGTCGATCTCGACCGGCGACGTCCCATCGACCTGCTGCCGGATCGTTCCAGCACGACCGTCGCCACGTGGCTCCGTCGCCATCCCGGGATTGCGGTCATCACGCGCGACCGCTCGTCCGAATACGCGCGCGCAGCCACTATGGGCGCTTCCGCCGCTCTTCAGGTTGCCGACCGATGGCATCTGCTCCTCAACCTGCGCCAGGTCGTGGAGCGTTGGCTCGCTCGCGTCCATGGACGCTTACGACGTCTGCCGAGCCTTGCCGCCCGAGAGGCACGACGGCCCGGACAACGTCTGCGGGCCTACCGCCGGAGTGAGGCCGAGATCGCCTTAGGCCTCGACAGCCGTACCCGTCGTCTGGCCGCCTGCGAGGATGTGCGTCGGCGCTTCCAGGGCGGTAAGACCTTGCTGGCGATCGCTCGGAAGACGAGCCTCGCATGCGGGACGATGCGCAAGTATGCCCAGGCCGAGAGCTTTCCGGAGCGCGCAATGCGTCGCCCAAGCCCCAGCCGCCTCGATCCCTACCGTGCGCATCTGGAGCAGCGTATGACCGAGGGGTGCAAGAACGCGATGGAGCTCTGGCGCGAGCTGCGCGAGCATGGCTTCAGCGGTACGCACCGGCAGGTTCACCGCTTCGTTGCCGGGCGTCGCATGAGGCCGGCGCGGCGCACCGCCCGCAAATGGCTGGTCCGGACGTCCCCACCGGTCACCGATGCGATCCCTCTTGCGTCTCCCAAGCAACTGGCTTGGTTCCTGACCCAGCCCGTCGAGGGTCGACTGCCCCCTGCGACCGCCGCTATTGGCCAGATCAAGCAGGACCCGGAGGCGGCCCGGTTTGGTGAACTGGCGCAGCGGTTCGCAGTTCTGGTGCGAAGCTGCTGTGATGATGGCAGCCGGCCCTCGGATCCTGCCGGCGAACTCGACCTCTGGCTCGACGCAGAGCGCCTCAGTGGCATACCGGCCCTCGAGACGTTCGCTGCTGGTCTGGAGCGGGACGGAGCGGCGGTGCGTGCCGCGTTGACGACGTCATGGAGCAACGGTCAGGCGGAGGGTCGGATTAGCCGCCTGAAAATGCTCAAGCGGACGATGTACGGACGCGCAGGCTTCCCCCT
>NZ_JAKSYI010000067.1 GCF_022829285.1 Methylobacterium sp. J-078
CCCCCCCCCCCCCCACGGTAATTTAGATCCAGCGCGCTCCAAAGTGCGTTCTACCTCCGCCTTCTGCCGGCACTTTCTCAAGAACTGCATAGGGCTCGGGAGTCACTACCTACACGACAAAGGCAGAGAGCATGGTTGTACCTGCCCCCGCGGGTGCCTTTTTTGGCTTTCTAAGTGGAGATCGCAGTCGTTAATCCTTGCGCCGGAGCAGGTATCACATTTATGGCAAAGTTCTCATGTATTGTACGTCGACGCCTCTGGAATTTTGGCAGCGATGTTGATTGAATAGACGATTGAATTTGCCTGTGGTTAAGCGTGCGGCTATTAAACAAACAAAATTACGCCACCGTAAAAAATTGTCTTACTGCTCAAGCGATCAACAAAAATGCATTACGAAACATGAAGCTTATGAGCTTCCAAAGCAAGCTAGAATGGCGGAGTAAAACAGTATATTATCCGTTCTCACAAAACGTCAATTAACTCCGGAGTTAAGATCATTCATTATTTATAAAAATCTACTTAAAAAATGGTCATTGGGAGATTCGAGCTGATGAGTTATGTAGAAAAAAGCCGTAGCATTAGTGAAATAAATGCGAGAACGGTATCGGTGGTCGTACCGAACTATAATTACTCCCGCTACATGAGGAGCAGATTGAAATCGATCGCGGACCAAACCTATCCTATTAAGGAAGTGGTTGTCCTCGACGATGCTTCAACAGATGGCAGCGTGGAGCATATTACAGCCTTGTTCGAAGAGATAAAGGGCAATTATAGTCTAGTTGCTAACGATAAGAACTCCGGTTTGGTTTTTAAGCAATGGATCGCAGGAGTTGCTCGTGTTTCTGGTGAGTTTGTTTGGATCGCAGAAGCGGACGATCAAGCTGATTCTGCGCAGGTCGCAAAGCTTGTTGAATTGGCAATAAACGATCCAGACGTTGCGCTGACATATTGCGACTCCAAATCGGTTGATGAAAATGGGAGTTTATTGAAAGGCAGTTATTCAGAATATTACACTTCCGCAACAGGCGATCTTTTAGCAGCAACAGGTATTCACTCCGGACCCGAGTTTGTTGTTGCGTTTCTTTCGTGCAAAAACACGATTCTAAACGTCAGTTCGGTGCTATGGCGCAGAAAGGCGCTTCTTGACGCACTTGAAAGGTCAGCAGAGGATTTAAACCGCCTCCGTGTAGCAGGCGATTGGCGCGTGTACATTGAATGTCTGCTTACCCCTGGGTCGAAATTGGGGTACGTAGCTGAATCATTGAACGTCCACCGTCGCCATTCCAGCAGCGTTACACATAAAATCTCAGCTCGCCGACACTTAGGCGAAGTTGCTTATGTACATACTTTAATACGCAACAAACTTGGAAGTTATCCCGCTATGCGCAAAGCTCAAGATGCATATTTATTCGATCTAGCGAAACAGCTCGGCTTTGGAAGAAGCTAGAGCATTGACGCATTCGACTTGTGCATGAGAGTACACTGTCGGTTCTTACGATCTCATGCGGATCGGCGATGAGGGGGGGCTCACGGGGTTATTCGGCGCGGGCGATGTGATTCGCTGAGACGGACCGGGAGAGTTTGCTGACTCCGGGGGATCCTGGATGCCGGCCAGAGCCGTCGATTGTTGGCGCTGGCGATGATTTATGATGGCGCCAACCGCAGGGATTCGGTGCGGACCGGGACCGTGGGTCTGTAAACGGTGCGTGATTGGGTTGCAGGCGTTCAACGCCGCTGGCCCGGATGGATTGAATTAGCGCAAGGCCCCAGGCCAAAACAAACGGAAGCTGGATGCAACCCGGCGTCAGACGCTGGCGCAGGTCATCGAGGACGGGCCGGACCCGGACCGGCATGGCGAGGTGTGCTGGCGGCTGAAGGATCTGTCCGCCTGGGTCTAGTACTACAGCCGTATTTTGCGCGTTGTCGTGGCGGAGGTGAGCCATGACGCGGGTTACGGGAGCGGATGCGGCGCGGGGCGCAAGGCTTGGATGAAGTGCTGGAGCGGATCGGCGGTCGGTTTGGACGAGCCGAGCCACGCAGGCGGGCCGCGGCTTACCTGCGCGCCCTGCTAGCTGTGCAGTCCCGCGGTGTGGTGGCATCAGTTTCGCTGAGGTCGCTGCATACCGGGAGGCGTTATGGGACAGGTTCTACACGGCTGCGCCACGACCACGCACGCGGTCAGAGCAGCACTACAGCGATCGAAAGCTTCGCTCAAAGAGCTTGCCGCACAGCATGGACTGAACCCCAAGACGGTCGCGAAGTGGCGCAAGCGTGCCTTCGTGCATGACGCGGTGATGGGACCGAAGACGCCGCGCTCGACGGTGCTCACGACCGAAGAAGAGGCGATCATCGTTGCCTTCCGCCGGCACACCCTCTTGCCGCTCGACGACTGCCTGTACGCGCTCCAGGCCACCATCCCGCACCTGACCCGCTCGTCGCTGCATCGCTGTCTACAGCGCCACGGGATCAGTCGGTTACCTGAGGTGGGCGGCGACAAGCCCGGTAAGCAAGCCTTCAAGGCTTATCCGATTGGCTTCTTCCACATCGACATCGCGGAAGTTCGCACCGGCGAAGGCAAGCTGTACCTCTGGGTGGCCATCGACAGGACATCCAAATACGCCTTCGCCCAGCTGCGCGAACGCGCTGATCGGCCCGTGGCCTGCGCCTTCCTGGAGGCGCTCATCGAGGCTTGTCCTTACCGCCTGCACATCATCCTGACCGATAACGGCATCCAGTTCGCCGAGCTGCCCAAGAACCGTCGCGGCCCGACTGCCCTGTACCGCGTCAACCGCTTCGACCAGATTTGCCGGGCGCACGACATCGAGCATCGGCTCACCAAGCCAAACCACCCGTGGACCAATGGCCAGGTCGAGCGCATGAACCGGACCCTCAAGGAGGCGACGGTCAAGCGCTACCATTACGACAGCCACGATCAGCTGCGAGACCACCTCGCCGCATTCTTGGATGCCTACAACTTCGCTCGGCGGCTCAAGACCCTACGCGGCCTCACGCCATACGAGGCGACCTGCAGAGCCTGGGCAGACGATCCAAGCCGCTTCAGATACGATCCGACCCATCTCACCTCGGGACTGAACAGCTAGTGCACTGACGGGGTCAGAGGATTCACGAGGCGGGCGATGCATGCGAGTCTGGGCAATGGCTCAGACCGTCTGCGTGCTCCTCGACGCCGCCACCCAGTCAGCGCTTGCCGCGATCGCCGGCGATCGATCCCGCCCCCTGAAGCACATCCTGCGGGCGCGTATCATCCTGCTCTCAGCCGAGCGCTTGAACGTGCAGGAGGTGGCTCGGCAGGCCGGCGTCAGTCGGCCCGCTGTCTGGCGCTGGCAGCAACGCTTTGCCGAGGAGGGTGTCGAGGGCCTGCTGCATGACAAGACCCGCCCGCCCGGCACCCCACCGCATTCCACGCGAACGTTGGCGCAGGTGCTGGCGCTGACCTGCTCG
>NZ_JAKSYI010000075.1 GCF_022829285.1 Methylobacterium sp. J-078
GTAGGCCGTGAACGTCGCCCCGCCCGACTCCGCCAGAACCTTCGTGATCGCCGCCGTCAAAGACGTCTTGCCGTGATCAACGTGACCGATCGTGCCAATGTTGCAGTGCGGCTTCGTACGCGCGAATTTCTCTTTGGCCATCGTCTCTTTCCTGCGGCAAGCTCACACGAGCGGTCGCCCGGGCTGAAGCTCGACGAGGCGTCGAGCCGGGCGAAAGACGGGGGCCCGCTTAGAGGCTTGCCGTCCTTTGATCAAGGGCTTTGCTGGATCGCGCCTGCACCGGGCGCGCGGCGCGGTCTACTGAACGGCGCGGCGGACGGGCGATGCGGCGAGGAGTGCTGCCTTGTCGAGGCCGAGGGCTGTGGCGATCTCCTCGAGGGCCCGGGCTTCCACGTCGATGATGCCGTCGAGATCGGCCACATCCGCCGCAACCAGGAAGGCGGCCTCGCGCTCCTCGGCGCCGCGCCCCTCGATGGCGGCCACGAGGCGCAGGTTCTCGGCGCGGCCAGCCCGGGTCCGCGCCCGGGCGATCCCCTCGTACAGCTCGCTCTCCAGCATCAGGCGGTCGTAGCCCTTCTCCAGGATCGGATTGGCCTGCATGCCCGCAAGTGCCGTTTCGAATTCCTCTCCGGCGACCTCGCCGTCGGCCACGATCACGTTGGCCGCCGCCGAGACCATGGCCTGCATGAGCGCCTTGTCGCCCGCATAGGCCGTCACGGTTTGGCTGAAGCGGCTGACGATGTCCTGGAAGATGTTCATCGCGAAGTGGTCCCGTCGGTCCTGGAGGCGGAAGCGTGTTTCGAGGATCGAAGCCTCGACGCACAGCCAGGCTTTCCCGTTCCCGTTGCCGGTGACAAGCCGCCTCGGCCCGTGCGTTTCAGAACATCGTGACGAGGACGACGCCCGCCACCATCAGCACGCCCCCGCAAGCGCGCCACGCGCTGACGGGATGCTGTGCGAATCCGACCCATCCGAAGTGATCGAGGACGATCGATGTCACGACCCCTGCGGTTACGAGGAGCCCGAGAAATGGCGCCGCGCCGATCTGCTGGGCGGCGTAGAGCTGGGCGAGGATGAGCAGCGCCCCCATGATGCCGCCCATCCAGGCCCAGTTCGGCACGGCGCGGACGTCGCTCAAGGACGGCAGCGCGAAGCGGCCGAGGATCAAGCCGACCACCAGCAGGGTCATCGCACCCATGAGCGAAATCACGATGCCGGCCGCGAATGGCTGGCCGAGAGACTTCGACAACGTCGCGTTCACTCCCGACTGAACCGCGTTCGTGATGCCGGCCACGAGGGCGAGGCCGTAGAGAAGCCACATGACTGATCCTGGTCCAAGGCCGGACGAAGGGCGATGCATCGGAGCTGCCGCCGACGGGATATGCCCGAGACAGTCGGGAAGCAGGAGAGAGGAGGATCTCCCCCGGGTCGGCAGGTGCGTCGGTAAAGCCCTTTGCCGGGCTCTCTCAGTGGTTATGAACGCTTTCCAGACCGGGCTGGGTCCCCCGGGTATATGACCGGTTGCGGCAGGGACGGGATGATGGCGCCTTTCACGGAAGCGGAGATCGCGGGAGCGCGGGCTGGTTCCGGCCAAGCGACGGCGACCGACCTGCGGTTCCGCCTGCGCGAGGCGACGGACGCGGCCCATCGCCGCCTCGATGCCGGGTTCGCGACCCGGGACCTCACCCGGCGCGTGGATTACGTAGCGTTTCTCCAGACCATGGCAGCGGCCTTCGCGCCTCTCGAGGATTGGCTCGACGGGGTCGATCCCGTCTTCCTGCCGCCCGACTGGGCGGTGCGTCGCCGAGCGGAAGCCCTGCGTGCCGACTTGATCGGCCTCGGCGTCGCCGTGGTCCGGACGTCGACCGAAGCCCTTCGGCACTCCGAAGCCGAGGCGCCCGGTATTCTCTATGTCCTGGAGGGGTCCCGCCTGGGCGGACAGGTGCTGCTGCGGCAGGTTCTCGCCAGTCCCGATCCGCTGGTCCACGCGAATGCGCGCTTCCTGCGGCACGGCGAGGGACAGCGCCTCTGGGCGAGTTTCGCCGCCTGGTTGTCCGCCCGCCCGGCGCAGGATCACGACGCGGCCGCCCGCGGTGCCCTGCGCGCCTTCGCGCTGTTCGAGGCGGCCCAGGTCGCCGGTTAGGCCGCGACGCCGCCTGCTGCCAGTGCCCGGCGCAGGGTATCGGCGGTGTAGGGCTTCTTCACCATCGTCACCGCACCGAGCTCGGGCGGTATGCGGAAGCTTTCGCCGTAGCCGGTGGCGAAGGCGAAAGGAACGCCGAGGGCCGATAGGCGTCGGGCCACGGCCAAGCTGGTCTCCGAGCCGAGGTTCACGTCGAGGAGCGCGAAGCTCGGGGTGGCCGCCTCGATCAGCCGCATGGCGTCGTGCACCGAGGCGGCCATGTCCACCGCCTTGGCGCCCAGGGCAGCGAGAATGTCCTCGGCCTCGAGGGCGATGATCATGTTGTCCTCGACCAGCAGGACTGCCCCCGAGAGGGGCGTGGCATCGAGGCTCGGCACGCTCTCGCGCTCGCGTGGCGCCAGCGCGGGCCCTGTCGGGGCGGCCCGGACGTAGCGCGCCGGCACCACGAAGCGGCCGCGCACCCCGGTGAGTTCGTAACTGATGTCGGCCTCGCCCTTGAGCTCGTAGGGGATCGAGCGCTCGATCAGGGTGGTGCCGAAGCCGCGCCGGGTCGGTGGCGTCACGGCAGGGCCGCCGCTCTCGCGCCAGTCGATGACGAGGCGATCGGACGGGTCACGCCGCCACACCACGTCGACCCGCCCGGCCGGTTCCGAGAGCGCGCCGTACTTGACCGAGTTCGTCATCAGCTCATGGATGACGAGTGCGAGGGTGGAGAACGCCTGCGGCTCGAGCCGCACGCCGATGCCCTCCAGCACCACCCGGTCGGCGCGCTCGCCGAGATAGGCCTCCGCCTCGAGGGCGATGAGGTCGCGCAAGGATCCCGGGCCCCAGTTCGTGGTGGTGATCTGGTCGTGGGCGCGGGCCAGGGCCTGGATACGCTCGCCGACCACGCCCGAGAATTTCTCCACGTTCTCCGCGCCCGACCGGCTCTGGGCGACGATGCCGCGGATGAGATTGAGGATGTTGCGCACGCGGTGATTCAACTCCGCGATGAGCAATTCCTGACGCTCCTGGGAAGATTTCCGCTCCTTCTCGGCGGAATCGGTCAGCCGCAGGATGACTTCGAGAAGCGTGATCCGCAGGGCTTCGGCGATGCGCAGGTCCGCCGCGCTCCAGGGTGCGGACTGGCCGTGAACCACCTCGGTCCAGGCCTCGAAGCTCTTGCGCGGCGTGAGGCGAAAGCCGTTCGGCCCGAGGGTGGCGGGCTTTTCGGGGTTGCCGGCCCAGGTGACCGTGCGGGCGATCTCGCGCCGGAAGAACACCAGGAAGTCTCGGGGCGCGCGCGAGATCGGGACCGCCAGCAGCCCGGCCGCCCGCTCGGTGTAGTCGGCCGCGGGCGGGTGGACGTCTCCGATGGCGTGGGTGGCGAAGGCCCGGCTCGTCGCCGTGCGGTTGAGGAAGCGCACCAGTCCGGTGAATTCCTCGGCCGTCGGGGTCGCGCCCCGGAGGGTCACCTCGCCGTTCACCCAGACGCCGATCCCGTCGCAGGTGACGATGCCGGCGATGTCGTCGAGGAAGCCCGTGATGTTCTCCAGGCTGGTGCCGCCCGAGGCGAGTGCACCCATCAGGCGATCGTGCAGGGTGCGCGAACTCGCCTCGTAGGCGGCCTCCGCCTCGCGCTCCCGGCTCTCCAGGATCAGCGAGAACATCTGCCCGAAGAGCTCGGCGCCGGTGCGGCGCTCGAGGGAGATGTGGCGCGGCTCGGCGTGGTGGCAGGCGAACAGGCCCCAGAGCTTGCCGCCCCGCAGGATCGAGACCGACAGGGAGGCGGCGACGCCCATGTTGCGCAGGTATTCGAGGTGGATCGGCGAGACCGTGCGCAGGGTGCTCATCGAGAGATCGAGGGGCTGGCCCTCCGGATCGCGCTGCGGAATGACTGCAACATGCGGCGCGTTCACGTCCGCGATGATGCGCAGCCAGTTGCGCTCGTAGAGAACGCGCGCCTGTTTCGGGATGTCTGAAGCCGGGTAGTGAAGGCCGAGATACGGATCCAGGCTGGAGCGGGCGGATTCGGCGATGACGACGCCCGAGCCGTCCGGATCGAAACGGTAGATCATCACCCGGTCGAAACCGGTGAGCGCCCGCATCTGGCGCACGGCCTCGCGGCAGAACAGGTCGAAGCCGAGGGTCTGCTGGATCCGGCCCACCATGCTGCGCACGAGATTGCCGGCGTTCAGGTGCTCGGAGACGCTGGGCTCGGCCTCGATGACGATGCTGCCGCCCGAGACGTGCAGGGCGATGTCGAAGGGGGGACCCCCCGGCCGCAGGGGCGTACCGAAGATCCGGTCGATGGCGTCGGGACCGCGCAGGGCCTGGAGGTGCCCGCGGATCAGATGGATGGTCTCGGCGTCCAGGAGGTCGGACAGGGGCAGGCCGAGGATGTCGGTCGCCGCGTGGCCGAGCCAGAGCGGCGCGTTCTCGGAGGCCCGCACCACGATCCAGTCCGACGAGACCGCGACGAGGAAGCCGAAGGGCTGGACCGCACCGAGGATGTGGATCGGCTCGCGGTCGCAGGAGGACAGGTCGACGGTCTCGGGCCGGGCTGGATGATCCGTCATCACGTCAGTCGATCACCGAGTCCGTCGCCGGTTCGCAAGAGAGCCATCGCGGACAACGACGGAACGTCCCGAAAGTCTCCCTGATCGGTCCGGGCGAATCGGCTTTCGGCCGCGCCTGTGGCGGGATTGCATCGTGGCTTCACGGCCGGATGCCCCTGCCCTGCGCGATCCCGGCGGCGGCGATGGCGCCGACGAGGTAGGCGGCGAGCAGCAGGGCCGCGCATTCGATCCAGGTGGCGGCCCGTCCCGGGACGAGACCCGCGGCGGTGAGGGCACCGCAGAGGCCGGCGCCCAGGACGAGGGCGAGCGCCCCCCAGCGGGCTGGTCCCGTCCGGGGAAGGCCCGCGAGCCAGCCGATGCCGGCACCGAGCAGGAGGCTGGCGGCCAGGGCCGGCCAGAGCATGGTCGCCAGGGGGGTCACGGGTCTCGCCTCGGTTCTCGGATGGGGTTCGGATGCGGGGTGCCGGTCTCCCGGCGGGAGGCTGGCGTCAGGGGCGCGCGACGGGCGCGAGGCCGATGCCCTGGTCGGCGGGGCGCGCGGTGCCGGGCGGCGCCACGGCGACCTGTTCGGGACGCAGGCCCGCCTGGAGCAGGTACTCGGCGATGGCGAGCGCCCGCTGCTGCGGCAGGTCCGGCTCCGGTTCGGGTTTGGCGGCTTCCGGTTTTGCGGGCTCGGCCTTCTTCGCGGCGGCTTTCACCGGCGGCTTGGACGTCGGTTTGGCGTCCGCAGGCCGGGGCCCCGGAGGCTTGCCCGCCTCCAGGGATGCGGTGCTCTCGACCGCCGCGTCGACGGCCGGTCTCGGCGCGGGTGCGGCCCCGGCGGGGTCGGCATGGCCCGCGACCGTCAGGCGCAGGGACGGACAGGTCCGGGCGAGGCCGGCCAGGGCGTCGAGGCTTGGGTAGAAGGCGGGCTTCAGGGTCGCGCTGCCGGGCGCGAAGACCGGGCCCGGTCCCTTCAGGCCGGCATCCAGGGCCTGGGCGCAGGAATCCGGCGTGCGGGCCGGGGTCTCCCCGGGGGCGGTCACGGCGATCTCGGCGTGCCAGCCCTCCGGTAGCGCGGCCGGAAGGTCCTCCCGGATGCGCCGGGCGGTCTGGGGGTAGAGGCTCTCGCCGCTCAAGGTCACGGAGCGGTCGGCGATCCTGACCTCGCCGCGCGCCAGCAGGGCGAGGGGGGCGGCGACGGCCGCCAGGGCGCGGGCGAGGGTGTCCGGCGCGCCCTGGCCGAGGCGCGTGCGGTCCACGAGCCGCTCGCGGAAGAGGCGCGGCCGCAGGGCCCCCAGCAGGGCCTCGCGCGTGGCGACGTCCGGCAGGTGCCCGGTCAGGGTCACGGCGTCCGCCTCGCGCCGGAGCCCGACCCGGTAGGGGGAGAGCGGCCGGGTGCCAAGGGTGATCCCGCCGCGCTTCAGGCCCGCCGGAATCGCGTCCCCCATGAGGGCCTCGATCTCGGGAACGGCCTGGGCGTCGAGGGCGATACCGCTCAGGGAGACGGCGGAATCCGCCACGGTGACGCTGCCCTCCTGCATCAGGCCGGCGAGTTGCAGGGTGAACCGCGCCATCGCGGCCGGGTCGATCTCGGACGGCAAGCCACGCGCGGTGCGGGTTTGGTCCTCGACCCGGCCCGTCTCGGAGATCTGGGCCGCCTGCTCCCGGATCGCGCTCCGCGCGGCCTCCGAGACCACGTAGCCCGAGAGATCCAGGCCGCCGCCGGGCGGGCGGGTCACGACGAAGCGGAAGTCCGCCACCGCGGCGGGGGCGATCTCGACCTTGCCGAGGGTGTAGCCGACGGGCGCCGCCGCGAGGGCTGCGCGCAGGGCCTCCTCGTCGGCGACCGAGGCCGCCTCGCCGGCGACGGAGAGACGCAGATCCTCCAGCATCACTCGGCCGCCGGGCGCCAGCGCGCGCAGGCGGGCCAGGGCGTAGGTCGCGGCGGCGGAAAAGTCCGGCGGCGCCCCGAGGGCGGCGCGGGTGCGGTCGCGCAGGGCCGTGCCCGGCTCCAGGGCCGGCGTCAGCCGCTCGGCGAGGGCGCCGGCGCCGATCTCCGCCGGACGGGATCCCGTGAGGTCGACGCCGTCCCGGGTGCGCGTCGCCACCCAGACGAAGGGCGCGGCCAGCTCGACCACGCCGACCGGGCCGACGAGGCGCCGCACGCCGTCGAGGCGTGCCAGGCGGTCATGGGCGGCGTCGCGGGTCGCGGCATCCGGGGCCTCGCCGGTGACGACGAGGTCGCGGCCCTCGGCCGTGACGCGCAGCCAGGGCTCGGCCCCGGGCTCCGCCACCGCCCGCGCGACGGCGTCGGCCTCGCGGGCCAGTCGCGTCTCCAGTCGGGGTGTCACCCAGAAGGCGGAGGCGGCAAAGATCAACGCGAGGCCGGGCAGGCCGGCGGCCCAGCCGATGCGGCGGCAGCGGTCTCGGAAGTCGAAGGCGGCGGGCACGTCGGGATCCGGTAGCGGCAGGGCGATCCTGCGCGGCTCGCGCTCACCCCCGCTGCACCACACACCCGCTTCACGGCATCTTGAAGGCCGAGACCGGCATCCGCTCCGGCTCGACTCGCCTGGCTCGGGGGCGGAGCCACGCGGCTCGCGGGCTGCGATGCGCCTCGGAGCGGTGACGGGCGCGTGGTTTGCCTTTCCGGCTATGGGACCCGCATATCCGCATCGTCAAAGGTCGAACGCGTTCCTCTCCCCATCGGATCTCGGGCCTGCCCGAGATCCGTCAAGCTTGCGGGGAGAGGTCAGGAGTGGGGGGCCGCCAGCCTCCGCAGCCTGAGGCTCACCCAACCACCCCCACCTCCAACTCTTCCCCGCAAGGGGGAGGAGGGCTCCGTCGAGCTTGCACGCGCGAAACGACCGGATCACGCGTCGCGCAGCATCTCGAGTTCCAGCCAGCGGTTTTCGGACTTCGAGAGTTCGGTCTCGGCGAGGGCGAGGAGGTCGGAGGCCTTGGCGAAGCGGGCCGGGTCGCGGGCATAGAGGCCCGGATCGGCCAGGACCGCGCGCAGCTTGGCGACGTCGGATTCGAGCTTCTTCATCCGGTCCGGCAGGGTCTTGAGCTCGTGCTGGTCCTTGAAGCCGAGCTTCGGCTTGCCGGCCGGGGACGCAGTCTCGGGCGCCTTCGCGCGGTCCCGGGCATCGGCGCGCGCCTCCGCCTTCTCGGCCCGCCCGGCCGCCGCCCGGGCCTGCACGCCCTCCCCGCGCTGGGCGATCATGTCGGTGTAGCCGCCGGCATACTCGACCCAGCGCCCCTCCCCCTCGCTGACCAGCACGCTGCCGACCACCCGGTCGAGGAAGTCGCGGTCGTGGCTCACGAGGATCAGGGTGCCGGAATAATCCGCCAGCATCTCCTGGAGGAGGTCGAGGGTCTCGAGGTCGAGGTCGTTGGTGGGCTCGTCGAGGACGAGGAGGTTGGCGGGCTGGGCGAGCGCCCGCGCGATGAGCAGGCGGTTGCGCTCGCCGCCCGAGAGCACGCTCACCGGGGTGCGGGCCTGCTCGGGGGCGAACAGGAAGTCCTTGAGGTAGCCGATGACGTGACGGCTGACGCCGCCGACCATCACCGAATCGCCGCTGCCCCCCGTGAGAACCTCCGTGACCGTCATGCTGGGCTCCAGCACGGCGCGGGCCTGGTCGAGGAGCATCATCTTCAGGTTGGTGCCGAGCGCCACCGTGCCCGAATCCGGGGCCGCCTGCCCGGTCAGCAGGTTGATCAGCGTGGTCTTGCCGGCGCCGTTGGCGCCCACGATGCCGAGGCGGTCGCCGCGCATCACCCGCAGCGAGAGGTCGTCGACGATCCGGCGCGGGCCGTAGGCCTTGGCCGCGTGCTTGGCCTCGATCACCAGGGCGCCCGAGCTCTCGGCCTCCGTCGAGGTCATGGTCGCGGTGCCGACGGGGCGGCGGTCGTCGCGGCGCTCCTTGCGCAGGGCGTGCAGGTTGCCGAGCCGCCGCACGTTGCGCTTGCGCCGGGCGGTGACGCCGTAGCGCAGCCAGTGCTCCTCGTCGGCGATCTTGCGCTCCAGCTTGTGCCGGTCGCGCTCCTCCTCCTCGAAGAAGGCGTCGCGCCAAGCCTCGAAGGTGGAGAAACCCTGCTCGATCCTGCGGGTGACGCCCCGATCGAGCCAGATCGTGGTCTTCGACAGGGCCGAGAGGAAGCGCCGGTCGTGGCTGATCAGCACGAGGGCGCCGCGCACGCTCTTCAGCTCGGATTCGAGCCACTCGATCGCCGGCAGGTCGAGGTGGTTGGTGGGCTCGTCGAGGAGCAGGATGTCGGGCTCGGGCGCCAGGGCCTGGGCGAGCGCCACCCGGCGCCCCTCGCCCCCCGACAGGCTCTTCGGGTTCTCCGCGCCGGTGAGCCCGAGGCTCTCCAAGAGGTAGCGGGCGCGGTAGGCGTCGTCGTCGTAGTTGAGGCCGGATTCGACGAAGTCCAGCGTCGTCTCGAAGCCCGAGAAGTCGGGCTCCTGCGCCAGGTATCGAATCGTGGTGCCGGGCTGGACGAAGCGCACGCCCTTGTCGGGCTCCACGAGCCCGGCGGCGATCTTCATCAGGGTGGATTTGCCCGAGCCATTGCGGCCCACGAGGCAGGTGCGCTCGCCGGGGGAGATCGCGAGTTCGGCGCGCTCGATCAGCGGGGTGCCGCCGAAGGTGAGCGCGACGTCTTGAAGGGTGAGAAGCGGAGGAGCGGCCATGGGGCCGGCTTATGGCAGCGACCGCGCCTCCGAACAAACCCGCATTCGGGCTTCCCTCACATCGTGGGGTTGGCGGGTCCCGTGGGCATCGGATCGGGAGCGATGGCCGGACCGATATCGGGATCGTTGACCGGGATCTCGGTGGGCGTCACGTCGGGCGCCTCGGTCGGGGTCTTGCCAGGCACGTCCGTCCCGGGGGTGTCGGGACCGGGAGCCGGCGTCTGCGGCGCCTCGTAGGGGGTCTCGGGCACCGGAGCTTCCGGGATCGGGCCGGGGTTCGACATCGCTTGCGCCTCTCGGTTCCCCGGGACCCGAATGCCCCAGGATCGGACCGGTGCAACACCCCGCACCGGAGGCCGGTTCCGGGGCGCCGCCATCACGCGGGGCGGCCGGGGCCTACTTCTTGGTCAGCAGGAGGTTGCCCTGCTGGCCGACCTTCTTCTGGATCTGCTGGGCGAACAGGGCGAGCAGCAGGGGCAGGCGGACCTCGACGCGCACGATCTCGGCGCCGACATCCACCTGCCCGTCCACCTTCTGACCCATGGCGGCCATGGCGAAGTCGAGCCGGTCGTTCGTCCAGGCCATCTTCTCGACGGCGATGCCCGCCTTGGCGAACAGCCCGTCGGTCTGGGCGATCCCATCCGCGATGCGCCGGCGGGCTTCCGCCAGCCCGAGCTCGTGCGGGATTTCGACGATCAGGGGCTTGGCCATGGGATTCCGAACTCTCGATTCCGCCGGTGAGAATGGGGTCGACCGGTCGTTCGCACAACGCCGGCCGACCGGATTGGCTCACGCGAAATTTCGGCGGTTCGCTCCGGCGTGACGATGGCCGACCGGGTCGGCCCGTCTCAGTCGACGACGCGCAGGGACACGTAGGTCGTGCCGCCCATGCCGAGCGCGCGGGCGGAGCCCTTGGCGAGATCGATGATCCGGCCGCGCACGAACGGGCCGCGATCGTTGATGCGCACCACCACGGAGCGGCCGTTGCGCTTGTTCTCGACCCGGACCCGGGTGCCGAACGGCAGGCTGCGATGGGCGGCGGTCATCCCGTTCGGATTGAAGTGCTCGCCGTTCGCCGTGCGGTGGCCGCTCGCGTACCAGGAGGCGGCGCCGGACTGGGCGCTGGCCGGTGAATGGGCGGCGAGGGTGACGACGGTTCCAATGAGGGCAACAGCTCCACGAACAGGCTTGATGGTCATCCGCATTCCCTTTGTTGTTTCGGATGGCCGGCAAAATGAAGCGGATCGGGGCCAAAATGAGACCGGACAAATGTGGCGCGAATTGCCTTTTTTGAGGCTATAGGGATTTTTTAATCGGTAGTTGTGTGTGGAGATATTGTTCAGGATCTGTCTATGAATCCAGCGGTTCGCACCGTTGCTGAGATCCCGGAATCTCCACGTGATCAGGCCTTGATCGTGGCCGTGACGCAACGTCGGGGTGCAGGATGGCCCCCTCAGGGATGCGGTCAGCGAAACCCTGCCCTGCGCGCGGCTGGCGGGGGCCGGAAAAGCAAGTTTCTTCTCCGTTCGCCGCCCCGAGCCCGGCCGGAGACTATCCTGGGGGGCGGATGAAGCGCGGCGCGTTGCCGGAGCCGATCTTCCGATGATTCGGATAAGTCTCGCGCCGATCTTTCCAACAGTGAGGCTATAGCCTTTCAGGGCCCGGTCTGTTCCACCCGGCAAAAATTGCAGCCCCAAATCGAGACGCTTTGTTCGCATCCCGGCAACCCCGCCTTTACGTTAACGGAGCCAAGGTCTGCCGGTCAGTCGCGTAACCGGTGTTTGCCATGGCTTCCCTGCGTACCGCGGTTGCCGACACCGTCGCCCGGAAAAGTGTCTCGCGTGCCGGGCGGCCCGTGTCGGTGCCGCGGATGGGTCTCGTACCCCCCGCGTCCCGTCTTCCCCTCGACGAGATCCTCGTCGGCGACTGCATCGCGGCCATGAACGCCTTGCCGGCGTCCAGCGTCGACTGCGTGTTCGCGGATCCGCCCTACAATCTCCAGCTCGGCGAGGGCTCGCTCCTGCGTCCCGACCAGAGCCGGGTCGATGCGGTGGACGACGCCTGGGACCAGTTCTCCAGCTTTGCCGCCTACGACACCTTCACCCGCGACTGGCTCGCCGCCGCGCGCCGGGTGATGAAGCCGAACGCCACCCTGTGGGTGATCGGCTCCTACCACAACATCTTCCGGGTCGGCGCCACCCTGCAGGATCTCGGCTACTGGATCCTCAACGACATCGTCTGGCGGAAAGCCAACCCGATGCCGAACTTCCGGGGCAAGCGCTTCACCAACGCCCACGAGACCCTGATCTGGGCCTCGCGCTCGGCGGAGTCGAAGGCATACACCTTCCACTACGAGGCGCTGAAGGGCGGCAACGACGACGTCCAGATGCGCTCGGACTGGTTCATCCCCCTCTGCACCGGCGACGAGCGCCTGAAGGGGGCCGACGGCCAGAAGGTCCATCCCACCCAGAAGCCGGAGGCGCTGCTCGCCCGCACGCTTCTGGCCGCCACCAACCCCGGCGACGTGGTGCTCGACCCGTTCTTCGGCACCGGCACCACCGGCGCCGTCGCCAAGCGCCTGGGGCGCCGTTTCATCGGCATCGAGCGCGAGACCGTCTACGCGCAAGCCGCACGCGCCCGGATCGACGCCGTCGAGCCTCTGTCTCAGGCCGCATTGCTGGTGGCGCCGAGCAAGCGCGCGGAGCCCCGCGTCGCCTTCCTCAGCGTGATCGAGGCCGGGCATATCCGCGCGGGCGAGACCCTCACGGACGCGCGGGGCCGCCACAGCGCCATCGTGCGCCCCGACGGCACCCTGATGGCCGGACCGGCCACGGGCTCGATCCACAAGATCGGCGCCCTGGTGCAAGGCTTCCCCGCCTGCAACGGCTGGGATTTCTGGCACGTGACCCGCAACGGCAAGCCGGTGCTCATCGACGTCTTCCGCGCCAAGATGCGGGCCGCCATGGGCTCAGCCGCCTGAGTCGGGCGCCCTCCCCGGCGGCAGGTCAGCGCGGGCGGGTTTTCGGCCTGCCCCGCTTGCGCGCGGCGGGGGGCGCCGCCACCGGTTCGTCGAACGTCCCCTCCTCCTCCGGCCGCGGCGCCGGGATCACGCGCGGCGCCGGCTTCGGCACGGGGTGGAAGCGCGGCGGCGCGGCCGGCGCCTCCGGCTCCGGTTCGGCGAAGAGCGGCGTGTCCGCGACCGCCCGCATCGCCTTCGGCCGCCCGCGCTTGGCCGGCGGTTCGGGCTTCGGGTCGAAGGCGTGGGCCAGGACCTTCTTCATCACGCCCGGCAGGGGCTCCGCGCCGAGGTCGCGGCGCGGTGTGAAGCGCAGGCCCGCCGGCGCTGCCGTGCTCAGCGCGACCTTGGCCACGAACACCGTCAGTTCCAGGGGGAAGTGGGTGAAGCCGTGGCGCACCAGCCCCGGCATCCGCTTCCAGCGCGCGTCGAGGGGCGCGTCGAGGAGGGCTTGGGCTGGGTCGTAATCGGGCTCCCAGGCGCTCGTCGGCGGCTCGGCCATGGCGCCGAGCAACCCCTCCGGCGGGCGGGTGCGCAGGAGGATCGCCTCGTCGCCGCTGCGGATCGCCACGAAGGCCGCGCCCCGGCGCAGGGTACCCTTCACCGCCTTGACCTTGCGGGGATACGTCTCCTGCAGGCCGAGAGCCCGGGCGCGACAGGGCGCCATCCAGGGGCAGAGGGCGCAGGCCGGGCGCTTGGGCGTGCAGATGGTGGCGCCCAGATCCATTACCGCCTGCGCGAAGTCCCCGGGCCGGTCCGCTGGCACCAGCCCCTGCGTCACCGCCCGAATCTCCGGGCGCGCGCCCGGCAGCGCCGTCTCGATGGCGAAGAGCCGCGTCATCACCCGCTCGACGTTGCCGTCCACCGCCGACTCCGGCCGGTCGAACGCGATCGCCGCGACGGCGCCCGCCGTGTAGGCGCCGATGCCCGGAAGTTTGCGCAGGGCGGCGGCCGTATCGGGAAACCCGCCGGCCGCCGTCACCGCCCTGGCGCAGGCATGCAGGTTGCGGGCCCGCGAATAGTAGCCGAGCCCCGCCCAGGCCGACATCACCGCCTCCTCCGGCGCCGCCGCCAGGGCCTCGACGGTGGGGAAGCGCGCCAGGAACTTGGCGAAGTAGGGTTTGACCGCCGCGATTGTGGTCTGCTGGAGCATCACCTCCGAGAGCCAGACGCGGTACGGGTCGGGCGTCTCTCCCGGCAGAGCCCGCCAGGGCAGGACGCGCCGGTGCCGGTCGTACCAGGTCAGGAGATCGGCGGCCGCGGGGCCGGGGGCTGTGGTCTGGGACACGGGCACCGGTGCGCGCTGGGGAGCCCGTCCATAGCCCTCCGGACCCCGCCGTCAAAGACCCGACCCGGGTGCGGCGCCCCCGTTTCGGCGAGCTCGGGTTTCGGCGCCCCGGAACGGCGTGCTAACCATTCCGGCGCGATACCGGTGCTCCGGACGCGTTCCCGTTCGGCCCTCACGGACACAAGCTGCGCATGGCCCGTGCCAAACCCCTCGCCGAATTTCTGGAGGAGTGCATCGGTCCGGCCTTCGCCGCGCAGGGCTTCGCCTCCACCGACATCCTGGGCGCCTGGCCCGAGATCGTCGGCGAGCGCCTGTCGCGGTACTGCCAGCCCTCGAAGCTCGAATGGCCGCGCCGGCGCCGGCGCGATGAGGAGGGGCGCTCGGAGCCCGGCACCCTCGTGGTCCGGGTGGAGGGCGTGTTCGCCCTCGAACTCCAGCACCTCGCCCCGGTTGTGATCCAGCGCATCAACGCCCATTACGGCTGGGCCTGCGTCGGTCGGATCGTGCTGCGCCAGGGCCGGGTCGATCGGATCGGACGCCGGCCCCCGCCCCCGGTGATCGATCCCGTCCGCCGCGGCGAAGTGGCGCTCGCGGTGGGTACGATCGAGCACGACGCCCTGCGCGACGCCCTCGATCGCCTCGGCACGGCCATCGTGGCGACCACGCACAAGCGCTAGTCGGTCCTCGTCCGCCTTGTCAGGACGGCTGCAGGATTCTACCGCATCGCTTACGAAGACATTTGGTCCGCGAGCGGAGCCCGTCCCGAACATGTTCACCCGACGCGACGCCCTGAAAGCCACCGGCCTTGCGGTCGGCGCGGCGATCCTCTTGCCCCGGTTCACCCTGCCGGCCGCGGCCGAGGACGCGAACCTCTCCACCCTGATGGAGCCCGGCCCCCTGGGGGACGTCTGGCTCGGCCCGAAGGACGCCAAGGTCACGATCATCGAGTACGCCTCGATGACCTGCTCGCACTGCGCGGCCTTCCACAAATTCACCTGGCCGGCCTTGAAGGAGCGCTACATCGACACCGGCAAGGTGCGCTTCACCCTGCGCGAGTTCCCCCTCGACCCCCTGGCCACGGCGGCTTTCATGCTGGCGCGCTGCGACGGGGACGCGAAGTACTACCCCATCACCGACCTGCTCTTCGACCAGCAGGCCGCCTGGGCCTACGTGCAGAAGCCGCAATCGCCGGTGGAGGCCATGGAGCAGATGCTCCGCCAGGCCGGGTTCTCGAAGGAGAAGTTCGAGGCCTGCCTAAAGGACCAGAAGCTCTACAACGCCGTCAACGCGGTGAAGCAGAAGGGCATGGACACCTTCAAGGTCGATTCGACGCCGACGTTCTTCATCAACGGCGAGCGCTTCAAGGGCGAGATGACCATCGAGGGCATGGAGAAGGTGATCAAGCCGATCCTGGGCGCCTGAACCCATCCGCGCCGCGCGGGAGCGGCCGCGTCCGGGGCCATCCCGGCGCGGGCTTCGCCGAGGCGCCGGGGGCGGATCGCGGAAACCTCGATTTTCTCAAGGCTGTCAATATCTTACATCGTACCGGCGGCGCCTTGACACCCAAGGTGGGCGAAACTATGGTGCGCCCCGCTTGAAGGGGCGTTCCGGCCGGTTCCCTCCGCTCTCGCCAATGTGAGTTCTCGCCGTGAGCGGCAACGAAACAGGGGACGAAGGCGGGGACGGGCGGAAGAAAGCACTGGACGCGGACCTCTCCGAGAGGCTCAAACGTCTCGAGACGCAGATCGAGCGGAAGCGGCTCAGCGCCGCTCCCGGTCCTTCCACGCGTCCCGGTCCTACGGCCGGGCCTTCTCCTCTCGGCCAGGCGATGCGGCTCTCGACCGAGTTCATCGCGGGCGTCCTGGCCGGGGGTATTCTCGGTTGGATGTTCGATCGGTATCTGGGGACGAAACCCTGGGGTCTGATCGTTCTGCTGATGCTGGGCTTCGCGACCGGCGTCTACAACGTCATGCGCGTCTCGGGAGCACTCTCGAAGGCGCCGGGCAAGGAGCGGGACCCGTAGGGCTCGCGGCCGGGAAGGCCCCTGCGGCCGGACCCGGGTTTCATGAATGCCGCGCGAGCGGCACCGGTGGTGGCGGGCCGCGAGGCCCGCCGAGATTCAGAAGGGCGGGAGCGGCAATGGCCGTAAAGATGGATCCGATCCACCAGTTCGAGCTCAAGCCGCTGGTCTCCTTCGGTCATATCGGCAACCAGGAGATCGCGTTCACCCAGTCCGCGCTCTACATGTTCGCCGCCGTCGGGATCATCGCGTTGATCACCGTGGTGGCCACCGCCCGCCGCTCGGTGGTGCCGGGCCGCATGCAGTCGATGGCCGAGGTGTTCTACGAGTTCATCGGCTCGACCCTGCGCCAGTCCGCCGGCCACGGCTCCGAGCGGTTCATGCCGCTGATCTTCTCGCTGTTCATGTTCGTGCTCGTGCTGAACATGCTCGGCATGATCCCCTACGCCTTCGCGGTGACCAGCCACATCATCGTCACCTTCGCGCTCGCCTTCCTCGTGATCGGCACCGTGATCGTGTACGGCTTCATGGCCCACGGCACGAAGTTCCTGAAGGTGTTCGTGCCCTCCGGCGTGCCGGGCTGGCTCCTGCCGATGATCGTCGCCATCGAGATCGTGTCGTTCATCTCGCGTCCGATCAGCCTCGCGGTCCGTCTCTTCGCCAACGTGCTCGCCGGCCACATCGCCCTCAAGATCTTCGCGGGCTTCGTGCCGGCGCTGCTCGCCGCCGGGGCCTGGGGCGCCATCTCGCCGCTGCCGCTGGCCCTCAGCGTCGCCGTCACGGCCCTCGAGTTCCTCGTCGCCGGTCTGCAGGCCTACGTCTTCGCGACGCTCGCCTCGATCTACCTCAGCGACGCCCTGCATCCCGGCCACTAGGCCGGGTCATCCCGGCGCGAGCCGGCCCGGCGAGAGCCGGCACACCCCCTTCCGTCCCCGGTCCGCGGTCGCAGGCCGGATTTCTCTCCACGCAACGATCGAACCGACCCCAGGAGCAATTTGATGGATCCCTTAGCTGCCAAGTACATCGGTGCCGGCCTCGCCTGTCTCGGCATGGCGGGCGCCGCCATCGGCCTCGGCAACCTCTTCGGCCAGTTCTACGCCGGCGCGCTCCGCAACCCCTCGGCCGCCGACGGCCAGCGCGGCAACCTGCTCCTCGGCTTCGCCCTCACGGAAGCGCTCGGCATCTTCTCGCTGCTCGTCGCGCTGCTGCTCCTGTTCGCCGTCTGAGACTGCTGCAGGGTCGTTGAGATTTCGAACCTGCGACCGGGCCGGACGCCGCTTTCCCTCGGGATGGCCCTCGCGTCCGGTCCACTCTTTCCGATTTGACCGCCCGATTTGACCGAAGGACGTCATGGCTCAGCCGGCTCATCCGACCGCAACGCATGAAGGCTTCGCCGCGACGCCGGCCGCCGAGCACGGCGGAGGCTTCCCCCCCTTCGAGAGCCACACCTTCGCGTCCCAGCTCATCTGGCTCGCGCTGGCCTTCGGCCTGCTCTACTACCTGATGGACAAGATCGCGCTGCCGCGTATCCAGGGCATTCTGCACGACCGCGCCACGCGCCTGTCGGGTGACCTCGACGAGGCCCAGCGCCTGAAGGCCGAGGCGGACGCCGCCGGTGCGGCCTACGAGAAATCCCTGAGCGACGCGCAGGCCAAGGCCCAGGCCATCGCCCTCGAGACCCGTAACGCCCTGACTCAGGAAGCCGAGACCAAGCGCAAGGCCCTCGAGGCCGAGCTGAACGCGCGCATCGCCGACTCCGAGGCGACCCTGCGCACCCGCACCGCCGAGGCCATGGGCAACGTGCGTGGGATCGCCGGCGAGACGGCCTCCGCCATCGTGGAGCGCCTGACCGGCCGCACCCCCGACGAGGCCGCCCTCGCCAAGGCCCTCGACAGCGTCGCCTTCCCGCACTGAGGCGGGACGCCGAACCACATCTGACCGGCAGGAACCCCGGACGGGGAAGGCCCCGCCGGACACCATCGAGTTGGGACGACGAGCATGTTGTTGGAAGCCGAATTCTGGGTCGCGATCGCCTTCGTGCTCTTCATGGCCGTGGTCTGGAAGGTCGGCGGCTTCGACCAGATCACCAAGGGCCTGGACGGCCGCGCCAAGCGCGTGCGCCACGAGCTTGACGAGGCCCGCCGCCTGCGCGAGGAGGCGGCCGGCGTCCTGGCCGACTACAAGAAGCGCCGCTCCGAGGCCGAGCGTGAGGCGGAGGCCATCGTGGCCTCGGCCCGCGAGGAAGCCCGGCGCATCGCCGAAGAGGGCCATGCCCGCCTGAACGACTTCATCGCGCGCCGCACCAAGTCCGCCGAGACCAAGATCGCCCAGGCGGAGGTTCAGGCCACCGCCCAGGTCCGCGCCGCCGCCGCCGACGCCGCCGTGAAGGTGTCCGAGGTGATCCTGCGCGAGCGCATGCAGGGCGAGACCGCCGAGGGCCTGGTGCGCCAGAGCCTCGGCGAGGTTCGGACCCGCCTGCGGGCCTGATCGCCCGCGGCCGCGACACCGGGAAAGCCGCCGCGAGGCGGCTTTTTCGTTTTGCCGTGCAGTCCTCCGGCGGCGGCGTGCTATAGCGCCGGCCCGATCGCCCCGGCGCCATGCCGCAGCGGAGTCCCGATGCAGCCGATCATCTCGATCCAGGACCTGTCCAAGGTCTACGCCTCAGGCCTGAAGGCCCTCGACGGCATCGACCTCGACATCCGAGAGGGCGAGATCTTCGCCCTGCTCGGGCCGAACGGCGCCGGCAAGACGACGCTGATCAGCATCGTGTGCGGCATCGTCACGGCGAGCGCGGGCCGCGTCCTGGCGGGGGGGCACGACATCGCCTCCGATTACCGGCACGCCCGTCGGCTCATCGGCCTGGTGCCGCAGGAACTCACCACCGACGCCTTCGAGACCGTGTGGGCGACCACCACCTTCAGCCGCGGCCTCTACGGCCTCCGGCCCGACCCGGCCCATATCGAGCGGGTGCTGCGCGACCTCTCCCTCTGGGAGAAGCGCGATTCGCGGATGATGACGCTGTCGGGGGGCATGAAGCGGCGGGTGCTGATCGCCAAGGCGCTCGCCCACGAGCCTCGCATCCTGTTCCTGGACGAGCCCACCGCCGGCGTGGACGTGGAACTGCGCCGGGACATGTGGCGCCTGGTACGCTCGCTGCGAGACACCGGCGTCACCATCATCCTCACCACCCACTACATCGAGGAGGCCGAGGAGATGGCCGACCGCGTCGGCGTGATCCGCAAGGGCCGGATCATCCTGGTGGAGGAGAAGGCCGAACTGATGCGCAAGCTCGGCAAGAAGCAGATGACCCTGAACCTGCAGGAGCCGCTGGCCGCCCTGCCCGAGGCCCTGGCGCGGCACGACCTCACCCTGAAGCCGGGCGGACAGGACCTCGTCTACACCTACGATACCAAGGGCGAGCGAACCGGAATCACGGGCCTGCTCGCCGATCTCGCGGCGGCCGGCATCCGCTTCCGCGACCTCCAGACCAGCCAATCCTCCCTGGAGGAGATCTTCGTCGACCTCGTGAAGGAACGCGCATGAACTGGTACGCGGTCCGCGCCATCTACGGCTTCGAGATGGCGCGCTTCTGGCGCACGGCTTTGCAGAGCATCGTCGCGCCGGTCATCGCCACCTCGCTCTACTTCGTGGTCTTCGGGGCCGCCATCGGCTCGCGGGTGGCCGCCGTCGACGGCGTCGCCTACGGGGCCTTCATCGTGCCGGGCCTGATGATGCTCTCGCTCCTGACCCAGAGCATCGCCAACGCCTCGTTCGGCATCTACTTCCCGCGCTTTGCCGGCACGATCTACGAGATCCTGTCGGCTCCGGTCTCGCCCCTGGAGATCGTGCTCGGCTATGTCGGGGCGGCGGCCTCGAAATCGATCCTGATCGCGCTGATCATCCTGGCCACCGCCGCGCTGTTCGTGCCCCTGCATATCGAGCACCCCGTGGCGATGGTGCTGTTCCTGCTCCTCACGGCGGTGACCTTCAGCCTGTTCGGATTCCTCATCGGCCTCTGGGCCGACGGCTTCGAGCGCCTGCAACTGGTGCCGCTCCTCGTCGTCACGCCGCTGACCTTCCTGGGCGGCAGCTTCTACGCCATCGAGATGCTGCCGCCGTTCTGGCGGGGGATGAGCCTCGCCAACCCGGTGGTCTACCTCATCAGCGGTTTCCGCTGGGCCTTCTTCGGCACCTCGGATGTCGGCATCGGCGTCAGTGTCGCCATGGCGCTGGTCTTCCTGGTCCTGTGCCTCGCCGGCGTGACCTGGATCTTCCGGACGGGCTACCGCCTGAAGAGCTGACCCAGCCCGCGTTCGATCCCGCCGGCCCGCTCAGAAGAACGCCTGCAACCCCGTCTGAGCCCGACCCAGGATCAGGGCGTGGACGTCGTGCGTGCCCTCGTAGGTGTTCACCGTCTCGAGGTTCTGGGCGTGGCGCATCACGTGGTACTCGCCCATGATGCCGTTGCCGCCGTGCATGTCGCGGGCGGTGCGGGCGATGTCGAGCGCCTTGCCGCAATTGTTGCGCTTGATCAGCGAGATCATCTCGGGCGCCATCCGCCCCTCGTCGAAGAGGCGCCCCACCCGGAGGGCGGCCTGGAAGCCCAGGGCGATCTCGGTCTGCATGTCGGCGAGCTTGCGCTGCACGAGCTGCGTCTGGGCCAGGGGCCGCCCGAACTGCCGGCGCTCCAGGGTGTAGGCGCGCGCCCGGTGCCAGCAATCCTCGGCCGCCCCCATGGCGCCCCAGGCGATGCCGTAGCGCGCCCGGTTGAGGCACCCGAATGGGCCCTTCAGGCCCGAGACGTTGGGCAGGAGCGCGTCCTCGCCAACCTCCACGTCCTCCATCACGATCTCTCCCGTGGTGGAGGCGCGCAGGGAGAGCTTGCCCTTCAGGGTCGGGGCGGAGAGGCCCTTCATGCCCTTCTCCAGTACGAAGCCCCGGATCGCGCCCTCGTGCGCCTCGGATTTCGCCCAGACCACGAAGACGTCGGCGAAGGGCGCGTTCGAGATCCACATCTTGGCCCCCGAGATCCGGTAGCCGCCGTCGATCTTCACCGCCTTCGTCTTCATGCCGGCCGGGTCCGAGCCCGCGTCCGGCTCGGTCAGGCCGAAGCAGCCGATCCATTCGCCGGAGGCGAGCTTGGGCAGGAACTTGCGGCGCTGGTCTTCCGAGCCGTAGGCGTGGATCGGGTACATCACGAGGGAGGATTGCACGCTCATCATCGAGCGGTAGCCGGAATCCACCGCCTCGACGGCGCGGGCGACGAGCCCGTAGGCGACGTAGCTCGCATCCGCCCCGCCGTATTCCTCCGGCAGCGTCACCCCGAGGAGGCCGCGTTCCCCCATCCGGGCGAAGAGCTCGGGGTTGGGGGTCTCGTGCGCGTAGGCCTCGACAATGCCGGGCAGGAGTTCCTCCTGCGCGAAGGCCGTCGCGGCCGCGTGGATGGCGCGCTCGTCCTCGGTGAGCTGGTCGTTCAACAGGAATGGATCGTCCCAGGCGAAGCCGGCGGAGGCGGGGGCGGTGGGCGCGGCGGATCCGGGCGGGCGCGTCGGGGCGTTCATGGGGTTTCCTCGGGTGTTCTTCGTGTTCCGGCGATCCTATCAGTCCGGGCCGGAGAGGCCACCCGCGCGGGCGCAGGCTCGGAACGGCCGGAATCCTGTTAGACAGGCCCGGCGCGACGGGGCGGCGCGGGGAGCGGAGAACCAGCCATGGGCGAGACGACGGCGCGCGACGACGGTGCGAATCCCCCGCCCCTCGACCTGCCGCTCGCCGGCATCCGCGTCCTTGACCTCTCGCGGGTGCTCGCCGGGCCCTGGTGTGCCATGTGCCTGGGCGACCTCGGCGCCGAGGTGATCAAGGTCGAGCATCCCGAGCGCGGCGACGACACCCGCGACTGGGGCCTGCGCACGGGCGACACCAACACCTCGTATTTCGACAGCGCCAACCGCAACAAGCGCTCGATCACCCTCGACCTCGCCAGTCCGGAGGGCCTCGCCACGGCCCGCGCCCTGGCCCGGACCTGTGACGTGGTGGTGCAGAACTTCAAGACCGGGGGCGCCGACCGCCTCGGCCTCGGCTACGCGGCCCTGAGCGCCGAGAACCCGCGCCTGATCTACTGCTCGATCTCCGGCTACGCCTCGGACGGGCCGGAGGCGTCCCGCCCCGGCTACGACATCGTGGTGCAGGGGGAGGCCGGGCTGATGGCGGTGAACGGCGAGGCCGAGCGCCCGCCCCTCAAGTTCGGCCTCGCGGCGGTCGACCTCTTCACCGGGCAATACGCGGCGCAAGGGGTGCTCGCCGCCCTGTTCCAGCGCGAGCGCACGGGGCGGGGCCGCCACATCGAACTCGCCCTGTTCGATTCCGGGGTCGCGCTCACGGCCTATTGCGGCCTGGAGGCGATGGTGCGCGGGCACGACCCGGTCCGCGCCGGCAACGCACACCCGTCCATCGCGCCTTATGGCGTGTTCGAGACCGGGGACGGCCCGATCGTGCTGGCGGTGGGCAACAACGGCCAGTACCGCCGCCTCTGCGAGCAGGTGCTGGAGCGCCCCGACCTCGCCACGGACCCGCGTTTCGCCACCAACCTGGAGCGCTCGCGCAACCGCGCCGCGTTCCTGCCCGTGATCGAGGCCGAACTCGCCCGCTGGACCCGCGCCGACCTCCTCGCCCGCCTCGACGCAGCGGGCATCCCCTGCGGCGAGGTGCTGGGCCTGCACGCGGCCCTGACTTCCGAGCGGGCGCGGGCCGGCCACCTCGTGCTGCCTGAGACCGAGTCCGCCGGCCACGTCCTCGCCCCGCCCTATCGCATCGACGGCGCCCGCCTGCCCGTCCGCCGGATGCCGCCGGCCCTCGGGGCGTCGAGCGCGGAGATCCGCGCGGAACTCGACACGCGGCCTGAGCCGGACGCCTGAGCGAACCGGCTGGACCGCTGACGACCATGCGCCGAGGCACGTTGGCGGCCCAATTCTGGTCCCGGGGCGTCGGCAGTCTACGAAACCGTCGCGGCCCGCATCCGCGCCTTCCACGCGGCCGGCATCGAACCGTTCATGCTGCAATTCCAGCCGTTCGAGGCCGAGACGCGGCGCTTCGCCGTAGAGGTCCTGCCCCGAATGCGCTGAGGCTCAGGCGCGGGCGACGAACCGCTGATGGGCGGCCATGCCCGCCAGCATGGCGGCGACGAAGACCACGACGGGCAGCGCGCCCGTCGACAGGGCCGCAACTGCGGGGCCGGGGCAGAGGCCCGACAGGCCCCAGCCGATGCCGAACAGGGCCGCGCCGCCGATCAGCGGTTTGTCGATCCGGCGGTTCGTCGGCAACTCGAAGGTGGCTGCCAGGGCCGGGCGCGGCAGGCGCCGGGCCAGGGCGTAGCCGAGGCCGGCGACGCTGACCGCACCGCCGAGGACGAAGGCGAGGGTCGGGTCCCAGGTCTGCCGCCCGTCGAAGGCGCCGGTCACGTCGAGGAAGCCCTGGACCCGGGCCGGGTCGAGCATCCCTGAGAGCGACAGGCCGAGGCCGAAGATCAGTCCGGCGGCGAGGGCCGCGAGCAGGCGCAGCGCGGCGTTCATGCCAGCGCCCGTAAGATGGCGACGGTGAGCATACCGGACCCCACGAAGGTCAGGACCGCCGCCAGCGAGCGGGCCGAGAGCCGGGCGAGGCCGGCCACACCGTGCCCGCTGGTGCAGCCCGCCCCGAGCCGGGTGCCGAGCCCAACGAGGAGGCCGGCGACGAGGAGCACCGGCAGCGGGGCGACGAACCGCATCGCCGGCCAGGCCCCGGTGGCGAGGGCGAAGACCGGCGGCCCGGCGATCAGGCCGGCGACGAAGGCGCCATCGGCCCATCGGCGGAAGCCCCGATCCCGGCCGAGGCCGGCCACGAGGCCGCTGATCCCGGCGATGCGCCCGTTGAGGAGCATCAGGAGCGCCACCGACAGGCCGATCAGGGCGCCGCCTAGGAATCCGGACGCATAGGTGCTCATGGGGACCGGCCCTGCTCCGTCACCGCGTATCGCCCCTTGGTCTGTCATCGCCGACCGGGCCAAATCCTACCGGGCCATGCCCCAGCGCCGCACGGTGAGCCGCTCGAAGGCCGCGAACACCAGGTTCTCGACCACGAGGCCGATGACGATGACGAGGACGAGGCCGGCGAAGACCCGGTCGGTGTAGAGTTCGTTGCGGTTCTGGAAGATGTACCAGCCGAGGCCGCCCCGCCCCGAGGCGGCGCCGAACACCAGTTCGGCGGCGATCAGGGTGCGCCAGGCGAAGGCCCAGCCGATCTTCAGGCCCGACAGGATGGCCGGCAGGGCGGCCGGGATCAGGATCTGCAGGACGTAGGACGGCCCCCGCAAGCCGTAGTTGCGCCCCGCCATCCGCAGGGTTTCGGGCACGCCCTGGAAGCCCGCATAGGTGTTGAGCGCCATCGGCCACAGCACCGAATGGATCAGCACGAAGATCAGGCTGCCGGAGCCGAGGCCGAACCAGAGCAGGGCGAGCGGCAGAAGGGCGATGGCCGGCAGCGGATTGAACATCGCCGTCAGGGTCGAGAGCAGGTCGCGGCCGACCTGCGTCGAGACCGCGAGGGTCGTGAGCCCGAAGGCCAGCACGATGCCGGCGACGTAGCCCTGCACCAGCACGGTCAGCGAGATCCGCACCCGGTCCAGCAACGCGCCGTTGACGAGGCCGTCGACGAGGGCGGACATCGTGGCGAGAAATCCGGGCAGCAGCAGGTCGTTGTCCTGCCAGCGCGCCAGCCCCTCCCAGACCAGCGCCAGGGCGGCGATGATCAGGCCCTTGCGCAGCCAGTCCTGCTGCCACAGCCGCGCACCGAGCGGCAGCGCGTGCTCCACCGGCGCCTCCACGAAGGGCGCGAGCACCCGGTCGTATTCCGGGCGGATCGGGGGCACGAGACCGGGGCGCGTCGCCGAAAAGCTCATCGGGCCGCCTCCGCCGGGGCGTCGGTGTCGAACAGGCGCGCGTGCAGGCGCTGCACCGCCGCCTGGAAGGCCTCGCTGCCGATGCTGGAGAGATCGAAGGCGTGGCTGTTGAATTCGGCCCGCACCCGGCCGGGATGGGGCGAGAGCAGGGCCACCCGGTTGCCGACCACCAGGGCCTCCTCGATGGAATGCGTGACGAAGAGCAGGGTGAAGCGGGCCTCGTCCCAGAGGGCGAGCAGTTCTTCCTGCATCCGCCGCCGGGTCAGGGCGTCGAGGGCCGCGAAGGGCTCGTCCATCATCAGCACCCGGGGCTGCATGGCCAGGGCGCGGGCGATGGCGACCCGCTGCTTCATGCCGCCCGAGAGCTGGTGCGGGTAGCTGTCGGCGAAGGGCGTGAGCCCGACCTTGTCGATGTAGTGGCGCGCGCGCTCCTGCGCCTCCCGCCGGCCCAGCGCCTTGGCGGCCCGCAGCGGAAAGGCGACGTTCTGCGCCACCGTCTTCCAGGGCGGCAACTGGTCGAATTCCTGGAACACCACGATGCGGTCCGGTCCGGGCGCGCGTACCGGCGCGCCCGCCAGGGTGATCGAGCCCTCCACCGGCGTGATGAAGCCGGCCGCTGCTTTCAGCAGGGTGGACTTGCCGCAGCCCGAGGGCCCGAGCAGGACGAAGCGGTCGGCCGCGTGGATGTCGAGGTCGATCCTGTGCGTGGCCCGCACCACCCGCTGCGGCGTGCGGTATTCGAGGGTGACGCCCCGGATCTGCAGCAGGGGCGACGGGCCGGGCGCGGGTTCCAGCGCCGGCCGGGCGGGGGCCACGTCGCGCCGGACGAAGCCGCGCGGGCGCGGCTCGGCCAGTTCGAGAACGGACAGGTCGGACAGGGTGGCGGCGGAGATCACGGCGGGCCGCTCAGCTGCCGGTGGTGATGCGCGGATCGGCGAAGAAGTAATCGCCGATGGCCTGGGGCGCGGACTTGATCGCCCCGACCCGATGCATGAATTGGCCCAGCCCGAGGGTGTTCTCCGGCGCCACCTTGAAGGTCACGGCCGGGTTGGTGATGATCGTCTTCAGCAGGCCCGTGTCGAGCTTGCTGTTGGTCGTCCGGATGTAGATCTCGGCCGCCGTCTGCGGATTTTCGGTGATGAACTTCGCCGCTTCGTCGAGGGCGTCCAGGAAGGCCCTGTAGGTCTTCGGACTGGTCTTGTAGAAGTTCTCCGTCCCGTAAAGCACCGTCGATGAGGACGGTCCGCCCTGGACGTCGTACGAATTCAGGACGATGCGCGCCTTGGGGTTCTCTGCCAGCTCCTGGTCCTGGAACGGCGGGTTGCCGAAATGGCCGGTGATCTCGGTGCCGCCCTTGATGATCGCGGCCGCCGCCTCCGGGTGCGGGACCGCGACGCTGATCCGGTCGAGCTTGGCGAACTCCTTGTCCCCCCAGAGCTTGGCCGAGGCCCATTGCAGGATCCGTGACTGCACCGACACGCCCACCGCCGGGACCGCGATGCGGTCCTTCTCGCCGAAATCGGCGATGCTCTTCACCGCGGGATTGTTGGTGACGAGGTAGTAGGGAAAGTTGCCCAGCGAGGCGATGCCCTTGACGTTCTGCCGGCCCCGGGTGCGGTCCCAGAGGGTGAAGAGCGGCCCGACGCCGGCCCCGGCCACCTCGATGTTGCCCGACAGCAGCGCGTCGTTGACCGCCGCACCGCCCGAGAGCTGGACGTAGTCGACCTTGATGTCGAGGCCGGCCGCCTTGCCGTGCTTCTCGATGAGCTTCTGGTCCTCGACCACGTTGAGGAGCAGGTAGACGACGCCGAACTGCTTGGCGATCCGCAACTGGCCCTCGGCCGCCGCCGCGGCGGCGGAGAGCGTCGCGCACAGGGCCAACCCGCCGAGCAGGGCACCCGTCAGCCGCCGCGAGAGGATGGTGTGTCGCTTGATCGTCATTTTGCCCGCCGCTGACGTGTTCGAAGACGATGTCCCGCTCGGAGAAAACGCCTTGTTTGAAGAGATTCGATGCGATCCAAGTCGGCATCGTGCTTCGGATCGACGACGGAGATGTTATCCTTGGCCCGTGGCGCGTCAATAAAAACGAAGTCTTTATTCCGACGGTGTTGGAGACTGTTTGTGTTCCCCGTTCCGCGCTCCGGAGAGCTTTTCTCCTGACGGGCACTTTAGCGCTGGAAACCCGTCTCCGAGGCGGAGAAGTGCTAGTGCTCTGACTCAGACGGATGGTTCAGGAGCTCGGCTGAGGGCGTCGAAGATTGCAGACGCGCGTTTAGTGCACGTGAAGGGCTTTGGGGTACGGTTTTGGTCGGCGCTGTAGCGCTTGATGGCGACCTGCGGGTCGACCACCCCGGCGCAGGTGCCCCGCTGGAAACGGCGACGGGGTAGGGCAGAGAAGAAGCCCTCGACGGCGTTAATCCATGAGGCCGAGGTCGGCGTGAAGTGGAAGCTCCAGCGCGGATGGCGGGGAAGCCAGGCCCGGACTCGCGGGGGTTTGTTACTGCCATAGTTGTCCAGGATGACGTGGACGTGCTTA
>NZ_JAKSYI010000032.1 GCF_022829285.1 Methylobacterium sp. J-078
ACATCGCGGGATAGCTCACAATCATGGACTTTAGCTTACACGCGGCCGAGATGGGGGCGGTGCAGAGCTCAACGTCCAGGCACTCGGCCACGCGGTCGGCGCGGAGCACGCGGCCTGGCTGAGCCTGCCGTTTTAGGGCACGAGCGCGGTCGGCGAGGTAGACCTCGACATCGTTCGCCAGGTAGTCCTGCGCGGACGCCTTCGACCCCACAGCCGATCCGATCTCATCGAGGGTAAGTCCGCGCGTGGGGATGCGAATGCCGGTCTGCCAGAACCCTTCGTCCACGATCACGAACTCGACCTTGCCGAGGGCCGTGCCGGCGCTGAAGAGGAGTTGGTGCGCGACG
>NZ_JAKSYI010000035.1 GCF_022829285.1 Methylobacterium sp. J-078
GCGAGGGGGTCGGCAGCGGTTCGGTTGACGCCACGGGCGCGGCCGATCGCCTGCATCAACTCGCCCTCGCAAATCTGCCAGCGGCAGGCGTCCGCCACGGGATCGGGGTGGGTCTCGCACTCCATGCCTGCCACCGATCCGTCACGGGTGCGCAGGCCCCGAACCGGCTTCGGATACCAGGGCTCTGCCTTCTCGATGTCCCGGCCAGTGATGGCGCCGGCCAGCGCCTCGACGGCAGCGGGAGCGGGCAGGGTGCGCCCGACGACGATCAGGCCCCGCACGTTGCGGTACTGGTCCAGGCCGGCGACGTTGTTGAAGTGCTCGGTGCTGATGCTGGCTGGTAGGCCGCTCGCCCGCAGCCATTCCGCGACGGCCTTCTGCGCGATCACAAGGACGGGCACGCGACCTAGCTCCATGAAGCGGCGCAGGATCTCGCGTCGGACGGACCGTAGGTTCCGGTTGCCGGTGCCGTCCTCGTCGGGCTTCAGCTTGTTGGCCGAGGTCGGCGCGTCGGTGACGTAGCGGACGCGGGCGTGGGGCATGGCGGCTTCGATGGCCGGCGCCGGCTGAACCTGCGGGTAGAACGCCTGTAGGATTTCGAGGCTGGGCAGGGTCGCATCGAGGATCAGCGTCGGGCAGTGCCAGTGCTTCGGGATGCTCTTGAGGCTGCGGGCCTTGGCGACCAACACGCGCCCGTCCTCGTCGTCACGGGTGTCGATGTAGAGCCGGCCGGAAACCTCGATCGTCTCATCATAGAGGACGCCACGGGCGGCGATCCAAAGGCCGATGAAGGCTTGCGCGTGCCGGGCTTGCTCGGCCGCTCTGGCGGCAATCCGGCGCTCGGCGCGGGACATGCCGGGGTAAATCGCAACCTTGTCCTTGAGCTTCCATTCGGCCGAGATGGCGGTGGTGCAGCGGTCAACGTCCAGGCCCTCGGCTACGAGGTCGGCGCGGCTCACGCCGCCTGGCTGTCCCTGCCGCTTCAGAGCGCGGGCGAGTTGGGCGCGGTACACCTCGACATCGTTCGCCAGGTAGTCCTGTGCGGCCCCCTTCGACCCCACCGCCGATCCGATCTCATCGAGGGTAAGCCCGCGCTTCGGGATGCGAATGCCGGTCTGCCAGAACCCTTCGTCTACGATCACGAACTCGACCTTGCCGAGGGCGGTCCCGGCGCTGAAGAGGAGTTGGTGCGCGACGATCCAGACCTCGGGCTGGGTCGTGACCTGAGCCTGATAGGAGCACGTCCCGTAGAACTGGCACCGCGCTTCGGTGCCGTCGTCCAGCTTCGCCCGGCAGCACATCTTAGTCACGGACGAGCCGCCCCCCATGCTCAGGGCGATGCTGACGGCTTCCAGGTCGTCGCACATGGTCTCGCCCGGCCGGCTCGGATCGTCTGCTTGCCTGCCCCGGAACACACGGGCCGAAACGCCCTGCTCCGCGAACTGCGCCTCGATCTCGTCGCCGAGCCGATGCGTCGGAACCGCGTACAGGATCGGCTTGGCCGGGCTGCCGCTTTCGCGCCGGCCAATGACGTAGGCGGCGACGGCGCGGGCAGTAGCGCGGGTCTTTCCAACGCCTGTCGTGACGGCGAGGGCCTGGACCGGGGGTTCAGCATCGGGGTCTCCCGCAAGCCGGTAAGCCTCGGCCGCCTCGATGAAGCTCTGCACCCCGGCTTGGACCGCGCGGCGGGCCTCTCCAATAGGGCTCGACCCATCGGCGTAGGCAGGCGTTGCGGCGGCTTCGCGGACCTCGTCGGCCTCGTCCGCCACCTTCTCCCATGCGCGGTCGATCTCGCGGGCGAGGCGGTCATACGGCTCCAGGTATTTGCCGCCGCACCCTTCTGGGTGTTGGCGCATCAGGGCCTCAAGATCGTCCTGCGTCAGGCCGTCTTTGAAGGCGAAGGCCACGGCGGCGTAGAACCGGGACGAGCGGTCGCCCCCGACCTCGGACACCATGTCTTCCACGCGGGGGCTGATGATCCCGCTGGCGCCGGCCTCGCGTTCGCGGCGCTCGACCTGGGGCTTCGGTTTGATCGGGAACGCGGCCTGTAGCTCCGCGACCGACCACACCTTGCCGTCCAGACTGACGATGGCGGTCGGGACCGTTGTGCGCCCTCGGGCGAGCTTGAGCCGCCCCGGATAGTTCGGGGTGCCGGGGATGCGATAGGGCTGCGTGACGACGCCCGACGCGGAGTCGGCGCCACCCTGCGCTCGGATCGCAGCGCCAAGCTCCTGGGCCTGCTGCGCCTTCAACGGACGGTCGAGGAGTAGCCAGTGATGGGCGTTGCCAGGGCTGGTCTCGATGACGAACGACGGCTCGACACTAAGCCGCCTGGCCTTTCCCTTGTCGGCGTCGGCATCGTTCACGAGGCCGAACACGCCCACGGTATCGGCGATGCCGCCCCGCTTGCCGCGCTTGACCCCGCTCTGGACGGTGCGGGCCTCGACGTAGACGTTGTGCCCGCTCTCGGCCTGCCGGATGGCCTCGGCCACCATGTAGTTCACCTCCCCGATTTTGAACGGGAAGGTCAGTGTCAGTTCGCTGGCTGGATGGATGGCGACAAGCTGCATCAGGCCGGGGTCGTGGTAGCCGGTGAAGGCTGCCGCGACGTGGGCGTTCAGCCGCTCCGCGAAGGCACGAACGGCGACCGGGTCGGGGGCGAGCGTGGTCCCCTTGCTCATGCAGCGCCCGGCCCTTCGGTGAGCGACCATTCCCTCGTGACCGGCTCGGGCTCGATGACGACGGGCGAGGGAATGCCCTCGATCCGGCACACCCTGGCTGCGGTGCTCACGGCAACCCGCTTGTCGCTGTAGGTGCCGAGACGCTGGTTACGCTTGCCCTTCCTGATGAGCAGGACCGTCCAAGCGCCGAAGTCCGGGAAGACGCGGACGAGGCGCACGGGAGCGAACGGGACGATCTGGCCCATGGTCAGACCTCCTGCTGACCGCGCGTCCGGCGGCTCTCGTTGACGAGCCCCAGGCGTCGCGCGGCGTACCAGTCGGTATCCTCGAAAGGCTCGCCCGAGCGCAGGCACCGTTCGGTCAGAACCATGCGGAAGCCGTCGCTTAGGCGGACGATAGTGATCCAGTCGGGCGGGTAGTGGTCGCGTTGGGGCAGGTCGCCGAGGCGACTGAACCGGACCCGGAACCGGCGCAGGCTGTTGTCTAGCGCCCATTCCCGATCATCGCCGAAAAGCTCGTGGAACGCCTTCATCCGCGCGTCCCTCCCTTGCGAGAGGCAGCGGTCAGTTCCGACAGCAATTCGGCGGCCGTGCCGATACAGGCGGCGGCGGATCGCACGGCGTAGGACAGGCCACGCAGGTCCCGCATCTCGGCGAACCGCCCGGCGGTATCGGCATAGTTTGCGGCAGCGTGCATGGCCTCGCCGATCGCATCGGCGATGGGGCCGTTAAGGTCGGGCGCGCGGGGCACTGCCGTCACCGGGTCTGAAGAGGCGTGCGGGGCGGCGCTCAAACGCGACGCTCCAGTTTCTCGCTCACCCCGTAGGCCAAGGCAGCGATCTGGCTGGCCACCTCGGGGCTGTAGGCGAAACGGGTTTGCAGCCGCCGAGCGCGAAGCTCCTCGGGCTGTGGGCCGTCGTGGGACGGCATCGGAATGACGGATTTCGATTGCCCAGCGGAGCGCTGGGGAGTATAGGTCAGGTGCATCAACTGAGACTTCCTGACCCCGGCGCGCTGCGAACGCGACCGGGGTTTCTCATGCCCGATAGGGCGCTTCAGGAGCCGGCGGGCCGATCCCGCCAGCGGCGGAATTCAGTCGGCAGTGGACGCCAGGGCCTGGGTGGCCGGCAGCGCCAGCATCTCGCGAAGCTTCGAGGTCGGGACACGAAACTTGCCGCCTATTTTTATGGACGGGATGTCTCCGGCTTCGCGAGCCCGGTAGGCTGCCGCTTTGCCAATCCCCAAAACTCGTCCGGCCAGAACCACATCAACCGTTGGCTTGGTCAGGACTTCCAGTATGTCGTCCCTCATCCTCCAACCTTTCATCAATGAAATCATTGCGGAAAGTGATGATAGGGAACGAGGCGCTTGTCAAGATACCGCAATGATCCTATTGCGGAAAGAGAAGGGGCTTTGGAGATAGGCAATGACGCAGGGGGGCAGGGATGACAGGAAGCGGATTGGCCGACCGCTGAAGAACCCTGAGCAGGGCAAGCGATTAAATGTCATGTTCCGCCTCGGTGAGGCACGTAAAGATCAACTGATGCAAGCTGCCGAAATTGCTGGACGCTCTATGAGCGAAGAAATAGAAAAAAGAATTGAAGAGTCGTTCGTAATATCAGGTATAGATAATTATCTAGAGTGGGAGAGAGAAAACTTTTCTGCTCAGTCGGAGCTTCGCCGCTTGGAGGGTATGTGTGGCGGCCGCGAGAACTTTGAATTTAGCTGGTTCATTGGTGAAAAGCTGAGGGGGATTAGGATGAAGCTCGGCATCAAGGCAGACACGCCTATCAACGATGTGCCTGAGCAGGACCGTCGCCGGATGATGGAGGAGTTGATTACGGCTCTGCCTCTCCGCTTCGGTGTCTTCGACACGGAGTAGTCGTAGAAGTCTGCAACGCCGGGACCTACAGGTGCCCGCACAGTCCGCACCAGTCTACGCGCGCGTGCGCCTGTCACGAGAGATCCGATAAGAAGGCTCGCGCATTCGCCAGCGTCTCTCTGGCCATACGCCGCGTGGCCACCGCCTCGGCGACATAGAGGCCGGTCCGATACGCCCCGTTCCGCTCACCCTTCGGCGCGCCGCTTCCTCGGGCGCCGCCGTGCATCCGGCACCTGGCCTTCCCGCTGACGGCCGGCGACTGACACGGGGTCCCGGCGCGGGTCTTCGCGCAGCACCGCTGTGCCATCCGAAAGGGCGAAGGCTGCCGGTCCAGTGAGTGCATGAGGTTGATTTCCGTTTTCGAGGAGCCCCCCACCCTTGCCGGTGGTGATGTTGCCGACGATCGCCTGTCCGCCTTGGTGAACGTGCACGTGTTCGACGCGGACCTTCTGCTCGCCGCCGCGCCGTAGTTTTGCCAGAGCCTCGATCTGCGCCGTGTAGGTCCGCAGGAGCTTCACCGCGAGGGTTCCGTACCGCTCCAGGTGATCGGTGCCGTTCGCTTGCTTGGCGCGGGACAGCATGTCCATGGCGGCCGAGTGGGTGCCGACCATCTGAACTGCCAACATGGCCTCGTACTCGTTCTGGGGCTCAATCCCGGCAACGGCGGCAATCCCGGCGTTCATCTTGTCGGGGGCGGGCAGCTTCTCGCCATGGTTCCGCACGATGTCGCCAACGTCGGCAGCGGCACGGCGGGCGAACTCCTCGGACACGGTCCCGAAGGTGGCCCGTTCCTGAGCCATGAAGCCGCCGGGGTTGTCGTGAGGGATCTTGATCTTGATGTCGCCCCCTTCCATCCGCGTTATCTCGTAGGCGAGGGGCTGGGTCCGGCTCTGGCAGTAGGCGACGGCCTTGTCTATCGCCGCCGTCTCCTGCTTCGTCGGCGGACGCTTCCCAGGTTTTGAGGCAGGCGCCTGCTCTGACTCCTGATCGAGTTCGCGTCTGCTCAAAACAAGCTTCTCCCGAACGAAGGTTATCCCGTTGCGGTCGAGAGTATACGGTATAGACCTACGAAAAGTAACATCGTTCCTGTCTGCTGCACACCGTGAGCAAGTTCGTGAACGGCGAACTGATGCCCCATGGACCGAGCACCAAGCCTATCTACTTCCTCGTCTTGTTCGCCAACGTTCGCGTACCGTGCCCTCAACTCTGGCGATGACCGGTTCAAGAACCTCAGCGATGAAGAATGGTGCCGCCAAGCTGACAAGGCCGGGCTTCCGGTACCGAAAATCGTGAGCGCTATGGTAGGGGGCGAGCCATTCCATCAACTCGCCGAACTCAGCATCTGGTGGGGCGAACCCTTGCGCGACGGCAGCCTCGTAAAGACCGAGCAGGTTGTGACGCAATGCCGGGTGCTTGAGGCCGCCGGGCTTTGATCCCGGATCGGCACCGTTGCTTAGAAGGAAAGCTTTTAGGGCCAACTCAGCGGAATGGCAGAGGAGATGCCATGCTGGCGCGATGAGATCGACTTCACCGATTGGGGCATCCCGTGGCTGCACCCGGAGGGCTGCAAGGCGGTAGGCTTCCGCATCTTGCACCAGACCGATCGCGATCTGTTCGGGCAGCCGCTCTGGCTGTCCTTCGCTGCTCCTCAAAGGTCCAGTCCCAGCCGCTCCTTCGCGACGTGCTTGGCGTAGGCCGTCGCCATGTTCTTTATGCCCTCAAAGGCGAGCCCGCCCAGCTTGCTGGCTCCTGACTTCGTCCGCTTCCAAACCTCGGGATCTCGCACCGTGTCGAGAAAATCATGGCCGGCCCAGGTAAGACGGCGGAAAATCCAAGTGCCGTCCATCATCAGGTCGGTATCGGTGCCGCTCGTAATTAAACCGGCCTCATAGAGGAGGCTCACATGATAGTCGATTTGATCTGACTGAAATCCGTCAACCTGAAGCTCTGGCTCTGATGAGTTGATCGTGGCGAATTCGTGTGAAGTCTTTTCCAAATCCTCAAGCTTCAGCAGCAATTCGCGGATCAGACCCATATCCCGCTTCATTGAAGCCCGCTCCCTGAGTGATCCCTGAAGGTGTTGAGTGATCTGTCCGCGCCTACGAGCCAACCGGCTTTCACCGTGACAGCCGCGCGATAGATCGGGTCCCCTGCCTCGTTCCAAACGGTCACAGAAAGCTCACGCTCGTTGTTTGCGACGACCTCGAACCGGGCAATCTCCAGCAGGGTGCTCATTGCAGCGGCCGCGACAGCATCGGCGCCAGCAAGGTCCCTCCCGTCATCATCCATCGTGAGGTGACCGTCTTCGACGTCGAAGAAGTAGCGCTCCATCACCTGCTGACCCTCAAGACTTTGACCTTACGGCATCAACGGCGTTCGCAGGAGGCAGGTTCGGAAAACGCGTACTGCTCCGCATCGGACGTCATTCTGCCGGGTCCCTACGAGAACCCGTAGCCACGATCCGCATCATCGCATCCGGTAGCGGTCGCTGAAGCTCCAGGGCGATTTCCGTAGGTGCGGCGAGCCAAGCGCTCCACTCCTCTGGGGTCGTGAGCAAGACCGGCATCGCCTTCGGGTGGATCGGCCCGACTACGCCGTTGGCCTCGCAGGTCAGGAACGAGAACAACCGGTGCTCTTCCTCGACGCGGTCGGGGTTCTCGGCCTTCGTGCCGCGCACGCCCGTCCAGGGCCGCCAGATGCCAGCAAAGGCGAACAGCGGCCGATCCTCATCGAGCGCGAACCAGGTCGGTGTCTTCTTCGGCTTGGTGTCGGCGTACTCGCTGAAGGAGGAGACCGGCACCAAGCAGCGGTATTCAGGCTTCAGCCAGGGCCGCCAATGCGGGCTCTTCACGTTCCGGACGTTGGTGACGGGGTGCTCGCCGAACTGCTTCGGTCCTGGGATGCCCCATCGGAACATCTCCATGGTGCGCTCTCCGTCGTCGCCCACCCGCACGATGGGCGCGCGCTGATCGGGGAAGATGCCCGGCATGGGCGGCAGGTTGCCGGCACGATCCGCCGACAAGCCGAAGGAGGCGCGGATCTCGGCCTGCGGCGTGACGAGGCTGTAGAGGTTGCACATGATCCTGGTTCTGAGCGCTCGTTACCAGCCCGTATAGCAAGCCCTCTCTAACGCGATGATCAAGCAGACAATTCTCAATTAGTCGAGGCCTTAGATAACGCGTGGTCACGGTCATCATTTTTTGTTGCAATAATATCTAGTAGATTTCTTTCGTATTTCATTAGCTCTTGGCCGGATTTGAGTGCTGCGTAGTACTCTCCGTTGGAAAATCTCTCGAAAATAGTTGCTAGATAAGGTGCCATGCTTGGTGCGGCTGCCATCAGAACGTTTGCCTGAATGATAAACTCATTTTCGAGTTCTGACGGATTGTCTGTGAGATAGATAGCTTCCAGTAGAACGTATAGCCGTTCACACGAAGTCACTGCCTCACTTTCTGTTAGGATATCTCTTTCGCGGAGAAATTTTGCCTGCGTTTCGAAGGTGAGTGAAGCTCTTCGATCACCATTGCGGATAGACACGCCATTTATAATGAGGCGTTCATTCGGCTTGAGATCTATCTTGAGGGCCATCGGTTCACTCCCCGTTTGGCCACGTCCTACGAGGGGTTAATTAATAGATCGTAAACCATACCGAGAAATTTTACTGATGCAGTCGCGATTTACGGAAGGAATTAACGGAAGCGTAGTGCCTTTAGGGTCGGTTCAACGGGTCTTCGAAATCAGAAGACGTCCAGATCAAAAGGGTCAATTGAATGTCTTCCGGTATCACCCTCTCAGCTGCTACACGCCAAAACCTGCTTTCTCTTCAGGGCACGGCAGATCTTCTGTCTACGACGCAGAGCCGGCTTTCGACTGGTAAGAAGGTCAACTCTGCTCTTGACAATCCCACGAGCTTTTTTACGTCGCAGAGCTTGACCTCACGCTCGACGGACCTGAGTTCTTTGCTTAATGGCATGTCGAATGGTGTTCAGACCATTCAGGCTGCCAACCAGGGCATCACCTCAATCCAGAAACTTCTCGATAGTGCCAAATCGACTGCGAGCCAAGCTCTTGCTGACAAGACTGGCGGGACGAGCAGCACCATTTCTGGCGGCCATACTGCGCTTGCCGCAACGGTCACCGGAACTTCGAGCTATTCAGCTCTTGCTGGAACCCCGGGCACGCGCGATTTTTCCGATTTGGCAAATGATGCGTCTGTCGATATCTCCGTCGACGGCGGCAAGACGACCAGCACGATCCGCCTTGATGCCACTACCCTCAAGAGCGCAACAACTGATCTGAAGGCAGTTACGACGGACCAGATTCTCTCCGCCGTGAAGAGCCAGATTTCAAGCAACTCGGCTCTTGCTGGTAAGGTGACGGCTTCCACGACTCCGGACGGCAAGCTCTCTTTTGCCACGGTCGGAACGGGTTCATCTCAGGCAATCACCGTTCGCGGATCTGCCGGTTCAAATCTCGATATTGGATTTGGTGTATCTTCTGTCACACCTACTGCTCCAAAAGTCACCGCAGATGCGGCTTTGGCTTCGACGACGAGATTTGATGGCGGTCAGACCGCGCAGCTTACTGTTTACGACGGCAATAAGACTGTTACTGTAAACCTCGATGGAAACTCTGCCACAGATGCTGTGGGTGGTACGCTTGCCGCTACTGGCGGAACAGTGCTTGTTCCAGTCGATAATAAGCAGAAAATCGCCGACGCAATCAATCTTAAACTTACTGCGGAAGGTTCTACTGCAAAAGCTACGGTGGACTCTGGCAGCGGAAAGCTTGTCTTCACCTCGGCCGAGAAAGGTCCTGACGCAACGGTGACTGTAAGCGGCGGCGTGACCACTGCAGGCGGTCCGACTGGCCTTGGCTTCTCGAAGTTCACTGCGGCCGTCGGCAAGGCTGATGGCACTGTTGTGCAGAACGGTACTGCCGGGGTTGCGCCTGCTCCGGATACCGCGTCCACGATTACGCTTGGTCAAGCAATCCCTAATTCTGTTGTTTTGAGTGGTGGACAATCGGCTTCGTTTTCCGTTCAGGGCAGTGGCGGGACTCTGACCACCGTCACTCTCAACAAAGAAGCTATTTCGACCGGCTCAACAAAGCTCGGCCCGACGCCAAGCCGTGACGACGTTCTTGCAGCGATCAACACACAGTTAACCGCTGGCGCTGCTGGTGCTACGGCGTCTTTCGACGCCTCTGGACAGCTTAAGTTCTCGTCCACGGCTACCGGCACTGCTGCGACTGTCGCAGTCACTGCAACGAATGACACGATTGGACTTGGGCTTGGCACTACAGCCGGAACGGTTGGTGTGCTTCAGCAGGGAGCTGGGCAGGCTGCTACCGGACAGTCTAGCGCAGGTTCTGATGCAACTGATGGCTCTTCTAAGGCTATCGTGTCAGGCACTGGCTTGACTGTCGCTAGTGGGAAGACCGAGGCTACACTTGATTTGTCAAGCGGCAAAGATGCCTCCTTCACAATCAAGCTGGGCACCGGTACTACTAAGATAATTAAACTTGACAACACAATTTCAGGCGCATCCGCAACGACGTCGCAGGCCGCAATACTTAAGTCGATCAATGATCAGATCTCTCAAGACACCGGATTAAACGGTAACGTCGAGGCTAAATTCGTAAATAACAAGCTTGTTGTTCAAACTACTGCGTCTGGTTCAGATCAGAAGCTTACCGTTCAGGCTTACCAAAGCCCGTCCTCCGGTGCCAACGCAGATCAAATTGATATCGGCTTCGGACTTAAGGGCAACAACGCGACGGCCCAGTCGAATACCGGAACCGATGTTGGCGGTGGTACTGGCACTAGCTCAACGCGAGCTGCCCTTGCCAAGCAGTTCAACCAGATCCTGTCCCAGATCACTCAGCAGGCTCAGGACTCAGGCTACAATGGTGTAAACCTACTTTATCGCACCAGCAACAAGCCCAGCGACAATACACTTCAGATGACATTCAATGAAAGCAACACTTCGGCTCTTAACATAGAAGGAGTTCGCTTCGATGCCGATGGTCTTGGCCTGAAAACGACCTCTGGAGACTTTCAGTCGGATGATGACATTAGGACTGCTATCGATCAGCTGACTAATGCAACCACGACTCTTCGTGCTCAGTCGTCGACTTTCGGCTCCAATCTTTCGGTGGTGCAGAACCGGCAGGACTTCACCAAGTCGATGACGAACATCCTCGATACGGGCTCGGCGAACCTTGTGAATGCAGACCTGAATGAGGAAGCGGCAAACTCGCAAGCTCTTTCGACCCGTAACTCGCTGGCAATTTCGGCACTCTCGCTCGCCAACCAGGCGCAGCAGGGCATCCTGCAGCTCCTCCGCTAAGCGGATCAGCCTTCACGATGACGGGCGGCCGGGGGAAACCCCGGCCGTTTCTCGTTGGGGCGGCCCCTAAAGGAACCCGCCCCCCGCATGATCCTTGAAGGCGTTGGCTCTGCGGACGTAACCGATGACCGTGCGCGGATCGCTGTGCCCTGACTGATCCATGATCCGGGCGAGATCCACACCCCGTCCAGCCGCTTCCGTGATGAACCCGCTCCGCAGGCTGTGTGCCCCGAAGGTCCAGGCATCGCGCCCGGTGGTCTTCGCGTACCCCTTGATGGTGTCAGTTAAAAAACCGCTTTTCGGACATCAGACCGGCTTGAGAACGGCTAGCAACAGACAACCCGATTTATGTCGGGAAACCCTGACTGGGAATCTAACGTCGAGAAAACGGTGTGCTCGGCCTGCCTTACGGACAGGCCCCCATTTGCATGAGTATGCGCATCGGCGCGATCAGGATGCGAGCCTCAAGTCCTGTCCGTCGAGAGCCGCCGCTTTGGCCCGAGCTTCGTCTCGTGCTGTTAACTGGCCGCGCATGTCCCGTACATGGGCCAGGTGACGCCAGAGTTCAGGATGGTCATCAATCTGCAGAACCGTGTTTTCCAATAGGACCGCTGCGTCATCCCAGCGGCCAAGCCCGATCAGTACGGAGGCCAGCAATTCAGCCCAGGCGCCATTGAATCGGTCTGTTGCAACTGCCCAGGTCGCAAGTGTGACGGCGTCCTGGGGCTTGCCAGCATAAACACTCGCATAGGCCGCCATCCAGAGGTTCGAGGGGCTCTGAGGGGCTAGAGACAGTGCCGTCTGGCTCATCGCGACACCATCGTCGTAACGATGAGCCGCGACGTAGGCCTGGGCCGCGACGCGGGCATGATACGCTCCAAAGCCAGCTTCCTGGTCAAGACCCGCCGCGGCCTCGGCGGCTTCAGTCAGTTTCTGCTGGCGATAAAGCACGAGGATCTTCGCAGTCTTCACACCTGCCGGAGATCTGCAGTCACTCTCAAAATCGTCCTCGAACGTCCAATGATCATGGTCGTTCGGTCTCTGAAATAAGCGATGCTCTGCCATGATCGAGAACACGACGTCAGGCTTGTCTCGATCGATCGCATCGAAATACACGCGGTGCGTTACGCCCGCGAACGAGGTGCGACTAAAACTTCTAGCCCAGAACTTCGCCTGCGCTGTTCCGTAGGAGTCGTGGAAGAAGAACGCAGATGTCTCCGGCGCGGTGTCGGACTCCATCCGGATCAAGCGGTTTCGGACGACGGTGGTGTTCTTTTGCACTGTCCGAGCGTGGTGCCTCCCGCCAACCGTTAGTATCGGGATCAACTCGGGCGCCCCCTCGGGTACACGATGAATTGAGAGGTCTCCAAAGGCGTTCTTTAGCTCGACGGAGAAATCATCCGGAGTGACAAGTCCGATTTTGGTCTCAAGCGCTACGCGCCTGCTCACCGCCTGATAGTTGAGATACGCCCCGTAATCGGTCCAATGCGTGTCGTTCCGACGGTAGGTCCGAAAGGGTGTATCAGCGACGGCGAGATCGGGCAGAGCATCGTGGAGTGTGACGCCCTCGGCACCGTCCATAACAGCGGACAATTGGGGAAAAGGTGCTTTAATCTTTCCGTGAAGATGATCCGGAAGATCATTCCCGCATGCCACGTGAGCGCCCGGAACGATGATGACATGGTAGGGAATACCCCTCTTCTTGAGTTCCCTTCCACGTCGAGCGAAGGTTTGCCTCCACGACTGAACGGCATCCTCCGCGACGCCATTCGTATAGTACGACATTAAATTCGTCGCGCCTTCAGCTCCTGTATAGAATAATTGGCCGTTTTTCCCATCAACCTGAGATCCAAAGTACGGCTTCAAATCAATCATGCTTCACCTTATCGGCTACAATAATAGAATCATATCTGTTTAAATTGACATTTTAATTCTAGTAGAATATTATAATAGATTGCAGGCTTTGAGTCATAAATATTTGTACGAAAATGCCTAATATGGACCACGTAGTGACAGTTGGCAGATAGACGAGCTAACTCAGCATGCTTCATTTTCTGTGTTGGCAAGAGTGTCGACACCCATTTCGTATGATGGCACTCGGTGAAGTCACCGCCAAGGCCCTTAGGATCTTTGAGGGGCTTTTCGCGCATATCGCCCTGGTTGACATTGCAAGCGTAGGCCAAGGGCGGTCACGCAGCCGAGCATTCACTTGCTGTCAGAAAAATTCCTGGAACTGAAGCGTCACGCAAACGTCCGATTGCGTGACAGAGTATGCCACCGGCCTCTTCCAAGCTGTTGGTTGATCCTTAACCGGTCACTTTTTCTAAGACACGCAAACGGGACGTGATTAAGATTTGATGACGTTTGAGCAACGAGTCGCTGAGTTGCCTCAGCTCGAAGCCATGGCCAAGCGGCTCGGAGTCAGCCGGAACACCTTCTACAGCTACTTCTCTCAGGCACGGGCTCGCAGGCAAGCCGCTGCATCAGCGGTACAGCAGGAACGTTGAGCGGATCGCGTGAAAGTAGCCTCAGGGTCGTCGGCATCGCAGCCCTTCCCTGCCCCGAGGGCTTCCGCGAAGATCCCGCCCAGGTGCGGGTCCGCCCAATCGTTCGGGAGGTCCGGCAGGTAGCGGCTGGCGTGGCGGATCAGCCCGCAGACGAACCGGCCCGCGTCGTGTTCCAGCGCGCGGCATGGCCCCTCGGCGGATTGGTCGGGGATGAACTCGCGGGCGAGGCCGCACGGCTCTATCGCGCAGCACATGCCGCAACCGTTGCAGGACGAGCCGAACGCGGGCTTGAGCGGGAGCCGCGCGCCGGACGTGCCGTCGATCAGCGGTATAGCCAAGGCTTCACTTCCTCCGCTCGCTTTTAACCCGCTTGCTCGAAACTTCCGAGAACAACCATTCTCGGAAGTTACGCACTCGAATGGTTCGGATCAAGAGAGCTAGATAGCTTGATAGCAAGATTGCGAAAATAAATGGGAGCCTGCGGGCAAGCCCCCATCATCCCAAGCCCGCAGGCTCACTTGCTATGGCGCGCCACGAAATCGCGGATGGCTTCCTCACAAATGTCCTGAATGGTCCGGTCATGTTCGACCGCGATCATCTTGAGGCGCTTCCGGGTCGCCGGGTCGATCCGTGTCAGGATCTGCACCCGCTTATCCCTCCCGCCGTCCAGCGGAGACTTCTCGGAGGCCGGAGCCGGCGGCGCATCCTCTGTCTCGCCTGCGGCTGGCGCAGCGGGCGCGGGCTTGCGCGCGAAACGATCGCTCAAGCTGTCAAGGGTCGGACGCGGTTTTGCGCTCATCGGGTGGTCCTCGTGTTCTGAGCCAGAGCAGCCTCTATCTCGCGCCAGAGCGCTTCGACCTCGCCAGCAGCCTTCCCGCCCGGTTCGTGCTCGTTGACCGTCGAGCCGGTCAGGATCGCGTGCGACATGCTCACCCTGTTCGCAACGACGGACGCGGCGACGATCGCCCCCATGCCGACGAGGGCCGCCCGCGCTTCCGTGACGATCGCGGGTTCGGACGACCCGGTGCGCGGAGGTGCATGATTGATGACGGCGAGCGGAGCCTTGCCCACGCGCTCAGCCAGTTCCAGCGTGGTTGCGACCGCAGCCAGGTCGAGTGGCCCCGGCCTCGTCGGCACCAGCACCAGATCCGCAACGCGCATCGCTCCCAAGATGCTGTCCTCGGCATGGGGCGGCGTGTCGATGATAACCCGGCCGATCCCTTCACGCTTTGCCGCTGCGATCAGAT
>NZ_JAKSYI010000087.1 GCF_022829285.1 Methylobacterium sp. J-078
ATGTTTCCGTTTTTGGGGCTTTGGGGCAACAAAGTCCCCGCGCGCTCGGAGGGCTGCGCCTGTCCTTCGACAGTGGTGTGATGTTTCTTGCAGGGGCCGCGCTACAGTTACGGATGGACCGGAAGGTCCCCCCAAGGGTCAGACAACCCCATTGTCTGCGACTTTGTGGTGAAGGTGTACGGTCACCCGGCCAATGTATTGTTTGGGAAAGTCGCGGCAGAAGGCGGGGTGGAGACGCCGTTCGGGGCGGGTGGGATCAAAATTACCGGGGGGGGGGGGGGGAGCTTCTCGGCCATTCGTAACCGTAGCGCGGCCTCAGCAAGCAACAGCACACCACTGTCGGATGACAGGCGCCCGCCGTCGAGCGCGCGGTGAACTTCTTGCCCCGAAGCGCCAAAAACGGAAACATCAGCACCATAGCCTTGACATGGCGGGTGTGCCCGGCTCCATACGGTTTGGAAGCTTAGCGTTAGCACTCGAACATCATGTCGCATAAGTGTCTTGAGTTACACTCATAGGCCATGGTTCACCGTCTTCGTATATATAACGTGCCATTGTTTCCGCTTTTATGGGGCCATTAAATGCCCGCGAAATCTGCACTGTGCCCGCGCTTTGGATCAGCAGAGACTGCATTTTTTGCCGAGGTAGGATTTAGAAACAGCTATCCTATTTGATGAGTGAGAGGAAAGCCGATGCGGAGGATTGAGACGGCTATCCCGGCGGTGAAGCGCATCGTTCCCAAGCGGTTCGGCGACGCGCGGGGCTGGTTCTCGGAGACGTACCGGGCGGACGTGCTGGCGAAAGCCGGCATCACGGACGTCTTCATCCAGGATAACCAGTCCTTCTCGGCGCCTCAAGGCACCGTGCGGGGGCTGCACTTCCAGCGGACCCCGATGGCGCAGGCCAAGTTGATCCGGGTCCTGTCCGGCGCGATCCTCGACGTGGCGGTCGACCTGCGGCGCGATTCACCCACCTACGGGCAGCACGTGGCGGTGCGGCTCGACGCGGAGGCCGGCGAGCAGCTCTACGTGCCAATCGGCTTCGGGCACGGCTTCTGCGCCCTCGCGCCCGACACCATGGTGGCCTACAAGGTGGCCGGCGGGGTCTACAGCCCCGAGCACGACGGGGCCCTGCTCTGGAACGATCCCGCGCTCGGCATCGCCTGGCCCGTCACCGAGGCCGAGGCGCAGCTCTCGGACAAGGACCGGGTCGCACCGCGGCTGGCCGAACTTTCGCCTCCGTTCTGAGACCACGTTGTCCGGGCCGCGGGCCCGGCCCGATTCCTCGAGAGACCCTACCCCCATGCGCATCTTGGTCACCGGCGGCTGCGGCTTCATCGGATCGGCACTGGTCCTGCACTTGGTGCAGGACCTCGGACACGAGGTGGCGACGCTGGACGCGCTGACCTACGCGGCCAACCCGATCTCGCTCCAGCCGCTGGCCGACAACCCGACGCACCGCCTCGTCGAGGCCGATATCTGCGACCGCCAACCCGTGCCCGCCCTCGCCGCCGCGTTCCTGCCCGACCCGGTGATGCATCTGGCCGCCGAGAGCCCCGTCGAGCATCACCTGGGTGCTGACCACGTTGGTGCGGATGAAGGCGCCCGGATCGGTGATCGAGCGGTCGACGTGGCTCTCGGCGGCCAGATGCATCACCGCGTCGGGCCGGAACGCGGCGTAGAGGGCGTGCACGGCTTGGCGGTCGCAGATATCGGCCTCGACGAGGCGGTGCTTCGGGTTGTCGGCCAGCGGCTGGAGCGAGATCGGGTTGGCCGCGTAGGTCAGCGCGTCCAGCGTCGCCACCTCGTGTCCGAGGTCCTGCACCAGGTGCAGGACCAGTGCCGATCCGATGAAGCCGCAGCCGCCGGTGACCAAGATGCGCATGGGGGTAGGGTCTCTCGAGGAATCGGGCCGGGCCCGCAGCCCGGACAACGTGTTCTCAGAACGGGGGCGAAAGTTCGGCCAGCCGCGGCGCGACCCGGTCCTTGTCCGAGAGCTGCGCCTCGGCCTCCGTGACGGGCCAGGCGATGCCGAGCTCGGGATCGTTCCAGAGCAGGGCCCCGTCGTGCTCGGGGCTGTAGACCCCGCCGGCCACCTTGTAGGCCACCATGGTGTCGGGCACGAGGGTGCAGAAGCCGTGCCCGAAGCCGATCGGCACGTAGAGCTGCTCGCCGGCCTCCGCGTCGAGCCGCACCGCCACGTGCTGCCCGTAGGTGGGTGAATCGCGCCGCAGGTCGACCGCCACGTCGAGGATCGCGCCGGACAGGACCCGGATCAGCTTGGCCTGCGCCATCGGCGCCCGCTGGAAGTGCAGCCCCCGCACGGTGCCTTGAGGTGCCGAGAAGGACTGGTTATCCTGGATGAAGACGTCCGTGATGCCGACCTTCGCCAGCACGTCCGCCCGGTACGTCTCCGAGAACCAGCCCCGCGCGTCGCCGAACCGCTTGGGAACGATGCGCCGCACGATCGGGATGTCCGTCTCGATCACCTGCATGGAGGACAATCCTCGGAGTTGGGAAATGCGACCGTTCTAGGCAATTTTCGGCCGCGGCCTGTCAAGGGGGGAGGTCGATCTTTGGTTGCTTCCCCGGACGCAGAGTTGCGCCGAGGATTTCGGTCCGGGATGCTGCTGTCGTGTTTTCGACACAAGCGTCTGACAGCGCAGTCTGGAGCATCGGATGCACGACGCGGGCCTGTGTTCTTCGTGCGAACCATGCGCGGGCAGGAATGATCGGACGAGAAAGACCGATGAGCGAGATCCTGCTTCTTGGCGGAACCTGTGGCGAAGGTCCGGGATCCTACGAGGCCGGTGTGTTCCACCTGCCCGATGGCAGCGCGCGGGGCGTCGAGGATTTGGCGGACTTCATGGTGTCTTACGGTCCGGAGCCGGCGTCCCGGCGCCTCGGCATTGCGCGCGGTCTCCGGGACGCCCTGGCATCCACCGGGCCCCTGCCCCGCCCCCTCGGCCTCGCGGCCTCCGTGGCGGGATTCGGCCTCGATGTGATCGGGGGCGGGGGCCGCCCCGGGGCCTCCCTTGAGCTCCGCTTCGCGGACGGCGCCATCGCGTCGGTCCGGACGGAGGCCGACGCCGCCGCGCGGATCGTGCAGGATCGGGAAGTGGTGCGCCTCGCCCTGCTGCGGCGGGCGGTCTCCGCCCCCATGGTCGCAGAGACGCCGACGGAATCTGCGCCTACGCCGGAGGGGTCGGAGACCCGCGCCCTGGCGTCGATCTTCGCCTACGAGAAGCGCGGGGGCCGCTTGCGCCGAGTGGCTGCCAAGGCGCTGGACACGCCGGATTCGTAGCCGGGCCGGGGCCCGCGCGGGCGACTCATCCGTCGATGACGCTGACATGGGCGGCGACCACCTTCCAGCCGTCGGGAAAACGGATCCAGGTCTGGCTCTGGCGTCCGATGCGTCCCGGCGCGCTCGATCGCGTGAACAGGGTCATGGCGATCCCCGTATCGCGGCCGTAGGTGGTGATCACCGTGTCCCTGAGGTCGCGGGCCAGGCCCGCCGGCGAGCGGGCCCGTCGAAAGGCGCGGATCGCGTCCATTCCGTAGAGATTCTCGCCCCCGCCGTAGCGGATGGTGCGGGCATCGTCGTGGAACAGGGCTTCCAGCGTCGGTACGTCGTTGCCCACCAGGGCCGCTTCATAGGCCGCGAAGGCGGCCTCCACCTCGGCCTTCACGGCCGGATCGTCGATGATCATCGCGGTCTCGCTCACAGGTTCGCCACGGGCGCCCGGACGATGCCGTCCCGCTCCAGCTGGTACGCCACCCGCAGGGCGTGGTCCTCGCGCCAGGGGGCGGCGATGACCTGGACGCCCAGCGGCAGCCCGTCGTCGAGGCGCACGGGCACGGCGACCACGGGCAGGCCGATGAACGAGATCGGCTGTGTGAACACGCCGATATTGGCCCGCACCGGCAGGGTCACCCCGTCGAGGACGAAGGTGGTCTGCCCCGAGCGGGGCGCGCGGCAGGGGGTGGCGGGCGCCAGGATCACGTCGACCTCGCGGAAGAGGTCGAGCACGGCGGAGCGGTACCAGCGGCGGAAGCGCTGCGCGCGCTCGACCAGCGGGGCCGGGATCATGGCCCCGGCGATCAAGCGGTCGCGCACGGCCGGGTCGAAATCGTGCCCGCGGGTCCGCAGGCGGTCGAGATGGAGTGCTGCCCCCTCGGCCGCCGTGATCAGGTAGGCCGCTGCCCGGGCGCGGGCCGCCTCCGGGATCTCGACCTCGCGCGTGGCGCCGAGGGCCTGCGCCACCCTCGCCACCGCCACGAATGCCTCGGCGTCGCCGCCGCGCGCGAAGTAGCCGCCAGCCACGGCGACGCGCAGGCCGCCGAGGCCCTCGTCAAGGCCGGGCAGGGCCGCCTCGGCCGCCCGGGTCGTCGCCACCGGATCGTCCGGGTCCGGCCCCTGCATCGCATCGTAACTCAGCGCGAGATCCATGACGCTGCGGGCCATGGGGCCGAGATGGTCGAGGCTGCCGACGAAGGGGAAGCTGCCCGCCCGCGTCAGGCGCCCGTAGGTGGGCTTGAGGCCGAAACAGCCGCAGAAGGCCGAGGGCACTCGGATCGAGCCGTTGGTGTCGGAGCCCAGCGCGATCGGCACCAGCCCCGCGCCGATCGCACCTCCCGAGCCCCCGGACGAGCCTCCGGACATGCGGCCGAGGTCGTGCGGGTTGCGGGTCGATCCGTCGTGGAGGTTCTCGCCGGTGAAGTCGTAGGCGTACTCGCCCATGTTGAGGCCGCCGATCAGGATCGCGCCGGCCGCTTCCAGGCGGCGCACCAGGGCGCCGTCGCGGGTCGCCGGGGCCCGGTCGCGATTGATCTTCGAGCCGGCCCGCGTCGGCAGGCCGGCGATGTCGAACAGATTCTTGACCGCGAAGGGCACGCCCGCGAGCGGTCCGCAAGGCTCCCCCCGGGCCCGGGCGGCGTCCAGGGCCGCGGCGCGGGCGACCGCGCGCTCCGCCAGCACGTCCGTGAAGGCGTTCACCGCGCCGTCGACCCGCGCGATCCGCGCCAGGGTCGCGGCGACATTGGCGGAGGCGGTCGTGGTTCCGTCGCGGAACGCCGTCGCCAGCGCCTCGGCGGTCATGGTGCTGGGGTCTGGCATCGTGTCCGGACCGCTCATGCTTCGTAGACCGGGGCGGCGTCCGCCTCGTCGGGCAGGGGGAATTCGACCACGTGGGCGGCGGCCGCGCGCAGGACCGCGAGGTTGCTGCCGATCGCGCCGATCCAGGCCGGATCGAGGGGAATGGCGAGCAGCCCGGCCGCCGCGTCGATGTAGGCGTCGAGGCCGCCGGGCGGCGGGTCGTTGGGCTCCGACATGAGCGTCCTCCCGAAGGTGTCCCTCCGCGTGGCCGGAAGCCCGACCGCGCGGAGCGGCGTCTATTCTGCCGCCACGGCGGCGTGAGTCGAGGGCGGTCTTGCCGGTGCGGCCGCCGTGGAGCGCGCGGCGGCGTAGAGCAGCGCCGCCACCATCGCGTAAGCAAGCGCCAGGCCGGGCGTCACCGCGATGCCAACGGCGGGGCCGTGCATGAAGCCGAAGAAGGTGAGCGCCGCCCCGGCGAGGGCGAAGGCGGCGGCCTTCAGGAAGTCGCGCTCGATGATGAACACCGCGATGGCGCCCAGGATCAGCCCGCCGAGGATCGCGCCCTCGCCGAGGACGCCCAGGCCCTCGTAGAGCACGCCCGCCTGCCCCAGCTTGGCGAGGCCCACCGCCGCCGCGCTGGTGCCGGCCGCGCCGAGTGCGCCGTCGATCAGGGTCTTGGCCCAGGCGGCCAGGTGCGGCGCGAAGGCGAGCACGATGGCCGGCGCGTGCGAGTGCGGCGTCTCCTGGAAGGCCTGCGCGCCGATGAGCATGCCGATGTAGAGCAGGATCGGGGCGATCGCGACCACGGGCACGAGGCTGGAGAGCAGCGAGACGAGGTTGAGCCAGCAGAGAGCCAGGATCACCGCCCCGGTGGCGAAGGAATAGCCGATGCGCCCGCCCATCGCCTTCCAACCGGGATGGCCGATATAGACCGCGTTGATGAAGGGGTTGCCCATCAGGCAGCCGATCAGGCTGACGACCCCGTCGGCGGTGAGCACGCGGGTGGTGGGATAGGGATCGCCCGCCACCTCGGCGCTCTCGACGTTGTCCATGGCTTCCACGAGGTCGTAGATGCCGAACGGGATCGCGGTCACCAGGATGATCCCGATAAAGTCGAAGCCTGAGAAGACGTGGCCGACGGCCGGCAGCGGCACCGAGAAGCCGATCCCCTGGAGGGCCGCCGCGAGGCCCGGCCCGCTGACGCCGCCCAGGTCGAGGCCGAACAGCTTGGCGCCCCACGCGATCCCCATCCCGAACAGGATCGCCACGAGGCCCGCCGGCAGGCGGCCCGGGTAGCGCAGGCCCCCGAACCAGGCGAGGAGGATGATCGCGAAGGCCACGACGCCGATCACCGGGGTGGTGATGAGTTCCAGCGCCGGGCGCATGGCGATGAAGGTGACGGAGACGCCGGCCAGGGTGCCGAGCAGCGCCGCCCGCGGAGTGATCCGGCGGATCACCGGGGCGGCGAATCCGCCGATCATCAGGATGAAGCTCTGGATGAAGACCCAGGCGAGGCCCGCCTCCCAGGCTTTGACCGGATCGCCGGTGGCGAGCTTGATCGGCAGCATGATCACGAAGACCACGATGAACATGTGCGGCACGCTGATGCCGGAGGGCAGCGCGCAGACGTCGTCGCGCCCCGTCGCCTTCGCCAGCCGGTAGGCGAGCCAGCCGTAATAGGCGGTGGAGAGGCAGAGCATCAGTCCGATGGCCGGCAGGATGCGTCCGAAGGTGATCGCGTCCGGCATGCCGAGCACGAAGCGCAGGAGGCCGGTGAGCACCAGGAGGTTGACGAGGATGTTGGTGCCGAAGCCGAAGAAGGCGTTCCAGTCCCCCGGCACCCAGAGCCCCGGCCGGAAGCCGCCGCCGATGCCGGTCGCCGCCGGCCCCGTCCCGTGTGTGCCCGCCGCCATGCCCGTACTCCTTTTCGCTTGACTGCCGCTCCCGCGCGCCTGGAAATCCGTGTCGAACGAGGGGCCGCGCTCAGTCCTGGCGGCTCGGGCGCGCAGCGCCCGCCAGGGCCTCCACCACCGCGCCGCAGGACGAGACCCAGCCGAAGATGCCGCCCTGGGCCGCGATCATCGCGAGGCCGACCCGGTGGAATTCGGGGAAGTAGGAGGCGCAGCCGTCGGATAGAGCGATGCAGCGGTAGCCGCGGTCGTTGCCCTCGCGGATCGTTGTATGCACGCAGACCTCCGTGGTGACCCCGCAGACGAGCAGGGTGGCGATGCCGCGCGCGGCCAGCACCGCCCCGAGGTCGGTGGCGTAGAAGGCCCCCTTGCCGGGCTTGTCGATCACCACCTCGCCCCGGGCCGGCGCCAGCGCCGGCACGATGCCGTGGCCGGGCTCGCCCCGGACCAGGATGCGGCCCATCGGCCCCGGCGCGCCGATGCGCGCGGTCGGCGCGCCACGCTCGAGCTTGGCCGGCGGCGCGTCGGAGAGGTCGGGCTTGTGGCCCTCGCGTGTATGCACGATGAGCAGGCCGGCCGCGCGGGCGGCCTCGAGGACGGAGCGGATCGGAGCGACGGCGGCCTGGAGCAGCGAGACGTCGTTGCCCAGGCTCTCGCCGAAGCCGCCGGGCTCCAGGAAATCCCGCTGCATGTCGATGATCACCAGCGCGGTGGTGGCCGGATCGAACGGGACGTCGGCGGGCTCGGCCGCGAGGGACAGGGTCATGCCGGGGCACCGGGCGGGAGGAGGGAACCCTCGCGACGGGGCGCGAGGCGGCGTCCGTGTCGCGAATCTCAAGCCGATGATGTATGCAAGGATGGCGCGAGGCACGCCCAAATTATGCCCGAACCTGCATGGTTGCGGTGCATCCTGCGCCATTCCTGCGCGGATTTCAGCGCCGCAAACGCTCCAGCGGCGCTGGTCCTGCGGCGGCGGGGCCACGTTCGCGCGCGCTCTCCCCCGCCGTGGCGCGGTCCTGGGCCGGGGCGGCGTCCATGGCCTCGAACGCGTCCTCGACGATGCTCATGTGGATGAGCATGGCGGCGTTGGCGGCGGCCGCGTCGCGGGACAGGACGGAGCGTACGACGGCGCCGTGCTCCGCGTGCGAGCGCTGCAGGCGCCCGGGCGCGCGGAACTGCGCCCGCCGGTAGGGCATGAGCCGGCGCCGCAGGGAGACCGCGATCTCCTCCACCACGCTGTTGTGGGCCCCCGCGTAGAGGGCGCCGTGAAAGGCCAGGTTCGCCTCGGCGTAGCCCTCCCGGTCGCCCGCCTCGGCGAGGCGGCCCATGGACTCGTGCAGGTTCTGCAGGGCGGCCCGCTCGGTGGGGCTCATGCTCAGGGTGGCGAGGCGGGCGCAGGTCGCCTCGACCTCGCCCATGGCGATGAAGAGCATGTCGAGCTCGTCCGGCGTGATCGTCCGCACCGTCGCGCCGGCGCGGGGGCGCAGGTCGATCAGCCCGGTTCCGCTCAGCAGGCGCAGGGCGTCGCGCACCGGCGTCCGCGAGACGCCGAAGCGCCGGGCGAGAACCTGTTCGTCGAGGCGCAGGCCCGGCGGGAAGGCGCCGGTGAGGATCTCGCCGGCGATCTCGTCCGCCAGGCGTTCGGCACGGGTCTGGGACGCGGGCAAGGGGATCTCGATGCTGGAGAGCGCCGGGGTCGGGGGCGAGCGGCGGCGTGCGGGCATCGTAGGGCCGAGTTGCGCGTCGCCGCAACGGCGGGCCGTTTCAGGCCTCGGCGCGGCAGCACACCGATGCCGTCCGGGCACCACGCCCAACGATCTCGCACGCATGACCGGAAAACGACCCCCGGATCGCGCCGACCGGCGCGCCGGCGGCGGCGGGGTCCGCCCCGGCCGCGGCCGACGCGCGGTGCCGAACCGCATGTCCCGGCGGCCACCGCGCCGGTGTTGCAGATTTGTATCTGTGCGGCGCCCGGCGGTCCGAACCCGGCGCGCTGGCACATCGGTTGCTGAAACGTCCCGCAACGGGTGTTCAAGCCCACGGGGGACGTCATGACGATCAAGACTTTCGCACGACCGCTCGCGGCGGCGGCCATCGGCCTCGCCGCCCTGGTGCCGGCCGTGGGCGCCGACCTCACGAAGGAGAAGGCGCCGACCGCGCCGGCGGAGGTGCCCTCCGGGTTCTTTCTGTTTTCGGACACGCAGGTGAGCTACCGCTACCAGTTCCCCGCGGCGAACCCGGGGAGCCAGGTTCAGCGGGCGGACGTGAGCTTTCGCAACCAGGACGCGCCCAAGCACATCCTCAACCTGTCGCACGCGGATGCCTGGGCCTACGGGACGAACTTCTTCTCCCTCTACATCCTGAAGTCGGGGGCGCAGTTTCCCGCCGGCACCACCAACGCGCCGGGGGGCTTTGCCCAGTACGATTACGGGAACACGGAGGCCTACGGGCTCTACCGGGGCACGCTGAGCCTGAACGCGCTCACCGTCACCAAGGCCTTCGTGGGGCCGGGCCTCGTCAAGGACGTCCCGCTGGCCTTCGGCTGCGACGCCAACGCGCAGCACGACGCCTTCGGCTC
>NZ_JAKSYI010000091.1 GCF_022829285.1 Methylobacterium sp. J-078
GTTAGCGCGTGGCGTTAAAGCCCGACGCCCCCCAGACTGGATCATAACCGCGCTCGTTCGCCACTCCGATTGCGTTTTAGCCCGGTCAATCGGACTCTTGAGAGACACGAACCCATGTGCGGAATCGTTGGCATCGTCGGACGGGACGCCGTGGCCGGGCAGCTGGTGGAAGCCCTGCGTCAGGGTGGCGATGCCGGCTCGAATATCGCGGCTACGACTCGGCCGGCATCGCCACCCTGACGCAGGGGCGGCTGGAGCGCCGGCGCGCCGAGGGCAAGCTCTCCAACCTCGAGATGCGCCTGCGCGACGCGCCGCTCGGCGGCAGCATCGGCATCGGCCACACCCGCTGGGCGACGCACGGGCGCCCCAACGAGACCAACGCCCACCCGCACGCCACCGCCCGGCTGGCGGTGGTCCATAACGGAATCATCGAGAATTTCCGCGCCCTGAAGGCCGAACTCCAGGCGCAGGGCGTGCACTTCGAGAGCGAGACCGACACCGAGGTGGTGGCCCAGCTCGTCAGCCACGCCATGGATCAGGGGCTCGGCCCCGTCGAGGCGGTCGCCGCCTGCCTCCCCCGCCTGCACGGAGCCTTCGCGCTCGGCTTCGTCTTCGCCGGCCACGACGACCTCCTCATCGGGGCCCGCCACGGGGCGCCGCTGGCCATCGGGTTCGGCGAGGGCGAGACCTATCTCGGCTCGGACGCCCTGGCGCTGGCCCCCTTCACGGAGGCGATCACCTATCTGGACGAGGGCGACTGGGCGATCCTGACGCGTGAGGGCGAAGAGGTCGTCGGTCGCGCCGGCCGGGCAGTCACCCGCGAGCGCAAGCGCATCGTCGCCCAGGCCTTCCGGGTGGAGGAGGGCAACCACCGCCACTTCATGGCGATAGAGATCCACGAGCAGCCGGAGGTGGTGGGCCGCACGCTCGCCGACTACGTCGACCTCGCGCAAGGCCGCGTGGCGCTGCCCGAGGCCCTGCCCTTCGATTTCGCCAAGCTCTCGCGGATCTCGATCACCGCCTGCGGCACGGCCTACTATGCCGGC
>NZ_JAKSYI010000097.1 GCF_022829285.1 Methylobacterium sp. J-078
CGGTCGAGGTCGACGGTGCGCTCCTCGGCATCCAGGATGGTGAGGTCGTGCAGCCGGGCCTTGGCCGCGAACGTTGCGAGGATGTCCGGATGCGTCAGTTGCGGGCTCTCCACCGTGCACGCGACGCCGGCGCTCGCGGCGTCGCCACGGACCTTCTCGGCCACCGCCTGGCTCAGGCCTGCGGTCCGCCCGTTCTCCTCGGAGACGAGGATCCGTCCGAACCCGCCGGCGAGCGCGCTGTTCATCACGAGACGCCGCGAGGCCGCCTGCACGGTGAGGTGCGCGCCGGCGGCGACGGACAGCGACAGGCCGTATCCGATGGCGTCGCTCGTCTCGCCCTGCTGACCTTCCTCGGTCAGGCCCACGATGACGTTCTTGATGTTCTGCAGTGCCGACATGGATGCGTCCCTCGCTTTCGTTGGACGAACCTTAGTCCCGGCCCGGGCCGAGTCCTTGATCCAGCGCAAAGCCGGACATGAAAGCTTGGATCATGCTGTCCCTTGAACCTGGCCCCTTCGTATCCGGGGCTCATGGAC
>NZ_JAKSYI010000004.1 GCF_022829285.1 Methylobacterium sp. J-078
TTGTCGGTAGCGTTAACGATTGATCTCGGAAGGCGGCTCGCACCTTCGGCGGGGCGTAAAGAGCCCGAAGCACTCTAAACCGGTTTCTGGTTGATTGCTTCTTTAAGCCTTTGCCCAACGCCCTCCTCCCCCTGAAAGGAGAGGGTTGGGGTGAGGTGGGGTCCATTTCAAAAGAGGTACAAACCCTACCCCTTTCCCTCTCTTTCCAGGAGTGGGAACCCGCGCCAGAACCCGAACGATTAAGCCGGAAACCGTATCAGGCGGATTCCGGCGAACGTTCGCGCCCGGCGCCCCGCGCCGCATCGGGCGCAGCGCCTCGG
>NZ_JAKSYI010000008.1 GCF_022829285.1 Methylobacterium sp. J-078
CCTCGGCACCCGAATTGGCGAAGAAGGCCACGTCCGCGAAGGTCGCGTCCACGAGGCGCCGGCCGAGCCGCTCGCCCTCCGGGATCTCGAACAGGTTCGAGGTGTGCCAGAGCTTGCCTCCTAGTCGTCGGGGTGGGGGGCTGGGCCACCCTCACGCAGATCTCCGGCGCCGTGATCGCGCCGGGCCAGCTCGAGGTCGAGTCCGACGTCAAGAAGGTCCAGCACCCCACCGGCGGGGTGGTGGGCGAACTGCTGGTCCGCGAGGGCGCCCGGGTGCGAGCCGGCGACGTGCTCATCCGCCTCGACGAGACCCAGGTGCGGGCCAACCTCGACATCGTCCTCAAGGCCATGGACGAGCTCGCCGCGCGGCGCGCCCGCGACGAGGCCGAGCGCGACGGGGCCGCCGCCGTCACCTTCCCGCCCGAGCTCCTGGCGCGCCGCGACGCCGACCCGGGGGTCGCCCACCTCATCGAGGGCGAGACCCGGCTGTTTGCCGCGCGTCTGGCCGCCCGCGAGGGCCAGAAGGCGCAGCTGCGCGAGCGCGTCCAGCAGCTGCGCGAGGAGATCAAGGGCCTGACCGAGCAGGTCGGCGCCAAGGCCCGCGAGGTCGGCTTCATCACCGGCGAACTCGAGGGCGTGCGCGGGCTCTACGCCAAGAACCTGGTGTCGCTCGCCCGCGTCAACGCCCTGGAGCGGGACGCCGCCCGCCTCGACGGCGAGCGCGGCCAGCTCGTGGCCGCCACCGCCTCCGCCCGCGGCAAGATCGCCGAGACCGAGCTGCAGATCCTGCAGATCGACGGCGACATGCGCACCGAGACCGGCAAGGACTTGGCCGAGATCCGGGGCAAATGGTCGGAATACCGCGAGAAGCGCGTGGCGGCCGAGGACCAGCTGAAGCGCGTCGAGATGCGCAGCCCCCAATCCGGAATCGTCCACCAGATGACGGTCCACACGGTGGGCGGGCTGGTGACCCCGGCCGAGCCCGCCATGCTGATCGTGCCGGAGGCCGACCAGCTCGCCGTCGAGGTCAAGATCGCCCCCCAG
>NZ_JAKSYI010000015.1 GCF_022829285.1 Methylobacterium sp. J-078
AAACACCCACAAACCGATAGGTCCGCGCCCGGAAACCCGGACCCAAGCCCTCATCAGTACAGGAGATGCCAAAACAAGCCGCTCACAACGTGGCCGCTCGCCGATGAACAGCGATATACGGACGAACGTGTAACACGTCAACACCTGATTTCGATAATCTCGGCGCACTGTCGCCACCGGCGCGCCGCCGCGCCTCAATCTCGACATGCTGCCCCCCGACATCGGCCCTCCACCGACGCGCGGACTGGCGCGGACGGGCGGCGTCTGCGATGCCTTGGCCCGCGATGCCTTGGCCGAACAGATCCGACGATACCTTGCGAGGACCACGACGTTGAAGCGCGGCCGTCTGAAGATCGGTGATCCGAACGGCTCGGGCGAGGCACGCCCGCCGGCGCGCATGCCGGTCGACCACCTGCCGCCCCTGGACCTGCTCGGTCCCGACGTGGCGCGGATCGATCGCCGCGACGTCAATCTGCGCTGGCTCTGCGCGAGTGCCCTGACCGGGCTCACCGGGGCCGCCCTGATCGGCGCGGCGATCCACATCTCGCTTCAGAGCGAGACCTCCTTCGCGGCGATCCCCGAGCGGGCCTCCACGGCCGTCCGCCCCGCCATCGGCGACGGGACCGCCAACATCGCCCGCAAGGGCGACCGCCTCGTGCGCAACCTCATGATCGCCTCGGCCAAGCAGACCTTCCGGTCGCCCGTCACGGTCCGGCTGGGGGACCGCGAGATCATCAAGGTGCGGCCCTTCGTGCGAGTCTCCACCGCCCTCTCCATGACGACGGGGGTCTTCGTGGCGGAGATGCCGCGTTTCGACCCGATGAAGCTCAACACCGACGAACCCCTCGAGCGGGCGCAGGACCCGGGGCTCGCCGATGCCCCGGGAGCGGAGGTCTCGGTGGTCAAGCGCGATCTCGCCGGCTTCGAGGTCGAACCGGGCGCTCCGGCCCTCACCGACGACGACGTCGCGGCGCAGATCGAGGAGGAGCGCCGCCTCGCCGCGGAGGCCGGGCGCCGCACGGCAATTCCCATCGCCCCGCAGATCATGCTCTCCCGCACCCTGCGCCAGGGCATGACTGCGCCGGATTTCGATGGCGGCGTCCGCGCTGGGGACGAGGGCTCGCCCTTCAAGTCCATCGACGTGCTGGTCGTGCCCGAGAACGTCACCAACCTGGCCAAGACCGCGAGCGGCGGGGGCGAGCCGCCCCTGGTCGAGGAGCGCGACATCGCCCTGAAGCGGGGCGAAACCCTGGACTCGGTCCTACGCAGCGCCGGCCGGGCCAGCGACGAGCAGGTTCGTGGCATCGTCGCGGCCCTGGGCGGGCGGACCCGCGTCGGGGACCTCGCCGAGGGGCAGCAGTTCCGGCTCCAGGTCGCCCCCGGCCCGAAGCCCGGCGATCCGCGGCAGGTGACGCGGGTGATCCTCTATGGCGAGGGCGGCATCGAGGCGATCGCGGCGATCAACGATCGCGGGACCTTCGTGTCGGTGGCGCCGCCCACCGAGGACGCGCCCGCCCGCGCGGTGCCGGCAGCGGCAGCCGAGGCTTCCGACGACGGCGAGGAGGAAGGCGGCACCGGCCCGCGCCTCTACCAGAGCCTCTACGAGACTGCCGCTCGGCACGACCTGCCCCGCACCACCGTGGACGACCTCGTGCGGATCTTCGGATACGACGTCGATTTCCAGCGTCGAATCTCGTCCGGCGACAGCCTCGACGTGTTCTACACCTTCGACGAGGATGCCTCGGGACAGGCCGCCACGGAGCGTCCTGAGCTCCTCTATGCGGCGCTCAACCTCGGGGGCGAACTGCGCAAGGTCTACCGCTTCCAATCCCCGGATGACGGCACCATCGACTACCTCGACGAGCAGGGCCGCTCCCTGAAGAAGTTCCTGATCCGCAAGCCGATCGCCGATGGAATCATGCGGTCGGGCTTCGGCTACCGGCGCCATCCCGTGCTCGGCTATGCCAAGCTCCATACCGGCGTCGACTGGGCGAACCCGATCGGCACGCCGATCGTGGCGGCCGGCAACGCCACGGTGCTGAAGGCGGACTGGGATTCGGGCTACGGCCGGCGCGTCGAACTCCAGCACATCAACGGCTACGTCACCACCTACAATCACATGTCCCGCTTCGCGCGGGGCGTCACCGCCGGCGCCAAGGTGCGCCAGGGACAGGTGATCGGCTATGTCGGCTCCACCGGCCTCTCCACGGGCGCGCACCTGCATTACGAGGTCATCATCAACGGCCACTTCGTCGATCCGATGAAGATCCGGGTGCCGCGCGGGCGCGAACTCGACGGTCGGATGTTGACGGAGTTCAGCCGCCAGCGCGAGCAGATCGAGGGCACGATGCAGAAGTCGCGCACGGCCTCCGCCATGGCCCAGCGCGACGTGATGCGCTGAAGCGGGCTCCGGCCTCACGGAAAGCCGAGGCGCTCCCGTAAGGAGGCCGGGCTCTCGCCGGCCGCGCGCAGGTCGGCCAGGGATCGCGCACCACGGGATTTGGCGAGCTTGGCGCCAGACTCGTCCAGCACCAGGGCATGGTGATGGTAGCGCGGCGACGGCACGCCGATCAGCGCCTGCAGGAGCACGTGCAGATCGGTGCTCGCGCGCAGGTCCGCGCCGCGCACCACGTGAGTGACCCCTTGAGCGGCATCGTCCATGACTACGGCGAGGTGGTAGCTCGTCGGAACGTCGCGGCGGGCGATCACGGGGTCGCCCCAGCGTGCGGGGTCGGCGGCCTCGACGCGGTCGGCCCCGATCCGATGGGTGGAAAGCCCCCTCCCCTCTCCGGACGTGACGACCGGGACACTGCGGACCCGATGGGGTCCGGGCGCTGCCGCCAGGGCACGCACCATGTCGAGGCGCCATGTATGCGGCGCGCCCGCGGCCCTGCGCGCCTCGGCGTCCCCCGGCGGCAGTGCACGACAGCAGCCGGGATAGAGAGGCGCGCCGTCCGGATCGCAGGCGGGGGGAACTCCGCTGGGCGCCGCCGCTGCGGCCACGGCCTGCGCGATCGTTCCGCGCGAGCAGAAGCACGGATAGGCGAGGCCGCGCGCCGCGAACGACGCGAGCTGGGCCCGGTAGACGTCGAGATGCTCGGATTGCCGGCGTGCGGGGGTCTCGAAGCGTAGGCCGAGCCAGGCGAGGTCGTCCGCAATGGCGTCGATTAGGTCCGGGCGTGAGCGGCCGGGATCGATATCCTCGATCCGCAACAGCAGGCGTCCGCCCGAACTGCGCGCGAGCGCGTCGTTGAGCAGCGCCGAGCGCGCGTGCCCGAGATGCAGCCGGCCGTTGGGGCTCGGGGCGAAGCGAAAGACCGGGGGCGTCACGGCGGCCCTTCGGCGCGCGGCCTCAGCCGCCTGCGCGACGCAGGCAGCTCTGTTCCTTGGGAACGCAGGCGATGCCCGGCAGCGAGCAGGCGACGCCCCCCTCGGTGCGTTGGCAGACGTGGCAGCCGTCGCTCCATTCGGCGCAAGCCGCATCCGCGGACGGCACGGCGGATGCGCGGTGCGCGGCCGGTGCGGGCGCGAGGGCACCGACCAGCACCGTTCCGGCGATCAGGGCGGCGACGCTCCAGACGACCCGCCGGTCGTGGCTCCGCGTCTGCGCGTCGTCGGATGAGGGGCTGTCGACCATGGCGCGGTGTTCGCGCGGGGCGCGGGCGATGTCAACGCTCAGGCCGCCGAGCAGCGCCGATCGAGGAGCGGCGGCAGGGCACGCAGATTGAGGGGCTTGGCCAGGAAGCCGTCGAACCCCGCCACGCGCGCCGCTCGCTCGTCGTCGCGGCCCGCATTGGCGGTGAGGGCCACCAGGTGCAGGCGGGCACGCCCCTGCGCGGCCTCGATTTCGCGGATCTGCCGGGCGGTCTCCAACCCGTCGAGGCCGGGCATCCGGATGTCGAGCAGGGCGAGGTCGAAGGCCGCGTCGGCCTCGCGGATGCGGGCCAGCGCCTCGTGCCCGTCCCGCGCCAGCACGACCCGGGCGCCGAGGCGCTCGAGGGCCTTGGTCGCCAGTAGCGCGTTGATCGGATTGTCCTCCGCCAGGAGCACGCGCGGGCCGGCAGAGGGCGATACCGGTTCGCTGCCCTGCGCGCGGATCGATTCGCCGATCCCGGGCGCACCGTCCCGGAGCATCGCGTCCGGGGGCGGTGCCGGTGCGAGCAGGCGATCGAACAGGGAGCGGGCGCGGACGGGCTTGATCAGGTAGCTGTCGAAGCCGGCCGCCCCCGGCGGCCCGAATTCCCGGCGATCGAAGGGCGAGAGCAGGACGAGGCTGCAGCGGACGCCGGCGCGGCGCGCCTCCCCCGCCAGCGCCCGCAGGGCCGCGTCGCCAAGGGTGCGGTCGGCCAGCACCGCGTCGAAGGCCGCGCCCGCGATGGCGTCGAGGCCGGCCTCGGGGCTCTCCACGATCACCGTGGCGGCCCCCGAGCGGGTCAGGCGCCGCGCGAGGTAGGGCGCCTGGAACGGCGAGGCCGCGACGATGAGCACCTTCCGGCCCCCGAGGCTCGGCGGGCGCTCGCGCTCGGTCTCGAGGGTTTCCAGGGGCAGGAACACGGTGAACAGGCTGCCGCCGCCGGGCCGCGCGCCGGCCTCGATCCGCCCACCCATGCGCAGGACGAGGCGGCGGGTGATGGCGAGGCCGAGGCCCGTGCCCTCGTGGCGGCGGCTGGCGCTGTCGTCACCCTGCTCGAACTCCTCGAACAGCAGCGGGATGCGCTCGGGCGGGATGCCGGGGCCGGTATCGCCGATGACGAACCGGAGTCCGTCGTTCTCCCGCCGCAGCTCGACGCCGACCCCGCCCGCCCCCGTGAACTTGACGGCGTTGCCGGCGAGATTGAGCAGGATCTGGCGGACCCGGTCGGCGTCGCCGACGACGAGGCTGGGAACGTCGTCGGCGATGTCGAGGGCGATCTCGATGCCCTTGTCCTGGGCCCGGGGCGCCAGCAGTTCGACCACGCCCTCGGCGATTTCGCCCGGATCGAAGGGCTCGGCGGCGAGATCCAGGCGTCCCGCCTCGATGCGCGAGAAGTCCAGGATGCCGTCGATCAGGGTAAGGAGCGCCTTGCCGGAGGTCTTCACGGCCTCGACGTAGGTGCGCTGCTCGGGGTCGAGCCCCGTGTCGAGGACGAGGTCGGCCATGCCGAGGATGCCGTTCAGGGGCGTGCGGAACTCGTGACTGACGGTGGCGAGGAAGCGGGATTTCGCCACGTTGGCGGCCTCGGCGCGGCTCAGGGCCTCGTCGAGGGAGCGGGCGGCCGCCACGCGCCCCGTGATGTCGGCGCCGGCCCGCAGCCAGTGCGTCTCGCCGTTGCCGCCGGCCATCGGCATCTCGATGAAGGAGAACCAGCGCGGCGGTCCGGAGGCCGGCGCCAGGCGCATCTCGACCCGGCGGACGCCGTCCGGATCGAGATGCGCCTCGCCGTGCTCCAGAACCTCGACCTGCCGGGTGGAGCCAAGGAGCGCCAGGGGCTCGACGCCCACGAGGCGGGCGAACCCCTCGTTGGCGAAGGTGATGCGTCCCAAGGCGTCGCGCTGAACGATGACCTCGGTGGTGGCCTCGACCAGGGCACGGTAGCGCTCCTCGCTCTCCGACAGCTGCCAGACCCGATCCTCGAGCTGCTCGATCCGCGCCTCCGTGCCGGGGGCCGAGGTGGAGGTGGCGGTCCGGGGGATGCGCGCGCGCAGGCTCCATCCCGCCAGGAAGGCGAGGATCGGGAGCGCGAGGACGAGCAGGGCGTCCGTGATGGTCATGGGGCCGAGCCTCCGGGGCGGAGCCGTCCGCCGTCGCCGTCAGGATGGCGCGACGTGGTTGAAGGCGAGCTTTCCAAAGGCCGTTAAGGATGCGTTGCGGGATCGTGACAAATTCGAACGGGCCGGCCGCCGCGCTTCACGGGCCGGCCGCGATGGTGTAGGCGCGGCGGCTTGATCCCGCGCCGCGCCCGTGGCGGCCGCGAGGAGCGCGAGACAAGAGTGTCATGACGGCTACGAGTTCAGCGAATCCCGGTCAGGCGCGCATCGACGCCACCTTCGCGCGCTGCCGCGCCGAGAACCGCGCGGCCCTCGTCACCTACGTGATGGCCGGCGATCCCGACCCGGAGACCTCGCTCGCCGTGCTCAAGGCCTTGCCCGAGGCGGGCGCCGACATCGTCGAGTTCGGGCTGCCCTTCACCGATCCGATGGCGGACGGCCCGGCGATCCAGGCCGCCGGCCTGCGGGCCCTCAAGGGCGGCCAGGGCGTTGTCAAGACGTTGGAGCTGGTGCGGCGCTTCCGCGAGGGCGACGCCGCGACGCCGGTGATCCTGATGGGCTACTTCAACCCGATCCACGCCTACGGCGTCGCGCGCTTCCTCGACGACGCCCTGGCCGCCGGCATCGACGGGCTCATCGTCGTCGACCTGCCGCCGGAGGAGGACGACGAGCTCTGCCTGCCGGCCCTCGCCAAGGGCCTCGCCTTCATCCGCCTCGCCACCCCGACCACCGACGAGAAGCGCCTGCCGGCCGTCCTCGCGAACACCGCCGGGTTCGTCTACTACGTGTCGATCACCGGCATCACCGGGACGGCGACGCCGAACTTCGACCGGGTCGCGGAAGCTGTCGGCCGCATCCGCCGCCATACCGACCTGCCCATCGTGGTGGGCTTCGGGGTGCGCACGGGGGCGGACGCGGCCGCGATCGCCCGCGGCGCCGACGGCGTCGTGGTGGGCTCGGCCCTGGTCGACGCCATGCGGGGCACCCTCGACGCGGAGGGCCGCTCGCAGGGCGGCACGGTCGAGGCCGTGAGGACCCTGGTCCGCGAACTCGCCGAGGGGGTCCGTTCGGCGCCCCGCGCCTGACGCAATTGCCCGCGAGTCTTCCCGAAAGGGTCTCTCGCCCGCTCAACCCGACCCGCACAAGGACGCCGTCGCCATGATGGTCGAACCGATGAACTGGATCTCGGAGGTCGTGCGCCCCAAGATCAAGACCCTGTTCAAGCGCGAGACGCCCGAGAACCTCTGGGTGAAGTGCCCCGACACCGGGCAGATGGTCTTCCACAAGGAGGTGGAGAGCAACCACTGGGTCATCCCCGGCTCCGAGCATCATCTCAAGATGAGCGCGCAGGCGCGCCTGAAGATGATGTTCGACGAGGGCACCTGGATCGACGTGCCCCTGCCGGAGGTCGCCGCCGACCCGCACAAGTTCCGCGACGAGAAGCGCTACGTCGACCGCCTGAAGGATGCGCGCGCCAAGACCGGGATGGCCGACGCCTTCAAGATCGGGTTCGGCCGCGTCTCCGGCCTCCCCATGACCCTGGCGGTCCAGGATTTCGCCTTCATGGCCGGGTCGCTGGGCATGGCGGCGGGCGAAGCCTTCGTGCGCGGCGCCGAGACGGCGCTGGACAAGCGCACGCCCTACGTGGTGTTCACGGCCTCGGGCGGCGCACGCATGCAGGAGGGCATCCTCTCCCTGATGCAGATGCCCCGGACCACCGTGGCGGTGCGCCGGCTGAACGCGGCCCGGCTGCCCTACATCGTGGTGCTGACGAACCCGACCACCGGCGGCGTGACCGCCTCCTACGCGATGCTGGGCGACGTACACCTGGCCGAGCCCGGCGCACTGATCTGCTTTGCCGGGCCCCGGGTCATCGAGCAGACCATCCGGGAAAAACTGCCGGACGGCTTCCAGCGCGCGGAATACCTCAAGGCGCACGGGATGGTGGACCAGGTGGTGCACCGCCACGCCCTGAAGGAGACCATCGCGCGCCTCTGCGGCCTGCTGACCAATCAGGAGCCCGGCACGGCCGCGCTTCGCCCGGCCCAGCCCGTGCCCGAGCCCGCCTGAGCCCCTTCACGCCGCTCAATCCTCCCCGCGACGGTCCGATGATGGATTCCTCTGACGCGCTGATGGCGCGCTTCCTCGCCCTGCATCCGCGCACGATCGACCTGTCGCTGGGTCGGATCGAGCGTCTGCTCGCCCGCCTCGGCCATCCCGAGCGCAAGCTGCCGCCGGTGATCCACGTGGCGGGCACCAACGGCAAGGGCTCGACCATCGCCTTCATGCGGGCCATCCTCGAAGCGGCGGGGCTCGCCGCCCATGTCTACACCTCGCCCCATCTCGTGCGCTTCCACGAGCGCATCCGCATCGGGGCCATCGGCGGTGGGCAGTTCGTGCCGGAGGACCAGCTGGCCGATGCCCTGGCCCGCTGCGAATCCGCCAACGAGGGCGAGCCCATCACGGTGTTCGAGATCACCACGGCGGCCGCCCTGCTGCTGTTCTCGGAATCGCCCGCCGACGTGCTGCTCCTGGAAGTCGGGCTCGGCGGCCGGGTGGACGCCACCAACGTGATCGACCGGCCGGCTGCGGCGGTCGTGACCCCGATCGGTCGCGACCACGCCGAGTACCTCGGCGACACGGTCGAGGCGGTGGCCACCGAGAAGGCCGGGATCTTCAAGGCCGGCTGTCCGGCGATCATCGCCGCCCAGGATTACGCCGAGGCCGACGCGGTGCTGTGCCGCCTCGCAGAAGCCGCCGGGGCGACGCCGATCCGGGTGGGCAACCAGGATTTCTCCGTGCACGCCGAGCGGGGGCGACTCGTCTACCAGGACGACACCGACCTGTTCGACCTGCCGCGACCGCGCCTGAACGGGCGTCACCAGTTCACGAACGCCGGAACCGCCATCGCGGCCCTGCGGGCGGCGGGCTTCGGCGACATCGGCACCGCCGCGATCGAGGCCGGCCTCAACAACGTCGAGTGGCCCGGGCGCCTGCAGCGGCTGAACCGGGGCCGTCTGTCCGAGCTCGTGCCGCCCGGGGCCGAACTCTGGCTCGACGGAGGCCACAACATCGACGGGGGCCGCATCCTGGCCGCCGCGATGGCGGATCTGGGCGAGCGCTCGGACGTTCCCCTGGTGCTGATCGTCGGCCTGCTCGGCACCAAGGACGCGGAAGGGTTCCTGCGCAACTTCGTCGGCCTCGCCCGCCTCCTGGTTGCAGTTCCGATCGCCGGGCAGATGGCCGCGCGTCCCGCCGAGGAGGTCGCGCGGATCGCCGCGGATGTCGGGCTGATCGCCCAGTGCGCGTCGAGCGTCGAGGCGGCCCTCGAGACCCTCGCCGACGTCGCCTTCGAGCAGCCGCCGCGCATCCTGATCTGCGGCTCGCTCTATCTCGTGGGCACCGTTCTCACGGCGAACGGCACGCCTCCGGCCTGAGCCTCCCCAGGCGTCCGCTGCCCGGGACCAGTACACCGGTCCCTCGGCCGGTGTGACCGCCGCGCTACATCTTGGCCGTGGAAACTGGCGTAAGTTGTCCGTCGATCGGGCATTTCGCTGGGGATCATAATGAAAAAGCTTCTCACGTCATTGGCGGCCTTCACCGCCCTCACCGCGGCGGCCTCCGCCGCTGACCTTCCGCGCCGCGCGGCACCCCCGGTGTTCGTGCCGGTGCCGGTGTTCACCTGGACCGGCTTCTACGCCGGTTTCAACGCCGGTTACGGCTTCGACGCCAGCAACGACACGGGCGGCCCGGCCGTCATCGTCGCCGCGCGTCCGATCTACACGGCTTCGCCGGTCGCCATCGGCGGCGTGCCGGTCGGTGCGGGCGCCTTCGGCGGCCGTAACTCGAACGAAGGTTTCGTCGGCGGCGGTCAGATCGGCTACAACTACCAGTTCACCCCGGGTTCGGGCGTGGTGGTCGGTATCGAAGCTGACGCCCAGTACGTCGACTTCGGCCGCAGCCGCAACACCTACACCCCGATCGTCGGCACGCTGAACCCTGACCTCGTGGCTGTGAACCCGAACGGCCTGTCGGGCCTCGACTACTTCGGCACCGTCCGTGGTCGCCTCGGCTACGCCTTCGACCGCGTCCTGTTCTACGGCACCGGCGGCTTCGCCTACGGCGGCGGCGGTGGTTCCGATTTCGGCCTGCCCAACAGCAGCCGCAACGACTTCCGCACCGGGTGGACCGCTGGCGGCGGCATCGAATACGCCCTGCCGACCGACTCGTTCCTGAACTTCTTCAAGTCCTCGGCCGTGACCCTCAAGGTCGAAGGCCTGTACGTGAACCTTGATCGCGACAACGCCAACAACGGCGTGTTCGCCTACTCGAACTCCACCGGTCAGACCTACCGGATCAACACCAACTACGCGACCGCTACCTCGGGTTATACCAACCGCCGCTCCGATGAGTTCGTCGTTGTGCGCGCCGGCGTGAACTACAAGTTCGGCTCCTACTAAGGTCTGCGGGACATTTAGGTTCGGCCTAAGCGTCCCCAGCCCCGATCATCTGGCCGCTTTCGTCGAGGCACGCCCCGAGGAGAAATCCTCGGGGCGTTGTCGTGTCTGAAGCCCCGTGCGATTTTCAGAGCCGACCTCCGGCAATCGGGATCCCGCGGCCCTGCCGGATCCGGGCCCGATCACGCGGCTGATCCTCCGGTCCGTGACGCGACTGATGATGGTCCACCTTGTGGCGGTTCGCCCGGCTCAGTCGGTCACCGGCTTCCATGCTGATGCTGGCCGGTCTCCTGCTCTACGCCCGCGCGCGGGGTCCGGACGCCGCCATCCGTTCGAGCGAACACCCTTGCCACGACTTTGGCAGGTTGGTGGAACGCGGCGGCTTCGCAGGATAGGTTGATCCGGTACGGGTGGTCGCGCTGGCAGCGGAGGATGATGGACGTGCAGAACTGGCTCGCTCGAGCCTTTCCTGACCACTCTGTCTCCCCAAGCCCGTCGTGCGATGTGCCCCCCTCCATGTCGCCGGCCCCTGATCGGGCTGGGTGAGCGCTAGTGCACTGACGCGGTCAGAGGATTCACGAGGCGGGCGATGCATGCGAGTCTGGGCAATGGCTCAGACCGTCTGCGTGCTCCTCGACGCCGCCACCCAGTCAGCGCTTGCCGCGATCGCCGGCGATCGATCCCGCCC
>NZ_JAKSYI010000017.1 GCF_022829285.1 Methylobacterium sp. J-078
CCGCCGACCATCACTTCGGGCACGGCGGGGTGCTCAAGATGATGTCCCGCCCGTTCGCCTCCATCGAGGAGCACGACGAGTTCCTCGTCGACGCCTGGAACTCCACCGTCGGCCCCCGCGACGAGGTCTGGCACCTCGGCGGCGCAGAACTTTTTGTTCTTGCTGGAACACGGCAATGCCGGGCTGAACCTCGGTCACTACAGCAACCCCGCCTACGACGACCTAATGCGCCGGGCGGCGGCCGTGCGCGACATCGCCCGGCGGGCCGACCTCCTCTACGAGGCCGAGGCCGTCGTGGTCGCCGAGCTGCCCTGGATTCCGGCGATGCACACCCGCTCGAAGGCGATGGTCGCCCCGCGCCGTGCCGGAAGTGACGGTCGGCGGTGGCAAAAATGTTGAACGTCATCATCGCAGCATCCTCTGGCGACGGGGCTGCCGCACACGGTCACGCGCCCGTGGGAACACGTCTGGGATCGGGTGCGGGGATTCGTTCCACGGTCCTCTCCGGGGGCCGGTGGAATCGACAGGCCTACCCGGTGGTTGTTACGAAATCCCTGGCCGAGTG
>NZ_JAKSYI010000031.1 GCF_022829285.1 Methylobacterium sp. J-078
CACGACACGGGCCCGATCGCCCTGCGCTACCCGCGCGGCGAGGGGGTGGGCGTGGACCTGCCCGAGCGCGGGGTCGCGCTGCCGATCGGCAAGGGCCGGATGGTGCGGGCGCCCGAGGGGGCGCGGGTGGCGCTGCTGGCGCTGGGCACACGGATGGCGGAGGCGCTGAAGGCGGCCGACGCGCTGGAGGCGGAGGGCATCGCCGTGAGCGTGGCGGATGCGCGCTTCGCCAAGCCCCTGGACGAGGCCCTGATCCTCGATCTCGCCGGCCGCCACGAGGTCCTGGTGACCCTGGAGGAGGGCTCGGTGGGAGGCTTCGGCGCCATGGTGCTGCATCTGCTCGCCGAGCGGGGCGCGCTGGATGCCGGCCGGGTCCGGGTGCGCACGCTGACGCTGCCCGACACCTACCAGGACCACAACACGCCGGACGCCATGTACGCCGAGGCCGGCCTCGACGCCGCCGGCATCCTGAAAACCGTCAAGGCCGCCCTCCCAGAGCGGAAGGCGCGCGGCGCCAAGCTCGTCAGCGTCGCCCAGAAGTAGGCCTGTCCGGAGATCCCGCGGAGCCGACGGCTCCGCGGGATCGGCCCGATGTCTACTTGATCACCGCGCAGGCGATGCGGGCGCCGGCGCCGCCGATCGGCTGGGTGGAGTGATCGTCCTCGTTGGCGTGGATGATCAGGGCCGAGCCGTCCCCATCCTTCAGGGCGCCCTCGCCCGTCAGCGGCGTCTCGCTCGACACCTCCGCGTTCACCGAACCGTCCGCATTGGCGAAGACGTTGGGCAGGTCGCCCTCGTCCGGGCCCTCGGCGTTGAGCAGGCCGTGCTTGCTCTGGTCGTGGTTCACATGGGCCTTCGACTTCTCGAACTTCGCGGTGTCCGAGCAGTCGCCCACGGCGTGGAAGTGGATGCCGTGCCAGCCGGGGGGGAGGCCGCCGGGCTGGATCGTCACGCGCATGACCAGGGCGCTCGCGCCGTCGCGAATCACGATCTTGCCGATGGGCTCGCCCTTTCCGTTCTGGATGGGGCTCTCGAAGGTCTGCGGGGCCGCGGGGGGCGCCGCCGGAGCCTCGGGCGCCGCCGGGGCGGTCTGCGCGAGGGCGGAATGGGTGGCGAGGGCCGTGCTCGCGGCAAGCGCGAGGACCGACAGAACGCGTCTCATGGAATGGCTCTCCTCTCCACGCCGGGTCGATTGTGGAGCGTCAACGAACATGGTCCCGGGACGATCCACGGCAATGCCGCGTCCGTCCCGGACCTTTCCCACGGGCGACCGCCGGACGCCAGCCGCCGGAGCCCGGAATGGCTCCCCGCACGGTCGGCGCAAGGCCTCGATCCCAGACCTTCGAAGCAATCGCCGGACAGGCGCGGTGTCATGCCCGGCAAGAATCGCCGTGCGTGGACGAACCCGTAAGAATTCCCTAAGGTTCCGGCAGATGAAGCCGAGGCTCGACCGTGATTCGCAGGGTGCGCTCGGCGAGACGGGACACGGCACGGGGTTCGGCGTGGACTGCTCGTTGGAGGTCGTCATGACGTTCGCCGCCCCTCGCCGCCTCGGGGTCGCCGCCTTCGCGCTCGGCCTCCTGCCCGTCCTCGCGCTCCTGCCCGCCTCGGCCGAGACCGCGCCGGCCGGCCGGTCCTGGACCGATCCGCCCCCGCGCGAGTCTCACGAGATCAAGGCAGGCGAGGTTCCGGGACGCGAGACTAAAGACAAGGTCGAGGCCCCAGCCGTGTCCGGCGCGCCGGGTCCCGCGGCCGCGCCGCGCCGGTCGGTCGCCACTGCGGCCCGCTCACGCAAGGTGGCCGCCCGTCCGGCTCCGCGCCGGGTGGCGGTGATCCGGCCCGCCGCTCCGCGCCGGCCCATCGTGGCGGCCCTGCCCCGCACCCGCCTCACGACACCCGCCCCCCGCCCTGCGATCCGTTCGGTGACGATGCGGCCGGCCGTCGCGCCGCCGATGTCCCGCTACGGCTACGCCGTCGAGGCGGCTCCGGATCCCTCCGGCGTGTTCGTCGGCGGGCGGATGTTCGAGGACGACCGGGCGGCCCGGGTGCGTCGGGCCCAGGAGGCCGGGTACATCGTGGTCCGGTCCCGTACCGTCGAGTTTCCGGACGGCCGCCGCCTGCGCACCTACCAGCCCCTCGACGAGGAGGCCGACGATTAGCGCGCAAACGAAAGCCCCCGCCGGGCGCACCGGCGGGGGCTTCTGGACGGGTGATCCGGCGGGGTTTCGATCAGCGCAGGCGGCCGGGGCGGGCCGGCTCGAACACGATGCGGCGGTGGAACGCGCACCAGCTCTTGCCGTCGGGCGCCGGCGCGCCGCAGCAGACCGCGCGGTCGTTCGGCTCGCCGATGATGAACTTGCACACGAAGGCGCCGGACTGCGCGAACGGAACCCGCAATTCGGCGGAGGGCTCGGCGATCGCGTCGGCCTCGCCGACCTGTGACATGCGGACAAGCTGGTTCATGGATCGAATGGCTCGCGGACTGGTTTTTCGCGGGCGAGGGCCCACGGAAAGTTTCGGGTGAGAAGCGCGTCGTGTCCTGGCAGGCCTTCGCCTCACAGGAACCCGGCACGACACCGCGGACATTCGTGAGGCAAAACGTCGACACCGCGGGCATCGAAAGCGCGGCCGAACCAGACGCGACAGCGTCATGCTGCTGTTATATCTGGGGTTTGACCCTTGGGAAACAAGGCATCGCGCATGGGTGTGCTGCAACGCACAGACGGTTGGGCCGTCCAAACCGCCGTTGGCGGGCCGCGCGCGCGGTCCGCGTCAGGCGCTTCAAGGGGATAAGCCCTGGTTTCTTGAGGTCGCGCGGCCTCGGGTGTAGTCGGGGCGCAGGCTCACCCGGTTCGCCACGGCCGCAAGGAACCCCATGCGCGTCTTCGTGACCGGCACCGCCGGCTTTATCGGCTACCACCTCGCGCGGCGCCTCCTCGAGGAGGGGCATACCGTCACGGGTTTCGACGGCTTCAGCGACTATTACGATGTCGGCCTGAAACGGGCGCGCCACGCCGACCTCGCCGGCAATCCCGATTTCACCCCCGTCGAGGCCCGCCTGGAGACGCCGGGTGCGCTGCTGGCGGCGGTCGGTCGGGCGCGGCCCGAGATCGTCGTGCATCTCGCGGCCCAGGCCGGTGTGCGCCACAGCCTGGAGAATCCCGGCGCCTACGTGGAGGCCAATCTCGTCGGCACGGCGAACCTCGTCGAGGCGGTGCGGGCGCACCCGGTGCGCCACCTCCTGTTCGCCTCCACGAGCTCGGCCTATGGCGGCAACACCGCCCTGCCGTTCCGCGAGACCGACCCCGCGGTGACGCCGCTGACGCTCTATGCCGCCTCCAAGCTCGCGGGCGAGGCGATGATGCATGCCTACAGCCACCTGTTCGGCATTCCGACCACGGCCTTCCGGTTCTTCACGGTCTACGGCCCCTGGGGCCGGCCCGACATGGCGCTGTTCCTGTTCACGCGGAAGATCCTGGCGGGCGAGCCGATCGCGGTCTTCGCCGGGGGCGCGGCCGAGCGTGACTTCACCTATGTCGATGACCTCGTCGCTGCGATCCGCGGATTGATGGACCGGCCCCCGCCCCGTCCCGGCGACGGAGAAGGCCCGGCCTGCCCCGGCGACACCCTGAGCCCGGTGGCGCCGTTCCGCCTCGTCAATATCGGGGGCGGCCGCCCGGTCCGGGTCGACGCGATGATTGACGCGCTGGAACGCGCCCTCGGCGCCCGCGCCGAGCGCATCCTCCAACCCCTGCCCCCCGGCGACGTGCCCCGCACCGAGGCGAGCACCGACCTCCTGCGGGCGCTGATCGGTGGGGTGCCCGAAACGCCGCTTAGGCTCGGCATTCCCGCCTTCGTGGCGTGGTACCGGGGCTATTACGGGGCTTGATCCGCAAGGCCCCGCTCCGGTGACCCCCTGCCCCAAGACTAATCCCCCTCCGTTCCGACCGAAGCATGTCCCCCCGATGATCTCCAGATCCTTCCCGCCCCGGCGCGCCCGCCGAGACGGCCCGTTCCACGGCGTCCCGGGTGGCCGGCGATGATGGCCCTGCGCTCCACCGCCCTGGCGGCGGCCGGGCTCTTCGCCTTCCTGCTGTTCTGGGAGGCGATGCCGCGCCTCGGCCTCATCAATCCGGCCTTCCTGCCGCCGCCGAGCACGATCCCGGCGGCCTTCCTTAACGAGGTCCGCCTCGGCGTCTGGGGCGAGGCGGTCCTGTCGAGCCTCAGCCACTACGTGACCGGACTCGGGGTCGGCGCGGGCGCGGGCATCGCCCTCGGCCTCCTCAGCGGCATGTTCCGCTGGTTCGAGGCGGCGACCGCCTGGATCGTGCGGCTGCTGCGGCCGATCCCCGGCCTCGCCTGGGTGCCGTTCGCCATCATCTGGTTCGGCGTCCAGCCCGAGGCCGCCGTCTTCATCATCGCCATCGGCGTGTTCTGGATCGTGTTCTTCGCCACCCAAGGGGCGGTGCGCGGCGTCGACCGCGACCTCGTCGAGGTGGCCCAGGCCTTCGGCTTCGGCTCGCCCTGGGCACGGCTCACCAAGATCCTTCTCCCGGCCGCGACGCCCGGCATCCTCGTCGGCCTGCGCACGGCGCTCGGCCAGGCCTGGATGGCGGTGGTGGCCGCCGAGATCTTCGGCGTGCCCGGCGTCGGCGCCCGGATGATGCAGGCCTCGAGCCTGCTCTCCACCGACATCGTCGTCGTCTACATGCTCACCATGGCCGCCCTCTACGGCCTGTTCGACACGGCCTTCGTCGCCCTCCAGGGGTGGCTCCTACGGTGGCGCGCCTGACGATGTCCGAGCCGATCATTTCCATCACGGCCTTGAACCTCGCCTACGAGCGCGCCGGCACCCGGAACGTCATCCTGGCGGATCTCGACCTCGCGGTGGCGCGCGGCGAGTTCCTCGTCATCGTCGGCGAATCCGGGGTCGGCAAGTCCACCGTCCTGCGGGTGCTGATCGGGCTGGCCAAGCCGAGCTCGGGCAATGTGCAGCTTCGCGCCCGCCCGGATTGCCGCACGCCGATGGCCCTGGTGTTCCAGGACGCACGGCTGCTGCCCTGGCGCCGGGTCATCGCCAACGTCGCCTTCGGCCTCGAGGGCAGCGGCCTCTCGAAGGCCGAGCGCCTGGCCAAGGCGCAAGGCATGCTCGACCTCGTGGGCTTGAGCGATCTCGGCCAGCGCTGGCCGCACCAGCTCTCCGGCGGCCAGCGCCAGCGCGTCGCCATCGCGCGGGCGCTCGCGGTCGATCCGGACGTGCTCCTCATGGACGAGCCGTTCTCGGCGCTGGACAGCTTCACCCGCGAGGGTCTGCAGGACGAATTGCAGCGCATCCAGGCGGCGACGGGCAAGACCATCCTGTTCGTGACCCACGACATCGACGAGGCCGTGACGCTCGCCGACCGGGTCGTCGTGCTCGCCGGCAGCCCCGGCCGGCTGGCGGCCGAGATGCCGATCACGGTGCCCCGGCCCCGGCGGCGGCGCGACGCCGCCCTCCAGGAAGCCGCCCGGCAATTGCGGATGGAGCTGTCGAACCGCTCTGCGGAACTCTGAAGGCCGGGGCCGGAACGGATCGCGGCCGGCTGCCGAAAGGGTCGCGGCTGCGGCCGTTGCCATCGCTCGTGCGGGGCTCTACCCCGCTGGTACCCCCGTTCGATTCGAGGATCAGGCCGATGCGCCGTCGCACCCGCTCGCTGATCGGCACCATCGTGATGCTGGCCTTCATCATCGTCTACGCGCCGCTGGCCATGGCGCTGGCCGACAGCCGGATCTCGCAGACGCCGGCCCCCGTGCAGGCGGTGCTCTACGCCCTGCTGGGCATCGCCTGGATCTTCCCCCTGATGCCGCTGATCAGCTGGATGGGCCGGAACGACGGCAGCGACGATGCCGCGAACGGGCCGCCGCAGCCGCGCTGAGGCCGGGGCGCGTGGAATTCCGGGCGCGGCGTCGGTTTTTTGCCGCACTCGGGCGCCAGAACCGCCCCCTGTCATTCGTTCAGAGGCCGTCGTCCCGCTCAATGCCATCCCTGCGCACGCATCTGCTTCTGCTCGGCCTCGTGATCCCGGCTCTGGTCCACCTCGCCTCGGGATCGCCGGCGCAGGCCCAGGGCGCGCCCCGCTCGGTCTCGGATTGCGAGCGCCTGAAGAACGACCTCGCCTACAACCAGTGCCTCGCCATGTTCGGGCCGGCCGCCCGGAACGTCGCCAGCGGTGCCTCCACCAGTACGGCCTCGGCCGATGTCGCCAACGCCCTCGCGGCGATTCCGCAGAGCATCGCGGCGAGTGCGGCGGCCACGGGGGCGGCCATCGCCTCCATCGGGCGGCGCGGACGGCGCGGGCGTTACGCGCGCCACGGCCGCCAGAGCGCCAGCTTCGCCATCGCGGGCAGCGAGAGCCGTTCGTATCGCCGGCACCGCCGTCGGCGCTGAAGCGCCTTACGCGACCGGTCGGCGCTGAAGCGCCTTACCCGACGTTGAGCCTGCGGCCCCGGTTCCACGCCAGGAACGGCACGCCCGAGAGCAGGGCCGCGAGCGCGGCCTCCGTCTGGTGGTGGCCGTTCACCGAGACTCGCGGCAGTGCGTGCAGGTGGTCCGCATGGGGGCCGAAGAGGTGCCCGGGCCGGGTCGTCACAGCCGTGGCGAAGCCGAGTTCGCGGGCGAGGGCGAAGTCGCGCGGGCCGGCCGAGGTCGGGTCGCCCACCGGGTAGGACAGGTGCGTGACCGGGCGCCCGAGTTCGGCCGCGATCCGCGCCCGCCCCGCCTCGATCTCCCGGCGCGCGGCCGTCGCGCCGTGCTTGGCCAGCATCGGGTGGCTGATCGTGTGGGCACCGAAGGTCACGAGCGGGTCGCGGCCGAGGTCCCGCAAGTCTGACCATCCCAGGCAGAGGTCGCCGGCCATGCGCCCGGGCGCGAAGCCGGCCTGCGCGCAGAGATCCGCGATCACCGCCAGGAGGCGCTCCTCCGCCCCGGCCCGGAGGGCGCGGTAGACCGCCTCGAAAGCGCTCGATTTTTCGGCGGCGTCCCGGGCCGGCAGGTCGAGGCCGGCCTCGGGTACCCGCACCCGGTGGAGGCGGGCGATCGCCGCCTCCAGTTCCAGCCACCACAGCCGGCCCCGCCCGTCCGCGAAGTCGCTGGTCACGAACAGCGTCCAGGGCGCCCCGTGACGCCGCAGGATGGGGGCCGCATGCTCGACATTGTCGCGGTAGCCGTCGTCGAAGGTCAGCACGACGAACGGGCGGCCCCCGCCCGCGAGGCGTTCCGGCAGGGCGTCGAGGCCGATGATCTCGAATCCGCGCCGCCGCACCATCGCCAGGGTCCGGTCGAGGAAGTCCGGGGTGATCGCCAGCAGCGTGTTGGGCGCGTAGGCGCCGGGCGCGTCGGGGCGCACGTGGTGGAAGGTTAGGATCAGGCCGCGTCCGCGCGCCAGCGGCCCCAGCCAGAGGTCCGCCCGGGTCGCCGCGATGGCGCGAAAGCCCGCGGCGAAGAGGCGGTGCCGGCGGCTCAAGGACGGAGTTGTGTCGCCCGACATGAAGAATCCTTCCGCGCACGGCCGCAGAAAAGCACGGCAACCGGCAAGGTTTCGTTACCCACGCGCGCAGAGAGACCGGGACCGTCGCCCCCGCGTCACCCGGCGATTAAGGGGTCGGACGGCAGGAAGGACGGACAGGGTCGGCCGGGTGATTCGCTGGCCGCGAGGGAGCATGGCATGGCTGTTCTTGCCCACGAGGGAGTCGGAAGCGGAGTGACGCACGCGCGGCTGCAGGGCGGCTTCAGCGCCGAGGTGTTCGGCGACCTGGCCGCCGTCGAGGCGCTGTGGCGCGGGATGGAGGCGGATGCCGCGGTGATGGCGACGCCCTACCAGCGCTTCGATTGGGTTTCGGCCTTCGCCGCCGCACGGCCCGGCGCCAGCCTCCAGATCTTCGTCCTGCGCGATGCGGGCGGGCGCCCGCGGGTGCTGCTCCCCCTCGCGGTCGCCCGCGAGGGCGGAGTGCGGGTGGCCCGCGTTGTCGGCTGCAAGCACGCCAACTATCACATGCCGCTCTTCGCCTCACGCGAGGCGGCCGCGATGCGGCCGGAGGACCTCGTCGAGCACCTGCGGGTCTTCGGCTGCGGCGCCGGCATCGACGTCTTCGCCCTTGCGCATCAGCCGCGCTTCTGGGACGGGGCCGTCAACCCGCTCGGAGCCCGGGCCGAACGCGCGGCGAGCGACGCCTACGGCCTGATCCTCGGTCCCGACCCGGACGCGACGGTGAGGCGCGTGTTCAGCGGCGATGCGCGCAAGAAGCTGCGCTCGAAGGAGAAGAAGCTCGTCGAGGCCTTCGGGCCCGTGGCCTGCCGGCGCGCCGGCACGGCCGAGGAGGTCGGGCATTACCTGTCCGCCTTCTACGAGCAGAAGGCGCAGCGCTTCGCCGCCATGGGCGTCGCCAACCCCTATGCCGATCCCCTGATCCGGGCGTTCCTGGCGCGCGGCACCGCGCTCGCCGAGGGCACCGATCCCGCCATCGAGGTGACGGCCCTGGTGGCGACCCGGACCGACCGGGTCTTCGCGGTCTTCGCCGGCGCCGTCGATGACCAGCGTTACAGCGGCATGATGACGTCCTTCGACGCCGACCCGGTGGTCAGCCGGTCGAGCCCCGGCGACATCCTGCTGCATCACCTCATCGCCGACCAGACCGCCCGGGGGCGGCGCGCCTTCGACCTCGGCGTCGGCGAGGCCCGCTACAAGGCCAGCATCTGCGACGAGACCATCGAGCTGGGGGAGACCACCATTCCGGTGACCCTGCGCGGCCATCTGTTCGCCCTGCGGGCGGTGGGAACCGCCCGGCTCAAGCGCCGGATCAAGCGCGATCCGCGCCTGATGGCCCTGGCGCGGCGCCTGCGCCGCCGGGCCGTCGCACCGGCGGCCGAGTAGCGGGGGGGCGTCCCCCCGGGATCAGGCCGCCGAGAGGCGCAGGGGCATCGCCTCCGCGTCGTCGAAGTCCGGCCGCGCCGGGGCCCGCACGCCAGCCGCGCGGTCCTGGGCGACCAGGATCTGGCCGGCGCCGGAGGCTTCGGCGAGGCCGTAGAGGTCCACGAGGTCGACATCCTCCGGTTCGCGGTCCGAGGCGATCACGACGCTGCCCATCTGCGGACCCGCCGCCGCCAGGATCTCGCGGGCGAGGCGGGTCTGCGGCGTACCGAGGCGGCACACGACCCAGTCATAGGCCTGGGCCAGGGCGTCGAGGGTGATGGCCAGGGCCTGCGGCTCCTCCGCCAGGATCGCGGCATCGAGGAAGCCCCGCGGGATCGCGTGAAGGCGCGAGCCCGGGATCGACTGGATCACGTCGAGGAAGGCGGCTTCCCCCGCCACGAGGTCGGTGAGGCCGTACGCGTCCTCCGCGCAGGCGGGACCGTTGAGGTCCACCACCACGGCGCTGTCGCGGGCCGCGAGGGTTCCGCCGAGGCTCACCGCGAGGCCGGCGCCCTCGCCGCGGGGCGCGAGGGTCTCGATGATGAGCACGGTGCGTCCCGCGCCCATGGCGGGGGTCGCTCCGGAGCGCAGGCGCCCGATGAGTTGGTCGAGGTCGTAGGGGTCGGCCGGCTGGCCGCCGCGCGCAGGGCTTCGGCGGCGGCCGGCCTCGTATTCGGCGGCGGGCTTCGGGGGGACCGGGGCACGGAACGGCGCCGGGCTCGCGGCCGGGCGCGGATCCTCGGCGGCCGGCGCTTCGGCGTGGCGCGCCAGGGCCAGGGAGGCCTCCGGAAAGGCGAAGGGGCCGGACACCGTCGGCTGCCCCTCGGGGAGCGCGTCCGTCTCCTCCTGCGTGCGCCGGCGCCGGCCCGAACCGTCGGGATCCCGCAGGAGGTGGTGCCCGATGACGCCGCCGATCGAGAACAGAAGCCCGAGCACCGCCGCCAGGACGATGATGGGCAGCTTCTTCGGGAAGGAGGGCGTCTCCGGCGTGATGGCGCGCGAGACCACCCGGGCATCGGCCGGGGTCGCGCTCTCGGCGTCGCGGGCCGAGGCTTCGCGGTAGCGCGAGAGGTAGGATTCGAGCTGCTCGCGCTGGGCCTTGGCCTCGCGCTCCAGGGCCCGCAACTGGACCTCGCTGACATTGCCCTTGGAGACCACGTCGCGCTGGGCGTCGACCGCCGCGCTCAGGCTCTCGACCCGGGCCTCGGCGATGCGGGCGTCGTTCTCCAGTGTGCGGACCACCCGCTCGGCGGTCGCCTTGATCTGGGCGTCGAGGTCCGAGATCTGCGCGGTCAGTTCCTTGATGCGCGGATGGGCCGGCAGCAGGGTGCGGGATTCGAGCGCGAGCTGGTTGCGCAGGGTGATGCGCTGCTCGACCGTGCGACGGATGATCTCGTTGTTGGCGACATCCGGGATCTCGAAGGCGCGGCCGTCCTTGATCATCTCCTTGATCAGCTTGGCCCGGCCGGCGAGATCCGCCTTGGCGGTACGGGCCTGGGAGAGCTGGGTCGACAATTCGCCGAGCTGCTGGGCGCCCAGCGGCTGCCCGGCTGCGCCCCCGGTGGCGATCAGTCCGTTCCGGGCCCGGTAGGCCTCGACCTTGGCCTCGGCCTCGCCCACGCGGGTGCGCAGGGTCTCGATGTTGCCGCCGAGCCAGGTGGAGGCGTAGCGCGCGGTGTCGGTGCGCGCCGCGTCGAGGGAGGCGATGTAGAGTTCGGCGATGGTGTTGGCCGCCTGCGCGGCGAGGTGCGGGTCCTTCGAGCGGAACTCCACGGTGAGGATGCGCGACTTGCCCGCCGGGAACACCGTCAGGCGGTCGAAGTAGGTCTCCAGCATCCGCTCCTCGGGCGGCCGCTCCATCGGGTTTTTGGCCAGCCCGATCATCATCAGGGCGCGCTGGAGCGGGCCGAGGCCGGCGACGCTGGGATCGAACTCGGCGTTGCCGGCCAGCGACAGGCGGCGGATCGCCTCCCGCGCGAGGTCGCGGGACATCACAACCTGCACCTGGCTCGCCACTGCCTGCTCGTCGATGGGCTGGACCTGCTCGCCGCGCTCCTGGGCGCTGCGGGTGAAGGAGGTGTCGCGGCTCTCCAGCAGGATCTTCGCTTCGCCCGTGTAGCGCGGCGACACGACCTGCACGAAGGCGATGGCGCCGATGGTGACGAGGGCGGTGGGAATCACGATCCAGCGCCAGGAGCGGCGCAGCACGCCGGCGAGCTGCGACAGCCCGAGCCCCTCGCCCATGGCGGAAGGGGCGTCGGCGACGGGCTGGAACGGCGAAGAGCGGGGCATGGCTCGATCTTTACGCAAGGCAAGGGCGGCGACCGCGAGGCGGCCGGCTCGTCCACGAATAGAGCGCGTTAAGATTGACCGGACGTTAAGACGAGGGCTCGCGAGATCATGGTCCACGGCCCGTCAGTGTTCGTTAACCATATCACCTTAGGACGCGGTGGATAGATTCCTCACGGCGGCAGTGGTGATGAACCGGCGATCACTCCTCTTAGCACTCTCGTCGAGCCTGGCGCTCGGCGGCTGCCTGCGGCCCGACTTCCGGACCGACCAGCTCGACGCCACCGGCACCGGCTCGATCGGCGCGCGCTACACCCTCTCGGCCGGCGACCGCCTCCGGGTCATCGTCTTCGGCCAGGACAACCTCTCGAACATCTACGCCGTGGACGGGGCCGGCAACATCGCCATGCCCCTCATCGGCCTCGTGAAGGTCGGCGGCCAGCCCACCAGCCAGGCCGCGCGGACCATCGAGGCCAAGCTCTCCGCCGGCTTCGTGCGCGAGCCCCACGTCACCGTCGAGGTCGATGCCTACCGGCCGTTCTACATCCTGGGCGAGGTCACGACCTCGGGCCAGTACCCCTACGTCAACGGCATGGCCGTCGAGACCGCGGTGGCGATCGCGGCCGGGTTCGGTCCCCGCGCGGCCCGCGACTACGCGGTGCTGACCCGCGAGGGCAAGGACGGCCTCGTCTCCGGCATCGTGCCGATGACCTATCCGGTACGCCCGGGCGACACCATCGTGATCAAGGAACGGTTCTTCTGAGTCGCTGAACCCCGGTCTCCCTGAGGTCCGCTGGACGAGAAGAGCTTCGTCGTGCTGGAGCGGCGCTGGATGGTCGAGCGCAGCTTCGGCCGGCTCGGCGATGGGGGCGGCTTGTACTGCGAGCGCGCCAGTCGCCGCGACCCCGCAACGGCATGTCTCGGGCGCATCGCCAGTCCCATGACATGTAACGCCCCCGACAATTCCAGGTGAGACCAGGACTTCGAGCAGGCTCCGAGGCTAGGCTCCCCCCGCGTCTTCATGCAGATCGACTGTCTCAGAAATCGGGGCGTGAGGTTCGTTCGCCGTAACCGGGAATGATCGGTATAAGTCGAACGCTCTCAGCAAAACCGCTGGATTTCACCCGACGAGGATCAATAATCGGCCTGCCGAATCGCCAGGGAGGTCTCGATGTCGACGAAGAGCATCAAGGACATTCAAAATGCATTGATCGCCGCGGGTTACGATGTCGGTGTGCACGGTGCCGATGGCGATTTCGGCCGAGACACGATCGGAGCCGTCAAGGCCTTTCAGCGCGCAAAGGGTCTCGACGGTTCAGGTGTGGTTGGTGCCAAGACGCTGGCGCTACTTTTTCCAGGCGAACAGGCGCGCGTGGATTCGATACCTCCTTGGTACGCCAACTTGATGGCCAAGCGGGGCTTGCACGAAAATCTCGACAATAAAGAATTGACGGATTACCTGAAAAGTGACGGCCAAGCATTGGGTGATCCAAGCAAGCTTCCCTGGTGCGGAGACGCAGTTCAGACGGCCATCGCCCTGACACTGCCAGATGAAATCCTGCCTTCAAACCCCTACTGGGCCTTGAATTGGGTCAAATTCGGTGTCGCTCTGAGCGAGCCCTCGCTGGGAGCTGTTCTTGTGTTCCAGCGACCGGGTGGTGGTCACGTCGGCTTCTATGCTGGCGAGAATGCCAAGAACTACTTCGTTCTCGGCGGAAATCAGAAGAACAGCATATCCATTGCCCCTGTGGCGAAGGCACAATGCAAAGGCATCCGCTGGCCGCGGACGGTTCCACTGCCTCGCAGCGGCAAAATTGAAGTTACATCGGCGCAGGAAGCCCTCGACAATCACGCGATGGTCTGACCAAACATCACGCCATACGATATCGGATAACGCGCGCATCGATCGCGGTGCTGCGCTTCTCGTCTCGGAGGGGCGGGCTCGAGGTTTGCCCTGCCCTCCCTTCGAGGAAGCGGAGGCCGCCACGCACGCGGCGACACTTCGAATGAGAGCGTCGCGGCGCGTCTTCACGGGCGCGACAGCATGCGGGCTTTCAGGATCGCGGGCCCTCTGGCGTGGAATCCAGCCTGCCGTGTCCGCACGCGATGCGGGCAATCCTCCCGCGGACATTAGGGATCGCCTAACCGCGATGCGAACTATCGGCGCGTTCGGGGCATCCCGCCGGCGACCGGCGCAACCCGCTTAACGGTCCTCCCACCTCTCCGGGCCAGTGTCCCGCAACGGCCGAGCGTTCCGACCGCCCGTCCAGCGTTGCGTGGAGAAGCCCGTCGTGCCTGCGTCCGCCCTCGAACCCGCCGTGCCCGGTCCCGTCCCCCCGCTGGCTGCCTCCGGCGGCCTGCCGCCCCAGCGCATCCTGCACGTATTCCGCGCGCCCGTGGGCGGGCTCTTCCGTCACGTCGTCGATCTCGCCCGCCTTCAGGCGGCGGCGGGCCACCGGGTGGGCCTCGTCTGCGACGCCAATACCGGGGGCGAGCGCGCCGACCGGGCCCTGGCCGACCTCGCGCCCTGCCTCGCCCTGGGCATCACCCGGCTGCCGATGCGGCGCAACCCGCATCCCTCCGATCTCCTGGCCTTGCGGGCCATCGCCCGCCGCGCCGCTACGGTCGAGGCCGACGTGCTGCACGGCCACGGCGCCAAGGGCGGCGTCTACGCTCGCCTCGCCCCAGTGCGGGGGTGCGCGCCGATCCGGGCCTATACGCCGCACGGCGGCAGCTACAATTACAAGCCCGGCACCCTGCGCCACCGCTTCTACATGGGCATCGAGCGCGGCCTCGCCCTGCGCACGGACGTGTTCCTGTTCGAGAGCGAGTACGTCGCCGGCCGCCACCGGGCCTATGCGGGCGATCCCCGCCGCATCACCCGCATCGTCCACAACGGGATCGGCGAGGCGGAATTCGACCCCATCGTTCCGGCAGAAGACCGCTACGACCTGCTCTATATCGGCGAGCTGCGCGACGCGAAGGGGGTGCCCTTCCTCCTCGACGCCCTCCTGCGCCTGCGGGCCGAGGGACGTGCCCTGCGCCTCCTCATGGTCGGGTCGGGCCCCGACGCCGACATCCTCGCTGACCGCGTGGTGGCGATGGGGCTCGGCGACGCGGTGGCCTTCGAGCCGCCCCAGTCCATCCGGGCGGTGCTCGCCCGCGGGCGGATGATGGTTGTGCCCTCGCTCGCCGAATCCCTCCCCTACGTGGTGCTGGAGGCCGCCGCCGCCCGCCATCCCCTGGTGGCCACCAATGTGGGCGGCATCCCCGAGATCTTCGGGCCCGCCGCCGGGCAACTGGTGCCGCCCCGAGACGGGAAGGCCCTGGCGGCCGCCATCGCGCGGGTCCTCGACGAGGAGCCCGAGGCCTGCCGCCTGCGCTTCGAGGGGCTCGCCGCCTCGGTCAAGGCGCGCTTCTCGATGACCCGGATGGGGTCCGACGTGCTGTCGGGCTACGCCTCGGCCCTGCGGGCCAGGGCCGAGGCCGCCCGCCCGGCGATCGCCCCCACGGCCCCGTAATCCCGCCCCTTCGCAACTCCAACCTCGCGCGCCCAGAAGAATTCGGAAAGCTGCCATGAGCGCCTTCGACGTCCGTGATCTCCTGGAGGCGGCCGGCCGCTCCGGCGGCCACCGTCCCGGTTCCGACCATCCGGGCGGCCGCGTCGCCGCCCTGCCGGCGATGCCCCCCGCCGAGGCCCTGGCGCCCCCGAGCCCGCCGGCCTTCCTGTCGCCGGTGGTGCTGGCGGGCTGCGTCCGCGTCGTCGAGTTCGGCCTGATCGCGGCCATCGGCGTCGGCGTCCATGCGGCGCAGCTCACCGGGATCGTGCCCCTGTCGCCCCGCTACCTCACGGCCACCCTCGGAATCGCGGCGCTGGCGGTGCTGCTGCTCCAGGCCGCCGGGGCCTACCGGATGACCGCCTTCCGCGCGCTCACCAACGGGGCCTTCCGGCTGCTCGGCGCCTGGTGCCTGGCCTTCCTGCTGGTGGCCACCGTCATGGTCTTCGCCAAGGTCGCGGATCACTACTCGCGCATCTGGCTGGCGACCTTCTTCGCCGGGGGCCTCGTCGCCCTGGCGCTGGAGCGTTTCGCCCTCGTCGCCCTGGTGGGCGCGCAGATGCAGAAGGGGCATTTCGACCGGCGCACGGCCATCGTCGGTGGCGGCCCGGTGGCGGAGGAGCTCATCCGTGCCCTCGACGCGCAGGCGGAATCCGGCGTCCGCATCGTCGGGGTGTTCGACGATCGCGGCGACACGCGCTCCGACACGGTGGTGGCCGGCTACCCGAAGCTCGGCAGCGTGAACGACCTCGTCGCCTATGCGCGGACCACGCGGCTCGACCTCATCATCTTCACGATCCCGATCACCGCCGAGGACCGCATCCTGCAGATGCTGGCCAAGCTCTGGGTGCTGCCGATCGACATCCGCCTCTCGGCCCAGGCCTCGAAGCTGCGCCTGCGTCCGCGCGCCTATTCCTACCTCGGGAGCGTCCCCGTCCTCGACGTGTTCGACAAGCCGATGGCCGACTGGGACATCATCGCCAAGAGCCTGTTCGACCGCGTGGTCGGCCTGGCGATGCTCGTGGCCCTCGCCCCCGTCATGCTCGGGGTGGCGCTCGCCGTGCGCCTCACCTCCCTCGGCCCGGTCCTGTTCCGGCAGAAGCGCTACGGCTTCAACAACGAGCTGATCGAGGTCTACAAGTTCCGCTCGATGTACGTGAACCAGAGCGATGCGGGCGCCGCCAAGCTGGTGACGCGCGACGATCCCCGCGTGACGCCGGTGGGCCGCTTCATCCGCCGCACCTCCCTCGACGAGCTGCCGCAGCTCTTCAACGTCATCAAGGGCGAACTCTCCCTCGTCGGCCCCCGCCCCCACGCCCTCCAGGCCAAGGCCGCCAACACCCTCTACGACCAGGTGGTCGACGGCTACTTCGCCCGGCACAAGGTCAAGCCCGGCATCACCGGCTGGGCCCAGGTCAACGGCTGGCGCGGCGAGACGGACACCAGCGACAAGATCCAGAAGCGCGTCGAGCACGACCTGCACTACATCGAGAACTGGTCGATCCTGCTCGACATCAAGATTATGCTCGCGACCCCGGTCTCGCTGTTCCGCACCAAGAACGCGTATTGAGGGCGCGGGCCGGCGGGGTGGGGCGCCCCGCCGCCTCGAGCCCGACGCCGATCGGTTTCAACGAAGAAGGCCGCGCTCCGTGAGGAGCGCGGCCTTCGTGGTTTTCGCGCGGCGATGGCGCGGTGCGGTTCGCGGGTGCGCGCGCCGCGCCGGCGCAAGCGCCCTACGGCAGGGCGCCGGCCTTCTTCTTGGCCTCCGTCATCGTGTCCTCGCAGCCCTTCATGTCGCCGCCCTTGTCCTGGGCGCGGGCCTTCTTGATCAGGTCGCGGGCTTCCGCGACGCCGCCGGCGCTCGCCGTGGTCGACGGATCGGTCGGCTTGCCCTTCGGCGCGTGGTCGAGGGCCTTGTCGGAGTGCGAGGAGGTCGGGCCGCCGGGCGGCTCCTTGCCCGTCACCTGCTCGGCGCCGGCACTGTCGAGGCGGCGCTCGATGGTGGCGATCTGCTCGGAGCAGGAGGAGGCGAGGGCCGGCCCGGCGGCGCCGAGGAGGACGAGGGCGGCCGGCAGGACGAGGGTGATCCGCATGGATGGAACGCTCCGTTCGGGGGGCCGCCCCCGATGGGCGGCCTTACTTCAGCAGGGTCGCCAGGGAAGCGCCGGCCGGCGACGAGAGTTCCTTCGCGTCGATGGTCCCCTCGGCATCCGGGTCTGCGGCCTTAAAGCGCGCTGCCACCACGGCGAGGTATTCCTTCTTGTCGAGGGTGCCGTCGCCGTCCGGGTCGGCGGCCTTGAGCTCGGCGGCGGTGAGGAGGCCGTTCAGCTCCTTGGCATCGAGGGTGCCGTCCTTGTCCGGGTCGAGCATGTCGAACTTCTTCGCGGCGGCCGCCTGCGCCTCGGCCAGATCGATGGTGCCATCCTTGTCGGGATCGAAGGCGGAGACGTCGGCCGCGAGGACGGGGGCGGTGAAGCCAAGCAGGACGGCGAGGATCGCGGCGGCGGACAGGCGAGACGACATACTGGACACTCCGAAGATCAGTTTGAAGAACCATCGGGTTCTTCAGGAGAGAGTCGTGACATAGGCGAGTCTGCCCGAGTCACGGCGAGTCGAGTCGGCGACTCGACTTGTCACTCACTAGAAGAATCGGGAGAATCCGGCAACCCCTATCGGGATAATTCGGGATCTATGCCGGGTAATAGCCGCACGGTCACCGATTCGTGAGGTCCGGGCGCGGTTCCACCTGGAGGATGCCCGGTCCGCCAACGAAGAACGGCGCGGATCCGGGGATCCGCGCCGTTCAGGTCTTTGCGAGGGAGCGCGTTCAGTACTTGCGGATGACCGGCTCGGCCATCGGCACCGGGTCCGCCCCGAAGGAGTAGCGCAGGCCGCCGTAGATCGAGAGCGGCTGAGCCAGCGTCGTGGTGCGCACGTCGCTCACGGGATAGCGGTTGGCGACGAGGCCCGGCTCGAAGAACGTGCCGAAGGTCGTGTAGCGGTTGTTGGTCAGGTTGGTGACGAGGCCGAAGACCTGCAGCTTGGGCGTGATCTGGTAGCTCGTGTTGAGGCCGAGCACGTAATAGGCCGGCAGCTTGCGGTTCAGGTTCGACTCGTCGCCCCGGTAGTAGGACGAGGAGAAGGCCTGCAGGTTCATGCCGACCCGCCAGCCCGGCAGGACCATGTACTCGAAGCCGACCTTGAACTGGTGATCGGGGATCAGCGGGACCTTCTTACCGGGTGTCACCAGGATCTCGCCGGGATTGCCGTCGGCGTCGGGCACGGAGAAGGGGTTGTTCGGGGAGGACAGGGTGCCGGTGAAGCGGAAGGTCGCGTCGATCAGGGCGTAGTTGGCGTAGACCGAGAGGTCGCCGCGGGTGAACTCGCCGCCGACCTCGACGCCCTGGCGCCGGGTCGCCGGCACGTTGACGAAGTAGCCGCGGGCCGCGTTGCCGGGGGTCGCGAGCTGCAGGATGTCGTTGGCGAGGTCGTTGCGGAAGGCCGAGACCTTGTAGGTGAGCAGGCCGCCGTCATAGAAATTCGGGATCGCGCCGCGGATGCCGACCTCGTAGTTCTGGGCGGTGACCTGCTTCAGCGGCGGGTCGGCGACCAGGGAGTTCGGCAGCAGGCAGGGGCGGTCGGGGTTCGCGCAGGCCAGTTCGAGCGGCGTCGGCGCGCGGTTCGACTCCGAGTAGCTGCCGTAGAGCGAGAAGTTCGGGGTGAACCGGTAGGTCAGGCCCGCCAGCGGGTTGATCTTGGTGAAGTAGTGCGTCCCGTTCACGTCGGGCGAGAAACCGGTCTGGTCCTGCGTCGAGACGCGGGCGAAGTTCAGCCGGGCGCCTGCCGTCAGCGAGAGCTGGTCGGTGAGGTCGATCGTGTCGGTGGTGTAGAGGCCCATGTAGAGGTTCGAGCCGAGCACCGCGCTCGGCGCGATGCCGAGCGCCCCGTCCGTGCGCAGCTGCGAGGTGCCGAGGCCCGGGATGAACCCGTAGTTCGGGTTGTTCGGATCGATGGTGACCGAGAGGTCCGGATTGATCACCCCGAGGGTGCTCGACGACTTGTAGCTGTAATCCGCGACATCGATGCTGCCGCCGACGACGAAGCTGTTGTTGAACCCGAAGACGCGGTCGCGGTTGGCCGCCTGCAGCGAGCCGCCGTAGCCGGTCGCCTCCGTCTTCGTCGTGTCGAGGGTGCCGTAGGGCACGCCGGCGGTGCGGGGGATCAGCTGGCCGTTGGCGCCGCGCAGGCGCAACTGGTCGAAGTTGACGTTGGGGAAGCCGTCGTCGTCGAAGCGCAGCACGTCGGGCGTCGAGCATTGCCGGCCGCAGCGCTCGAACTCGGCGTCGTTGCCGTCGATGTATTGCTGGCTGAAGCGGCGGAAATAGGCGTTTCCGGCGAGATCCCAGGTCGGCGAGATGTCGACCCGTCCCGTCACCTGCAGGGTGCCGAGCTGGGTGGTGGTGGTCTGCGGGTAGGTGAAGATCGCCCGCGGATCGAGGTGGGTGAAGTCGACCGGCGTCGCGGCGGCGGCGCCGAAGAAGGTCCGGGCGAAGTTGCCGATGATGTGGAATTCGGAATCGAGGGTGCGGTAGCCGAGGTCGGTGTAGACGCGCCCGATCGTGGTCGGCGACTGGTAGCGCCAGCCGCGGTCGTTGAGCCCGTCGCCGTTGAAGTAGAAGCTCCAGGGTCCGATGACCTTGCCGTATTCGAGGCCCCCCGCGATGCGCCCGTCCGACCCGCCGAGGAGCGTGACGTCGGTGCCCTGCCAGGTGAAGCCGTTCTTCATCTGGATGTTGATCGCGCCGCCGAGCGCGTTGAGGCCGAAGACCGGGTTGCTGGTGACCACGTCGATCCGCTGGATGGCGGAGGGCGGGATCAGGTCGAGGTTGACGGTGTCGCCGAAGGCCTCGTTGATGCGCACGCCGTTCTGGTAGACCGCCAGCCCCTGCGGCACGCCGGTGACCGGCGAGGCCTGGAAGCCGCGATAGTTGATGTCGACGCGGTTGTTGTTGCCCTGCGAGTCAGAGAGGTTGAGCCCGGGCGTTTTGCGCGCGAGCGTGGCCACGGCGTTGAACGTGCCGCGGTCGACGTCGAGGTCGGCCGCCGTCACCGTCTCGACGGTGCTGGGGATCTTGTAGAGGGGCTGGGCGCCGCCGCGCAGGCGCGGCTCGGACACCACCGGCAACTGCCCGGCCGGCGCCTGCGCGGCGGAGATGCCGGAGAGGGAATCGCCCACCGCGCCCACGGGCGTCGTCGCCACGACGCTGAGTTCGTCGAGCCGCACCGACGCCTGGCCGCCCGCGCCCTGCGCCCAGGCCGTGCCGGGCACCAGCGCCACCGATAGGAGCAGGCTGCCTCGCAGCGTCCGCTTCGTCATCCCCAGACCCTCGATCGAATTCGTGTCCATGCCCCTTGCCGAGGCTTCGAACACACTTCTGAGAGGATCGCGGGGGAAGGACAATCGGCGCCTCGAGCCGATTCCGCCTTTTTGCGGCCTCAAACTCCGCTTGGCCCGGTTGCGTGGCCCTCCGGACACATTTCTGCGTCTGATTTCAAAGATTTAGGGAGAGTTCAGCAAGACGCCCGGGATAAAGTGGCAATCCGGCGATCGGTCTCCGGAATCAGAGGCGGGCCTGGATGCGTCGGGCGATCTCGCCGAGGCGCTGCTCCAGCAGGGTCGGGACCTCGCAGACATAGGTCAGGGACTGGCTGCGCTCCTGGAAGATGCGACGGTCCCAGGTAAACTTGGTCTCCAGCTCCGAGGCGTCCTTGGGGATGTCGCGGGCATCCTGGGCGCTCGGCGCATCCTTGGTGGCGCTGATCTGGTCGGCCTCCTCGCGGATGCGCTCGGCCATGCGGCGCTGGCCCTGCGCGTAGCGGCCGATGCCGGCGACGACCTTGTTGCGCTCGCCGTTGATGACCTCGAACACGCCGGCGAAGACCCGGGTGAGGCGCTTGTCCTTGTCGGCTCCGGCCTTGTCGGCGAACGCGTCCAGCAGGGGATCGACCTCCGCCAGGGGCGTGCGGCGCGAGGCGATCTTCTGGGCCAGGGCCGCGGCCTCGAAATCGTCGCCCCAGGGGCCGGCGGCCTCGAGGTCCGGCCCGGTCCAGACCGTCCCGGGGCTGAGCGTCGAGACCTTGCGCTGGACGCAGGGCCAGTCCGGATCGGATTTCGGCTGGGCCAGGACCGGGCCGGTGCCGAGGGTCAGGAGAGCGAGGCCCGTGAGGGCCCGGAGGGTCAGCGTGCGAGAGGTCATCAGGAATTGTCTCCGGCCGGGCCGCCGCGCCGGGCCATGATGCCACGGCCGGGATCGTAGGCCACGACGGCGAGGGTGAAGAAGGCGAGCGTGGTGCCCACGACCACCGCGCAGGCGATCGGCTCGAACTGCCCGTAGAGGGCGAAGCGCACGAGCTGCACCGCGTGGGAGAAGGGGTTGGCCTGGCAGATCCAGTACAGGGTCTCGGAAGATTCGCGGATGCGCCAGAGCGGGTAGAGCGCCGAGGACGCGAAGAACATCGGGAAGATCACGAAGTTCATCACGCTGGCGAAGTTCTCGAGCTGCTTGACCATGGAGGAGAGCAGCAGGCCGATGGCGCCGAGCATCAGCCCCGAGGCGATGAAGGCCGGCAGCGCCGCCACGTAGCCTATGGCCGGGATGTCGAGCTCCCAGAACCACGCGATCGCGAGGAAGGCGTAGGCCTGGACCACCGAGACGGTGACGCCGGCGATGAGCTTGGCCAGCAGCAGCAGCCAGCGCGGATAGGGGCTCGTCAGCAGCACCTTCATCGAGCCGACCTCGCGGTCGTAGACCATCGAGAGCGAGGATTGCATGCCGTTGAAGAGCTGGATCATCACGGCGAGACCCGGCACCACGTAGACCTCGTAGAGCACGTAGGTCTGGTAGGGCGGCTCGATCGAGACGCCGAGCGTGTTGCGGAAGCCCGCCGCGAAGATGAACAGCCAAACCAGGGGCCGGACCAGGGCCGAGAAGAAGCGTTCCTTCTGGTTGAAGAAGCGCAGCAATTCGCGCCGCACGATGCCGCCGAGGCAGATCAGGTAGCCGACCGCGTCGAGGCGCCCGAGATGGGGCGCGGAGCGTTCCGCTAAGCCGGGTGTCGCCGGAGCCGAAAGGGTGGGCGGTGTCGTCACGGGAGGCGTCATCGGGCAAACCGCTCGGTCTGGAAGGACGCGACGCGCTCCCTCTCCTGGAAGGAGAGGGTTGGGGTGAGGTGCGTGACCTCTCCGGAGATGGACCACACCTCACCCTGTCCCTCTCCTTCCAGGAGAGGGAACCCGCGCTCGATGAAATGCGATGAGCGATCAAACATCATGCGGCCTGCCGTGCGGGTTCGGCGACGAGGCGGCGGAAGGCCGCCTCCAGGGTCTCGTCGCCCTGCGCGATGGAGCCGGCGGTGCCGCGGGCGACGATGCGGCCCCGGTGCAGCACCACCGCGTCGTCGGACGCGTCGATCTCCTCGAAGATATGGGTGGCCCAGAGCACCGACAGTCCCTCCTCCCGCACCAGGGCGCGGACGATGGCGACGATGTCGGCGCGCGATTCGAGATCGAGGCCGACGGTGGGCTCGTCGAGGAGGAGAAGACGGGGCTCGTGCACCAGGGAGCGGGCGATCTCGATGCGCCGGGACTGGCCGCCCGACAGGGTGCGGACCTTGTCGTCGCGCCGGTCGGCGAGGCCGACGCGGTCGAGGAGCGCGGCGATCCGCGCCTTGGCGGCCTTGCGGGGAATGCCGTGCAGGCTGGCGTGGTAGAGGAGGTTCTGCGCGACGGTGAGGTCGGTGTCGAGGGTGCGGGCCTGGAACACCACGCCCAGGCGGGCGAGCGCCCGGCTCGGCTCCCGGTCCAGCGCGTGGCCGAGGATCGAGACCCGCCCGTCCTGGTTCGAGTAGAGGCGGGTGATCACCGAGAACAGGGTCGTCTTGCCGGCCCCGTTCGGCCCGAGGAGCGCGGTGAAGCGCCCGCGCGCCACGCTCAAAGAGACATCGGACAGGGCCGCGCGCGCGCCGAAGCGGTGGCTGACCTGCGCGACCTCGAGGGCGGGGCTGGTGCCCATGCCGGGGTTCGTCACTTGAGGGCCCGCTTGGCGTCGCCGACCGCGTCCAGGCACTCGTCGAACTCGCCCTCCCCCAGCTCGCGCTCGGCCACCCGCAGGGCTTTCTTCAGCTTGGGCTGGACCGCCTCCGGAGCGGGCTTGGCGAGTTCGGCTCGGATCATCGCGATGCCCTCCACGCAGGCGGCCTTGTCGTCCGCGCGGGCGGCGACGCTCCCGAGGGCGAGGAGGACGGAAAGGGCGAGAATCGTTGGAGCGCGCATCGACGGAAATCCTACTTCACGATGAACTTACTTCACGATGAACTTGCCGGTCATGCCCTTGGCTTCCAGGCCGCGGGCTGACCAGGGATACTCGCCGGGCTTGATCGCCACGAACTCGATGGCGATCTCGCCCGGGTCGTCGAATTCGAGATGGTCCGGCGGCCCGCTGCCGTGGATCTCCAGGTGCTGGATCACGATCTGGTTGAACCAGATGTTGCGGAAGAACTCGGTGGCGTAGAACTTGTACTCCTGCCGGCCCTTGGCGACGATGCGCAGGCGGTAGGCCTTGCCTGATTCGAGCTCGATCTCCCGGTTCTCGACGACGAAGTCGTTGCCCTCCTCGTTGCCGAGGACGAGGTCCGGCAGATTCTGGCGCTTCTTCGTCAGGTCGAGGGCCAGGGCCGGAATCGCAGACCCGGTGGCGAGGATCGCCGCCAGGGCGAGGGCGGTGCACCGCATCGTCCGCTTCATTCGTCGTCCTCCCGTTTGCCGCCTCGTGGCGGTCATCGCTTTGATTCTCGCGGGGCTCTCCTCCCCCTGGTGGGGAGGAGTTGGAGGTGGGGGCGGCTGGGTGACCCTCCGGCCCCTGAGGCCAGCGGCGCTACCCCCACTCCTAACCTCTCCCCACAAGGGGGAGAGGGACGCCAGCTTCCGGAAACGTGGATGAGCCAATCCGGAAGTGTTTCCGAGGGGAAGCTCTCTAGTTCGGTGACACCGCGACCCCCCAGGGCAGCAGCCCGACGGGGATACTCTTGACCACCTTCTCGGCCGCCACGTCCACGACCGAGATGTCGTTCGAGGAGCCGTTGGTGGAGAACAGCAGCTTCTGGTCCGGGGTGAAGGCGAGCTGCCAGACGCGTTGGCCCACGGGGAGATACTTCTCCACCGCGTGGGTCTTGGCATCGATCACCGCGATGCGGTTGGCGGGTCCCAGGGCCACGAAGGCCTTGGCGCCGTCCCGGGTGATGCGGATGCCCACGGGCTGGATCGCCTCGTCGTTCACGCCCGGGATCTTGAAGGTGATCTTCTTGACGACCCGGCGGGCGGCGACGTCGATGACGCTGATGGTGCCGCCGACCTCGGCCGAGACCCACAGGAACTTCCCGTCCGCCGTGAACTCCGCGAAGCGCGGGCGGGCGTCGACGAGGACGTTGTCGATCACCGCGAACGTCGTGGTGTCGATGAAGTGGGCCATGTTGGTGGTCTCGGAGGTGTTCACCAGGATCTTGCCGTCCGGCGACAGGCCCATGCCCTCGGGCTCGACGCCCACCGGCACCTCGGCCATGACCTTGTTCTTCTCGACGTCGATGACGGTGACCTGGCTGTCGTCCTCGTTGGCGACGTAGAGCAGGTTGCCTTGCGGGCCGAGGATGAACTGCTCCGGATCGGGACCGGAGCGGAGCGAGCGCACGACCTTGCCGGTGGCGGTGTCGAGCACGTCGATGCGGTCGTCGTCGCTGGCGCAGACGAACAGTTCCTTGCCGTCCTTGCTGGTGGTGACGCCGCGTGGGCGCCGGCCCACCTTCCAGGTGCCGGTCACGGCCATCGTCTCGGTGTCGATGACGCTGACCGAGTTGCCCTTCTCGTTGGTGACGTAGACCGTGTAGGCCTGGGCCGGACCGGCCAACGACAGGCTGGCCAATGACGTGCCTGCCAGCAGCGCCAGGCCCAGGATCGTTCCGGACGCGTCTGCCCTGAAGCCGCGGCTCATGGGGTTCCTCCTCGGGGCCATCGCTGTGTCGTGCGCGATTGATTGGGCGTTACTATAGTGCAGCCCCCTCTCACGGGGAGCTTGGGATCGCAAGCGGGCGGGGGACCGCGTTGCCGCAGGTAGCCCGGACCGCGAGGGACCCGGACGGCCCTGGGCTCGCGTGAACGTGACGGGATCAGTCGGGAAACTTGCAGGCGGTCTCCGGCAGGTCGATGCCGAGGGTGTCCAGCGGCGTGCGCTGGTGCGTGAACCCCTGTTCCGGGGCCACCGAGACCATGGCTTTCGGCTGCACCACGATGATGGGCTGGCGCAGCTGGTGGTCCCAGGGCCGGTAGGTCAGGGAGACGCCCTTGTAGGCCGGCAGGCTGAAGGCCGGGTCCGCGAAGTAGGGGCGAAGCACCGCCGGGTCGGCGGTCTTCTTCTGGGTCGCCGCTTCCCCCACCGAGCGCACGGCCGCCCAGGCCTGGTAGTCGAGGGGCCGCATCAGCCGGCCCGATTGCCGCCGGAAGCGGTTCTGCGCCTGGGCCGCGCCCCAGGTCTCCAGCATCGGGTGCCAGGTGGTGGCGATCAGCCCCTGCGTGCCGGCCACGGGCCGCGGGTCGACGGTGCGGAACGGAACGTAGTCGCCCCAGTCGCCGGCCTCGTCGGCCACCACCGCGATGTCGTAGTCGAGCCCACGGGTGAAGACCATCGCCTCGGAGCGGGTGGGCGTGTCGCCCCGCGCCTTGGCCAGCGGCCCGAAGGTCCAGGGCTTCTCGGCGTTGATCTTCAGGTTGAACTTCTTGGCCGAGGTCTTGAAGGCGTCGGCGTAGAGCCGGTCGTTCTCCTGAGGGCCGACGATGAGGAACATCTTGCGCCAGCGCATGAGGGTGAAGAACTGCGCCAGGGCGTCCGTCTGCATCGCCCGGCTCGGCAGGACGTGGAAGACGTTGGACCGGCAATCGGCCCCGCGCAGGCGGTCGTCGGGGGCGGCGATGTTGAAGATCGTGACGCCCTGCCCCTTCAGCGCGTCCGCGATCGCGAGCAGTTCGGCCGCCGGCAACGCCACCACGAGGTAGCGGATGCCCCGCCCCGCGAGGTCCCGCGCCGCATCCACCGCGCTCGCCTGCGCATCGAGGGCGACTTCATTCAGGACGTAGGTCTGCTTGGTGAAGCGGCCGGTGTTGTTGTTGTCCTTGACCGCCATCCGGGCGCCGGCGACGCCCTCGTCCTCCGGTACCGCCTCGGCGTCGTAGGAGGAGGGCGCGGGCTCGGGCCGGTAGATCAGGCCGATCTGCGTCTCGCTCGGGGGAATCGCCGACGCGACCGCGGAGGATGCCGGTTCCTGAGCCGAGGCCGGGGCGAGACCGTACAGCCCGAGGCTGAGGGCGAGCGGGGCGAGGAGGAGGCGTGCGGGGCTGAGCATGTGGGGGTGAGGCTAACAACATTGCGCCGCCGCGCTCAATCGCGGATTGCTAAGCGGTTCCTAAGGGCGCCCGGCGGACACCTTGACCGCATCCCCGCGACGGCGCGGCGGCATTTGCGCACCGGCCCGATTCCGGGCAGATCTCGGGGAACTGATGAAGCCGGCGGGATCGTGCGGGCATCCGGCGCGTTCCCGTGGTCCCTCCTGGTCCCGCCTCCAGCGGAGAACTTCGCCCATGGCCCCGTCTCCGGTCCGCTCAGCGCTCGGGCTCGCCGCCCTCCTCGCCGCCGGCACCCTCGCGGGCCCCGCCCGGGCAGCACCCGAGAAGGCTGCGATCTTCGGGGTCGAGCTGTTCGATCCTGGCGTGGTCGGCGGCCGCAAGGCCCGGCCGGATGAGGTCCGGCGCCTCGGCCTCGTCACGGACGAGCTGCGCAAGGCGCTGGCCGACAGCGTCGAGCCCGTGGACGTCGCCCCCCAGGCGGCCGAGATCGCCAAGCAGGCGCCCCTCTACAAGTGCGACGGCTGCGCCGCCGCCATCGCCAAGACCCTCGGGGCCGACCTCGCAGTGAGCGGCTACGTCGAGAAGGGCTCCAACCAGATCTTCAACCTCACCGTCACCATCGCGGAGGCCGCCACCGGCAAGGTCATCCGGGGCGGGCGCGTGGTGATCCGCGCCGACACCGACGACACCTGGGCGCACGCCATGCGCTGGGTGGTGAAGAACCGCCTCCTCACCGAGCCCCTGCCGAACCGGTCCTGACCGGCCGGCGTTTCTCCGGGCGGGGGTTTCCCTTATCCCCGCCCATGCGCTAGGCCCGCGTTCCGGCCGACTGCCTCCGCCTCTGGCCGAACTTGCCCCGGCCGCGCCATCACGGGCGCGGCGCTTCCCGACCCGGGCGTCGTCGATGGTCTCCCCCGAGGCCCCGAGCAACCGAAACCCGCGCTGATGTCCCTGCCCCGCGTGTCCCGACCCTTCGATCTGCGGTCCCTCGACGGCGACGCCTCCGCCCCGCGGCTCCTCGTGAGCGTGCGGGACGCGGATGAGGCGGCCCTCGCCGCCCGGGCCGGGACCGACCTCGTCGATGCCAAGGATCCCGATCGCGGTGCGCTGGGCGCCCTCCCCGCCGGGACCGTCCGCGCCATCGTGGCGCTCGTGGATGGCCGGACCCTGACGAGCGCCGTGGCGGGCGAGCCGGACCGGTCGTCCCTGGTTCCTGCCATCGCCGACATGGCGGAGACCGGCGTCGACGTCGTGAAGGTGGCGGTGCGCGGCGATTGGTCCGAGGATGACCTCGCCCGGGCCGCGGCCGCCGCCTCCGGCCGCCTGATCGCTGTGCTGTTCGCGGAAGCCGGCGACGCCCCCGGCCTCGTGCCGCGCCTGCGCCGGGCCGGCTTCTTCGGCGCCATGATCGACACCGCCGGCAAGGACGGGCGCCGGCTCACCGACCATCTGCCCCGGCCGGTGCTGGCGGCCTTCACCCGCACCTGCCGCGACCACGGCCTGGTCTCGGGTCTCGCCGGCTCCCTGGCGCTCGCCGACATCGCCGAACTTGCGCCTCTCGGCCCGCACTATCTCGGGTTCCGCGGCGGCCTCTGCGTGGCCGGCGACCGCCGCCAGGGCCTCGATTCCTCCCGGGTCGCCGAGGCCGTGCGCCTGATCCGGGCCTCGGCCCGGCGGGACGCCGCATGATGCACCATCCGGTCGCCGCAACCGTGGTGAAGCTCGGCGGCAGCCTCGTCGCCGATGCGCCCCGGCTCCGGGCCTGCCTCGCGCGCCTCGCCGGGGGCGCCGAGGGCCCCTGCGTCGTCGTTCCCGGCGGCGGACCCCTCGCCGAGGCGGTGCGGACGGCCCAGGCCGCCCTCGGCTTCTCCGACGCCCTCGCCCACCGCCTCGCCCTCGACGCCATGGGCCGCATGGCCGCGATTCTGTCGGACCTGGAGCCGCGCCTCGTACCCGCCCGGGACCCGGAGGCCATCGCCGCTGTCCTGGCGTCCGGCCGGGTCTCGGTCTGGAACCCGGTCGCCCTGCGGGACGGCCATCCCGACATCCCCGAGACCTGGGACGTCACCTCCGACAGCCTCGCCCTCTGGCTCGCCGCCGCGATCGGCGCGCCGCGCTGCCTCCTGGTGAAGTCCGCCGACCGGCCGGCGGGGACGGACTGGGCGGATCTCGCCCGGAGCGGCCTCGTCGACGCGGCCTTCCCGGCCTTCGCGGCGCGCTATGCCGGCCGCATCGAGATCCTTGGTCCCGGCGCCGCTTATCCGCCCGGCCTCGATTCTGCGCGGGCCGCCGCATGAGCGCGCCCGAGCATCTGGTCTTCATCACCGGCCGCATGGCCAAGGCGCGCCTGGAGAAGGTCGCCGCCACCCTGCCGCCGGAGCGCTTCGCCTGGAGCATCGCGGATGCCGGCGTGAAGGTCGCCGCCCTGATGACGGAGGAGATCATCCGGCGCCGGGTGACGATTCCGGACGGCGCGACCCGCATCGTCCTGCCCGGGCGGTGTCGCGCCAACCCGGAGGCCCTGGCCGCGCATTTCGGCCTGCCGGTGGAGCGCGGCCCCGACGAGATCGTCGACCTGCCGGCCTATCTCGGCCTCGCCGGCCGCACGGTCGATCTCTCCCGCCACGACCTGCGCATCTTCTCCGAGATCGTCGACGCCTCGAAGATGACGCCCGACCAGATCCTGGCCAAGGGCCTCGACCTCGCCCGGCGCGGGGCGGACGTGATCGACCTCGGCGGCCTGCCGGACACCGATTTCCCGCATCTCGAGGACTGCGTGCGCCTCCTGAAGGGCGCCGGACTCAAGGTCAGCGTCGATTCCTTCTCCCTCGACGAGTTGACCCGTGGGGCCCGGGCGGGGGCCGACTACCTGCTGAGCCTCAACGAGCAGACCCTGGACTTGGCCTTCGAGACCGACGCGGTGCCGGTGCTGGTGCCGGTGCGCCCCGACGACCTGCCTTCCCTCGACCGCGCCATTGAACAGATGGAGAAGGCGGGACGCCCATACATGGCCGATCCGATCTTGGAGCCAATCCATTTCGGCTTCGTGGACTCGATCACCCGCTACCACGAGACGCGCAAGCGCTGGCCCGGCATCGAGATGATGATGGGCACCGGCAACCTCACCGAGCTCACCGAGGCCGACAGCCTCGGCGTCACCGCCCTGCTGGTCGGCATGTGCTCGGAACTCGCCATCCGCAACGTGCTCATCGTCCAGGTCTCGAACCACACCCGCCGGACCGTGGAGGAGCACGACGCCGCCCGCCGGGTGATGTTCGCCGCGAAAGCCGATTCGGCCCTGCCCAAGGGCTATGGTCGGAGCCTGCTGGCCCTCCACGACAAGCGGCCCTATGTGCAGACCCCGGACGAGGTCGCGGCCCAGGCGGCCGAGGTGAAGGACCCGAATTACCGCATCGCGGTGGCGCAGGACGGCATCCACCTCTTCAACCGCGACCTCCACGCGATCGGCACCGATGCGATGGCCTTCTTCTCCGACCTCCAGAGGACCGGCAACGTGGCGAGCGACGGCGCCCACGCCTTCTATCTCGGTGGCGAGCTGACCAAGGCCGAGACCGCCTGGCGTCTCGGCAAGCGCTACGTGCAGGACGAGGCTCTGGTCTGGGGGGCGGCGGCCGATGCCGAGGCGGAGGACACCACCGCCTTCAAGAAGGCCGGGCACACGAAGCATTCCGGCCCCGCCGCCGCCGCGATCGCGGCCCGCGACGCGATACCGCCCGAGGCCGGCGCGGCGGCCCCCGAGACGACGGGCCCTGGCGAGACCCGGGCCGCCGACGCGATCTCGGAGACGCCCGCCGAGGGCGGCGGCCGCATCGTCTGCGGCAAGTTCGTCCTCGACGAACCCGCTCCGGCGGACCGGTCCGCCTCCGCAGGGAAGGCCTGATCCCGTGCCGCTGATCCTCGAGACCGTCGTCACCACCACCGCCCGCGACGGGGCGCTACACCTCGTGCCGTTCGGGCTGATCCAGGACGGCGCGGACTGGATCCTGGCGCCGTTCCGGCCCTCCCCCACCATCCTCAACCTCGCCGACAATCCGGTCTTCGCCGCCTCCAGCCCCAGCGACGTCCGGGTGATCGCCGGCGCCGTCACGGGGCGGCGCGACTGGGCGACCCTGCCCTGCGAGCGGATCGCCGGGCGACGCCTCGCCGAGAGCTTCGGCCATGCCGAATTCGAGGTGGCGGCGATCGAGGACGATCCCGTGCGACCCCGTTACCGGGGACGGATGGTCCACGCGGCGGCGCACATGCCTTTCATCGGCTACAACAGGGCGCAGGCGGCGGTGCTGGAGGCGGCGATCCTCTCCACCCGCCTGCACATGCTGGAGCCCGACAAGATCCTGACCGAGATGCGCTATCACGCCATCGCGATCGCTAAGACCGCCGGGCCCGCCGAGCGCGAGGCCTGGGACTGGATCGAGGACAAGGTCGCCGCGGCGCTGGGCCGCGACGACCGCATCCTCGAAGCTTCCCCCCCAGCACCGTAGAATGTGCATTCCCGAGGAGACGAAGACCCGATGAAGTTTCTTACCCTGACGACCGTGGCGGCCTTCGCCCTGGTGTCGTTCGGCGCCCAGGCGCACGGCCCGACCCGCAAGAAGGTCGAGGAGACCGTCGAGATCAACGCGGCCCCGGACAAGGTCTGGGCCGTGATCGGCAACTTCCAGGACATGAGCTGGCTGCCCCCGGTGGAGAAGACCGAGGGCAAGGGCGGCAACGAGATCAAGGCCACCCGCACGCTGACCCTCAAGGGCGGCGCCACGGTGGACGAGGAGCTGTACAAGTACTCCGCCGAGAAGATGAGCTACTCGTACCGGATCACCAAGGTCGACGTGAAGACCCTGCCGGTGAACGACTACTCCTCCACGATCAAGGTCGAGGATGCCGGCGGCGGCAAGTCCAAGGTCGCCTGGGACGGCGCCTTCTACCGCGGCTACATGAACAACGATCCGCCGCCCGAGCTGAACGACGAGGCCTCCCAGAAGGCCGTGCGCGGCCTCTACCGCACGGGCCTCGACGCCCTGAAGGCCAAGATCGAGAAGAGCGGTTCTTGATCGCTCGCCACCTGAGAACGGGGACGGGCCGGCGTTTCGCCGGCCCTCTCCTCCTGGGGCTGACGCTGCTCTGCGTCCCGGTGTCGGCCCGCGCCGACGAGGCCCTCGTCACCGCGCAGGGTGCCAACACCCTGGCGATCGTCGACCTCGAGGCCGGCACGGTGGCCGCGCAGGTGCCGATCGACGGCGCGCCCGCCGGCATCGCCCTCTCGCCCGACCGCCGGACCGCGTTCGTCACCCGCCCCGAGGGCCCGGGCCTCGCCGTGGTCGACCTCGCCACCCGCACGGTCACCGGCACCCTCGCGCTGCCCGGCGGGCCGCTGGGCATCGCGGTCAACCCGAAATCCGGCGCGGTCTACGTCGCCGACTGGTACGGCAGCCGCATCTTCGTGGTCTCGCCCGATGGCACGCGCCTCGACACCGAGATCCAGGTCGGCGCCTCGCCCTCCGGCATCGCCGTGACCCCCGACGGCTCCACGATCCTGGTGGCCAACCGCGAGGGCGATTCGGTCTCGGTGGTGGATGTCGCGAGCGCGACCGAGACGCAGAAGATACCGGTCGGCCGGCACCCGTTCGGCATCACCCTCGATGCCGAGGGCACCCGCGCCTACACCGCCAACGTGACCTCGAACGACGTTTCGGTGATCGATGTGCCCGGCCGGCACGAGATCGGCCGGGTGACCACGGGGGAGCGCCCCTACGTGGTGGCTCTGGCCGGGCCGCGCGGCTTCGTCACCGACCAGTACTCGGGCACCGTCACGGTGTTCAACCTGAAGACCCTCACCAACGTCGCGGCGATCGAGGTCGGCGACCACCCGGAGGGCATCGCCGCCTCCCGCGACGGCCGCACCCTCACGGTGGCGAACTGGGGCTCCAACACCTTGAGCGTGATCGACGCGACGACGTTGAAGGTGACGAACGAGATCAAGGTCCCGGACGGGCCTCGCGCATTCGGGGATTTCCTCCGGTAGGACGCAGGCCTCAGGCCGCCGCGGGCGGCTCCGGGGCGTCGGGCTCCTCCGGCGAGTTCAGGATGTCCTCCAACTCGTCCACCAGCATGTCGATCTGGTCCTGTGTCGCCAGCACCCGCAGGGTCTGGCCGGACTCGGTGGCGATTGCCAGCTCGATGCCGCCGCCGGAGCGGGTGGCGAGGATGCGGGCGAGTTTCTGCGGCAAGCTCATGCGCGGGGCCTCTCTACCAAGACTTTAGGATGGATCGGCGGCCAAGAGCGCCACCGCGACGGCGGGGCCGCAGGTGGAGGCCCAGTCGGCCCCGTCCTCTGCGATGTGGCCCGCGAGGAGGTCCGTGAGCGCGAGGGCCGGCCGTCCGAGGCGGGCGGCCAGGCGCTCGGCGAGGAAGCGGCCGGCGCCGCACACCACCACGGGCGCGTCCTCCGGCAGCATCCGGCGGGAGAGCACCAGGGCGGCCGCATCGTGAAGCAGCCGGAGCTGCCGTTCCGCGAAATGCGCCGCCAGGGCGTGCCACTCGGCGGCGCTGCCCTCGTCGCGGTCGCGGCCGATGATGCGGGCGAGGCGGGTTTCGCTCTCGGGAATCGACTTGCCCTTGAGGTCGACGCTGTGCTGCTGGTCCGCGCCCTCCGGCAGATCGCCGAGGATGCGGTGGATGTCGGCCGCCGTGGCGAAGGTCTCGGCCATCAGCCCCGTCCGGCGGCCCCGGAACGGGGCGTGGTCGGCGAGCGCCACGAGGTGCGAGCGCACCACGCCGGTATAGACGAGCTCCCCCGTCTCCAGGCGCTCGGCGTCGCTGTAGCCGGCCGCCACCGGTGCGCCGCCCGCGATGGGGATGAGGTCGGCCGTGGTGGAACCGACATCGACGAGGAGCCCGTCGGCGACGTGGCGGCCGATCAGTGCGGCGGTGGCGTGCCAGTTCGCCGAGGCGATGTCGGCGGCGTGCGCGGCGGCCGCTTCGGGCGCGAGGAGGCCGGAGCGGCCGCCATAGATCCGCACCCGGCCGGCGAAATGCGCCGCGGCCCAGGCGGAGATCTGCCGCACGCCGTCTGTGCGGCCGGCAAAGCAGTCGGTGAGTTCCCCCGTCATGGTGACGACGTGGTCGGCCGTCCCGCGCGCCCAGTCGGGCAGCTGCGCCAGGGTCTCGTCGAGGGCGGGAAGGCCGCGCCAGAGGCGGCACGGCGCCTGGACCACGGCGGCCACGCGGCCGTCGCGGACCAGGGCCGCCTTGACATGGACCCCGCCGAGATCCCAGCCGATCACCGGCGTGTCAGGGGATGCGGCAGGGTATCCAGAGTCGGGAGATCCAGATGGCGCTGTCACGGGCGGGCCTGAACGTGGGAGGAAGCTGGATGGCGGACGAATTCGAGATCATCCCGGTGATCGACCTGCGCCACGGAGCCGTGGTGCGGGCCCGGGCCGGGGACCGCGCCTCCTATGCCCCGATCGTCACGCCCTTGGCAAAGGGATCGGCACCGGCGGACGTGGCCCGCGGGCTCCTGGGCGCCGTGCCGGCCCGGATTCTCTACGTGGCCGACCTCGACGCGATCATCGACGGGGCGCCGCCCGACACGGCGAGCCTCGACGCCATCGCGGCGGCCTGCCCCGGCACCAGCCTCTGGGTCGATGCGGGATTCGCCGACGCGGCCGGGCTCGAAGCCTTCCTCGCGGCCGGGCTCGGGCGGCCGGTGATCGGCAGCGAGAGCCAGGCGGATGCCGGCCTAGTGCGCGCCCTGGGGGACCGGGCGGTGTTCTCCCTCGACACGCGGGACGGCGAGCGGCTCGGACCCGCCGCGTTGCACGAAACGCCGGCCCACTGGCCGCGCGACGTCATCGTGATGACGCTGGGGCGGATCGGCGTCGGGGCCGGGCCGGACCTCGATCGCCTGGCGGCGGTGGCGTCCTCAAGCCCGGCGACGCGCCTCTACGCGGCGGGCGGGGTGCGGGGTCCGGCGGACATCGCGGCCTTGCGGCGCCATGGCGTGGCCGGCGCACTCGTGGCCTCCGCGATCCATGACGGGACGCTGCGCGGCTGAGAGCCTGCGCAAAAAAGAGGGGCGGCCCGAAGGCCGCCCCGTATCGAGTTCATCGTCCGAGGAAGATGGAAGCCAGTCGCTGGAGCAGGCCCCGCGGTGCGGGCGGAGGCGCGCTCTGCCCAGGACTGTCCCCGATCTAAGCGTTCGACGCGAAGGGGTGCGAGGCGGAGTTGCGCTGCTCGGTGACGACAGCGGCGGTGGGCTCGCCCTTGACGGCGCGCTCGATGGAGAGCTTCACGGCGTCGTAGTTGTACTTCTGGATCTTGGCGTCGTCGGCCGCTTCCCAGTGGATGAACACGCCGACCAGGATGAACAGGTCGTCGGCCTCGTCGGCGGGGATCGTGCCCTCGGCCACGCAATCCTGCACGGCCTTGGCGACACCGTGCTGGGCAGGGCCGAACATCTGGACGGCCTGACGGGCGTCGTTGATGGTGACCTTGTTGAACATCAGGGTGTTCGGCTTGCAGGGCAGGTTCGGCGCGATGACCGCGAGCAGGCTGGTGAAGCCGTGCTTGTTGTTCACGAGGCCGTTGCAGAACGCGGCTTCGGCCGGCGAACCGCGCGGTCCGATGATGAGATCGATGTGGGCGACCTCGTTGCCATCGCCGACGAGCGCTTCGCCGACCAGAACCTTGTTGATCTTCGCCATGTGGGGTTTCTCCCAGAGTCTTGAAAAGACGTGACCGCCCCCGAGCTTCAGGTGCGGCCGGCAGCTATCCTTGTTCACGGCGTCCAGTCCATCGAGGGACCGGACCGGTTAGCCCGGATCGCGGCGCGGACCCTACTCTGGGGCCTTGCCCGGAACAACCCTGTGCGTGACCTGGAGTTTGGCAATTTATTCATCGCCGGCCGGAACCTCCGTTTGAGGCCGTGAAATCATCGCCGGCTCGATTCAGGCTTCGGCCTCGAGGAGGCGAGCGAGGAACAGGGTGGCCACCGTGAAGTCCGCGCTGGTGCCGGGGTTGAGGCGGGCCGCCTTCCAGGCCCGGTCCCGGTCGAGCAGGGCGTCCACGGGAGCCGCGGCGAGGTCGAGGGCGAGCAGTGTCTCCGCCTCGGCGCGCAGGGCCTCCGCCTGCGCCGCGCCGTGCTTGCGCGCCACGTGGCTGTCCGGCACCCGGGCGAGATAGGCGAGGTAGAGGGCGGTGGTGCACCAGGGCGGCGCCAGGCCCCGCGCCCGGGCCGCCGCCAGGGCCGGCAGGCCGATGGCGAACAGGTCGGCGAATCCGGTGACGTAGGCCCGCGCGATGGCGTCGCGCGGGGCGGCCTCCGCCATGGCGGCCCCGAGGGAGGTGGGGGCCGCCGAATCGGTGACGTCGTGGCGCTCGGCCCGGCCGAGGCCGCCCGGATTGGCCCGGCGGATCGCCGCGAAGACGTCGCGGGCGTCCTGCGCGTCGAAGCCGTTGAGCACCGCCGCGAGGGCGGGGCGCAGGGGCAGGCCCGCCTCGGCCGCCCGGGCGAGGGGGGCGCAGAGGAGCAGGATGCCGAGGTTGGTATTCTGGCCGACCCGATCCATCGTCGCCTCGACCGCCCGGAGCACCCGTTGGCCGACCGGCGCGCCGGTCTCGGCGAGGGCGGGGGCCGAGATCTCTGCGCTCGCCACGAAATCCGCCACCGCCATGCGGTGGCCGTCCGCGAAGGCGTGGACGTTGCCGGGCTTGAGGGCGTCGAGCTCGTCGAGGCAGCTCGCCCGGTAGGCGGCGGCGATGACCTCGGACGCTCTCATCCGAGCGCCGCGACGAGGCGGGGCGGACGGGCGGCCCGCACCGCGTTGAGGAAACCGCGGGCGACGGCGAGCGCGATGTCGACGTCGGTGACTTGCTGCAACCCGGACCAGGCCGGCATCGAGTTCACCTCCAGCACGAGGTAGCCCCCCTGCCCGTCCTCGACGAGGTCGATGCCCGAATAATCGACGCCGACCGCGGCGGCCGCCCGCTCGGCGAGTTCCGCGGCGGCCGGCGGCATCACCCAGGCCAGGGGGCGGCCCCCGCGATGGACGTTGGTGATCCAGCCGTCGCCCTCGCGGATCATGCCCGCGATGGCGCGGCCCTCGCAGACGAAGACCCGGTAGTCGCGCCAGAGGCCGTCTGTGCGGGCGATGTAGCGCTGGAGGTAGTAGACCCGGGACACCGCCTCCTCGTCGGGCAGGTCCTCCGGGCGCTCGATCAGCTGGAGGCCCTCCCCCTGCGAGCCGAAGAGCGGCTTCAGCACCAGGGGACGCCCGGGCCGGGCCTCCCGCGCCACGATGTCGGCGGCGGCCTCGCGCTTCGAGAGCACGTAGGTTTCCGGGGTCGGCAGGCCAACGCGGTCGATGAGCAGGCTCGTCATCGCCTTGTCGACGGAGCGCTCGATGGCGCCGGGGGAATTCCAAACGATGGTGCCGGCAGAGACCAGGGCGTGCAGCACGCCGAGGCGCATGGTGGTCGCCTCGAAGGTGCCGCCCGCGATGGTGCGGAGCAGAACGCCGTCCGGCAGGGTCGCGAAGCCGGGCACCCGCAGGGGCTCGGGCCCCCCCGTCACCACCGCGACGTCGGCCATCGAGAACAGCACCGGCTCGGCGCCGAGCTGTTCGAGGGCGGCCTTCAGGCGCGCCTTGTGCCAGTTGCCGTTGTCGGCCGCGAGCCCGATCCGCATGGTCTTCAGCAAACCTCGACGTGAATTTCTTCTCCCCTCCGTGGGGGAAGGTGGCCCGCGAGCCAAGTCGGATGAGGGGAGCACCGTATCCGGAGAGGTCGTTCCCTCTCCCGCCTGCTCCGCAGGCACCCTCCCCCACCTCAAGTCGGGCCTGCCCGACTTGAGCACTCGAAGGCAGACCACGGGCAAGCCCGAGGTCTGCGGGGGAGAGTTCGAGCGCTATTCCTACCGGAACGACGCTTCCACCAGCTCCGGCATCAGCTTGCCACCGCGGAAGCTCTTGCCGGTGGTGACGGAGGTGACGATGACCTCGGCGGGGCTGAAGAGGGCGCCGTCGATCTTGTAGAAGTCGCCGTTCACCCGGGAGAAGATGTCGGCGAAGGGTGCGCCGTGGTCGGCCGAGTTCGACGAGGGCACCTGCTCGGCGAGCTGCTGCGCGTCGGCGTCGTCGGCCTCGACGAAGAGCTGCACGCGGCCGCCGTAGATGATGGCGTCGTTGGTGCGGCCCATAGCCTGGATGAAGTCCGGGTGCTGCGGCGAGAGTGGGGCGGAGCCGATGCCGTCCACGATTCTGTGGAGGTCGAAGCCGACGGTATGGGCCTTGTGCAGGGCGACTTCGAGGACGCGGGCGACGACCTGGGTGGAGCCGGCGAGACTCTGGGTCGGGGCGTAGATGAAGGTCAGCTGCTCAGGGCTCAGGCCCGTGGCCTCGGCCACCTTGGCGATGACGGAGGCCGGCGGGCCGCCGGCCGCTTCCAGCACCAGGGCGGTCTGGGTCGCGGAATCCCTGTAGCCGAGCTCGCCGTAGAGGTCCTCTACCACCGCGACGGCGCGGCCGGGGCCGGAGCCGAGGGCGAAGAAGCCGGAATCCCCGGTCTCGTCGGCCAGCGACCAGCCGGCATACTGGCTGCCGAGGCAGGCGATGACCGGATCGGCGGCGTGCACGATCACCGAGTAGGGCCAGGACGCGATCGGGCCGGAGGGCGCGATCGAGACGGTGCCGAGGCCGCCGAGGCAGATCTCGGCGATGCGGCGTCCGGCCTCAATGGAGCCGCGCACGTTGGCGCCGGCATCGACCATGCGGGCGCCGTTCTCGGTGGTCACGGACAGGCGCAGGGCCGCGGCATCGGCGACCAGCCGCTCCACCAGGGGGGCGGTCAGGGCGTTGACGCTCGGAAACGGGAATTTCGCGCCGCTCGGGCTGGTGGTCATGGGTGTCCCTCCGTCAGGTCGAGCAGGGTCCGCAGTTCGGCGGCCCGGCCTCGCAACATCGCTCTCGTGGCGGCCGAGTCCGGCCCCGTGACGAACAGGGTGCACAGCGGCGCGTCGCGCGCCACCGTGGTGCCGGGTCTTGGGCGGTCGCGCACGAAATCCGGCCAGGAGATCGGCGGCATCGGCGCGTAGCCGCTGGCCGCGTAGCAGATTTCCGTGGCCGCCGCATCCACCGGTGCGGGCTCCGGATCGGGCAAGTGGCCCAGGCTCGCGGCGATATGCTGGGTGAGGAGGGGCGTCGGGCGCCGGTCGAGGACGTCGAGGGTGGCGCCCGGGCGCGGGTTGATCTCGGTGAGCCACCAATCCGGCCCGTCCACGAGGCAGTCCGCGCTGGCGAGCCCGGTGAGGCCGGTGGCTGCCGCGAGGCGCCCGACCCCGGCCGCGATCGCCGCCGACAGCCCCGGTGCGAGGGAGGGCGGCTCGTGGCGCGCCCGTTCCAGGGCACCGGCATAGCGGAAGGGCCGCAGGGGGGATGGGGCGCTCCACTGCTCGGTGACGCCCACGACCCGGATCGCGGCGCCGTCGGACAGAAACGACAGGGACACGGCCCGGCCCGGCACCCGGGCCTGGAAATAGGCTCCCCTCGGCGCGGGCCCGCCGGGCGCGGCGCGGATATGCGCGCCGCCCGACCCCCCGGCCTGCTTCAGGAGCCAGGCGGCCCGATCGGACACGGGCTCGCGGGTGACGGCGGGGTGCGGCACGCCATGCTTTCGGCAGAGGGCCGCGAAGGCGAAGGGGTCTTTGAGGCGCCCCATGCAATCCGGTCCGGCGCCGAGTAGGCGGTAGCGCCCCGCGATGACCCGCATCAGGTCGGGGGCGGCCTCGAAGCCGCTGCCGAGGACGAGGCCGATGGGCTCGCCCGGCCCCTCGGCCGCGAGGGCGTCGAGCTGGTCGATGACGGCCTCGTCCCCGAGGCGCCCTCCCCCGAATCGTCCTCCGGCCTGGCGATAGCCCACGGTGAGGGCGCGGGTGTCTGCGTCACCGAAGAGGTCGAGGACGAGAGGGCTCAGGCCCGCCCGCCGGGCCGCCTGGGCGAGGGCGCGGCCGGACTGGGCGGCGATGAGGAGGGTTCGACCGGCCGGTGCCGACGCTGGGAGGCCGGGCGTCAGCCCGCCACCTCGACCGCCAGCGCGTAGGCATCGCGGAAATCGAGGCAGAGCGGCTCGTCGGCGTCCAGCATGCGACGGAACAGGCGGGATTCCGTCTGGTACTTCACGTTGCCGACCGCGAGCGCGCCGATGCCGACGCCCCGGCCCGTGGGCAGGGGCACGTCGACGGCGTTGACGTCGATTCCCGCGATGCCGGCGGGCGGCACGGCGTTGACGTCCGAGGCCACAAGGAGCTTCGGGGCGCTTTCGAGATCCTCCGCCGTGAGAATCGGGATACCGGCGGGGCCGGCCGACAGGATGACGTCGGCCTGCCCGATGGCGGCGCGGCGGGCGGCGGGGGTGGTTCCGTCCACCGCCTCGACCTCCACGCCGAAGCGCCAGCGCATGGTGTTGGCGATCTTGCTCACCCGCTCCTCGCCGTCATGGCCGACGATCACCGCCTTGGCGCCGTTCAGCGCGCCGATCACGGCGGCCACGTAGGCGACCACGCCGGCGCCCCCGAAGATGACGATGCGCTTGTCCGCGAGGCCGGTGTCGAACTTGGTGCGCAGCGCGCGCGTCACCTCGGCGACCATGGCTGCCCCCGTGGTGAAGGAACCGGCCGGATCGGCGAAGATGTGGTTGGCGAAGGGTGGCACCAGGGCCTTCTTGGCCCGGTCCATCATGTCGAGGGCGTCCTCGGCGTTCTTGCCGCCGATGAAGATCCCGGTGCGAACGCCGTCCTGGGGGCTGCGCGAGAAGATCGAATCCTGGACGAGCGTCGTCACGTCGGCGAGCGTCGCGTTCGCGTAGGTGGCGATGGTCTCGAAGCCCGCATCCACGGCCATGTTCACGTCGAACGGGCTCATGTGCTTCAGGGGCGTGATCATGTGCAGGATCGAGCGGGCCATCGTCGGTCTCCCTTCATGCTGTGACGCGGCCCGATCGTGCGCCGAGGCGTCGAATTGTCAAAACCGATCCGAAGGCGGCGGTTTGAGGATCGTTATCTACAGGTCCGCGTCTTAAAGCGCCGTGACCGAGGCGCCGGTGTTGCGGCCCCGCGCGATGAGGAACCTGAGCGGACCGGGCCGCTCCAGGCTCGCGACGAGGGCGCGGGCTTGCGCCTCCGAGGGCACCAGGGCGAAGCCGGTCGGCCCCCAGGAGCTCTGGCCGTAGCCGGCGATGCCCTGCGCGGCGACGGCGGCGAGGGCCTCGGCCACGGCGGGGCTGGCGAAGCGTCCGCCCTGGTGGGGTGCGAAGTGGTCGCCGATCAGTTGCTGGATGCGGGTGATGCCGGCGCCGAACCCCTCCGGCTCGGCGGTGACCACGGCGGGCAGCACCTGCATCAGCACGATGCGGCAGATCTCGGCGGCTTGCGGTTCCGGAAAGCGCGGCAGATCGCGGAAGGCCGCGACCTCGCGGGTGCCGTGGACGCCGGTCATGCCGGTGTCGAGGATCAGCACCACGCGCCAAGCCTCCGGGTAGGCGAGACGCGCGATCACCGGCGGCGGGTTTCCCTCGGGATCGCGCCCGCCATCGACGATGAGGCCCCCTTGGGTGAACGCCGCCAGCCCGACGCCCGAGCGATTGCCCCGGTCGAGGGCGTCGGCGAAGTCCTCCGGCGCGAAGGGCCGTCCGGCGAGACCCGCCAGGGCCGCCGCCACGCTCAGCGCCAGCTGCGTGCCGGAGCCGAAGCCCGCATGGGCCGGAATCGCGGATTCGATGGTGAGGGCAGCGTGGCCCGCGATGCCGAGATGTCCGGCGGCGGCGAGCGCATAGGCGGCGGCGCGGCGCGCCTCGGGCCCGGTCACGTCGAGGCGCTCGGCCGGCCGGGCGGTCAGGGTCACGGCGGGGGCGTCGAGGGCGAGGCCGATGCTGCCGAAGCGCCGGCCGAGGCCGCCATGCAGGTCGAGGAAGCCGAAATGCAGGCGGGCGGGCGCGTGGACGCGGAGGCCGGCGGGGGCGGCGGTCTCACCCGGACCCCCCGGGATCCGCAGCACGTCGATCCCTTCCATCGTGACAGGTCCTCGTTCGACGCGCTCGTTCCACGCGGCCTCGCGCCGCCGGCTTCTCCCACGGAGCGCGGACCACTCGCAAGCGTGGCCGTCAAATCTCGCGTCCCGGCATTGCACTCGGATCTTCACGGCGGGACTCAGGGGGGTTGCCTGCCACGCGGCGGCGATGCAAACGTGCCGCCCCAACGACATGGACTGGCTCAGTCCCGCCGCGCGCGACGCCGAATACGGTGCGCGCCGGGCCCTCGATTTTCCAAGGTGCAACGCATGGCGGCCTGGGTGAAGGGTGGTGCGACGGATGCGGATGCGGCGGTGGAGGCCGCCGCCACGCTCCTCGCCTCAGCGCGGAATGCCGTCCTGGCAGGCCTCTGCGCCGAGTTGAGCGCGGTGCGCGCGGCCTACCACCTCGCCGACGCCCTCGGCGCCTCCGTCGATCCCGTGGCCGGCCCGAGCCTCTATGCCGAGCTCGGCCCCTTGAGCCGCACCGGCGCGATGACGACGACGCCGGCCGAGGCGATCGGTCGGGCCGACGCGATCCTCATCGTCGGCAACGCCCCCTGGGACCGCGCCATCGTCGGCGACATCGCCGGCTCGCAGGCGACCCGCGGTCGTGCCGCCGGTTCGGAGCGGGTGATCCTGTCGCTGGGCGGCCCCCGCAACGGCGCCACCCGGCACGTGGCCTACCCCGCGGAGGCTGGCGGCCTCGCGGTCTCGATCGCGCACCTGCGCGCCTTCCTGAAGGGCAACCTCGCCGGGGAAGCGGCCTATGCCGACCTCGCCAAGCGCCTGAGCTCCGCGCAGTACGGTGTCGTCCTCTACGACCCGGCCGAGATCGGTGAACTCGGCGTCGAGATGCTCATGGGGCTCATCAAGGACCTCAACGAGGCCACGCGCTTCTTCGGCCTGAGCCTCGCGGACCCGTTCCAGGGCCGCGCGCTCCTCCAGCTCGCCGCCTGGACCACCGGTCAGGCGCCCCGCGTCGGCTTCGGCCGCCACGTGCCCGAGCACGATCCCTGGCGCTTCGACAGCACCCGCCAGATCGCCGCCGGCGAGGCCGATGCCGCCCTCTGGCTCGCCTCCCTCCCCGCCCCCCGGCCCGACTGGCTCGGGACCCTGCCGAGCGTCGCCATCGTGGGCGTCGGCAGCCCGGATGCCAGTGGCGACGTCGCCGACGTGGTCTTCGCGGTCGGCGTCCCCGGCGAGAGTGCCGGCGGGAGCCTGTGGGACGAGCGCCGCGCCGCCATCGCCTATGCGCCGGCCTCCGGTCAGACGGCGGAGCTGAGCGCGGCCGGCATCCTCACCGCCATCCAAGAACGCCTCACGCAGAAGAAGGCCGCCGCATGCTGATCCGGATTCACGGGGGCCGGGTCGTCGACCCGACGGCCGGCCGCGACGCGGTCGGCGAGGTCTGGATCGAGGACGGCCGCGTGGTGGCCCCTAGCGACCGGGCGCCCGACCGCACTATCGACGCCACCGGCTGCGTGGTGATGGCCGGCGGCGTCGAGGTGCATTCGCACATCGCCGGCGGCAACGTGGTGATGAGCCGCCTGCTCCTGCCCGACCTCTACGTCAGCGAGGCCGCCCCCGAGGGCCATCCCTTCGCTCATGCGGGCGGCTCGGCCGCGTGGATCGGCGCGAATTACGCGCGGATGGGCTACACGCTCGCCGTCGAACCCGCGATGCCGCCCGCCAACGCGCTCGCGACCCAGCTCGAACTCGCCGATATCCCGCTCCTCGACCGCGGGGCGCTCACCGTGATGGGCAACGACGACCACCTGCTCCAGCTCCTGCGGGCGCGCGAGGGCAAGGCGGCGGTGCGCGACCTCGTCGCCCTCTCGGTGGCGACCTCGCGGGGGCTCGGCGTCAAGTGCATCAACGCGGGCGGCGCCTCGGCCTTCAAGGACGGGATGCTGAAGCTCAGCCTCGACGACGAGATCCCGGTCTACGGCCTCTCCACCCGCAAGATCATGGGCGCGCTCCTCGACGCGGTGGAGGAGATCGGCGTTCCGCATCCGCTGCACGTCCACTGCAACAACCTCGGCATCCCGGGCGCCGACGAGTCCTTCGTGGCCACCCTGGAGGCGGCGGAAGGCCGGCGCATCCACTTCGCCCATGCCCAGTTCTACGGCTACGGCGTCGCCGACCCGGAGAACCCGCTCACCGGCGGCTTCCGCTCGGCGGCCGAGCGGATCACGGAGGCGATGGAGGCACACCCCAACGCCACCTACGATGTCGGCCAGGTCGCCTTCGGGCAGACCGTGACGATCTCGCTCGACATCCTGCGCCAGTTCGCCGGCCGCAAGGGCGCCAACCCGAAGAAGTGGATCCTCAACGCGGGCGACGCGGAGGGCGGCGGCGTGGTGCCGTTCCTCTACAAGCCGCGTGGGCCCGTCAGCTCCCTGCAATGGGCCATCGGCCTCGAGCTTATGCTGCTCTCGAAGGAGCCGGAGCGCACGATCCTGACGACGGACCACCCCAATGGCGGCCCGTTCACGGATTACCCGCACATCATCCACCTGCTGATGGACAAGGAGAAGCGCGACCGCGAGATCGCCGGCCTCCACAAGGTCATCGCCGAGCGCTCCGGCCTCTGCGCCATCGAGCGCGAATACAGCTTCTCGGAAATCGCCCAGCTCACCCGCTCGGGGCCGGCCAAGCTCCTCGGGCTGGCCGATCGCGGTCACCTGCGCGAGGGGGCCCGGGCCGACGTCGCGATCTATCGCGATGACCCCGACCGCACCGCCATGTTCGCCCGCGCCAGGCTGGTGCTCAAGGACGGCGAGACCATCGTGGAGGACGGCGAGGTCGTGGCCTGGCGCTCCGGCCGAACCCTGGAGCTCGCCGTCGAGTCCGACAAGGCGATGGTGGCCCGCTCCGAGACCTACCTGCAGGACCGCTTCGGCACCGGCCTCAAGAGCTTCGCGGTGCCCGACGATGCCTTCCCGAAGCCGGACGTGTTCGCGGAGGTCGCATGTCGTTCGTGAGGATGCCGGGCGTGAAAAAGATGCGTCGCGTGGGGACGGGTGACTGAGATGACGGACCTCACCCTCAACGGCATCCCGGTGATCGACACGTTCGCGGAGGCGTTCGACGTCGCCGGGACCGCGATCGTCATCACCAACGACACGGCGAAATGGGCGATGATCGCCGCCGTCACCATGACGGGGTTCGCCACCTCGGTGATCGGCTGCGGCGCCGAGGCCGGGATCGACTGCGAACTGTCCCCCGACGAGACGCCGGACGGACGCCCCGGCGTGCGCGTGCTGCTGTTCGGCTTCGAGCCGAACGGCCTCAAGGACCAGCTTTTGAAGCGGGTCGGCCAGTGCATCCTCACCTGCCCGGGTACGGCGTGTTATGCCGGCGTGGACGGCCCCACCAAGATCAAGCTCGGGGGCGCCATCCGCTACTTCGGCGACGGCTTCGCCGTGGCGAAACGCCTGACCGATCCCGTCACCGGCAAGGCCCGGCGCTATTGGCGGATCCCCGTCATGGACGGCGAGTTCCTGTGCGAGGACTTCGTCCGCGCCGTGGACGGCGCGGTCGGCGGCGGTAACCTCCTGTTCCTGGGGCGCAAGCACGCCGACACCCTCAAGGTCGCCGAGATCGCGGTCGAGGCCGCCCGCGCGGTGTCGGGCGCGATCCTGCCCTTCCCCGGCGGCATCGTCCGCTCCGGCTCGAAGGTGGGCGCCCGCACCAAGGGCATGATGGCTTCCACCAACGACGCCTATTGCCCGACCCTCAAAGGTCGGGCCGGCACCGAACTCTCGGCCGAGGTCGGCGTCGTGCTGGAGATCGTCATCGACGCGCTGACCTCCGACGCGGTGGCCGAATCCATGCGCGCCGCCCTGCACGCGGCGACTGAGGCCGGCGCGGCGCACGGTCTCGTCGCGGTCACCGCCGGCAATTACGGCGGCAATCTCGGCCGCCACCATTATCACCTGAAGAACCTGCTCTCGAAGGAGCCGGGCAGCAGCGAGGCCGGAGCCGCATGAGCACCCTGACCCTGCGCCAGGAGCCGCCGGAGCGGCTCGACCTCCTGCACGTCACCCCACTCTCGCTCAGCGGTCTCAGCGAGGCCGAGGCGGCCCGGCTCCCCGTCGGCACCAGCCGGCACGGTCTGACCCTGGGCGACTGCTTCACCCTCGCCCTCGACGGCTCGGAGGAGCTCGTGATCGAGGGCGGCTCGTCGCGCCTCGACCGGGTCGGTGCCTCGCTGAGCGGCGGCCGAATCCGTGTCGTCGGCGATGTCGGCCAGCGCCTCGGGGCGGGCATGCAGTCGGGCTCTGTCACCGTGACGGGCTCTGCTGGCCCCTTCGCGGGCTCGGGCGCCACCGGCGGCACGATCACGATCGAGGGCGATGCCGGGGATCATGCCGGCGGCGCGATCTATGCGGCCAAGGCCGGGCTCGACGGCGCCACCCTGGTGATCCACGGATCGGCCGGCGACCATCTCGGCGACCGCATGCGTCGCGGCCTCATCCTGGTGGGCCAAGCCGGCGCCCATGCGGGCGCGCGGATGATCGCCGGCACCATCGCGGCAACGTCCCTCGGCGACCATCCGGGCTACGGCATGCGCCGGGGCACCATCCTGGCCGGCGCGGTCGGAGCCCTGGCCCCGAGCTTCGTCGAGACCGGCACGCACGATCTCGTGTTCCTGCGCCTGCTGGCCCGTTCGCTCCGGCCGCTCAGTCCGGTGCATGCCGACCTCGCGGCCGGTGCGCTCAAGCGCTACTCGGGCGACCTCGCGACCCTGGGCAAGGGCGAATTGTGGGTGGCGGCGGCCTGAGGCGCGACGAAACCCTCCTTGGCCTTGTGGGGAGGCGTCCCTTCGACGGTTGCGGCGGCTGGCGGAACCACCCCCGCTCCCGCCCTCCCCACCAGGGGAGAGGCGTTCGTTCCGCCTCGACGAACCCAGGGCCCCATCCCACCCCACTTGCACAATCCTCCCGATCGGACGACCATCTTCGCCCGCGGGGCGGCACCATAGTGCCGGATGCCCCGCGCTTCCCCCGCGCGAACCTGGCGTCACCGAATGCTCATCCTGCTTTCGATCTGTCTCCTGTCGGAGCCCGCGCAATGCCGCGAGGACAAGATCGACCTGTCCTTCGAGGCCCGCAGCCCGACCGTCTGCCTGCGCAACTCCCAGAGCGCCATCGCCAAGTGGCAGGCCGAGCATCCGGAATGGCACGTCACCAAGTGGCGCTGCGCCGTTCGGGGCAGCCAGCCGCGCGACCTGTGAGGGCCGGCGCTCCGCGTCGACGCCACCCTTGCAACGACGGCAGGCCCGAGCCTAGAGATCTTGCCCGCGTCACGGTGATCGCAAGATCGCCGGAACAGACGGGAGGATCAGGCAAGCACGGGTGCCACGCCGCCTGAGTGTAGGCCCGAAGCAATGTCGGGAAGAACTGGCAAGACCATGCCGGCCACGTCGAACCAGATCCGGTCGCGCACCGGGGATAGCCCGATCGCGCCGCGTTCCCTTTCCCGGATGGGGAGCCTGCGCCAGGATTTCGAGCGGTGCCGGTCGATTCCCCTCCGGCCGGGACGCGGGCCGCACGTGCCGGCAGGCGCACCCGCCGCATCGGACCCCTTCTTTTCAGACCGGTTCCTGGCGGGCCCATGCGCTCGCTGAAGGTCCGGTTCGCGCTGCTCCTCGGCGGCACCGCCCTCCTCGTCATCCTGGCGGCTCTCGGCGTGCTCGCCTCGATCGGCGCCGCAGAGCGCACCATCGACCGGACGCTGGCGGCGCAGGGGCGCCTCGAACTCCTCGTCGAGCTGTCCGGGCGCATGACGCAGTACGGCCTCGCGGCCCTGGAGGCGGTGAGCAACCCGGACGCGCAGCCCGAGGGGCTGGCGGTGGCCCGCGCCAACGTCGACCGCGCCCTGGTGGCGGTGGACGAGGCCCTGGGGCGTTCCATCGCGGTCAGCAACGATCCCCTCGACCGGACGCAGTACGCTGCGCGCACCCGGCCCCTCGCGCAGCTGCGCTCCGCCCGCGCGGTGCTCGACCGGCAGGTGTCGCAGGTGCTGCGCCAATCCGAGGACGAGTCGCGCAAGGCGGCGATCCGGGGGGCTCTCAACGGCTTCGGAGCGATGACGGGGCAGCCCCTCTCCTTCCTGATCGAGGTCGAGCGTCGATCGATGATCGCGGGCTCCGACGCGGCGCGGGACCTGTCCGGCACCCTGCGCATCGCCTCCCTGGCGGCCGTGGCCTTCGCGCTCGCCGTCGTGCTGCTGCTCTACCGGGTGGTGACCCGCCCGGTGCTGGCGCGCATCGAGACCGTGCGCCGTGCCGCCGGGGCGGTCGGCCGGGGCGAGCTCGACACCCGCCTCTCGGTGGCGACGCGGGACGAGCTCGGCCTGCTGGTGGCGAACTTCAACCGCATGGCCGCCCGCCTTGCCCGTCGCGAGGGCCGGCTGGCCGCTGACCGCGCTGCCCTGGAGGACACCGTGGCGGCCCGGACCCTGGACCTGCGCGCCGCCAACGCCCAGCTCGAGGCGGTGGACCGCTCGCGCCGACGCTTCTTCGCCGATGTCAGCCATGAGCTGCGCACGCCGCTGACCGTCATCCTGGGCGAGTGCGACATCGCCGCCCGCTCGGCCGGGCGGCAGGTCGTTTCCGGGCCCGGCGTCGATTTCGGGCCCGTCTTCGCCACCATCCGCAAGCGCGCCCTGCGCCTGCAGCGCCGGGTGGAGGACCTCTTGCGCGTCGCCCGCTCCGAATCCGGCCAGATCGAACTCGACCGGCGCCCCGTCAACGCGTTGCCGATCCTAGCCGACGCCGTGGACGGCATGGCCTCGGAGGCCGCACGCCGGCGCGTGGCGCTCGGTCTCGCGCCCGCCACCGACGACCCGATGCTGCTCGCCGACCGGGAATGGCTGCGGCAGGTGATCGAGAGCCTGATCGACAACGCCCTGCGGCACGCCGCTGGCCTCACCGGTGTGAGTGTGGTCTTGGTGCAGCCGGCCCCCGGACGGGTGGAGATCACCGTCACCGATGACGGGCCGGGCTTTCCCGGTTCGGGCGAGGACCTGTTCGAGCGTTTCCGCCGCGAGAGCCCTTCCGGCGAGGCCGGGTTCGGCATCGGCCTCGCCCTGGCGCGCTGGGTGGTGGAGCGCCATGATGGGGTGATCCGCCTGCGGAGCGGGCCCGGCGGCCGGGGCGCCCAGGTCGCCCTCGAACTGCCGGTGCTGGGCTCGCCCGAGGCCGCGCCGAAACCCGCGATACGGCAGGACGATCCGGACGGGGTCGCCAAGGAGAGTGTGGCATGACGCGCGTACTGATCGTCGAGGATGACAGCGACATCCGCGCCATGCTCGCCCGTGGCCTGGAGGCGGAAGGCTTCTCGGTCGGTGTCGCCGGCTGCGTCGACGACGCCCTGGCCGCCGCCCAGGCCGATTCGCCGGAGGCCGTGGTGCTCGACATCACCCTGCCGGACGGCTCGGGCCACGACGTCTGCCGTTCCTTACGCGAGGGCGGCTATCCGGGCCCGATTCTCTTCCTCTCGGCCCGGGACGAGGTCCGCGACCGCGCCGAGGGGCTGGCGCTGGGTGCCGATGACTACATCGTGAAGCCCTTCGTCTTCGACGAATTGCTGGCCCGCCTGCAGACCCATCTCCTGCGCCGGAAGGCGGCGGACGCGCCCCGCACCATCGTCACGGCGGGCAAGCTCGTGCTGGACCTGAACATCCGGCAGGTCGGTTTCGCGGATGCGACGGCGCGCCTCACCCCCCGCGAGGCGGAACTCCTCGCCCTCCTGATGGACAACGCCAACCAGCCGGTGACGCGGGGCGACATCTTCGACAAGCTCTGGGCGGGCCAGGGCGGCCTCTCGCTGAATGTCGTCGATGTCTACGTGGGTTACCTGCGAACCAAGCTCTCGGATTTCGTCCGCCTCGGCGGTCCGGTGATCGTCACGGTGCGCGGGCGGGGCTTCATGCTCGATCTCAAGGGCCAGGATTTCCGGCACTGAGGCAGGGTGCGGGCGGGCGGGGTTGGCACCCTGCGTTAACGCCGACCCGCATTTCGCGGGGTCATACGGGAGGAACCGGCAATTTAGCGCTTGAACTGCCGAGCCAAATTGTCGATATCACTCCGGCGACAGAAACCACTGCGCCGTCAGTGTCTTACGATCTTCTTATGTGGGATCGGGATGCTGCTGACGTTGAGAAGAAACCTTCAGGAGAAACACCATGACCTGGGCTGCCCCCGTCGTTTCCGAGATCTGTGTCGGCATGGAAGTCACCAGCTACGAGTCCGCTGAGATCGACACCTTCAACTGAGTTTTCGTCGAGCCCGAGGGTCCCAAGGCGGCGTCGGTTCAACCATGCATGTCCTGATCCTCGGCTCGGCTGCGGGCGGCGGCCTTCCCCAGTGGAATTGCCGCTGCCCCATCTGCTCCCTCGCTCGCACGGACGAGACCCGTGTCAGGCCACGGACCCAGTCGAGCATCGCCGTCTCCCCCGATGGGGAACGCTGGCTCCTGGTGAACGCCTCCCCCGATATCCGCCAGCAGCTGTTCGACAATCCGGCGATGCATCCGCGCACGGGTTTGCGGCACTCGCCGATCCACGCCGTGCTGCTGACCAACGGCGACGTGGACCACGTCGCCGGGCTGCTGACGCTGCGCGAGGGCCAGCCCTTCACGCTCTACGCCACCAGCGGCATCCTCGACTCGGTCAACGCCAATCGGGTGTTCGACGTGATGGCCGCGGGCGTGGTCGCCCGCGAGCCGATCGCCCTCGACCGTGCCTTCGAGCCGGTGCCGGGCCTGCGCGTCACCCTGTTCTCCGTGCCGGGCAAGGTGCCCCTGTGGCTGGAGGAAGAGACCCTGGAACTCGGCGCCGAGACCGAGACCACGGTGGGGGCCATGATCGAGGCTGGCGGCCGACGCCTCGCCTACATTCCCGGCTGCGCCCGCGTCACCGATGGCCTCAAGGACCGGATCGCCGGGGTCGACGCCCTGCTGTTCGACGGCACCGTGCTTCTCGACGACGACATGATCCGCGCCGGCGTCGGCACCAAGACCGGCTGGCGCATGGGCCACGTGCCGATGACCGGAGAGGGCGGCTCCATCGCGGCCCTCGCGGATGTCGATATCGGCCGGCGCGTCTTCGTTCACATCAACAACACCAACCCGGTGCTGGTGGAGGGCTCGGACGAGCGCCGGCAGGTCGAGGCTGCGGGCTGGACCGTGGCCCATGACGGCCTGACACTCGACCTTTCCTAGGGCGCCCGACTGGCAACTTAGTGCCGGCGCCATACATTGTGTCCGATTGAATTGCGCCTCTGAGCCCGGACTCTTCCCGGCGCGGCGCGCGATTGATAAGAAAAGTTCAGAAAACCGATCCTCCACCGCGAGCCACGCCATGACCGCGCCCTTCCCGACCCCGAAGACCGACGAGGCCCAGCGCCTGCTCTCGCCCGAGGAGTTGGAGGCCGCCCTTCGCGACATCGGCGCGCGCCGCTACCACAACCTGCACCCGTTCCACCGCCTGCTGCACGACGGCAAGCTGAACAAGGATCAGGTCCGGGCCTGGGCGCTGAACCGGTACTACTACCAGGCCATGATCCCGGTGAAGGACGCCGCCGTGCTCGCACGGATGACCGACGCCTCGCTGCGCCGGGTCTGGCGCCAGCGCATCGTCGACCACGACGGCGACGCGCCCGGCGACGGCGGCATCGAGCGCTGGCTCAAGCTCGCAGAGGGCGTGGGCTTCGCCCGGACTTACGTGGAATCGACGCAGGGCATCCTGTCGGCGACCCGGTTCTCAGTGGACGCCTACGTGCACTTCGTGAAGGAGCGCTCGCTCCTGGAGGCGATCGCCTCGTCGCTGACCGAGATGTTCTCGCCGACCATCATCTCCGAGCGCGTCGCCGGGATGCTGAAGAACTACGACTTCATCACCAAGGACACCCTGGCCTATTTCGACAAGCGCCTGACCCAGGCCCCGCGCGACGCGGACTTCGCCATCGCCTACGTCAAGGAGCACGCCACCACGCCGGCCCTGCAGCGCCAAGCCATGGATGCGCTGACCTTCAAGTGCAACGTGCTCTGGACGCAGCTCGACGCCCTGTACTTCGCCTACGTGGCCCCCGGTCTGATCCCGCCGGATGCCTGGACGCCCGGCACCGGGCTGGTGCCCGAACCGGCCGTGGCCCAGGCAGCGGGCACCGGCACCCTCACGGCGCACGACGTCCCGCGCCTGCCCCGCGGCGTGCGCCTGCGCCACGACGCCGTGCGTGACCAGCACGTCCTCCTGGCGCCCGAGCGCACCTTCGATCTCGACGCCAACGCGGTCATGGTCCTCGAACTGGTCGACGGGCAACGCAGCGTGCGCGACATCGCCGGGGTGCTGGCCGAGAAATTCACGGCGGACGCGTCCGTGATCGAAGCCGACATCCTCGCGATGCTGAACGATCTGGCCACCAAACGGGTTCTGGAGCGATGAACGCGATCACGCCGAACGCCACCGCCATCCCGGCGCCCGTCGGGCTGCTGGCCGAGCTCACCCATCGCTGCCCCCTGCGCTGTCCCTACTGCTCGAACCCGCTCGAACTCGACCGGCGCTCCGGCGAACTCGACACCGCGACGTGGCAGCGGGTGCTGACGGAAGCGGCGGCGCTCGGCGTGCTGCACGTCCATCTCTCGGGCGGCGAGCCCACGGCGCGCAACGACATCGTCGAGATCACGAAGACCTGCGCGACGCTGGGCCTGTATTCCAACCTCATCACGTCGGGCGTCGGGGGCGCCTTGCAAAAACTCGACGCGCTCTACGACGCCGGCCTCGACCACGTGCAGCTCTCGGTGCAGGGCGTGGACGCGGCCAATGCCGAGAAGATCGGCGGCCTGAAGAACGCGCAGCCGCAGAAATTCGCCTTCGCCGAGCGGGTCACCCAACTCGGCCTGCCGCTGACGCTGAATTCGGTGATCCACCGGGGCAACATCCACGAGGTCGAGGGCTTCATCGATCTGGCGGTCAAGCTCGGCGCCAAGCGCCTGGAGGTCGCCCACACCCAGTATTACGGCTGGGCCTACGTGAACCGCGCCGCCCTGATGCCGAACAAGGCCGAGGTCGACCGCTCGATCCGCATCGTCGAGGCGGCCCGCGAGCGCCTGAAGGGCCAGCTCGTCATCGACCTCGTCGTGCCGGACTACTACGCGAAGTACCCCAAGGCCTGCGCGGGCGGCTGGGGCCGCAAGCTCATGAACGTGACCCCGCAGGGCAAGGTACTGCCCTGCCATGCGGCCGAGACGATTCCGAACCTCGAATTCTGGTACGTGTCCGACCATTCGCTCGCCGACATCTGGGCGAATGCGCCGGCCTTCACGGCCTATCGCGGCACGGACTGGATGAAGGAGCCCTGCCGCTCCTGCGACCGGCGCGAGAAGGACTGGGGCGGCTGCCGCTGCCAGGCCCTGGCGCTTGCCGGCGACGCGGCGGCCACCGACCCGGCCTGCTCGCTCTCGCCCCTCCACGCCAAGGTGCGCGATCTCGCCGCCGAGGAGGCGGCCGAGACGCCGCCGGATTACATCTATCGGACCATCGGCAGTAACGTGCAGCCGAATGTGCGTACGCCGTTGAATGAGGAAGCGCCGCTTTGAAGCCCGTCACACTTGCCGCGTTCGTGTTGTTCGCGAGCGCCCCCGCGTTCGCCCAGACCGCGCCCGCCGCGCCTCAGGCCCCGGAGGCGCCGGCCGTCACGAAGGCCAACACCGCGACCGCCCCGAACGCCTCGGATCTGCTCTTCGAACAGCCGCAGATGAAGAACGTGCCCCCGGGCGCGACCCTGACCTACACCTACCTGCGCCGTAGCGGCATCTCGAAGGGTCCGTTCGGCCCGCCCCTCGACGACACCATCAAGCTCGGCATCGAGCCCGGCAAGACCGCCGAAAGCCGCGATATCCGCGTCCAGATGTTCTCCGGCGCCAACCGCTTCCCGGCCGGGCCCTTCGAGGACATGCCCGGCAACCCGGTGATGACGCTCTTCCTCGAGCATCACCTCATCGACCTCGCCCGCGTGCTGATGGCCAATCCGCGCTACATCAAGAACGCCATCCGCAAAGGTCTGCGCGACAACGCCACCGTGACGCCGACGCAGATCGACTACAAGGGCCGCAAGGTCGATGCCTGGCGCATCGAGACCAAGCCCTTCATCGACGACAAGATGAAGGAGCGCATGCGTGGCTTCGAGAACCTGACCTACACCTTCGTCACGTCCGAGGCCGTACCCGGCGAACTCGTCTCGATCGAAGCGAGCTCCAAGAACGCTGAGGGCGGCGAACTCCTACAAGAGAACCTGACCTATGATCCGAACGCTGGTTAAGCGGCTCCCGCGCCTCGCGGCCGGCGCCTGCGCCGCGGCTCTCCTGGCCGGTGCGGCGGCCGCAGCCGAGCCCGAGAACGACTACCCCACCGAGGCGCGGGCCGATTACATCTTCGGCTGCATGGCGGCCAACGGCCAGTCGCGCGAATCCCTGTCGCGCTGCTCGTGCTCCCTCGATGCGCTCGCCGCGTTGCTGCCCTACGACAAGTACGTCCAGGCCAGCACCGTGCTCTCCATCCGCCAGGGCATCGGCCAGCGGACCGCCCAGTTTAAGACGACCAAGGTGTTCGACGATCAGGTCGCCGAACTCCGGCGCGCCCAGGCCGAGGCGGAGATCCGCTGCTATCGTGGCGGGACCTGAGCCGACCGTTCGAGCCCCCTAGCGCCGCCGCCGGGAGCGGCGGCGCGGCACGCGGTTTCGTCCCGCCCCGGCATGGGCGTTGCTCCGACCCGGCATTGCGTTCAAAGACAGCGGCATCCCGGCCGAGAACGCGCCCGCCTTCGAACCCGAGCATCCCGTGCCCCCAGACCTGCCGGCCCCGCTGACGACGCTCTTGCCCGATCTCGGGCGGCGCGTGCTCGTGATGGGCATTCTCAACGTCACGCCCGATTCCTTCTCGGATGGCGGTCGCTTCACGAATCGCGACGCCGCCCGCGCCCAGGCCGAGGCCCTGGTGGCGGAGGGGGCGGCGCTGGTGGATATCGGCGGCGAGTCCACCCGGCCCGGCCACGTGCCGGTCTCGGCCGAGGAGGAGCAGGCCCGCATCCTGCCGGTGATCCGCGACCTCGCGCCCCGTCTGCCCGTTCCGATCTCGGTGGACACCTACAAAGCCTCGACCGCGCGGGTGGCGCTGGAGGCCGGCGCCCGCATCGTCAACGATGTCTGGGGCCTGCAGCGCGAGCCCGACATCGCTCGCGTCGCCGCCGACCATGGCGCGCCGGTGATGATCATGCACAACCGCGAGACCATCGATCCGGCCATCGACATCATCGCCGACATGCTGCGCTTCTTCGAACGCTCCCTCGCCATCGCAAGGGCTGCCGGTCTGCGCGACCGCGACATCGTGCTCGATCCCGGCATCGGCTTCGGCAAGAGCTGGGAACAGCACCTCGAAGCCCTGCGGCGTCTGCCCGAGATCGTGGCCCTCGGCTTTCCGGTCCTCGTCGGCGTCTCGCGCAAGTCGCTGCTGGGGCGCCTGCACGATGCCGAGACCCGGCCGGTGGATCGCCTCTTCGGCTCGGTGGGCAGCCACGTTCTCGCCGCGACCCTCGGGGCCCGGATCGTGCGCGTCCACGACGTGCGGCCGCATGTCGACGCCCTGCGGGTGGTCGATGCCGTGATGGGACGACCCGCATGAGCGACCGCATCGTCGTCGACCGCATCGCCGTGTTCGCCTTCCACGGCCTCCTGCCCGAGGAGGCCCGACTCGGCCAGCGCTTCTACGTCTCCCTCGACGTCCGGCTCGACCTCGGGGCGGCCGGCCGCTCCGACGACGTCGCCCGGACCGTGAGCTACGCCGATCTCACCGAGATCGTGACCCGGATCGCCACGCAGCGGCGCTTCGCCCTGATCGAGGCCCTGGCGGAGGCCATCGCGGGCGAGATCCTCGAGCGGCACCCGCTCATCCGCGAGATCCGGGTGCGGGTGGACAAGCCGAGCGCGCCGGTGCCGGCGGTGATCGACGGTGTCGCCATCGAGATCGTGCGCGCCCGCGAGGTCGCCCGATGAGCGCGGGCTCGGGGCTTCATGCGGCCTATCTCGGCCTTGGCAGCAACATCGGCGACAAGGCCGCGACCCTCGCGGACGCAGTGGCGCGGTTGGCCGCCACGCCGGGCATCCGCATCACCGCGCGCTCGTCCGACTACCGGACCCCGCCCTGGGGCGACACCGACCAGGATTGGTTCCTCAACGCCGCCGTCGGGATCGAGACCAGCCTGACCCCCCATGATCTCCTGGAGGCGGGCCTCGCCATCGAGGCCGCCATGGGCCGGGTGCGCGAGCGCCGCTGGGGGCCGCGGGTGATCGACATCGACGTCTTGTCCTACGAGGGGGCGGCGATTTCGGATGCGCGCCTCGTGCTGCCGCACCGCTTCGTGCGCGAGCGCGCCTTCGTGCTGGTGCCCCTGGCGGAGATCGCCCCCGATCTGCGCATCGGCCCCGAGACGGTCACCGAAGCTCTGGCCAAGCTCGACGCCGCCGGCATCGAGCGAGCCTGATCAGGGCCGGATCTCGATCGGGGTACCGGTGTCCACCCGGGCGTAGATCGCCTCCATCTCGGCATTGGTGACGCCGACGCAGCCATTCGTCCAGTCGAGGAGGCGGTGCAGGGGCCCGAGCCAGGACAGACCGTTGAACAGACCGTGGATCATGATGTCGCCACCCGGGGCACGGCCCTCGGACGCGGCGGCGCGGGCCTGCTCCGGCGTCGGATAAGAGACCTTCAGCGAGAGGTGGGCGACGCTGCGTGGGTTGCGATACGCGACCGCGTAGGTCCCCTCCGGCGTGCGTCCGTCGCCCGCGCGGGATTTCTGGCCCTCGGGGCTGAACCCAAGGGAGACCGGATAGGTGGCGAGGACCCGGCCGTCGCGCAGCAGCGTCAGGCGGCGGGCAGCCTTCTCCACGAGGATGCGGTCGGCCCGGTCCGGCTCGGGCACCAGGGGTGGCGCGACCCGCAGCCATTGGCGTTGATCGACGACGACGAGGGCGACCAGGACGAGAACGACGATGGCGGCGGCGGAGCCGATCCGCCGCCGCCATCGCGGTCTGTTCACCCTGTCGGCCGCCGACATCTCACGGGGCCGGAGCGTCGAGGAGCTTGTTGCCCTCTTCCTCCAGCAGCGGCACGTCGTAGTCGCGCAGCACCCGCTCGATGTCGGCGCGACGCTTGCGCAGGATCGTGTTGAGGCTGCGCTTCCAGTCGTTCTCCTCCAGGCGCACTCCGAGGGCGATCCGGAAGGTGAGCGGGGGACGGTCGGGCTCCTGCAGCAGGGGGACGACGTTCATCGGAACGCCGCTCTGCTTAGCGAGCCAGCCGGCGGCCGGACCCCAGAGGATCGCCGCATCGATGCGCTTCTCGGCAAGATCGGCGATGACCTCGGCCGAGACCGTCTGATGCTTGCGCGCCGGATCGAGCTGGTAGGGCGCGTAGGCCTTCATCGCACTGACGAGGCCCACCTCCCCCATCCGGTTCACCGGGGGCGTGCCGCCGATGACGCCGATCGACTTGCCCTTGAGCCTGGGGTCGTCGAGGCGGGTGACGCCGTCGAGATCGCCCGTGCGGGTGACCAGCGTATAGGCGGAGCGATAATACGGGTTCGAATGCTGGACGAGCTCACCGCCGGCGGCCGAGCCGATGATGATGTCGCACAAGCCGGTGCCAAGGGTGTTGCGGACGAAGCCCGGCCCCTGCGTCAGCCAATAGTACCGGATCTTGACCTTGAGCTCGTCGGCGATGATCGCCGCGATCCTGTTCTCGAAGCCGTCCTCCTTGCGCTGGGAGAACGGCATGTTGCCCGGGTCGCCGCAGACCCGCAGGGTGTCCGTGGTGACGAGGTCGGGCAACGACTGGGCGAAAGCTGCTCGCGCCCCTGCCGAGATCAGCAGGAGCGCGAGGGCGAAGCGTGTCCGGGTGCGTGAGCGGGTCATCAGCCGCCCAGGCACTCCTTCTCGGCCGTCTTGGCGGCCTCGGGCTTGTCTTCCTTGTCCGTCGGACGCACGCGCGGCATGGCGCCGGAGGCACGGGCCTTCAGGTAGACGTAGAGGTCGTCGGCGTAGCACATGACGTTCTTGTTATCGCCGAAGGCGGGCATCACCCGCTCCTGGCCGGCCTGCGAGTCACGCTTGCCGCCGGCGAGGATACCGATGAACTCCTCGTAGCCGATGGTCTTGAGCGAGTCCTTCAGGGCCGGCGCGTAGGTCGAGCCCATGGCGTCGGGGCCGTGGCAGACGTGGCACTCGGCGTGATAGCGGCGGTAGCCCGAATAGGCGTACCAGTCGAACTTCTTGCCGTCATTGGTGATGTGAAAGGTCGGGTGGCCATCGCCGTCCTGATACTTGCCGTCCTCGACCTTCACGGCCGCGAACTTGTCGATCAGCTTCGGGTCTTTCTCGGCGGCGTTGGGATCCAGCTGGTTGGCCAGCGCCGGATCAGCCTTCTTCGCGTCCTGGGCCTGCACGGCGAGGGTCGAGACGGAGGCGAGGGCGAGCACGGCCACGAGCGGACGGATGGCGGCTTTGCTGATGATGTGCAACGACGTTTCTCCCAGGAACACCACGTCGGCTCGCGAGCCGCGTGTTTCGCGTGTTGTTCTTCCAATTCTAATCATAAAGGTGCCGGCGCGGAAACCCGCGCCGGCACCCTATTGCCTACCGTAGCGTGCGACCGATTAGTTCGGAAGCGAGAAGACGGTCAGCTGACCACCGAGGTTGGTGTAGTTCGAGAGGGCGGCGTAACCACCCACCGCGCCGAGACCGGCGTTCGGGTCGGTCAGGCCGGCCGCGAGGCCGATGCCGGCCCAGCCACCGACACCCGACAGGATGCCGACGAACTGCTTACCCTTGTGGCTGTAGGTCATCACGTTGCCGATGATGCCCGACGGGGTCTTGAACTTGTAGAGCTCCTTGCCGGTCTTGGAGTCGACGGCCTTAAGGTAACCCTCGAGGGTACCGTAGAACACGACGTCACCAGCGGTGGCGAGGGCGCCCGACCACACCGAGAACTGCTCCTGGTTCGACCACTTGATCTTACCGTTCACGCCGTCCCAGGCGATGAAGTTACCCATGCCGCCGTGGCTGTTGGGGGCCGGGTACATGGCCAGCGTCGCGCCGACGTAGGGCTGACCCGGGGTGTAGGAAACCCGGAACGGCTCGTAGTCCATGCAGACGTGGTTGGTGGGCACGTAGAACAGGTTGGTCTTCGGCGAGTAGGCCGCAGGCTGCTGGTCCTTGGTGCCGAGAGCGGCGGGGCAAATACCCTTGGAGTTGGTATCCTCACCGTTCTGCTCGGTGGAGTACTTGGCCTGGACGAGGGGGCGACCGTAGGTCTTGGAGCCCTTGTCCATGTCGACCTTGGAGGCCCAGTTCACGACCGGATCGAACTTCTCGGCGACGAGGAGCTCGCCGGTGGCGCGATCGAGGGTGTAGCCGAAGCCGTTACGGTCGAAGTGGGTCAGGAGCGGACGCTCCTTGCCGTCAACCTTCTGATCCGTGAGGATCATCTCGTTGATGCCGTCGTAGTCCCACTCGTCGTGCGGGGTCATCTGGTAGACCCACTTGGCCGCGCCCGTGTCGGGGTTACGCGCCCAGATGGTCATGGACCACTTGTTGTCGCCCGGACGCTGCTTGGGGTTCCAGGTCGAGGGGTTGCCCGAGCCGTAGTACATCAGGTCGAGCTTGGGATCGTAGGAGAACCAGCCCCAGGTGCAGCCGCCGCCGGTCTTCCACTGATCGCCTTCCCAGGTCTTCAGCGAGGAGTCCTTGCCGACCGGCTTGCCGAGCGACGTGGTCTTCTCGGGGTCCATGATCATGTCGGCGTCGGGGCCCTGGGAGTGGCCGCGCCACACCTTCTTGCCCGTCTTGGCGTCATAGGCGGTGACGTGGCAGTTCACGCCGAACTCGCCGCCGGAGATGCCGACGATGATCTTGTCCTTCACCGGGAGAACGGTGGCGGTGTTGGTCTCACCCTTCTTGGGGTCGCCGTTGACGACGGACCAGTTCACCTTGCCGGACTTGGCGTCGAGCGAGACGACAGTGGTGTCGGCCTGGTGCAGGATGATGGCGCCGTCGGCGTAGGCGAGACCACGGTTGACCGTGTCACAGCACATCACCGGGATGACCGACGGGTCCTGCTTGGGCTCGTACTTCCAGGCGATCACGCCGTCCTTGTCGAGGTCAAGGGCGTAGACGATGTTCGGGAAGGGGGTGTGGACGTACATCATGTTGCCGACGACGAGCGGGGAGCCCTCGTGGCCGCGCAGCACGCCGGTCGAGAAGGTCCAGGCGACCTGGAGCTGCTTGACGTTGCTGGCGTTGATCTGGTCGAGCTTCGAATAGCGCGTGTTGGCGTAATCGACGGTCTGAAGGACCTGCTCGGCCGGGTTGGCCGTGCGCTTCAGGACGTCTTCGTTGGCGAACGCCGTGGTCGAAGCGACCATGCCGGCGCCGAGTGCGAGAAGATGTACCGCTCTCATGGATTCCTCCGACAGATCTTACAGCCGTCATCCTGCGGAAAACCCGCATGATCACGCCGTGATCTGACTGTTTGCGACAGGGATAGTTCGCCTCGGTAGCGGACGCCAGGTCCCGGTTTCCACGCCATCGGCGGGAGGTCCGGATCTGACGGTCAGGGGCCGCTATCCCTTTGCGGCGCCCCTCGAAACCGAAGCTTGAACGAACTCTAAGAAAAATTCCGGCGGCGTCAACTCGCTTGCGCACCGTCTTGCCGGACTTCGCACAAGTCCTCGTGAGGGTCAGCACGGCAGGGCTGTGGCCTAGTGCCATGCAGCATGAGATGGTGCGTCGCAATATAGGCTGGCGCTAAGTCAAAGTCTTTTCATCACCTTTCGCCTTCTCTTATGCCGATCGCGCATGCGGCGAGACCTTGGCAGGGTGATGCATGACGAACCGGCGGGCGAGAGGTCGCGTGGCATTTGCGATACCAAGCATCGGCCGAAGTATTGTATAATAATTCAGGTTTTTCACCCGGACCCGCGATCCGCCGGGATCGAACGGTCGCGTCCACATGCGTAGGAAGGCGCTGGGATGATGCGCGGTCTCGCCGCATCCGGGAAGCGGCCCCTGCGAGTGGGATATCGGCCGGCGCTGCCCGCAGGGGATGCGTCTCAGCATTCTCCCGCGAGAATCAGCCCGCGATCACGGTCGGGAACTGCGCGGCGAGGGCGGCCCGGCGGCCCTCGATCCAGGCCCGGTCGCGTGCGCCGCGCGGACGATCGAGGGGAACGGTCCCGAGGAGGCTCGCGGGACGGCCCGAGACGAGCAGGAGCCGGTCGGCGATCTCGATGGCCTCGGCGACGTTGTGTGTGACCATCAAGACGCCCATGCCCGAGCGCTCGACCGCCGCGACCACGAGGCCCCGCAGGGCGGCCGCCGAGGTGTCGTCCAGGGAGACGAAGGGCTCGTCGAGGACGAGGATGCGGGGCTTCTGGGCCAGGGCACGGGCCAGCGACACCCGCCGCGCCATCCCGAGGGAGAGGGCGCCCGGATAGCGGCTCCGCCAGGGGCCGAGGCCGAGGGATTCGAACAGCCCGTCGAGATCCTGGCCCCGTGACCCGCGCGGCAGGGCGAGGCGGACGTTCTGCTCCACCGTGCGCCAGGGCAGCAGGCGCGGCTCCTGGAACGCCATGGCGATGCCGGCCGCGTCCGGGTGCGGGGTCACGCGGCCCTCGTAGTCGGGGTCGAGGCCGAGGAGAATGCGCAGGGTCGTGGTCTTGCCCGCGCCCGAGGGGCCGATCAGGCAGGTGATCTCCCCGGCGATCACCGAGAAGGCGAGGCCGCGCACGGCCTCCACCGGCTCCCGGCCGCCGGCGCCGTAGACCTTGCGGTCGATCTCCACCCGCAGGGCGACGTCCCCGGGGCCGGGCGCGGCGGAGCCCACCGCCGCCCCGTCAGCGCCAGCGTCGGACATAGGCTTCGAGCCGCTGCAGGATGAGGATGTCGATGGCGATCATCACGCTCATGAACACGATGCTGTAGCCGACGATGGCCGCCACGTTCAGGCTCTGGACGAAGTAGTAGTTGATCGCGAAGCCCACCCCGTTGGGGCGGCCGAGGAGCTCGATCACCAGGACGATCTTCCAGGCGAGCGAGAGGCCGGAGCGCGCCGCGGCCACCGCGAAGGGCTGGAGCTGCGGCACCAGCACGTGGGCGATCCAGGTCCGCCGGTCGAAGCGGTAGGTGCGCGCCATTTCCTCCAGCTGCGGGTCGAGGCCGCGCGCGCCCTCGCGCAGGATCACGGCGACGTTCGGCAGCTTGTTCAGCACCACCGCGACGATCGCCGCCGCCTCGTTGAGGCCGACCCAGATGTAGGCCAGCACCGTGATCACGAGGGCGGGCGTGTTCAGGAGAATGAGCAGCGGGGTGTCGAGGACGAGGTTGAGGCGGCGCGAGCGCCCCAGCGCGATGCCGAGGAGGACCCCGAGGGTCATCGCCAGGAAGAACGAGATGCCCACCCGCGACAGGGTGATGCCGACATTCCACCAGAGGTCACCGGAGGCGGATTCGCGGCGGATGAAGTCGAGGATCGCCAGCGGCGCGGGCAGCAGGCGCGAACCGGCCGCGGACGCGGCGGCCTGCCATCCGGCGAGCAGCACCAGCACGGAAACGAGACGTGTGGCAAAGCCCATGGGGTCAGGGCGTCGCGCGCGGGCCACGCGCGCTGGAGGTCGCCTCAGCCATTCCCGCTGCCGTCGTAGTAGAGGCCCGGCGGCAGGGTGGAGCCCGCCCCGACCAGGCGCTCGCCCCCAAGCCGTGCCATGACGGAAAACAGCTTCTCGCCGTCGCCGCGCTCGACGGCCAGGGGCCGGCGCGGGATGCCGGCGAGGAAGTCGCGCTTCAGGGCCTGGAAGGTCGCCTCGTCGTCGGCCGACATCAGCGGTCGCACCACGTCCCAGGCGGCGGGGTCGTTGGCCAAGGCCTCCTTGGCGGCCTTCGAGGCGCGTGTGAAGCCCACCACCGCCTCGGGCTTGTCCTTCACGGTGTCGCCCTCGAGGAGATAGCCGATCAGTGCCATCGACCCGGTGGCCCCGAAGGCCCGCATGATGTCGTCGGAGCCGATCAGGCGGCGGAAGCCCTTGGGTTCGAGGCGGGCGCAGTAGGTCCAGTACAGGAGCCCGGCATCGAGTTCGCCCTGTTCGAGCTTGAGCGCCAGCAGGGGCGGCGCCCCGAAGGCGACGGTGGCCTGCGTCTCGAGGTCGAGGCCGGCGGTGTCCCGCGCCTGCGCCTTCAGGAGAAGCCAGTTCTTGTCGAGGGGCCCGCCGGCGACGCCCAGGCGCTTGCCCTTGAGATCGGCCAGGGTCCGGATCGGACTGTCGCCCGGCACCATCAGGGAGCCCTCGGTGGTGGAGTAGGGGAAGAACCGGATCGCGCGACCCTCGTTGCCGAGGCGTGCCGCCCAGAGCAGGTCGCCCACGATGGTGTCGACCTGGCCGCCCATGAAGGCGATCCGCGCCGCGTCGTTGCCGGCAAGCTTGACGACGTCAAGGGTGAAGCCGTTGGCGGCGTCGAGCCCGCGCGCCTTGATCACCGCCGCCTCCCAAGAGACGGTACCGAAGGGCAGGCTGCCGACCCGGATCGCCACCGGGGCGGCGCGCGCCGGCCGCGGCGCCAGGCTCCAGCCCAGGGGCGACAGTGCCGCCGTCGCGAGCAATCCGCGCCGTGACAGCATGATGGGCACTCCCTGGATTCGATGTCGAACGCTCTGGTGGTCCCGCAAAGGCCGGCGCCGGTTGGCCATCTTCATAGGAGGTCGGGCACAGGGCGTCCACAGGACGAATTGGCAAGGCCGCCGGGCGGATGGTCGCTCCCGGAACCGGAACACATGCCGGGTCGGCCCTGAGACCTTGCGCGGGACCGGAGCCCGGCGCAGGCTTGCCGCACATCCGGCAGCGATGCCTGTTCGAGGGAGGTTCTGGACCATGGCCGGCACGCGGGACGACGTGATCGACGACGCGACCATCGTGGAGCGCCTCGCGCGGGAGCTTCCGGCCTGGCGCCTGGAGGAGGGCTGGATCAAGCGCACCTACAAGACCGCAGGCTGGAAGAGCACCCTGATGGTCATCAACACGGTGGGCCACCTCGCCGAGGCGGCCTGGCACCACCCCGACATCACGGCCTCCTATGCCTGGGTCGAAGTGCGGCTGACCAACCACGCGGCCAAGGGTGTGACCGACAAGGATTTCGCTCTGGCCGCCAAGATCGAAGATGTGATCGGCTGGCAGCCCGGCACCGAGGGCGGCGCGCTCGAGGGAACCCCCACCGATCCGCGCTTCGCCTACATCAAGTACGATCGGTGAGTGTGTTCGGTACCTTGGGGCTGCCGGCTCAGTCGGCCTGCTTCACCCGGCGGCACTCGGTCTTGAGGTAGCTCGTCTTGCCGACCTCGTCCCGGAGGTCGGTGCGGGCGATGATCTCCTGCCAGCCGTTGGTGCAGCCGAGCTCGTTGGCGACCCGGACCTTGCGGACCTCGCTCGCCTTGTCGTCCGTGCAGGCCTCGATCGGGATGCCGTTGGCGCAGACGAGGACCACGGCGATGAAGGCGTTCATGGGCTGATCCTCGTGGACTGACCGCGAACCGGCGCGCGGCATCGATGCCCGACAGGTACGCGGGCCGGACGGGCCCGGTCTCACCCGATCGTGAGAATGTGATCGGGTGAATAGTCCCGGCCCTCGACGGGATTCGCCACCCATCGGGTCCGGCCGACGCGCAGGTCGTGGCCGGCGTGAAAATGGCCCGAGACCCAGAGATCGGGCCGGGCCGCCTCCGGCAGGTCCTCCAGAACGGTGCTGGCGTAGAAGGCCGGCACCCACCAGGGTACGCCCGGGGCGTGCCGGAACGCGTCCGCCGCGCGCGGGCTCGCCGGATGATGGGTGACGCAGACGGTGGGGCCGTCATGCGGGCGCGACAGGGCGGCGATCAGGCCCTCGCGCTCCCGCGCATGGGCCTCCATCGCGTCGGCGGGCGACCAGGCCGTGCCGTCGCCGTTTCGAATCGAGCCCCGGAACTCGAGCGAACCCGTGACCGGGTCGGTCATCCGTGCCGCCGCGTAGGCGACCGGGTCTTCCGGTGCGTCGGCCACGCTGCCGTCGAGCCAGCGCCCGGCGAGCGACCAGTCGCTCCACAGGGTCGTGCCGACGAAGCGGACGCCGCCGCGGATGACGGCCGCGCCGCGCTGGAGCAGGTGGATCTCCGCCCCCTCCCCGTTGAGGCGCAGCACCTCGGCCTCCAGGGCGGCGAGGAGTTGAGGCGCTGTGCGCCCGTCCCCGGTCGGCGCATAGTGCTCGTGGTTGCCCGGCACCAGCACGATCGGGCGGCCCTGCGCCAGGGTCATCAGGGCCGCGAGGCCCGATTCGGGCCGGCCCTCGTGCAGGTCGCCGGGGCAGACCAGCACGTCGAAGGGCCGGCTCGGGGGCGCAATGACGTCGAGGCGTCGGCGCTCCAGGTGCAGGTCGGAGATCGGGAACAGGCGCATGGCGGCTCGGAGGCTCTCAGGGGGCCCGATTCACGGGCCCGGCTTCGTTCTCGGGCTTTGTGTAGTTCTCGGGCTTGGCTTCGTTCATGGGCCGGGCCTCGGCCTCGCGCCACTCGGCACGCGCCGCCCGCAGGATGTCGCCCGCCGAATCCGCGTTGAGGACGGCGATGCCGGCCGCCGCGATGAGGTCGGGCCAGGCCGACAGAGTCAGGGCGGTGGCGAGGCCGGCGGCGATGATCGCGAGGTTGGCGAAGGCGTCGTTGCGGGCGGAGAGGTAGGCCGCCCGGGTCAGGCTGCCGCCCCCGGAGCGGTGACGGGCCAGCATCATCGCACAGGTGAGGTTCACCGCCAGCGCGCCGAGGCCCGTGAGCGTCAGAGGAATCGGGGCCGGCGGCGCCATCGTGGCGAACTTGATCCAGGCCGCGTAGGCGGTGGCCAAAGCCGGCAGCAGCAGGATGCCGGCGAGCACGATGCCGAGCCGGGCCCGGTTGCGCACGCTCCAGCCGATGCCGGCGAAGATCAGCAGGTTGATCGCCGCATCCTCGAGGAAGTCGAGGCTGTCGGCGATGAGCGCCAGGGAGCCGATCGCCAGGGCGACGCTGATCTCGATGCCGAAATACGCGAGGTTGAGCCCGGCGACGCGGGCGACCACCGGGCGGAGCGCAGGGTCGGGGGCTGGCTGGGTCACGGCGTATTCCTGGGGCCGGTGCCCTCCCTGGGGCCGGCGCCTCTTCGCCGATGCGTGCCGCCCTGTCGAGGGGGCGGCACGCATCGCGGGTCAGGTCCCCCGGGCGATGCGCCGGTTGCGCACGTCCCTCAGGGCGCGTCGGTTCACGGCGCCCGCGACCGGCGCCGCGGGGGCCGGCGGACGGTGCTCCGCCCCAGGGACCTGCGCCAACAGGGCCGGGTGGACCTTCGGGTCATTCCGGAACACCGGCTGCGCCGCCACCGGCGCGGGCGCCCTGGTCTGGGGAACAATGGGCCGGCGCACCTTACGGGACCGCTTCGGCTTCGGCGTGTGGCAGAGTTCGACCGCGAAGGCGAAGACGGACGCCGTGAGGCATCCGCAGGCGAGGCCGAGGACGTCGGGTCGCACACCCTCGCTCGTCATCAGGGCGACGAGGCCCGTGAACGAGAGCGCCGAGCCGATACGACCGGGTGTGAATGGATTGGGATCGGCCATGACGGGAAACATGCCGGAGCCGGATCACGGACGCGTGAAGGCGACCGCTCAAATTGTCCGCAAGCACCCTCCTGCCGGTCCTGCTCCACTTCGCCGGAGGCCGGATTTGGCCGAAGGCTGGATTTGGTCGCGCACCTGTGCGAGGCGAAACAGGATCTTCGGCGCGGCGAACGGGCGCGCCGTCCGCGTACCAAAAAACCGACTGTCAGGGAGAAGACCCCAATGATGCCCGAACTGCGCGTCCTGTACTTCGAGGATCTCGAAGTCGGCCTGTCCGAGACGCTGAACAAGGTCATCGCCTCCTCCGACGTGGTGGGGTTTGCCGAGATCACCGGTGACCGCAACCCGATCCACCTGTCCGAGCACTTCGCCGCCCGCACCCCCTTCGGCACCCGCATCGCCCACGGCCTCTACACCGCCGGGCTGATCTCGGCGGTGCTCGGCACCCGCCTGCCCGGCCCCGGCGCGGTCTACATCAGCCAGACCCTGAACTTCCGTGCGCCCGTGCGCATCGGCGACACCGTCGAGGTCACCGTCGAGGTGGCCGAACTCGTGCCGGAGCGCCGCCGCGCCCGCCTGAAATGCACCTGCTCGGTGGCCGGTGAGGTCGTGCTCGACGGCGAGGCGCTGGTGAAGGTGCCGACCAAGGCCGAGGCCGACCCCCTCGCGGTGCGCATGGGCGGACGTCCGGCGAGCGCCTGACGCCGCCTTGGCCGCCGCATCCCGGACCGCGCCGGTCGCCATCGACGATCCCGCCGATCCGCGCCTCGCGCCCTACACGGCGATGCGCGAGCGCGACCTCGTGGGCCGCGCCGGCCGCTTCATCGTCGAGGGCGAGGTGACCCTGCGGGTCATGCTCTCGGCGAGGGCGCGGTTCGGCCTCGAATCGGTCCTGCTGGCACCCGAGCGGCTGGCCGGGCTGGTCGATGCCCTGGCCCGGCTGCCCGGGGACGTGCCCGTCTACACAGCGACAAAGCCCGTGATGAGCGCGATCACCGGGTTCCCCATCCATCGCGGCGTCCTCGGGGTCGGCCTGCGCGGGGCGGAGGTGCCCGGCGGCCTGAATGCCGATCTGCCGCCCGCGCCCGCGTCGGCTCTCGTGGTCGGCCTCGTCGGCCTGACCAACCACGACAATGTCGGCGGGCTGTTCCGGAACGCGGCCGCCTTCGGGGCCGACGCGGTGCTCCTCGATGCCGGCACCTGCGATCCGCTCTACCGCAAGGCGATCCGCGTCTCGGCCGGCGCCGCGCTGATCGTACCCTTTCTGCGGCTGGCGGATGTCGACGCGATCCTGGCCTTCGCAGAGCGTCACGCCCTGGAGCCCCTGGCCCTGAGCCCCGGCGGGGCCGAGACCCTCGCGGCCCTGGCGCCCCCCGCCCGAACCCTGCTCCTCCTCGGCAGCGAGGGGCCGGGCCTGCCGCCCGATCTGATGATGCGCCTGCGCACCCTGCGGATCCCGATGGCGCCGGACTTCGATTCGCTCAACGTCGCCACCGCCGGCGCGATCGCCCTGCACCACCTCGCCCGAACCGGATAGCGCGAGGCGGGCCGCCTGCCCGAGGGGGGCGCGCGATGCGCGACACTGCGCCCCGATTGCCGCGCGGCCCTCTACGGTCAAGATTACGCACCGGGACGGCGAGCCCTGGACGGACCATTCTTGTGCGCCACATGCGCTTGAGGGATGGGGCGCGGACGAAGGAGTTGCGAGCGTTGTTGCAGTCACGGGACGGCTTGCGGACCCTGTCCGGACGCCGCGTCATCATCGTCGGTGCCGGTCCCGGCGGCCTCGCCACCGCACTCCTCCTGGCCCGCGCGGGCGTCCACGTCACGCTGCTGGAGAAGGACCCGGCGGTGGGTGGCCGCACCAAGACCGTCGAGGCGCCCGGCGGCTTCCGCTTCGACATCGGCCCGACCTTCTTTCTCTATCCGCAGATCCTCGCCGACATCTTCGAGACCTGCGGCGAGCGCCTGGAGGACCACGTCAAGCTCGAGCGCCTCGACCCGCAGTACCACCTCGTGTTCGAGGCGGGCGGCGAGATCCGCGCCACCAACGACATGGACCGGCTCGAGGCCGAGGTGGCGCGCATCGCGCCCGACGACGCCCGGAACGTGCGCAAGTTCTTCGCCGACAACCGGGTCAAGCTGAAATTCTTCAAGCCGGTGCTGGAGCAGGCTTTCCACACCCTGCGGGCCATGGCCTCCCCGGCGATGATCGCCGCCCTGCCCCACCTGCATCCGGGCCGCAGCGTCGACAAGGATCTGAAGCGCTACTTCAAGGACCCGCGGGTCCGCCTCGCCTTCGCGTTCCAGACCAAGTACCTCGGCATGTCGCCGTTCCGGTGCCCGAGCCTATTCACCATCCTGTCGTTCCTCGAATACGAGCACGGCGTCTACCACCCGGTCGGCGGCTGCGGCGCGGTCTCGGAGGCGATGGCGGGCCTCGCCCGACGCATGGGCGTCGACATACGCCTGGGGGCCGGCGTCGAGCGGGTCCTGTTCGAGGGCAAGCGCGCCAGCGGCGTGATTTGCAACGGCGAGACGATCCCCGCCGACGCGGTGGTCATCAACGGCGACTTCGCCAAGGTCATCCAGGACCTCGTGCCGCAACAGCACCGGCCGCGCTGGCGCGACGCGAAGATCGAGAAGGCGCGCCTCTCCTGCTCGACCTTCATGCTTTATCTCGGCCTCGACGGGCCGATGCCGGAGGCGCTCGGCCATCACACCATCCTGCTGTCGGAGGATTACGCCCGCAACATCCGGGAGATCACCGACGGCATCCTGCCGATGCAGCCCTCCCTCTACGTGCAGCATGCGGGCTTCACCGACGGCGGCATGGCGCCGCCCGGCCAGACCAGCCTCTACGTGCTGGTGCCGGTGCCGAACCTGAAGGCGGGCATCGACTGGAAGGGCCTGCGCGCCAGCTATCGCCAACTCGTCCTCGATCGCCTGAAGCTGCTCGGCCTCGGCGACATCGAATCGCGCATCCGCTACGAGCGCATCGTCGATCCGACCGAGTGGCGCGACGAGTTCTTCGTGCACGAGGGCGCCACCTTCAACCTCGCCCACGACCTGATGCAGATGCTCTACTTCCGCCCGCACAACCGCTTCGGACCAGGGCTCTACCTCGTCGGCGGCGGCACCCATCCGGGCTCCGGCCTGCCGGTGATCTACGAGGGCGCGCGCATCACCGCCCGCCTCCTCATCGAGGAACTCTCCGCCGGGCGGGTCGGGGCCGCCAGCGCCGGGATTCCCAACACTGCACCGCTGGCCGCCTCGGGCGACGCCACTTGAGGCTCCTGCCGAGGCTCCTCGCCGGCGTCTGCGTGCTTCTTCTCGGCGCGGGCGCGGCGCAAGCCGCCTCCGTGGCCGTGGAGGTCGAGGGCATTGAGCCCGGGGGCCTGGTCTCCGTCGCCCTGTGCCAGGACGGGCTGACCGAGGCCGATTGCCGGACCGGACAGCAGGCCGAGCCCCGGGCCGCCGTGCAGCGCTTCGTGTTCCCGAACGTGACGCCCGGGACCTATGCGGCCCTGGCCTACCAGGACACCAACGGCAACGGCCGCCTCGACCGGACCGGCCTCGGCCTGCCCCTCGAACCCTACGGGTTCTCCGGCGAGGCCGCCCGCTCCGCCCGCCCGGACTTCGCGCGCGCGCGCTTCACCGTGCACGAGCCGGGCACGAGCGTGCGGGTTCGCCTGTCGCGCGCCCTGCCCCGCCGCTGAGCGCCGCGTGAGCGCCCGTTCCGAGCCGCTCCTGCGGGTGGCCGGCGCCGCCCTCGCCTATCGGGATACCCGTGTGCTGGAGGGCGTCGACCTCGCCCTCGGCGCCGGCGAGACCCTCGCGCTCCTCGGGCCCAACGGTGCCGGCAAGACCTCGCTGATGCGCCTCGTTGCCGGCCGGCTCGCGCCGCAGACCGGCAGCGTCCGCGTGGCCGGCGACGATCCCCACCGAAGTCCGGTGGCGCGCCGGGCGATCGGCTGGGTCCCGCAGGAGATCGCCCTGTATCCCCGCCTCTCGGTCGCCGAGAACCTGTCGGTCTTCGCCCAGCTCGCCGGCATCGCCCGGCGCGAGCGGGCGGAGGCGGTGGCCACGGGCATCGCGCTCTGCGCCCTCGCCGAGGTCGCCGGGCGGCCGGTCGGGCTGCTCTCCGGCGGCTACCAGCGCCGCGTCAACATCGCCGCCAGCCTGATGGCGCGGCCCCGCCTCGTCCTCCTCGACGAGCCGACGCAGGGGGTCGATCTCCATGCCCGTGCCGCGATCCACGCGGTGCTCGGGCGCCTGCGCGAGGCGGGCACGGCGCTCCTCGTGGCCACCCACGACTTCGCCGAGGCCGAGCGCCTGGCCGACCGGGTCGCGATCCTCGCGCAGGGTCGGATCGTCACCGATGGCCGCCTGTCCGAGCTCCTCGCCCGCATCCGCGCCGAGGCGCCCGAGCACGAGGCCGCCCTGTCCGCCCCCGCCGATGCGGCGGCGGAAACGGTCCTGCGCCGAACGGGCTTCGTGCCCGTCGACACCGGCTCGACCTGGCGGGCGCGCCGCCTCATCGGCACGCCCCGCGACGGCGCCGACCTGCTCGCCGCCCTCCGGGACGCGGGCGTGCCCATCGCCGAGATCCGCATCCGCGCTCCCGGGCTGGAGGCGGTCTATCGCGAGGCTTTGGCGGGGACCGGGGCCGCGGAACGGGAGAGCGCTGCATGATCTCGGCCGCCTTCCGCGTGATGCTGCTCGGCCTGGTGCGCGACCGGGCCGCCCTGGTCATGGCCTTCGTGCTGCCGACCGTGATCTTCACGATCTTCGCCGCGATCTTCTCCGGCGCGCTGGGCGAGCGCATCCGCATCCATGTCGGTCTCCTCGATCTCGCCCGAACGCCGACGACGCAGCGTTTGATGCAGGCCCTGGAGGCGGACCCGTCCCTTCGGGTCGGAGGCCTCTCCGCCGCCGACCTCGACGGCGCCGTCGCGGCGGTGCGCCGGGGCGAGGTCGACGTGGCCCTGGTGCTGCGCGGCGACCTCGATGCCGGTTCGACCCGCGCCGACCAGCCCGTGGTGCTGATCGAGAATCCCGCCAAGGCCCTGGCCACCCCGATCGCCCTCGGCCAGCTCCAGCGCGTCCTCAACGAGGCCCTGCCCGACGTGGTCCTGGCCCGGATCGTCGCCGACGTCGAGCGCTCGGGCAAGATCGGCCCGGACGAGCGCGCCTTCCTCAACCAGGCGTTCGCCGAGCAGCGGGCCCGCAAGGAGCCCTTCGCCTTCGCGTCCCTGGTGGAGCGGCGCAGCACCGCCTCGGGCGCCACCAACGATCGCGTCAGCTACTATGCGGGGGCGATCACGGCGGTGTTCCTGCTCTTCGCTGCGATGCAGGGCGCCCTCTCCCTCGTCGACGAGCGCCAGTCCGGCCTCGCCGACCGGCTGATGGCGGGCCCCGGCGGGCTCAGGGTGGTGGTGCTGGGCAAGTTCCTGTTCCTGGTGGGCCAGGGCCTCGTCCAGGCCGGGCTGATCTTCTCGGCCGCCGCCCTGCTGCACGGGGTCGACATCCTGCCCCATATGGGCGCCTGGGTGGTGACCTCCCTCCTCGTCTCGGCCATGGCGGCGGGCCTGGCGCTCGCCGCCTGCGCGGCCTCCGCCACCCGCCAGCAGGCGCATCTGGCCGCCACCTTCGGCGTGCTGCTCCTCTCGGCGGTGGGCGGCAGCATGGTGCCCCGCTTCCTCATGCCGCCCTGGTTGCAGGAGGCCGGCTGGCTCACCCCCAACGCCTGGGCCATCGAGGCCTATCAGAACGCCCTCGGCGAAGGCTGGGCTGCCGCCCTCCCCGCCTGGAGCGTGATGGCTGCCGTGTCGGCGGCGGGGCTGGGCGTCGCGGTGGGGCTGGTGTCGCGGCGGACGATCTAGGAGCTTGTCCGAGTAAGGGGATTGAAGCCGAGGTTGGAGGGGCGAGACCAGAGCCGGTGAGGGCGGATCGGCGGCCTCATCGGCCGGCCTGTGCCAGTTTCAGGAGGTTGTGGGCCGTGCAGATCATCGCCCATT
>NZ_JAKSYI010000034.1 GCF_022829285.1 Methylobacterium sp. J-078
GGGAGTGATCGCGCCGCCATCGCGTTCGACTGGAACGGCAATGACGAGATGGACCCGGTCTGCGGCTCGGGATCGGCCGAGGTCCAGGCCGACGGCTCGCTTCGCGGCGAAATCCGCGTCCACCGCGGCGACGAAATCCCCCTCATCGCCCGCCGATGGCCGACTTCTTCAACACCCTGCTAAAGGTCCCCGTGCCTCTCTATGTTTTATCAAAGGCGCCCGTGAAGCTGGGCAGGGAAACTGGGGTAAATGAGCAACATTGCGTCACATCCAAAATCAACCCGGCCCCGGCCGCCTGTTTCTCAATTGACGTAGGAGCTCGACTCAGCATAACAGAAACGGGGAAGCGCGAGGCTCGCTCGGGGAAAGTCGGAAACTTGGATTTGCCATGAGTGAGCGAGAAAGCGTAATAAACTTCCCCGCTGGTTTCTATTTACTTCGTTATAAGCGCTCAGTTGGCACCGGTGAACATCCGACAATTGAAGTGCGTGTCCCGCCAGAGCATGCGCGTTCGATTATCCTCGTGTCGTCGCCGTTCGAGGATCCGGGTATCATTGGCAGGCCCGGAGGCTGTCTCGTTATCCGTGCAGAACATGTAGGTGAGGTCCGGGTGATTGTTCGCCCGCGCGCCGGCTCTAGAAATGGAGAGGCCGAGTTGGAGCTCGAACCACTAGCTCATGACTCCACGACGGGTTCCATCCAACATGGGCGTGGCAGCAAAGCTGGCGGGGACCCGGAAATCTCTGTGCTTGGCCACGTCTCGCGGCGGGGCGACATCACCGTCGGAAGCGACATCTGGCTGGCGGGCCCTGACGCCCCGGCGCCCATTGAAGGGATAGCTCTGCAACTTCAGCGCGGCGACAATGACCTCTCGCTAGAGTACCAGGTCCTCATCGGCGACAGCAAAGGCGGTTGGACACCATGGGCCGGACAGACGAATTTTGTCGGAACGCGAGGTATGCACAAACCAATTGTTGGTTTTCGCGTGCGTCTCACCGGCCAGTCTTCTCGAGATTACACGTTAAACGTCAGTGGGCTGTTCCTCGGCGCCAATATCGAGACAAAGCAAGGCTCTGCTGTTGAGCTTTTGAGCCCTGCCGAGATTGACCCCCTAGTCGGCCTCAAGGTTTCGCTGGCAGCGAATCCTCAAATGGGCGCGTCGGCCACAAATCAGCCTCGTTCGCAAGAGAAGAGGCTTCAGCAGCCCCGGGCTGACCGAGTCCGCGTATTTCGTTCATCGCTGTCACGATGAACTCGAGTTTTGAAACAATTTCTACAACCAACTAAGCAGCTGGGGCTGAATCATGGCAGTAGTGGGCAATTACGAGACGGGTCAAGCAGACTTAGACAACGCCGTTGCCTTGAACGACGATCCGTCGATCTCGGCTGCCGTTAGGCAGGCGCTGATTGATGCCGGAGCGTTGATCGGCGATAACGCAGTCAGCTATTATAAGACTACACAGTTCGACACGTCCGGTAGCTCTATTGCTATTGATCTGTCAGGCAAAGGCACAGAACTCCTCGTTGCCAATGGCGACTCCCAGAGGCTGAACGTTGGCCCAACGAACAACTTGGTGATCGCTACTGGGAACGAAGCCAGCACCATTACGCTTGAAGGTCAATCGGCCGTTCGCGTGATTGTTGGTTCTGGCAGTGCGTTCATCACTGGCAATGCTGGCAACAACACCATCACGGGCGGCGCGGGCAACGATACGCTCGTGGCCGGTTTGTCGGGCGGAAGCCATCTGATCACCGCAAGTGGCGGCACGGATCAGCTTTACGGCGGCACTGGCGCCGACACCCTGAAGGCCGTTAGCGGCGACAATATCCTGCGCGCAGGCTCGGGGGCGAACCTGCTTCAGGCTGGCTCGGGCCACGACACCCTGTTCGGTGGCGGTGCGAGCAAGCTCCTTGGGGGCTCGGGCGACGCCTATCTCTTCACGGCTGCCGGTGGCAGCGACACGCTCATAGGCGGCAGCGGTAATGACCTTCTAGTCGCGACAAGCGGCAACAACGCTCTGACAGCGAATGGCGGCTCAGATCAGCTCTACGGCGGCATCGGCGCCGACACTCTGACGGCCATTAGCGGCGACAACATACTGCGCGCAGGCTCGGGGGCGAACGTACTTGAGGCTGGCTCTGGACACGACACCCTGTTCGGTGGTGGTGCAAGTAAGCTCATTGGGGGCTCCGGCGACGCCTATCTCTTCACGGCTGCCGGTGGCAGCGACACGCTCATTGGCGGCAGAGGTAATGACTTACTAGTTGCAACGAGCGGCAACAATGCCCTGACGGCGAATGGCGGCACGGATCAGCTTTACGGCGGCACCGGCGCCGACACCTTGACGGCCATCAGCGGCGACAACATCCTGCGCGCGGGCTCCGGGGCGAACTTGCTTCAGGGAGGCTCCGGCCACGACACCCTATTTGGCGGTGGCAACAGCAACATGCTCGCCGGCGTCAACGGAAGCTTCCTCTTTAATGCGGCCGGGGGTAGCAACACCCTGACCGGAGGTGGGGGGAACGACACGCTCATTGCAATCAACGGCAATAATCGCCTCTTCGCACAGGGTACCGGCACGGACCTACTCTACGGCGGCACGGGCGCAGATACACTGACCGCTCTTAACGGCGACAACGTCCTCTTCGCCGGCTCCGGCGCCAATATCCTACAAGGCGGTTCGGGCCATGATACCCTGTTTGGCGGCGGAAACAGTCAACTCTTCGCCGGCAGCGGTGGAAACTATCTGATGACCTCGGCTGGGGGACAGAACACACTGACGGGTGGTGCCGGCAATGACACCCTCATTTCCACGAACGGCAACAATCTGCTCCGGGCTTCCGGCGGCACTGATCAGCTATACGGCGGAAGTGGAGCGGACACGCTGTCAGCGGCGAGCGGCAACAACTCGCTCATCGCGGGTTCTGGGGCCAACATCCTGCAGGGCGGCGCCGGTCACGACACGCTCTACGGAGGCGGTCAGTCAAACCTCACTGCAGGCACGGGCGGCAATTCCCTCGTGACGAGCTTCTCTGCATCAGGGCACGACACCCTCACCGGCGGAATCGGCGCAGACACACTGACAGCCGTTGCAGGAGACAACAGGCTTATTGCGTATGGTTCCGGCGATACCCTGTATGCTGGCACTGGCAACGATTCTCTCTTTGGCGGAGCCGGCGGCTCAACCTTCGTCGACACAAAGACGGGCAATGCTCAGCTGAATGGTACGAGCAGCGACGATTTCTTCTATCTCTCGAAGGCGGGAGGTAACGACACAATCGTGGGCGGCGGCGGCCAGGATCTTCTTGTCATCGCCAATCTGAAGGACAGCGATGTGTCCTACGGCGTGTCGGGGGGCGCAAATACGCTCACGTATACCAACGCATCCGGCTCGTCGTCGATAATCACAGTGTCCGGAATTGACACTGTCAACTACGGCGACGGTTCGAGCCACAAGTTCACTTCGGGCACATAGGACAACCTACAGGCGTCACAGGCCCGGGTTGACGAATAAAGAAGGGGCGGCTTTGCCGCCCCTTCTTTTTTGGTCAGAGATTGACCATAATCAGCTTCTAAGACCGCAGTTAGCTTGATTTGAAACGCCCGTTTTGTTTTCTCAGGCTGACAAGAGCTGCAGACTTGTGCTCGGGAACGTCAATTACATGTCGAAGCATCAGACAAGCTTGACGATTAAGGTTGATGGGGAAACGGGTAAGCTTGCTCTGCAATGCCTCGTTTTGGTGGCGCGTCAGCACAGCATCCACCTGTCAGTCGAGCAACTCACACACGACAATCAGCTTACGCAGCAGTCTATTACGCAGTCTGTTCTCGCGCGCTGCGCCAGCCGAGCAGGTCTACACGGTAAGAATACGACACTTCGGTGGAGCCATCTCGCAAAGCTTGAGCGCGCTTTACCGGCGATCGTTTTCCTGGCTGATGGAACGCCAATGGTTTTGCGGGCGGTTCGCTCATCGAATGCGGATGAGCACGTTGTTTTGCAGGATCCATCAGCCCCGGAAGATGCTCCCTTAATCCTCGATCGGGTTCGCTTCGAAGGGATATGGCGGGGCGATATACTACTTATTAAACGCGACTACAGCATTCGCGATGAAGAGCAGCCTTTTGGTCTAAAGTTCATTGCTTCGTTGATTTTTCGTGAGCGTAGAATATTACGCGATCTAGTGATCGCAGCCTGCTTTCTCAGCCTGCTCGCTCTCATTCCCATTTTGTTTTTCAGGCTCATGACTGATCGGGTACTGATGCATTCAGCAATGAATACATTCACAGTACTATGCATCGCTCTTGTCATCTGCACCGTATTTGAAACTGTATTCACCACTGTGCGTCGCGCGCTTCTCCTACACCTCACCACGCGCGTTGACGTTAAACTTAGCACTTATATCTTCGATCGCGTAATTCGTCAGCCGGTAGAATTCTTCGAGACGACACCGGTTGGGCTAATCGCACGAAACATGAGTGAAGTCTCAAAGATCAGAACGTTTTTGGCGAACCAACTATTTGGTACCGTTCTCGATAGTATATGCTTGCTTTTCTTCATTCCTATTATGTTCTTTATCAGCCCTTTGCTCACTGCGGTTGTGCTGGGGTGCTGCGCGTTGATCGCCATTTGGACCGCCGTCATGCTTCCAGCTTTTGGGAGACGTACGAGTGCGCTTATGGCTTCGGAAGGACGCCGGGGTTCTTTCCTCGTGCAGACGTTGCAAGGTATTAGGACGGTCAAGTCCCTCGCCCTCGAGCCAAGACAGAGCCACCAATACGACGTCCACGTCGCCGAGGCCGCAAAGCTTCGAATCGCTGAGGGAAATCTCGCAAATCTTATTCAATCAGTGATCGTTCCCATCGACCGCTTCATGCAGAGCGGTATCCTGGCGATCGGTGTCTTTCTTGCCATGAGCTCAAAGGACACTGGTGCCGTTGCGGAAATTTTTGTGTTCTTACTACTTAGTCAGAGGGTCGCCGGTCCGCTGCGGCAGCTTGCTCAACTTATGGAACAATACGAAGAGGCAAAGTCATCCGTGTCTCTGGTTGGCAATATGGTCAACAACGGCTCCGAGGACGCGCGAGTTGGCCAAGGCGTGCGTCAGCCGCTTATTGGGCACATTGAGTTTTCATCAGTGAACTTCGCCTACACTGGCTCTACGAGTCCGGCACTTAACCAAGTGTCTTTCGAGATCCCAACCGGCACTACACTCGGAATCATGGGCCGGAGTGGATCTGGAAAAACTACCGTAACCCGGCTTCTGCAGCGTTTGCATACAAATTTCCACGGGCTGATCAAGATAGACGGCATCGACGTCCGGGAATACGCCCTTGACCATCTTAGAAGTAATCTGGGTGTTGTCCTGCAAGACAACTATCTGTTTTCGGGAACCATCAAGGAAAACCTCATAGCTGCGAAGCCCGACGCCACTTTTGAGGAGGTGGTCAGAGCGGCTAGACTGGCGGGCGCTGAGGAATTTATCGACCGACTTCCAAGGGGCTACGAGACCTACATCAACGAGGGCTCGAACAATCTTTCAGGCGGGCAGCGCCAACGCCTTGCGATCGCGCGCGCACTGATCACGAACCCGCAGATCTTGATCCTTGACGAAGCCACGAGCGCACTCGATCCAGACAGCGAAGCGATTGTAAACGCCAACCTTCGGCGAATTTCAGAAGGGCGTACGGTGATCGTGATCTCTCACCGCCTGTCGTCCCTGGTGTCGTCAGACGCGATCCTGGTGCTTGAGCGCGGACGCGTCCATGATGTTGGGAAGCACGCCGAGTTGCTGGGTCGCTGCGACGTCTATCGCGAGCTCTGGAACCAGCAGAATGCGGCTGTCCGGGAAACGGCTGATCCGAAGCTCCGGCTGGTGAGCTGAGAAGGCGCAGATGGCAAAGCAATCCACAGACGCAATGTTGCGGCGCTTTCAGTCAGAAACCGCCGAGATCCGAGAAGCCCCAGAGCCAGTGGCTCTTCGGGCCACGACCTTTGTTCTGGCCCTCCTTGTCACGATATCGATCGGGTTCGCTGCCATTGCGCGGGTCGACCGCGTCGTCACCAGCGACCGGGGGAAGATCGTACCGGCACAAGGCACTGTCTTGTTCCAATCTCTCACAACCTCCATCATCAAGACGCTGGACGTCCGTGAGGGAGATCGAGTGAAGAAGGGTCAGTTACTGGCTACGCTGGACGCAACCTTCGCCGCTGCTGACGTTGAACAACTTGAGAAACAACGCGCGAGCCTGGAGGCGCAGATCGACCGAGCCAAGGCCGAGCAGAAGGGCGAACTGTACACTCCTGATGTGAAAAATCCGGCCAAGGATCAATACGCTCTCTTACAAAAAGCGCTTTTCGATCAGCGTGCCGCTCAGCTCAATTCGCAAGTCGCAAGTTTCGATCAGAAAATCGCGCAAACACAGGCCACCATCAAGCGCCTGCAAGGCGATGAGGCCCGTTATGGGGAGCGCGAAAAAATTTCACAGCAGATCGAAGGGATGCGGCAGCAGCTCGTCGAGAAGCAAGCCGGCAGCCTACTCAATTTGCTCATCGCAAGCGATGCTCGGCTTGAGATGCTGCGGACTATGGAAAACGGACGCAACAGTCTCGCGGAGTCTATGCACCAGTTGGCATCCCTGCGGGCGGATCGGGAGGCCTTCGTACAGCAATGGATGTCGCAGAGCAGTCAAGACCTTGTGACGGCCGAAGGCACGCGCGACACCGTTGTGGCGCAGCTATCCAAAGCCCGGCGCCACCAGGACCTTGTGCGGCTTTACGCTCCTGAGGACGCGATCGTGCTAATGCGGGCGAGAGCATCGGTTGGATCCATTCTAAAAGAGGGCGAGACTCTCATGACGATCGTACCTATCGATTCCCCCATCGAAGCCGAGATCAACATCTCGGCGCGCGAGATCGGCTTTATTCGGGCTGGTGATCGCGCGACGATCAAGGTGGATGCGTTCCCGTTTGTTGAGCATGGAATGGCGCATGGACGTCTGAGCTGGGTAAGCGAGGGATCCTTTTCTAGTGATGAAGATGGAAAACCGGTAGAGCCGTACTACAGGGCGCGGGTCGCGGTTGAAAACTTGAACTTCACGCGTGTACCGGCAGGGTTTCGCCTCATTCCCGGCATGTCCCTTTCGGTCGATATCCATATCGGTGAACGTTCAGTGCTTGGATATCTGATCTCAGGCGCAACCCGAAGCGTGACTGAGTCAATGCGTGAGCCTTGAGGATCGGGCGTCCATGCACGGAGCAAGGCGGGTGATTGCGAATTATCAGCACTGGCGCGCTGAACGACATGCACGGAATGGGCACTTTGCCGCGGCTCATAGGCGCTTCGTAGCGGCAGCTAAGCTCGGTCACACAGCGGCGCAGTTTCGTGTTGGAGCGAATTACCGAGTTGGACGCGGCTGTGTGCGCTCCGGAAGCGAAGCGATGCGCTGGTACGAACAGGCCGCCGAAGCTGGACACACCGAGGCGCAATTCGAGCTTGGCGTGCTTCTGCTCGCCGATCATGACGCTGGCTGGTGTGTTGGTCCTTCAGCGCGCTGGGCGATGGCAGCAGCTCAGCATAACAGCCATCTGCCCGACCTGGTTTTCCCGCGCGGTGCGGTGTCGCGGAAAGACAATGAGCGGGCTTATGACTGGCTTAGCCGAGCCGCCGAGAGAGGCAAGCCGGAGGCGCAAGCAAACCTAGGGTGGCTGCTGCTCAAAGGAATCGGCTGTGCATCGGATCGGGCTGGAGCGCTCCGGTATCTCAACGCGGCCGCTGAGCACGACATCGCTCAAGCAGCGTTTGGTCTGGCTGAATTTTACGGGGCAACAGACCAGCCGGAGCATGACGCAGTCGCATCGCGTGGGTGGCTGCGCAGAGCTGCTGACCTGGGTAACGCCTCTGCCGCCTACAACATGGGTTTGGCGCTGAAGCAGGGGCCCAAGTCAGATCTGACAGAGGCTGAACATTATTTCTCAATCGCTTCGAATCAGCACCATCCTGAAGCCATCTACGAGCTAGCGTATGTGCAGCTTACTCAGCTTGCGCCAGAAAGCGACCCCGAACAAGCTCTAGAGCTGCTCCGCAAGGCGGCGAAGGCGGGCCACGTGGGCGCGGCATTCCTCATTGGTGACGTCTACAGCCGCGGTGACCGCGTTCGACCTGATTTGCGGGAGGCGGCCCAGTGGTTTCGGCGCGCAGCTGATGCAGGTCACGTCCAATCTCAATTCCAGATTGGTTGTTTCTTTGCCCAGGGCGAGGGCGTGCCGCGTGATTTGGCAAACGCAGTCCGCTACTTCGAGTTCTGTGCCACTAACGGTCACGCCGTCGGAGCTTACAACTTGGGTATATTCTACGAGAATGGACAGGGCGTCTCCACCAATCTCAATCTTGCTTTGAAGTGGTTGCGCGTTGCTGCTGATGGCGGATTGCCTCAGGCGCAGGTGCGCTTGGGAGCACTGCTGGCTTCGGGCCGCGTCGAGGGCGAGGATATCGAGGCCGGCCGCGAACTACTCGAAACAGCAGCGGCGCAGGACAGTTCAGAAGCGGAGTTCGCGCTGGCACAGTTGATGTTGCGTGAAGGGGGCTCAACCAACGTCGTGCGAGCGGTCGAGTTGCTTACACGGGCGACGGAAAAGCATAACGTCCTGGCCGCTGAGTTTCTCCTCACCAGAATCGCCGAGGACCGGCTCCCCGCTGAATCGCTGCACGTCGCCGTCAACGTAATCGAGGGCGCAGCAAGGGCTGGTGATACGTCGGCGATGAGAAGCCTCGCGGCCGAACTCTTCTCCGGTGCTCGCTTACCTCAGGATAACCCTCGTGCGGAGCGCCTCCTGCAGAAAGCTGCTGCTCTCGGGGACGCGGAAGCGCACTTTGCCCTTGGTGTACATTTTTGTCAACGAAACCGGACCACCGAAGACGTGGCTACAGGCCTCGCGCACTACATCGCCGCTGCAAACGGCGGGCACGCGCTAGCTCAATACAATGCCGCAGTCATGCTTCTTAATGGCACTGGGGCGCCAGTCGATGTGGAGAGGGCTAGCACGTTTCTTGAGAATGCAGCGTTGCAGGGGCTGCCAAATGCGTCGCGATTGCTCGGAGAGCTAACAGGGATGAAAACTTCGACGTTTCAGGTCTCCGGCATCGCGTAAGGTTGCTGCGAATGCTATGTGTTCCGCATTTGCCCCATTGCAATATCAAGTGCTCTCGACCGTCGCTCAGAGTAGGTGATACTCACCGGCGTCCGCGCGGGTGTGGGAAGCATCATCCGTTCCTCGGGCAGAATGGCTGAAGAGACACTCCGGCAATCCTTCTATTCGGAGCGGTGTCATAATTCACCAATTCCATTGGTGCGTCGGAAACGCGGGGATAGACAGCCGCAGTGACCAGTGCCGTTGCGCCTCCGACGCGATTGCAACGAGGTACTGGTGTCCAGCAAACCACAGTCTATTACAAGTGGATAGGATAAGGATGTGCGTCCGACCCGCAGCTGCGTGGCATACGGAAAACCCGCTTGGTCGCGTGCAAACTCCCGAAGTAGCCGGGCTAACGCGCTGGCCTCGAATTTGCCAGCGCCTTGAGCCTTGCGGCCATTTATAAAGCTTGAGCCCAACGTCCTTGGGCCTCGATCCAGTGGTATTCACCCATTCCGCGGTTGCGGTCAGGATGCGCGCAGGCGTTCGAGCAAAAAGTCGGTCAGGCCGCGGATTTCGCCGGCCGCATTGCTCGCTGGGGCGGCGGTTCTCACCGAAACGCCTTGCGTGAACGCCCGGACGAAGTAGGGATCGTGACTGAGGGGAGGCCCGACTACCTCACCGAAGCCCTCGAGTTCGCTTGCGATGTGCTGGCCTTCCGGCGTTTGTGCCTCCACACGCGTTGGGACGGTCACCACACGCACTTTGAGGCCTGGATCCTTACGCAAGGCATCGGCAATGCGCGTGAAGGTGACGCGAGCGGCATTCAGGTCCAGGCTGGACGGCCCACACGGAACAATAATCAGGTCTGAAATATCGATCGCCGCGTCAAAAACGGGGCCCAGTCCCGACGGAGTATCAATGATGACATAATCAGCGGATTGCTTGAGCACACTTCGGATCCACGGCGCGAGTTTGCCTGTATCGAGAATCTGCGGCAGCACTTCAAAGCCGAGCTTTCGCGGGGCTGACCACGCCACAGCAGAACCTTGCGGATCCGCGTCGATAACAACAACCCTGCTTCCACGTGATTTGAGTTCACCTGCCAGGTTGACCGTTAACGTGGTCTTGCCGACCCCACCCTTCTGTTGGACAACCGATATCACGATCATAACGCTCTCTCAATTGTGATGTTACTTTGGAAGAATACTTGCGAGCCAGTGCTCGTTTATAAATAAGCCTTGACCGGTATCAGGCAACAGGCGACGATGTCTGTCGATTTAGGAAGGTTCGCCCGGAAGCGCCGTATTGTTGATGTGCGCCGACCTTGCCTTACTTAAGGCTCAATCGTCTTTAGCCCAATATATAGCTCTGCTCCGTCGGGAGTGACCCAACTGGAATGTGCTTGAAGCCCGGCACACTCAAGGGCTTTCCGAATGGGCTCAGGGCAATTTAAGATGAAACGGATCCCATACAAAAACTCTTCTGGTGCGTTGGCAATGGCGAAGGACTGCACTCGACTGACGGAGACTCGAACACCGCCCGCTCGTAACGCATCGGCAATTTGCGTTCCATAGGAAAATGCCTCTGGTTCAACAAGCACCCCCATCGTGACGCTCAACTGGTTTGAGTAGCCCTTGAGATAGCTGATCATCCTGATGCGCTGCTCTGCGCTGAGCAGGCGTGCCGAGCCGGCTGAAGTCGTTGGCACTTGAGTACTGACATCCTGCTGCTCAGCAGGCGCTATCGTGAGTGCCATTCGGAGACGCTCGAGAAGCTCCCGCAGTTGTTCGTACCCCACTTGCGCCTCCTGTGCACGTTGCTCCGCCGCATCAGCCCGTCCTCGCGCCTCAAAGATTTGAATTTTGGCTGCTTCTAAGTTCGCTGAGAGCTCGCTGTTCTTTCGTGCTATTCTATAACCGATAAAAACTATCGACCCGCACATGATCACTGCTACAAAACCCAAACAAATTGTAGCATAATCTAAAGTTTGCATACTAACCGCATTTCTAATCATAACGATCTTTCCCGCAGTGCTATAGGGTGCACATTTTGTAGCGATCATAAATTAGTCACATCTAACGTGCCCTGAACGCATTCGGACTCGCTACGAACCGGATGACACCCATATCGTGTGTAAAATTAGCGGTAGATCAAAGCAGGTGAGGCATACTCGAATTTACTAGGGCGTAATAGAATGAGAAGTTAGAACAAATGGAACCGCAACTCTTGCTAAGCGATTGATTCAACACCGCTCTTCCGGAACTGAACCCGAGGCAATTAGGCGCGTTCAGCCCTTCTGACTGATTTGCGTTCCCGATGATCCGCTGGGGATGGTATCGTCTGAAAGGGCGGCGAACTGCCTATGGAATGGAGGTCGCGATTAAGTTAGGCTGGCGGCAAGCAGCTGATCCTGAGAAGCTTCTGGGGAGGTGGGCTGTGTAGGGATCACGTTATCGGCCCAGGTCCTTTTCCACCCTTTTCGTCGACGGAGCACATACCTGCGGTATCGCGGTCCTGTGCTTGCGTCAGGGCTCCTAGGGAGCTAGTTCCGAGCGATCCGCTGGACACCTCTTAAGATGTTAAAGCTATGCCTTAATACGCCGTTACTTGTCGGATGAGAGATGGTTCCTCGCCTATGTCTAATGATCAGAATTACTCGTCAGATGTTGTCGTCGTGCGTGTCGGCAACAGTGACAGATCCAAAGAAGCAGACAGTCGCTCAGTCGCACGACCCAACGATTGGAACGCTACTGGCTCTATCCGGGTGTTTCTAGTCGTGTCGCGATTTGAGTCGGACCATGCATTGACGTATTTATTCTGTGAGAATCCTGTTTCAGCTGCAGCGGTCCAGCGTTTCGTAGATAGTGAGCCCAATAGTTTCCGGGGAAGCAATGCCGTGGTTGAACTTGCCGAAAATTATTTCTCTTTCGCTCAAGCCCGGCACCGCGCCCTGGCGCTTCGATCCTGGCTGCAGAACGTAAATGTCATCTTTCCCCCGATCAGCATCTAGAGCTTCATCCAATCAGGTTGGGTCAAAAGCATCGTAGCCTGTGGCGACGGGATAGTTGTGGCATTCATTCGGTGTGAATCGTCCGAGGATTTGTTCAAGCGTGTCGCAGAAGTCCGCGACCGTGCGGGTAGCCTTGATCGGCCCCCAACCGGCGCCTGTCGAGGTGAAGGCTGAGTCCCATCGACGAGCGGCCTGCACTGGGATCGAAGTCGAGGTGGGTAACGTCCTGGTGCGCGTCGGGCCGGACGCCGGTGAGGTTCAGATCGCGGCGGTGATCCGGGCTTTGAAGGGCACGGTATGATCGGACCGTCCGGTGCGGTGCGCGTGATGATGGCGACGCGGCCGGTGGACTTCCGCAAGGGCATGGACGGGTTGGCGGCCCTGGTGCGGGATGCGATGGGCGCGGATCCGTTCTCCGGCACGGTCTACGTGTTCCGCTCGAAGCGCGCCGACAGGGCGAAGCTCTCGTTGTGGGACGGGAGCGGGTTGGTCCTGGCGACCAAGCGTAAGCGCTGTTTTCAGGCCACGGCTCTGAGGGCTGGCATGACCGGGTAGGCCCATGGCAGCAGGTCGTCGAGACGACGTTGTGGATGGCCCTCGACGATGCGGGTGATGACGTCGGCGAGGTAGGCGTGCGGCTCGACGCCGACGAGCTTGCAGGTTTCGATCAGCGAAGCGATCACCGCCCAATGCTGGCCGCCGCCGTCCGAGCCGGCAAAAAGCGCATTCTTGCGGTTCAAGGCCAGGGGTCGGATCGCGCGCTCGACGATGTTGGAGTCGATCTCGACCCGGCCATCGTCGAGGAACAGGCTCATGCCGGCCCAGCGCGACAGGGCGTAGCGGATCGCATCGGCGAGTTTGCTCTTGCGGCTGACCAGGCCGAGCTTCTCGCGCAGCCATGGCTCCAGCGCCTCGATCACGGGCCGGCTTCGCTCTTGACGCACGGCACGTCTCTCGTCGGCCGGGCGAGCGCGGATCTCGGCTTCGATCCGATAGAGCGCAGCGATGCGCGCCAGCGCCTCCGTGGCGATCAGCGAGGCGGGGCCAAGTTCGTAGAACAGCCGCCGTGAGTGGCTCCAGCAATAGGCCAGCCGGATCGCGCCGTCCTTGGCCAGCACCTCGTAGGCCGCATAGCCATCGACCTGCAGCACGCCTTCGAACCCAGCCAAATGCGCGATCGGTCGGCTCGCGGTGCGGTCGGGGGCGTAGACGTAGGCGACACCGGGTGGATCGGATCCGCCCCAGGGCCGGTCGTCACGGGCGTAGGCCCAGAGCTGGCCGGTCTTGGTGCGCCCGCGCCCGGGATCGAGCACGGGCGCCGTGGTCTCGTCGGCAAACAGCTTGCCCGAGCGCTTCAGCGTCTCCAGCAACCGCTCGTGCACCGGCCGAAGCAGGAAGGCGGCGCGCCCGACCCAGTCGGCGAGCGTCGAACGGTCGAGGACGACGCCCTGGCGGGCGAAGATCTGCGCCTGGCGATAGAGCGGCAGGTGGTCGGCGTATTTGGAAACAAGCACCTGAGCGACCAGCGCGTCGGTGGGCAGACCGCCCTCGATCAGCCGCGCCGGGGCCAGGGCCTGCACGAACGCGTCCTCGCAGGCTCTGCAGGCGTAGCGCGGGCGGCGGATCACCAAAACCTGGAACTGCGCCGGCACCACGTCGAGGCGCTCGGATACGTCCTCGCCGATCTTGTGCCGCGCGCCCGAGCAGCACGGGCGGGCGGTGCCGTCGATGTCGACGAGGGTCTCGACCCGCGGCAGATGAGCTGGGAGCGCCCCGCGGTTGGTGCGACGTTTGCCGACCCAGACCGCCTTCTTGGCCGGCTCGGCCTCATCGGCGGCAAAGCCCGCGGCCTCGACCTGCTCGGCCTCTTCCAACCCGAGCAGGAGCTGGTCCTCGGGCAGGCTCTCGGCCCGGCGTCCGAAGCGGTGGCGCTGCATCGCCAGGATGATCTGGCGCAGCCGCTCGTTCTCGGCTTGCGCCTCGACGAGCTGCGCCTTGAGCGTCTCGGGATCGTCGGACAGGCATGAAGCAGGCTTAGCCACGAAGCGGATTAAAGCATACCCGCCAGAAGCTTACCATCGTAATGGGGCCCGCGCGTTCGACCTTTTTGCTCACCCTGCCAGCGCTGGGGCGATGACCGTGCGAACCGCGTGAACACGCTTCCAGTCGAGCCCTTCAAGCAAAGCCGCGAGCTGCGCTGCCGTGAGGCGTACGACGCCATCCTCGATTTTCGGCCAGCAGAACTGACCGGCCTCCAGGCGCTTGGTCGCCAGAACCACCCCACTCCCGTCCCAGAACAAGAGCTTGGCCCTGTCCGCTCGCTTTGAGCGGAACACGTAGACCGTGCCGGAGAACGGATCCGCGCCCATCGCATCCCGCACCAGGGCGGCCAACCCGTCCATGCCCTTGCGGAAGTCCACCGGCCGCGTGGCCATCATCACGCGCACCGCACCGGACGGCCCGATCATGCCGTGGCCTTCAGCGCCCGGATCACTGCCGCGATCTGAGCCTCGCCCGCGTCCGGCCCGACGCGCACCAGGACGCCGCCCACCTCGACTTCGATCCCAGTGCAGGCCGCTCGTCGATGTGGCTCAGCCTTCGCCTCGACAGGTGTCGGCTCCAGTGGTTCCGACATCAGAACGGCTGGCACGAACCGCAACTCGGAGCGCCGATCGCCCGCCGCTTCTTGACGGGCCAAGCGCCGCCACGTGAACAGCTGCGAGACGCTCAGGCCATGCCGCCGCGCGACCGCACTGATCGAGATCGTCGACGCCGCACTCTCGGAGACGATGGCCGCCTTCTCATCCTGCGACCACGTTCGTCTCCGGCCGGCACCGGTGAACAGTTCAAGCCGCCGGACCGGCTCCGACATAGCCATACGACCTGACATCGACATGTGACGGAGCTCCTGCCCGGCTCCGTATGTCCCCGTCACACCGCCTGCCGAAAGGTACCGTCCAGACACCGCTTACGACCAAGCGCCTGGAGACCAGGATGTTCTGCTGGCCGAAGATAGCGGATGGCGTCGTACGCCTCACGGCGGCGCAGCTCGCGGCCCTGCTCGAAGGGCTCGACTGGGAGCGTGTTCACGCGGCTCGAACGGTCATCGCCCCAGCGCTGGCAGGGTGAGCAAAACGGTCGGGCGCGCGGGTCCTATTACAATAGTAAGCTACTGGCGGATATCTTCTAATCCGCTTCATAGCCAAGCCTGCTCCACCCCTATCCGACGATCCCGAGACGCTTAAGGCGCAGCTCGACGAAGCGCAGACCGAGAACGAGCGGCTGCACCAGATCATCCTGGCGATGCAGCGCCACCGCTTCGGACGCCGTGCCGAGAGCCTGCCCGAGGACCAGCTCCTGCTCGGGCTGGAAGAGGCCGAGCAGGTCGAGGCCGCGGGGTTTGCCGCCGAGGAGGTCGAGCCGGCCAGACGAGCGGCCCGGAGAGCCGAGCGCCATACCAACCGCGGGGCGCTGCCGGCCCACCTGCCGCGGGTCGAGACCCTCGTCGACATCGACGGCACCGCCCGCCCGTGCTGCTCGGGCGCGCGGCACAAGATCGGCGAGGACGTGTCCGAGCGCCTTGACGTGGTGCCGGCTCCAATCCGGGCCTTGGTGATCCGTCGCCCGCGCAACGCCTGCCGGACCTGCGAGGACGGGTTCGTGCAGGCTCCGGCCCCGGCGCGGCTGATCGAGGGCGGCTTGCCGACCGACGCGCTGGTCGCGCAGGTGCTCGTCTCCAAATACGCCGACCACCTGCCGCTCTATCGCCAGGCGCAGATCTTCGCCCGCCAGGGCGTCCTCCTCGATCGTTCGACGCTCGCCAACTAGGTTGGACGCGCCGCTTTCCTGCTCCGTCCGGTGCACGAGCGGTTGCTGGACACGCTGAAGCGCTCGGGAAAGCTGTTTGCCGACGAGACCACAGCACCCGTGCTCGATCCGGGCCGCGAACGCACCAAGACCGGCCAGCTCTGGGCCTATGCCCGCGACGACCGGCCCTGGGGCGGATCCGATCCACCCGGTGTCGCCTATGTCTACGCCCCCGATCGCACCGCTGGCCGACCGATAGCGCATCTGGCTGGGTTCTAAGGCGTGCTGCAGGTCGATGGCTATGCGGCCTACGAGGTGCTGGCCAAGGGCAGCGCGATCCGGCTGGCCTATTGCTGGAGCCATGTCCGTCGCGCCTTCTACGAGTTCGCCGTCATCTCGCCGATCGCCACGGAGGCGCTGGCGCGCATCGCCGCGCTCTATCGTGTCGAAGCCGAGATCCGCGGTCGCCCAGCCGACGAGCGGCGTGCCGTGCGTCAGGAGCGAAGCCGGTTGGTGATCGAGGCGCTGGACCCGTGGCTGCGCGAGAAGCTCGGCCTGGTCAGCCGCAAGAGCAAACTCGCCGATGCGATCCGCTATGCCCTGTCGCGCTGGGCCGGCTTGCGCCTGTTCCTCGACGACGGCCGGGTCGAGATCGACTCCAACATCGTCGAGCGTGCGATCCGCCCCCTCGCGCTGAACCGCAAGAATGCCCTGTTCGCCGGCTCGGACGGCGGCGGCCAGCATTGGCCCGTGATCGCCTCGCTGATCGAGACCTGCAAGCTCGTCGGCGTCGAGCCGCACGCCTACCTCACCGACGTCATCACCCGTATCGTCATGGGCCACCCGCAGCGCCGGCTCGACGACCTGCTGCCATGGGCCTACCCGACAATGCCAGTCCTCAAAGCCGTGGCCTGAAAACAGCGCTTACGAAAAACTTGCGCTCAGCGCGGACCAGTTTGCTGGGCCAGGGTCAGCGACGTCAGCAGGCTGTCGATGGGATCCGGGAGAAGTACGGCTTCTCGGATCATCACCCTTGCCGGATCGTTGGTCAGCACCGCGGAACGCAACGCTACGTGCCAGCCGTGCTGGCGGACGAGGATGCGCTTTCGCGCGCCATCATCGCTCTGGTTCCGCGTACGGGCGCTACGGCTACCGCCGCGTGAACGCGCTGCTGCGAGTTGACGGCTGGCAGGTGGGCACAGATCCTACTTTCTTGCCGGTAGCATCACGCGCAACTGAGCAGAAAGAGCTTGGCGCCGATCAAAGCGATTTACAGCCGTCGCTCGCGCAGCCTGCCGTAACGAGAGTCCCGCCTCTGGCCGAGAAAGGCACTCGCTAATAGCTCCAGCAAGACGGTCAATGTCGAAGAAGGGCACTAATAGACCGTTCTGACCATGCGTAATTGCATCATGCAGTGGTGCTGTATCCGACGCGATGATTAGGCAGCCAGTGCTCATAGCCTCAATCAAGGACCACGAGAGGGTGAATGGGTAGGTAAGGTACACATGTACACGAGAGACCTGCAGAAGTGTTAGATAGTCTGCGTAGGATACGACGCCTAAAAAGTGCACTCGCCTTGGGTCAATATAGGACTCTATCTCACTAAAAAAAACGTCTTTCCAGCTGCGCCCATCCGGGGAGGAGCTACCGTACGAGACGTCGTGGCCTCCGACAACAACAACGTGAGCGTTAGGCCGCCGTCGCATCACCTCTGGAAGAGCACGCAGGAACACGTGAATACCACGCATCGGCTCGAGGTTGCGTGCCATATAGGTCAGCACCTCCGCACCAGCATTGAGCATCGAACCAGTCGGAAGCCGAAACGTTGCCGAAGGGTTTGGACGAACAGCAATCGTATCAACTCCCTCATGCGCGATCGCAATTTTCCCTTGGAACTCCTGAGGGTAGGTTGAGCGCTGCCACGGGGTTGGCGAAAGCCCTGCATCGCAATCTGCTAGCGCGATTAGTTGAGAGGCATTTTTCGCTCTCAGGTGCGTAAGCCCATCGACTCCAAGGGCCGGGAACTCAGGATCGAAGTGAACGTCGCCACCGCGGCCGCGGTAGAAGTATTCACAGTATGCGACGAAATGAGCGTTCGGGTATTTAGCTCGCAGTGGAAGGGTCTCTCCCCACCCGCTGTGACCAACGACAACATCTGGAATAAAAGCAATATTATCAAGTGAATTCAAAACGTATAGAACTTGCTCTGCCCTTCTCGCCTCACGGTCAAACCGTCGCGCAAACGGGTGAACTGACGCACGACCGAGATCATCGAAAAAGTATCGTGCGAGTTGAACCCCAGGTAGTTCACGCGAGCCCGCGGCACCAATTGCAACAACGCGGTTGCGCGCATCACCCGCCAGGTGCTCTGCGACAAAACGAAATTGTGCCGGAAAATTGTTGTGAACAAAAAGAAAATTCATCACAATCGCCGGCTGCCTCAGACAATAGTGCGATTCATTCCCATCCGACAAGGCTAAATTGCTCAGTCCCTTCAAACAGTGGAGTGATTTGATCTAATCTGGCTTTAGGCATCAAAGCGAGCGCCCAAATATCGCAAAAAGAGCCTTTCATAATTCGAACTTCTCGGAAGCCGGCTGCCAGTGCTACCCGACCCAATCTATCGGCTGTAAAGCCAGTATTGTGCGCCATGAAATGATTACCCGCTGCGACCGAAGCCGAATGGCCGAACAGCATATCAAGGGGTGTAATAGGCCCAGCAGGTGAGACGTACATAATCTCGTCTTCTCGATTGTCGGCGACCAGCCGCGCCACTGCCTCCAAATCGGGACACGTAATGAGCGCGAATCCCTCAGGGTTCAGCACGCGGGTGAATTCGCGGAAGGTTGGACTCACCTCGTGTGAGTGTAAGTGCTCAACATTGTGTGACGACCAGATAGCATCGTAGCTTCCATCAGACGCGAAGGCCCGCATGTCTCGTACGGAGCCTACAACGTCAGGCTTAACCGAAGAATCGATGTCAAGCCGGACTTCAGACCACCGTCCACCGTGGAAAGCTTGGTGCAGCTTTTCTGGACGATAGTGCCCGCTTCCTGTATTCAGCACCCGCTTTTGCGCTGCGGATCGTGTCGCGAAAGTCACCAATTTGGCTCCTGCCCCTCTTTATGCATATCTCGAGCAAATTAGAATCGATAGGAAGCCAACCTCAGAGCAGAGAACTGCCACAACACAGCAATCCTAAAAATTCTTCGGGAGCCGTAAATTGCTTCCAGAACCTTTCAACTAAAGTAGTGACGTCGCGCGAATCTTGTTCGCGCAGCTTCAGCGACCTTCGTAACGCCCCGTTCCAGTTTCGAGGTAGTGTGAGATTGCAGCCACTATTACGGGGCCGAGGGTGATCGTAGTACCGATTAGCAACACAAGCCAACCCAAACGACCTCGACGCTCATCAAGCAGCATAAATCCAAACAGCCCGATTGGCACCCCCACAACCACGCCGAGAACAGCGACTACAAGTTGATAATTCACACCTCCTCCATCGGGACGATATGTTGAACGATCGACGAATCGCACATACCTGGGCTCTGCGCATAAATCACCTAAAAAGACAGGTTCGCGACCCACGGCCTGATACGAGGCGCATTCCGGCATCTCAACTGACGACCTTTCCTGCCTCTCCTGCTACACGGAATGTTAGGCCATTCAAAGCGAACAGCACTGGTCACCACCATGATAGGAGCTTCGGCAGCCGCATCTTGATCGCGGAAATTTCTGCTAGTAAGAATCTGAATCGTCTTGTTCGGGCGCAGGCTACAGAATGGCTATATTTCTAGCAAGCTTTGATATCAAGGCAGTTTCACACGATTATGGAAGTCTTTATGCGAATCTTCGTGCGGCTGATGCACACCAGGCGCACGCTTCGGCCTGGATGATTGAAAGTGATATGTCGCTATCAGATCTAAGTAGCCATCTACTCTCAATGATGGACAAGGATGACAGTTTGCTCCTAATCGAGATAAACTCATCAACGCGTTGGGCCGCAACACACTTATCTGAGCAAACTGGTGAATGGCTGCTGAAGCGTAGGCCATGAGGCACCGGAATTATTAGACAGAAATTAGCGGACGCTTTTATATCGCAAGCGCCTGAAATTGCATTACCTTTTTTAAAATTGAAATCGCAGATTGACTACCTGGCCAAGAATTAGCAAAAGTGGCAATCTAGCGCGTTAGCGATACTCGTTGCGGCATTATCAGGAGTAGCCCGAATGGGGTTTACAATTAAGGCCGAGCGGACAGGCCTCAGTATTTTCAATCTTGCTTCGTCAGCACAGGAGGCACTTAGAGTTGCTGAGGCTCGCCGCCTGAGTGGAGCCGAGAAGGTTGAGGTATTCGGTCCGGACAGCGCGTTTATTAACGCACAAGATCTTGCAAAAGCAGCAAAACCCAGCGGCCTTGCCCACCGTGGATTAAGCTTAGGCAATGAGGGGGCAGTCACAACGCAACCCGTCCGCGAAACCGGAATTCAAAAAACGGTCCGAGTGCGTGTCTTCAAAGCAAGATCCAAGGAGAGCTAGAGCTGCATCCGATCAGATAGTTCAAAAACATCGTAGTCTTCGGCCACGAGGTAGTTACGGCACCCATTCGGTGAAAAGCGCCCAGACCATTTCCGATCCCTGATCCCAGGTTAGCGAGCGCCGCAGTTGCTCCGGCAAACTCGTGATCGTGCGGGTGATCGCGTCACGCACCGCCTGCGCACCGTGGCCAACCGAGCCCGCTCCCAGGTCCGATCCGCCCTCGAGACGGTGTTCGCCGGTCAGAAGTACCGCTTCGGCCTGTTCGTGCGCACATCGGTCTGGCTCGAGCCCGAACCGAAATCGGGCTCGCCAACTTCGGCTACAACCTTAAGTGCTTCCTCTGGAACGTGGCCCGGCCAGTCGCGGCTTATGCCAACCTCGGGATGGCGCCCCGTGCCCGCTCACGACCATCGTCAGCCTGCAAGAACGCTGGTACGATCACGTCACCGCTGCAGGCAGCGTCGAATCGCCGGTCAACTCCCCCGCAACTGCATGGTTCTTCGAGGTGTCCGGTCCGCGGTGCGGGCGAGTTCCGCCCAAGGCGGGCCATCATCCCGGGCCGGGATGACGATAAAATGCGGCAAATGGTCGTGGCCCGGCAGCCCGAAACGCGTCGCCAGCGGCTGCAGGCTCTTGCGATCCCCAGAGCCAAGCAGGTCGCGCAGATACAGCCGCGCCCAGGTCCGCCGCTCCTTGCGCCCATCACATCCATGAACGGCGCGAGCCACGCATCGAGATCCTACTCTGACAATCGTTCGGTCATGTGCATCTCTTACAATGAAGCTGCAGGATCAGAACGCTAGCCCGCTTTCAAACTGTCCATGTAGTGCTGAGCCGCACAATCGCCCAATGTCGCATCAACAACCTGGCACAACTCTGAGAAACCGCTCTGTGCCTTGCCATATGACAACCTGCGGCTTCTGATCTGCAACGTAATCCCAATCCATTTCATTGGTCCATACAAAATGGAACTCTTGGAACCAGCGAGAGAACCACCAAGATAATGTGCTCTGTCCATTTTCAGCAAAGCTGAAGTAAGAATTTCCGAATACCACAATCTTTTCTCTAATAGGTGCTTCTGGGTTTCGCCATACCTGCCGCCTGCCCATATGGGAACAATCTTCCGGCACGAATTCAGCAGACTTTGTTGCCCTGGCCGTAAAATGGGGGAGCCCAGACAAGTCGACTTTATGTTCGAGCTCCGGCAAAAATAACCCCAGCATTCGAAAAGACAGATCGCCGTATGAAAAGCCGTTCTCAGAAAACTTGTAATCGGCAACATTATGACAGAATAATTCTTGCATTATATACTTGAAAATAAGGAAACTACCAAAAGGCGCCAAGTGGCTATCTGTCTTTCTACAAACACTCTTTCGGTCTCGGAGTTTCCAGAATATTTCACGCACTGAGGTATAAATGCTGCCTCCATGCTCCCTAAGTAATACCTGTTCCAGCTGGTCCAATACGCGGGTTGGGCTTGCGATTGGCCTTGGAAAAAGCTCGGGAATAATAGAGATTTTTTCCGGAATAATAAGATGATGGTATCGAACTCGTTCACTCGCCGCACGCTCAATACGATTTGTTATCAGCCGAGACCATTGTGCAACTACGTCGGCATCATCGTTGCACATCGTTGAGTACTGTCTAAGGACGTCATTGGAACCTCCAACCAGGAACATATACCCTTCGCGACCCAACAGAGCTGAAGCATCGCTTGACATCATCCCGATCGGCGCGTCTATGCTACTTATTGCCGAAAATTCGTCGCGTTCGCTATTCGCTAAATTGGAAACAAGATCTGCGTTTAGGTGACGCACACGAGCATTTACAAGCATTGATGCAAGTATTGTATGGGTTTCTTGAATATTCAATGATTCTACAATAGCGTCAGCGATCTGAGAAAAGCTAGCGAGCTTCAAATTTCGATTCAGTTCTTGAAGAGAGTCAACTATATTCCGTGAATTTTCGTCCATTTCGATCCGAATCCTCGGGCGTTAGTGATGCAACTTAGACATATCCTGACGCGCGATCCAAAATTGTCTCACTTCAGTGTGCTGATTAGGGGTATGCGCTGCTAATCTGACCCTAGGACGCGCAGTCCGTTGCGCTTAGTATCGTCATTGCATCTCGATGCTAAGGGAGTCCACACTCCAATGGCCTGCCCCCTGAAAAATGGTCCTCCCTGAGGTATGGCTTCGAGCCATGTTGGAGTTGACCCCGTTTATGGTCCACGACCTACGCAAGTTCTCGGGCTGTGACAGCTTGGTGGGCGAAGGCTTGGGGCGTCAAGCCGCCCAGGGTGTGTTTCGGCGTGCAACTTTGGCTCTGACTCACTCTCGCTGCGCCGACGGCGTTGAGGTTGCGGACATCTATGATGGAGCCGCAGCATGCGCCCTCGCTTCCGGTCGAGCCTCCTACCCGCTGGATTCATTGTCGATCATCACGATATGGACGCCGACCGGATCGGTCTGGTTGTGAGGTCGAGAGCCGCGGAGATGCCCTGCCCCGACTGCCGTGTCCCGTCGCGTCGCATCCAAAGCCGCTACCGGCGCCGCGCTGCCGACCTGCCGCTCGGTGGCCGGCGCGTCGAGCTCCAGGTCTTCGTACGACGCTTCTGGTGTGACGCAGCTGCCTGTGGCCGGAAGATCTTCGCCGAGCGCTTCCCTGACGGTGTCCTGCCCGCCTTCGCGCGACGCACCGCGCGGCTGGAGTAGATCGTCCATCACCTCGGTCTCGCGCTCGGCGGTCGGCCCGGTGCGGGCCTCGCCCAGCGTCTCATGCTGCCAGTCAGTCGCGATACGCTTTTGCGCGTCGTACGCCGTCGGGCGACGACACCGTCCGATCCGCTCGGCGTCATCGGCATTGACGACTTCGCCTGGCAACTCAACCACTGCTACGGCACTCTGGTCTGCGATCTCGAACGCCGCTACATCGTAGCGCTCCTACCGGACCGCGAACAGGCCACCACACAGACCTGGCTGAAGGAGAACGCCTCGATCAGGATCGTCGCCCGCGACCGCGGCGGCGGATATGGTGAGGCCATCGCCCGCGCTCTGCCGCAGGCTATCCAGGTCGCCGACCGCTGGCACCTCATGGAGAACGCCAGCCGCAGCTTCCTTGACGCCGTGCGCAGGTCGATGCGTCAGGTTCGCGAGGTCGTTGGCGCAGCTACCCTTGATCCGGCGCTCCTCACCGCGGCCGAGCGCATCCAGTACGAGGGTTACCTGCACCGGGAAGAGTCGGACGTGGCCATCCGCGCGCTCGCCGACGCAGGCGTTCCGATCCGCCGGATCGGCCAGCGACTGGGCCACAGCCGCAAGGTGGTGCGTGCGGTCCTGCGCGGCGAGCGCACGGAAGTCTTCCGGGTCCGCCAGAGCTCGCTCGACGCCTATCTGCCTTGGCTCGACGCCCAGTGGGACGCAGGCGGCCGCAATGCGACCGAGGTCTGGCGAATGGCGAGGGCGCAGGGCTTCCGAGGATCGCTTCGCGTGGTCGGGGAATGGGCGACGCGCCGCCGACGCGCGGAGCAGACCAACATCGAGCGGCTTCAGCGTGTGCCGTCGGCGCGAACCTTGGCGCGGTTGCTGACGACGGATCGCGACTGGTTGACTAAGGCGGAGACGCTGACGGTGGCCGCGGTCGAGGGTGGGGTACCGGCGCTGGTCGAGGCACGCGAGGTGGTCGTCTCCTTCCAGGCGATCGTGCGAGGAACCGAGCCCGGCCAATTCGAAGAATGGCTCAGGCGGGCCGAGGGAAGTCTCGTCGCCTCCTTCGCGCGCGGCATCGGTCAAGATCGGTCCGCAGTTCAGGCCGCGATCATGCTCCCATAGTCGAACGGCCAGACCGAGGGACAGGTCACGAAACTCAAGCTTGAGAAGCGGCAGATGAACGGTCGCGGCAAGATCGACCTGCTGCAAGCTCGCCTGATCAGTCTCTCGCCTTGATGATCAACGAGAGTGCGTCAGGGCCAAAGTTCGACGCCGATCCAGGGTCAATGTTCAATGCTGTTTGACAACGCCGGAACCGAATAGCGGTTGCGCTCGAAGTGCACGAGGCAAGTCGGCGAGACCCGCTTTGTGTGCTCACGAAGCCGTCGAACGGTCGCCCGAGTGGCATCAGGCTCGCGACCTTGGCGCTCCGCGCATTGGCGAGCGTGCCGGGGAGATCTCTATGCGGGATCTCCTTCCAGGCCTCGATGCAGCGCATCTCAAGCCAGGCGTTCAACCCATCGAGATCGGCGAAGCTGGGGAGCAGCTGCCACAGCCGGCGACGCGCGTCCTGCACGTTTTTCTCGACCTGCCCCTTCTCCCAGCCTGAGGCGGGATTGCAGAAGGTTGTGTCAAATAGATAGTGGCTCGCCATGGCGGCGAAGCGCGCGTTCACCTGCCGGGCCTTGCCGGAGCCGACCCGATCCACGGCGGTCTTCATGTTGTCGTAGATGCCGCGACCCGGGATACCGCCGAGCACGCGGAAGGCATGGTCGTGCGCGTCGAACAGCATCTCGTGGCTCTGAAGCGGGTAGGCGCGCACGACAAAGGCTCGACTGTGCGAGAGCTTGGTGTGCGCCCCCTGCAGCTTGAAGCGCTCGCCTGCGAGATCCGCCCAGTCCTCGCTCCAGTCGAACTGGAACGCTTCACCGGGCGCGAAGACCAGAGGTACGAAGGTTCCGCGTCCCGTGGTCTGCTGCTCGGTCTGCCGGTTCTCCTTCCAGCGTCGAATAAAGGCCGCGACCCTGCCGTAGGAGCCGTCATAGCCGAGGAGCACCAAGTCGGCGTGCATCTGCCGCGCCGTACGCCGTTGCTTACGGGACCGGTTCGCCTCGGCCTTCAACCTGCCTGACAGTTTTGCGGCGAACGGGTCAAACCTGCTGGGCCGTTCCGGCGCTCGATACACCGGATCCTGCGCGTCCGATCGCAGATATTTGCGAATGGTGTTGCGCGATAATCCTGTCCGTCGCGAAATCTCCCGGATCGGCATCCCTTCTCGAAATGCCCAGCGCCGGATGACGCTTTATAATGCCATGTCAATCACTCCATGACCCCCGGCACCAAGCCAGGGGTGGGTTCAGACACGGGTCACTTCTCGATCGAAACTTCGGACTCCGCCGGGTCAACTCTCAGCGGAAATCAACAATCGCTCGATTGGACCGCACAATCCATTCACACTTTCTTAAACTGTCAGAATTCTTATCTGGGTTGAATATAACAACCGAAGTTCTCGAACCCTTGCATGTCCACGCACCGAGGCCCCGCAAATCCATACAAGCTGCTTCCTCAATGCGAACGAGGAAGTTCGGCCGTTGAATTTGCTCTTGTCGCGCCGATCCTTCTGGCCTTCCTGGCCGGCATTATCGTGTTCGGCATCTATCTCGGCGCGGCCCACAACCTCCGTCAG
>NZ_JAKSYI010000037.1 GCF_022829285.1 Methylobacterium sp. J-078
GGGGCGTTGGCGGGCATGGGGGTTGTGATGGGACCTCGGCGGTGCCGGTTCCTCCCCGGAGGATCAAAAGGGGACGCGGTGCGGGGGCCGCCCCAACGCCGCGGCTGCCCCCGCAACTGTAAGCGGCGAGACCTTCGCCACCAACGTCACTGAGCGGCCTCGCTAGGGAAGACGGTGAAGGGCGGTGACCCGCGAGCCAGGAGACCTGCCGTCAGGCGTGGTCACACGCGAGACATGCTGGGCGGGGTGCCCGGGCGGGTGCGGGAGCATGCGCGCGCGCTTGGTTCGGACTCGTTCGCGG
>NZ_JAKSYI010000041.1 GCF_022829285.1 Methylobacterium sp. J-078
CGGGCGGTGCCGAAGCTGCCGAACAGGGTGCCCATCTCGACGAAGGGCCGGGCGACGGGCTGCTTCGTCAGGATGTTGACGCTCCCGCCCGGATCGCTGCGTCCGTAGAGGGCACCGGCCGGACCCTTCAGGACTTCGATGGACTGGACGTTCTGGGTGTCGGGCGCGCCGTTGTAGCCGCGGGCGATGTTGAAGCCGTTCTGGAAGAT
>NZ_JAKSYI010000045.1 GCF_022829285.1 Methylobacterium sp. J-078
TCCGGGTGGCACGAACTCGTGCAGCGAGGGCGGCAACAGCCAGCCCTGATCGACGTCCCAGGAGCGAAACACCTTGGCCATGAGCCGAGTGAATCACCTCGCAGCCTCGTCGTCGAGAGGATTACTCGGACAAGCTCCTAGCTGCCCGACTCCTCAGGCGCTCCGGGCCTGGTCGGGATGGCGGCCCTCCGCGAACTCCTTGACAATCTTGGCGCAGAAGGCTGGCAGATCCTTCGGGGTACGGCTGGTGACCAGCCCCTTGTCGCAGACGACCTCCTCGTCGACCCAGGTGCCGCCGGCGTTCTCGATGTCGCGGCGAACCGTGGGGTAGGAGGTCAGCGTCCGGCCCTTCACGACGTCCGCCTCGATCAGCGTCCAGGGACCGTGGCAGATGACTCCGACCGGCTTGCCTGCGGCGAAGAAGTCCCGGACGAACGCCACGACGTCCTTGCTCGCCCGGAGCTTGTCGGCGCCGACGCAACCGCCGGGGATGACGAGCCCGTCGTAGTCCGCGGCCGATGCCCCATCGATGGTCCTGTCTACCTTGTAGCGACCGGCGGGATCGAGGTCGTTGTTGACCGTCTCGGCCTCGCCGGCCTCCAGACCGATGACCGTCACGGTCGCCCCGGCCTGCTTCACCGCCTCATGCGGCTTGGCGAACTCCGGCTCCTCGGTGCCGCGCGGTGCGATCAGGATCGCGATCTTCTTGCCTTGCAAGCTCATGTCATCATCCTTCTGAATGTCGTCATTCAACGGAGGCGCCGTTCGCGCCGTTCCTCACGCCGGGATGCGGTCGATGCCGGCGGAATCCTCGGCCGCCACGCCGTTCTCGCGGTGGCGGAAGTCGCTCAGCGCCCGGTAGACCTGGAGGCGCGCCCGCATCACCGAACCGAGCGGCTGGTGCGCCGCGAGGCTGTGCGCCGGGCGGAAGGTCATCACCTCGTCGAAGTAGCGCACCCGATCCGGCGAGTAGGCATCCTGACGCGGCAGCCGCAGCGTCGCCACCGTGCGGTAGGGGCTGACCGAGACCGGCCAGTCGACCGAGGCGTCCTCGATGGGCTGCCGCTCGGCATCCGCCCAAAGCTGCGCCTTCAGCTCGAACACCACCTCGTTCTCCCGGAAGAACGCGACGGTGGCGTGCCGGAAGCCGTCCTCGTCTTGGTGCGGGTCGAGACGCCACTCGGACAGGGCACGCTGGCTGTCCGTCGACGGCACGGCCCCGAGCTTGGCCACGTAGTCACCGTAGCGGACAGGTGCCTGGCTGAAGTAGCTGTCGGCCAGCGGGTGGCTGTAGGGATGGCCGAAGAAGTCGGCCAGCGCGCTCTCCGTCCCGAAGGCATGCAGCGCCCGGTTGAGGTTGCGCATGGTGGAGGACACCGCGCTCTTCACGCCCTCCGGCAGACCGGTCGACTTGCCAATGACAGTGCCGTCGCGCAGGAAGCCCGCCGCCGTCCCGGACGGAAAGGTGGTCCCGGTCGCGAGGACGAAATCCTGGGTGTCGACCGCGTGGCCGGGCAGCTTCTCGCCGGGGACGTCGAAAACCTTGATCGACATCCCGCGGTGGGTTGAGACCCGGTCACCCAGGGTCTCGCCCGGTCCCTGAGCGAAGCGAACCGCGACGGGATGGGTGCCGGGAGTGGCGAACAACCCTTGGGCCAGTTCAGGCGGCAGGCCGGTCGCGATCGTCAATTCGCCAGTGACGCAGGCCGAACTCTTTGCGTGGCTGGCCCGCACCGCATGGTGCTCGCGCCTCTCCACCGTCTCGGATTGCTGCGTCATGCCGGCGATGATGCCGTCAATCGTCTTCTGCTCGTCCGAATCGGGCTTCTCGATGTCGGGTGCGTATCGAAGGTAAGTCATGCTTTTCCTCACGGGGATCGGGGAGTGGAAGCGGGCCGCGGCGGGAAAGAGCGCAGCGGATTCGGGGATCGACGTATTGGATTGGAAACGGAATATCGTTCCGAAAACCGAGGGGGCCGGGGGCCGTTCCCGATCCAGGACGGCTTCGCGCCCGTCGTAAGCCTGCCTGAGTTCGGCGGCGCTATAAGTCGACTTTCAAGCGCTGCATCGTTTTCGCGGCAATGGAAGAACGGACTATGGACCGGCTCCAGAGCGGAGGCGGCAAGCTCGGCCGAGATGCGACGACCCGTGGACGACCCGTGGGCTCGGGTGTGCGACAAGCCATTTCAAGGCGCATCTTTCCCAACCGTTTCAAGGATCACGCGCGCCGTCTCGGCAGGCTGATCCCAATGCGGGAAGTGGCCGCAGCGCTCGAACCAGTACAGACGGGCCGACGGGAATGCTGCCCGAGCGCGTGCAGCCTGGCGCGGCAGCAGCAGGTGGTCTTGGCGGCCCCAGCCTATGGTGACAAGGCCGGGGGTCTTCGCCGAGCCCTGCTGCAAGGGCCCGCGTGCCAGCTCACGCAGCATCGAATCGAAAACCGGTGTGGCCGCCAGGCTCTGCAGCTCCTCTACGACAAGCTGCGGTGGCAGCAGCCACGGACGGGCTGACAGTTGGGCCAGCAGCAGAATACGGGTGACGGCGTGGCGCGACAGGCCGGGATGGAAGGGCCGCAGCAATCGCACCAGGTGTATTGATGCCGCGAGCGTCCAGTGTAACCAGCGTGTTTCCCACCCGCGCCAGAAACCGCCGGGATCAAGCGCCACGCAGTGCCGACCGATGCCCCGCCGCGTCAGCTCCAGGACCAGCCGGCCCCCCACCGAACTGCCGACAAGGTCCGCTGTCGTCAGGCCTTGAGACTGCACGAAGGCGGCAAGGGCGTCCGCATAGGCCTCAACCGTCTGCCGGCCCGCGAGCGGGGCCGATCTGCCATGTCCCGGCAGGTCGACCAAGATCAGTTCGCGCGAGCCGCGTAATGCGGACAAGAGCGGATCCCAGGTACGGAGATTGGCCCCCAGCCCGTGGACCATCAGTAGCGGCCGCCCCGTGCCGAGGCGTTCGGAATGTAGGAACATGACGGCATTGTCCTTAATGTTCGCGCTGCAGTCCGAACATTGGTCCGTCGCAGATTTCGTCAGGCCGGGCGTGCCAGTCAGGTCCGTGGGCGCTCGTATCAGACACTTCGAGGTTGCGTCGCCGGTCTGACAGCCAGCTACAACGCGCGGGGCCGACCCTACTCCGCAGTCTTGCAAGCGCCGGACGTCACCGGGAAGATCCTGCCAAAGTTCGCCACGAGAGAGCTGGGCCTTCAATGCTCGCAGAGACGTGGACGTAACCTCCGCGCCAACTCAGATTCCGGCGTACCAGGCGTAGCCCTGGTCCTCCCAGTAGCCGCCCTTGCCATCGCCGAGGTTGGCGAAACTCTCGACCACCTCGATGCGCATCACGTACTTTGCCTGCTTGTAGCCGAGGTTGCGTTCCACCCGCAGGCGAAGCGGGGCGCCGTTCGAGATAGGTAACGCCTGGCCGTTCATGTCGTAGGCGAGGATCGTCTGCGGATGGAACGCGTCGACCAAGTCGATGCTTTCGTAGTACCTGACCGGTGATCCGCCGCTGGCCGCGGTGTCCTCCGACGCCTGCTGTCCGCCGGAGTCCTTCCTGCTCTCGCCGCTGCCCGATTGCTTGGTCATGCTCGGATTGGCGTTGCCGGCGGGTACCTCGTCGGTCCCCTCACCATCTCCTCCGCCTTCGAGCGAATTGCCCTGATCCATGGTGTCGGCGCAGTGGAACACCACGTAGCGCGCCTCTGGCTTGAGCTTGGCCCGGGACAGAAGGTCGGTGAGCGGCACCCCGGTCCACTTGCCGATAGCGCTCCAGCCCTCGACACAATCGTGCCGGGTGATCTGGGTGCGGGCGGGAAGCTTGCGGAGCTCGCCCAGGGACAGCTTGAAGGGCGCCTCCACGAGCCCGTCGACCACCAGGTGGTATTTGGCGAACTTGGCCTTCGCGAGGGCCTTGTAGTCCCTGTCCGGCGGATCCTCGGTGCCGTTCGGCTTGAACCAAGGCGAGATGTCGGCCTCGGCGTATTCCGGTGCCAGCGTCGCCTCGCCCAGGAGCAGGCGCTGGACGAACATGTTGGCGTCCTCGCCGGTCTTCAGCGTTCGCCGGAACCACTCCGCGTTGCCCAGGCGGTCGCAGCCTCCGAGCATGGCCGCCGCGGCCGTGGCGGAAGCCCCCACCAGGAGGGCGCGTCGGTTGGGTGAGCGGCTCATGCCCGGGGCTCTCCGGCAGGGACGGCCGGCTCGACCTTGCGCTCGATCACGAACCAGCCGGTGAGCATGCCGCGCATGTTGTTCCGGAAGCCCGACAGCAGGACCAGGGCGACGTGCACGACCACGAACAGGACCAGCAGGCTCGCCACGACGAAGTGGACCGTGCGGGCCGACTGGCGTCCATCGAAGAGCGTCAGAAGGAAGGGAAAGGCCGCGTTCATCGCCGGCGACATCGCGAGCCCAGCCAGCACCTGCACCGGCAGGAGCACGAACAGCACGATGAGGTAAGTGAGCTTCTGGATGACGTTGTAGCGCTTGGCCTCGTCTCCTTGGGGGAAGCGCAGCGTCAGGTGCTCCCAAATCGAGGCCCCAAAATGCCGGATCTGGTCACGGGACGGGATCACACGGAATCGCAACTGCCCGCTGACCAGACCATAGAGCAGGTAGGCGATGCCGTTCAGGACGAAGGCCCAGGCGAAGAAGAAATGCCAGGAACGGCCGCCGGTAAGGTCCTGGTTGCTCGGCAAGGTCGTCCAGGCCGGGAAGCCTCGGTCCGCCGCCTCGCCGTCGGAGCCGACCGATGAACCGAGCCAGCCCGTCGTATCGAATCCATGGCCGAACACCGTCGTCATGCCCTTGGGCGGGTCGTCCTCGGTCTGGGTCATCGCCATGAGCGGCGCGTCGAAGGTCGAGACCTTGCCCCAGTAAAGGGCCGGGTGGGCGTTGAAGATCTGCAGGCCGCTCATCAGCAGGACCAGCAGGCAGATCGCGTTCACCCAGTGGGTGACCCTGATCACGAGGGGATGGCGAAACATCCAGCGGCGGCGCTCGACCTCGCCGGTCTCGGGGGCTGATCGGGTCAGGTAGGTTCGAGCCAAACGGTCTTCCCCGCACTCTGGACGGCTAGGGCGGAGGCCCCTGGGTCGAGGCCTCCGGAAGCGCACGGCGCCTTGAAATCACATGCCGCGGTTCATCATCATCCGCTTCTTCATCATGCGGCGCTTCATCATCTGCTTCCGCATCATGCGCTTCTTCATCATCATCCGCTCGCTGCTGGTCATCCGGACCTGGGTGACGTCGGACGGGGCGGCCTGGAGTCCGTTCGGGCCTATCGGGGCGGCCGAGGCGGCGCCGGCACCGAGCGCGAGGCTGCCGAGGACCGAGGCGGCGAGGGCAAGGGTGGTGATCTTCATTCAATGTCTCCTGTACGGGGAAGGAATCCCCTTTCGCACATGGGGAGAAGAGAAGACCCGACCATCAAGTTCCTGATTTATCGAATAAAAATCCGGCCGCGATGGCTTTGGAGCGCAACAAACCGGACGCCGAGGCGAAGCCTCGCGCCGCGCCCAGGCGGGGCGTACGCCGACTTGTACGGAGGCGTGCAGAGGAAAGTTTCAGAGCAGGCCGGTAGCGCAGACATCGAAGGCGACCGCGTGCGCGCTCCCTTGCAATTCCGGGGCTGTCACACCGGCGAGTCCTAGAGCGGCTCGGCGATAAGCAAGGCGGTTGATATCGCGGTGACCGGCGGCCGCCGTGGACGGGTCGGCTAATACGGTTCGCACGAAAGCCTATCGACCGATCTCAAAAGCGGCTTGCGGGACGGCGGTTGCCATCTGCGAGGCCAACGAATGAGTTCGTTCAGGCCGGATACCGCCCGGTCCCATTCATGATTACGCTTCCGGGAAACCCCATCCAAGGACAGGCGTTTCCGGGGTCCTGAAAACGCCAAGAAACCAGGAGCCTTGCCGTGTCGATACATCTGATGCTCGCCGCCGGCTTCCTCGCGACGAGCACCTGCCTCGCCGCCGCCCAGGGAACCCCGCCCGCGGCAAGCCCGGAAACTCCGATGCCCGCCACGCAGGCGAACGGCGATATGAAGGAGTGGCAAGTAGCTAAGACCGCGAAGGTCGCCCTGCCACAGGCGATCAGCACCGCGGAGATGCAGGGCGAGGAAAAGGGCGGCCGCGCCATCGACGCCGACTTCGAGAAGGCCGATGGCAAGGATCCGGCGCACTACAGCGTCAAGGTCGTCTATCCCAGCGGCAAGCTCGTCGAGTACGGCATCAATGCCGACACCGGCGCCCTGTACAAGACCGAGAACCAGCCCATCGAGCGCTACTTCACGTTCCTGAAGCCGGCCAACTTCAACGAGGCCAAGACCTCGCTCAAGGATGCGCTTGCCATTGCCGAGCAGAAGGCCGGCGGCGGCAAGGCGTACGAAGCGTCGGTATCGAAGGACGGCAAGGCGGTGCAGTACGTGATCAAGGTCGCCGGCGCCGACAAGGAGACGAGCGTCACGGTCGGCCCCGACGGCAAGGTCGTCGACTAGTGCACTGACGCGGTCAGAGGATTCACGAGGCGGGCGATGCATGCGAGTCTGGGCAATGGCTCAGACCGTCTGCGTGCTCCTCGACGCCGCCACCCAGTCAGCGCTTGCCGCGATCGCCGGCGATCGATCCCGCCCC
>NZ_JAKSYI010000046.1 GCF_022829285.1 Methylobacterium sp. J-078
CAGGATGTTGACGCTCCCGCCCGGATCGCTGCGTCCGTAGAGGGCACCGGCCGGACCCTTCAGGACTTCGATGGACTGGACGTTCTGGGTGTCGGGCGCGCCGTTGTAGCCGCGGGCGATGTTGAAGCCGTTCTGGAAGATATCCTGGGTGGCGAAGCCCCGGACCGAGTACAGGGCGAGGTTCTGGGCGCCAAAATCGTTCTGCTTGCCGACGCCGGGCACGTAGTCGAGGGCGCGCTCGACGCGGGTCGCGGCGGTGTCGACCAGGACCTCCCGGGGCACCACGTCGACCTGTTGCGGAATGTCCCGGCGCGGCGTCACCGTCTTCGTGCCGCTGTAGAGTTCCGGCACCCGATAGGTCGGCGTGGCGGTGAAGGTGCCCTCCACCGAGAGGGCATCGAGCACCACGGCGGTCTCGCCGGAGGATGCCCCCTGGGCTGCGACGGCGGTGGGGATCGCGCAGGACAGGGCCAGCACGGGCAGCAGCGGGATAGACGGTGAACGGGACAAGATGATGGGCCTCGGGCGACGGCAGTGGCACGTCACCGCGAACGAGGCCGAACCACGCGCGCGCGCATGCTCCCGCACCCGCCGGGGCACCCCGCCCAGCGTGTCTCGCGTGTGACCACGACTGACGGCAGGTCTCCTGGCTCGCGGGTCACCGCCCTTCACCGTCTTCCCGAGCGAGGCCGCTCAGTGACGTTGGTGGCGAAGGGCTCGCCGCTTACAGTTGCGGGGGCAGCCGCGGCGTTGGGGCTGCCCCCGCACCGCGTTCCCTTTTGATCCTCCGGCCAGAAATCCACGTCGAGGCCGTGCCAGCGCCCCTGCCCGTCGGGCATGCTGAAGCCCGCCACCCCGCCGCTGACCCCGCAGACGAAGTGCCCGCGCGCCGTCACCTGGGCCAAGGTGCCATCCTGAGCCGGTGCCGGAGACGCGGCGGGCAGGGCAGCGAGGAGCGTGGCGAGGGGCGTGACGGAGACCAGTCGCATGCGCGCATTGCAGGGGATCGCGC
>NZ_JAKSYI010000039.1 GCF_022829285.1 Methylobacterium sp. J-078
CCGCCGGCCAGGAACCGCAGGCGGCCAAGGACGCTGCCGTGGCGGCCTCCCGCGCCCTGCTCACGGGTGACCCGGCGCAGAAGTCTCAGGCCGAGACCCGCGCGGCCGACGCGCTGGCCAAGGCCCAGGGCATCCCGGTCGACCAGGCAAAGGCGCAGCTCCAGGACTACCGCAAGCAGTACGACGAGACCGTGGCGGCGGCCAAGCAGAACGCCGAGGCCGCGGCGGTGGCGGCCAAGTCCGCCGCCACGCAGGGCGCCTTCTACGGCGCGCTCGCGCTGATCCTGGGCGCGCTGGCGGGTTTCCTGGGCGGCCGCTTGGGCGCCCCCAAGCTCCCGACCCTGGCCGACGGCTACGCCGCCCGCCGCGCCTGATCCGCGAATCCCGGCCGGTCCCCGCGACCGGCCGGGTCTCGCAGCCCCGCATTCCCCCTCGAACACAGGAGATCCGATCCATGGACGGAGATCAGTTCCGCGGCGCGTCCCGCCACGTCAAAGGCCGTGCACAGACCGCCATCGGCGGGATCACCGGCGACCCGGCCCGCCAGGTCCGGGGCGCCGTGAACCAGGTGGCGGGCGGCGCGCAGTACGCCTATGGCCGCGCCCGCGAGCGCGCCGACGATCTGGCCGAGGACGGGCGTCACCTCGCTAACGCGGCCCGCGAGCGCGCCGACGACCTCATCGCGGACGGACGCGATTTCGCCCGTCACGCGCGCAAGCGCGGAAACGCCTACGGCCGTCAGGCCGTGCGCTACGCCGACGACAACCGCACTTCCGCCCTTCTCGGGCTCGCCGCCATCGCATTCGCGGTCGGCTGGCTGTCCCGCCCCCAGCGCTGACCCGCAGACCAGCCAAGCCCGACCGCCGGAGACCAACCCATGATCCGCAAGCTCCTGACCGCCTTCGTGCTCCCGAAGGTCATCGCCTATGTCAGCCGCCGCTTCGGTGGCCGTTCCGCCGTCCCGCCGAATCGCCGCGGCTACTGAACCCGCCAGCACGGCGCCACGCCCGGAGGCCGTCATACGATGACGCTGACGCTCGTCCTCACCGCCGCGTGCGCTCGCCGCGTCCGTTCTTCCGACGCGGCCAGCGGGGCCTATCCGGGCTGCGACGGTGATCGTCACCCGTGCCTGTGATCTCCTCGGAGGCCGAGGCGCGCGCTCATGGCCGTTCACGCCGGTCCCGACCGATCGCCGAACCGGATCCAAGTTCGAAAGATGCGGCCGGATGACCCCGTCCGGCCCTCTCCGCCCCACCCTTTACCCCGAGACCTCAAAGGACGAACCATGAGCAAGGGCTATCCCTCGATGACGGCACTGCTGGGCCTGCTGGCCGTGGCGGGCTACCAGAACCGCGACAAGCTCGCCGAACTGCTGAAGGGCCACGACGCCCCGACGCACGGTACCGTCCCGCCGATCCCGAACACGTCCCGCCCGGCCCCGTCCGCCGGCGGCAGCGGCCTTGGCAACCTCGGCGGTCTTCTGGGTGGCGTCGGTACGGCCGGGATCGGCGGTCTGATCGCCAGCGGCTTGAGCGAACTCGTCGACCATTTCACGCAAGGCGGTCACGGTGAGACGGCCAAGTCCTGGGTCAACCAGGGGCCGAACCGCGACATCCATGAGGCCGACCTCGAGCGCGCCATCGGGTCGGACACCCTCGATCACCTCACCCAGCAGACGGGCCTGAGCCGCAGCGCGCTGCTCTCCCGCCTGTCGCGCGAGCTGCCCTCGGCCATCGACCGCTACGCCACCGACGGTCGCACGCCTGCCTGATCTCGACGGATAACGGCCGGCGCCCGGTGGGGGCCGGCCGTCCATGACTCCGGGTGACGCCCGGGCGGGGTTCGATCCACTGACTTCCGCGACCTTGCGAAATCCCATGGTCATCGACGCCCGCGCGGAACTGCGACGCCCCTTGCCCTTCAGCCCCTCGGTCGTGGCGGCGGTACCGCTCGTCTGGCTGGCCGAGCATGTCGCGCGACGGTGTCTCCGACGCCCCGCCCGACCCTGGGCGAGCCGGCGGTCGACCCCACCATCGTCTCCGTGCCCGCGGTGAAGACGGCACGGCTCGAGCGGGGTGACAGCCGCTCGGCGATCAGCCGGCGCACATGCGGCGAGGGTGATCGCGACACCGCGATCGACGACGCCAACCAGGACCAGATCCAAAAAACGGATCTGATCGATCCCGGCCAAGTCTTCCCTGATGAGGTCTTCGTGCTGCCGAGCGAGGACGCCATCGAGGCCGGGCAGACCCACAAGCGCAGCTGACGGAGCAAGACCATGACCACCTTCACCAAGACGATCACCTACCTTCTGGCCGCCGCCGCGGTCTGCACCCTCGTCGTCGTGGTCCTGCAATCGAGCAGCTTGCTGGCGAATTCCTAGCGGGGACGCGCCAGCGGTCCTTGCCGCGTCGGCCTGGAATTGATTGGACTGACCGTCACCGCAACGGATGCGGTCTCCAAGCTTGCGTTGAGATGACGACTCGGTGAAGGAACGGTCGTTCGACGGGAATGTGCGCGAATTCCAGGTCGAAGCCGAGGATCGTCATGCGTATGCTTCCACCCGCCGTCCCACTCATCAGGCGAGCGGCGCGACCGGACCAATCACGGAACGGGGGCCGCTCCCATCCTGACGTATTTCATGCCGGATTGACGGATGTCGCGTCCTATCCCATCGGTCGGAGCTACACCTGCGGCGCATAATCCGGGGCATCGCACGGTTTTGCGCCGTGTCTAGGCTACGACGCCTCTTCGGGCGGACACGGATACTGACCTGTGACGTGTTGACCAGAGCCGGAATCGGAACGCGCTGCGGTCCTGGGCCGTTGTCAGGCCACATCCCACACGTGAGGAGATTTCGCATGCGCAAGCTCGCCCTTGCATCGACCGCCCTGCTGGGTCTCGGACTGCTGGCATCAGCGCCCGCCGAGGCCCGTGGTTGGGGCTACGGCCATGGATACGGACATGGCGGTTACGGCTACGGTGGAGGTTACCGCGGCGTCGGCTACCGCGGGGGCTATGGTGGGTATCGTGGCTACGGCCATGGCTATGGTCGTGGCTACGGCTACCGTCGCGGCATCGGTCCCGGTGCTGCCATCGGCCTCGGCATCGCCGGCCTCGCGGCGGGCGCCATCGCGGCGAACAGCTACGGCGGTTATGGCTACGGCTACGGTCGTCCCGTCGGCTATTACGGTGGCGGCTACGGTTACGCACCGGCCTACGGCTACGGCGGCGGGTACGGTTATCCGGCCTATGGCTACGGCTACTGAGCCAACCCCATCGTCGGGTCGCTTCGCCCCGTTCGCAGTCTAGCTACGATGGGCGTCCGGATTCTATCCGGGCGCCCTTTTCCTTTATGCCAACCTGTTGCTATAAGTATTATCGTTCTCGGTAACGTTTTAAAAAGTCATTGTAGAAATGCAAAACGCTTTTCGGATTGATATTTGTTCGGCGTATCCGTTCGAATATTCGTAATTCTGGAATTTCGCGTCTGACGCTGCTGTGCAGGGTTGCCGCATTCTCAGCCTTCGGCCTCCCCACACCGCCGCTTTTGCCCAGGAGACGGGCCCCCTACACCGATGACATCGCGATACTGAATCGTGAACTCGGAACGTAGGTCGGCATCGGCGCTCTGGGCTCCCCGCCCAATACTGGACAGCGGAAGGGCCCGAGCAGCGCCTCGTCCGACCAGACCGTCAACACCACCGGCAGCCCGGACGAAGCGGTGTCCGTGTTCTAGGACGCCGCGGTCGCCGAGGGAGCGGACGTCCGCGGCTCGGCACCCGCGATGACCTTGGCGTGGCGAACGCGGCCGCCCAGTGCCACGTGGATCTGGTAACGGCTGCCATCCTTCGAGCCGGCGATCTCAAAATGCTTCGGCTTGCGCCGCACTTCACCCTCGGGGACGTAGCCGTAGGCTTCGACGGCCGCCAGGACCGCGGCCGGGTTGGCCGGCGTCCGACCGGAATCCTCGTGCGGTTTTCTGGGCCATGCGATCGTGCGAATGGTGCCATCGTGGAGCGTCAGGGTGATCACCTTGATCTCGGACGGCTTGCGCTCGCCGGTGATCGAAACCCGGTCGCCCACTGCGACCGGGATGCCCTCGGCACCCTTCGGCCCGAGGTCGGCGAGGTGCCGGCCATTCTGGCTCTCGATGGCGAAGCGGTGCCCGAACACGGCCCAGACGGTGCCGGTGATGGTCTGCGATTCGGTCATGTGGTGTGTTCCTGGAGATTTGGTCCGGATGATCGCGGTCTCGCGCCGGAGCCGGCCCGCATCGGGTTGCCCGTCTTCTATGAGCGACCATCGAACTCGTCCTGAACGGAGCCGTTCAGCCCCGATTAGGGTTCGCAAGGACCCGAGGGGCGAGGGGGACTGGGGGTGGTTCGATACCCCGGCCCTCGAACGGGTCGCGCAGACCACGGGGTCAACGGCACCCCGCGATCGGTGCGGCACGCAAAGGAGCAGCCCGCCGCGGCCAGGGCCGGGCGGGCTGCGAACGATGAGGCCGGCGTCGACGGTTCCTACAGGCTCAGGAAAGCGTTGGCCGAGCCCATGATCGTGAAGGCGAGGCCGCCGACAAAGGCAGCGATCATCGCGTAGGAGAAGCCTTTCAGCAGCATCGGGTTATCCGTCTCCCGTCCGATCAGCAGCGGTTACCGCCCGAGGTCTGGCCGTATTGCTGGGTGGGGAAGTTCTGCTGGTTGGCGTTGCCCTCGGCGGCCGAGCTCATCGGGCAGCTGTAGGGGTTGCGCAGGGGGGCGGCGCGG
>NZ_JAKSYI010000073.1 GCF_022829285.1 Methylobacterium sp. J-078
ATGGCCAAAGAGAAATTCGCGCGTACGAAGCCGCACTGCAACATTGGCACGATCGGTCACGTTGATCACGGCAAGACGTCTTTGACGGCGGCGATCACGAAGGTTCTGGCGGAGTCGGGCGGGGCGACGTTCACGGCCTACGACCAGATCGACAAGGCGCCGGAGGAGAAGGCGCGCGGGATCACGATCTCGACGGCGCACGTGGAGTACGAGACGGCCAACCGTCACTACGCGCACGTGGATTGCCCCGGCCACGCCGACTACGTGAAGAACATGATCACGGGCGCGGCGCAGATGGACGGCGCGATCCTGGTGGTGTCGGCGGCCGACGGCCCGATGCCCCAGACCCGCGAGCACATCCTGCTCGCCCGCCAGGTCGGCGTGCCGGCGCTGGTGGTGTTCCTCAACAAGGTGGATCTGGTCGACGACGCCGAGCTCCTCGAGCTCGTGGAGATGGAGGTGCGCGAGCTCCTCTCGAAGTACGACTTCCCCGGCGACGACATCCCGATCACCAAGGGCTCGGCCAAGGTGGCGCTGGACAACGGCGACAAGGCGGTGGGCCACGACGCCGTGCTGGCGCTGATGGCGTCGGTGGACGCCTACATCCCGCAGCCGGAGCGTCCCATCGACAAGCCGTTCCTGATGCCCATCGAGGACGTGTTCTCGATCTCGGGCCGCGGCACGGTGGTGACGGGTCGCGTCGAGCGCGGCATCGTCAAGGTCGGCGAGACCGTCGAGATCGTGGGCATCCGCGACACCCAGACCACCACGGTCACGGGCGTCGAGATGTTCCGCAAGCTGCTCGATCAGGGTCAGGCCGGCGACAACGTCGGCGTGCTGCTGCGCGGCACCAAGCGCGAGGACGTCGAGCGCGGCCAGGTCGTGTGCAAGCCCGGCTCGGTCAAGCCCCACACCAAGTTCAAGGCCGAGGCCTACATCCTCACCAAGGAGGAGGGCGGCCGCCACACGCCGTTCTTCACCAACTACCGCCCGCAGTTCTACTTCCGCACCACGGACGTGACCGGCGTGTGCGTGCTGCCCGAGGGCACCGAGATGGTGATGCCCGGCGACAGCGTGACCATGGACGTCACCCTGATCGTCCCCGTCGCCATGGAAGAGAAGCTGCGCTTCGCCATCCGTGAAGGCGGACGCACCGTCGGCGCCGGCGTCGTCGCCGCCATCAACGAGTAGTTCGACCTCCGCCGGGCGACCTTCCCGGTCGCCCGAACGGCAACGAATGTGACGCGGCGCCCCGGCTCGGTCGGAGGCGCCGTCGTCGTTTCGAGAGGCTCCTGCAAGCAGTCCGCACCGCAGCACAGGTTCTTCGCTGACGACGCGGTTTGACCATTGCGAAGCCGTCCCGGCCGGTCTATAGCAGCGCCGCGGCGGAGGACTCGTCCTCCGCATAGGAGTGTAGCTCAACTGGTCAGAGCGCCGGTCTCCAAAACCGGAGGTTGCGGGTTCGAGTCCCTCCACTCCTGCCATTTGGACTTTGCCATTTGGCCGCGTCAGACCTGTCGACCCTCCCCGCCCTCTTCCTTTCCAGCAGATCGCTACCGCGCGACGTCAGGCCGGGCGCAGTCGACAAGCCCGGCGACTTGCGTTAGAGCGGTCGCCTTCCGAGATCGATGAAGGTCGTCGATGCAGGCTCCTCCCCGGAGCCGCCGCATGGCGCTTTCCCGAAGCTCGGGCCGATCTCCCTGTTGTTGGCGCCATGGCATCGAACGAAGCATCGAAGAAAGTGGACCTCGCGCGCACTCCGCAGCGCGGTTCCGCCACGCCGACGCCCCCGCGGGCGACCCCACCCGTGCGTCCCGCGCAGAAGCGCGTCGGCCCGGCCGAGTTCCTGGCTCAGGTTCGCGACGAGGGCCGTAAGGTCACGTGGCCGAGCCGCAAGGAGACCGTCGTGACCACCGTGATGGTGTTCATCATGGTGGTGGTGGCGAGCATCTTCTTCACGGTGGTGGACCAGGCGCTGCGCTATCTCGTGACCCTGATCCTCGGGGTCGGCGCCTAACAACTTCTCGGCCTGGGCACGCTGCGGCGCGATCGGGCTGACTGACGTCAGGATTTGGTGAGAACCGTGTCGAAGCGCTGGTACATCGTCCACGCCTACTCGAATTTCGAGAACAAGGTCGCGCAGTCCATCAAGGATCAGGCGGCCCAGCGTGGCCTGATGGAGCTGTTCGACGAGGTCATGGTCCCAACCGAGAAGGTCGTCGAGGTGCGCCGCGGCCGCAAGGTCGATGCCGAGCGCAAGTTCTTCCCCGGCTACGTCCTGGTGAAGTGCGACCTGACCGACGAGGTCTACCACCTCATTAAGAATACCCCGAAGGTCACGGGCTTCCTCGGCGCCGACAAGTCGAAGCCGGTTCCGATCCCGGATGCCGAGGCCGAGCGCATCAAGGGTCAGGTCGCCGAGGGCGTCGATCGTCCCAAGCCCTCCGTCTCCTTCGAGATCGGCGAGACCGTGAAGGTATCGGACGGCCCGTTCGCGTCGTTCAACGGCACCGTCGAGGAAATCGACGAGAGCCGCTCGCGCCTCAAGGTCGCCGTCTCGATCTTCGGTCGCGCCACGCCCGTCGAGTTGGAATACGCCCAGGTCGAGAAGCTCTGAGGCACCACGTCATTCCGGGTCCGCGCAGCGGAGCCCGGAATCCAGAACCGCCGTCGGCGCCGGGTTCCTCGAACCGCTTGCGTCTGGATTCCGGACTCGCCTGCGGCGCCCCGGAAAGATGGTGCGGTTCACGAGATCGGTTCGAGCCTGAGGGTTCGGGCTGTAAGTCGCCGCGAGGCGGCATCATACGCGGGAGGCCCGCCCGGTTCGCCGCCGGGGTCCACGGGCCGCACCGCGACCTGCAACCGCCCGCTCCGTCCGCGCTGAGGCCAGCCGGATGCCGGGCATTCTTTGGGAGCAGTCCCTATGGCAAAGAAGATCACGGGCTACGTGAAGCTTCAGGTTCCGGCCGGCGCCGCGAACCCGTCGCCGCCCATCGGCCCCGCGCTCGGTCAGCGCGGTCTCAACATCATGGAATTCTGCAAGGCCTTCAACGCGAAGACCTCTCAGATCGAGAAGGGCACCCCGATTCCGGTCGTCATCACGGCGTACCAGGACCGCTCCTTCACCTTCGAGATGAAGCAGCCGCCGGTCACCTTCTTCCTGAAGAAGGCCGCCGGCCTGAAGATCGGCAAGAAGCCGGCTTCCGGCTCGAAGACCCCGGGCAAGGGCCCGACCGTGGGCAAGGTGACCGAGGCGCAGCTGCGCGAGATCGCCGAGAAGAAGATGCCCGACCTGAACTGCGACTCGGTTGACGCCGCCGTCGCCATGATCCGTGGCTCCGCGCGGGCCATGGGCCTCGACGTCGTCGCTTAAGGGGAGGGCACAATGGCACACGAAGGCAAGCGCATCCGCGCCGCCCGCGAGGGCATCGACGCGCTCAAGCTCTATCCCATCGACGAGGCGATCAAGCTCGTGAAGGAGAAGGCCAGCGCCAAGTTCGACGAGACCGTCGAGATCTCGATGAACCTCGGCGTCGACCCGCGCCACGCCGACCAGATGGTCCGCGGCGTCTGCAACCTGCCCAACGGCTCCGGCCGTACGGTGCGGGTGGCGGTGTTCGCCCGCGGCGCCAAGGCGGATGAAGCCAAGGCTGCCGGCGCCGACATCGTGGGCGCCGAGGACCTCCTCGAGATCGTCCAGAGCGGCAAGATCGAGTTCGATCGCTGCATCGCGACTCCGGACCTGATGCCGCTCGTCGGCCGTCTCGGCAAGGTGCTCGGCCCGCGCGGCCTGATGCCGAACCCGAAGGTCGGCACCGTCACCATGGACGTGAAGGGCGCCGTCGCCGGCGCCAAGGGCGGCTCGGTGGAGTTCCGGGTCGAGAAGGCCGGCATCATCCATGCCGGCATCGGCAAGGTCTCGTTCGACGCCGACAAGCTCGTCGAGAACATCAAGGCGTTCGCCGACGCGGTGGCCAAGGCCAAGCCGGCTGGCGCCAAGGGCCAGTACGTCCAGCGCGTCGCCGTGACCTCCTCGATGGGTCCGGGCGTCAAGGTCGAGCCCTCGACGGTCCTCACCGCCTGATTCACGCTTAGCGTGCACGAACTGGAGACGCCCGGCCTCACGGCCGGGCGTTTTCGTTTGCGCTCAAGCCCGCCAGAACGGCTTCTCGCCCTCCAGCCTGAGGGCGACGGGATCGAGGTCGAGCCCGGTGATTTGCTCCGAGGTCATGGAGCGGATTGTCCTGCGCCCATTGTACCGATTCCGCCAGAGCCGTAGCGAGGCGATCGCCCTGGCGATCCCGGGGGCTGTGGAGCTCTCTTCCCGTGCTATCGCGATCGGGCGAAACCAGGGTAAGCTGTTGGGCGTCGTCATGTCATGCGGCCTCCATCGGATCGAGACCCCTCATTGATCCGATTTTGGTGCGAATCAATCGAATCATTGCACTCGGATCAATGTGCGCACCATGGATTACCGGACGATTTCCGACGGGATTGCCGCCGATATCGCGGCCGGCCGGCTCGCGCCCGGCACGCGGCTGCCGCCGCAGCGGCAGTTCGCCTATGAGCGCGGAATCGCGGTGTCCACGGCCAGCCGGGTCTATGCGGAGCTGACCCGACGCGGGCTCGTGACGGGCGAGGTCGGGCGGGGCACCTTCATCCGCGCCCCCGTCGCGGCCGAGGATACGGCGCTGGCGGAGACCGAGACCGGCCTGATCAACCTGGAGCACGTCTTCTCGATCCTGCCGCAGCAGGCGGCCGACCTGTCCGCGAGCCTGTCTGCGATGCTGGAGCCGGCGGCCTTGCGGGCCGCGTTCCCACCGGTCCGGGCGGGAGCCACGGCCCGGGCGCGAACCACGGCCTCGGGCTTCTTCACGCGGGGCGGCTGGTCCGCCGATCCCGAGACGGTGCTGTTCACGGGCGCCGGACGCCAGGGCATCGCCGCCGCGATGGCCGCCCTGGCCCAGCCCGGAGAACGGATCGGGGTCGAGGCCCTGACCTACCCGATCGTCAAGGGCATGGCCGCACGCATCGGCATCACCCTGGTTCCCCTCGCGCTGGACGCGGACGGTGTGCACCCCGACGCCATCGCGCAGGCGCATCGCGACGCCCCATTGCGCGGCCTCTACCTGCAATCCGTCCTGCAAAGCCCGCTCGGCCGGACAATGAGCGCCGAGCGCCGCCGAGCGATCGCCCGGCTGCTCGCCGCACACGACCTCGTCTGCATCGAGGACGCGGTCTACGGCTTCCTCTGCGACGAGGAGCCCCTGGCCGCCCTGGCTCCCGACCGGGTGATCCTGGTCGACAGCCTGTCGAAGCGCGTGGCACCCGGCCTGAGCCTCGGTTTCGTGGCCAGCCCGCCCGCCCTGGTGGAGCGCCTGACGCGGACCATCCGCAACGGCGCCTGGACCGCCGGTGGCCTGCCCCTCGCCATAGCGCTGCACGTCATCGCGGATGGTCTGGCCGGACGCATCGGTCGGGAGAAGCGCGCGGACGCGGCGGCCCGCCACGCCCTCGCGCGGGAGATGCTGGCCGGCCTCGACATCCAGGGTGATCCACGGGCCTATCACCTCTGGCTGACCCTGCCGGAGGCCTGGAATGCGGAGCGCTACGCGGCCGCGGCGGCGCGCAACGGCGTGGCGGTCTCACCCGCGAGCGCCTTCGCGATCGGCCCCGCCGCCCCGCCGAACGGGGTCCGCCTCGCCCTCGGCTCCCCACCGCTGGCGCGGCTCGGCACCGGGCTCCAGATCCTGCGGAGCCTGGCTCTAAACGGGGACGAGGCTCACGTGGAATAGGAAGCGCGCCCGTTCAAACACGCGTGATGGCGCTCGGCTTCGTGTCCTCACGGAGCGGGGAAGCCTCCGAAAAGACCCGAGAAAACAACACGCGAGGGTGACGCCTTCGCGGATGCCTGTGCTAGGTATGCTCCCATGCGATGCACCCTCTCCGTGATCTCGAAGCGACGCATCCTGTGCGTCTTTCCCGCCTATACGCCGTCCTTCGGGACCTTCTCTCACGCCTACCCCCTGATGGGCGGCGTGAAGGCCTTCATGCCGCCCCAGGGGCTCCTGCTGATCGCAGCGTACATGCCGGAGACCTGGGAGTACCGGTTCATCGACGAGAACATCACCCGGGCGGGACCGGCGGACTTCGCCTGGGCCGACGCGGTGTTCGTGTCCGGCATGCACATCCAGGCCCCGCAGATCCGGGACATCTACGCGCGGGCGCACGCGGCCGGTAAGGTCACGGCACTCGGCGGCCCCTCGGTCTCCGGCTCCCCCGAGCAGTACCCCGAATTCGACTACCTGCATCTCGGCGAGATCGGCGACGCCACCGACGAACTGGTCGCGATCCTCGACCGCGACGTGTCGATTCCGGCGGCGCAGGTCCGTCTGGAGACCAAGGAGCGCCTTCCGCTCTCGGACTTCCCGGCCCCCGCCTACGAGGCGGCCCCGCTCAAGCGCTACCTCATCGGCTCGCTGCAATTCTCCTCGGGCTGCCCCTACCGCTGCGAGTTCTGCGACATCCCGCAACTCTACGGCCGCCAGCCGCGCCTGAAGAGCCCCGAGCAGATGCTCGGCGAACTCGACGCCATCATCGCCCAGCCGGGCCACCCGGCGGTGGTGTACTTCGTCGACGACAACTTCATCGGCAACCGGAAGGCCACGAAGGACATGCTGCCCCACCTCGTGGCGTGGCAGAAGAAGAATGACTACCCGCTTCAGTTCGCCTGCGAGGCGACGCTGAACATGGCCAAGCAGCCCGATATCCTGGAGCTGATGCGCCAGGCCAACTTCATGACCGTCTTCGTCGGCATCGAGACGCCGGAGGAAGATGCGCTCGCCGGCATCGACAAGAAGCACAACGCCGCCGTGCCGATGTACGAGGCGATCGAGACGCTCAACAGCTTCGGCCTCGAAGTCACTTCGGGCATCATCCTCGGCCTCGACACGGATACCGACCAGTCCGAGCAGAAGCTGATCGACTTCATCGACAAGTCGGCGGTGCCGGTGCTGACGATGAATCTGCTGCAGGCTCTGCCGAAAACGCCGCTCTGGGACCGGCTGACCCGCGAGGGCCGGCTCACCCACGACGCGGCGCTGGAATCCAACGTCCTGTTCAAGCGTCCCCACGACGACGTGGTGGCGAGCTGGCGCCGGGCCATCGCCCACGCCTACGAGCCCGAGAACCTGTTCGCGCGCTTCCGCTACCAGGTGGAGCGGACCTACCCGCATCGGATCAAGACCCCGATCAAGGGCAAGCTGACTCGGACCAATCTGCGGCGCGGCCTGATCCTGGGCTTCAACATCGCGTTGCGGGTCGGGCTGCTCTCCGATTACCGCGGCGTGTTCTGGCGCGCCGCCGGCCATGCCCTGCGGCGCGGACAGATCGAGGCCGTGTTCAACATGGGCTTCGTCGCCCACCACCTCATCCGCTTCACCCGCGAGGCGCTCCGCGGCGAGCACAACGCGTCCTTCTACGCGGCGAAGGCGGACCAGAAGCGCGAGGCGCGCGAGCCGTGGTGGCGCGTGGCGCGCAAGTTCTTACCGGTCTAAGGTCCTGCCCATATGAACCCGGCGCGTCCGGCGCATCATGCGGCGCGGGCGGGGTGCATCATCTCAGGGTCGCGGCACCACGGCCGCGACCAACGGATGCAGGCGCGGGGCGTCAAGCGAAAAGCGCGGTCCGCGGCGCTTTTCTCGGGCCAGGGCACTTGGCAGGCTGCTTGCAAGGCTCTATAGACCCCCTCAACGTTTTCATACATGCGAAAGGAATCGGCCGATCGGTCGCATTCCGATTGAGAGATCGCCTGGGCAACCAGGCGGTATTGGCCGGAAGGCTTTGCGGGGCGTAAAACCCCCTCTGAGCTTCGTCCGGCTATGTCCTGTCCGAGACTGCAGGCGCCGGGTCACCGGCTTAATCCACAAAGCCTGCACAGACTGGGAAGACCGAAATTCTACTGCCCTCACCCGGCCCGCCGTGCGGACAGGGTCAGGCATCGGTTTGAACCATCTCACCCGTGTCGTCCACCCGTTCCGGGGGGCGATGGGGGACAGGGCCGTGAAGCGTCGCCAAGGACGTTCCGGCTTCGCGTTGAGCCGAGTTCCGTCCCGGGCGGCATGTGCAACCGGCGGACCCATCCTCGGGTTCCGCCAACCGGAGAGAGCCCCAGTGGACAGGACAGCCAAAGCTGATCTCGTCTCGACGCTCAACGGCGTGTTCGCGAACACCGCCGTCGTCGTCGTGGCCCACTACAAGGGCCTCACGGTCGCCGACATGCAGAAGCTGCGCTCGCAGATGAAGCAGGCCGGTGCCACCGTGAAGGTCACCAAGAACCGCCTCGCCAACATCGCTCTCGATGGCACGGACGTCGCCTCCATCAAGCCCCTCCTGAAGGGCCCGACCCTGCTCGCTTATTCGAGCGATCCGGTCGCGGCCGCCAAGGTTGCGGTGGACTTCGCCAAGGCCAACGACAAGCTCGTGATCCTCGGCGGCGCCATGGGCACGACTGCCCTGAACCCGGACGGTGTGAAGGCGCTCGCCTCGCTCCCGTCCCTCGACGAACTGCGCGGCAAGATCGTGGGCCTCATCCAGGCTCCCGCGACCAAGATCGCCCAGGTCGTCAACGCACCGGCGGCCAAGCTCGCCCGCGTGTTCGGGGCCTATGCCACCAAGGACGAGGCTCAGAGCGAAGCGGCCTGAGGCCGCATCGCCCTTTTCAACCCATCCGTTCAAACCGATCTACGAAGGAATACAACCATGGCTGATCTCGCCAAGCTCGTCGACGACCTGTCCTCGCTGACCGTTCTCGAGGCCGCTGACCTCGCCAAGATGCTCGAAGAGAAGTGGGGCGTCTCGGCTGCCGCCGCCGTCGCCGTCGCCGCCGGCCCCGCCGCCGGTCCGGCTGCCGCCGCCGAGGAGCAGACCGAGTTCACGGTCATGCTCACCGCCGCCGGCGACAAGAAGATCGAGGTCATCAAGGAGGTCCGCGCGATCACCGGCCTCGGCCTCAAGGAAGCCAAGGACCTCGTCGAGGGCGCCCCGAAGGCCGTCAAGGAGTCCGTCAACAAGGAAGAGGCCGAGAAGCTCAAGGCCCAGCTCGAGAAGGCTGGCGCCAAGGTCGAGCTCAAGTAAGGCTCTTTCCGGTGGGCCGCACCGGCCCATCCGCTTCCGTCGGGTCCCTCCGGACCTGACGGCTTCCAAGGCCCGCGGGTTCACGCCCGTGGGCCAAGGTCGCTTGCAGCGACCCGACCGGCCCGCGCGAGGGCCATGAGTTTTTCAGTTCGGGTGGGCGTCGTCCGGCGGGGCGGGCCCATCGCCTGGTTGCGGGAGGCGTAAGGCCTTCCCCGGGCACCCGGTACGCGGGACGTAGGAGCGAGGTCACCCATGGCCAACACGCTGGTCGGTCGCAAGCGGATTCGCAAGTTCTTCGGCAAGATCAAGGAAGTCGCCGAGATGCCGAACCTCATCGAGGTTCAGAAGGCGTCCTACGACCAATTCCTGATCATGAACGAGCCTGAAGGCGGACGGGGCGACGAAGGCCTGCAGACCGTGTTCAAGTCGGTGTTCCCGATCTCGGACTTCTCCTCCACGGCGCTCCTCGAATTCGTGAAGTACACGTTCGAGCAGCCGAAATACGACGTCGACGAGTGCCGTCAGCGCGGCATTACGTACGCGGCCCCGCTCAAGGTCACGCTGCGTCTCATCGTGTTCGATGTGGACCCGGACACTGGCGCCAAGTCCGTCAAGGACATCAAGGAGCAGGACGTCTACATGGGCGACATGCCCCTGATGACGGAGAACGGCACCTTCATCGTCAACGGCACCGAGCGCGTCATCGTTTCGCAGATGCACCGCTCACCGGGCGTGTTCTTCGACCACGACAAGGGCAAGACCCACTCGTCGGGCAAGCTGCTGTTCGCTGCCCGCATCATCCCGTATCGCGGCTCCTGGCTCGACGTCGAGTTCGACGCCAAGGACATCGTGCACGTCCGCATCGACCGGAAGCGCAAGCTGCCCGTGACCTCGCTGCTGTTCGCCCTTGGGCTGGACGGCGAGGAGATCCTGTCGACCTTCTACAACCGCGTGATCTACGATCGCGACGGCGCCGACTGGCGCGTGCCCTACGACGCCGAGCGTCTGAAGGGCTTTAAGGCCTCCGTCGACCTCGTCGACGCGGAGTCGGGCGAGGTCGTGCTCGAGGCCGGCAAGAAGCTGAACGCCCGCAACGCCCGGCAGATCGCCGAGCGCGGCGTGCAGTTCCTCAAGGCCACCGACGAGGACCTGATCGGCCAGTACATCGCTGAGGATCTCGTCAACCCGAAGACCGGCGAGATCTGGGCCGAGGCCGGTGACGAGATCTCCGACAAGCTCCTGAAGAGCCTCGAGGATGTCGGCGTCGCCGAGCTGCCCGTGCTCGACATCGACCACATCAACGTCGGCCCCTACATCCGCAACACGCTCGCGGTGGACAAGAACTCCGCCCGCGAGGGCGCGCTGTTCGACATCTACCGCGTCATGCGCCCGGGCGAGCCGCCGACCCTCGACACCGCCGAGGCGATGTTCCACTCGCTGTTCTTCGACCCTGAGCGCTACGACCTGTCGGCCGTCGGCCGCGTGAAGATGAACATGCGCCTCGACCTCGACGCCGAGGACACCGTGCGGACCCTGCGCCGCGAGGACATGCTCGCGGTCGTCAAGGCGCTAGTGGACCTGCGCGACGGCAAGGGCGAGATCGACGACATCGATCACCTCGGCAACCGGCGCGTGCGCTCGGTGGGCGAGCTGATGGAGAACCAGTACCGCCTCGGCCTGCTCCGCATGGAGCGCGCTATCAAGGAGCGGATGTCCTCCGTCGACATCGACACCGTGATGCCGCAGGACCTCATCAACGCGAAGCCAGCCGCAGCCGCGGTGCGCGAGTTCTTCGGCTCGTCGCAGCTGTCGCAGTTCATGGATCAGACCAACCCGCTCTCGGAAGTCACCCACAAGCGCCGCCTCTCGGCGCTTGGCCCGGGCGGTCTGACCCGCGAGCGGGCCGGCTTCGAGGTGCGCGACGTGCACCCGACCCATTACGGCCGCATCTGCCCGATCGAGACGCCGGAAGGCCCGAACATCGGCCTGATCAACTCGCTCGCCACCTTCGCGCGGGTGAACAAGTACGGCTTCATCGAGACCCCGTTCCGGCGCGTGAAGGACGGCGTCGTCACCACCGACGTCGCCTATCTGTCGGCGATGGAGGAGGCGAAGTACTACGTCGCCCAGGCGAACGCTCAGATGGACGAGAGCTTCAAGCTGACGGAGGACCTCGTGGTCTGCCGTCGCGCGGGTGACGTCATCGTGGTGCCGCCGGACCGCGTCGACCTGATGGACGTGTCCCCGAAGCAGCTCGTCTCCGTGGCGGCCGCGCTCATCCCGTTCCTCGAGAACGACGATGCGAACCGCGCGCTGATGGGCTCGAACATGCAGCGCCAGGCGGTGCCGCTGGTCCGCGCCGACGCGCCCTTCGTGGGCACCGGCATGGAAGCCGTGGTCGCCCGCGATTCCGGTGCCGCCATCGCGGCCCGCCGCACCGGCATCGTCGATCAGGTGGACGCCACCCGTATCGTCATCCGGGCCACCGAGGAGGCCGACGCCAACAAGCCCGGCGTCGACATCTACCGCCTGCAGAAGTTCCAGCGCTCCAACCAGTCGACCTGCATCACGCAGAAGCCCCTGGTGCGCGTCGGCGAGGCCGTGAAGAAGGGCGAGATCATCGCCGATGGTCCCTCGACGGAGTTCGGCGAGCTGGCTCTCGGCCGGAACGTGCTCGTCGCGTTCATGCCGTGGAACGGCTACAACTTCGAGGACTCGATCCTGCTCTCCGAGCGGATCGTGAAGGATGACGTGTTCACCTCGATTCACATCGAGGAGTTCGAGGTGATGGCCCGCGACACCAAGCTCGGGCCGGAAGAAATCACCCGCGACATCCCGAACGTCTCGGAAGAGGCGCTCAAGAACCTCGACGAGGCCGGCATCGTCTATATCGGCGCCGAGGTGCACGCCGGCGACATCCTGTGCGGCAAGATCACGCCGAAGGGCGAGAGCCCGATGACGCCGGAGGAGAAACTCCTGCGCGCCATCTTCGGCGAGAAGGCGTCCGACGTGCGCGACACGTCCCTGCGCGTGCCCCCGGGTGTCACGGGCACGATCGTCGAGGTCCGGGTGTTCAATCGCCACGGCGTCGACAAGGACGAGCGCGCCCAGGCCATCGAGCGCGAGGAGATCGAGCGTCTCGCCAAGGATCGCGACGACGAGCAGGCGATCCTGGATCGCAACACCTACGCGCGTCTCGCGACCGTGCTCATCGGCCAGGCGCCCATCGCCGGTCCGAAGGGCTTCAAGAAGGAGACCACGCTCACCCGTGAGCTTCTTGCCGAGTACCCGCGCTCGCAATGGTGGCAGTTCGCCGTCATCGACGACCGTCTCATGACCGAGATGGAAGCGATGCAGAAGCAGTACGACGAGTCGAAGAAGCGCCTCGAGCAGCGCTTCCTCGACAAGGTCGAGAAGCTGCAGCGCGGCGACGAGCTGCCCCCCGGCGTCATGAAGATGGTCAAGGTCTTCGTGGCGGTGAAGCGCAAGATCCAGCCCGGCGACAAGATGGCCGGCCGGCACGGCAACAAGGGTGTCGTCTCGCGGATCGTGCCGATCGAGGACATGCCGTTCCTGGAGGACGGGACGCATGCCGACATCGTGCTCAACCCGCTCGGCGTGCCCTCGCGCATGAACGTCGGTCAGATCCTGGAGACCCACCTCGGCTGGGCCGCGGCCGGTCTCGGCCGCAAGGTCAGCCAGGCGGTGGACGCGTATCTCCGCAGCAACGACATCGCGCCCCTCAAGGCGGAGATGGAGGCGATCTACTCGCCGTCGGAGCTCGAAGGTCTCACCGACGAGGAGATGGCCGAGGCCGCCAACAACGTGCGCCGCGGCGTGCCGATGGCGACCCCGGTGTTCAACGGCGCCAAGGAAGCCGACATCGAGCAGATGCTGGAGATGGCCGGTCTCGACCGGTCGGCCCAGTCGACCCTCTATGACGGCCGCTCGGGCGAGCCCTTCGACCGCAAGGTGACGATGGGCTACATCTACATGCTGAAGCTGCACCACCTCGTGGACGACAAGATCCACGCGCGGTCGATCGGCCCGTACTCGCTCGTCACCCAGCAGCCGCTGGGCGGCAAGGCGCAGTTCGGCGGTCAGCGCTTCGGCGAGATGGAGGTCTGGGCTCTGGAGGCCTACGGCGCCGCCTACACGCTGCAGGAGATGCTCACGGTCAAGTCGGACGACGTCGCCGGCCGGACCAAGGTCTACGAGGCGATCGTGCGCGGCGACGACACCTTCGAGGCCGGCATCCCCGAGTCGTTCAACGTGCTCGTCAAGGAAATGCGTTCGCTCGGCCTCAACGTGGAGCTCACCTCCTCGAAGAAGCTTGCCAACGACCAGATCGAGCCGCCCGCAGAGGCGGCCGAGTAACCACCGCACCACGCTCCCGCGCCGGGCTCGATCCCGGCGCGGTCCGAGCGGGGAGGGGCAGGGCCTCCCGTTCTACGGTCAGCGACGATCCGGCCGGTCGTCGCGCCGCACCCGTTTACAGCACGCGGTCAGCCCCTCGGCGGAGGGTGCGCCTCGTCAGCAGGAGCAGATCATGAACCAAGAGGTCATGAATCTTTTCAATCAGCAGGCTCAGCCCCAGAGCTTCGACCAGATCAAGATCTCGATCTCGTCGCCCGAGAAGATCCTTTCGTGGTCATTCGGTGAGATCAAGAAGCCCGAGACGATCAACTACCGCACGTTCAAGCCCGAGCGCGACGGCCTGTTCTGCGCGCGCATCTTCGGACCCATCAAGGATTACGAGTGCTTGTGCGGCAAGTACAAGCGCATGAAGTACAAGGGCGTCATCTGTGAGAAGTGCGGCGTCGAGGTCACCCTCGCGCGCGTTCGGCGCGACCGCATGGGCCACATCGAGCTCGCCGCCCCCGTCGCCCACATCTGGTTCCTGAAGTCGCTGCCGAGCCGCATCGGTCTTCTGCTCGACATGGCCCTCAAGGACCTCGAGCGGATCCTGTACTTCGAGTCCTACTGCGTCATCGAGCCGGGCCTCACCCCCCTCAAGGAGCGTCAGCTCCTGTCGGAAGAGGAGTACCTGCGCGCACAGGAGGAGTACGGCGAGGACTCGTTCACCGCCATGATCGGCGCCGAGGCCATCCGGCGCATCCTGCAGGAACTCGACCTCGACGGCATCGCCAACGCGCTGCGCGAGGAAATCGCCACCACGACCTCCGAGCTGAAGCCCAAGAAGCTCCTCAAGCGCCTGAAGATCATCGAGGCCTTCCAGATGTCGGGCAACAAGCCCGAGTGGATGATCCTCACCGTGGTGCCCGTCATCCCGCCGGACCTGCGCCCGCTCGTCCCGCTGGACGGCGGCCGTTTCGCCACGTCCGATCTCAACGACCTCTACCGTCGCGTCATCAACCGCAACAACCGCCTGAAGCGGCTGATCGAGCTGCGCGCGCCGGACATCATCATCCGCAACGAGAAGCGCATGCTTCAGGAGGCGGTGGATGCGCTGTTCGACAACGGCCGCCGCGGCCGCGTCATCACGGGCGCCAACAAGCGCCCGCTGAAGTCGCTCGCCGACATGCTGAAGGGCAAGCAGGGCCGCTTCCGCCAGAACCTGCTCGGCAAGCGCGTCGACTATTCCGGCCGCTCGGTCATCGTGGTGGGTCCGGAGCTGAAGCTGCACCAGTGCGGGCTGCCCAAGAAGATGGCGCTCGAACTGTTCAAGCCGTTCATCTACGCGCGCCTCGACGCCAAGGGTTTCTCGGCCACCGTGAAGCAGGCCAAGAAGCTCGTCGAGAAGGAGAAGCCCGAGGTCTGGGACATCCTGGACGAGGTCATCCGTGAGCATCCCGTCATGCTCAACCGCGCGCCGACGCTGCACCGCCTCGGCATCCAGGCCTTCGAGCCCAAGCTGATCGAGGGCAAGGCGATCCAGCTGCACCCGCTGGTCTGCACCGCGTTCAACGCCGATTTCGACGGCGACCAGATGGCCGTGCACGTCCCCCTGAGCCTCGAGGCTCAGCTGGAGGCGCGCGTCCTGATGATGTCGACCAACAACATCCTGCACCCGGCCAACGGTCACCCGATCATCGTGCCGAGCCAGGACATCGTGCTCGGCCTCTACTACCTGTCGATCGTGGCGGAAGGGGCCATCGGCGCCTTCGACCCGACCAACAAGCAGAACCCGATGCAGGGCGTGTTCGGCAACATCGGCGAGCTCGAGCACGCGCTGGCGGCCAAGACCGTCAAGCTGCACACCAAGATCCGCTGGCGCTGGAACGGCATCGGGCCGGACGGCGAGCCGCTGACCAAGACCTACGACACCACGCCGGGCCGGGTGATCCTGTCCACGGCCCTGCCGCAGCACGCCAAGGTGCCCTTCGACGTCGTCAACAAGCTGATGACCAAGAAGGAGATCTCGGCGATGATCGACACCGTCTACCGCCACTGCGGTCAGAAGGAGTCGGTGATCTTCTGCGATCGCATCATGGCGCTCGGCTTCAACCACGCGTTCAAGGCCGGCATCTCGTTCGGCAAAGACGACATGGTGGTGCCGGCCAACAAGTGGTCGATCGTCGGTTCGACCCGCGACCTCGTCAAGGAGTTCGAGCAGCAGTTCAACGACGGCCTGATCACCCAGGGTGAGAAGTACAACAAGGTCGTCGATGCCTGGGGCAAGTGCTCGGCCCGCTTGGCGGACGAGATGATGGCCGCGATCTCCGCGGTCCAGAAGGACGAGAATGGGACCGACAAGCAGGTCAACTCGGTCTACATGATGGCGAATTCCGGCGCCCGCGGCTCCCGCGAGCAGATGCGCCAGCTCGCCGCCATGCGCGGTCTGATGTCCAAGCCCTCGGGCGAGATCATCGAGACCCCGATCATCTCGAACTTCAAGGAAGGCCTCGACGTTCTCGAATACTTCAACTCCACCCACGGCGCCCGCAAGGGCCTCGCTGACACGGCGCTGAAGACCGCGAACTCGGGCTACCTGACCCGTCGTCTCGTCGACGTGGCCCAGGACGCCGTCATCCGCGAGACCGATTGCGGCACCACCAACGGCATCCGCATGCGCGCCATCGTGGACGCAGGCCAGGTCGTGGCCCCGCTCGCCATCCGCATCCTCGGCCGCGCCACGGCCGAGGACCTGGTGGCCCTCGATGGCACCGTGATCGTCAAGACCAACGAGACGATCGAGGAGAAGCACCTGCCCGCCATCCAGGCGGCCGGCATCCAGGAGGTCAAGATCCGCTCGGTGCTCGTCTGCGCCACCAAGAGCGGCGTCTGCGCCACCTGCTACGGGCGCGATCTCGCCCGCGGCACGCCCGTCAACATGGGCGAGGCGGTCGGCGTCATCGCGGCGCAGTCCATCGGCGAGCCGGGCACCCAGCTCACCATGCGCACCTTCCACATCGGCGGCGCCGCTCAGATCTCCGACTCGTCCTTCATCGAGTCGAGCTTCGAGGGCACGATCAAGATCCGGAACCGGGCCCTCGCCCGGAACTCGGACGGCGATCTCATCGCCACGGGCCGCAACGTCTCCATCGTCATCGTCGGCTCGGACGGGACGGAACGCGCCAACCACCGCCTGCAATACGGCGCGAAGCTGCGCGTGGACGAGGGCGACACGGTCAAGCGCGGCCAGCGCATCGCCGAGTGGGACCCCTACACCCGCCCGATCATCACCGAGACGGACGGTATCGTTCAGTACGAGGACCTCATCGACGGCCAGTCGATCACCGAGACCACCGACGAGTCGACCGGCATCGCCAAGCGCGTCGTCATCGACTGGCGCGGCACCGCCCGCACCGCCGACCTCAAGCCGGCGATGCTGGTGACCGATGCCGACGGCAAGCCCATGAAGCTGCCGCGCGGCTCGGACGCCCGCTACTTCCTACCCGTCGACGCCATCATCGGCTACGACCCGGGCGGCAAGGTGAAGGCCGGCGACATCCTCGCCCGCGTCTCGGCGGATTCGGCCAAGACCCGCGACATCACCGGCGGTCTGCCGCGGGTGGCGGAGCTGTTCGAGGCCCGTCGTCCGAAGGACGCCGCCATCATCGCGGAGAAGTCGGGCACGATTCAGTTCGGGCGCGACTACAAGAACAAGCGTCGCCTGACGCTGACGCCGCATGACGGTTCGGAGGCGGTCGAGTACCTGATCCCGAAGGGCAAGCACATCCACCTTCAGGACGGGGACGTGGTCGAGCTCGGCGACTACATCGTCGACGGCAACCCGGCGCCGCACGACATCCTGGCGATCAAGGGCGTGGAGGAGCTCGCGGCCTACCTCGTCAACGAGATCCAGGAGGTCTACCGGCTCCAGGGCGTGTCGATCAACGACAAGCACATCGAGGTCATCGTCCGGCAGATGCTGCAGAAGGTCGAGATCACCGACGGCGGCGATTCCGACATCCTGACGGGCGATCAGATCGACCGGACAGAGCTGGCGGAGATCAACGAGAAGCTTCTTGCCGAGAACAAGAAGCCGGTCGTCGGTGTCCCCGTGCTGCTCGGCATCACCAAGGCGAGCCTGCAGACGAAGTCGTTCATCTCGGCGGCCTCGTTCCAGGAAACCACCCGCGTCCTCACGGAGGCGGCCGTCAACGGCAAGATCGACTACCTCGAAGGCCTCAAGGAGAACGTCATCGTCGGCTCGCTCATCCCGGCCGGCACCGGCTCCATGGCCGCCGAGATCCGTGCCGTGGCTCGCCGTCGCGACAACCTGATCCTCCAGCAGAAGGCCGCCGAGAGTGGGGCGCAACCCCTCTCCGAGCTGCCGCCCGCCGCCGAGTAAAGCAGCGGACCCGACCGAGAACGAAGGAGGGGCCGTCCGTCGGGGCGGCCCCTTTTTCATGCGCACTGTCGGCCCAAATCGGCGCCGGCGAAGGCCCCCAACTTCATGAACTTGTAATGGAATGGGTTGACGCGGGCCGAATCCACCTCTATTAGGCCCTCATTGAACGGCTGGCCGTAGGCAGCAAACGATCGTGAGGCCCAGAGCCTCGATCCAGGCTTCCTAAACGCATCCGACTTCAACAGACGAACACGTGTCAGTCCGGCATGATCGCTTGCATCGATGCAGGTGATCCTCTGCTTGCAACGGCGCGCCAAAGGCTGACATCAGCCTGGGGCGCGGCTTTGCGTTTCGTCGCACAGCTTTGTGCGATGCCGGGGCCGACCACAACGAGATTTGGATTTCGACGGTCACCGACGGTGACGCGTTTCGAGAGGATTGGCATGCCGACGATCAACCAGCTGATCGCTCAGCCGCGCAAGGCGCAGAAGAGCCGCAACAAGGTGCCGGCGCTCGACGCCTGCCCGCAGAAGCGTGGCGTCTGCACCCGCGTCTACACGACGACCCCGAAGAAGCCGAACTCCGCGCTCCGCAAGGTCGCGAAGGTTCGTCTCACCAACGGCTTCGAGGTCATCGGTTACATCCCGGGCGAGGGTCATAACCTTCAGGAGCACTCCGTGGTGATGATCCGCGGCGGCCGCGTGAAGGACTTGCCGGGTGTGCGTTACCACATCCTGCGCGGCGTGCTCGACACGCAGGGCGTCAAGGGCCGCAAGCAGCGCCGTTCGAAGTACGGCGCCAAGCGTCCGAAGTAAGACCGAAATTCGCGCACCCCGTAAGGATGTCGCCGGCCTCGAATGAGGCTCAAGGCGGCCTGCGCGGGGTGGTTTCAAGACCTTAAGTTTAGACGGAGCGAGCGATGTCCCGCCGCCATTCTGCCGAGAAGCGTGAGATCATCCCGGACCCGAAGTACGGGGACATCGTGCTGACCAAGTTCATGAATTCGATCATGTACGAGGGCAAGAAGTCCACCGCCGAGCGCATCGTGTACGGCGCCTTCGACATCGTCGAGAACCGTGCCCGCGCGAACCCCATCGAGGTGTTCCGCGCCGCCCTCGACAACGTCGCCCCGGCGATCGAAGTCCGCTCCCGCCGCGTCGGCGGCGCGACCTACCAGGTTCCCGTCGAGGTGCGCACCGAGCGCCGCCAGGCTCTGGCCATCCGTTGGCTGATCCAGGCCGCCCGTGGCCGCAACGACCGCACCATGGTCGAGCGCCTATCGGCCGAACTGCTCGACGCCGCCAACAACCGCGGCAACGCCGTGAAGAAGCGGGAAGACACCCACCGGATGGCAGAAGCCAACCGCGCCTTCTCGCACTACCGCTGGTAAGCGGACCCGGACCCTTTCAGGAGCAATCCGATGCCCCGCACGCACGCGATCGAGGACTACCGCAACTTCGGCATCATGGCTCACATCGATGCCGGCAAGACCACGACCACCGAGCGGATCCTCTACTACACCGGCAAGTCCCATAAGATCGGCGAAGTCCATGACGGCGCCGCGACGATGGATTGGATGACGCAGGAGCAGGAGCGCGGCATCACGATCACGTCGGCCGCCACGACGTGCTTCTGGCGCGACAAGCGCCTGAACATCATCGACACCCCCGGCCACGTGGATTTCACCATCGAGGTGGAGCGCTCGCTCCGCGTGCTCGACGGCGCCGTGTGCGTGCTCGACGGCAACCAGGGCGTGGAGCCCCAGACCGAGACCGTCTGGCGCCAGGCCGACAAGTACGACGTGCCGCGCGTCGTGTTCGTCAACAAGATGGACAAGATCGGCGCCGACTTCTTCAAGTGCGTGGCCGACATCATCGACCGCGTCGCTGGCAAGCCTGTCTGCCTGCAGCTTCCGATCGGCGCCGAGAACACCTTCAAGGGTGTCATCGACCTGATCAAGATGAAAGCCATCGTCTGGACGTCCGAGAAGCTCGGCGCCGACTTCTCCGAGGCCGAGATCCCGGCCGACCTCGCCGACCAGGCCGCGGAATACCGCGTCAAGCTCGTCGAGGCCTGCGTCGAGATGGACGACGACGCCATGTCGGCCTACCTCGACGGTGTCGAGCCCGATGCCGAGACGATGCATCGCCTCATCCGAACCGCCGTGCAGCGTCGCGCCTTCCACCCCGTGCTCTGCGGCTCGGCCTTCAAGAACAAGGGCGTGCAGCCCCTGCTCGACGCCGTCGTCGATTACCTGCCGTCCCCCGCCGACCGCGGTGAGATCAAGGGCATCGACTTCAAGACCGAGGAAGAGACCGTCCGGCACCCGTCGGATTCGGATCCCTTCTCCATGCTCGCCTTCAAGATCATGGACGATCCGCACGTCGGCACGATCACGTTCTGCCGCGTGTACTCGGGCAAGATCGAGTCGGGCGCCAACGTCCTGAACTCCTCACGCGACAAGAAAGAGCGCGTCGGCCGCATGCTTCTCATGCACGCCAACAACCGCGAGGACGTCAAGGAAGCCTTCACGGGCGACATCGTGGCGCTGGCCGGCCTGAAGGACACCCGCACGGGCGACACCCTCTGTGATCCGCAGAAGGCCGTCATCCTCGAGAAGATGGAATTCCCCGAGCCGGTGATCGAGATCGCCGTCGAGCCGAAGTCCAAGGCCGACCAGGAGAAGCTGGGCATCGCCCTGGCCAAGCTGGCCGCCGAGGATCCGTCCTTTCGGGTCTCCACGGACCAGGAATCGGGCCAGACCATCCTGCGCGGCATGGGCGAACTCCACCTCGACATCAAGGTCGACATCCTGCGCCGCACCTACATGGTCGACGCGAATATCGGCCAGCCGCAGGTGGCGTACCGCGAGAAGCTCACGAAGCGCACCGAGATCGACTACACCCACAAGAAGCAGACCGGCGGTACCGGTCAGTTCGCCCGGGTGAAGTTCGTGGTCGAGCCGAACGAGCCCGGCAAGGGCTTCGAGTTCGCCTCGAAGATCATCGGCGGCGCGGTGCCCAAGGAGTACATCCCGGGCGTCGAGAAGGGCCTGAACTCGGTGCTCGGTGCTGGCATCCTCGCCGGCTTCCCGGTGGTCGACATCAAGGTCGAGCTGATCGACGGCGCCTACCACGACGTCGACTCCTCGGCGCTGGCCTTCGAGATCGCGTCGCGTGCAGCCCTCCGTGAGGCCCTCCAGAAGGGCGGCTCGGTGCTCCTCGAGCCGGTGATGAAGGTCGAGGTCGTCTCGCCGGAAGAGTATACCGGTTCGGTCATCGGCGACCTCAACTCCCGCCGCGGCCAGATCCAGGGCCAGGACATGCGTGGCAATGCGAACGTCATCAACGCGATGGTGCCGCTCGCCAACATGTTCGGTTACGTGAACCAGCTCCGGTCCTTCTCGCAGGGCCGCGCCAACTTCACGATGCAGTTCGACCATTACGAAGAGGTGCCGCGCGGCGAGGCCGAGAAGGTCGTCGCCAAGTACGCCTAAGACGGCGGCGCCCCTCGGGGCGCCACCCGCACCGCTTCACTTGCAACAACAGATTGGACGGAGGCTATCATGGCCAAAGAGAAATTCGCGCGTACGAAGCCGCACTGCAACATTGGCACGATCGGTCACGTTGATCACGGCAAGACGTCTTTGACGGCGGCGATCACGAAGGTTCTGGCGGAGTCGGGCGGGGCGACGTTCACGGCCTAC
>NZ_JAKSYI010000011.1 GCF_022829285.1 Methylobacterium sp. J-078
GGTAGCCGGGCAAGCCGGTGACGGGCGCGCAGGAGGCGGCGGTCTCGCGGTAGAGGCAGTTGCCAAGGGGATCCAGGCCGGAATCGTTGGCGAAGTTGGCGAGCGTGATCTGGCCGAGGTTCTGCTTGCCCTCGGCGCGCCGGCGCTCCAGCCGCCCCTCCGCAAGGGTGGCGATGCCGCCCGAGTCGTAGCCCCGATATTCGAGCCGTCGCAGGGCTTCCCCCAGCTGCCCGGCCCCGGCGTCCCTCCCGACGATGCCAACGATTCCGCACATGGGTTCGTGTCTCTCAAGAGTCCGATTGACCGGGCTAAAACGCAATCGGAGTGGCGAACGAGCGCGGTTATGATCCAGTCTGGGGGGCGTCGGGCTTTAACGCCACGCGCTAACAGATACGAACGGCCATCTGTTGGTGGCCGGGGTCTAAGGACGGACAGAAATCATTTGGACGTCTTCAAGGACGAAGCTTGGGATTTCTCCAACCTTGGACTCCATCGATAGTGACAAAGGGAATGCCTACTTCAAAATTAAGAATGGCGGGCCGTTCGACTTCCAAAACCCAGCCCGCCTCGAGCATCATGGCCATGATGCGCCCTTCGATCTGACGTGAATGCGTGCCGATCACGATATAGGCGGCTAGGCGGCTCAACTCCGAGAGGCACCCCGCGATGAAGTCGGCCTCCCCACCCTGGATGTCGATATGCACGAGGTCGATCCGATTGCCGGCCGATAGGGCATCCAGAGTCAAAACGGGCAGAACGTCATACCGGCCTTCAACCTCAGCCTCGGTGACCTGATCTGGCGTGGCATCGAAGACTGGCTCCAACCCCCAGGAGATGCCCGCCTCGGCTTGCCTCGGAAAAAGAGCTGTTCCCGCTTTGGAGCCAACGATGCCGTGATGGATCTGCACCTGGTCCGACCTGAATCCGTTCTCGGCACACCCGCGCTCTGCGAAGGCGACGTGTCCCCGGTCGCCCTCGGCGCCGATCAACTCGACCTCCAGGCCGCGATTGCGTGCCGCCACGCCCGTGTTGAGGAGCCAGCAGCCCCAGCCACACCCGAGTTCCAGCACCCGGAACGTTTCTCGCGCCAGATCAACCGCGCGCAGCGCCGCGGCCCACTCGGCCATGTCAGCGTGCCAGTTTGCGGGTATCGGAACGTCTTCGACTTGCCCCTCCATCCCGGAAAGCACGGCGGGCAGGAAGGCTGGGTCGATCTTGACGCCGAGATAGTTCACCAGCCTGTCCGGCACCGCCTGCCGACCCTTGGCCTCGTGAGATCGCACGATCGCGTCGATCGGAATTTGAGAGTTCGAAAACCACAGGGGCGTTCCAAGCCGCTGTAATCGCTGCGCAGCGGCTTCCGAGGAAGCCGCAAGAGCCAAGGCGAGCGCAACCGGCTCAGCACCAACGCATTGATCGATGACCGACTGGCTCTCAGGATCGCGACCCAAAATTGCACGGTAGAGATCGACGACTTGGGTTGGCGTGATGCGGGTAGCTGGTGCTTCGTTCGACATTTGCGCCTACGAAAGAGTAATCGGCCGAGCGGGAGGCTTCAGCATACCCATGATCCGAACGCCGCCGGACGTCTAGTGCACTGACGCGGTCAGAGGATTCACGAGGCGGGCGATGCATGCGAGTCTGGGCAATGGCTCAGACCGTCTGCGTGCTCCTCGACGCCGCCACCCAGTCAGCGCTTGCCGCGATCGCCGGCGATCGATCCCGCCCCCTGAAGCACATCCTTCGGGCGCGTATCATCCTGCTCTCAGCCGAGCGCTTGAACGTGCAGGAGGTGGCTCGGCAGGCCGGCGTCAGTCGGCCCGCTGTCTGGCGCTGGCAGCAACGCTTTGCCGAGGAGGGTGTCGAGGGCCTGCTGCACGACAAGACCCGCCCGCCCGGCACCCCACCGCATTCCACGCGAACGGTGGCGCAGGTGCTGGCGCTGACCTGCTCGGAGCCACCCGACGAGGTCACCCACTGGACCGGACGCGCCGTCGCCGCGCGGATTGGGATCTCACTGCGCTCCGTGCAACGGATCTGGCAGGAGCATCGCTTGCAACCGCATCGGATCCGCACGTTCAAGCGCTCGCATGATCCGGCTTTTGCCGAGAAGGTCGAGGATGTCGTGGGCCTCTATATGGACCCGCCCGCCCACGCCGTGGTGCTGTCCATCGACGAGAAGAGCCATGTGTGGATGGCCCCCGGCTCGCAAGCGAAAAGTTGATGGATGAGATCGGTATGCTTGCAGTCATGTGTCCGGCCTGTTCGCGCGGCGCACACGGCCGCTGGCCACGATGGACGTCCGCAGGCTGGGACCTCATCAGATCCTCGGGTTCGAAACCCTGCTCTTCTTCAGGTTGACCCAGCCCGTCGGTGCGACCGACACTCCCATCATCCTCTCTCTCAGCAAGCGTTACGGGACAGACCGCAGACCCTCATGAGGCTGTAGCGGTCGGCCGATAGCTTTCTCCGCGAAGCATGATTGCCCAAGCGATCCGAGCGGTCTTGTTGGCGAGCGCCACTGCAACCTTCAACCGTGCGCAGCGTGCCAGAAGGCCCTGTATCCACGGATTGGCTTTGGCTGCCTTCGAGCGCAGCAGAACCGTCTGCGCACCGACGATGAGCAATCGCCGCAGGTATTGATCGCCCCTTCGGGTGATCCGCCCCAGCCGCTGCTTTCCGCCGGTCGACTTCTGACGTGGAGTCAAACCCAACCACGCTGCAAACTCCCGCCCGCTGCGGAAGGCGGCTGCGTCGGCAACCGTGGCGGTGATCGCCGAAGCGATGAGGGGCCCGATGCCGGGGACCGTCGCCAGGCGCTGGCTTATCGGATTTGCCTTGTGCCACGCACCAATCTTCGCCTCCACGGCAGCGATTTGAGCGTCCACGGCATCAAGGGCTGAAGCAAGGCAATCGAGAGTCGCACGCGCCAACTCCGGCACGGCAGTGTCCGTGCGCATGGTCTCTAACAGACGCCGGACATGCGAGGGACCTTGTGCCTCGATCAGTCCGAACTCGGCCAGGTGCCCGCGCAGCGCATTGATCAACTGCGTCCGCTGACGCACGAGCAACTCCCGAGCGCGATGCAGCACGAGCACGGCCTGCTGCTCTTCGCTCTTGATGGGCACGAACCGCATGGAAGGCCGCGTCACGGCCTCGCAAATGGCGGCAGCATCTGCCGCATCGTTCTTGCCTCGCTTCAGGTAGGCTTTGACGTATTGGGGCGGAATGAGGCGCACCTCGTGTCCCAATCGGCGCAGCTCTCGCGCCCAGAAGTGAGCCGTGGCACAGGCCTCCATCCCAATCCGACACGGCGGTAGTTTTGCGAAGTAGGTCAGGACCTGTCCACGACGGAGGCGTCGCTTCTCGACGACCACCTCGTTTGCATCGACGCCGTGAACTTGGAAAACATGCTTGGCTAGATCGAGACCAATCGTTGTGATCTGCATGACGGATGGCTCCTGTCCTGTGACCTTCGACGACACCAGCTTGGCACACTGATGCCGGCAGAGGGGGCCATCCACCCCATCAGATCCAGGCCCTGGAGCGCACCCGCCCCGACCAGCCCCTCGGTCCAGGCCACCCAGCCGCTCAGACCCACGACTATACTCGGCACGGCACCACGACCCTGTTCGCGGCCCTCAACGTCCTGGACGGCACCGTGCTCGGCCGCTGCATGCAGCGTCATCGCCACGGCGAGTTCATCCGTTTCCTCAACGCCGTCGAGACCGCCGTGCCGGCCGGTAAGCTCGTCCACGTCATCCTGGACAACTATGGCAGTCACAAACACCCGCGAGTCCGCGCCTGGCTTGCCCGCCATCCGCGCTGGAGCTTCCACTTCACGCCGACCTCGGCCTCATGGCTTAACGCCGTCGAGGGCTTCTTCTCTGCCCTAACCCGTCGCCGTCTACAGCGGGGCACCTTCACCGGCGTCGTCGACCTGCAGGTCGCCATCAATCGCTACATCGCCGAGCACAACCGTAGCCCAAAGCCCTTCATCTGGACTAAACCCGCCTCTGCAATCTTCGACGCCCTCAGCCGAGCTCCTGAACCATCCGTCAGAGTCAGAGCACTAGCAGGCTGTTGGAAGCAGTCGGTGGTGTGTTGGGATTGTCCGCCTGCTCAAATTGCTTGAAGCCCTAGCGTGAGCGTCCTGGGCAAGTGTCGGATCGTCGACCGGGGCCGTCCGCGATCATGCAAGCCTCGGGACCATCACCGCCACGTGAGCGGCCAGGAGGGCGCTCTACGAGCCTCTCGTCCAGATCCCCCTCTTTGGTGGCGGCTGCCCGCTGATGTGCGCGTACGTTCGGACCGTCGCGAAACATATGGAGGAGAGGGTGCGTTGCAGGTTCTTGCGGGGGTGTCTCGGCCTTCGGCCGGCACGCCCCGGTCAGGGGCGCGAGTTCGGCCCACTGCGCGTCGCTCCGCATCGCGCCTCCTGCCGAAAGAGGCAAAAGGCAAGACCCACGCAATCCGTTCAGGCGACGGCAGGCCCCAGGGGTTGCCGTCGCCTGAACTGGTCTGCCCCCAATGGCGTTTGCCTGAACAGACGTGATAGACGACGCAGCACCAAGTTTGCTCTATGGAGCGGCCTAGTTTTAGCCTGATATTGATTGCAAATCTTGACGTTTAGAGTTTGATGAACCAGTCATCGAAGAGAGTCAGACTGCTGAAGACCCGACGATAGCCGTTGTTCGCCATCAGATTTGCAATCTGTTCCCGACGCTCCGTGAAGTTATGCTCGATGCTGACGAGCTTCACATCAAATTCATCGAAATTGAAATTGCTGATAATATCGAATTCGCTTCCTTCGGTATCGATGCTCAGATAATCGATCTGCCGCGGAGCATCGCGTTCGATCAGCAAGTCCCGGAGACTGATCGTCTCGACCTCATAGCGATTGCCTGTCTCTCGCGCTGGCGCGTGCGAATCCGACTGCGAGAAGGAATCGATCGTCGACAGTTCTCGTTCGCCCGTCTCGTTGAACGTGATGCGCTCTCCGGATTTTCCGTAGACACATTTTGTAGATATCGAACAGCTTCGATTGAGAAAGAGGGCATCGTGCCAGGATCGTGCAGGCTCCGCGATGATGCCTGACCACCCGAAATTTTTCTCCAGAACAACAGTATTACTTAATTTCAAACCGTCGCAGACACCGAACTCGACAAAAAAGCCATTCCGCTTGAAATTCGTCTCAAACAAAACCCACAGATCTTGAAATATTTGCGATCTTGAGATTTCTATGTTTTCGGTGACAAATGAAAGGAATGAAATTTCGCGAGACGGGTGCGCCTGTCCCGAGTCAATACTTTCTTTGATTGTTATCAGTTATTGGAAGTAAGAAAGAAGATTAATCATTTAAATCGCAAACCTTTATGATCTCAGATGGATGAGGCATCATGGTATCACTGCCTCAGAGCTTCGGGAAGAACTAACACCACGCGACCGGACGGCAAAATCTGATTCAGAGCGCCTGACGGAACGGTATCGATGGGCATGCGCGTTCGAGAACCCGGGCGGCACGGACCGGCATCCTGTTCGGTCGGCGCGCAGGTCGCGCTTCGTCCAGCGTGGTCCTTGCGCCGGCAGGCCTCAACCATTGGCCCGGTTCGGATCATCGTTCGTCCCCTCTACTCCCTCCTCCATAGAAGGGACGAACGAAAACGTCGGTGGCTGATGCTCACAATGATCGACAGAGGGGTGTTTCTAGGGATAAGCGAATTTATGCCTGTATGCTCAGGAAGCTTTTATAGGCGTCGCTTATGCCATTGCTTATTTTTATACTTGGCTTCCAACCCATCGCATTCAACCGGCTCGAATCCATCAGCTTACGCGGCGTTCCGTCCGGCTTGGTCCTGTCGAACTCCAGAGAGCCTTTAAAGCCAACAACTTCGGCGACCAACTTCGAGAGCTTGTCGATCGTTATCTCTTCGCCCGATCCGATGTTGATGTGTTCGTAACCCGAATACTTTTCGATGAGAAACACGATCGCGTTTGCAAGGTCGTCGACGTGCATGAATTCGCGCAGCGGCGTCCCCGTTCCCCAAATGGTCACGCTCTGATGATCGTTGACCTTGGCCTCGTGAAATTTCCTGATCAGGGCCGGCAACACGTGGCTGGTTTCCAAATTATAGTTGTCTCCGGGGCCATAGAGATTTGTAGGCATCGCCGAAATGAAGTTGGCGCCATGTTGCTTCGCGTAAGCCTGACACAGCTTGATTCCTGCGATCTTGGCGATCGCATACCATTCATTCGTCGGCTCAAGGGGGCCGGTCAAAAGCGACGCTTCAGGAATTGGCTGCGGCGCAAACTTCGGATAAATGCATGAAGAGCCAAGGAATATTAGTTTTTCGACCTGTGATTTATAGCTTTCATGTATGACGTTCGTAGCAATCGCTAAATTGTCATATATGAAATCAGCGGGGTAAAGCGAATTTGCAAGGATACCCCCGACTTTTGCCGCTGCTATGATGACAACGTCAGGCTTATTGAAAGACATCCAGCTTTTGACATCAACGCTGTTTCTCAAATCGACTTCGGACCGACTGGATGTGAGGACGACGCAATTTTGGCTTTCCAATCGCCTTACGATTGCTGAACCCACCATGCCTCTATGGCCGGTAACCCATATACGTTTGCCTTGGATATCATAGGTATTCATCTTTTTTACATGTCCTTATTCAGAACTTATAATTGAAGATCGTGATCCATAGATAATTCTGTGAGACCATCAAGTTAGTCGCAATTTCGAACCATTGCTTATCCTATAAAATACCTGCATGTCTAGCCTCTCGGATACCCTGCTCATTGAAAGCGATCTGTAGTAAATCGCATTTCTAGACCGATCAGGTCTTAAGAAAAATATCCTTGATGAACAGAAAATTGACTTCATCGAAGACTTAGAAGTAGATTTATATACCAGTTGCGATGTCTCGATTATGACTTTGACTTATGAATGGTAATTTCGTTTTTTACAAAATCATAACGGAAAACATTCGTTCAATTTTTATCTGTGGCAAAAATTAATCTCATGCAAATCTTATTGTAAACAACGCTGATTTTACAAAATTGTCGGCCATGATGCTTCGATAAAAGCGCCATGACGACTTGTGATCAGCCGAACCTCATGCCGCGGCTTCACACCAAAGGGAGACCCACGCCCCTCCACGGTACATCGCTCTTGTCAAGAAGCCCTTGTCGGCTTCAACACCCGCCGCGATACGTCGCCTTTTGCGATCCCTGCATCGCCCGATCTCGCTTACGGCTCATCCCCGGCCTCAATGTTCATCATGCGCCCCGATCGAGCATCGAACGGACGGCTCGCGCTGACGTCCATAACGAGAACGAACGACGATCGGAAATACTCGGTTTCGCGTGCCATGAGCGAATGCGTCGGGCGACCTGCGGATTTTTCGGTTGAGGACGCAGGACGATGCCGCGGGCGGTCGCGACCGCCGGAAACCTTAATGGTTTGTTGCCGATGTCGGCCTAGGAAGTCTCGATCTTTCAAGGAGCTTTCCGATGCGCGTACTGCTGATCGAGGACGATGCCTCCGTCGCCGCCAGCATCGAATTGATGCTCAAGTCCGAGAGCTTCAACACCTACACCACGGATCTCGGCGAGGAGGGGATCGACCTCGGCAAGCTGTATGATTACGACATCATCCTGCTCGACCTGACGCTGCCCGACATCTCGGGCTACGAGGTGCTGCGCAGCTTGCGCGTCGCCAAGGTCAAGACGCCGATCCTGATCCTCTCCGGCTTGGCCGGCATCGAGGACAAGGTGAAGGGCCTCGGCTTCGGCGCCGACGACTACCTCACCAAGCCCTTCCACAAGGACGAGCTCGTCGCCCGCATCCACGCCATCGTGCGCCGCTCGCAGGGCCACGCCCAGTCGGTGATCACCACCGGCGACCTCATCGTGAACCTCGATGAGAAGACCACCACCATCG
>NZ_JAKSYI010000055.1 GCF_022829285.1 Methylobacterium sp. J-078
TCGGAGCGGCGGTTGTTGTAGCCGGTGGTGACCACGCCGGGGGTGTTGACCGAGTAGGTCGCGCCGGTGGCGGGCGAGTAGGCGAACACGCCGTTGTTGGCGTTGTCGCGGTCGAGGTTCACGTACAGGCCTTCGACCTTGAGGGTCACGGCCGAGGACTTGAAGAAGTTCAGGAACGAGTCGGTCGGCAGGGCGTACTCGATGCCGCCGCCAGCGGCCCAGCCGGTGCGGAAGGCGTTGCGGCTGCTGTTGGGCAGGCCGAAATCGGATCCACCGCCGCCGCCGTAGGCGAAGCCGCCGGTGCCGTACACCAGAGTGCGGTCGAAGGCGTAGCCGAGGCGGCCGCGCACGGTGCCGAAGTAGTCGAGGCCCGACAGGCCGTTCGGGTTGACGAAGGTCAGGTTGTTGACGTTCGCGCCGATGATGGAGGCGTTGTTCCGCTGCGAACCGAAGTCGACGTACTGAGCGTCGGCCTCGACACCGATCACGACACCGGAGCCCGGGGTGAACTGGTAGTTGTAGCCGATCTGACCACCGCCAACGAAGCCTTCGTTGTTGTTGCGGTTGTTGAACACGGCCGCGCCGACGGCGCCGGGGGCGAAGACGGGCGCGGTGGCCAGCACGGTGGTCGTGCGGTTGTTGTCGTTGCCCGTGCCGAAGCCGTAGCCGGCGTTGATACCGGCGTAGAAGCCGGTCCAGGTGAACACCGGCACCGGCACGAACACCGGGGGAGCCGCGCGGCGCGGAAGGTCGGCGGCGAAGGCGGAGCCGGCGAGAGCGATGCCGGCGAGCGTGGTGGCGCTGCGAAGGAAGGATTTCATGATCTGGTCCTCTGACTGTCAGGCAACGTCCGACCTATTGCTGGTCGCGTCCGCTGCAGTTCCCCGTCTTTAAGTGAGCCGACAGCAAGAAGCTGTTGCTCTGCGATCACGCCAGCCGCATGGAACACGGCCCCTTTGTGGCGATACGCGCAGCGCCTTTTCGGCTACTTGCCACGAGAACGCGCCTGAATGGCCAAGGTTCGCGCCACGAACACGATTTTTCCTGACAGATTGTCGCAGGGGGCTGGACGCGTCAGCCGACGAGGCTGATCGCCGAGATGAGGCGGCCGTAATCGGCCTCACCGCGGTGGGTCGTGCGCCGGTAGCTGTAGAATAGCTCCGGCTCCGAATAGGTGCAGCGTCTGAGCGCGGTTCCGCTCGCGATGCCGGCCTCCTCGAGGCGCGCCAGGATGAAACCGGGCAGGTCGAACTGGGCATGCCCGTCGCGTGCGCCAGCACCGAGGAAGCGCTCGAAGCCCGCCGCTTCCGCGCGGAAGCGGGCGATGAAATCCGGTCCGACCTCGTAAGCCGGCTGGGCGATGGTCGGGCCGAGGACCGCGACGATGTCGGCGCGCCGTGCTCCCAGCCCCTCCATCGCCGCGACGGTCGCCTCGATCACGCCGGTCAGGGCGCCCTTCCAACCCGCATGGGCGGCGCCGACCACGCCGTTGCGTGCATCCGCGAACAGGATCGGGCCGCAATCGGCGGTGGCGATGCCGAGCGCCAGTCCGGGAACCCGGGTCACCATGCCGTCCGCCTTCGGGCGCTCCGCAACGGGGATGGGTCCGTCGAGCACCACCACCTCGGACGAGTGGATCTGGTAGAGACTTACGAGACGGTCGTCGCCGACGGCGAGGTGCGCTGCCATGCGCCGCCGGTTCTCGGCCACGTGTGCGGGGGCATCGTGCGAGCCGAGCCCTCCGTTGAGGGAGCCGTAGATCCCCTCGGACACACCGCCACGCCGGGTGAAGTAGGCGTGCCGAATTCCGGACAGGCCGGACAGGTAGGGTGCCTCGATGGCCTCGGGAGCGTCACGCATCATGGATCACGTCTCGTCAGGGGAGGGGGCGCGGCGAGGACGAGGCGGCCTCGCCTGGGATGATCAGGACAAAGCCGCGTTCCATTCGCCGAGGAAGCATCTGCGGCGCACTTTCGGATCGGCATCCTTTACGGTTCATTAAGCATGTTTTGGTCGGATGCTTCTCAGAGTCGAGGACCAACCGATGTCGGAAGCAGCCCGTCACTACGCGCACCAGGATCAGGCCACCAGACCGCAGCCAGGTCCGCTGCGCGACTGGCTGGCGGCGATGAAGGCGGTGACCGCGCCGACCGCGTCTGAGGCTCAGCCGACGGCCGCTTCGCAGCACCGCGAAACCGCGCGATCCACGGAGACGTCCGGCGAGGCGCGCGGTGCCGAGGCCGCCAACACATGGGTTCCGCGGGTGGTCGTACCGGGTCCGGCCGCCGCGGACTCGACTTCCTCGGATGTCTCCGACCTCATGGCCGAGAACATCATGCTCAAGGCCAAGCTCAAGGTGGAGCACGACCGCTATGACGCTCTTCAAGGCGTCATTGCTCGCGAACTGCGCGGCCTGCGCGCTCATGTCGAGGACGAGCTCAAGGAACTCGAAGACATCCGGGCCGAACGGGATGGCCTCCTGGCGCGGCAGGCCGCGTTCGAGCAGGACATCCGGGACCTGCGTGCCCAAGTCGCGGGCGAGACCGCGAAGCTCTCCGAGATCCGCAGCGAGCGCGATCTCTGGGCCGCCCGGGCCGAGGCCCTCGCCCAGCCGATCTTTCAGAAGCGCAGCACGGTCTGACGCCGCCCGAACGGGTCGCCCGAAACATCGAAAGGCCGCCCCGTGAGGGGCGGCCTTTCCATTGCCGAACCGCTTGATGTCCGGCCGAAACTGATACGATCGCGTCGAGCGCTAGAAGGCTGCGCCGGAGGCGACGGTCCAGGTCCGGGAGGCCGGGATGAGCGGCTGATGACAATGAGACACTGGATCACCTCCTTTCGTTCGTTGCGGGTGAACAGAAGCTAGTCAGCCCCATCCGATTTGAAAAGGCCCGCGCCCGCGCCCATCCGACGCTCCCCTCCGGCGGGGTGAGGTGGGCCAGGCGTCCGACTGGCCTCGGCCCCGCCGGAGGTCTAAAGCATCGGGCCTTCCCCTGCGGGGCGCCGCGACGCGATCGCGCGTTCCGCCCAAAGGCCACGGACCCGTCCCTCCCCATGTCCACAGCCCTGCGGATGCCGGCGCCCGACGAGGCAGCACTCGACCCGGACGCCATGCGCCAGCCGCTCGCGGACGCGTGGTACTGCGTCGGCCGCTCCGACGCCCTGAAGACGGGCACGCTGCGCACCGTCGAACTCAACGGCGAGCAGATCGTCCTCGGCCGCGAGGCCTCCGGCGCGCCCTTCGCCCTGCGCGACCGCTGTCCGCACCGCGGCATGGCCCTGTCGAAGGGCCGCTTCGACGGCGGTGAACTCACGTGCCCGTTCCATGGCTGGCGCTTCGGCACCGATGGGCGCTGCCGCGACGTGCCGACCCTGTCGGCCTCCGACACGGCCGATTTCTCGCGCATCGCCGTGCAGCGCTTCCCCATTCGCGAGAGCGCGGGCTTCGCCTGGGTCAATCCCTATCTCGGAGTGGAAACCGGTTCGCCCCCGGCGGCGCTGCCGGAGCTCGGCTTCACGGCGGCCGGTTCCCTCGTGGTCGAACTCGTGGTCGAGGCGTCCTTCGACCTGACGACCCTGAGCCTCGTCGATCCCGGCCACGTCGCCTTCGTCCACGATTCCTGGTGGTTCCGGCCCTCGAAGGAGTTGCGCGAGAAGGTGAAGACCTTCACGCCGACCCCGCACGGCTTCACCATGACGAGCCACGCCACCACGACGAGTTCGCCGGTCTACCGGCTGCTGGGCGGAGTGCCCGCCGTGGAGATCGAGTTCCGCCTGCCCGGCGTGCGCCTCGAGCGGATCGAGGCCGGGACGAAGCGAGTGGCGAACTACACCTTCGCGACGCCGCTGACCCAGAACCGGACCATGCTCACCAACGCCCTCTACTGGAACATGCCGGCGCTGAACCTCCTCAAGCCGCTGGCACGCCCGCTGATGCGTCAGTTCCTCACTCAGGACCAGCAGGTGCTCCAGCACGCTCAGGCCGGCCTCGACCGCAAGCCCACCATGGTGCTGTTCGGCCAGGGCGATCTGCCCTCGCAATGGTATTTCCGGCTCAAGCGCGAGGCGCTGCAGGCCGCCCGCGAAGGGCGTCCCTTCGAAAATCCCCTTGCCCGGCAGGAGCTGCGCTGGCGCTCGTGACGGCCCTGCGGCGTCTCTTCCGACTACGATGCGCGGCCGCGGCGCTTGATCGGCGCGCCGCAGCCGCCATCTCGGGTCCATGAAACGGCACAGTCTGATCAAGGCGTTGAGCGCCGCCACCGTGATGACGCTCGGCGGGGTCGGCTATGCCGCCCACAAGCGCGGGCGCAACCCCTATTATCGCGGGCCGCGCAGCGACCATTTCGACGGGGTCCGCTTCCACAGCCCGGGCCAGCCGCCGGACAAGACCCTGGGCGACATCGCCCGCTGGCGCTCCCGGCGCGGGGTGGACAGCCCCTTGCGCCAGGACTGGCCGGCCTTCCACCCGAGTCCCTATGCCCCCGACCGGCCACCGGAACGCGTCGCGGGCCTGCGCGTCACCCTGATCGGGCATGCGAGCTACCTGTTTCAGGTCGCCGGTCGCAACATCCTGGTCGATCCGGTCTATGCCCACCGGGCGAGCCCGGTGCGGTTCGCGGGCCCGAAGCGCGTCAACCCGCCGGGGATCGCCTTCGCCGACCTGCCTCCGATCGACGTGGTGCTCATCACCCACAACCACTACGATCATCTCGACGGGCCGGCGGTGGCGCGGATCTGGCAGGCTCATCAGCCGCTGATCCTCGCGCCGCTGGGCAACGAGACGGTCCTGCGTGCCTATGACGATACGATGCATGTCGAGACTCGTGACTGGGGCGAGTCGCTGGACCTCGGCGGCGGCCTCACCGTCCACGTCACGCCCGCCCATCACTGGTCGGCCCGCGGGCTCAACGACCGGCGCATGGCGCTCTGGTGCTCCTTCGTCCTCACCACGCCGGTGGGCGTGCACTACCATTCGGGCGACACGGGGCTGCGCGACGGATCGACCTTCCGTGAGGCCCGCGCGCGCTTCGGGCCGCCGCGCCTCGCCACGCTGCCGATCGGCGCCTACGAGCCGCGCTGGTTCATGAAGGACCAGCACATGAACCCGGCCGAGGCGGTGGAGGCCGGACTGATGCTCGGGGCAGACCAGATGCTCGGCCACCACTGGGGCACCTTCCAGCTCACCGACGAAGGCATCGAGGAGCCGGTGGAAGCCCTGGCGCACGCCTGTGCCGAACAGGGGATTGCGCCGGAGCGGTTCGTGGCGATGCGGCCCGGGCAGGTCTGGGAGGGCTGATACCCCGCGCCCGGATCGAAGGCCGAAGGCCCATGATCCCGGCACCGTACGGTCAGAGAATGAACCGGCTTAGATCCGCGTTGGCCGCCAGACTCTCCACGCGAGAGCGCACATAGGCGGCGTCGATCGGCACCGTCTCGCCGGAGCGGTCGGTGGCCGTGAACGAGATCTCGTCGATGACGCGCTCCAGGACGGTCTGCAGCCGGCGGGCGCCGATGTTCTCCACCGAGTTGTTCACGTCGACGGCGACCCGGGCGAGGGCGTCCACCGCATCCTCGCTGAATTCGAGGGTGACGCCCTCGGTCTGCATCAGCGCCACGGTCTGCTTCAGGAGGCTCGCCTCCGTCGAGGTCAGGATCTGGCGGAAATCCTCGACGGTGAGCGGCTGCAGCTCGACGCGGATCGGCAGGCGGCCCTGCAGCTCCGGTAGCAGGTCGGAGGGCTTCGAGACGTGGAAGGCGCCGCTGGCGATGAACAGGATGTGGTCGGTCTTCACCGGCCCGTGCTTCGTCGCCACCGTCGTGCCCTCGATCAGGGGCAGGAGGTCGCGCTGCACGCCCTCGCGGGAGACGTCCGCCGAGGAACGGCCCTCGCGGGCGCAGATCTTGTCGATCTCGTCCAGGAAGACGATGCCGTTGTCCTCGACCTCGCGGATCGCCTCCTGGGTCAGGGATTCGGCATCGACGAGCTTGTCGGATTCCTCGGCCAGCAGGGGTGCGTAGGCGTCCTTCACCGTCATCCGGCGCGGCTTGCCCTTCTGCCCGCCCAGCGCCTTGCCGAGCATGTCGCCGAGATTGACCGCACCCATGGAGGCGCCCGGCATGCCGGGAATCTCGAACATCGGTAGACCGCCCGGGGCGCCACCGGCGAGCTCGATCTCGACCTCCTTGTCGTCGAGTTCGCTCGCGCGCAGCTTTTTGCGGAAGCTGTCCCGGGTGGCCTGGCTCGCGGTCGGACCGACCAGGGCGTCGAGGATGCGGCCCTCCGCCGCCGCCTCGGCCTTGGCTTTCACCGAGCGGCGCTTCTCGTCGCGCTTGAGGCCGATGCCGACCTCGACGAGGTCGCGCACGATCTGCTCCACATCACGGCCCACATAGCCGACTTCCGTGAACTTGGTGGCCTCGATCTTGAGGAAGGGCGCGCCGGCGAGGCGCGCGAGGCGACGGGCGATCTCGGTCTTTCCGCAGCCCGTCGGTCCGATCATGAGGATGTTCTTCGGGGCGACCTCCTCCCGCAGGGGGCCGGTGAGCTGCTGCCGGCGCCAGCGGTTGCGCAGCGCGATGGCGACGGCGCGCTTGGCGTCGGCCTGCCCGACGATGAAGCGATCGAGTTCCGAGACGATCTCGCGGGGGGAGAAGGTGGTCATCACGCTCCGATCGGATGCGGCAGCCGGGCTACCAGGGGGCGGGGGAGGGCGCGCAGGATCAGCGCGCGAAAGGGGCTGCGGCGGGCGGCGGGCGCCACGCCAAGGACCCCGGAGGTGAAGAGGATTGTCGGACCGGTGCCGTCGCGCCCGCGCGCAGCGCTTGGCCCCGCCGGGCGGTCGGCGGGGATCACGACGGGACCTCGCGGCGAGTCGCCCCCTTCCGTACAGGAGCGAGGCCGCGTCGGGCGGGAGAGGGGGCTGACTGGCGCACGCCCCCGACTTAAGCGCGCCGCGTCGCCCTTTCCAGACGTCGCGGCGCCTCAGGCGGCCCGGATCGAGCCGACGAAGTGCGTGACTTCGCCGTCGAGGGCGCTGGAGCGCCGGGCGAGTTCCGCCGCCGAGGCCAAAACCTGCGCGGCCCCGGCCCCGACTTCCACCGCCGCGCCCTGGACTTCGGCCATGGTCTCGGTGACGTCGTGGGTGCCGCGGGCGGCGTCGCTGACGCTGCGGGCGATCTCTTGGGTCGCGACCTGCTGCTCCTCCACCGCGGCCGCGACCCCGAGGGCGATGCTGTGCACGCTGCCGATGGTGGAGCCGATCGCGCGGATGGACTCCACGGTCTCCCGGGTGGCCGCCTGGATCATGCCGATCTGCGCCGTGATCTCATCCGTGGCCTTGGCGGTCTGAGCCGCCAGGGTCTTCACCTCGGAGGCGACGACCGCGAAGCCGCGGCCGGCCTCGCCGGCCCGCGCCGCCTCGATGGTGGCGTTCAGCGCGAGCAGGTTGGTCTGGGCGGCGATGTTCGAGATCAGGGCGACGACGTCGCCGATGCGGGCAGCGCCCGCCGCAAGGGCCTCGACGCGGGCATTGGTCTGCCGGCTGCTCTCGACGGCCTCGGCCGCGGCGGCCGAGGTTTGGCCGACCTGCTGGCCGATCTCGTTGGCGGTGGCGGCGAGTTCCTCGGTGGCGGCGGCCACCGCCTGGACGTTCTGCGCCGTCTCCTCGGCGGCGCGCATCACCGCGGCCGATTGCCGGTTGGTGCGATCGGCTTGGGCGGACATCGCCCGGGCGGTCTCCTCCATGGCGGCGGCGGCGCCCGAGAGGTCGCCCACGAGGGCGCCGACGCTGCCCTGGAAGCGGTCGGCGAGTTCGGTCCGCTCGGAGCGGCGCCGGCTGGAGGCGAGGCCGGCGGCCTCGTCCTGGGTCGCCCGCAGGGTCGCGCTCTCCCGCATCGAATGGGCGAAGACCTGCATGCTGGCCCAGATCGCGCCGATCTCGTCCCGGCCGGGCTTCACGGCCGGCAGGTCGAGCTGGCCCTCGGACAGGCGCCGGATCGCGGCGGTGACGCGGGCGAGGGGCGCGGCGATCTGGCGGTGGGCGACGACGAGCCCGAGCCCGAGGCCCGCGAGGGTGCCGCCCACCGCGAGGGCGATCAGCAGGGTCCGGCGGCTGGCGTAGAGGGCGTCGGTGGCCGCGTCGATGGCGGCGACCTGCGCTTGCTCGCCAGCGACCAGGGTGTCGATAGAATCCTGGAAGGCCTGCCGGTTGGCCCGGTTGGCCTCGTTGAAGCCGAGATCCGCCGCCGCCTTCGGGGCGACCGCGGTCCCGGCCCGGGCGATCTCCTGGCGCAGGCTGGTGAAGGTGGCGGCCCCCTGTACGACCCGCTCGAACTGCGCGCGCTCCGCCTCGGGCACGCGCCGGCCCAGGGCGGCGAGGAGGTCGTTCATCGCCGTGAGGTTCTGGCGCATCCGGTCGGCGTATTTCTGTGCGTCGGCCGTGTCCTTGGCGGCGTAGACGCCGCGGGATTCGAGCACGACGTTGCTGACGAGACGGTTGACGTTGGCCGCGTCGAGGGCCCGGCGGGCCGCATGCCGGGACTCGACCATCGCGTCGTTGAAGGCCGAGAGGGTGCTGATTCCGACGCCGGCGACCAGCAGGGTGATCGCCCCGCAAGCCAGGACGAACATCAGTATCTTCGCCTTGATCGTCATGTTCGAGACCCTGCTCGGAGCTTTGATACAAGCTGGTAAGCAGTGTCTCGGAAACTTCGGTTAACGGCCGAGCCCTTCGCTAAATTTCGGACGTCTCCAGCGTTTCGATCACGAGACTGTCATTCGTGTAGACGCAGATTTCGGCCGCGATCCGCATGGCGCGGCGAACGATCTCTTCCGCATCGTGTTCGCTATCTTCCAGCGCGCGGGCGGCGGACAGGGCGTAGTTCCCGCCCGAGCCGATCGCCATCACACCGCTCTCCGGCTCCAGCACGTCGCCCGCGCCGGAGAGCAGCAGGCTGACCTCTTTGTCGGCCACCAGCATCATCGCCTCCAGGCGGCGCAGGTAGCGGTCGGTGCGCCAGTCCTTGGTCAGCTCGACGCAGGCCCGGGTCAGCTGCCCCGGATACTGCTCGAGCTTGGCCTCCAGCCGCTCGAAGAGCGTGAAGGCATCGGCCGTGGCGCCCGCGAAGCCGCCGATCACCGAGCCCTTGGCGAGGCGCCGGACCTTGCGGGCATTGCCCTTGACGATGGTCTGGCCGAGGCTGACCTGCCCGTCGCCGCCGATCACCACCCGGCCGCCCTTGCGGACCATCAGGATCGTCGTGGCGTGCATCTGCGGCGGACCGCTCGCTTCGGAATGGGACAAGACAGGCTCCGGTTCGGTTCTGAACCCCGCTCACGTAGTCGCTCGCTGGGTCCGCTCCAAGCGTCGCCGGGGTCGTGGCCTATTCGGGATAGCGCGGAAAGGCCGGCAGCGCGTCGAACCGGCCGAACCATGCGGGGGCGTCCGCGACCTGAATGCGGATCGACGGGGGCAGCGCGTCGGGATCGTCCAGGGTCGCCGTGTGAAAGTCGACCTGGTCGGGGAACACCGCCTCGTTGCGGTAGAACAGGTTGGTGCCGCAGGTCCCGCAGAACTCGCGGATGACGCCGGGCGAGGATTCATAGGCCGTGGGCGTGCCGGTGATCGTGATCCGGTCGTTCGGGAAGAGCGCGAAGCCGACGACCGGCGCGCCCGTGGACCGCCGGCAATCGGCGCAGTGGCACAGGGCGCTGTGGCTCGGCTCACCCTCGGCCGCGTAGTGGATTGCGCCGCAGCGGCAGCGTCCGGTCAAGGCCATGCAGAATCCCCCCTCGCGTTCGCACCTGTTGTCCCCGACGAGGCCGAGCCGTGCAAGTCGCGCCCTGCACCAGGCAAGTCGCCCTACACGACGACGGTGATCCGCTTCGCCGCCCGGGTCAGGCCGGTATAGAGCCAGCGTGCCCGGTGCTCGCGGAAGGCGAACGACTCGTCGAACAGCACGACGTCGTCCCATTGCGAGCCCTGCGCCTTGTGGACGGTCAGCGCGTAGCCGTACGTGAACTCGTCGGTCTCGCGCTTGAGGAAGGCCGGGATCTCCTCTTCGGAGCCCGACATCACCGCCTTGAGCACCTTGATGTCCACAGGACGGCGGCGCAGGGCCGGGTCGTCCTCCGGCACCACGTCGAGGCGCACCGTGTCGGCGCGCGGCGAGGAGCGCTGGGCGTGCACTGTCCAGGTGGAGCCGTTGAGCAGGCCCTTGGTCCGGTCGTTGCGCAGGCAGACCAGCTTCTCGCCCACCGCCGGCATCGGGTCGGTGTGGCCGGCGAGCTCACGCAGGCGGTTGTTGTAGAGCCGCCGGGTCTTGTTCATGCCCACCAGCACCTGATCGGCCTGGAGCACCACGGCCGGGTCGATGGCGCGCCGCGAGACGATGCGACTCTCGCCGTACTCGCCGATCGACAGGCGCCCGCCCTCGCGCACCGTCATCGCCATCCGGACGATGGGGTCGTCGGCGGCCTGCCGGTGGACGTCGGTGAGCATCACGTCGGGCTCGGCCTCGGTGAAGAAGCCGCCCCCGCGCACCGGCGGCAGCTGCGCCGGGTCGCCGAGCACCAGAACCGGCCGGTCGAAGGACAGGAGGTCGTTGCCCAGATCCGAATCGACCATCGAGCACTCGTCGATGACGATGAGCTCGGCCTTCGAGACCGGCCCGGTCCGGTTCAGGGTGAAAGCCGGGCCGCCCTCCTCGGTCTCCTTGGTGCGGTAGATCAGGCTGTGGATCGTCGCGGCGTCGTGGCAGCCCTTCTGGCGCATCACCGAGGCGGCCTTGCCCGTGAAGGCGCCGAACACCACCGTACCCTCGACGTCGTCGGCGATGCGCCGCGCGAGGGTGGTCTTGCCGGTGCCGGCATAGCCGAACAGGCGGAAGACCTGGGCGCCGCCGGACTTGCGCCAGTCGGAAATCGCCTTCAGGGCCGCGTCCTGCTGGGGCGCGAAGCGGGTCGGAAGACCGGTCTTGCCTTCGGCCATCAGAGCACCGAGGGGCGCTGGAGGTCGAATAGGTCGGTGCCGCGCGTCGCGAACAGGTCCTCAAGGGCGTCGCCGCCGGACTCTTCCGCGAAGGCGTACTCGGCCTGCGAGATCGGCACGGCCTGGAGGAAGGCCAGGGCCGCGTCGGGCGTCGCCAGCGTCTGAAGGCGCGCCTCGAACAGGACCGGCGGCACGAACAGGACGTGGGCGAGGCTCGCCGAGAGGCCGGTGAGCAGGCCGGGAAAGACGATGCCGGGAGCCAGGAACCAGCGTCCGTCGATGACCTGGAAGGCGCAGGCCGCCAGCATGCGCGCCACATCCGGGTCGGTACTCACGCCTAGGATCTCGCAGCGCCCGGGGAACTCCACGCCGTCCTGGTAGAGGGGGTGGTTGGCCAGCGTCACCGTCGCGCAGGCGATGAGGCCGGGACGGGGCGCGTCGCGGCAGGTGAGAATGTCGACGTGGCTGCGCCCGGTCTCGTCGGCGTGCCGGGCGACGGAGGGGCGGCCGCCGAAGGCGCCCGCCAGCATCCGCGCCACCGCGCGGTTAGTCTCGGTGATGTCCGCCGGAGGGGCGGCCGGGCCGCTCACGGCCAGCGCACCGTCGGGGGCAGCGACGAGAGAATCGAGGCGACGTTGCCGCCGGTCTTCAGGCCGAAGATCGTGCCGCGGTCGTAGAGCAGGTTGAACTCGACGTAGCGCCCGCGCCGGACCTGCTGCTCCAGCCGGTCGGCCTCGGTCCAGGACGTCGCCAGGTTGGCGCGCACGATGGCCGGATAGGCCTTGAGGAAGGCGCCCCCGACGTCGCGGGTGAAGGCGAGGTCGGCCTGAGGGTCGCCGGTCCAGTGATAGTCGTAGAAGATGCCGCCGATGCCGCGCGGCTCGTTGCGGTGCTTGAGGTGGAAGTACTCCTCGCACCAGGCCTTGTAGCGGGCATAGTCGGCGGCCGGGGCGTGGGCGTCGCAGGCCTCCCGCATCGCCGCGTGGAAGGCGAGCGAATCCGGATCGTCCTGCGTGCGGCGCCGGTCGAGCACCGGCGTCAGGTCGGCACCGCCGCCGAACCAGGTCTTCGTGGTCACCACGAAGCGGGTGTTCATGTGCACGGTCGGCACGTTGGGGTTCCAGGGATGGGCGATCAGCGAGATCCCGGTGGCGAAGAAGCGTGGGTCCTCGGCAGCGCCCGGCATCTGGGCGCGGAACTCGGGAGCGAACTCGCCGTGCACGGCCGAGACGTGGACGCCGGCCTTCTCGAAGACCCGGCCCTTGATCATCGCCATGGTACCGCCGCCGCCGGGGGCGCCGGTGTGGTCGGTGCGCTGCCAGGGCGTTTTTTCGAAACGTCCCGGCGCGGTCGGGGCGTCGGGATGGAAGGGCCCCGTCGCCTCCGCCTCCAAGGTCTCGAGGGCGGCGACGATCCGGTCGCGCAGTGTGGTGAACCACGCCGTCGCCTCGGCCTTGAAGGCGTCGCGCTCGGCCTCGGGCAGCGGGGGAACGGAGGATTCGGGCATGGTCATGCCGGGGGATGTCCCATCCCGCCGGCCGGCCGTCAATTCGTCGGGGCGCCCTCAATCCTTCACGGACATCAGCAGCCGCTCGGTCTTGGCGTCCTCGATCCGATTCACCATGCGCCGGCCCTCGTGGACGTCGCGGATGGTCTTGGTGGCGGTGATGCAGGATTGCACGAGCATGATCGTGCCCATGGCCAGATATCCTTTGATCCAGATGTCGATGGGCATGAACAGGATGCCGAGGCCCACCATCGCGGCGGAGCCGAGGAACGACGCGTAGGTGAAGGCGACCCAGGCGCCGGAATGCTGCGTGGTCTCATTGGTCATGGTCGTGCTCCTTGGATGAGGGGTGATACGGGACGGTCAGATGGCCGACGACTCTGCCGCCTCGGCCCGGGCGCGCAGGCGGTCGAGGATCACGGAGGGGGCCGGGCGGCTGCTCGGGCCGAAGCCGGCGCGCTCCATCCGCTCGGCGATGTCGGCGCCGGGCTCGGCCTCGCGCAGGGCCGCCTCGGTGTCGTCGGCCGCGGCCTGGAGGCTGCGCAGGCGGGCGAGCGTCGCCTCGGCCTCCTTCAGGGTCGCCCGGTCCTGCGGGTCCGCGCTCACCCGCAGGCGCCGGGCCGTCTCGGCCGCGGCGGCGAGGCGACGGCCCCGCTCCAGTTCCGCCTGACGCCGGGTGGCGTCGGCGACCTTGGCGCGGATTCGGGCTAGCTCAGTGGCGAAGCGGCTCCGCGCGGTGCGGATGGCGTCGCGCTCGGCCTCCAGTTCGGCGATCGCCTCGGCCGCCTGCGCCGCGAGGTCTTCGCGGTTGGCCTGGAGCGCCGCCACGGCGCGGGTCTCGAGGTCGGCGGCGCGGGCTTCGACCTCGGCGAGGCGACGCTCCTCAGCGCGGTCGCCGGCCACCGAGGCGGCCAGCGCCTGGCGGCTGCGCTCCAGGGCGGCGCGGGTCTCCCGGATCTGCTGGTCGAGGATCAGGAGGGCGTTGCGGTCGAAGAGGTCCTCTTCGGCGCGGGCGGCGGCGCCGCGGGCGAGGGTGCGAAACAGTCTGAGCATGATGGGCTCCGGGTCGGTGGCTGTCGTCCACCGCCCGGTTGTCGCATAATTTGAACGGTGTTCAAGTGCGATTTTGCACGACGTTCAATTTGGAGCCGGGAAGCCGTCGATCTGGCGCAGGGCCTCACCCAGGATCATGGCGGCGCAGACCGCGACGTTGAGTGAGCGCAGGTCGGGGCGGATCGGCACCACCACCCGGGCATCCGCCGCGGCGTGAACGGCATCGGGCACGCCGGCCGATTCCCGACCCATCAGCAGACAGTCGCCGTCGCGATAGGCGAACGCCGTGTAGGGCAGGGCGGCCTGCGTGGTGGCGAGGACGAGGCGGATGTTCTGCGCCCGCCGCCAGGCCGCGAAGGCGTCCCACGAGCGGTGGCGCGTGACAGCGACCCGGTCGAGGTAGTCGAGCCCGGAGCGGCGCAGGTGCCGGTCGGAGACGTCGAAGCCCGCCGGCTCGATGATCTCGACGGCGGCCCCGAGGCAGGCGGCCATGCGCAGTAGGGTGCCGGTGTTCTGCGGAATGTCGGGCTGGTAGAGGGCGAGATGGAGCATCAGCGGCGTCTCAGGACGGGGGCGGGCGGTTCCGTGCGGCATCGCCCCCCGGTTGGCGGACGGTCAAGACGGCATAGCTAAGGGACGCTGCAGCAACCGGATGTTCTCATGTTTCTCGATTGGCTCGAGCGCCGGATCGACACCTTCGCGCCGTTCGACGACGGCCGCATGCCGCCGAAATCCGTTCTCGGCTTCGCGGGCTTCTATCTGCGGCCGATCCGCGGCGCGCTCGCGATCCTGTTCGTTGTGGCGATCTTGGCCGGGTCGGTGGAGGCCTCGCTCTACCTGCTCATGGGCTGGTTCATCGATCTCCTGAACAAGGCCGACCGCGCCACCCTGTGGCAGGAGCACGGCACCGGCCTGATGCTGGCGGCCGGCCTTCTGCTGGTGGTGCGGCCCATCACGATCTGGCTGCACGAGATCCTGTCGAACCAGCTGATCGTGCCGCAGGCGACGAACCAGATCCGCTGGCGCACGCACCTCTACACCCTCGGCCACTCTCTCTCGTACTTCCAGGCGGATTTCGCCGGGCGCCTCGCCAACAGGGTCGTGCAGGTCGGCCCGGCGGTGCGCGAACTCGCCGTGGTGTTCATCGACACCCTGCTCTACGTCGCGATCTATGCGGTTACGGCGGTCGGCTTGTTCGGCTCGATCTCCCTCTGGCTCGCCCTGCCGGTGGTGGTCTGGATCGCGGCCTATGCCGCCCTGACGCGCTGGTTCGTGCCGCGCGCCCGGTTCCGGTCGCTGCTGACCGCCGACACCCGCTCGGCCCTGATCGGGCGGATCGTCGACAGCTACACGAATATTCTCACGGTCAAGCTCTTCGCCCGCGACCGCGAGGAGCGCGCGGCGGTGCGCGATGCCGTGGATGTGCATACGAAAGCCTATCTCCATCAGTTCCGGCTGGTGAGCAGCACAACCACCCTGCTCGGCCTCCTCAACAGCCTGCTGATCCTGTCCACCGCCAGCGTCTGCGTGATCCTGTGGCAGCGCGGCGGGATGACCACAGGCGAGGCCTCGGCCGGCCTCGCCCTGGTCCTGCGCCTCATGGCGATGTCGGGCTGGGTGATGCAGACCGTGCGGGGCATCTTCGAGAATGTCGGCGTCATCCAGGAGAGCATGCAGACGATCGCCCGTCCGCACGCCATTACCGACCGGGCCGATGCCGGGACACTGGCGATCTCGGGCGGCGACATCCGCTTCGAGAACGTCGGCTTCCACTACGGCCGCGACGATACCTCGATCATCGAGGGCCTGAACCTCCACATCCGCGCTGGCGAGAAGGTCGGTCTCGTCGGCGTGAGCGGCGCCGGCAAGACCACGATCACCGCACTGCTGCTGCGCCTGCACGACCTGGAGAGCGGCCGCATCCTCGTGGATGGCCAGGACATCGCCGGGGTCACGCAGGGGTCGCTGCGCAGTGCCATCGCGATGGTGACCCAGGACACCTCGCTGCTGCATCGCTCGATCCGCGACAACATCGCGTATGGCCGCCCCGACGCCACCATCGCCGACGTCGAGCGCGCCGCCCGCCTCGCACAGGCCGACACGTTCATCCGCGACCTCGTCGACCACAAGGGGCGCACCGGCTACGACGCCCAGGTCGGCGAGCGCGGCGTGAAGCTCTCAGGCGGCCAGCGCCAGCGCATCGCCATCGCGCGGGTCATCCTCAAGGACGCGCCGATCCTCATCCTGGACGAGGCGACCTCGGCCCTCGACAGCCAAGTGGAGGCCGCGATCCAGGAGAGCCTCGACACCCTGATGGAGGGCAAGACGGTGCTGGCCATCGCGCATCGCCTCTCGACCATCGCGGCCCTCGACCGCCTGATCGTCCTCGATGCCGGCCGGGTCATCGAGGAGGGCACCCATGCCGAACTGATCGCCGGCGGTGGCCTCTATGCTCGGCTCTGGACACGCCAGTCGGGCGGTTTCCTGGGCGATGCCGCCGATACCGCCATCTACGAGAACGCCGCCGAGTAGGGCCGCTCGGGGGGCGCGAAGCACGCAAAGGTGTCGCAATCGGAAACGCCGCCCGGATTCGACGTGCTGCGACGCACACGAGGGGGCGGCGTTCTGCCGTTCCGCTATCCAGAAGCATAACGTCGGCCTGACGTTGTAGCCAATTTTCGCATTTATTCTCAATATCTTAGTGGAGCTCTGCATAAGTCTTCAGCAGATATGCTCATTTCATGCTCAAACTGCATGGCAGCCCCTTTCGATCGGCGCTCCTGGTGCAGCGCAGCAGAGCCTACATCCGGGTCATGGCGCCGGGCCGCAGAGCCTGGCCGCACCCCAGATCCGGAGTTCACACCATGGTCCAGTCCATCCTTCAGCATTTCGCTGCCTCCCTGCGCGAGAACGCCTCCGTGCGCGAAATCTCCGAGCTCACCGACCGGCAGTTCGCCGATATCGGCGGCGACCGCCTAAGCGCCAAGCTCCTTGAGAAGGCCCGCCAGCGTCGCGCCCGCGAGCACGTCCCCTTCCACGCCTCGGTCGGCGTGTTCTCTTACCCGACGGTGTGACGAACACCCGCCCTCGAGCGAAGCTGTCGGCTTTTCGGGCCGCTGCGCGAACCTTCGGCTCGCGTGGCGGCCCGACGCATGTCTGGGATCATGTGGCAGGCGCCGGTCGATAGGGGTGGCGATGTCACCGGGTGCGTACCTCCGCACCGGCTCCCGCCACCTGCGGGATCGAGATCACGCTTCGGTCACCCGCCCCGCCGAGCGCGCGACATCGACTGGGTCACATGCCGGGTCGGCTCTGAAAGCCGACAGGGGATAAGTCCGATGTCGGGGATGCTCCGGGCGATCCAGTCAAGGTCTGTTCCGGACGCGCGCGACGAATGCCCTGAGTAAATCCGTCGTTGGCAAAGCATTGCCGGTGTCGTTGCAACGTCGCGATTCGGCGAGACTGCTGGGATGCCGTGGCACAACCCCGCCAAACGTCCTAAGGGAACCTGGCATCCGGGGCGGCCGATTCCCGTGGGTGCGAGGACGTGGGGTCGGGCGCACGCCCCGGCCCGGAAAGGGTCGTCATGCGGATTGCGATGGTTGGCGCGGGCTACGTGGGTCTCGTCTCCGGGACGTGTCTGGCGGGTTTCGGGCACAGCGTGGTGTGCGTCGACAAGGATCCGGAAAAGATCGCGGCGCTGCAGGCCGGGCGCATGCCGATCTACGAGCCGGGGCTCGACGCCCTGGTGGCGGAGAACGTGCGCCAGGAGCGGCTGAGCTTCGCCACCGATCTGGCCCCGGCGGTGGCGGAGGCCGAGGCGGTGTTCATCGCGGTGGGCACGCCCTCGCGCCGCGGCGACGGCTTTGCCGACCTCACTTACGTCTTTGCCGCCGCCCGCGAGATCGCCGCGGCCCTGACCGGCTTCACCGTGGTGGTCACCAAGTCTACCGTGCCGGTGGGCACCGGCGACGAGGTCGAGCGCATCATCCGCGAGACCAACCCGGGGGCGGAGGTGGCGGTGGTGTCCAACCCCGAGTTCCTGCGCGAGGGCGCGGCCATCGAGGACTTCAAGCGGCCCGACCGCATCGTCATCGGCGCCGAGGACCCACGCGGGGCGGCGGTGATGGGCGAGGTCTACCGCCCGCTCTACCTCAACGCCGCGCCGATCCTCTACACCGACCGGCGCACGGCCGAGCTGACCAAGTACGCCGCCAACGCGTTCCTGGCCACCAAGATCACCTTCATCAACGAGATGGCGGACCTGTGCGAGCAGGTGGGCGCCAACGTCCAGCAGGTCGCCCGCGGCATCGGTCTCGACAACCGCATCGGCGCCAAGTTCCTGCACGCGGGCCCGGGCTACGGCGGCTCGTGCTTTCCCAAGGACACCCTGGCGCTCGTCAAGACGGCCCAGGATGCGGGCACCCCGGTGCGGCTCGTGGAGACGGTGGTCTCGGTCAACGACCAGCGCAAGCGCGCCATGGCCCGCAAGGTGATCCTGGCCTGCGGGGGCTCGGTGCGGGGCAAGACGATCGCGATCCTGGGCCTGACGTTCAAGCCCAACACCGACGACATGCGCGACGCGCCCGCCCTCTCGATCATCACCGGCCTGCAGGACGGGGGCGCGCGGATCCGGGCCTACGACCCGGAGGGCATGGAGGCGGCGCAGCCCCTCCTGTCCGACGTGACCTACGCCAGCGACGCCTACGACTGCGCGCACGGCGCCGACGCCGTGGTCATCGTCACCGAGTGGAACGCCTTCCGCGCCCTCGACTTCGCCCGCCTCGCAACCCTCATGGCAGCACCCGTCATGGTCGACCTGCGCAACGTCTACACCGCCGAGGACGTACGCCGCCGGGGCTTCCGCTACACCGGCATCGGCCAGTCCCGCGCCGTGCCGGTGGACGCCGATCCCGATCGCGACCGGCCGATCATCCGACGCGATTAGGCCGACATCCGACATGCGTTACGGCGACACCAAGAAGATCCTCGTCACGGGTGGCGCCGGCTTCCTCGGCTCCCACCTCTGCGAGCGCCTGCTGGAGCAGGGGCACGAGGTGCTGTGCGTCGACAACCTCTTCACCGGAAGCCGCCGGAACATCGCCCGGCTGCTGGGCGACGCGCGCTTCGAGTTCATGCGTCACGACGTGACCTTCCCGCTCTACGTCGAGGTCGACGAGATCTACAATCTCGCCTGTCCGGCCTCGCCGGTGCATTACCAGTTCGACCCCGTGCAGACCGCCAAGACCAGCGTCATCGGCGCGATCAACATGCTGGGGCTAGCAAAACGCCTCAAGGTGAAGATCTTCCAGGCGTCCACGAGCGAGGTCTACGGCGACCCCGAAATCCATCCCCAGCCGGAGGAATACTGGGGCCGGGTGAACCCGATCGGCTACCGCTCCTGCTACGACGAGGGCAAGCGCTGCGCCGAGACGCTGTTCTTCGACTATCACCGACAGCACCACATCCCGATCAAGGTGGCGCGGATCTTCAACACCTACGGGCCGCGCATGCATCCCAATGACGGGCGCGTCGTCTCGAACATCGTGCTGCAGGCCCTGCGCAACGCCGACATCACGCTCTACGGCGACGGATCGCAGACGCGCGCCTTCTGCTACGTCGACGATCTCATCGAGGGCTTCCTGCGTCTGATGGCGACCGGCCCCGAGGTCACGGGGCCGATCAACCTCGGCAATCCGGGCGAGTTCTCGATCCGCCAACTCGCAGACCTCGTGATCGCGCTGACCGGCTCACGCTCGCGCATCGTCCACCGGCCGCTTCCCCCCGACGACCCGCGCCAGCGCCGGCCCGATATCGCCAAGGCCAGGGCGCTCCTCGCGTGGGAACCGACCGTTTCCCTCAGCGAGGGCCTGGGCAAGACTATCGCGTACTTCGAACGCTTTCTCGTCGAGACCGATCACGGCTGATCGTACAGAGGGCGTACCGTCCCGTCAGATCTCCGCGACGCGACGGTCGGGGCGGCGCAGCATGCGGTCGAGCAGCCGCTGCACCCGCAGGCCGCGGCGCTTGCGGCGGAACATCGCCTCGTAGTCGCGCAGGAAGCGGCCCGGGTCCGGGGCCTTGCCGACCTGGGCGGCGAGGAAGCCCTTGTCGGACGGCAGGTGCAGGATCGCGCAGGTCGCGGCGTCGGTGAAGGAAACCTGCCGGTGGTAAGTCCGGCTCGACCACCAGCGCACGATCTGCGCGCCGCGCTCCGGATTGCCGCTGCCGAGGTCGTCCACGGCGAGGCCGTCCGCCATGGCTCGGTGGATCGCGGCCGTGACCACCATCTCGTCACCCACGTGGTGCAGGGCGTCGAGGGCACCGACGTAGCGCGGGAGGCAGGCGTCGATGGCCTGCGTGAGCGTCCGAAACCGTTCGCTCGGACCTGCGATGAACTCGCCGCCGAACCAAAGCGGTCGCTCCACCGCGATTCCTGCGATGCGCTCGAGGTCCGCCCGGACGCGGGCGATCCCGTAGGCCGGGTAGATCTGCTCGGAGATCTCGTAGACCGAGAGGGCGTCGGAGAGGGCGAGCGGGCGCTGCAGAACGCAGTCGATGTCCACGAGCCCGACATGGGCTTCGAGATCGCCGCGGGCGAAGGCCCTGAGAACGTCGAGCTTGAAGTGCGCCGCGTAGAAGGGCGTTCCGGGGGGAACCACGGCCTGGAACGGGATTTCCACCACCCCGATCGTCCCGCACCCGAGTGCGTCGAGCCGGGCCCGGACGAGGGCGGCATCGTTGGTAATCAGCGAGAACGCTTCGTCCTGGGCCGCGAAGGAGGCGTGGCAGGTCGCAGCGCAGCGCAGGTAGGTGTCGATCGCGTCGGCCCGCCGCGCGAGGTTGACGCCGCCGCTGGTTGCCGCGTCGAGGTAGAGCAGCCCGTAGAACCCGTAGCGGCTTGGCATCTCAGGCTCCGACGCGTGGACCATCCGCCGCCCGACGCGGTCCGTAGACCCGGCCGCCGACCAGGAAGGCGTAGAAGAGCAGGATCGTGGCGAGGCAGTTGTGCCGCATGAACTGGAAGTCGGTCGCGGAGGAGGCCGTGAACAGGATCAGGATGCAGCCGAGGATGTCCGCCGACGATCCGAGCGACCGGTTGGCGCTGACCCTCAGGCCCATGATCAGAATGACGATGTAGGCCGCAAGACCGAGGTAGCCGAGCACGATGAGCACATCGAGGGCGCTGTTGTGGAAGTTCGGCGTGAAGAAGAACTCGAAGTAGGACCACAGGTCCCACACCTGCGAGTAGGGATCGCGCTGGAAGAAGCCACCGTAGCCGTAGCCGATCCAGGGATGCTTGGCGATGTAGCCCGGAGCGAGGGCCCAGAAGTCGCCGCGCCCCGTGAGGTTTGAGGAGCGCCCGAACAGTTCGGTGACCGCGCCCACATCGATGTGCGGCAGCAGGACGGAGATCAGCAGCGTTGCCATCCCGACGACGAAGAACACGGCTCCGCGCAGGCGCGGTGCGGCGCGCGCCGTCGTGATCATTGCCACCGAGACCGCCAGGGCGAGGATGGCGGAGGCCGAGTTGGCCAGGACGAGGGCAATCGCGCAGAGCGCGAGGCCGATCCAGCGCCAGACCGGGGATTTCGAGAACGAGCGCGGCTGGAAGAGCAGCACCAGGAATGCCGAGGCGGCGTTGATGCCCATGTGGATCTTGTGGCTGAAGACGCCGCTGAACTCGCCCGCCGTGAGCAGTCCCGGCCGATCCGGCTCGGTCGTGACCAGCTCGGGGATGATCGCGAGGAGGACGAGGGAGAAGGCGATGCACGGAACCACCACCCGCGCCAGGGCGCCGAGCAGGACGTCCGGATGCACCTGCGTCGCGAGGGCGTCGGCGATGACGATGTTGGCGACCAGCATCACGCAGAAGACGAAGGCCTGGGCGGGCTGGTAGGCCCAGGTCGCCGAGGCGAGGACGTAGAGGGCGAACGGAATGAGGAGCGCGAAGCGCGGTTCCAGGCCCTGCCGCCAGAGGCTGCGCAGCACCACGAGCCCCGAAATCGCGTAGAGGAGGATCCAGCCGAGCATGTTGACGATGTCCGCGCGGGAATCGTCGTTGCCCACGAGGCCGGCTTCCTTGGGGGCGCGGGGCTGGAACGAGAAGTTGTAGAACGCGGTCGACGCGAGGAACATCGCGAGGATCGCGAAGGCCATGCGGGCGACGCGCCAGCGATCCGCCGCGCGGCCCGGCACGGGGAGGGCTCCGCTCTGCAGCGAGGCGGTCACGGCGTTCACGCGCGCGTCCCCGTCGGGCTCACCGTCCGTGCCAGGACCATGCCGGAGAGGGAGAGCCTCGCCGCTTCGCAGAGGCCGACCGCTTCCTGGACATTCGCCTTGCGGCCGCGCTCGTTCTCCACCACGAGCAGGCCGGCATCGGCCGCAGCGGCGACGAGGGCGAGGGATTCACCGGGCGCCGACCCGAAATCCAGAACCACGAGGGCGTAGTCGACGAGCGCCTGGCGCACGAGGCCGGAAAGGCCCGGGCCGCCGATGCGTCGCAGGTCGTTGGCCGCGGTCGCGTCGGCGGGCAGGAATCCGATACCATCCTCGCGGATCGGCCAGACGGCCTCCTCGATGCTGATCCGTCCCGCGCTGCAGGCCCCGAGCCCGACGGCCGCGTCGAGCCCGAGGAAGGCGGTCAGGCCGCGGGCGCCGATGGCGGCATCGATGAGGAGCACCTTCGCGCCGATGCTGGCCGCGGCCCGTGCCAGATCCAGCGCCACGAGGCCGGACATGTCGTTGGCCTCCGTGGACGACACGCCGATCGAGCGTGGTCCGCCAGGGCGCCCGACGCCGAGCCGGTCGATCAGCTCGAGCCACGGCCGGGCATCCGTGCGGTAGAGGTTGGCGCTTCCGGGATGGACCGCCCTTGTCGCCACCGGAACGGACCCGAGGATGCGCAGCCGCGAGGCCTGTTCGAGGTCGTTCCGGGAGCCGACCTTGCCCGCCATCAGGTCGAGAGCCGTGAGGCCGCCCGCGCCGACGATCAGACCCGCCATCGCGGCGAGAGCCAGGATCAGGGAGGCGGGCGGGTTCGAGGACCGCTCCGGCGCTACGGCGGGGGCGACCTTCCGGATATTGGTGGAGTTCAGCAGCGCCTGCTCCTGCAACTGCCGGCTCCTGACCAGGGCGGAATTGTAGACCGACCGGCTGGCCTCGGCCTTGCGCTCCAGTTCCCGCAACTGGACGAAGGCGTTGCTCGCCGAATTCGCCGTCCGGCTCTGGGCCTCGATCTCGCGGGTGTAGAGCCGCTCCGTCTCGCGGGCTCGGGCGAGGTCGCTGCGGGCCGCCTGGGCGAGGCGATCGATCTCCTGGTTGATGCTCGTCTGCGCTTCCTGCACCTCGCGGCGCAGATCCACGAGGTCGGGGTGCCGAGGCCCGAGCTTGTTCTCGAGGCTGGCATAGCGCCGCTTGACCTCGGCCATCTGCACCCGGAGAGCCGTGATCGTGGAGGAATCCAGGCTTTCCAGGCTGCCCTGGCCGCGATTGATCTTCGACAAGCCGTCGACGCGCGCCTGAGCTTCCGCCACCTGCGTGCGGGCGCGGCCGAGCTGGGAGTTGAGTTCGGCGAGTTGCTGGTCGCTCAGGAGGCGCCCGCCCGCATTGACGAGCTTGTTCGAGACCTTGAATGCCTCGACCGCGTCCTCGGCCGCGCGGACGCGGGCTTGCATCTGCTTGATGTTCCCATCGATCGACGCGCTGGAATTGCGCGCCAGATCGGCCTGCGCCTCGGCGCTTTCCGTGATGTAGCTGTCGACCACCGTGTTCGCCACGAGGGCGCTCTTGCGGGCATCCGCGCTCGTCATCGTGATCTCGACGACGAAGCTGCGCTCGATCCGGCGGATGGCGAGACGGTCGCTGAGGACCGCGACGGCGCGGGCCTTTAGGTCCGGCGCCGCCTTCTCACGAGTGCCGAGGAAAGCGGTGAAGACGCCCTTCACCGCGCCGATGGCGTCGCCGACGAGCGAGGATTTGGTACCGTTGAATTCCGGGTCCTCGGTGAGGCGGAGCTTGTCCACCACGTGTTCCAGCAGGTCGGTCGCCTTCAGCACCCGCATCTCGCTCTCGACGAGGTTCGTCACGGCGTCGGCGGATTGGGCCGACGGCTGCACCTCGGTGTCGAGGACCTTCAGGCCGCGCGGATCGATGATGATCTGCGCGGTCGCGACGAAGCGCGGCGTGCTCGTGGCGACGACGGCGAGGCCGATGCCGAGGGCGAGGAGGACGGTCAGGATCAGCCAGCCGATCCGGCGGCGCAGGATGGCGCCGAGGTGCCGGAGGGTGATGGTCTTGGCGGCACCGGCCACCGGCACGGGCTCGACGGCGTGCGCCGGATCCGGGCGTGCCATCAGGACGCGGGAGAGGTCGGCGACTTCAACGCTCTTCATCAGCTGCACCGGCCTGGCCTCCCCGAACCCGTCATCCCGTATTCCGGCATCTGCGCCGAGGTCGTGTCCCGCTTTGGAACGCATTTGTTCCGAAATCTGGGCGGTCGCCCGGCGGGATCCGCGCCGTTTCCTCCGGTCTGCATGGCGTGAGCCAGGGACTCAGCCGCGTTCCGGCCCCTCGCGGCGAAGCGATCCTCGGGGATGGGGTATCTCATCGTCCGCTGCCCCGGACCGCCGCAGCCCGACGCTCGGCGATCCTGGCTCGGAGCCGATGGATCGCTGGCCGGAGGCGCCGCTTGAGGTCGAGCCGGGCGAAGTGAAGCACGGTCGCCAGTTGGCCCGGCCTGATGAGTCCGAGCCGAGAACGGCGCGTCACCACCGTCTGGAGCGGGATGCAGGTGGCGCCGACCTGAGCTTTGTAGGGCATGTCTCCCCACATCAGGTTGAAATCCACGATTCCCCGCGCCCGGCAGGCCTCGATCGAGTTGATGAGCGTGATCTTGCCCAGGCTGCTCGTCGGATAGCCGGGATCGTACCCATGGGTCAGGAAATAGGCCTGATCCCCCGAAAGGCAGATGAGGTCGGCGGCCAGGATCGTATCGCCCATCGTCAGGATCGAGGCATGTCCGACCTTGGACGCCACCGCCGTGAGGCGCACGGTCTCGCTGTCGTCGATGCCGTAGCGCCGGCCCTGCCCCTCGATCCGGATGCGGCCGAACGCGGTGATCGCGTCGAGAACGCTCCGCTGCGGGCCGGCCTCGAAGCGGATCGCCACGCCCGGGTTGTCGCGCGCGAGGTTGCGCAGACAGCGCTTGGTGTTGGCGACGACCTTGGGCGGTACCTGCGCCGCGCTGTCCGACAGGGGCAGGCGCCAGTTGTTCTGGTAATGGAACACGAACCGCCGCGGTCCCCGGGGGAGGGGGGTGGCGAGTTCGACATCCTCGAAGACGACGAAGCCCGCGCCGGCCTTCGCCATGAGCCGGTCCGCCAGTGTCGAGACCATCGTCTCGTCGATGCGGGCAAGGCGTCCCTGATGGATCAGGCCACCCTTCGCACGGGTGAAGACGAGGCGCGGCGCGTCCCGCCCGGGCTGCGCCTCGACGATGAGGAGCGCGCCGGCCTCGTAGGCGCGCAGCCAGGCCGGTTGGGTGAAGAGCGTGCAGGGCGCCGCATCGGCGTATCGCGACGCCTCGTCGGTCCGGAGGCGCAAGGCCCCATCGGCGGCGACATAGTCCGCTGCGGTCAGGACCCGGCGGCCCGACGGGCCGAGCGGGCGCTCGACCGGCGACGGCGTCGCGTCCGGGGCGGATCGTGCCATGGCGAGGGACCCACTCATCTCGATCTTTCCGGTCTTCCCGTCCCGAGCTTCGGCCCGGTCGCGAACGCGGTCCTGGACATTTGCGGCCATCGTGTCGGCATTAGGCGGCGAGGGCCGGCGGCACGAACCGCGGCTCGGCACGGGTGGCGTAGTAGACGACCGTGCTGATTGGCCAGCCCGGCTCGAAATGGTGGCGCGGCAGGTAGCGGGGCATACCCTCGCCGGCCTGGAGAGACCCGCGCACGCTCGAGAAGATGGCGCGGTATCCGCTGGCGGTAGCCCGTGCGAGGGCCCGCTCGCTCATCGCGGTGGTGCGTCCGAACGGCCAGGCGAAGCTGGTGCATTCCCCCGGCAGCCGTGCCTCGACCGCCGCGCGGCAGCCCGCGATCTCGGCGTCGAGTTCGTCTTCGGGCAGGCGCGAGACCTCGCGGTGCGTCAGGGTGTGCGCGCCGATCTCGACGTTCTCGCGTGCGAGGCGCGCCAGGGTTTCCCAGTCGGCGAGCGGCAGTGGCTTGGCGTAGCGGGCGTTGCGCCGGAACGCCTCGCAGGCACCGGCCGGCTTCTCGATGAATGCGGGGCAGACCATCAGGGCGTAGGGGATGCCGGCTCCGCGCAGGACGGGATGCGCCTGGCTCGCGATGTTCTCGAAACCGTCGTCGACGGAGAGGTGGAACAGGCGTCCCCGCCGGCGCGACGATCCGTCGAGGAGCGAAGCCAGCTCCGCCGTGGTGATGAAGTCGCCCTCGCGCTTCAGGGCCGCGAAGAGGCGGGTCGCGTGCTCGCGCTCCTGCGGGAACAGGTAGTGGAAGGTCAGGCAACGGACCGTGTCGGCGGTCCGCTCGTAGGCCAGGGGCCGGACACGATCCATGATCCCGCGCAGGATCAGGCGCTTGACCCGGTCGGACAGGCCGGCCGGCGGCGTCATTGCCGAGGCCGACGTCGCGTAAGCAGGGGACGGGTCAGACATGGAAGAATGGGCGTGGATCGCGGGAGGCCGGTCGCGCTGGGCCTCTGCCTCTGTCCACACCGTGCCGTGGAGGATCTGCATCGCGATCGAGCGCTCCGTCGATAAGCAACCAGGAACCCGGAACGGGACGGGCCACGATGCGCCTCGGACCGGTCCGACGTCGTCCACAGCCGATACCTCCGTGGGTGACGGACCGGAACAAGGCCGACCATAGACCGAGAGGGTAAAGGAACGCTCGCGTGGCCTTCGAAAAATGGCATATGGTTACCAATATATTCTTGTTCACCGACAGAAACCTATCTGTCTCGAAATCCGTTATATTGACGTTTGCGTGGTCCATTCTTGGCTCAATCCCGAACATGACCGTGCCATCTTGTGGCGACAGGGTCCGGCATTCCGCCTGCATTGCGGTCATCGAACATGCGGCTCGTCATCCATTCGGACCGTCCGCGCGCCTTCGAGAATGAAGCTCATGACGCTGCCTCAGGCTAGCACTTCGACCCCTGGCCGCGATGCCCTTCGCCGGCATCGGGTTCGGCCGGCCTGTCTGGTTGCGATCGGCCTGCTCGCAGGCGCGGCGCTCCAGTTCGCCCGTGACGCGAAGGGCGCGACCGACTCGCGCATGCCCGGATTCCAGATTCGGGTCGATCCCGGCGTGAGCCGCTCCGCTACGACGGCGGGGCGGGAGATCGTGGTCGCGACGCTCGAGGAGGCCCTCGACGTCCTTCGGCAACGGCGACGGGCGGGGCGTGACGGAGAGGGGGGCGCCCTGATCGCGTTCGCCGGCGGGGTCCATCGTCTCGCGGAGCCGGTCCGGATCGAGAAGGGCTTGGGCGGGCTCCCCGGTCAGCCCCTGGTCCTGCGCGGGGCCGCGGACGGAAGCACCCGGATCGTCGGCAGCGTTCCCCTGGCGCCGGTCGATGAACCCCTGCCGGGCGGTGTCGATCCGCAGCAGCGCAGCCGCGTGCGCAGCTATCGCCTGCCGCGCGCCGCCGCCGACGAGCCCAGCATCAACGTGCACCGCATCCACCCGGTGCCGTCGCCCCCCCTCGGTCTGGAGATCTTCGACGCGCAGGGCGCGCTGATGCCCGCCCGCTGGCCGAATGCCGGCTGGGCACACCTCGCTCTGCCAGACGAGCCGCCTAAGGGCGCAGAGGCCACGGACCCCACGATCCTCCTCCCGGAAGGGCGCGCGGCCCGCTGGCGCGACGAGGGCGACCTCTGGATCGCCGGGTATCTCGGCCAGGACTGGTCCTTCGAGACGCTGCCGGCGCTGGCCCTGCCCCCCGCCGCGAACCGCCTCGCGCTGCTCGGCACGCCGCATTACCCCCTGCGGCCGAAGGACCGCTTCTACGTCGAGAACGCCCTGGCGGAGCTCGACGCACCGGGCGAATGGTGGCGCGACACGAAGCGTGGCCTCGTCCTCCTGATTCCGCGCCAGGACTCGGCCGGGCCGATCGAGGTCTCCGTCGCTTCGGGCCTGATCGCGATCGACGGGGCCAGTCACGTCCGCCTCGAGGGGCTCACCCTGGAGCGCACGCGCGGCGACGCCGTCGTGGTGACGGGGGGCGACGATGTCGTCCTGGAGGATTGCACCCTGCGCTGGACCGGCGGTCGCGGTCTCGTGATCACGGACGCGGTCCGCTCGGGCCTTCGGCGCTCCGTGGTGGCCGAGACCGGCGAGGGCGGGGTCACCCTCACTGGCGGCGACCGGGCGCGCCTCGTTCCGGGCGGCAACTTCGTCGAGGACAGCGTCCTCGTCCGGTTCAGCCGCCTCGGACGGACCTACAAGGCGGCGGTCTCGGTGGATGGCGTCGGCATGCGGGTTACCGGTAACCTCGTCGCGCACGCGCCGCACCTCGCCATCCTGTTCCAGGGCAACGATCACGAAATCGCACGCAATGAGATTTACGATGTCGTTAGGGAATCGTCGGATGCATCTGCGATCTATACGGGGCGCGATATCACCGCTCAGGGCACGCGTCTGAGTGGAAATTTTCTTCACGACATCCGCCCCGAACCTGGGTTCGAGGTGAAAGGAATCTATCTCGATGACATGGCGAGCGGTTTGAGCATCACCGGCAACCTGTTTCTCCGTGTCGACCAGCCGGTTTTCATCGGGGGCGGCCGGGACAACACCGTGATGGGCAACACCTTCGTGGGGTCCCCGCCCGCGTTCTTCCTTGATGGGCGGGGCGAAGTCTGGGCGGGTCCGCCGATCACGAGCTCGGCCAACACGGTGCGCGCGGCCTTCGATTCGGTACTGGCGACCCGGCCGCCATGGTCGACGCGCTATCCTCTGTTGGCTGGCCTTCTGTCGGACCGGCCCCTGGCCGCCAAGCGCAACGTCTTTCGCGACAATCTTCTCGTGTCGAGTGGCGCGCCGCAGATCGAGGCCGGTGCCGATCCGCGCCTGCAGACGGTCGGGGCCAACCGGACCCTCGAGGCGCCGGAGGCCGCGCGGGCGCCGACGCTCGCCGCCCTCGAACCCATCCTCGCGACGGATCGAACCATCCCGCACGCGCTCGATGCGTTCGACCGCGCCGCGATCCTCTCCCGAATTGCCACCCTCAAACGACGGGCCGGCCATCTTCTCACACGCGACGGATCTCCATGAAAGTCGCTCTCCTCACCAACATCGTCACCCCCTATACCCACCGGCTCTTCGAGCGGATGGGTCAGGGCCTGGGCGGCGACCTCTCGGTTTTCGCCTGCAGCGAGACGGAGCCGGACCGGCACTGGATCATCGAGCCGGCCCGGCACTACCGCCGCGCGGCCCTGGCGGGCCTGCGCCTGCACCGCTCCTACGTCAGCCACATCTACCTCAATCCGGGCATCGTGCCGGCCCTGCTGGGGACGCGCTACGACGTGGTCGTCCTCAGCGATTTCTCGCCGACGATGATGATGGCCTGCGCAGCCGCCCGCGCGCGCCGCATCCCCGTGATCATCTCGACCGACGGGCAGCCCGAGACCGATCCGGGGCGGCACTCTCGGATCCACCGCCTTGCGCGGCGCGCCATCGTGCCGCTCTGCGCGGCCGGGGTCGGGGCGAGCCGGGGCAGTCTCGCGCTCCTCCAGGCCTACGGCCTCGCGCCCGAGGCGTCCTTCCTCTCGCCGATCGCCCCCGGCTGGGATTTCGTCGGCTCGCCCCCAGACTTCGACGCGCGCCCGTTCGATCTCCTGTTCTGCGGCCACCTCGACGACGATCGCAAGGGCGCCCTGTTCTTCGCCGACGTGGTCGACGCCCTCGTGGCGCGGGGACGCCGCCTCACGGTCCGTGTCGCCGGCGACGGTCCCTTGCGCGACGCCCTGGCTGAACGCCTTCGGGCAGTTGGCGTGGAGGCCCGGTTCGACGGATTCCTGAGCCAGGAGGCTCTGGCCGAGGCCTATGCGTCCGCGAAGGTCTTCCTGTTTCCGTCGCGCGGGGATCCCTGGGGGCTCGTGGCGAACGAAGCCATCCAGTGCGGCACGCCCGTGATCGCCTCGGTGCACGCGCAATCCGCCCTGGAACTGGTGGGCCCGAGCGGCACAGGGCAGGTCCTCCCGCTCGCCGTGGCAGCCTGGGCCGACGCGGCCGAGCGGTACCTCGACGACCGCGCGGCGTGGCAAGGCGCCCACGCTTCCGCGGTCGCGGCGACCCGGACCTTCTCGATCGACGCCATGACCGCCGGCTTCCTGGCGTCCTTCGACTACGTCACCGACCGGTCCGGCGGGACGCCATCCGGCGCGCTGGGCGCGAGTCTCGGACGGGCGGAATGATTCATCTGTCGATGGTCTCCCCGGCCCGGTCCGGCTTTCCGGGGACGATCGTGCGCACCCTGGCCATGCGGCTGTGGTCGGACCCCTGGATCTGGTCGGCGGGCGTGCAGGCCCTGTCGAGCGGCATGAGCCTCGTCGTTTCCGTGGTGGCGGCCCGCCTGCTCGGCGTCGCGGATTTCGGCATCTACGCCCTGGTTCATGCCGGCGTCGCGCTCCTCGGCGTGCTGCAGTACCAGCTCGTCGCCGGACCGATGATGATCGTGGCCGGGCGCCGGACCCGGTCCGCCGACTATTTCGGCACCGTGGCGCGTGCGGCGATCGTGGTCTCGCTCCTGGTCGGCGCCGCGGTCGCAATCTATACCGCCGCCCTCATTGAGCGGCCGACGGGAAGCGGCGCCTGGGCGCTGCCGCTCGCGAGCCTCGTCTACGCCGCCGGCTACATCGTGCATGACAACGCCAAGCGGCTGGCCTTCGCCCGCGGATGGTCCCGGGCGGGTTTCGCCTACGAACTGGCGCGCCACCTCGTCTTCATCGCCCTGCTCGCCCTGGTCTGGCTGATTTACGGGGTGGACACGCCGATCCTGCTCGCCTGCGGGGGATTGTCAGCGATGCTGGCCTCGTTCCCGGCCTTTCTCATCGCGCTCAGGAGCCGCACGCGGGGCAGCCTCCGGCGCACCGTCGGCCGTCACCATTGGGTGCTCGGACGCTGGCTCGTCCTCGTCATCTTCGTCTCGGCGGCCCACGAGCAGATCGTCACGATCCTGGCGGGATCGCTGATCGACCAGGACGCCTCGGCGGCCCTGCGCGCCGTGCAGGTGCTGTTCGGCCCCCTGCTCGTTCTGATGATGAGCCTCGAGAACATCGTCCCCCGCCAGGCCACCAACCGGTTGCAGGCGGGCGGACGGGCCGCCCTGGCCCGCTATCTCCTGCGCGTGCTCGTCCTGATGGAAATCCCGATCGTCGCCGTCTGCCTGATCGTCGGCCTCTACGGGGCATCGATCCTCGGCTGGCTCATGGGCCAGGGCTTCGCGAGCTTCGGACGCGTCGCCGCCATCATGGCGCTGGGTCCGCCCGTGACGATGTGCCGGGAGATCGGGGTCCTCTACCTGCGCACGACGGGCAACACCCAAGGCGTCTTCTTCGCCTTCCTGACCAGCGCCGTGATCACCGTGACGGCGATCTACCCGCTGATCCATACCTTCGGCCTCGAAGGCGCGGCCGCCGCGGCGATCCTCGGTCACTGCGTCTCGACGGCCGTCATCCTGTTCCAGGTCTGGCGGCTGCGGCCCGGTCTCGATCGTCCGACCGCCGCGTCGGCCTGACACGAACGGAAAAAAAGGGGGGCGCGCCCTCGCGTGGGCGGCCCCCTCATGCGCGTCCGATCGGTGTTCTACGGCTTGCCGGAACTCCCGCGATCGCGCGCCACGATGGCGAGGAAGCGGGGGACCACGGTGGCGTAGCGTCGGCCCAGGCGGCGCGGCTCCCGGATCAGCCGATACAGCCATTCGAGGCCGAGCCGCGTCATGGCGGCCGGCGCCCGCGGAATCGTGTTCAGGTTCACGTCGAAGGCCGCGCCGACGCCCATGGCGATCGTGCTGGGCAGGAACGGCGCGTGGCGGTGCATGAACAGTTCCTGCTTGGGCGTGCTCAGACCGATCCACAGGACCTGCGTGCCCGCCCCGCGGATGCGCTGGTGCAGGGCCTCGGACTCCGGCTCGGTGAGGGGGCGGTAGGGCAGGGTCTCGTGCCCGGCGATCGCCAGGCCCGGCGCGCGCCGCGCCATCTCGTGGGCCAGCGCCTCGGCGACCCCCGGTCCACCTCCCAGGAAGAAGTGCCTCCAGCCCTCCGCGAGGCCGGCCCGGCACACGGTCTCCACGGATTCGATGCCCGGAACCTGGGCGATCCTCGCGTGTCCGCGCAGGCGCCCGATCCAGGCGAGGGGGCGCCCGTCCGCGCAGACCAGAAGCGCGGCGTGGTGGGCCGCCATCACGTCGGGATCGTCCTGAGCCCGTACGATCCCGTGCGCATCGCGGAAGACCACGAAGGTGCCGGGTGTACCGGGTCCGCGTCGGAGCCGCCGCCGCATCGCATCCACCAGGCCGGTCATGTCAGTGACCGAGACCGGAACGCCGCCGAGGGCGTAGTGCGCGACCTCGGGATCGTGCCCCCAGGCATGGCGCCCTGTCGTCTGCGGAAAGGGTTCGGATGCGGACAGGATCATGGCGCCTCTCGCTGGTGGCTGCTGGCACGGGCGGCGATCGCCTCGCGGTAGATCGGAAGGGCACGGGCGGTGACGGAGGCTTCGGTCCACTCGCGCTCGTAGACACCGCGACCCGCGCGGCCCATGGCGCGGGCCTCCTCCGGTGCATCGATGATCCGGTCGAAGGCGCGCGCGAGGGCGTCCGGGTCGCCGGGCGCGGCATGCAGGCCGGTCACGCCTTCGCCCACGAGATCGGGCAGCGCGCCGATCCGCGACACGATGACGGGCGTGCCGACGCTGAACGCTTCCGCGATCACCATGGGCAGGCCCTCGTAGCAGAGCGAGGGCACGACCACGGCCTGGGCCGCGCGCATCGCCGCGCGAACGCCCTCTCGGTCTCGGGGTCCGAGATAGGTCAGGTTCGGCACCCCGCGTACGAGGTCCACCAGGGGGCCGTCGCCGATGATGGTGAGCGGCGCACGCGTCCGGCCTGCGGCCTCCACCAGGGGGGCCACGCCCTTCTCCGGTCCGAGCCGCCCGACATACAGGATGCCGGCGCGCGGGCCGTCCGGCCCCGCGCCCGGATCGGCGAGGCCGTTGGGCTTGATCCGGATCCGATCCCCGGGAAGCCCGGCCGCGACGAAGCGGGAGCGTGCGAAATCGGTCAGCGCGATGAAGCGATCGACGTCCCGGGTCCAGGTGCCGGCGCGGCGATGCACGTCGATCATCCGCGCCACCGCCAGGGAACCGAGGCGCGAGCCCCGGTAGCAGGCGTGGCGGACGGCCTGGTAGGGCGAGCCGCCCACGCAATCCTCGCAGGGGCGCGCATCGCGCATCAGGATGCCGTTCGCACAGGTGACGCGAAAATTGTGGAGCGTCTGCACCGTCGCGGTGCCCGTGGCCCGCACGGCGGCGTGCATGCCGGGCGAGATCCTGGGGAAGACGTTGTGGGCGTGCACCACGTCGGGTCGAAAGGCCCGCACGGCATCGAGCACGGCGGCGATTCCGCGCGGGGCGTAGGCCGCCTCCCAGGCGGCCCTCAGCTTGTCGGCGGCCGTGCGGATGCCGTCATTGTCCAGGAACAGGGTCTCGACGCTCTGGCCCGCCCGGCGCAGGCTCGCCACTTCCTGCTCCACCACTGCGTCCTCGCCGCCGCGGACCTGATAGCGGTTGTGCACCACGAGGATGCGCAGGGGCGCCACGGTGCCGTCCCGTACCGAGACGGAGTCCGCGCCGGATCGGAAAGCGTCGCGCGACCCGGCGTCTTCCCTCATCAGAGAATCTTCCGAGAGGCGGAGCGGCATCGAAGCTGTCTCTGTCATCGCAACATGTCGAGGGTCGTCCTGAACGGACCATGCCTTGCCCAGATCAACGCGTACCGAGACCGCTCGGACAGAGAGCCGAGGCGTCGGCCCTGCATGTCCGGGCACCGCTCCGGGTCACCGTTCGGGCGATCTAGCCACGCAGGTCTTAAAATTCGCTCGGCGCCATCCGCGATCCATTGACATTCGGATTTACGCTTCTCTCACCAATACGGTAGGTGGTCGTCGGAAACTTGGGAACTGCCGGTGCAGTCGGCATGCGGTGCGCGTCTGTTCGCCCCGACCGCGCGTGCCACAGGCAGGTGCCATGTGTGATCCGCATGGATAGGAACACACACCCGACGACGCCGTTCTATGCCTGAGCGCTCGGGCAGACGACGTACGCCGCCGCCAGCCCGAGACCAGGTTCATAGACATCGAAGTCGCGCACCGCATCCGCCGAGGGGTTGGAAGGCCGGCTGCCGCTTCGTCGAAACCGGAGGACGACACGAATGGCTGATTCCAAGGCTCAGGCCGGTAACCAGCGTCTCCACGAGACACAGAACGGAACGAAGTCGAACGCCAAGAAGGTCTCGATCGACGTGTTGAACGCCCGTCTGTCCGACGGCATCGATCTCGCGCTCGACGTCAAGCAGGCGCACTGGAACCTCAAGGGTCCCCAGTTCATCGGCATCCACGAGATGCTCGACGGCTTCCGCACGGAGTTGGACGACTACAACGACAAGGTCGCGGAGCGCATCACCCAGCTCGGCGGCACGGCCCGCGGCACCGCGCAGGCGGTGGCCTCCGCCTCGCAGCTGAAGCCCTACCCCCTCGACGCCTATGCGATCGCAGACCACCTCGCGGCGCTGATCGACCGCTACGGCGTCTATGCCAACGCCGTCCGCCAGAACATCGACGAGACCGACGAGGCCGGGGATGCCGGGACGGCCGACCTCCTCACCGAGGTCTCACGGGGCGTCGACAAGCAACTCTGGTTCCTCGAGGCTCACGTGCAGGAGCCGACCGGCACGTTGCGCGACGGCGACCACGCCGGGCAGCGCTGAAGTCCACCGACCATCAACGGATCTCTCGAAGGGAGGCGCCGCAGGGCGCCTCCCTTTTCGTTTGAGACGTATCCCGCATGGCCGACCACCCGCCGCGGACAGGCAAAAGGAGGATGCGTGGTGCCGAGGGTAGTGGGGATGTCGTCGAAGACGGCCTAAGCCGCGATGCCTTCGCCCGCGCGTTCCACTCGCCACAGGGTTTAAGTCCTGCATGGTGATGCCGCCGGTTCGTCGTTGCGGGGATGGTCGCATCTGCCGCGCATGGTCTCGTCGGATGTGCCGGGTTGCGCTTGGCGCGCGGACCGCCGGCATGGGTCCGCGGCCGGTGATCCGGCCTCACCCTGAGACGCCCATTGCCTGTCTCCTCCGAAGCCGCAGCACGGGCTGCCGTCGTTCCGGGACGCGAGGCCGCCAAGCTTTCTGGTGTTTGTGCGCTTGTCGCGGCAAGAGAACTCGTGTTACGGAGCCTCCGTCTCATCGAGGCGCCTTCGCGGAGAGGTGGCAGAGCGGTTGAATGCACCGCACTCGAAATGCGGCATGCCTGCAAGGGCATCGGGGGTTCGAATCCCCCCCTCTCCGCCATTCGATTTTTCGCTTCAGCAGTAACGACTCCGCAACGCACCAGCGCGGTGCGTCCTAAGTCCTTCGTGGGCACTGTCCGGCAGCATCCGATCCGGGCGTCCCGGCGATCGGCTTCCCGGTGATCCCTACGATCCGGTCGTTCCGTCCGGCCCTCACCGGACGTTCGACGACGGTGATATCCGTCGGACGCCGTCGGCCAACTGCAGCGCACGCGCCTCGCTTGACACCTGGGACCGGCCTCTTAAACGCTGGCCGCCCCTTCACGGACCGGAAGCCCCATGTCGAGCGACACCCCGATCGCGAGCGCCGTGGATCTCGCGCCCCAAACCTCGTTCCAGGGCCTGATCCTCACTCTGCAGCGCTTCTGGGCGGCCCAGGGCTGCGTGATTCTGCAGCCCTACGACATGGAAGTCGGCGCCGGCACCTTCCACCCGGCCACCACCCTGCGGGCGCTCGGCCCCAAGCCCTGGAAGGCCGCCTACGTGCAGCCCTCCCGCCGCCCCAAGGACGGCCGCTACGGCGAGAACCCGAACCGGCTGCAGCACTATTACCAGTTCCAGGTCATCCTGAAGCCGAACCCGCCGAACCTCCAGGAGCTCTACCTCGCCTCCCTCGCCGCCATCGGCGTCGACCTGGCGCTGCACGACATCCGCTTCGTGGAGGACGATTGGGAGAGCCCGACCCTCGGCGCCTGGGGCCTGGGTTGGGAATGCTGGTGCGACGGCATGGAGGTGAGCCAGTTCACCTACTTTCAGCAGGTCGCGGGCTTCGAGTGCGCGCCTGTCGCGGGCGAGCTCACCTACGGCCTGGAGCGCCTGGCGATGTACGTCCAGGGCGTCGAGAACGTCTACGACCTGAGCTTCAACGGCGGCACGGGCGCGGAGCGCGTCACCTACGGCGACGTCTTCCTCCAGTCCGAGCAGGAATACTCGCGCCACAACTTCGAGGCGGCCGACACCGCGATGCTGTTCCGCCAGTTCACCGACGCCGAGAAGGCCTGCCGGACCTACCTCGATGCCGGCGCCCCGGCGGACGAGACCGGCCGGCACCGGATGGCCCAGCCGGCCTACGACCAGTGCATCAAGGCGAGCCACGTCTTCAATCTGCTCGACGCCCGAGGCGTCATCTCGGTGACCGAGCGTCAGAGCTACATCCTGCGGGTGCGGGAACTCGCGAAGGCCTGCGGGGCGGCCTACCTGCGGACCGCGGGCGGTGGGGCGGCCTGACCGGCCCCCGCCCCGAACGCGCACCGCCTCCTCGTACATTCCTCTCCGGACGCTCCCGCCATGCCCGACCTCCTCCTCGAACTGCGCTCCGAAGAGATCCCCGCCCGCATGCAGCGGCGCGCGGCCGACGATCTGCGCAAGCTCGTCACCGACGCCCTGGTGGAGCGCGGCTTCCTCTACGAGGGTGCCAAGGCCTTCGCGACGCCGCGCCGGCTGGCGCTGCACGTGGCCGGCCTGCCGCCGCGGGGCCAGGACGTGCGCGAGGAGCGCAAAGGCCCCCGCGTCGGGGCGCCGGAGGGCGCGGTCCAGGGCTTCCTGAAGAGCGCGGGGCTGGCGAGCCTCGACGAGGCCACCATCGTCACGGACCCGAAGAAGGGCGAGTTCTACGTGGCGGTGATCGAGCGGCCCGGCCGCCCGACCCTCGACGTGCTCGCCGAGATCCTGCCGCAGATCATCCGTGCCTTCCCATGGCCGAAATCGATGCGCTGGGGCGCGGCCTCGGCCCAGCCGGGCGCTTTGCGCTGGGTGCGCCCGCTGCAATCCATCGTCGCCACCTTCGGACCGGAGACCGAGACGCCGGACGTGGTGCCGTTCGCGGTCGACGGCATCATGGCCGGCACCACCACCTACGGACACCGCTTCCTGGCGCCCGACCCCATCGAGGTCCGGCGCTTCGACGATTACGTCCAGGCCCTGGAGCGCGCGAAGGTCGTGCTCGACGTGGAGCGGCGCAAAGACATCATCCTGCACGACGCCCGGGATCTCGCCTTCGCGCGCGGCCTCGAACTCGTGGAGGATGACGGGCTGCTCGAGGAGGTCGCCGGCCTCGTCGAGTGGCCGGTGGTACTGCTGGGCTCCTTCGACGACGCCTTCCTGGACATCCCGGCCGAAGCGATCCGCGCCACCATCCGGGCCAACCAGAAGTGCTTCGTGCTGCGCCATGCCGGCACCGAAACCCTGGCGCCGGCCTTCATCCTGACCTCGAACCTGATCGCCAGCGACGGCGGCGCGGCCATCACCGCCGGCAACGAGCGCGTGGTGCGGGCGCGGCTGTCCGACGCCAAGTTCTTCTGGGAGACCGACAAGGCGACCCGCCTGGAGGAGCGCCTGCCGAAGCTCGACGCCATCGTGTTCCACGAGAAACTCGGCACGCAGGGGCAGCGCGTGCAGCGCATCGCGGCGCTCGCCCGCGAACTCGCGCCGCTGGTCGGCGCCGACCCGGATCTGGCCGAGCGCGCCGCGACCCTCGCCAAGGCAGACCTCGTCACCGAGATGGTCGGCGAGTTCCCCGAGCTTCAGGGGCTGATGGGACGCAAATACGCGGGCCTCCAGGGCGAGCCGGAGAGCGTCGCGGCGGCGGTCGAGGAGCACTACAAGCCGGTCGGCCCTTCCGACCGGGTACCCACCGACCGGGTCGCCGTCGCGGTGGCCCTCGCCGACAAGTTCGACACCCTCGTGGGCTTCTGGTCCATCGACGAGAAGCCCACCGGCAGCAAGGACCCTTACGCCCTCCGTCGGGCGGCGCTCGGCGTGATCCGCCTGCTCATCGAGAACACGGTCAAGCTGTCCCTCCTGCGGGACGGCTATCAGGCGGCGGCAGACGGCTTGCGGAACTACGGTGCCGTGGACGACGAGGCGGCGGGCGACGCCACGGCGAATGACGGCGACGCCGCGAGCCTCCTCGCCTTCTTCGCCGACCGCCTCAAGGTCTACCTGCGCGACAAGGGCGCCCGCCACGACCTCATCGACGCCGTCTTCGCCCTGCCGGGGCAGGACGACCTGCTGATGGTGGTCCGCCGGGTCGAGGCGCTGGGCACGTTCCTCGAGACCGACGACGGCCGGAATCTGCTCGCCGGCTACAAGCGCGCGGCCAACATCCTGCGCATCGAAGAGAAGAAGGACGGCCGCGCCTACGACGCCGCGCCCGATGCGGCCCTCGCCGCCGAGGGGCAGCCCGAGGAGCGCGACCTCTCGGACGCCCTCGTCACCGCCCGCGCGGCGGCCTCGGCGGCGGTCGAACGCGAGGACTTCGCCGGCGCCATGCAGGCGCTGTCGACCCTGCGCGCCCCCGTCGATGCGTTCTTCGAGCACGTGACGGTGAACGCCGAGGACCCGGCCCTACGCCAGAACCGGCTCGCCCTACTCAACGCCCTGCGGGCGGCGACCCGAGCGGTCGCGGACTTCTCCCGCATCGAGGGCTGAACCGGCGTCCTTTGGGGCGCATACCGTTTCGTGTTGGTGGCTTCGGTCTGCGTGCGCGCGACGTGCTCGCTCTCCCAGACGGGAGAGGGAGCCCGTTTCGACCAGGACGACCGAAGCGATCAGCCGGAAGCCGTCTCAGGTCTCGGCCCGGAATCGCGTCCGGGCCGCGTCGATGGCGGCGTGGTTCCGTTCCGCCCAGGCGACCAGGGCGGTGAGCGGACCGAGGAGCGATCGGCCCCAGCGGCGTCAGGGCGTACTCGACGCTCGGTGGGCTCGTGGGAAAGACGCGCCGCGTCGCGAGGCCGTCGCGCTCCAGGTCGCGCAGCGTCTGCGTCAGCATCCGCTTGGAGATGTCCGGGATCACCCGGTGGATGGCCCCGAACCGGCGCGGGCCGCCGGCGAGCGCCGCGATGATCAGCGTGGTCCACTTGTCGCCGACGTGACTCAGCACGTCGCGGACCGGGCAGCGATGCGGATCGAGACCGAGATCCTGCCAGGCCGCGAAGCGTTCAGCGAGGTCTGGACCATCCCGGCTGTCTGCGTCATCGCGCATGGCGGGTTCCTTGCCGGTAACCAGGGATCGAAAACCTGCCGCCTTACGGGGCCTGTCGGTCTCTTTTATAGACCTCGTGTGGATCGAGAACCATGAGGCACAGCGACATGTCCCAGACCCTTTCCCCTAAAGTTTTCATCACCGGCGCGAGCGGCCAGCTCGGGCGCCTCGTCGTCGCGGCGCTCCTGCGCCGGGTGCCGGCATCCTGGATCGTCGCCGGTGTCAGGAACGCCGAGTCCCAGGCCGCGCAGGACCTACGTACCCAGGGCGTCACGGTGCGGATCGCTGATTACGCGCGTCCCGAGACCCTGGCGGAGGCCTTTGAGGGCGTCGACCGCCTGCTGCTGATCTCCTCCAGCGAGGTCGGCCAGCGCGTGCCCCAGCACCGCAACGTCGTCGCGGCGGCCGGCCGGGCCGGAATCGGGCTCATCGCCTATACCAGCCTGCTGCGCGCGGACACCTCGCCCCTGGGGCTCGCCGGCGAGCACCGCGCCACCGAGGCGATCCTGGCGGAATCCGGGGTGCCGGCCGTGATCCTGCGTAACGGGTGGTACACGGAGAACTACACGGCTTCCCTGCCGGCGGCCCTCGCGCACGGGGTCATGCTCGGCAGTGCCGGCGCGGGGCGGATCGCCAGCGCCGCGCGCGCCGATTACGCGGAGGCCGCCGCCGCCGTGCTCACCGCCGAGGCAGCGGGCGGGCGCGTCTACGAACTGGCGGGGGACGAGGCCTACACTCTAGATGCGTTCGCCGCAGCGGCCGCGCAGGCCTCGGGTCGGCCAATCCGCTATCAGGACCTGCCGGCGCCGGAGTACCGGGCGGCTCTCCTCACCGCCGGCCTTCCCGACGGAGTGGCGAGCCTGCTCGCGGATTCCGACGCGGGCGCTGCGCAGGGCGCCCTGTTCGACGACGGGCACGCTCTGCGCACCCTCATCGGGCGCCCGACGACCCCGCTGGCGAGCGTTATCGCGACTGCCCTGGCCTGACGTCGCCGCCGGGACCGCCAAGTCATCGCGGGCCGATGCGCCACGAGGCGGGAGCATTCGGCAGTTCGAGCCAGGATGTTGCGGAACGGATTCCGGCGGAGCGCCGTTGGGGCTCCAGATTTCCTGGAGGGAGATGTCCATGCGCAACCCCATCATCGCCGCCCTGACCCTGGCCACGCTGTTCGGTGCTTCGGCCGTACAGGCCGAGACGACCGTCATCCGCCGCGAGGCGCCAGAGACCGTCGTCGTCGACCGTCCGGCCAGCGAGACCCGCACGGTCGAGCGCCGCGAGACCAGCGACGGCTGCTCCTCGAAGACGGTGACCAAGGAAAACGACGTCGGCGACCGCAAGACGGTCACGAAGGAGAGCTGCGACTGACCTCATCGCGCCGCGTCGCACGTCGTCGCCCGTCCCGGTTCTGCCGGGGCGGGTTTTTCATGCCCGGTCGAGGCGCGCCGCGAGTGGCCGAGCCTTGAGGCGGCCGCTGAATTTTGGCCCGGCCAGCAGGCGCTCGCGCCGCACGAGGTCGCCGGGGCGCGGGGCGGTCGCGCCGATGACGCGCTCGCCCCGGGCGGCCATGCGCGCGGGCAGCCCGGTATGGGGGCGGCGCAGGCGGGCCAGCGAAACCTCCGGCCGGGCGGTGCCGATGAAGCGGTCGAGGAGGCGGATCCAGCCCTCGGCCGGAACGTCACCGGCCTCCAGGCAGAGCACCCAGTCCCGCCGCGCGGCCCTGGCGCCCGCCGACCAGGGCGAGGCGCCGCGCCCGCGCAGCACCACCTTGGCGCCGGTCGCCTCCGCCACGGTCTCGATAGTCGGGTTGGGGGCCGGCACGATGATCACCGCATCGCCCACGAGCCCCGCCGCGACGCCCGCCACCAGCGCGCCGAGGGTATCGGCGAGCTGGTCGACGGCATCGGGGTCGTTGGGCCGGGCCACGGAGATGAGAGCCGAGAGCATGCGCGCGCATACCGCATTTTTGCGTCGCGCAAAGCCGTCGCATGGCGACGCATCCCCGGCAGGGGGGTGGAAATGCGGCGCGCCGGCCGATCTGCCTGAAATATCCGCAGTCCGGCGATGCCGTGTTCATGTTATGTTCGCCTTCCCGGAACGAATAGCCCGATGCCCCCAGACGCGACCCGCCCAGCCCCGTTCGAGCCGGAACCGGCACGACGCCTCGCCGAGACGACGCCCCTTGGCGCGGGACGGCGGGGGCGGGGCGCCACGGCCAATCCGAGCGGGCGCTACGAGGCCGCACGGCGGGAAGCCTTCGACGACGGCTGGCCCGGGGACGACGCGCCGGCGCCGCTGCGCACCGAGGTGCGGCCGGAGCAGGCCCGCACGCTCATCACCCGCAACACCTCGCCCGACATCTCGTTCGATCGTTCGATCAACCCCTACCGGGGCTGCGAGCATGGCTGCGTCTACTGCTTCGCCCGGCCGAACCACGCCTATGTGGGCCTCTCGCCGGGCCTCGATTTCGAGACGAAGCTGTTCCGGAAGGTGAATGCCGGCGCGCTCCTCGCGCGGGAATTGTCGGCGCCGGGCTACAGTCCGGCCACCATCGCGCTCGGCACCGCCACCGACCCCTACCAGCCGATCGAGCGCGAGCATCGCGTCACCCGCGCGGTGCTGGAGGTTCTGGCGCGCTTCCGCCACCCGGTCGGGATCGTGACGAAGTCGAACCTCGTCGTGCGCGACCTCGACCTCCTCACCGATCTCGCGCGGGACGGTCTGGTAAAGGTGGCGATCTCGGTGACGACCCTCGACCCGGTGCTGGCGCGCCGGCTGGAGCCGCGGGCGCCGCATCCCGAGCGGCGCCTCGACGCCATCGGCCGCCTCAGCGCGGCCGGCATTCCCGTGATGGTGATCGCGGCGCCGGTCATCCCCTCGCTCAACGACCACGAGATCGAGGCGATCCTGGCCCGCGCCCGCGCACACGGCGCGGTGGAGGCGAGCCACGTCCTCCTGCGCCTGCCCCTCGAACTCGACGCCCTGGTGGACGACTGGTTCGCCGAGCACGAGCCGGGCCGGCGAGCACACGTCATGTCGCTGGTCCGGGCGGCCCGGGGCGGAAAGGCCTACGACGCGGCCTTCGGCACCCGCATGACCGGTACCGGCGCCTACGCGGACCTGATCGCCCAGCGCATGCGCCTCGCCCGGCGGCGCCTCGGCTACCCCGAGACGCGCCGGCGCCTGCGCACCGACCTGTTCAGGGTTCCGACGGATCAGCTGAGCCTGTTCTGAGGGCGTAGGCGCGGGTGAAGCTGAGGCGGTGATGGGGCGAGCGCCCGCGCTCCGCCAGACCGGCGAGGTGCGCGCGCGTGCCGTAGCCGACATTGCTGGCCCAGCCGTAATCCGGGTAGCGCCCGGCGAGACGATGCATCAGCCCGTCGCGCAGTGTCTTGGCCACGATGGAGGCGGCGGCGATCTGTGGCACCAACCGGTCGCCGCCGATCACCGCGCGGCAGGGCTGGGCGAGGCCCGGCACCGGGTCGCGCCCGTCGACCCGGACGGGTTCGGCGAGGCCGAGGGCCAGCACGGCGCGCCGCATGGCGTCGAGGGTCGCGCCCCGCACGTTGAGCCGGTCGACGAGGGCGCGCGAGCCCGCCGCCACGGCGACGCGGGCGTGGTCCCGGATCAGGGGCGTCAGCGCGGCCCGCTCGGCCGCCTTCAGGCGCTTGCTGTCGTCGAGGCGGGCGAGCAGGTCGGGCGGGAACGCGACCGGGTCGAACCAGACCGCCGCGACGACGACGGGCCCGCAGAGTGCCCCACGCCCGACCTCGTCGCAGCCGATCACCGCCGGGTAGGTCGCCGCCAGGCGCGGGTCGAACGGGGGCATCGGGCGGGTTCCGAGGGGAGGGCGGTGTGCGCCTCCCTAGCCCGGTCCCGCCGAACGGTCCACGCCTCAGCCGATCCCCACGACACTGCGGGGGGCCGCGCCGGGAGCCCGGGCCCGCACGGGGGCGGTGCCGTGGGCCAGCGCGATGTTGTCGTAGAACTGGCGCGCGCTCTCGGCCCAGGTGTAGCGCAGGGCTTCGGCGCGGCAGCGCGCACGGGGGATCGTCAGGGCCGCGAGGGCCGCCGCCTCGAGGTCGTGCCCCAGCACCCCGGCGCCGGTGTCGCCGATCACGTCGAGGGGGCCGGTGACGGGAAAGGCCGCCACCGGCACCCCGCAGGCCAGGGCTTCCAGCAGCACGATGCCGAACGTGTCGGTCAGGCTCGGGAACACGAAGGCGTCGGCCCCGGCGTAGAGGGCGGCGAGGTCGGCCCCCGTCCGGGTCCCGAGGAAGCGCGCCCGGGGGTCGATGGCCGCGAGGCGGGGTCGGTCCGGCCCGTCGCCGACCACCACCTTGGTGCCCGGCAGGTCGAGGCGCAGGAAGGCGTCCAGGTTCTTCTCCACCGCGAGCCGGCCCACGGACAGGAAGATCGGCCGCGGCAGGCCTGCGAAATCCGCCGGCTCCGACGCCTGCGGCCGGAACAGCTCGGTGTCGACACCCCGCGTCCAGCGCATCAGCTTCGTGAAGCCGCGCCCGGCGAGGTCGCGCTCCAGGGAGGGCGTGGACACCATGGTGCCGTTCGAGGCGCCGTGGAACCGGCGCAGCCAGGCGTAGCTCCAGGCCTCGGGCACGGGGGCCCGGGCCGAGACGTATTCGGGGAACCGGGTATGGTAGCTCGTGGTGAAGGGCCGGCGATGGGCGAGGCAGTAGCGCCGGGTCGCGTAGCCCACCGTGCCCTCCGTGGCGATGTGGACGTGGGTCGGGCGCAAGGTGTCCCACAGGCGCGCCACGTGCCGCTTGGTGGCGTAGGCGAGGCGGATCTCAGGGTAGCCCGGCAGCGGCAGGGAGGCGAAGTCCTGGTGGGTCAGGAAGACCGGATCGAAGCCGTAGGCGGCCCCGGCCGCCGCCATGTTCTCCAGGGAGCGGACGACGCCGTTGACCTGGGGGGCCCACGCATCCGTGGCGATGAGCAGCCTCACGCGACGGCCCGGGCGCCGTCCGGCCTCGGGCGCTCGACCACGGCGGTTTGCAGGCGGGCGCGTAGCAGGCTCGGATAGTGCAGCACCTCCATGGTGCCGTCGTAATGCTCGACGATGGCCGTGCAGGATTCGACCCAGTCGCCGGTGTTCAGGTAGGTCAGCCCGTCGATCTGCCGGTTGGCCGCGTGGTGGATGTGGCCGCAGATGACCCCGTCGGCCCCGACGCGCTTGGCCTCGGCGCTGAGCAGTTCCTCGAACTTGCCGATGAAGTTGACCGCGTTCTTCACCTTGAGCTTGGCCCAGGCCGAGAGCGACCAGTAGGCGAGGCCGAGGCGGCGGCGCGCGGTGTTGACGTAGGTGTTGATGAAGAGCGCGAAGGTGTAGGCCCCGTCGCCCAGATAGGCGAGCCACTTGGCGTGGCGCACCACCATGTCGAACTGGTCGCCGTGGATGACGAGGTAGCGCTTGCCGTCGGCCGCCTCGTGCAGGCGCTGGTCGGCGATCTCGATGCCGCCGAATGTCATGCCGATGTAGTCGCGCAGGAACTCGTCGTGGTTGCCCGGCACGTAGACCAGCGTCGAGCCCTTGCGCACCTTGCGCATCAGCTTCTGAACGACATCGTTGTGGCTCTGGGGCCAGTACCAGCCGGACTTGAGCTGCCAGCCGTCGATGATGTCGCCGACGAGGTAGATCTCGTCCGCATCGTAATCGCGCAGGAATTCGAGCAACAGGTCGGCCTGGCAACCCTTGGTGCCCAGATGCATGTCGGACAGGAACAGTGTCCGGACGCGGGTCGTCTCGGTCTCTTCGCCCACGCTCGCCTCCGGGACAGCCTCCGATGCCGGCGAGCCAAACCGGATTCCCGTATCAGTTTGATGACGCCGGCCCGGTCCGCGCCCGGCGTGCCGCGCCGCGACGTAAGCCCCTCGTCCACGAAAAAAATTTTGATTTGTGATCAAGTATTTCGGGTTTTCCTTTCGGGCTGAAGGGGGGCATAGTCCCGCTCAAGGTGCCCCACCGGTCCGCGTTCGCCAACGCACGACCGGAGCCCATCGAGGCGAACTAAGGGTGCCGTCCCCGGGGACGACGACGCTGAAACGGCCCAGCGGTGAGCGCGTGTCGAGCGCGCGCCCCGGCCCATGGAGAAGTGGCTTGAGGTATTCGGTGCCGCGCGCGGGCAGGCGCGTCGAAGGTTGTCCTTCGGCGTCGGCGGGTTTCCGTCCGGCCCCCGCCCGAACACCGGACGGCGCGAACGAGATCGTCCCACGATTCACCTGACGAGCGGCCACGCGGGGCATCCGGACCGATCCGGGGCCGCCCGCGGGGGCCGCATCAACCATCGGCGCATCCTTGGCGCCGCACGGCGAGCCCGTGCGGGCGCAACGTGAGAAACGGAGAAAACACCATGGCGGCAACGCGACGTCCCGGCCGGAACCACCTGTTCGTTCCGGGCCCGACGAATATCCCGGATCGCGTGATGCGCGCGATGACGGTCCAGTCCGAGGATCACCGTTCGGTGGACTTCCCCGCCCTGACCAAGCCGCTGTTCCAGGACACGAAGGCGGTCTACGGCTCGACCGAGGGCACCATCTTCCTGTTCCCGGCCTCCGGCACCGGCATCTGGGAATCCGCCCTGTCGAACACCCTGTCGCGCGGCGACAAGGTGCTGGCCGCCCGCTTCGGCCAGTTTAGCCATCTCTGGATCGACATGGCCCAGCGCCTCGGCCTCGAGGTCGTGGTGCAGGACGAGGAGTGGGGCACGGGTGCCAACCCGGAGCGGATCGGCGAGGCCCTGCGCGCCGACAAGAACCACGAGATCAAGGCCGTTATGGTGGTCCATAACGAGACCGCCACCGGCGTCACCAGCGATGTCGGCGCCGTGCGCAAGGCCATCGACGCGGCCGGTCACCCGGCCCTGCTGTTCGTGGACGGCGTCTCGTCGATCGGCTCGCTGCCCTTCAAGATGGACGAGTGGAAGGTCGATTGCGCCATCGCGGGCTCGCAGAAGGGCCTGATGCTCCCCGCCGGCCTCGGCGTGATCTGCGTGAGCCAGAAGGCCCTCAAGGCCGCCGACACCTCGTCGGGCCAGAACGACCGCCTCGCGCATGTCTACTTCGACTGGGCCGACCACCAGAAGCAGAACCCGGCCGGTTACTTCCCCTACACCCCGCCGCTGCCGCTCCTCTACGGCCTGCGCGAGGCCCTGGCCTGCCTCAACGAGGAAGGCCTCGAGAACGTCTACCACCGCCACCACGTGCTCGGCGAGGCGACCCGCCAGGCCGTGGCCGCCTGGGGCCTGAAGACCTGCGCCAAGGAGCCCAAGTGGAACTCCGACACGGTCACGGCCATCCTGGTGCCCGAGGGTGTCGACGCCGCCGCGATCATCAAGCACGCTTACGTGCGCTACAATCTGGCGCTCGGCGCGGGCCTGAGCCAAGTCGCCGGCAAGGTCTTCCGCATCGGTCACGTCGGTGACATGAACGAGCTGTCGCTGCTGGGTGCCATCGCGGGCGCCGAGATGGCGATGCTCGACCACGGTGTGAAGGTGCAGCCGGGCTCCGGCGTCGCCGCCGCGTCGAGCTACCTGCGCGAGAACCCGCTCGCCAAGGCCTGACAGCACCCATCCTGTCCTGTGATACCGGGGTGGGGCGCCCGCCCCGGTATCACGCCATCGACCCTACCCGTGACCCGGCCGGATCGGCCAGAGGATTCCATGACGAAGAAGATCGTGTTCCTCGACCGCGAGTCCCTGGACGCCAAGGTCCGTGAATTCAACTTTCCGCACGACTACGTCGAGTACGAGTCGACCTGGACGCCGGAGGAGATCGTCGAGCGCCTGAAAGGCGCCGAGATCGCGCTGATCAACAAGGTCCCGATGCGGGCCGAGACCCTGAAGCAGCTCCCCGACCTCAAGCTGATCGCGGTGGCCGCCACCGGCACCGACGTGGTCGACAAGGAGGCCGCCAAGGCGCAGGGCATCACCGTCGTCAACATTCGCGGCTACGCCTTCAACACCGTGCCGGAGCACGTGATCGGCCTGATGTTCGCCCTGCGCCGGGCCATCGTTCCGTACGCGAATTCGGTGCGCCGGGGCGATTGGGCGAAGTCGACCCAGTTCTGCTACTTCGACTACCCGATCCACGACATCGCGGGCTCGACGCTCGGCATCGTCGGCTACGGGGCACTCGGCAAGTCCATCGCGAAGCGCGCCGAAGCGCTCGGCATGACGGTCATCGCCTACGACGTCTTCCCCCAGGAGGGCCTCGTCGACTTCGAGACGATCCTGCGCGAATCCGACGTCATCACGCTGCACGCGCCGCTGACGCCCGAGACCCGCAACATGATCGGGCGTGAACAGCTCGCGAAGATGAAGAAGCACGCGCTCCTCATCAATACCGCGCGCGGCGGCCTCGTTGACGAGGAGGCCCTGGCCGAGGCCCTCAAGGCCGGCACCATCGGCGGCGCCGGTTTCGACGTGGTGATGACCGAGCCCCCGAAGAACGGCAACATCCTCTGCGAGCTTGACCTGCCCAACCTCATCGTCACGCCGCACGTGGCCTGGGCCAGCAAGGAAGCCATGCAGATCCTGGCCGACCAGCTCGTCGACAACGTCGAGGCCTTCGTCGCCGGTAAGCCGCAGAACGTGGTGTGAGTTTCCTCCCTCCCCCCTCGCGGGGAGGGATCGAGGGTGGGGGTGGTTCCGCCGGCCTCCGAAGCGGCAGGGTCACCCAATCGCCCCTGACCTTCCCCACAAGGGGGAGGGGGGCCGCGTTCCTGAACACAGCCGAATTGGCGAGGCGCCGATCGGCGATCAAAACCAAACGCCAGCCGCGCCGAGCGCGGGACCGACAGGGATCATAAAAATGAAAAAACTGCTGTTCCAATTCGACACCGACACCGTCCCGAGCGTGTTCGACGTGGTCGTGGGCTACGATGGCGGCGCGGACCACATCACCGGCTACGGCAACGTCACCCCGGACAATGTCGGGGCCCTGGTCGACGGCACGATCTACACCCGCGGTGGCTCCGAGAAGAAGTCCACGGCGATCTTCGTGGGCGGCGGCAGCATGGCGGCCGGTGAGGCGGTGTTCGAGGCGGTCAAGAAGCGCTTCTTCGGCCCGTTCCGCGTCTCGATCATGCTCGATTCGAACGGCTCGAACACCACCGCCGCCGCCGGCGTCGCCCTGGTCCAGAAGGCGGCCGGGTCGCTGACCGGCAAGAAGGCCGTGGTCCTGGCCGGCACCGGCCCGGTCGGCATGCGCTCGGCGGCACTCCTCGCGCAGGAAGGCGCCGAGGTGACGCTCTGCGGACGCTCCCTCGACAAGGCGCAGGCTGCGGCGGACCAGATCAACAAGCGCTTCAAGGTGAGCATCAAGGCCGCCGAGACGCCCGACGCTGCCTCCCGCGCGGCGATCGTCAAGGGCCAGAACATCGTCTTCTCGGCCGGCGCCATCGGCCTCGAACTCCTGCCAGAGGACGCCTGGAAGGACGAGGCCAGCATCGAGTTCGTCGCCGACTACAACGCCCAGCCGCCGCTCGGCTTCGGCGGCATCGAGGCCATGGACAAGGGCAAGGACCGGCACGGCAAGAAGGTCTTCGGCGCCCTCGGCATCGGCGGCCTGAAGCTCAAGCTGCACCGGGCCTGCGTGGGCCAGCTCTTCGACAACACCGAGCAGGTGCTGGACGCGGAGAACATCTACGCCCTCGCCAAGAAGATGGCCTGACCGCCATGGCTGCCAAAGAGAACGCCGCGAACGAGACCATCCAGACCTTCCTCGACGGTCTGGCGAGCTCGGCCCCCACCCCCGGCGGGGGCGGGGCGGCCGCCATCTCGGGCGCCATGGGCGCCGCCCTCCTCAGCATGGTGTGCAACCTCACCATCGGGAAGAAGAAGTACGTCGAGGTCGAGGCGGAGCTGAAGGAGATCCTCGGGCAGTCCGAGGCCCTGCGCGCCGAGCTCACCGGCATGATCGCCGACGACGTCGAGGCCTTCGACGCCGTGATGGGGGCCTACGGGCTGCCCAAGGGCACGGACGACGAGAAGGCCGTGCGGGCCGAAACGATCCAGGCGGCCCTGAAGGTCGCCACCGACGTGCCGCTCGCCTGCTGCCGGGCCTGCCGCAAGGTCATTGATCTCGCTCAGACCGTCGCCGACAAGGGCAATCTCAACGTCATCTCGGATGCCGGCGTGGCGGTGCTCTCCGCCCATGCGGGCCTGCGTAGCGCGGCGCTGAACGTCTACGTCAACGCCAAGGGCCTCGACGATCGCGCCTTCGCGGAGGCGCGCCTGAGCGAACTCGAGACCCTGTTGGGCTCGGCCGGACCGCTCAACGAATCCATCTACGAGGTGGTGAAGGCCAAAGTGAACTGAGCCTTCGCCTCGAAGACGACGTCGCACGAGGTCGAATCGCGTGATCTGATATACCAAGAGCTGCTTCCGACGCCATCGGAGCAGCTCTTGTACAAACTGAATACAGTTTCACCGCCTTCAAGGCAGAGTGAAACACAATGTAAAAAAATATAAATGCTCAGGGACTTTCCGTGAAGTGAAATTTACGAGAGAGTCCTTCCAAGGGAAGAAACGTCGAGGAGAACGCGCATGGACGTGCACGAGTACCAGGCCAAGGAGCTGCTTGCCGGTTTCGGCGTCGCCGTTCCGAAGGGCGCCGTCGCCTTCAGTGCCGATCAGGCGGTCTATGCCGCCACCGAGCTCGGCGGCTCGTTCTGGGCGGTGAAGGCCCAGATCCACGCGGGCGCCCGCGGCAAGGCCGGCGGAATCAAGCTCTGCCGGACCTACAACGAGGTCCGCGACGCCGCCAAGGAGCTCCTCGGCAAGCGCCTGGTGACGGTCCAGACCGGACCCGAGGGCAAGCCCGTCCAGCGCATCTACGTCGAGACCGCCGACCCGTTCGAGCGCGAACTCTACCTCGGCTACGTCCTCGACCGGAAGGCCGAGCGGGTCCGCGTCATCGCCTCCCAGCGCGGCGGCATGGACATTGAGGAGATCGCCGCCAACGAGCCCGAGGCCCTGATCCAGGTGGTCGTCGAGCCGGCGGTGGGCCTGCAGCAGTTCCAGGCCCGCGAGATCGCGTTCCAGCTCGGCCTGAACATCAAGCAGGTCTCGGCCGCCGTGAAGACGATCATGAACGCCTACCGGGCGTTCCGCGATTGCGACGGCACCATGCTGGAGATCAACCCCCTCGTCGTCACCAAGGACGACCGGGTGCTGGCGCTCGACGCCAAGATGTCCTTCGACGACAACGCCATGTTCCGGCGCCGCAACATCGCCGACATGCACGACCCCTCGCAGGGCGACCCGCGCGAGGCCCAGGCCGCCGAGCACAACCTCTCCTATATCGGCCTCGAAGGCGAGATCGGCTGCATCGTCAACGGCGCCGGCTTGGCCATGGCCACCATGGACATGATCAAGCACGCCGGCGGCGAGCCCGCGAACTTCCTGGATGTCGGCGGCGGCGCCTCGCCGGACCGGGTGGCCACGGCCTTCCGGCTCGTGCTCTCGGACCGCAACGTCAAGGCGATCCTCGTCAACATCTTCGCAGGCATCAACCGCTGCGATTGGGTCGCCCAGGGCGTGATCCAGGCGGCGCGCGAGGTGAAGATCGACGTGCCGCTCATCGTCCGGCTCGCCGGCACGAATGTCGAGGCAGGTCAGAAGATCCTGGCCGAGAGCGGCCTCGACCTCATCACCGCCGACAGCCTGTCGGATGCCGCCGCCAAGGCCGTGAAGGCCTGCGACGACGCCAAACGTAACCGCTGAACCGGGGAGGACACGCGATGAGCATCCTGATCGACGAGAAGACCCCGATCCTGATCCAGGGCATCACGGGCGACAAGGGCACCTTCCACGCCCAGGAAATGATGGCGTACGGCTCCAACGTGGTCGCCGGCGTCACCCCGGGCAAGGGCGGCAAGACGCATCTCGGCGTGCCGGTGTTCAACACCGTCAAGGAGGCCGTGGAGGCCACGGGTGCGACCACCTCCATCACCTTCGTGGCCCCGCCCTTCGCGGCCGACGCGATCATGGAAGGGGCCGATGCGGGGCTCAGCCTGATCTGCTCGATCACCGACGGCATCCCGGCCCAGGACATGATGCGGGTGAAGCGGTATCTGCGCCGCTACCCCAAGGATAAGCGCACCATGGTGGTGGGCCCGAACTGCGCCGGCATCATCTCGCCCGGAAAGTCGATGCTCGGCATCATGCCGGGCCACATCTACCTGCAGGGCAATGTCGGCGTGATCTCGCGCTCCGGCACGCTGGGCTACGAGGCCGCCGCGCAGATGAAGGCCGAAGGCATCGGCATCACCACCTCGGTGGGCATCGGCGGCGACCCGATCAACGGCTCCTCCTTCCTCGACCACCTCGCCCTGTTCGAGCAGGACCCGGACACCAAGGCCGTGCTGATGATCGGCGAGATCGGCGGTCCCCAGGAGGCGGAGGCCTCCGCCTGGATCAAGGAGCACATGACGAAGCCCGTGGTCGGCTTCGTCGCCGGCCTCACCGCCCCGAAGGGGCGCCGCATGGGCCATGCCGGCGCGATCATCTCGGCAACCGGCGACTCGGCCGCCGAGAAGGCCGAGATCATGCGCTCCTACGGGCTGACCGTGGCCCCGAGCCCCGGCGAGTTCGGCACGACAGTGGCTCAGGTCATGCGCAAGCTGGCGGCCTGACCTCCAGGACCCTTCCCCCTTCGCGGGGGAGGGTGCCTGCGGAGCAGGCGGGCCGAGACGACGTCCCGCAAGAGGGGAGCGCCACCTCCGGACCGGTCGCCCCCTCACCCGACCCGCTTCGCGCGCCACCCTCTCCCGCAGAAGGGAGGGGGAACGCGCCCAACGCTCAACACTCGATCGCACACGTCACCGCCTTCCCATCGCCCGCTTCCGTCGCGGTCAGTCGGCGAAGAACTTTCCTCAAGGTGGCCCCATGACGGATACCCTGCACGCCCCGGTCGGAGCCGTCGACCACACCTTCGCGCCGCCCGTGATCACGGGCACCTCGTCGAAGGAAGCCCTCGACATCCTGTTCCACGCCCTGCTCGCCGTGGCCCGCCGGCACGAGCCCGAGCTCGAGGACGTGCTGCACGGGCGCGCCAACATCTCCGAATTCTCGCCCGAGCTCCTCGCGCGCGCCCTCCAGGTGCAGGGCATCTGGTTTCAGCTCCTCTCCATCGCCGAGCAGAACGCGGCCATGCGCCGGCGCCGTCAGGTCGAGCGTACCAAGGGCCGCGAGGCCTTGGGCGGCAGCTTCAGCGCCGTCCTGTCCGAGGCGGCCGCGAGCGGCATCAAGGCCCCGGAGATCCACGCGCTCCTCAAGGACCTGCGCATCCGCCCGACGATCACCGCGCACCCCACCGAGGGCAAGCGCGTCACCGTGCTGGAGAAGTTCCGCCGCATCTATCTCGTGCTGCGCGAACTCGAACTGCCGCGCTGGACCGAGCGCGAGCGCAACGGCCTGATGAACGAGCTGCGCGACCAGATCGAGCTCGTCTGGATGACGGGCGAACTCCATCTGGAGAAGGCCACCGTCGAGCGCGAGGTCGCCTGGGGCTTGCACTTCTTCGACGAGACCCTGTTCGAGATGCTGCCCGAGGTGCTCTACTCCCTGGAGGAGAGCTTGGCGCAATACTACCCGGACGAGAAGTTCGAGGTGCCGCCATTCTTCCAGTTCGGCTCGTGGATCGGCGGCGACCGCGACGGCAACCCCTACGTAACCTCCTCGGTCACCCGCGCCACCCTGCAGCGCAACGCGCTCGCCTCCCTCCGGCGCTACCGCGACGGCGTCACCGCACTCGGCCGCACGCTCTCGCTGACCGAGCGCTCGCTGCCGGTGCCGGAAACCTTCAAGGCCGCGCTGGCGCAGATGCTCGCCGAGAGCGGCGACGGCCGCGCCATCGCCAGCCGCAACCCCGGCGAGGCCTATCGCCAATTCCTCACCTGCGTCCTGCGCAAGCTCGAAGCGACCATCCTGCGCAACAAGGGCCAGCGCTCGACGGGGCCGGACTATCCGAGCGCCGACGGCCTGATCAACGATCTGCGCACCCTGGAGCAGGGCCTGGCCGACGCGAAGTGCCCGTCGCTCGCCGTCGATCTCGTGCGACCGGTGCGGCGCATGGCGGAGATCTTCCGCTTCTCCACGGTCCGGCTGGATCTTCGCGAAAACACCACCCGCACCACCAAGACCCTGCAGGCTCTGTGGCAGCAGGCCAACGGGCAGAACCGGACGCCGCCGGATATCGATTCGCCGGAGTGGAAGGCTTGGCTGCTCGCCGAGCTGGCCAAGCCCCGCCAGGGCGAGCGCAGCTTCGAGAACCTGCCCGACGACGCCCGCGAGACCCTGGAGACCTTCGCGCTGGTCGGCGAGATGCGCGCGCAGCTCGACCGCGAGGCCTTCGGCGCCTTTATTCTGTCGATGACCCGCTCCGTGCAGGACATCCTGGGCGCCTACCTGCTCGCCAAGGAGGCCGGCAACTTCCTCGATGCCACCGGCACCGAGATCTGCTGCCTGCCCATCGTGCCGCTGTTCGAGACCATCGACGATCTGCGCGCCGCCCCCGCCATCATGAAGGAGCTGTTCTCGATCCCCGTCGTGCGCCGCTCCACCCGCTGGCAGGGCGGCGTCCAGGAGGTGATGATCGGCTACTCGGATTCGAACAAGGACGGCGGCTTCGTCGCTTCGAACTGGGAACTCTACAAGGCTCAGGACAAGCTGACCCAGCTCGGCAAGGCCGCCGGCGTGCCGATCGCCTTCTTCCACGGGCGCGGCGGCTCGGTGAGCCGTGGCGGCGCCCCCACGGCCCGGGCCATCGCGGCCCAGCCGCCGGGCTCGATCAACGGGCGCTTCCGCACCACGGAGCAGGGCGAGGTCGTCTCGTTCAAGTACGCCAACCGGGGCACCGCCGCGTACCAGATGGAGCTCCTGGCCTCGTCCGTGTTCCAGCACGCCCTGAAGTCGGAGCGTGAGGCCGGCGGTACCCCCCGCAGCGAGTTCGACGATTGCCTGGAGGCGCTCAGCGGCGCCTCGCGGGCGGCCTACGTCAACCTGATCCAGCACCCCGATCTCGTGACCTATTTCGGCGCCGCGAGCCCGCTGGACGAGATCGCCCTCCTCAACATCGGCTCGCGCCCGGCCCGCCGCTTCGGCGCCCGCTCGCTCTCCGACCTCCGGGCGATTCCCTGGGTCTTCGCCTGGTCCCAGAACAGGCACGTCATCACGGGCTGGTACGGCGTCGGTTCGGGCCTCAAGAGCTTCCTCGACGTCCGCGGCGCGCAGGGCGAGGCGCAGCTGAAGCGGCTCTTTTCCGAATCGAAGCCCTTCCGCCTGATCCTCGACGAGGTCGAGAAGACGCTGCTCATGGTCGATCTTGAGATCGCCCGCGATTACGCGAGTCTCGTGCCCGACGAGGGGGCCCGCAACAGCATCTTCCCGCTGATCGAGGCCGAGTATGCGCTGACCCGCGAGATGGCCCTGCGGGTCAGCGGCGGCAGCGAACTCGCCGAGCGCTTCCCCCTGTTCCGGGACCGCCTGAACGGACGGCTCCCGACCATCAACCAGGTCAGCCGCGAGCAGGTGGAGCTGCTGCGCCGCTTCCGCTCCGAGCAGGACGAGGACCAGCGCGAGGCGGTGAAATCCGCCCTGCTGCTCTCGATCAACTGCATTGCGGTCGGCTTCGGCGCGACCGGATGACGAACTTGTCAGGTTGTCGGAGGCGCGTCGCGGTCCATGGGCCGGCGCGCCCCGGCGCCTCCATCGATATGGTGGCCCGACTCTCGGGTCTCATGAACGTCCAGAACACTTGCCTTAGGAAGGATACCCAATGAGCTTCACCCTGATCCAGCAGGCGACCCCGCGCCTCCACCGTTCGGAACTCGCCGTCCCGGGCTCCAACCCGACCTTCATGGAGAAGTCCGCCAGCTCCAAGGCCGACGTGATCTTCCTCGACCTCGAGGACGCGGTGGCCCCGGACGACAAGGAGCAGGCACGCAAGAACATCATCCAGGCGCTCAACGACCTGGATTGGGGCACCAAGACCATGATGATCCGCATCAACGGTCTCGACACCCACTACATGTACCGCGACGTCGTCGATATCGTTGAGGCCTGCCCGCGCCTCGACATGATCCTGATCCCCAAGGTCGGCGTGCCCGCCGACGTCTACGCCATCGACGTGCTCACCACCCAGATCGAGCAGGCCAAGAAGCGCGAGAAGAAGATCGGATTCGAGGTGCTGATCGAGACGGCCCTGGGCATGGCCAACGTGGAGGCGATCGCCACCTCCTCGAAGCGCCTGGAGGCCATGTCCTTCGGTGTGGCCGACTACGCCGCCTCGACCCGCGCCCGCTCCACCGTCATCGGCGGCGTGAACAAGGACTTCTCGGTGCTCACCGACAAGGACGAGGCCGGCAACCGCGAGACCCATTGGCAGGACCCCTGGCTGTTCGCCCAGAACCGCATGCTGATCGCCTGCCGCGCCTACGGCCTGCGCCCGATCGACGGCCCCTTCGGCGACTTCTCCGATCCGGACGGCTACACCTCCGCCGCCCGCCGCTGCGCGGCCCTGGGCTTCGAGGGCAAGTGGGCGATCCACCCGAGCCAGATCGATCTCGCCAACGAGGTCTTCACCCCCTCCGAGGCCGAGGTCACCAAGGCCCGCCGCATCCTCGAGGCCATGGAAGAGGCCGCCAAGGCCGGCCGCGGCGCCGTCTCCCTCGACGGCCGCCTCATCGACATCGCCTCGATCCGCATGGCCGAGGCGCTGATCGAGAAGGCCAACGCGATGTCCGCCAGCTGAGGGTTCGGCCGATCGCCGGCCTGACCCCTAGCCAGGACCCGTAACTCGGCCGCCCCTGAGGGGGCGGCCCTTTTGTTTGGTGCGCGGCACGCGGCGCAACCCGAGACCGGGTCACGCCACGAACCGTCCGCCGAACGGCCCCCGGCGGCATCGCCGGAAACCGGCCGCACGACACGAGACCCCACCGGGTATCCAGGGAGAGCCACCATGCACGTGACCATCGAAGACGCACACAAGGCCATCGAGGCCGCCCGCGCCAAGGCCGTGGAACTCGACACGCAGATGTGCATCGCCGTCGTGGATTCCGGCGGCAACCTCAAGGCCTTCTACCGGATGGACGGCGCCTGGGTCGGCTCCATCGACATCGCGCACAAGAAGGCGAAGACCTCCGTCTTCTTCGGGATGACCACGGGGCAGATCGGCCAGCTCTCGCAGCCCGGCGGCCCGCTCTACGGCATCGAGCATTCGAACGACGGGCTCATCACCTTCCCGGGCGGCATCCCGATCGTGGACAAGGACGGCGAGATGTCCGGCGCCATCGGCGTCAGCGGCTCCACCGTGGAGAACGACCACGCCGTGGCCCTGGCAGGCGCCAGCTCCATCGGAGCCACTGAACTGCCGGCCCATCCCTGGCGCACCTGAGGGGCCGACGCGCGGGCCGGGGCGACCGGACTCGTGCGTTCCCCGGCCGGTTTGCCTGCGCACGACCGGAACGAAAGAAGGCCCCGCTCGCGAGAGCGGGGCCTTCTTTCGTCGTACGCTCCGGCCCCGCGAGGGAGCCGGAGCGCGGTCTCCTCAGAGGCCGCCGAACTTGTAGTTGAAGCCGGCCTTGATAATGTTGCCCGAGGTCTCGAAGCGCGAGGTGTAGGAGCCCGTGGCGGCGGGGAGGCCGACATTGTTCACGATGACGTTGCGGCTGCCGAGGTCGTAGTGGAGGTACTCGGCCTTCAGCGTGATGGCGCTGGCGCCGAGCAGGCTGCCGATGAAGTTGAAGCGGTTCAGGAAGCTGTCGGTGGGGATCGCGTACTCGATGCCGCCGCCGTAAGCGTAACCCGTCTGCATCTCGTTGTAGCGGCCCGAATAGGCCAGGACGTTGGTGCCGGTGAAGAAGTCGGCGCGGTAATCGACGCTGCCGTAGGCGAAGCCGCCGGTTCCGTAGACCAGGAACCGGTCGAAGGCGTAGCCGAGGCGGCCCTGCACGGTGCCCAGGTAGTCGAGGCGCTGGCGGAAGGTCGCGGGATCGCGCAGCACCGGGTTCAGGGGGGTCAAGGGACCGAGGTAGCCGTAACGCTTGCTGATGTCGGTCCAGGTCACGTCGGCGTTGACGCCGATGACGAAGCCGGAGCCCGGGGTGAACTGATAGTTGTAGCCGATGCCGCCACCGACGTTGCCGATGCCGTCCTGCTCGGAGCGGAAGTTCTGCGGACGCCGGTTGAGGGCGACGTTGGTCTGCGTCAGCGCATCGTTGCCGGTGGTGCGGATGTTCTGGCGGTCGCTGAACGCGTACGAGCTGTGGGTGCCGAGGTAGAAGCCGGTCCAGGTGAAGACCGGGATGGGCGTGAAGACCGGCGGCGGCGCCTGGCGGCGCGGCAGGTCGGCGGCCGAGGCCGCACCGATGGCGACCAGCGAGGCGACGCCGGCCAGGAGAAACTTCTTGATCATCACGGTGGGTTCCGAAATCCGAGGCTTGACCGTCACGCTAGCTCGCCCCGCCGGCACGGACTATGCCCGCCAAGCCACACCCAACCACAGATGCGTTCGCCGACGCACAAAGTCGCGCTTCCGGAAAGCTTAAACCGCCGCATGATGCGCGATGCGCGAAAAGCCTGCGGCCCCGAACGGCGCGTCGCGGGATACGTGAACGGCCGGTTAAGTACGTTGGGCTAAACCGCTCGGGGACGTTTTCCAACCGTGACGGGAGCGACGATGACACGGGACCAACTCGCCGCCGAACTGAAGCGTATCGCCGCCGACCAGGTCAGCGACATCGAGCGCGCCGTCAAGGATGGCCACAAGACGATCGCGCTGAACGAGATCGCGGACCTGAACCGCAACCTGAAGGCTCTCGCCGCTGCGGTGAAGGGCAAGAGCGTCGTTCGCGCCTGAACCGAAGCCTCGTGCCGGCTGGCCCGGGCGGTTCTTCCGGTTGGATCTCGCTGAAGTTTCCACCCTTACGCCGCCGATGCCCGTGTTCGAACCTCCGACGAGCGGCGAGACTTTCCAGTCGCCGATTGAGAGTTCACCCTCGGCGCCCTTCTGCTCGGAGAACCCTCCGCATCCGCTTCAGGGGTCGTCGAGGGAAAAGCGTCATGCGACTGTGAACGGTCAGGCAGAGATGCCGCTGCGCAACCCGTTGAGGAGCGCGTCCACGTCGGCCCGTGCGGCCGCCAGCGCGGCGGCATCGCGCCCGCGCACGACGATGCGATTGGCAAATCCGTTCGGTGTCATCGACGGATAGGAGCCGATCGAGACCGTCGCGTGCGCCTTGGCGATGGTCGCCAGACCACCCGCGTAGTTGCCCTCGGGCAGGTTGCCGGCCTCGATGGTCTCCGACAGGACCTTGGCGCCGGTCGCCAGGGTCGGGCCGACATTGTCGAGCATCGCCTGCATGATTCCCGGGACGCCTGCCATGACGATGACGTTGCCCAGGCGGAAGCCCGGCGCCTTGGAAACGGGGTTGGCGATGAGGTCGGCCCCGGCCGGGATGCGCGCCATGCGCAGGCGCGCTTCGTTCAGATCCTCTGGCCTGTGGCGCTCCAGCAACATCGCCTTCGCCCGGGGGTCGACGTCGATCGTCACCCCGAAGGCGGCAGCCACGCAGTCGGCCGTGATGTCGTCGTGGGTCGGGCCGATGCCGCCGGTGGTGAAGAGGTAGGTGTAGGATTCGCGCAGAGCGTTGATCGCCGCGACGATGCGGTCGGCCTCGTCGGGCACGATGCGGACTTCCTTCAGGTCGACGCCGATGGCGGTGCAATAATCCGCGATGGAGCCGATGTTCTTGTCCTTGGTGCGCCCGGACAGGATCTCGTCGCCGATGACCAGGACGGCAGCGGTGACGGCGGCGGGTTCGATGGGTGCGGGCACGGTAGATCCGGGGCAGGGGGCGAGACCTTGCCAAGTAGCGCAGCAGGGCCCGCCTGACCACGCGTTCTCAGCGTGCGCCGCGCTGGAGGTCGCCGTCGATGAGGAGCGCGCTCTTGCCGTCGAGGCGGTTGCGGTAGACCTGCAGGTTCTCCATCACCCGCTGGACGTAGTTGCGCGTCTCCGTAAAGGGGATACGCTCGACCCAGTCGATCGGGTCGATGCCGGCCCTGCGCGGGTCACCGAAAGCATCGATCCACTTCTTCACGTTGCCGCCGCCGGCATTGTAGGCCGCGAACGCGAGGATGTACGAGCCGCGCCAATCCTCCATGAGTTCGCCGAGATGGGCTTGGCCGAGGCGGGCGTTGTAGGCGGGATCGCTGGTCAGGCGGTCCTGGTCGAAGCTGGCGTTGACGCGACGGGCGGTGCGCTGGGCGGTGGCCGGCATCATCTGCATCAGCCCACGCGCGCCGACGCTGGACTGCGCGAGCGGATCGAACTGGCTCTCCTGCCGGGCGATGGCGAAGACCATCGCCTTCTCCACCAGGGGAACGGCGGCCGACGCCTCATAATTCGGGATGCCGATGGTCGGGTAGGCATGGGCGTCGAGGGGCAGGCCGCGCTGCACCGCCGCCTTGCCGATGGCCACGAGGGCCCGCGAGTTGCGCTGCTCGGCGGCGATGTTTCCGAGCGCTTCGAGCTCGGCCGCGTCGGTGAGGCGGTTGGCCGTGTCGATGTAGAGCGGCAGCGCGAGGTCGCGGATCGCAGCGGCCTCCAGCATCTTCAGGGCCCGCACGTAGAGGCGCTGGTCGAAGGCCACCTGCTGGGCGGCGTCGAGGCTCGCGATGCTGCGCAGCGACAGGCTGGAGCGCCCGAGCTTCGTGCGTGCCAGCTGGCCGTAATACGCGATGGGCTGAAGGGCCGCCCGCTCGTAGAAGCCCTTGGCGGCACCGGACTGGCCAAGGGCTTCGGCGGCGCGTCCCTGCCAATAGGCCGTGCGGGCGAGCGAGATCGGCGTCTCGGCGATCCGGGCGGCCTCGGCGAAGTGTTGCGCCGCTTTCGCCGCGTCGTCCTGGAAGCGCAGTGCGATCCAACCGGCGTGGAATTCGGCCTCGATCCGCTTCTCGACGGTGCGGGCGCAGGGTGCCCGCGCCACCGCGTAGGCGGCTCCAGGGTCGTTGGCGTCGATCAACTTGCGGGCGACGATCCGGCGCTCGACCCACCACTCGTCGCCGTCGACCAGCACGTCGGGGTTCGTAGGCGCGGTGGCCAGCATCGCGGCCGCCTCCACGAACTTGTCGTGGCGGCGCAGGTACTGAGCCCGCGACAGAATATAGGAGGAATCGCTCCGCAGGGCCGGCGGCACCGCGTTGAGAGCGGCCGGCGCGCTCGAGCTCTTGTCCTCCACCGCGCGCCGCGCACGCACGAGGGTCGCGTAGCTGCCGCCCGCCAGCGTCGCCGCCCGCCCGGCCGTGTCGTAATCCTCCTTCAGGAGCGCGCGCTCCATCCGGTAGCGGTGATCGACCCGGCTCAGCGTCGTCGGGAAGGCATCGAGCACCCGCATCTCGAGGTTCCGCCCGAAGGTCTCGGAGCGCCACAGGTCGCGCACCAGCGCGGCGGCGTCCTCGTCGAGCCCTTCCGCCCGGAAGGCCAGGGCCAGGGCGAACTTGCCCGGCGCGCTCGCCGGCCGCGAGGCGGCAAAGTAAGCCCGCACGGTCGCGGGATTGCGACGCTCGGTGAGCAGGGCCTCCTCGGCGCGGCGGCGGAGGAGGGGACCGGCCGGCCAGTCGGGATTGCTGCGGGTGAAGGCGACGGTGCGCTCGAAGCCGATGCCGGCGCCTGCCCGGATCGCCACCCATTCGAGAAGGGCGCGCGCCGCCGGGTCCTTGAATCCGTCCCGAAGGCGGTCGCCCTCGGAGACGCGGCCCTTGCGATAGGCGTCGATCGCCTGGCGCAGCGCGGGCAAGTCGACATCGGGCGCCACCTGGGCGGCGCGGCTCGGGTCAGGGACCTCGGGGACGGGAGCCGCCGGAGAGACGGTGGCATCCGGAATCGGAAAGGCGATGCCCGCCTCGGGATCGGCGGAGGCGTAGGCCTTGGCGGCCGCCGGCAGGCCCTGGCTCGGAGCGGCCTCCGGCGTCTTCGCCTCGATCTTCAGGGCATCCACCGCGATGGGGTCGGCGACCTTGGCCTCGGGCAGGGCGGCGGAGGGGGCCACCGCATCGCTGGCCGGGCGGAGGCTCGGCGCGTCCCCCTCCAGGCCCGTGGAGGCTGCGAGGGCGCCGGCCGAAACAAGGCTAAGGGCCAGCATCAGGGCTGCGCGCTGCGTCGAGAACACCATTGGTTCTTCCAGTCCCATCACCGTGGACAGACCTTCAAGCTCACCCGAAGGGCATTAAGAAGGCATTAACCCCGTGAAAGCAGCGTTTGCGCCGGTGCGGCCGAGGGCCTATGTCTGCCCGTCCGCGCGAAGCGGGACGCGGCCGGACAACCGGCGCATGACGAGACCGACGGCTGGGAACGCCAGGATGACCGAGACCTCCACACGACGCCTCAGGGGCGCGATGTCCGCCCTCGTGACCCCGTTCAAGGACGGTGCCTTCGACGAGGCGGCCTTCCGCAAATTCGTGAACTGGCAGATCGCGCAGGGTATCCACGGGCTCGTTCCGACCGGCACCACCGGCGAGAGCCCGACCCTGAGCCACGCGGAGCACGACCGCGTGGTCGAGATCTGCATCGAGGAGGCCGCCGGCCGCGTACCCGTCATCGCCGGCGCCGGCTCCAATTCCACCGCCGAGGCGGTGGAACGCGCGCGCCACGCCGAGAAGGCCGGGGCCGATGCGGTTCTCGTGGTCACGCCCTACTACAACAAGCCGACGCAAGGCGGGCTCTACGCGCATTTCAAGGCCGTGAACGACGCCATCGGCATCCCGATCATCCTCTACAACATCCCCGGCCGCTCCATCGTCGACATGAGCGTCGAGACGATGGCGCGCCTGTACGAACTCAAGAACATCGCCGGCGTGAAGGATGCCACGGCCAAGCTCGACCGGGTCAGCCTGCAGCGCCAGGCCATGGGCGAGGACTTCGTCCAGCTTTCGGGCGAAGATGCGACGGCGCTCGGTTTCAACGCCCATGGCGGCTGTGGCTGCATCTCGGTGGTGTCGAACGTGGCACCCCGGCTCTGCGCCGACCTGCAGGAGGCGACGCTGGGAGGCGACTACGCCAAGGCCCTCGCGATCCAGGACCGCCTGATGCCCCTGCACGCCAGCATGTTCGTGGAGCCGAACCCCTCTCCCGTGAAGTATGCCCTGGCGCGCCTCGGCCTGATGACCGACGAGGTCCGACTTCCGCTCCTCACGGTCAGCGCGGAGACGAAGGCGCTTGTCGATGCCGCCCTGCGCCATGCGGGCCTGCTCGACGCCTGAGCCCGACTGGCGAAGCGGACCGCGCAGAACCATATTCCTCGGCCCGGTCGCGATGGCGCGGCCGGCCTGACCCGACGTTGTGATGGCTCCCAAACCCGAATCGAACCGCCGCGTCGTCGCCGACAACCGCGCCGCCCGCTACCATTACGAGATCACCGATACGTTCGAGGCGGGACTCGCCCTGACGGGGACCGAGGTCAAATCCCTGCGCAAGGGCAAGGCGACCATCGGCGAGGCCTATGCCGGTCCGTCCGGCACCGACCTGATGTTGTTCAATGCCTACATCCCGGAATACGTCGAGGCGAACCGCTTCAACCACGAGACCAAGCGGCCGCGTCGCCTGCTGCTCCACCGCAAGCAGATCAACAAGCTGATCGGCGCCACCCAGCGCGAGGGTTTCACCGTCGTGCCCCTCAAGATCTACTTCAACGAGCGGGGCCGGGCCAAGATCGAGCTCGGCCTTGGCCGAGGCAAGAAGCTCCACGACAAGCGCGAGGCCGCCAAGGAGCGCGACTGGCAGCGTGACCGCGCCCGGATCCTGCGGGATCGAGGCTAAGCAGCCTCGCGTTGGCACGCCAACGCTTCGTCCGCTTAGGGTCTTGGTGTGTCGCGGATTGTCGTCGCAAAACCGGCAGCCACTTTTGCGAAATCTGCTTTGGTCCTCGCCCCCGAACGGTGGTCGTCGGAGATCGCGATGGTCAGCCTCGGCGCGGGGCCTTGCTGTCGATGCGATTGTCGCGAACCCGCGCTACCGCGCCCGATTCTAATCGGCACGGCAGCGCAGTATGGACGGCTCGAGGAGCGAGGGCGTCCGAAGCAACCGTCGCGTCAGGTTTCAGAGACCTCGTCGTTCTGACGAATGCCGTAGCGACTTTCCAGGGCCGGACTCGGCCGCACCGAGCGATCCGCCGATCCCTCCCCGCGCGAGCGCGTGGGCGTTTCGCCATGGGGGCGTGCCTCCTGCCCACGTGTCTCGTGGTTGCGCGGTGACCGCTCGCCGGCATCGCGTCCGATCCGCGGCAGCAGATGAGCAAGGTCGACGAATTCATCGGCTTGGCGCCTCAGATCGTCGGCAATCATGGCGGGCTGCGTCTGGATCGTCGAGACGACGGTGACCTTCACGCCGCGCCGTTGCATGGCCTTCACGAGCGAACGAAAATCGCCGTCACCCGAGAACAGGATCATGTGATCGATGCGCGGGGCCAGATCGAGGGCATCGATCGCCAACTCGATGTCGATGTGACCTTTGACTTTTCGCCGTCCCTGCGAATCCACGAACTCCTTGGCGGGCTTCGTGACAACGCAAAACCCATTGTAATCCAGCCAATCGATCAGTGGTCGAATCGAAGAGTATTCTTGATCTTCGATGACTGCCGTGTAGTAGAATGCCCGCACGAGCAAATCACGAGACTGAAATTCTCTCAGAAGTCGCCGATAATCGATTTCCGTACCAAGAGCTTTTGTTGCCGCATATAGATTTGCTCCATCAATAAAGAGCGCACTGCGTTGACCGGAATGCATGCAATGATCCAAAATTTGTCTATCAAAATGACTCAATGAGCGAGATATATGATCCTGAGCGATATTAAAAACCCATTAATATTAAACTCCAATGAAGACATAAGAAATTATTCTTTACAAGCAGACAATAAAGATAAAATCGTAGCAAAAGTTGCAACTCAAGCGCTGTACAACTATTATCATAGCCTTGGGAATGTCAATTTTGTGACCTGTGTTCGTCGTGTCGGTCATCGGCCGCTTCAGGGTAAGCGCCAACGGGTTGTCGCCATCGAATGCACCTCATCCGCGGTCGCACCTGCCTCACGCGCGCGGTCCAACAAGGCATCGGCCTCGGAAGGCCAGCGCCGCCTCAGCAGCCCTCGCTCGCCCTTAGCTCATTGCTTTTCGACAGGAGGCGTCGTCCCTCACCCAGATCCCGTTGACCACCACGTGGACGACCGACACCGGACGGCGGCCAGCACAGGCGCAGCACATCCGAAGTTCCAGGTGCAGGTTTGCAGGCTTCGCAACTGCGACCTCCTCTGCCCCACCCGTATGGACAACCTTCAAAGCAAGGACATCTAGCGATACGCCGGCGCCCGGATGAAGGCGAACGCCCATCTTGTCCGGCGCTCGCCATGATCGAGGCCTTCGACGCGCGGACTCCTCCGACCTGTCCGATGCGGCCGCCCCCACGCCGCCGGGCCCGGGGGCGCCCTTATTCGGTCCCGACGCGCCCGGGGGCGGGAGGATCGTCCTCAGCCTTCCTTGAAGCCGTAATCCGGTACGCCTTCCTCGTTGCCATAGTACTTGTAGGGCAGGAACTTGCCCGAAAGGTTCATCTTCACGCGGTCGCCCTTGTTGTTGGGCTCGCGCTCCATGGTCATATTAAAGTCGATCGCCGACATGATACCGTCGCCGAACTCCTCCTGGATCAGTTCCTTCCAGGTGGTGCCGTAGACCATGACCAACTCGTAGAAGCGGTAGATCAGCGGGTCAGTGGGGGGCATCTGGGCAATGGACCCGCGGAACGGTGCCTCGTTCAGCATGCGCTCCTCGGCCTGCGAGAGGCCGAACAGGGCGGCAGCCTTGGCGGCCTGGGCTTTGGGCAGTTTCATCTGGCCCATGCAGGCGGCGGTGATCAGGATGGGCGAGATGCCACCGATCTCGTCCTGGATGTATTTCCAGGTCCAGCCCTTCTCGCGCTTGATGTCGAGGAGCTTCTCGGTGAGGTCTTCGCGCTTCATGGCTTTCGTCTCCGTGACGGGTTGGAAGGGGATTGGTCAGGCGCGCAGGGCCGGGGCCTCGGCGCCCAGGAGTGCGGCGGTGTCCGCCTCGCTCAGGCTGGGGCGGATCACCGGCGGGTGGCGCTGGTCGTAGCCGGCTGGCATCGCGTCCCGCAGGGTCTTCGAGCGCGTGACGAGGAAGTCCATCAGGTGGTTGCGCAGGGCGTAGTAGCCGGGCGCGTGGTGCAACTGCGTGCGGTCGCGAACCTTCGGCAGCGGGTTCTCGACGATTTCGGCCACCTTGGCCTGCGGGCCGTTGGTCATCAGCACGATGCGGTCGGCCAGATAGATCGACTCGTCGACGTCGTGGGTGATCATGAAGACGGTCTGACCGGTCTCCACGCAGATGCGCCTGACCTCGTCCTGGAGCGTGCCGCGTGTCAGCGCATCGAGCGCCGAGAACGGCTCGTCCATGAGCAGGATCTTGGGCTCGATGGCCAGCGCCCGGGCGATGCCGACGCGCTGCTTCATGCCCCCCGACAGCTCCGACGGCCGCTTGTGCTCGGATCCGGCCAGCCCCACCGTACGAATCGCCTTGCGAGCCCGGGCCTCGACCTCGGCTCTGGGCGCCTTGCGCCAGCGCGAGGAGACCGCGTAGGCGACGTTGCCCAAAACCGTGCGCCAGGGCAGGAGGGCGTGGCCCTGGAAGATCACCGCCCGGTCGAGGCTGGTGCCCTCGATGGCCTGCCCGTCCGCGATGACGACGCCTTCGCTCGGCGCCTCCAGCCCGGCCAGGATGTTGAGCACCGTGGTCTTGCCGCAGCCGGAATGTCCGATCATGCAGACGAACTCGCCCCGCCGCATCGGTAGCCAGAGATTCTCGAAGACCGTGGTGCTGGTGCCGCCGGGCGCGGGGTAGCGCCGGGCGATCCCCTCGATCGAGATGAATTTCTCGGACTGGGGCGTGGTCTGGGATGGCATGCGGGCGTCTCCGGTGGTGTCCGACGATCCGGAGCGGAAGGGCAAGGCGCGGAAGGGGAGGAGGGTGGCCATGGCGCTCACTCCGGGAAGGTGACGAGGCGTTGCGCCCGCGCCAGCACCTGGTCGAGGATCATGCCCACGAGGCCGATGACCAGGATCGAGGTGATCACATTGGTGATCGAGAGGTTGTTCCACTCGTTCCAGACGAAATAGCCGATGCCGGTGCCACCCACGAGCATTTCGGCCGCCACGATGACGAGCCAGGCGATGCCGATGGAGATGCGCATGCCCGTGAGGATGGTGGGCGCCGCCGCCGGCAGGATCACGGTGACGGCCCGGCGGAACGGGCCGACCTCCAGAGTTCGGGCGACGTTGAGCCACTCCTTGCGTGTTCCGGCGACCCCGAAGGCGGTGTTGATCAGCATCGGCCAGAGCGAGCAGATGAAGATTACGAAGATGGCCGAGAGCCCGGAATCCTTGATCGTGTAGAGGGCGAGCGGCATCCAGGCGAGGGGCGAGACCGGCTTCAGCAACTGGATGAAGGGGTCGAGCGCCCGGCCCATCAGCGGCGACATACCGATGAGGAAGCCGATCGGGATCGCCACGATCACCGCGAGCCCGTAGCCGAGCGCCACGCGGCCGATTGAATAGGCGAGCTGAATGCCGAGCCCCTTGTCGTTCGGCCCCCGGTCGTAGAACGGGTCCCGCAGATGCTTCCAGATCGTGGCGCCCACATCGAGGGGCCCTGGCATCGCCGACTTTCCGGTTGTGGCGCTGGCGCCCATGAGCGCGGCGTATTCCGGGTCCATCGCCTCGGTCTTGGCCGTGCCGCTCACCGCGATCTGCCAAGTGAGCAGGAAGGCGAGCAGTAGAGCAAGCGAGACGAGGCCGGCGCGAAACCGAAGGGTGTTGGCCATGGTTCAGCCCGCCCGCTTGATCTTGAACGAGTCGAGGTATTCCTTCGGCTTGGCCGGATCGAAGGTCTTGCCCATCACCACGAAGCTCTTGGTGGTGGTCTCCGGGGGCGTGAGGCCGTTCTGCTTCATCAGCTTGGCGGCATCGGTGGCGAGGTAGACCTTGGCGGCCACGGCCGCATAGTCGACGTCGCCCTTGATCTGACCCCAGCGCTGCATCTGAGTCATGATCCAGACGGCGAAGGACTGCCAGGGGAAGGCATCGAAATCGACGCGGTCGGGCACCTTGCGCACGTTGCCGAGGCCATCCGCGAAGGTGCCCGTCAGCACCTGCTCCACCACCGTCACGGGCTGGTTCAGGTAGTTGGCCGGGGCGATCTGCGCAGCGATCTCCTTCCGGTTCTCGGCCTTCGACGCGTAGGTGGTGGCCTCGATGATGGCCCGGAGCAGGGCCGCGTAGGTGTTCGGTGTCTGGGTGATGAAGTCCTGCGAGGCCGCGAAGGCACAGCAGGGGTGCCGGTCCCAGATCTCCTTCGACAGGATGTGGATGAAGCCGACGCCGTCGTAGACCGCGCGCTGGTTGACGGGGTCGGGGGCGAGGAAGCCGTCGATGTTGTCGGCGCGCAGGTTCGCGACCATGTCGGGCGGCGGCACCGCGCGGATCTGCACGTCGGTGTCAGGGTCGATGCCTGCTTCCGCGAGGTAGTAGCGCAGGAGGTAATTGTGCATCGAGTAGTCGAACGGCACCGCGAGCTTGAAGCCCTTCCAGTCCTTCGGATCGCGCCGGTCCTTGTGCTTCATGGCCAGCGTGATCGCCTGCCCGTTCACGTTCTCCACCGCCGGCATGGTGTAGGGCTGCGGGTTCGAGCCGACCCCCAGCGAGATCGCGATCGGCATCGGCGCCAGCATGTGGGCGGCGTCGTATTCCCGGTTCAGGGTTTTGTCGCGGATCACCGCCCAACCGGCGGTCTTCACCACGTCGACGTTGAGGCCCTGCTTCTCGTAGAAGCCCATGGGTTTCGCCATGATGATCGGTGTGGCGCAGGTGATCGGGATGAAGCCGATCTTCAGATCGGTCTTCTCGGGCTTGGCGCCCTGCGCGAAGGCCTCGGCGATGAGGCCCGTGGGCAGTAACTGGCTGACGGCGGCGAGCGCCGTGCCGGCCCCGACGCTCTTCAGGAAGGCGCGCCGCTCGGCATCCCGCGGGAACAGCGCCCGCATCACCGTGCCCTCGACGACCCGCAGGATCGCCGCATCTCCGCTCGGCAAGGCCGCATCGTGCTCGCTCTGAGAATCATGCGCGCCGCAGGAGCAGCCGCCGCGACGAAGCCGGCGGGACGCATCGAAGGGATTGTCGAACAGGGCCATGATTGCCTCGCCGCAGGGTGATGCCCATCGTTGGCAAGCAGCATGCCAACGCCCGCGGAAATCTTTCGGCAAATCTGACAACAGCTTAGCGGATCGATCGACATCTACGAGAATTTGTGATCTACGAAATCACGGAGCCAGACTCCGAAGTTTCGTGACACAGGACCGCCGATGACCGGACATGCGGGCGGTCAGCCTGACTTCGGACTCGCCTTCGAGGAGGGTCGCGAGCCCATGCTGGTGCTTGATCCTGCAGCGGACCGCATCGTCGACGCCAACCCGGCCGCCGCCCGCCTGCTCGGGCATCCGCGAGGCGGCCTTCAGGCCATGCCCGCGAGCACGCTGCATCCCGGCCAGTTGCCGACGCTGATTGTGTTCACGCAGGCGGTGCAGGCCAAGGGCCACTGGTGGACGCACGCGCTGAGCCCGCGCCACGGCGAGGGCAGGGCGCTGCGCCTCGAATATGCCGGCTCGCTCCTCACGAGCGCGGCGCCGCTGATGCTTGTGACGCTGTCCGACCTGGAGGATCGCCGCCATCGGCAGGTCGACGCGCAGGCCGACGCCCACATGCGCGCGGGCCTCTCCGAGTGGCAGCGCATGGAGCGGATCTTTCGCGATATCGAGCGTGAGAACCAGCTCATCCTGCGGGCGGCCGGAGAGGGCATCTACGGCGTCAACGCCGAGGGGGTGACCACCTTCATCAACCCGGCCGCCGAGCGCATGCTGGGCTGGGCCGCCACCGACCTCGTCGGCAAGGACATGCACGCCACCGTGCACCACACCCATCCGGACGGGGCGCATTACCCCCACCACGATTGCCCGATCTACGCGGCTTTTCGCGATGGCGCCGTGCACCAGGTCGACACGGAGGTGTTCTGGCGCCGCGACGGCACCGCCTTCCCGGTGGAATACACCTCGACGCCGATCCGCGACCGGGGCCGCCTCCTCGGCGCCGTGATCGTGTTTCGGGACGTCAGCCAGCGCCGCGAAGCCGACGAGCGCCTGCGCCAGGCGCTCGCCGAGGTCGATTCCCTGCGCGAGCGCCTGGAACTCGAGAACGCCTACCTCAAGGAGGAGATCCGGCTGGAGAGCCACCACCAGGGCATCATCGGCCGCTCCCCCGCCATCGAGGCGACGCTGCGCCAGATCGACCTCGTGGCCGGCACCGACGCCACAGTGCTGGTTACGGGCGAATCCGGCACGGGCAAGGAGCTGATCGCCCGCGCGATCCACGAGGCGAGCCGCCGCCGCGACCGGCCGCTGATCCGGGTGAACTGTGCCGCCGTCCCGCGCGAGCTGTTCGAGAGCGAGTTCTTCGGCCATGCCAAGGGCGCCTTCACGGGTGCCCTGCGGGACAGGGTCGGGCGCTTCGAGCTCGCGGATGGCGGCACGCTGTTCCTCGACGAGGTCGGGGAGATCCCCCTCGACCTCCAGGGCAAGCTGCTGCGGGTGCTCCAGGAACGCTCCTTCGAGCGCGTCGGCGACGAGCGCACCCGCGCCGTCGACGTCCGCCTCATCGCCGCCACCAACCGGGATCTGCGCGATGAGGTCCGGCGCGGCCGCTTCCGCGAGGATCTCTACTTCAGGCTCAACGTCTTTCCGATCGCGGCGAGCCCCCTGCGCGAGCGCCCGGAAGATATTCCCCTGATCGCGCAGCATTTCCTGAAAGGGGCCGCGCGCCGCCTGAACATCCCGGAGCCGCGTCTGACGGAAGGGGATGCGCGCCGCCTTGCGCGCTATCCCTGGCCGGGAAACGTGCGCGAACTGGAGAACGTCATCGAGCGCGGCGCCATCCTGGCCGTGCGCGGCCGCCTGCATCTCGATCTGCCGGAGGCGGAGCCCACAGCGCGCGGCCGTGACGCGGTCCCGTCCCTCGCCCCAGCGATCCAGCCCGTGACGGAGGGCGAACGGCGCGCCCGCGACCGCGCCGAGATCGAGGCAGCTCTGGCGATGACCGGCGGCAAGGTGTTCGGCGAAGGGGGGGCGGCCGAGATGCTGGGGCTCCGGCCCACCACCCTGGCCTCGCGGATCAAGGTGCTGGGGATCGACGGCCGGGCGTATCGCGGGAAACGGTCCTGAACACCGGCGGAGGCAGCCTCAGCTGCGCAGGCCCGGTGCCTCCTGGCCCGTGCGGGCGACGTATTCGGTGTAGCCGCCGCCGTACTGGTGGATCCCGTCCGGAGTGAGTTCGAGGACGCGGTTCGAGAGCGCGGCGAGGAAGTGCCGGTCGTGGCTCACGAAGAGCATCGTGCCCTCGTAGTTTGCGAGCGCGGCGATGAGCATTTCCTTGGTGCCCATGTCGAGGTGGTTGGTCGGCTCGTCGAGGACGAGGAAGTTCGGCGGGTCGTAGAGCATCCGCGCCATCACCAGGCGGGCTTTCTCACCGCCGGAAAGCACGCGGCAGCGCTTCTCCACGTCGTCGCCCGAGAAGCCGAAGCAGCCGGCGAGCGCCCGCAGGCTGCCCTGGCCGGCCTGCGGAAAGGAATCCTCCAGGAATCCGAACACCGTGCGGTCGCCGTCGAGGACATCCATGGCGTGCTGAGCGAAGTAGCCGAGCTTGACGCTGCCGCCCACCGCCACGCTGCCGTCGTCGGGCGCGGCGGTGCCGGTGACGAGCTTGAGGAGCGTCGACTTGCCCGCACCGTTGATGCCCATCACGCACCAGCGCTCGCGCCGGCGGATCGCGAAATCGAGGCCTTCGTAGATGGTGCGGCTGCCGTAGCGCTTGTGCACGTTCTTCAGCATGACGACGTCGTCGCCGGAGCGGGGGGCCGGCAGGAACTCGAAGGCGACGCTCTGGCGGCGCTTCGGGGGCTCCACCCGCTCGATCTTGTCGAGCTTCTTGACCCGACTCTGGACCTGCGCGGCATGTGAAGCGCGCGCCTTGAAGCGCTCGATGAACTTGATCTCTTTCGCCAGCATCGCCTGCTGGCGCTCGAACTGCGCCTGCTGCTGGGTCTCGTTCAGCGCCCGTTGCTGCTCGTAGAAGGCATAATCGCCCGAATAGGTGGTGAGCTGGCCGCCGTCGATCTCAACGATCTTCGTCACGATCCGATTCATGAACTCGCGGTCGTGCGAGGTCATCAGCAGGGCGCCCTCGTAGCCCTTCAGGAAAGCCTCGAGCCAGATCAGGCTTTCCAGGTCCAGGTGGTTCGACGGCTCGTCGAGGAGCATCACGTCCGGGTTCATCAGCAGGATGCGGGCGAGCGCCACGCGCATCTTCCAGCCGCCCGAGAGCTTGCCGACGTCGCCGTCCATCATCTCCTGCGAGAAGCTGAGGCCCGCCAGCACCTCGTAGGCGCGGCCCTCCAGCGCGTAGCCGTCGAGTTCCTCGAAACGGGCCTGGACCTCGCCGTAGCGCTCGATCAGGGCCTCCATCTCGTCGGCCCGGTCGGGGTCGGCCAGCCCCTGCTCGATCTCCTTCAGCTCGGCCCCGATCGCGCTGACCTGCCCGGCACCGTTCATCACCTCGGAGACCACGGTGCGGCCGGACATCTCGCCCACATCCTGGCTGAAATACCCGATGGTGATGCCGCGATCGGCGGCGACCTGACCCTCGTCGGGCTGCTCCTCGCCGGTGATCATCCGGAACAGGGTGGTCTTGCCGGCGCCGTTCGGGCCGACGAGGCCGACCTTCTCGCCCCGTTGAAGCGCGGCCGAGGCCTCGATGAAGACGATCTGGCGGCCGTTCTGCTTGCCGATTTTTTCGAGGCGGATCATGGGGTGCGGATCACGGAGTCACGATGGCTCGGGCGGGTGCAGCGGCCTTACGGCATGCGGGCGCCGAGGGGTAGTGCAGCGCGGCAACCGATCGGATCGATGCGGCCTGCGCCGACGATGGCTCTGGGCCGACGGACCGGATAGGTTCGCCCCGTCACTTCCGGAACGGCTCTCCGCGCGCAACGATGGTTCACACCGGCTACAATCCGGCGCTCGTCGCCCTGTCCATCTCCATCGCGGTGTTCGCGTCCTACACGGCGCTGGACCTCGGTGCCCGCGTCGACGCCACCGGATCGAAGCGCCGTTGGGGCTGGATCGCCGGTGCGGCGGTCGCGATGGGCGGCGGCATCTGGTCGATGCACTTCGTTGGCATGCTGGCCTTCGAGATGGGGATGCCGGCGGCCTACGATCTGCCCATCACCGCGCTGTCCCTGATCCTCGCGGTCATCTTCACCGGGGCGGCCTTCGCGTGGATCAGCTGGCGGGGTGCGACGGGCCGCAGCCTCCTGATCGCCGGCCCGGTGATGGGGCTCGGCGTCGCGGCGATGCACTATACCGGGATGGCGGCGATGCGCGTGCCGGGCAACCTCGCCTATCACTGGCCCGTGGTGATGGTCTCGGTCCTCATCGCGGTGATCGCCGCGACCACAGCGCTCTGGCTCACATTCCGTCGAAACAGCGTCTGGCAGAAGCTTATCGCCGCCGTGGTGATGGGCATCGCGGTGGCGGGCATGCACTACACCGGCATGGCGGCCGCGACCTTCACCGCCGAGGAGCTGGGCACCCACGCGCTCCACGAAGCCGTCCTGAGCCATGCCCAGCAGAACCTCGCCCTCGGGGTCTCTGGCGCGACCTTCCTGATCCTCTTCCTGGCGATGCTCGCTTCCTCGTTCGACCAGCAACGGGTCCAGGCCGAGTTGCGCGCCAGCGAGGCGCGCTTCCGGGCCGCCGTCCAGGCCGTGCGCGGCGTGCTCTGGACCAACGACGCGGAGGGCCGGATGATCGGCGACCAACCCGGCTGGAGCGCCATCACCGGCCAGACCCGCGCCGAGTACCAGGGCTATGGCTGGGCCGACGCCGTGCACCCGGATGACAAGCAGGCCAGCATCGACGCCTGGAACGAGACAGTGCGGGAGCGCCGGACCTTCGTGCACGAGCACCGGGTGCGCTCCGCCGATGGGGGCTGGCGCCACTACGCGATCCGGGCCGTGCCGGTGACGGATGCCCGCGGGGCGATCCGCGAATGGGTGGGCGTGCACACCGACATCACCGAGCAGCGTCTGGCCGAGGCCGAGCTGCGCGAATCGAACGAGGAGATCCAGCGCTACGCCTATATCGTGAGCCACGACCTGCGCGCGCCCCTCGTCAACGTGATGGGCTTCACCAGCGAGCTCGACGCCACCCGTGAGGACGTGCGCGCGGCCCTGGGCGATCATCCGCAGACGGCGCGGATCGACGCCGATCTCGAGGAAGCCCTCGGCTTCATCAAGGCGGCCGTGACCCGGATGGAGAGCCTGATCGCCGCCATCCTGAAGCTGTCGCGCGAGGGGCGCCGCACCTTCGCGCCGGAACGCCTCGACATGACGGCGCTCCTCAATCGCATCGCCGACGCCCAGCGCCATCAGACCGAGCGGGCGGGCGCGCGGGTGATCGTCGCCCCCGACCTTCCCGTCATCGAGGCGGACCGGCTCGCCGTCGAGCAGGTATTCGGAAACCTCATCGACAACGCCGTGAAGTACCTCGATCCCGCCCGGCCAGGCCGGGTCGAGATCCGCGCCGACGCCGTCGGCGGACGCCGGGTCTGCTTCAGTGTCATCGATAACGGCCGGGGCATCGCCGCGCGGGACCACGCTCGGGTGTTCGAGCTGTTCCGGCGCTCCGGCGCGCAGGACAAGCCGGGGGAGGGCATCGGGCTCGCCCACGTCAAAGCGCTCGTGCGCTCCCTCGGCGGGCGCATTCACATCGACTCGGAGTTGGGCATCGGCACAACCTTCAGCGTGACGCTGCCCCGCGAGAGCGTTACAGGTCATGCCTCGTCCATTCCCGATCGGGACGGGCCGCGGGTGCGGCTCGCAGCAGAGTAAGGGCTCGGCCAGCGTGAACGCCGTCGAAATCGTCATGATCGAGGACGATGAGGGTCATGCCCGTCTGATCGAGCGCAACATCCGCCGGGCGGGCGTGAACAACACGATCCTGCCCTTCCGGGACGGGACGTCTGCGCTCGAGTACCTCCTGGGTGCCGACGGCTCCGGCGAGGCGAGCGCCAAGCGCCACATCCTGATCCTCCTCGACCTCAACCTGCCGGACATGACCGGCATCGACATCCTCGAGAAGGTGAAGGCGAACCCGCACACCAAGCGTTCGCCCGTCGTCGTCCTCACCACCACGGACGACAACCGCGAGGTCCAGCGCTGCTACGATCTGGGCGCCAACGTCTACATCACCAAGCCCGTGAACTACGAGGGTTTCGCCAACGCCATCCGGCAGCTCGGGCTGTTCTTCTCGGTCATGCAAGTGCCGGAAAACCCATGATGTCCGCCCGCTCATGACCGAGACCGTGCCTTCAGGCCGCGGACGCGTCCTCTACATCGACGACGATCCCGGCCTGGGGCGGCTGGTGCAGCGCGCGCTCACGGCGCGGGGCTACGCCGTGGAACTGGCCCTCGACGGCGATGCCGGATTGGCCCGCCTCGGGGCGGGCGGCATCGACGTGGTGGCCCTCGACCATCACATGCCCGGCCAGACCGGCCTCGACATCCTGCCCTGCATCCGCGCCCTGCCCGAGGCGCCGCCCGTCGTCTACGTCACCGGGTCCGAGGACAGCCGCGTCGCGGTGGCGGCCCTGAAGGCCGGCGCCGTCGACTACGTCTGGAAGGACCTCCAGGGCCAGTTCCGCGAACTCCTCGGCGAGGCGGTCGACACGGCCCTACGCCAGGAGGCGCTCCGGCGCGACAAGGAGCGGGCCGAACAGGCGGTGCGCGAGGCCCGCGACCGGGCCGAGATCATGCTGCGTGAGGTCAATCACCGCGTGGCCAATTCGCTGGCGCTGGTGGCGGCGCTGACGCACATGCAGACCAACGCGGTCGTCGACCCGGCCGCCAAGGCGGCCTTGCGCGAGATGCAGGCGCGGATCTCCGCGATCGCCGGCATCCACCGACGGCTCTACACCTCCGACGACGTGGAGGCCGTCGACCTCGACGCCTACCTCGCCAGCCTCGTGGAGGAACTTCAGGCGGCGATGAAGGCAGCGGGACGCGACCACGCCATCCGCCTGGACGCGGCCCCGATGCGCCTCGCCACCGACAAGGCGGTCTCTGTGGGCGTCGTCGTCACCGAGCTCGTGACCAACGCCTACAAGTACGCCTACCCACCGGACGTGCCGGGGGAGATTCGTGTCTCGGTGGTCCGCGAGGGCGCGGACGGCCTGACCTTGACCGTGGAGGATGACGGGATCGGCTGGACCGGCGAGGGCCAGCCTCGCGGGACCGGTCTGGGCTCCCGCATCGTCAAGGCGATGGCGACGAACCTGCGCACGGCCCTGGTCTATGCCAGCGGCCGTGCGGGCACGCGGGCGACGCTGTCGTTCCAGGGCTGAGGCCGGACACGCCGCCGCGACGCCTCAACGCCCCATCAGCGCATCCACGTGTGCCGAGACGGAAAGCCCGAGTCCCTTGAGGCTGTAGCCCCCTTCCAGCACCGAGACGACGCGTCCGCCGGCATGCCGCTCGGCCACCTCCATGAGGCGGCGGGTGGCCCAGCCGAAATCGGCCTCGGTGAGGCGTACGCTTCCGAGGGGGTCCAGGTGGTGCGCATCGAAGCCCGCCGAGATGATGACGAGATCCGGCGCGAAGGACTCGAGGCGGCGCAGGATGACAGCCTCGAAGGCCTCGCGGAAGACGGTGCCGTCGTCGCCGGCGCGCAGGGGCACATTCACGATGGTGTCGTGGTTGCCCCGCTCGCCGGGTGCGCCGGTGCCGGGAAACAGCGGCATCTCGTGGGTCGAGGCGTACATCACGGACCGATCGTCCCAGAAGATGTCCTGGGTGCCGTTGCCGTGATGGACGTCCCAATCGACCACGGCGACGCGGGTCGCCCCATGCCTCTCGCGGGCGTGGCGGGCAGCGATGGCGGCGTTGTTGAAGAGGCAGAAGCCCATGGCGGTCATGCGCTCGGCATGGTGTCCGGGCGGACGCATGGCCACGAACGCGTTGGCACACTCACCCGTCATCACCGCGTCGACGGCGTGGACCGCCCCGCCGACACCGCGCAGGGCCGCCTCCAGGGTGCCGGGCGAGAGCAGGGTGTCGCCGTCGATCTGGACGTAGCCGTCCTGCGGGGACGCCTCGATGATCGCCTGCACGTAGGGCACCGGATGGACGAGGGTCGGCACCTCCGGTGCGGCCTTCGGTGCCAGCGCACGCACGAGTCCGGCGAAGCGCTCGTCCTCCAGCGCCCGGTCCACGGCGCGGATGCGGTCGGCCCGCTCGGGATGCCCCTCCGGCATGGCGTGGTCAAGGGCAGCGGGATGGCTCACGTACAGCGTCGTCACGGTCGTCCCCCGGCAGCATCGCGGCGCGCCGCCGCGCGGCAGCGGGCATCGCAGATGTGTCACGCCTGCGCGCGCTCCACCATGCCGGGATGCGCGCCGCGTTCCGGTTGTGCAAGCCTTCGTTTGTGCAAGCCTTCGTCGACCAGGCCACGATTTTCCAGATACGCTCCGCCGCTGACCCACACCCACACTCGGACGGTGGGCCGGGCGAGCCCGTGAAGCCTGAGATTCGCTCTACGGGGGATCTACGCTTGCATTGCGGGCCGCCCGCACGCGATGAGCCTGCGCGGAAGCGAGGCGCGACACGCGCGGAAGCGCGGGGCGGCGGCCCCGATGGTCGATCGCGAAATCACGGGCCGGCGCCGATGCACGGACACGGCCGCACAAGGGAAGTCCAGACGATGCAGAATTTCGTTCGCGCCAAGTTGCATGGCCTTCGGGTGACCGGCGCCGACCTCAACTATCACGGCTCGATCACCCTCGACGCCGACTTCTGCCGGGAGGTCGGACTCGATCCGCTGGAATTCGTCGAGATCTGGAACAAGATGTCAGGCGCGCGGATCAGCACCTACGTCCTCTACGGAGCAGCCGGCTCACGCTGCTGCATCCTGAACGGGGCTGCCGCGCGGACCTGTCAGGTCGGTGACGAGGTCATCATCGCCTCGTCGACCTACGGTTCGGTGGCGGACGTCATCGCGCAAAAGCCGAAGGTCCTCATCTTTGGTGACGGCAACACTGTTGCCGACCGTGTCGCCTACGATGTCTTCCGCGACGCGGAGGGGCGGCTCGACATGCGCGTCCTCAGCACCGGACCGATCGCATGAATCCACGCATCGCGATCGCGCGCCGAGGTTCGGCGACGCGGAAGGCAGGTCAGGATTTCGAAACGCTCATTCGTGAGCAGGCTTTAACCTGAACGTCGATTCAGATTTGTGCGTTAAGGACTTGAACGATGCCCTCCCGCATAGTCGAACTATCGAAAGACACACAGGCCGGCCAAGACAAAGCCGGGGAGGTACTAAGAGATGATCAACCTTTCGCTGCAGGTTTTCTGTAACCGTATCGTCGCCGCCGGCCGCATCACCGCCGAGGACGTCCAGGCTCTCACGCGGAACGTCCTTCCCGACGGCCTGACCTGCCGGGACGAGGCCGACATGCTCATCGCCCTCGACCGCGTGGCGACCTCGGATGCCGCCTTCGGCGACTACCTCGTGACCTCTGTGGTGGATTTCGCCGTGTGGGGCGAGCGGCCGACCGGCTACATCGACGCCGAGGTGGCCCGCTGGCTCGTCGGATCACTCGGCAACGGCAGCGGCCCGACCGCGCTCGCCGCCCGAATCGCCCGCGAGGTCGTGCGCGAGGCCCAGGCCAGCGACGAGGCACTCATCGCCTTCGCGCTGGCCGCGAACCGCCACATCGCCGAGACGAAAGCCTCGGCGATGATGCTCCTGGCCGCCTGACCGGGGCACCCGCGCCGTCCGGCCGTCACGCTTCCGCGCATACAAAATCCATTTGTGCAACGCACCTTAACATGACTGCGGCGCACGCAAGAAAACTCTGGAGACCCCCGGAGCGATCAGCTTCCCGAAGCCGCATAACTGCTTTAACGGGGACGAGCTTGGGCGTTTCGACGCGCCACAACCGACCCAACCGAGCAGAGTGCGCGGAAAGATGTTCGACAAGATTCTGATCGCGAACCGTGGCGAGATCGCCTGTCGCATCATCAAGACCGCCCGCCGCATGGGCATCAAGACCGTGGCGGTCTACTCGGACGCCGACCGAGACGCCGTGCACGTCGCCATGGCCGACGAGGCTGTGCATATCGGCCCGGCCCCGGCCGCGCAGTCCTATCTGCTGATCGACAAGATCATCGACGCCTGCAAGCAGACCGGCGCCCAGGCGGTGCATCCCGGCTACGGCTTCCTGTCCGAGCGGGAATCCTTCCCCCGTGCGCTCGAGGCGGCCGGCATCGTCTTCATCGGGCCGAATCCGGGCGCGATCGCCGCGATGGGCGACAAGATCGAATCCAAGAAGGCCGCCTCGGCCGCCAACGTCTCGACCGTGCCGGGCTTCCTCGGCGTCATCGAGAGCCCGGAGCACGCCGTCACCATCGCGGACGAGATCGGTTACCCGGTGATGATCAAGGCGTCGGCCGGTGGCGGCGGCAAGGGCATGCGCATCGCATACTCCTCCGATGAGGTCGCCGAGGGCTTCGCTCGTGCCAAGTCCGAGGCCGCCTCGTCCTTCGGAGACGACCGCGTCTTCGTCGAGAAGTTCATCACCGATCCACGCCACATCGAGATCCAGGTGATCGGCGACAAGCACGGCAACGTGATCTATCTCGGCGAGCGTGAGTGCTCGATCCAGCGCCGCAACCAGAAGGTCATCGAGGAGGCGCCGTCGCCGCTGCTCGACGAGGCGACCCGGAAGAAGATGGGCGAGCAGGCCGTGGCCCTGGCGAAAGCCGTGAATTACGATTCCGCCGGCACGGTGGAGTTCGTGGCCGGCCAGGACAAGTCGTTCTACTTCCTCGAGATGAACACCCGGCTCCAGGTGGAGCATCCGGTCACCGAGATGATCACCGGCCTCGACCTCGTCGAGTTGATGATCCGCGTCGCGGCCGGCGAGGCCCTGCCGCTGGCTCAGGCGGACGTGAAGCTGAATGGCTGGGCCGTCGAGAGCCGCGTCTACGCCGAGGACCCGACCCGCAACTTCCTGCCTTCGATCGGCCGCCTCACCACCTACAGGCCGCCGGCAGAGGGGCAATTCGGCGCCGCGACCGTGCGCAACGACACCGGCGTGGAGGAGGGCGGCGAGATCGCGATCCACTACGATCCGATGATCGCCAAGCTCGTCACCTGGGCGCCGACCCGGGCCGAGGCCATCGAATCGCAGGGCGAGGCCCTCGACGCCTTCGCCATCGACGGTATCCGCCACAACATCCCGTTCCTGGCTGCCCTGATGGCGCATCCGCGCTGGCGCTCGGGCAATCTCTCCACGGGCTTCATCGCCGAGGAGTTTCCGGAGGGCTTCGTCGCCCCCGAGCCGAAGGGCGAGATCGCCCGGCGCATGGCGGCCGCGGCCGCGGCCATCGATCACAAGATGAACCAGCGCAAGCGCGGCATCTCGGGCCAGATGCGCGACCCCGCCCTGCTGCATTTCGAGCGCGAGCGCGTCGTGGTGCTGGCGGGCGAATCCTATCCGGTCACCGTCGAGGCGGTGGGCGGCACCCTCATCGTCAAGGCCGAGGACGGCGAAACCTGGACGGTGTCGAGCGACTGGCGTCCCGGCGAGCCGGTCTGGCAGGGTGAGATCGCCGGCACCCGCGTCGCCATGCAGGTGCGTGGCCTCCTCAACGGCGTCGCGCTCCAGCATGCCGGCGCCGCCGCCGAAGCCCGCGTCTACACGCAGCGCGAAGCAGCGCTGGCCGCCCTGATGCCCGTCAAGGAGGATGCGGGTTCGGGCAAGCAGGTGCTTTGCCCGATGCCCGGCCTCGTCAAGGCGATCCTGGTCAAGGAGGGCCAGGAGGTGAAGAACGGCGAGGCGCTCGCTATCGTCGAGGCGATGAAGATGGAGAACGTGCTGCGCGCCGAACGCGATGCCACCGTCGCCAAGATCGCCGCGAAGGAAGGCGACAGCCTCGCGGTCGACGCCGTCATCCTCGAATTCGCCTGAGGATCCGCCGCCGCGCGCGCTTCGCCTCTCGGACGAAGCGTGCGTGACAAGAGCCAGGGACGGGTCGATGCCCCTCTATTTCGCTTACGGCGCGAACATGGACGCCGGCGCGATGGCGGCGCGCTGCCCGCGCTCAACCTTGATTGGGCAAGGCCGCCTGAACCGGCATCGCTTCATCATCATGCGCGAGGGCTATGCCTCGGTCGTACGCGATCCGCGTGCGACCGTGTTCGGAATCCTGTGGGACCTCGCCCTCGGGGACGTAGCGGCCCTCGACCGCTACGAGGGTGTGGCCTCGGGCCTCTATATCAAAGCGATGCAGCCGGTCACGGTGCCGGGTGGATCGAAACGAGCGCTGATCTACCTCGGCGGCACGAGCGTCACGGGTTCACCCCGCCCGGGCTACCTGGAAGCGGTCCTGGCCGCCGCCACCGCTGCGCAACTGCCGGCGACGTATCGCGCCGAATTGCAGGCCTGGCAGCGAGGACGAACCCCGTGATGTCCGAGATTCGTACCGTTGCCGTCATCATCCGTGGGCGGGTCCAAGGTGTCGGATACCGGATGTGGACGCGGGACGAGGCCGATCGCCGGGGCCTCGCGGGCCATGTCCGCAACCGGCCCGACGGCAGCGTCGAAGCGGTGTTCTCGGGTCCGGCGGACGCTGTCGGTCGGATGCTGGAGGCCTGCCGGCACGGGCCCCCCGGCGCGCGGGTCAACGACGTGGTCGTGTCCGATCACGGCGGGGCGCCGCCACAGGCTGGATTCGCGATCCGCTGACGCCGGACGCCCTTCGATCGGTTTGAGGGTACAGGACGGGTGGACAGCCTGTCGGCATCCAGGCTAGCGCCCGGTGGGAGGCGGCCGGCCACCGGGCGTCCAGAGACCGGACCTGATGCTTACCGCCGACTTCTCCTATCTCGACCTCGCGGCGCTCTGCTACTTCGTCGCGGCCTGGGCCGGATATGGCGTCGCCGTCGCGCGCATGCGCGGGCGCCGCACCAGCCTCAGCCAGATCATGAACGCCCAGCGCGCCGAGTGGACGCGCCAGCTCATCGGGCGCGACAATCGCGTGGTCGACACCACCATCAACGCCTCGCTGCAGAACGGCACCGCCTTCTTCGCCTCGACATCACTGATCGCGTTGGGCGGCGTGCTGACCCTGTCGCGCTCCGGCGACGACGTGCTCACCCTGTTCGGGGCACTGCCCTTCGGGGCCATCGCCACGCGGGTCACCTGGGAGATCAAGGTCGCGGGCCTGGCGGTCGTGTTCGTCTACGCCTTCTTCAAGTTTTCCTGGGCCTACCGCCTGTTCAATTACGGCGCGATCCTCCTCGGCGCCGTGCCGCCGAAGGGATCTGGCGCCACACCGGAACAGATGCAGCGTGCCGCCCGCAAAGCAGCGGCGATGAACATCGCCGCCGGCAGCCACTTCGCGCGCGGACAGCGGGCCTTCTTCTTCGCCCTGGCCTATCTCGGCTGGTTCGTGAGTCCCTGGCTCCTCATGCTGACGACCACGGCGGTGGTCCTCGTCATGTGGCGGCGGCAATTCGCCTCGAAAATTCGCGCGGCCCTGCTGGCGGAAGACGACGGGACAGGGCAGGGGTGGCAGCCATGACGATTCCAAAAAAGCCGACGCGCCAGCGCACCTCCTCCCCGAAGAAGCCCCCCGAGGCGGCCAAACCGGTTGCTCAACCGGCCGCCGCGAAGGCGGGTGGGCGGCCCGAGCGCAAGGGCCCATCCGAGGAAGCCATCGCCGAGACGATCCTGCGCCTCGTCGCGGCGCGTGAGGCCGGCAAGACGGTTTGCCCCTCGGAGGTGGCGCGTGATCTCGCCGGACCGCAGCCGGAAGCCTGGAGCCCGCTGATGCAGCCCGTCCGCAGGGTCGCGGTGCGGATGACCAAGGCCGGCGAGGTCGCGATCCTGCGCAAGGGCAAGCCCGTCGAGGATCCGGACGACTTTCGCGGGATCTACCGGCTCGGCGCCGTCTCGGCGACCTCGGACGATGCGGACGCGGATTGAGGCGCGGGCAACAGGGCGTCGGTATAGCCGGCGAGCCTGTAGGCCACGAGGCCGAGCCATTCCTTGACCATCAGGTCGAGGAGCATCAGCCCGTCCGAGGCGAAGCCGTTGAAGCGCAGGGCATCGCTCCACCCGTTGGTGCGGTAATCCACCGGGTAGGCGGTGACCGTAAATCCCGCCTGACGGAAACAGCCGACGGCGCGGGGCATGTGCCAGGCGGATGTCACCAGGAGCCAGCGCTCGCCGGGCTTTGGCTTCACCAAAGCCGCACTGAAGACCGAATTCTCGCGGGTGTTGCGGGAGCGATCCTCCAGGATCAGCCGGGTTCGCGGCAGGCCCATCGTTTCCGCGTAGCGCCCGACAATCTCGGCCTCGGAGGCAATGCTGCCGTTGAGGCTGCCACTGCCGCCGGTAAAGACGAGGCGGCTCTGAGGATATCGCCGGGCGAGGTCTGCCATGGCGATCTGGCGCTCGCCGGCATCGTTGACGACGAGTTGGCCCCGTTCCGCCGAGGTACGGGTCTCTATGGCACCGCCGAGCACGATGATGCCCGCCACCGGGGCGTCATCGGCAACGTGGGCGGGAAATCGCTCTTCCAGTGGCAGGGCGACCAGGCCCGCGAGGGGGGTGAAGCCGACCGTGACGAGCAGGATGCTCCCGAGGGCACCGAGCAGGAGGCCGAGGCGCAGCCAGCCGGCTGCCGCGAGGCCGATCCCGGCAAGCACCAGAAGCGTCAGGGCATTCGACGGCGTGACCAGAAAGTAGAGGAGCTTCGAGAGCGGGAAGAACATCGGGACGCGAACTCTCGGGACGGGAACAGGGTCATACAGCAAGGCGCGAGGTGCTGTCCCGTGTCATTGCAGACCGCCATCCGACCCGCGATCGACGGCGATTCTCATCCGACGGCCCCACCCGTGCGACCGCTCGGAACCCTCCGGTCGCACGTGACAGAAATGTCCCGTGCGGCACCGAAGCGCCCTGCAGCGATTGCACTTCATGCGACAACGGCTTAGGTTAACCATGATGGTGGGATAAATTCCCACGGATACTCGGCTTCATGTCCCGCTACTTCATCGATCTCCACGACGGCGCGCATTACGTCAAGGATAAGGTCGGCTTCGAGCTCGCCGATGAATCCGCCGTTCGCGGCAAGCTCGTGCGGATCATGGCCAAGATCGCGCAGGAATTCAGTCTCGACACCGAACGCCAGGACTATCTGGCGATCGTGCGCGACGAGTCCGCGGCCGTGCTCTATCGCGCCCATCTATCCCTGGACATCGAGAAGATCGACGGCACCCTCGAGATCCCGCGCAACGAATCCTGACTGCGCCGCACGGATGCGGAGCTGGCCGGATCGTGAACTCCGATCGCCAGCGACGGCCTCGGCGGCGAGCGCGTCGCAGAACAGGTGACTTTTGTAGGCCGAACCGTTGGCGGTCACGAAGCGCTCGACCGCGCCATCATAGGAGCCTTCGAGCGCATTTTTACTTTCCTGAACGGGTTGCCCGGCTGTGCAGCAAGTTCAAGATCAGCGCTGTCCACCCGGTCTGGTGGGACGCACCAAGTCCACGCCCTGTATCGCCATCGAAGAACTCGTGGAAGAGCAGCGCTTCATCTGAGCCCGGAGCGTCAGGGATGGGCGTACGGTTTCCGTGAAAGGGACGGTGCCCGTCTTCATTCTTTGCAAATAGCGCAATGAGGCGGTCTTCCAGAGCGTCCGCGATCGCACTGAGCGTCTTGTGCTCTCCCGAGCCAGTCGGATACTCCACCAAAAAGTCGTCGCCGTAATAGGTGTGAAACCGACGCAGCGCCTCGAGGATGAGGTAGTTCATCGGCATCCAGACAGGCCCTCGCCAGTTCGAATTGCCGCCGAACATGTTGGATGTCGAATCAGCTGGATCGTAGCGGACGGTGAAGGAAGCGCCGAACTCGTTCAACGCGTAGGATTGATCCCGATGCGCCTTCGAGAGGGAGCGGATCCCGTGGGCGGATAGGAACTCGGCCTCGTCGAGCATGCGGCGCAGCAGCGCCTTCATGCGATGACCGCGCAGCAGCGAGAGAAGCTTACGGTCCTGCACCCCACCCTCGTCCCAGCGCGAGACGAGGCAGGCGAGATGGGGGCGGTTCTCGAGAAGCCAGTTCAGGCGCCGGGCGAAATCGGGCAGGCGCTGGAGCACCCACGGTTCGATCACCTCGACAGCGAAGAGTGGGACGAGGCCGACCACCGAGCGAACTCGCAGGGGCAGCATTCCACCACCGGGGATATCGACCTCGTCGTAGTAGAATTCGTCATCCTCGTCCCAGAGACCAAAGCCCTCGCCCCCCATGTCGGTCATCGCCTCGGCGATGAGCAGGAAGTGCTCGAAGAACTTCGAGGCGGTGCTCTCGTAGACGTCGTTATGGAGCGCCAGTTCGAGGGCGATGCGCATCATGTTCAGTGCGTACATCGCCATCCAGGCGGTGCCGTCGGCCTGGTGGATGCGCCCAAATCCAGGCGGCGGTCGCGAGCGGTCGAACACCCCGACATTGTCGAGGCCTAGAAAGCCGCCCTGAAAGACGTTGCGGCCCTCGGCGTCCTTGCGGTTCACCCACCAGGTGAAGTTGATCAGAAGTTTGTGGAACACGCCCTCCAAGAAGGCGAGGTCGCCGCGCCCGCCGCGTCGGTCGCGATCGATTTCGAACACCCGATAGGTCGCCCATGCGTGAACCGGCGGGTTGGCGTCGCCGAATTCCCACTCATAGGCCGGAAGCTGGCCGTTCGGGTGCATGTACCATTCGCGAGTAAGGAGAAGGAGTTGCTTCTTGGCAAAGTCCGGGTCGAGCAGTGCGAGCGGAAGGCAGTGGAAGGCGAGATCCCAGGCGGCAAACCAGGGATACTCCCATTTGTCCGGCATCGAGAGCACATCGGCCGCCGCGAAATGGCGCCAGTGAATGTTGCGGCCTTCGTTTCGCTCTTTCGGCGGCGCCGGCTGGGATGGATCCCCCTTGAGCCAGAGCCGAACATCGTAGGAATACAATTGCTTGGACCAGATAAGCCCCGCGGCGGCCTGACGAAAGATTCCGCGCGCGTCTGCATCCGTGATGCCGTCCTGTAGCGAATCATAGAAGGCGTCCGCCTCCGCAATGCGGCGATGGATGATCGTTCCTTCGCGATCCACCGGACGCAGGCGCGTGCCGGCCGAGAGACGCAGCGTCACGCGCGTGGTTTCCCCCGGCTCCAGCCGGCGGAAATAATGCAGCCCGAGTTTCGTCCCGGATTCGCGGCTGACCGCGGAGTCGTCGCCGTCGACGATGGCGGCGTGGAACCCGTCCTTGAAGGGACCGATGGCATTGGGCTGCCAGCCGTGGAGACGCAGATTCGTATCGTTCTCGCAGAACAACGGATCGGGGTAGCCGTCGAAGGAGAGGCGATACGACCCAAGGCGCGGATGCTGACATGCGACGCCGCCATCCGGTCGCAGTGTCAGGCTTGGACGCCGTTGTGTCGTCCCCTCCTGCCACGACCAGGTGTTGCGAAACCAAAGTTGTGGGACGATGTGAAGATCGGCAGTCTCGACGCCCCGATTGACGGCGGTGATGACCACATGGATGTCGTCGACATCCTCCTTCGCATATTCGACCGTCACATCGAAGAAGCTGTTGTTTTTGAAGATTCCGGTGTCTTCGAGTTCGTATTCCGGCTCGTTACGGCCCCGTCGTTGCCCCTCGCGCACCAATTCGTCGTAAGGATAAGCGGCGTGCGGATAGCGGTAGAGGAATTTCAGATAGGCATGACTCGGAACCGCGTCGAGATAGTGGTAGATCTCTTTGACGTCTTCGCCGTGGTTACCCTCTTCGTTCGCCAAGCCGAACAAGCGTTCCTTCAGGATATGATCGTGTCCGTTCCACAGGGCTAGCGAAAGGCACATCTGTCCGCGCTCGTCGCAGAGTCCCGCGAGTCCGTCCTCGCCCCAGCGATAGGCGCGGGAGCGCGCCTCCTCATGGGGGAGAGAGCGCCAAGCGTTCCCGTCGCGGCTGTAATCCTCGCGCACGGTACCCCATTGGCGCTCCGCGAGATAAGGCCCCCAGAGCGACCATGGGCGCTCCGCCCGTGCCTGCTCGGCGATCCGGCGGCGCTCGGCCCAACCATCGAGTTCACTCACGCGCATAGCTCGACGGCGCCGTGTTCCACGCGATGGTCCCGCTCCGACCGAAACGGGTCGGATGAATGGATGTATGCTCGGCGCGGTGCCGAACTGAGGAGGCTGATCACGTTCATTGGTTCCGGTGGCAGCGCATGGTGACCCGTGCGGATGCATCAATAGCGCCAAGAGCGTGGCGTCATATCGATTCCTCGCTCCTCGGAGGCACTGGCCTTCAACGGGCGATATCACGCCCGGCCAAAGGACCTGCGCTGGCGGCAGATCGAGCCTCCATCCGACTGCAACCAAACAGTGATCTTGTCAGATCAGGATTCGGATCACGCTTTTCGTATCATGCGAAGAAAGCATGAGTCACCGATGGCCGGTCTCATTCAGTCGGTATTTGCAGCGCTCGGGCCACTCGATTGATCGAGTCAATCCGCCCGTCAGAAGGTCAAATCGGCGCGCGCTCCCCGCAGTCTATCCGTTCACGCGCTCGACCTTATTGACAGTTCGCTTTCCGCGCAGTTCGGCGATAATCGCATTCAGGTGCTTGAGATCCCACACGGATAGATCGATCACGACCTGTGTGAAATCCTGAGTCTTTCGCTTCATCGATACGTTATCGATGTTTCCGTCGTGATCCGCGATCACTTGAGCGATCTGTGCGAGTACGCCCGGCTCATTGATGGACTGCATGGCGAGACGTGCGGGAAACCGCTCGCTCGTGCCAGCTTCCACATCCCAGCGCACGTCGAGCCAGCGATCCGGTTCGTTGTCGAAGGCCGCCAACGCCGCCGACTGGATCGGGTAGATCGTGACGCCGATGCCCGGTGTGAGAATCCCGACAATCCGATCACCGGGGACCGCCCCTCCATTGGGGGCAAAGCTCACGGGCAAATCACCATCGAGACCACGGATGGGAATTCCATCCGTCCGGCCGATGTCGCTGGTGCTGCCCTCCGGGAACGTCAGGCGCATCGTCTGATCTTTGGCCAAGCTGAGGCGGCCAGCTCCGTCCGTCGAGGCCGGCTGGGGAAGACGCGCCGGGGCGCCACGGCGCTCATCCTTATGGTCGGGATAGACAGCCCGCACCACATCGCCGGAGAACATCTCGCCACGGCCGACAGCGGCGAACACGTCCTCGGTGCTCTGGCGCGCGAGGCGCGGCAACGCTCCGCGCAGCTTATCTTCGGAGAAGCTCTTGGCGGCCCGCTCGAAAGCGCGATCCAAGATTTGACGTCCCAAGCCAGCATATTGCCGGCGCACGGCCGAGCGCGTCGCCCGTCGAATCGCCGAACGGGCTTTTCCCGTGACCACGAGGGATTCCCAGGCGGCCGGCGGCGAAGCGCCGTCGGAGCGCGCGATCTCGACTTCGTCACCGTTCACGAGTTCATGAAGAAGCGGCGCCATGCGGCCGTTGATTTTCACCCCGACCGCCGAGTTGCCGACATCGGTATGGACCGCGTAGGCGAAATCGATCGGTGTGGCGCCCCGCGGGAGGGCGATCAAACGCCCCTTCGGGGTGAAGCAAAAGACCTGATCCTGAAAGAGTTCGAGTTTCGTGTGCTCGAGAAACTCCTCGGGACTGTCGCCCTCGGCAAGAAGTTCGATCGTTCGGCGAAGCCACTGATAGGCGCCGCTCTCTGTGGCGAGCCGGGGATGAACACCGCCGATTTCGCCCTTGCGTCCACTTTCCTTGTAATGCGCGTGGGCCGCGATGCCGTACTCGGCAATCTCCTCCATCGCGGCCGTGCGAATCTGGAGTTCGACGCGCTGGCTTTTCGGGCCGATCACCGTGGTGTGGATGGAGCGATAGTCGTTCTGCTTCGGGGTCGAGATGTAATCCTTGTATCGTCCCGGTACCATTGGCCAACTGGTGTGGACGACGCCGAGTGCGCCGTAGCAATCCGACAATGTCTTGACGACGACCCTGAATCCGAAGATGTCGGACAACTGCTCAAAGGCGACGGATTTACGCTCCATCTTGGCGGAGATCGAGTAGGGGCGTTTCTGCCGCCCCGTCACGACCGCTTCGATGCCTTGAGCGGCGAGCTTCGCCGTCAAATCCTGCTCGATGCTTTCGACGAGCCGCTCGGATTTCGAGGATAGATCGGTCAGACGTTGCGCAATGGTCGCGTAGATCTCGGGCTTCAGATTTCGAAGCGCCAAGTCTTCCAGTTCCTCGCGCAGTTCCTGCATGCCCATGCGGCCGGCCAGGGGTGCGTAGATGTCGAGGGTTTCCTGGGCGATCCGCTCGCGCTTGTCCGACCGCATATGGTGGAGCGTTCGCATGTTGTGCAGGCGATCTGCGAGCTTGACCAGCAAGACACGGACATCGGCCGCGACAGCCAGGAGCAACTTGCGAAAGTTCTCACCCTGAGCCGCCCTCTTCGAGACGAGGTCCAGCCGTTTCAGTTTGGTCAGGCCATCCACCAGGGCCCCGATCTCGGGGCTGAACAGCTCCCGGATCTCGTCGAGGGTGGCGGCCGTGTCCTCAACCGTGTCGTGCAGGACCGCCGCCACGATGGTGGCATCGTCGAGTCGGAGGTCCGTGAGAATCGCTGCGACCTCAAGGGGATGCGCGAAGAACGGGTCGCCCGAGGCGCGTTTCTGAGTTCCGTGGGCGCGCATGGCGTAGACGTAGGCGCGGTTGAGCAGGGCCTCGTTCGTCGCAGGATTGTAGCGCTTGACCCGCTCGACAAGCTCGTATTGGCGCATCATCCGCCGAAAGACCCTTTCACGACACGGCAGGTCCGGCAGCGGACGCGCGCCTTCGATGTGTCCCGCATCGCACGCGGGGGCGCCAGCCCCACGGCGTCGCATCCGGGGTGAATTCCGGGTTCGCCCATGAAAAAACCCGGCGCGGAGGCCGGGTTCTGTCGGGGCCGACGAAGCGTGAAACCTTACTCGGCTTCGTCGTCCGTCTCGGTGGGGGGCGCCAGATTCTCCAGGCCGCGGAGGAGATCCTCCTCGCTCATGCGGTCGAACTGCACGGCGCTGTCGTCGCTGGAGGATTGCGGAGCCACGGCGGCAGCGGCCGGAGAGCTCGAGAGCAGCGGAACGGTTTCCGCCTCCGGCTCATCGACTTCGACGTATTTCTGCATCGAATGGATGAGCTGTTCCTTGAGGTCGTCCGCCGTGATCGTCTCGTCGCCGATCTCGCGCAGCGCGCAGACGGGGTTCTTGTCGCGGTCGCGGTCGATGGTCAGCGGGGCGCCGGCCGCGAGCAGGCGGGCCCGATGGCTGGCCAGCAGAACCAGCTCGAAGCGGTTCTCGACCTTGTCGATGCAGTCTTCAACGGTGACGCGAGCCATGGCGGACGGCTCCTTCCTCGGACGGAATTTCTGGGCTGAGCCCGCCTCTTACACCCGATGTGCCCGCGCAACAAGCGGCGCGCGCGGGTGCATCATGCGGCGCACGTCCGGCCCCCGGGGGGCCATCCGCGCGATGCGTCACGCAAAACGCCTCGGCGACGGGCCGGATGACTTCTGTATACAGGTCTGCGGCCGAATCGCAGAACCGGTCCGACGAGGGGGAGACGCGACCATGACCATGATGCTCAGCCGCCGGGGCCTGCTCGCCTGCGGATGCCGGATCGGCGCGGCCTGCTTCGCCGCCACCACTCTGCCGAACATGAGTTTCGCCGCCGCTCCCTCGTCCAAGAAGACGACGATGAGCGCCGACCAAGCCCTGGAGGCCCTGAAGGAGGGCAACCGCCTCTACCACACCGACAGTCCGGTTCGGGCGGTCCAGGGCCGCGAGCGCCGGATCGAGATCGCCCTCGGTCAGACGCCGTTCGTGGTGCTGGTGAGCTGCTCCGATTCGCGCGTCTCGCCGGAGATCCTGTTCGGGCGCGGGCTCGGCGAGCTCTTCATCGTGCGCAATGCCGGCAACTGCGTGGACACGGCGGCGCTCGGCTCCATCGAGTACGCGGTCTCGCAACTCGGGGTGCCGCTCGTCCTGGTGATGGGCCACAGCCGCTGCGGCGCCGTGGAGGCCGCCGTCGATGTCGTGAAGAACAACACCGTGTTCCCCGGCTCCATCGGCCGGATGATCGAGCCGATCGTGCCCGCGGTGCTCTCGCAGCGCGACAAGCCGGGCGACTTCGTGGAGAACTGCGTGCGGGCCAACGTGAGCCGGGTGGTGAACCGCCTGCGCTCGGCCTCGGAGCCGTCCCTGCTCGACCCCCTGAAGGCGGGCCGGCTGCGGATCGTCGGCGCCTCCTACAGCCTCGACAACGGCACCGTGGACTTCTTCGACGAGGCCTGAACCGCCCGGCTCGTGCTGCGGTGCCATGTTGACACAGGGGGCGGGCGGTGCGACTGCGCCGCCCTCGCCGGGGCCGAGCCGGCTCCGGGGGGGCCCGGCACCGACGAGCGCTTCGGCAGCGAAGTGACTTCGGCACGACGACGAGGAGTTCACATGGCGCGCGCTTGCATCTTCCCCGGCCAGGGCAGCCAGGCCGTCGGCATGGGGCGGGCGCTCGCCGAGCATTTCCACCAGGCCCGCGACGTGTTCGCGGAGGTCGACGATGCCCTCGGCCAGCCGCTCTCGCGCCTGATGTTCGAGGGCCCGGTGGAGGAGCTGACGCTCACCACCAACGCGCAGCCGGCGCTGATGGCCGCGAGCCTCGCCGCCTTGCGCGTGCTGGAGGCCGAGCGCGGCCTCGACCTGAAGCGCGACGTGGCCTGCGTGGCCGGCCATTCGCTCGGCGAGTACACGGCGCTGGCCGCCGCCGGCACCTTCTCCATCGCCGACACCGCCCGGCTCCTGCGCATCCGAGGCACCGCCATGCAGGGAGCGGTGGCCCCGGGGGAGGGCGCCATGGCGGCCCTGATCGGGGCCGATGCCGAGACCGCCCAGGCCATCGCCGAGGAGGCCGCCGAGGGCGCGGTCTGCGAGGTCGCCAACGACAACGGCGGCGGGCAGGTCGTCCTTTCCGGCACCCGGGTGGCGGTGGAGCGCGCGGTCGCCATCGCGCAGGGGCGCGGCATCAAGCGCGCGGTCATGCTCAACGTCTCGGCTCCCTTCCACTGTTCGCTGATGGCGCCGGCGGCCGAGGCCATGCGGGCGGCGCTGGCGGAGGTCGCGATGCACAGCCCCGTGGTCCCGGTCTACGCCAACGTGCTGGCGGCCCCCGTCTCCGAGACGGGCGCGATCCGCGAGGCCCTGGTGGCCCAGGTCACCGGCACCGTGCGCTGGCGCGAATCCGTCGCCGCCATGGCGGCCGCCGGCATCGACCAGTTCTCCGAAGTCGGCACCGGCAAGGTGCTCACCGGCCTCGTCAAGCGCATCGCCCCGGGGGCCGCGGCCGGCACCGTCGGCACGCCCGATGACATCGCCAGCTTCCCCGCCCTCGGCTGAACGACAGGATAGCCCATGTTCGACCTGACCGGCCGCAAGGCCCTCGTCACCGGCGCCACTGGCGGCCTCGGCGGCGCCATCGCGCGGGGCCTGCACGCCCAGGGCGCCACCGTCGCCATCTCGGGCACCCGCCAGGCGGCGCTCGAGGCCTTCGCGGCCGAGCTCGGGGGCGAGCGCGTCCACGTCGTGCCGGGCGATCTCTCCGACAAGGCCTCGGTGGAGGCCCTGGTGCCGGCGGCGGAAGCGGCTTTGGGCGGCCTCGACATCCTGATGAACAATGCCGGCATCACGCGCGACAACCTCGTGCTGCGCATGAAGGACGACGAGTGGGATGCGGTCATCGCCGTCAACCTCTCGGCGGCGTTCCGGCTCTCGCGGGCGGCCGTCAAGGGCATGATGAAGCGCCGCCACGGCCGCATCGTGAACATCGGCTCCGTGGTGGGCGCCACCGGCAATCCGGGCCAGGTCAACTATGCCGCCGCCAAGGCCGGCCTCGTGGGCATGACGAAGGCGCTGGCCGCCGAGGTCGCCACCCGCAACCTCACGGTCAACTGCATCGCGCCGGGCTTCATCACCTCGCCGATGACGGATGCCCTCAACGACAAGCAGCGCGAGGGCATCCTCACCCGCGTGCCCATGGGGCGCCTCGGCACCGGCACCGACATCGCGGCGGCCGCGATCTACCTCGCCTCGGACGAGTCCGCCTACGTCACCGGCCAGACGCTCCACGTGAACGGCGGCATGGCGATGTATTGAGGGGGGTACCCCGAACCCCTCCCCCCAATGCGGGGGAGGGTGCCTGCGGAGCAGGCGGGAGAGGGGAGCGCGCAGTCCGGAGAGGTCGCCCCCTCACCCGACCCGCTTCGCGGGCCACCCTCTCACGCAGAGGGGAGAGGGACGCACGGGCTGCATCGGCCTTGCGAAACTCGACAAACTGACCGGCAGCAACAGGATTCTGTTGCATCGCACAGCCCAAAAAATTCGGCGATTGGCTCGGAAAAGCCACACCGATGAACGGGTTGTGAACCGCCACTCGCCAGCGTCGGAACCCTGTGTTAACACCCCGGCTGCCGTGCGAGGGGGGTGCCGATTCAGCGTGTTGCGGACGTCTTAAAAAACCCGGGTCACCGACTGGACAAACCCGGTGACTTGACCGAAACGCGCGATCGAACACACCGGCCGCCTCAAGACACAGTCCCGGGACGGGACGGCGGCCACGGCACCTTCACCAGCAAGATCCTTCACCAAACAAGATCCTTGCACCATCACGACCTTGAAGAGCTAAGGACCAAGACCGATGAGCGATATCGCTGAGCGCGTGAAGAAGATCGTTGTCGAGCACCTCGGCGTTGAGCCGGAGAAGGTGGTCGAGGGCGCGAACTTCATCGATGATCTCGGCGCCGACAGCCTCGACACCGTCGAGCTCGTGATGGCGTTCGAGGAAGAGTTCAACGTCGAGATCCCGGACGACGCCGCCGAGACCATCCAGACGGTCGGCGACGCGGTGAAGTTCCTCGAGAAGAACTCCGCTTAAAACGCCACGGGTTGTGCGTGAGCGGGGTCTGAAACGGACCCCGCGCGCCATTCGTTGTGATGACAGGACCGGTTCGGGATAGCGCGATGCGTCGGGTAGTGGTGACGGGCTTGGGGATGGTGACGCCGCTGGCCAGCGGAGTCGAGGCCACCTGGAGCCGGTTGATCGCCGGCGAGTCGGCGGCCAAGGTCGTGACGGCGTTCCCCGTCGACGATCTGGCCTGCCGCATCGCCTGTTCCGTGCCGTTCGGCGACGGCGCGAACGACACCTTCAACCCCGACGCCTTCATGGAGGCCAAGGAGCAGCGCAAGGTCGATCCGTTCATCGTCTACGCCATGGCGGCGGCGAGCGAGGCGCTGGCCGACGCCGACTGGCACCCGACGAGCTACGAAGACCAGTGCGCCACCGGCGTCATGGTCGGCTCCGGCATCGGCGGCATCGGCGGCATCTACGACGCCTCGGTGACCCTGCACGACAAGGGCCCCCGCCGGATCTCCCCCTTCTTCATTCCCGGCCGCATCATCAACCTGGCCTCCGGCCAGATCTCGATCGCGCACGGGCTCAAGGGTCCCAACCACGCGGTGGTGACGGCCTGCTCGACGGGCGCGCACGCCATCGGCGACGCGGCCCGGCTGATCCAGTTCGGCGATGCCGACGTCATGGTGGCGGGCGGCGCCGAATCGCCCGTGAACCGCCTCGCGCTCGCCGGCTTCGCCGCCTGCCGCGCCCTCTCCACCGGCTTCAACGACGACCCCGCACGAGCCTCGCGCCCCTACGACAAGGACCGCGACGGCTTTGTGATGGGCGAAGGCGCCGGCGTCGTCGTGCTGGAAGAGTACGAGCACGCCAAGGCCCGCGGCGCGAAGATCTACGCCGAGGTGATCGGCTACGGCCTCACCGGCGACGCCTACCACATCACCTCGCCGGCCCCGGACGGCGACGGCGCCTTCCGCTGCATGAGCGCCGCCGTGAAGCGCGCCGGCATCCAGGCCAGCGACCTCGACTACATCAACGCCCACGGCACCTCGACGCCCATGGGCGACGAGTTGGAGCTGAAGGCCGTGGAACGCCTGCTCGGCAACCACGCCGCCAAGGCCTCCATGTCCTCCACCAAGTCCTCCATCGGCCACCTCCTGGGCGCCGCCGGCTCCGTGGAAGCGATTTTTTCGATTTTGGCCATCCGCGATGGCATCCTCCCGCCGACCCTCAACCTTGACAACCCCTCCGTCGAGACCGCGATCGACCTCGTGCCGCACGAGGCCAAGCGCAAGCGGGTGGATACGGTGCTGTCGAACTCGTTCGGGTTCGGTGGGACGAATGCGAGCTTGGTGATGCGACGGGTGGATTGAGCCTCTTTTCTATATCCGCATTGTTATTGGACCAATCTGCGCAGAATTATTGCACGTATGATATATTAAGCCAATTAAATAAAGATGCTGCGAGAAGGTCGATGATCTCTGATGTAGATGAGGTATCATTTCTTCCAGGTCACCCTGTTAGCTATACTACAACACAAATAGTTTGCTATTTCAATGATCAAAAACTTGCCTCGGCGACTGCCTTCGTTCTGCAATTCGCAGGTCAATACGGCCTTATAACGAATTGGCACGTACTTACAGGCAGGAGTCCCATCGACGGCAAGTGTCTTTCAAAGACGGGCGGAATTCCAAACAATATAAAATTTCACGTAGTAGTATCGTGGCCCGACGCAGATGGGCCAGACAAAGGTGAAACGCTATTTTTCAAGCCAATGCATATCGAGCTCTATAAAGACAACGATTTTCTTGATCCAATATGGTTTGATGACCGGGATAGAAATTCTCAGAGCGACTTTTGCTTGATTTTGCTTAATGATCGTATTCCAGAGCTAAAAGAAGCGGGCTCCCGACTACGCGCAATACAAGGTGGAAATGTAGCGATCTCAGGTGAATTTGCTTCAAAACCAAGTCTTCTGGAAGTTCCGAAAGAAGCTGTTCGTAGATATTACCCGGCAGTAGGTCGACAAGTATTCGTAGTTGGATATCCGGTAGGCATTAGTTTTTCAAATGTCTTTCCAATATGGAAGGGCGCAACAATAGCATCGGAGCCGCTCGTTTCCACAAATTTATCTGGATATATTACAAACGAAGTTTTTCTGGTGGATGGGCTGACTCGATCCGGAATGAGCGGCGCTCCAGTAATACGGTTGCTTGACCCAGACGAGCCACTATTTACTGAAGGTGGTGGCACTGTCTTAGGAAAAAACAGAGATCCTTTACTTCTGGGAGTATATGCGGGGCGCGAGGGCGTAACAACGAACGAAGCAGATTTAGCGCTCGGTCGAGTTTGGAAGGTTGGAGCCATCGAAGAACTGTTCATGAAGGCTCTCAATTGATTGGGATTGATTATAGCTTCAACATCAGTGCTTTGTACGGCAAATTTGCTAGTAGGATAATTTTTAGGAATTTTATCAAAGAAGGACTCCAAACCCAAACACAGCAGGGAGCTAAATCTCGCCACAAAACCCACCAAGTTCGCGCGCCAAAATCCATGCCCCGCGCGCGCGATGACTCGACGCGTGAGCAAAAGATCCCCTAACACTCCAGCGGCGGCCGGGGCGGGGACCTGAGGCCCGAACAGGATGTCCATGTTCTTCCGCAAACGCCCAGATCCGGCGCCGACGCCGATCCCCTCCGACGAGCCGGCCCTGCCCAACCGCCTGTCGCCGCGCAGCCCCTCCGAGGCGATCAAGCCCACCGCCGCGCCGCCGCCGCCCGACCGTCCGGTCCGTGAGCGCGGCGGGCTGCTCGCCCGCATCTCCGGTTTGCTCACCGCCTCCGTGGTGCTGGCCATCGCGGTGATGATCGGCGTGACGCTGTTCGAGCGCCAGACCAAGGAGCCGGGGCCGCTGCCCGCCGACAAGGTCGTGGTGATCCCGCCCCGCAGCGGCACCACCGAGATCGCCGAGGCGCTCTCCCGCGAGGGCGTCATCAGCCACACCGCCCTGTTCGAGTGGGCGGCCCGGCTCTCCGGCAAGGCGCTGAAGGCCGGCGAGTACACCTTCAAGGCGCATGCCAGCATCGGGGAGGCCATCGACACCCTGGCCTCCGGCCGGCAGGTGCAGCACGCCATCACCTTCCCGGAGGGGCTGACCTCCGAGCAGATCGTGGTGCGCCTCAACGACAACGACATCCTCACGGGCGACATCAACGAGATCCCCCCCGAGGGCTCGCTCCTGCCCGACACCTACAAGTTCGAGCGCGGCGCCACCCGCCAGCAGATCGTCAACCTCATGCGCGCCAAGCAGCGCGAGGTCCTGAACCAGATCTGGCTGCGCCGCTCGGCCGAAATCCCGGTGAAGACGCCCGCCGAGATGGTGACGCTGGCCTCCATCGTCGAGAAGGAGACGGGCCGGGCCGACGAGCGGCCCCGCGTGGCGGGCGTGTTCGTCAACCGCCTCAACAAGCGCATGAAGCTGCAATCCGACCCCACCATCGTGTACGGGCTGGTGGGCGGGCGCGGCACCCTCGGGCGCGGCATCCAGCGCTCCGAGATCGAGCGGGCGACGCCCTACAACACCTACGTGATCGAGGGCCTGCCCCCGGGGCCCATCGCCAATCCGGGCCGCGCGGCCCTGGAGGCGGTGGCCAACCCCTCGCGCACCAAGGACCTGTTCTTCGTGGCCGACGGCACCGGCGGCCACGCCTTCGCCGAGACCCTGGAGGGCCATTCCCGCAACGTCGCCCGCTGGCGCCAGGTCGAGAAGGCCCGCCAGGCCCCGACCCCGGACGCGGCGGTGGACAAGGCCGATCCGCCGGGCGCCTCCGCCGTGCCCGGCACCGCCTCGGCCTACGCGCCCGACGGCACCAACATGGCGGCGACCCCCGAGCCCGGCACCGTGCGCCCCAAGGCCTTCGACGCCTCCGAGGGCACCCGCCTCGATCCCTTGCGCAACAAGACCTTCGACCTGAACTCGCCGAAGACCGTGCCGGTGCTGAAGCAGCCGTAGGGAGAGCGACGCCGTGATCCTCTCCAGCATGACCGGGTTCGCCCGCGCCTCGGGCACCACCGGCCCGGCGCAGTGGGCCTGGGAGGCCCGCAGCGTGAACGGGCGCGGCCTCGACGTGCGCCTGCGGGTGCCGAACGGCTACGACGCCATCGGCGAGGTCGCCCGTACCGCCCTCCAGAAGACCCTGACCCGGGGCCAGTGCCAGCTGAACCTCAGCCTGACCCGCGCCGACACCGCGCCCCGCGTGCGGATCAACGAAGCGCTGCTCGCGGAACTCGCCGCCACGATCGCCCGCGTGCCCCGCCCGGAGGGCATCGCGCCCGCCACCCTCGACGGGCTGCTAACGGTGCGGGGGGTGATCGAGGCCGACGAGGAGCCGGGCGCCGACACCGAGGCCCTCGCCCGGGATCTGGCCGAGGGCGTGGTCCGGCTGGTCGCCGACCTCGTGGAGGCCCGCCGCGCCGAGGGCAGGGCGCTGCGCACGGTGATCGAGGGCCAGCTGTCCGAGATGGCCCGGCTGACCGCCCTCGCCGAGGCCTGCCCGGCCCGCACGCCCGAGGCCGTGAAGGCGCGCCTCGCCGCCACCGTCGCGAGCCTGGTGGAGGCCGGCGGCCTCGACCCCGACCGCCTGCATCAGGAGGCCGTGCTGCTCGCCGCGAAGGCGGATGTGCGCGAAGAACTCGACCGCCTCCAGGCGCATCTGGCGAGTGCGGCCGAACTCCTGGCCGCCGGCGGCCCGATCGGTCGCAAGCTCGATTTCCTGGCCCAGGAACTCGGGCGCGAGGCCAACACCCTGTGCGCCAAGGCCAACGACATCGCCCTCTCGCGGATCGGACTCGACTTGAAGGCCGTGGTGGAGCAATTCCGCGAGCAGGTTCAGAACGTCGAGTAGGTTTTCCAGACCATGCAGGTCTCATCAACGGGCAGTGCCACGGCCATCGGGCGGCGCGGGTTCATCCTCATCCTGTCCTCCCCCTCGGGGGCGGGCAAGACCACGCTGACGCGGGCGGTGGCGGGCGACCCGAAATGGGGGCTCGACCTCTCGATCTCGGTGACGACCCGCCAGCGCCGCCCCTCCGAGATCGACGGCAAGCACTACCAGTTCATCGACCGCGAGGCCTTCGACGCGCTCCGCAGCGCCGACAACCTCCTCGAATGGGCGGAGGTGCACGGCAATTTCTACGGCACCCCGCGCAAGCCCGTGGAGCGGGTGCTGGGCGCGGGCCGGGACATGATCTTCGACATCGACTACCAGGGCACCCGGCAGGTGCGGGCCAAGCTCGCCGACGACGTGGTCACGGTGTTCATCCTTCCGCCGTCGCTCGCCGAGCTGCGCCACCGCCTGGAGCGCCGGGCCGAGGATTCGCCGGACACCATCGAGAAGCGCCTCGCCAACGCCCGGATGGAGATCCAGCGCTGGAGCGAATACGACTACGTCATCGTCAACGACGACCTCGACGACGCCTTCCGCTCCCTGGAGGGCATCCTCATCGCCGAGCGCCTGAAGCGCGACCGCCGCACCGGCCTCACCCCCTTCGTGGAAGGGCTTCTGGCCGAGCCGGACTGAGGCGGTTTCCGGCGGATTGCTTCGGTCTGCCGGCCTATTCCTCCGCGCCGATCCCGCGCAGGGGCGCGGTGAGTTCGCAGACGAGGCCCGCTTCCGCGTAGGTGGTGCGCACCGTGCCCCCCACCGCGCCGGCCAGGCCCCGCTCGATCAGCCGGCTTCCGAACCCCCGGTGCGTGGGGGTGGCGACCGCCGGGCCGCCGCGCTCGGTCCAGCGCAGGGTCAGCATCGCCTCGGGGCCGCTCTCGTCGATGGACCAGGCGACGGTGACGGTGCCGGTGGGGCAGGACAGGGCCCCGTACTTGGCGGCGTTCGTCCCGAGTTCGTGGATCATCAGGGCGAGCGACAGGGCGGCCTGGGAGCCGACCTGGATGGCAGGGCCCTCGCGCCGCAGGCGTTCCGAGCGGGCATCGTCGTGAATCGCGAGGGCGCCCCGGATGACGGCCTCGATGCCGGCGCTCTCCCGGGTGCCGGCGAGCAGCAGGTCGTGGGCCTTGCCCATGGCGATCAGCCGGTCGGCCAGGACGTCCCGGGCCGTCTCGAGGTCGGGCGCGGTGCGCAGGGTCTGAGTGGCGATGGCCTGGACCATGGCCAGCATGTTCTTCATGCGGTGGCTGAGCTCGCGGTTGAGCACCGCCTGCTGCTCCTCGGCGCGCAGCCGCGCGATGCCGACCTGAACGCGGTCCGCGACGTTGCGGACGAAGGCGACCTCCTCGGGGCGCCACGCGCGTGGGGCAGCGCTGTGCACGAAGAACAGTCCGACGTTGCGCTCGCGCTCGCGCACGGGCACGGGCACGTTCAGCATGGCGCCGACGCTCATACGGGCCGCGTGGGCGGCGGTATCGAGGGTGCGGGGGTCGTCCGCCAGGGCGTCGACCACCAGGGTCTCCCCCCGCGAGAGGTCGGGACCCAGGGTCTCGTGGTTGAGGAAGCGGTGGCGCCCCACGAGGCTCTCCGAGCCGGGGGTCGTCCAGTCGCGATGGATGATGACGTGAGTGCCGGCGGCGTCGAGTTCGCCGTAGCCGGCCCGGTTCGCATCCAGGGTCCGGCCCACGATCTCCGCCGCCCGGTGGGTCATGGCGGGGATCGACGATTCGTGGCGCAGGAAATCCCCGAGTTCGATCAGGGCGGCGCGCCGAAGTGAGGCCGCGCGGGCGTAGATCTCCTCGGCCTTGACCCGGGCGATCTGCTGACGCTCGCTCAGCAGGGTCGTGACCTGCCGCCCGAGGCGGCGGAGCCCGTCCGCCTGATCGTCCGTCAGCCCGTCCGGGCGCGGCTGATGGTCGAGCACGCACAGGCTGCCGAGCACCTGGCCACTCGGCATCCGCAGGGGCGCCCCGGCATAGAAGCGGATATGCGGCTCGCCCGTCACCAGGGGGTTCCGGCGGGTACGGGGATCGCGTGCCAGATCGGGGATGACGAGGAGGTCGGGCTCGCTCAGGGCATAGACGCAGACGGATGCACTCAGATCCGTCTCGCAGGGCGGGAAGCCGGCGCGCGCCTTGAACCATTGCCGGTTGCCGTCGACGAGGCTGACCAGAGCGACCGGGGCCCCGCAGAGAAGCCGGGCCAGTTGAACGACGTCGTCGTAGGCCTGCTCCGGAGGGGTGTCGAGGATCTGGAGCCCGGCCAGTTCGTCGAGCCGCACCGCGTCGGATGTATCCGGCCTGATGCCCTGGTCGAGATGGTAGCTCATGATGGGAACTTTCCCCAACGGTTCGCCGTTATATCTCCCGTTTTCTTCCCTGTCACTCGGCTCGAACGGTCCCGGACGGGCCCTGCTGTCGCATCGTTGCTGGAACGTGGTGACTACACCGCGAGAAGGCGGAAGCGTTCCCCGAGACCGAAGAGCTATCTTTCACCCAGCTGATATGCACAGGCGCACAGAGTGGGTGCAGCCGAGTGAAGCTTCGGTTCGCGGAGCCGCCCACGCAGTTTTTTAGAAGATCCTCCATGGCTTCAGCGTCCTTACATGCCTTCGATGGACAGCGGCCCCTCGCTCAAAGATTCAGGGAGATGCACTCAGGCGTATTGCACGCCATCTGTCCGATCAGCGGCGCTTTTCGCCAATACTTGACGATGCCGATCTCGCAGATGGGGCACGGAGCCTCCGAGACGAACGGGTGGTGGTCCCGCCCTCGCTCGAAAGCCTTCAACAAGGCGTAAGCAGGTTCCATCGCCCGCTCAATACGCTCGCCGCGCTCCGGATCTGTCGCACTAGGCGGGATTGAGAGTTCGGCCTTGAGACTGTCCCAGCGGGCCTTTGCATCGCTCATCATTTCGCTCTCGCAAACACAGGCCGCTTCGGGCCTGTCTTCATCTCGGCGAGAAAGCACAACCCGCGGTCGTGGACCTGTTCTCTCCGCAGTGAATATGCAACCTCGCTGGAGTTGGGTTGTGAGGCAGTCAGAAACCCTGTCACGGAACACCCATCTCGTTTGCAGAGCCATGCGTTCATGGCAATCGCGCTTTTACTCGCCCTCGGGCGATCTCGGACACGTTGCCGTTTCGTGCAATCTCGGAGGCTGCGCCCGATCTCCCCACCATCATCCGCCCGAAGCGGAACGGCGCCCACGATCGGAGGATCGCGGGCGCCGGTCAGGTCTGGGACCCGGCCGCCGGAACGGCGGGCCGGGTCGTTGTGTCGGTGGTCCGACGGGTCGCTTAGGCGGCGCGCTCCGTGTCCGCGGAGGCGTCGACCGCTCCGGCGGTCGCGTCGACCGTGGACGGGGCCTGCCAGGCCAGCAGGGTCCCGCGATCGGCGGCGATTTCCACGCTGAGCGTCACCGCCTCCGTGGTGCCGGCCCAGAGCGCTGCCGGGAGCGTGGCGTTGCCGTCCGTCCAGCGCCAGGCATCGCCCTCGGCGGTCTGCACGAAGGAGTAGCCGTCCGTCAGCAGCGCATGGTCGATCGGCAGGCTGCGGACGACGCCGGCGCCGTCGACGGCCGAGAGGCCGCGCAGGGGCAGGCCGAGGCGGCGGCCGTCACCGGCCCCCACCCGCACGCGCTCCGGCACGAAGCTGCGCGAGACGAGGCGGGCCTCGACCGTGCCAGCCGGGATTGCGAAGCGAGCGACGGCCCCGTCACGCTCGGGCTGGATCGCAACGCCGTCGGCCATGACGTGCAGGTCATCGGTATCCGTCAGGGTCCAGCCGAGGGCGGCGGCCCGGGCCAGCAGGCGGACGCGCACGGCATCGACGATCGGGCCTTCCTGCACCAGCGGCAGGCAGAACCCGTCCATGGAGAGCGGGCTGAAATCGGGGTGCAGCGCCATGAACGCGCCGGCATTCTCGAAACCGTTGCGCACGCCCGTGTCGAGGAAGCTCTCGGTCGGCAGGCCCTCGGCGACGAGGATGTCGTGCGCGTCGAGTTCGACGTGCCAGTAGGTCACCGTCTCGGACTTCACCTGGGTGATGGTCGCGTCGTTGACGAGGTGCTTGACCGGAATCAGGACCTCGTCGAGGACGCTCACGCGCACCGCGTGGTCGGGCGAGAGCCAGAGGTCGCGCCGGGGCAAGTCTTCGCCGAAGGCGCCGGCGAGCACGCGCACGGGCCAGATGGCGTCGGGGATGCGGTGACGGGTGCAGTCGATGCTGCGCTGGCCGATCCACACGATGGGCCGGTGCGCGCCGGAGGCCGTCACCACCGTGTCGCCGACCGCGAGTTCTTCCACCGCGACCTCGCCGCGATCCGTCAGGATCAGCGTGCCGCTGGCAAAGCAGGGCACGGCCGCCACGTTGTAGCTGTTGAGGCTATTGTCGGTGTCGGCGGTGAAGCGCGTCCGGGTCTGTCCGGCGGGGGGCGGGCTTCCATAGACCTGCGTGTTCGACAGGAGGTAGCGGTAGGTGCCCGCATCGACCTCGCCGGGCGGAATGCTGGTGCTGGTGAAGAGGATCTGGTTCGAATTGTCGAGGGACGAGGCCGTCAGGGTGACGGCGCGGTTCGCGTAGGCAGCCGGTGCATCGGCGCCGTAGGTCATCGTGACCGTGTCGCCGGCCTGGTTCACCGTGCCGTTGACCCGCACAGTATAGGTCGACGGCGAGTCGACCTGAAATGTTCCGTTAGCCGGAACACCACCATCATCGATACCGAGAAAGCCGGGTGGATAGGTGGTGTTGTTGAAAGTAATCGCCATCGTACGACTCCCTACACGCGGTCTGAGATTTTTTTATCTTGAGTTTTTGGCCGCATATCTGCGCCTGAGCCGGAGAATGCCGCGCCCGGGTGGCCCGAGCAATGGATCACCCATCTCCAATCCCTGAATATACGGGACAGGCCCGACTGTTCTCAGGCAATGTTGCGCGTCGGCCACAAGCATCTGCGGATATACAAGAATTCCGGGATAAGTACGCAGCCTGTTCGGTCCATTTAGGCAAACGGACTGCAAGATAATCCCGATCGAATTGCCATTTTATCCCGACTGCCGGCGTGGGGCCGCTTCAGGCCGGCAGGACCGGGGCGGCCAGGGGGCGCCGCCGCTGCGTGCTGACCGTATTGCCCACTGAGGCGACGACGATGCAGGCGATGGCGAACCATTCCGTGGCGCTCAGGCGCTCGCCGAGGATGGCGAGGCCGGCCAGCGAGCCGATAGCCGGTTCCAGGCTGAGGAGAACACCGAAGCTCTGCTTCGGCAGGCGCTTCAGCGCCACCATCTCCAGGGAGTAGGGCAGGGCGCTCGACAGGGCCGCGACGGCGAGGCCGAAAGCGAGGGTCGCGGGATCGAGGAGGGCGGCGCCCGCGCGCGCGATCCCGAAGGGCAGCACCACCAGGGCGGCCACCGACATGCCGATGGCGACGGAGCGGCCGCCATGAAGGTGGCCGACGCGCTGGCCGAAGACGATGTAGAGCGCCCAGCACAGGGCGGCCCCGAGGGCACAGGCCACGCCGACCGGATCGAGCCCGCCGGAGAGGCCCCCAAGCGGCAGGAGGAGCGCGAGGCCGAGCACCGCGCAGGCGATCCAGACGAAGTCGATCGGCCGTCGCGAGACGGCCAGCGCCAGGGTGAGGGGCCCGGAGAACTCGATGGCGATGGCGAGGCCGAGGGGAATCGTCCGCAGGGACAGGTAGAAGAGCAGGTTCATCGCGCCGAGCACGCCGCCGTAGAGCAGGAGCGCGCCGGCATCCGCCCGGCTCGGCCGCAGGTGCCAGGGGCGCCAGACCGCGACCAGGATCAGCGCCGCGAGGCCGACCCGCAGGGCGGTCGTGCCCTCGGCGCCCACCGTGGCGAACAGGTGCTTGGCGAACGAGGTCCCGACGCTGAGGGAGACCATGCTGGCGACGAGGGCCGCGACCGGGGCGAGGCTCCTCACCGCTGACCTGCCCTCGGGTCACGCATGCGGGTGTTCAGGCGCGCGGCGGCAGGATGGTGCCGCGGCGGGCCTCCAGCGTCTGCCAAAGGATCAGGGCGGGCAGGCCCAGCACCACGTCCGGCACCCGCTTGACCAGCGAGAGCGCCAGCGCGGTGCCCGCATCGATGCCGAACAGCCCGCCGAGGAGCACGAACCCGCCCTCCTGCACGCCGAGGCCGCTCGGCACCGGAAAGGCCGCCGACTTGATGGCCTGGCTCAGCGCCTCGATGATGAGGATCTCGGCGACGCCCACCGAGGGGACGCCGATGCAGGCGAGCGCGATGCCGATCTCCACCGCGCCGATGAGCCAAGCCGCCAGGTGGAGCAGGATCGCGGCCGCCAGGTTGCCCCGGCGCGCGGGGTCCCAGATCGCGTCGAGGGCGCCGTAGACGCCACCGCCTTCCGGCGAATCGGCGGCCTCGGGTCCGCGCAGGGCCCGGCGGCCCCAGGCCACGACGCGCCGCGCGGCCGCCCGCGCCGCCGGGCTGCGCTGGGCGGCCACGAACCCGGCGAGGAGGAGCGCGGTAACCGCGAGTGCCCGCAGCACCCAGGTTGCGAGGGCGTGGGCCGATTCACCGCCGACCTGGAGCAGCAGGCCGACGCCCAGCAGGGCGAAGACCGCCTGCGTGCCGGCCTGGAACAGCATGTCGACCATGATGGAGGCCGCCGCCAGGGCCCCCGTGGCCCCCCAGAAAGTCAGCAGGCGTCCGCCGACGACGTCACCGCCGACCGAGGCGACCGGCAAGAGAACATTGATGCCCTCGCGCACGAAGCGCAGGACCGCGAAGGCACCGGACCCGGCCTGCCCGATCCCCGCGAGCCCCCGGATCGCCTGGCCCCAGGCCATGCCGCAGAGGATGAGGATGAGGACGCGCACCAGCACGATGGCGGCGAGGCCCAGGGCGCCGACGCGGCCGAAGGCATCCGCGATCGCACCGAGATCGTTGGTGGCCACGAGCCACGTGCCCAGGGCGAGCCCCAGCAGCGTGCCGGCGAGCGGCAGACGCCGCAGGACGGCGCGGCCGAGGGTGCGCGCCGGACGTGGTCGGTCCGTATCGAGGGCGGGATCGGTCAAGCGGCTGGCTCGCGGCTGGCCGGGCGCGCCGGGCGCGCCGGTGAGGGAAGCGGGGCGCGCGGCGGGCGCGCGCTCGTTCGGAACGCGGGCGCCTCACGGCTCCCGCATGCGGGTGAGGTCTCCGGTTAGGCTTCCTTTGGGGCCGAAATCGGGGAAGAGCGCGTCGACCGCCTGGGCCGGGGTGGCGGCGGGGTCCAGAAGGTGGATGCGCTGCTTGGCCAGGCTGTCGGCGGTGGCGACGGCGAGCGCCCGCTTCGGGCAGGGCCCGAGGCAGCCGACCTCGACCACCCGCGGCTTGCCGGGCATGGTCCTGCCCTTCAGTTCGCGCTTGATGCGTGAGCGCAGGGCGCCCTTCTTCAGGCCCTGGCGCTTGACGCACTTCGTGCAGACGAGCACGAGTTCGGAGAACCCGGCGCGGGCCATGCGGATCCGTGCCGGCCTCGGCGCGGTCCCGTCCTTGCTGTCCATGAACCCCCCAGACTTCGCTTACCCGGTCGCGCCGATCCGATACGGGGAAAGCGACGCCTTAAAAAGGGCCGAAAAACACGGGATTGCCGGGGACAACGGCAACGTGTCGAGAGGGCTCCGCGGGCGTGACCATTTGCACCGTCGCGGGGCGCACGCGCCCCGGATGTCCACCCGTGACCCGACCGCGCCGAGCCCCTGGAAACCGGAATCCATGAAGGTCGACGAGATCAAGCCGACGGACCGCGTGCGCGGGATGATCGACCTCGCGCTGCGCTCCGTGCCGGATCTGCGGCGCAACGCCGAGACTGTCACCCCCGTCGCACCCGTCAGGCTGCCCGCGCTCCTGCGCCGGGCGCGGGAGCGGCTCGACTGGCGCCAGCTGCCGGGCATCCGCCGTCCGCCGTCCCGTCCGCAGAACATCATCGGCGGCGTGGTCAAGCAGTTCGCGATCTTCGTGCTGCTGCCGACCCTGATGGCGACGTTCTACTTCTACGTCTTCGCCAGCGACCAATACATCGCCACGGCGCAATTCGCCGTGCGCGGCAACGTCGAGCCGATGGAAGACAGTGCCAGCGCGGGCTTCGCCGGCCTAGCCCAGAAGCACAACAGCCAGGACAGCTTCATCGTCAAGGACTACGTCCAGAGCCAGACCCTGGTCTCCGCGGTGGAGGCCAGCCTGAAGGTCTCGACCATGTTCTCGCGCCCGGGCGTGGATTTCTGGGAGCGCTACGACACGAACCAGCCGGTCGAGGAACTGGTGAAGTACTGGCGCAAGCGCGTCACCACCCGGATCGAACCAATCTCGGGAATCATCACCCTCAACGTGCGGGCCTTCACACCGGAGGACGCCCTCGTCATCGCCCGCGACGTGGTCGCCCGCAGCGAGCGCCTTATCAACGACATCTCCCGGCGCGCCCAGGCCGACATGCTCACCCATGCCGAGGGGGACGCCGCCAAAGCCCAGGACCGCCTGCGCAAGGCCCACCTGGCCCTCCAGACCTATCGCAACCGCTGGGGCATCATCGATCCGGCCAAGACCGCCGAGGCCGTGCTCACCACGATCGGCGGCCTGCGCAAGGAGCGGCTGAAGGCGGAATCCGACCTCGTCGTGCTGCGGGGTTCGAATCTCGACGAGAAGGCCCGCAGCGTCCAGAACCTGGTTTCGCTGGTGACCGCCCTCGACCAGCAGATCAAGAAGCTCACTGACCAGCTCACCACCGAGGCGAGCACGGGGCCGGACATCACCAACAACATGACGAAGGCGCTCCTGGAATTCGAGGGCCTCCAGGTCGAGCGCACCATCGCGGGCAAGCTCAACGAATCGGCCAACCTGATGGTCGACCGGGCCCGCATCGCGGCCGGCAAGCAGCAGATCTTCCTCGCGACCTTCGTGGAGCCGGCGTTGCCGGGCGACTCGCTCTATCCGCTGCGCGGTCACGCGATCCTGGTGGTGTTCTTCTGCTGCCTTGTGACCTGGAGTTCCATCGCCCTCATCATCGCGGGCATCAACGACCAGCGCCTCTGAGTCCCGTCCGCCCGGATCCTCACGCCCGACCGCCTCACCGAGCCCTGCCGATCATGTCCGAGTTCAGCGACCTCGTCGCCCGCGCCGTCAACCCCGCGATGTCCCGCACCGAGCGCGAGGCGGTCTACGGCGTCGTGAAGCAGGCCGTCGCACGGCTTCAGACCCGGGACGGCCTGACCCCCGACGATCCGCGCATCGCCCTGCAGCAGCACCTCGTCGAGGAGACGATCCGCGACGTCGAATCCGACATCGCGCGGTTTCTCTCCTTCGAGAAGCTGGAGCGGGCGCATTCGGCCCAGATGGGTGCCGAGAAGCGCTGACCCGCCGCGCGACGGATCTCCGTGCCGGCGCCGATCGCCTCAGCCGTAGGCGGCCACCGCCCGCGCGCTGCCGGGCTCGGCCACGGAGAGGCCGGCATCCACGTACTCGTTGAGCTTGTTGCGCAGGGTCCGGATCGAGATGCCGAGGATCTTGGCCGCATGCGTGCGGTTGCCGAGGCAATGGTCCAGGGTGTCGAGGATGAGGTCGCATTCCACCTGCGCCACGGTCTGACCCACGAGGCCGCGGGTGGCGGCCTCGGCCACGCGCGCCGCGCGCTCGGCCGGCCCGGCGGAGACCGGCGCGATACTGTCCCCCTCCGGCGTCAGGATCGCGTCGGGGCCGATCTCCGGGCCCGAGGCGAGGAGCACCGCCCGGTGCAGGGTGTTCTCGAGTTCGCGCACGTTGCCGCGCCAGGGGTTGGCCCGCACCAGCCCCTGCGCCTCGGCGCTCAGCGGCCGCACCGGCATCCCGTTCACCTCGGCGTACTTGCGGGCGAAGTGGCCGGCGAGTTCGAGGATGTCGCCGGGGCGCTCGCGCAAGGGGGGCAGGCGCAGGTGCACCACGTTCAGCCGGTAATACAGGTCTTCGCGGAACGTGCCCTTTCGGACCTCCTCTACGAGGTTGCGGTTCGAGGTGGCGAGCACGCGGATGTCGACCTTGACCGGCGCGGTGCCGCCGACCCGGTCGATGACCCGCTCTTGGAGAGCACGCAGCAGCTTCGATTGCAGCCGTACGTCCATCTCGGAGATCTCGTCGAGGAGCAGGGTTCCGCCATGGGCCTCCTCGAAGCGGCCGATGCGGCGGGCCACGGCGCCCGTGAAGGCGCCCTTCTCGTGGCCGAACAGCTCGGATTCGAGGAGCGCCTCGGGGATCGCGGCGCAGTTCACGGAGACGAAGGGGCGGCTGGCCCGGTTCGACTTGCCGTGGACGTGGCGGGCCAGCACCTCCTTGCCGGTGCCGCTCTCGCCGGTGATGAGCACGGAGGCCTCCGAGCGCGCCACCTGCTCGGCGAGCTTGACCACCCGTTCCATGGAGGCGTCGCGCCAGACGAACGCGCGCCCATCCTCGGAGACCGCCTGCAGCACGGCGGCGATCAGTTCCGGGTCCGGCGGCAGGGGGATGTACTCCCGGGCCCCCGCCTCGATGGCCGCGACCGCCGCCCTGGCGTCGGTGGCGACCCCGCAGGCGATCACGGGGGTGCGGATGCGCTCGTCGGCGAGCGCCGTGACGAGGTCGCGGATCGCGAGGCTGACATCGATCATGATGAGGTCCGCGCCCTTGGCGCGCAGCACCGCGAGCCCCTGGGCGAGGCTCTCGGCGTTGGTGACGGCCGCGCCCCGGTTCATGGCGATCTTCGAGGCGGTGATCAGTTCGCCGTTGAGGCGTCCGATGATGAGGAGTCGCATGGACGAAGGTCTCCGTCAGGGTCGGCTTCGCGCAGGGCGCGCGCGGCAGCCGGCAGGGTGAAGGGGGGTCAGTGGTCGCTCTTGATGATCTCGGTCATCGTCACGCCGAGGCGTTCCTCGACGAGCACGACCTCGCCGCGGGCCACGAGGCGGTTGTTCACGTAGATGTCGATGGCCTCGCCGACCTTGCGGTCGAGTTCCAGCACGGCGCCGGGCTGGAGCCGGAGCAGGTCGCCGATCGGCATGCGCGAGGAGCCGAGCACCGCCGAGACCATCACGGGCACGTCGAAGACCTGCTCGAGGTCGGCCGCGCTCTTCGGCGTGGTGGGGGCCTCGCGGATCGACTCGGTGCCGAGCCCGTCGAAGGAGGCATCCGTTCCGTTGAGCTGGGGCAGGCTGAAATCGTCGGACATGGGGGGCTCGCGGGTTTACGGGGATCAGACGACGATGCCGAGGGCGGACAGGACGGCGCCCTCGATGCGGGCGCGGTCGCGGACGACGCCGCCATCGGCCCATTCCATGCGGGCGTCGCCCGGAGATAGGTCGGGCTCGCCGAGGACGACGAGGCGGCCCTCGAAGCCGCGCTCGCGCGCCAGGCGCTTCACCAGGGCCTCGGCTTCGTCGACGAGGCTCTCGTGGACCCGGACGACGAGGTGGGGCACGCCGCGCAGGTGCTGGAGCGCGGCCCGCGCCGCGTCGCCGATGGCGGCCAGCGGATGCGCGTCGAGGGCCTCGCCGGCGATCCTGCGGGCCAGCGCGATGGCGAAGTCCATCGCCTCGTCCTCGCGGGCCGCGTCCCGGGCGTCGGACTGGCCGATCAGCCCCGCGGCGGCGAGGCCGAGGCGGGTGATGGCGTCCGAGAGCCGGGCCTGGACCTGCTGCTCGGCCAGGGCCTGGCCCTCGCGCAGGCCCCGCGCATAGGCCTCGGCCTCGGCCCGCGCCACGGCCTCCGCCTGGGCGGCCGCCTCCTGCGCCTGGACGGGGTTGTCCGGCCGGGGCCGGAAATCGGTGTCGAAGAGGAACCGGCGCGCGTTCAATAGACCAGCTCCTCCTCGCCGCTCGACTTGGCGATCATGATTTCGCCCTTCTCGGCCAGGTCCTTGGCGAGTTCGGTCATCTTGGCCTGGGCCTCGTCGACGTCCTTGAGGCGGATGGGCCCGAGCGAACCCATCTCGTCGGTGATGTTCTTGGCCGCCCGGGTGGACATGTTCTTCAGGAAGAAGCCGCGCACGCGCTCGTCGGCACCCTTGAGGGCCCGGCACAGGGTCTCGTTGTCGACCTTGCGCAGCAGCGTCTGGACGCTGCCCGCATCGAGCTTGAGCAGGTCCTCGAAGGTGAACATGAGCTGGCGGATCTTCTTGGCCGAGCCCCGGTTGGCCTGGTCGAGGGCCGTAAGGAACCGCCCCTCCGTCTGCCGGTCGAAGGCGTTGAAGACGTCGGCCATCAGTTCGTGGGCGTCGCGCCGGGTGGTCTGCGCGATGGTGGAGACGAACTCGACGCGCAGGGTCTCCTCGATGTGGCGCAGGGCCTCCTTCTGCACCGTCTCCATCCGGAGCATCCGGTTGAGGACGTCGATGGCGAATTCCTCCGGCAGGATGGTCAGCACCTTGGCGGCGTAGTCCGAGCGCACCTTGGAGAGCACCACCGCCACGGTCTGCGGGTACTCGTTGCGCAGGAACGAGGCCAGGATCTCGGGGTCGATCTGGGTCAGGCTCGCCCAGACGCGCTTGCCCGAGGCGCCCTTGATCTCCGCCATGATCGCCGAGACCTGCTCGGTGGGGAAGATCTTCAGGAGGAGCGATTCCGTGCGCTCGAAGTTCGAGGTGATGCCGCCGCCGGAGGACAGGCGCGAGACGAAGTCGACGATGAGCTTCTCGACCGTCTCGGCCTCCAGGGAGCCGAGCTGGACCATGGCGTGCGAGACGAGCTTGACCTCGTCCTCGTCGAGCATCTGCCAGATCGGCGCGCCCTCGCTCTCGCCGAGCAGCAGCAGGAGCGCGGCGGCGCGCTGGGCGCCCGTCATGGCCCCGAAGGCGCCGCTGCTGCCCTTGGCGAGCTCGGCCTGGATGTTCAGTCCCGACGACATGGGCTCAACGCCTCGCGGCTGCGTGAGGGGGGATCGGCATCAGCTCTCGTGAATCCAGTTGCGAAGGACTTCCACGGTCTCGCTGGGGCTGGCGCGGACCATGTCGACCACGCGCTGCACCGTCTCGGCCTGGACCTTGCCGTTCAACTGGGCGAAATCCACCAGCCGGGCGGTGGGATTCTCGGGCTGCGCCAGCAGGGCCTCCGGGCTTCCCGCCACGGCGGCACCCCCGGCTCCGGCCACCAGGGCGATCTGGATCGGTTCCGAGGCCAGCACCTTCTTGAGGAGGGGGCGCACCACCGACATCAGCACGATCAGCGTCAGCATGGTGAGGACGGCGAGTTCAACGATGTGCATCACCTCCTCCTTGGAGGGGCTGAGCAGCGACTGGATCAGGGTCGGCTCGACGAACTCGGCCTGGGCGGGCGATTCGGCGAAGCGCAGGTTCACCACCTCGACCTGATCGCCCCGTGCCTTGTCGAAGCCGATGGCGGTGCGCACCAGGGCGGCAATCCGCTCGACCTCCGCCGCCGGGCGCGGCTGATAGACCGCCTTGCCGTCGGGTCCGGCCACGTAGGCGCCGTCGATCACCACCGCCACCGAGAGCCGCTTGACCCGGCCGCCCTCGGCGACCTCGGTCTTGGTGACGCGGGAGATCTCGTAGTTGGTGGTCTCCTCGTTCTTGTTGGTCGAATCCTTCTGGGTCGGGGCCTGGCCGGGCTGGTTGGCGCCGGGCAATTCGTTGCCGACGCTGACCGCGCCCTCGTTGCCGCCCGAGAGGGCGTTCTCGCTGCGGGTCTGGGTGGAGCGCACGACCCGGCTCTCGGGATCGTAGCTTTCCGAGCGGCTCTCGATGCGGTTGAGGTCGAGCTCGGCGCTGACCTGGACGCGGGCGCGCCCGGCCCCGACGATGCCCGCGATGATCTCCTCGATCTGGGAGCGCAGGCGCCGCTCGATGCCGACCTGCTTCTCCTCCATGCCGGCCCCGGTCTCGGCCTCGGCCCCGCGCGCGCCGTCGGCCAGGAGCCGCCCGCGCTCGTCCACGATGGAGACCCGCTCGGGCTTGAGGCCCTCCACCGCCGAGGCGGCGAGGTGGCGGATGGCGCGCACCTGCGAGGCGTCGAGGTCGCCCATCAGCTTGAGGACGATAGCCGCGCTCGGGCTCTCGCGGTCGCGCTCGAACAGGCGGCGCTCCGGGATCACGAGGTGGACGCGGGCGGCCTGAACGCGCCCGATCGCCCGGATCGAGCGGGACAACTCGCCCTCGAGCGCCCGCAGGTGGTTCACGTTCTGGACGAAGTTGGTGGACGAGAAGGCGTCGCCCTTGTCGAAGATCTCGTAGCCGACGCCGGCCTGGCTCGGCAGGCCCTTGCCGGCGAGATCCATGCGCAGGCGGGGCAGGTCGGCGCGGGGCGCCATCACGGTCTGGCCGGCATCGCCCCGGGTCTCGTACTTGATGCCGCGCGCATCGAGGTCGCGGATCACGGCCGAGGAATCCGACATCGACAGGTCGGCGAAGAGCACGCCCATATCGGGCTTCGAGACGCGCAGGATCACGAAGGCGAAGAAGCCGATCAGCGTCATCGTGACGGCGGCCATGGCGGCGAGCCGTGCCGGGCCGAGCTTTGTCACGAGGTCGAAGACCGGTTTCACGACGCCACGCACCCATCCGACCGGCGGCGACGGACCCTCCGCGCTCGCCCGGCAAAATTTGCCCAGGTCGTGGTTAGCGTCCGGTTAACGAATGGCGCGCACGGCGCCGGGTCCCGGCAACGGAAACGCGAAAGCCGCGCCCGGGTGAGGGGACGCGGCTTCCGATGACGGGGCTTCGTGGTTCGGCCGATGCCCCTGGGGGCCTCGCGCTCAGTGACGGTAGTGCTGGATGCGCGTGGTGCGCAGGCCGGCCAGACCGTGCTGATCGATGGAGAACTGCCAGCTCAGAAATTCCTCGGTGGTGAGGGTATAGCGCTGGCAGGCTTCTTCGAGACTTAAGAGACCGCCCCTGACGGCGGCGACCACTTCGGCCTTGCGACGGATGACCCATCGACGCGTGGTGGTCGGCGGAAGGTCCGCAATGGTTAACGGACTTCCATCAGGCCCGATCACGTACTTCACTCTCGGGCGGCTTGGTTCGGTCATGATACGCTCTACAACTCGACTGACCTGTCGAGATTGGAAGCTAGTCCTGCCCGCTTAAGATATCTTGAAGCGGTTCGATCGCTTTGGAATCATAGCGCCTTCATGTGGACAACTTCGCGCCGATGTTCTGAACGGCGGAGAGTGGAACCCGGGTCGTGCCGAGCAGGAGCACAGGCTCCGTTCCCGTGAGGTCGACGCCGTCCACGGTGCCGGCAACCTTGGTGTCCACCGCCACCTGGGCGCCCGTCGCGTCCACCGCATCCACCTTGATCGCGTAGGTGCCGTCGGCGGAGGTGAAGCCGCTGGTGGAGCGGCCGTCCCAGGCGAAGGTCTGGACGCCGGCGGCCAGCGCCTTGGTCTGGGTCGCGACCACGTTGCCCTTGGCGTCGCTGATCGTGATCCGGGCCTGCGTGGCGGCCCGGGCCGGCGTCAGGGTCCAGCTGGCCGCGCCGCTCTTCAGGGCGGTGGACTTGCCGTCCGCCGTGATGGTCTGGCCGATGAACCCGGTGGCCGAGGCCGCGCTCGACGATTTGGCGTTGCTCAGGATCGAATCGAGGCGGTCGTTCGACTTCAGCTGCTGCTCGACCCCGGCATATTGCACCAGTTGCTGCGTGAACTGGTTGGTATCCATCGGGTCGAGGGGGTTCTGGTTCTTCAGCTGCGTGGTGAGCAGCGTGAGGAACTGCGTGAAGTTGCCCGCCAGTTCCTGCGTTGAGGTCTTGGTGGCCGCACCCGTCGCGGTGCCGCTCGTGGTGCTGCTGATGCCGGACGCCATGGGATCGGTTCCTCAGATGCGGATGTCGAGGCCGCGCCCGGCGCCGTAGAGGCGCAGCGGCACGGCGTTCAGGGGGCTTTGGGTCTCGTGGCCGGGGCGGCGCGGCTGGCCCTGGGGGCCGGAGCCCTGGCCGTTCGAGCCTTGACCGTTCGCGCCCTGGCCGCCGGAGCCCTGACCGTCCGCCCCCGCGTCGCTGCCGGCGCCGTCGCCGCGCAGGCTCACGGTGATGCTGCCGTCGGGGGCGTCGAGGCCGGCCTGGGTCAGCGCCTGCTGGAGGTTGCCGGCGTCGCGCTGGAGGAGCGCCAGGGTCTCGGGCCGGTCGACCACCAGGCTGGCCTGGACCGCGCCGGTCTCCTTGTCGATGGCGAGGTTGACCTCGATCCGGCCGAGATCCTTCGGATCGAGGCGGATCTCGAAGGTGTTGCTGCCCGAGAGCGAGCGCAGGCCGATCGTCATCGGCACCACCCCCAGGGGGATGGGCGCCGGGGCCGGGGCTTCGTGCCTGGCCGGAATCGCCGCTTCCAAGGTGGGCGCGTGAGGTGCCGCCGCCGTGGGCGCTTGCGCGAGAAGCGCCGACGGATCGGCGTCCGCCGCGAGGAACGAAGCGGGTTCGCCCTCCTTGGTGGACGCCGTGGTTTCGCCCGACGTCGCGGCCTCGCCCCGCCCCGGGCGGGACGCGCCGCGCGCGGCGGAGGCGGCCGCGCCGACGAGCTGCGCTCCAGCAGTCTGGGCTGGGATCTCCCCCGGCTGGTTCGCGGAGGGCGGCTGAATCGGGGTTCCCGGTAGATTCGCGCCTGGACCTGCGGGCTGGAGCGACGCGAGGGCCGCGGCGAGGCCGGCCTCGGCCGGCGCCGAGCGGGACGCAACCGGCTGCGCGGATGACGGCTCGCCGGTCTCGACGTTCGGCGTCGCGGCGGACGCTGCATTCGGCCCAGTATCCGCCGCCTGGGTCGCGGACGCAGCGACCGGGCCCCGCGCGGCGGACGTGCGGGCGCCCGGCGTCGCCGGGACCGTTCCCTCGGGCGGCGGCGTCACGGCGGGAGCCGGGGGGAAAGGCGGCGGCGGGGCGGGCTGCGCGATCGCGACAGGGGGGGGCGTCGAGTTCGCCGGGGCAGCCTGCGTCTCCGCAGGCAGGTCGCCCACTGTCTTCGAATCCGGCTCCGTGGACGGGTCGGGCGCGGCGCCCGAGGCGTCCGGCTTCGCTGCTTCGGCGACCGGCATGGTCCCGGAGGCCGGCTCGGGCGGCAGGACGGCGCCGAGGGGGGCAGGCGGTAACAGCCCGGCGGAGCGCGCGGAACCGCCATCCGGCGGCGAACCGGCATCCGGCGCGACCGGAGTCGCCACGGTCCGGGCTGACAGGCTGCGGGTGGCCGGGGTCGCCTGCGCCGCCGCCTGGCCCAGCGGTGACGCCTGGCCTGCCGCTGCTGATGGCCCCTCCAGAAGGGCCAGGAAGTCCGTCGCCGCGGCGGAGGCGTCCGGATCGATCGCGGGCGTCGTGGGCACCGTCGCTGCGGAAACTTGGCGCACGAGCACCGGCGGCGGCGCGGCCTCCGGTGCCGAAAGGTCGATCGTGAAGGCGTGGGCGCCCGGCTCCCGCGATCGGGCGGGCATCGCCGAGGCGAGGCGCAGGGTCGAGGAATCCATATCAATCGCCGGAAAGGCCATGCGCTGCGTTTCTCCCTCGGCGACGGAGCGCAAACGTCGGGCCAGACGTGGCACTCGACAAGCCGCTGCAAACAATGGGTTTTCCGTGAACCGGCATCGACCGGGATCGCGCGGCCCGGCAATTCCTGCCCCGACCCGGCAGCTTTGACCGCTCGCCCCACCCGACCGGCGCGCACGTCCTCCGGGGTGGGTCACGATGCGCCCGCCCTGGAAACCGGGGGCGAGGATCGCTATAGACTCACGCGAAGGGCCGGACCGGCCCCTTCCGGTAAACCCTGGCGCGATGAACTCCCTCGATCTTCCCAAGGCTCCGCACGAGACGCGCGTCGTCGTCGCCATGTCGGGCGGCGTCGATTCCTCCGTCGTGGCCGGGCTCCTGAAGCGCCAGGGCTACGACGTCGTCGGCATCACGCTCCAGCTTTACGATCACGGCGCCGCCACGCACCGCAAGGGCGCCTGCTGCGCCGGCCAGGACATCCACGATGCCCGCCGGGTGGCCGAGGCCCTCGACATCCCGCACTACGTCCTCGACTACGAGGACCGCTTCCGCGAATCCGTGATCGACCGCTTCGCCGAGAGCTATCTGGCCGGCGAGACGCCGATCCCCTGCGTGGAATGCAACCGCTCGATCAAGTTCCGCGACCTGCTGCGCACCGCCCGCGATCTTGAGGCCGACTGCCTCGCCACGGGCCATTACGTGGCGAGCCGCCCGGAGGCGTCCGGCGGGCGCGGGCTCTACCGGGCCCTCGATCCGGCCCGCGACCAGAGCTACTTCCTCTACGCCACCACGGACGAACAGCTCGCTTTCCTGCGCTTCCCCTTGGGCGAGTTGCCAAAGGACGAGACGCGGCGGCTCGCCCGGGAGCTGGGCCTCGCGGTGGCCGAGAAGGCCGACAGCCAGGACATCTGCTTCGTGCCGCAGGGCCGCTACGCCGACGTGATCGCGCGCCTGCGCCCCGACGCAGCCCGGGCCGGCGATATCGTCGACCTCGGCGGGCAGGTGCTGGGGCGGCACGAGGGCATCATCCACTACACGGTCGGCCAGCGCCGGGGCCTGCGCCTCGCCTTGGGCGAGCCCCTCTACGTGATCCGCCTTGAGCCGGACACCGCCCGCGTGGTGGTCGGCCCGCGCACGGCCCTGGCCACGAGCCGGATCCGCCTCGGCGACCTGAACTGGCTCGGGGGTCCCGGCGACGGAGCCGCGCGGCCCGTCGCGGTGCGCGTGCGCTCCACCCGCGAGCCCCGGCCGGCGCTCCTCTTCCGCGACCCGCAAGGCGACGGGGCCGAGATCGAGCTGGCGACCCCCGAGGACGGCGTCTCGCCGGGGCAGGCCTGCGTGATCTACGCCGATGACGGCCCACGCGCCCGCGTGCTCGGCGGCGGCACCATTCGCCGGGTCGACGCGTTGGCCAGCGGCGCCGCACGAGCCGCCTGAACGCGCGGCCCGATCCACCCTCTTCCCCCACAGGACTTCGAGATCGACATGCTGAGCGAGCCGCGGGAGGCCGGTCCGAGCACCGCCCTGATGCGCAAGGCCTATGCGCGCTGGGCGCCGGTCTACGACGTCGTCTACGACAAGCTCACCGAGCCGGCCGCCCGCGACGCGGTCGAGGCGGCCGTCGCCTGCGGCCCCCGCATCCTCGAGGCCGGCGTCGGCACGGGGCTGTCCCTCGGCTACTATCCCTCCACGAGTTTCGTCTGCGGCGTCGACCTCTCCGAGGACATGCTCAAGCGCGCCCGCGCCAAGGTGCTGCGGCGGGGCCTGCGCCACGTGCGCGGCCTCCAGGTCATGGATGTCTGCCGCCTCGGCTACGCCGACGCCAGCTTCGACGCGGTGGTGGCCCAGTTCCTCATCACCCTGGTGCCGGACCCGGAAGCCGCGCTCTCCGAGTTCCTGCGCGTGGTCCGGCCCGGCGGCGAGATCGTGCTCGCCAACCATTTCGGTCAGAGCACCGGCCCGGTGGCCAAGGTCGAGGAAATCGTCGCCCCGCTCTGCACCAAGATCGGCTGGTCCTCGGACTTCAAGTCGACCCGGATCGAGGCCTGGGCCCGGTCGCACGGGGTCGAGTTCATCGGCGTGGCGCCGACTTTCCCCGGCGGGTTCTTCAAGATCCTGCGGATGCGCAAGCCCGGGTGAGCACGCCACCGCCTCCCTCGTCCGAGCCGACGCCGGAGCCTTCGGCGCGGCCCACGCGGATGCGGCGGGTCCTGCGCTGGCTTCCACTTCTGCTCCTGGTCGGGACCTCGCTCGCCGTGCTGGTCTCGGGCGCCTCGCACCTTCTCAGCCTCGACCGGCTCCTGGCTTCGCGGACCTGGCTGATCGCCTGGGTGGCGGAGGACCGCTTCCGCGCCATGGTGGTGGCCTTCCTCGTCTACGTCTCGGCCGTGGTCGTCTCGGTGCCGGCCTCGCTGTTCCTGACGATGCTGTGCGGCTTCCTGTTCGGCATCGTTCCGGGAGCCCTCATCGCCCTGGCCTCGGCGACGACGGGGGCGGCGATCGTCTTCACCATCGGGCGCGGGGCGGCGGCCGACCTGCTGCTGCGCCGGGCCGGACCCCGCCTCGCCGGCCTCGCGGCCGGATTCCGCGCGGATGCCTTCGGCTACATCGCCTTCCTGCGGCTGCTGCCGATCTTCCCGTTCTGGATGACGAACCTCGCGCCGGCCGCCTTCGGGGTGAAGCGCAGCACCTTCGTGCTCGCGACCCTGGTGGGACTGCTGCCCGGCGTCTTCATCTACGCCTCCACCGGGGCGGCCATCGAGGACGTGGTCCTCGCCCACGAGAGCGCCAAGGCCGCGTGCCTGGCGGCCGACGGCCTTGACTGCGACAACGCCCTGACCCTGCGGGCCCTGGTGACCCCCAAGATGGTCGCGGGCCTGGGCGCCCTCGCGGCCTTCGCGCTGCTCTCGGTATTCCTCCGCAGGCGCTTCCAGCGCAGAATGCCGGCCGGTGCCGCCGGTTCGGACGGACCGTGAATTCCTGATCCAATTTAGCCATAAGTCTGATCAAAAACTGTGAGGTGCGAGGCAGCCTAACGGCCTCAGAGGCGTTATGAGGTGCAATTGCGCATCGAGCTTACGCTCTGGAAACGCCGTCGGGTCACCGTCAGCCGGACCTCCAGCCGACACCCGCCGCGCCGAGGGGACCGGGAACCCGAAGAGCCAAGATGGGTGTGAATTCTCGCGTTGTGTTCGGTCAGGACGTCGCCGCCCCCAGCGTGCCGGCGGCGCGCGGCCTCGGCCGGCACCTCGGCCTGTCCGGGCGCCTCTTCCTGCTCACCGTGGCTTTCGTGGCCTTCATCGAGGTGCTGATCTACGTGCCGACGGTGGCCAATTACCGGCGCATGTGGCTCTCCGACCGGATCGCCGCCGCGCAGGTGGCCGCCCTGGTACTCGACGCAGCCCCCGACCAGCGCGTCTCGGAGAGCCTCGCCCAGCGCCTCCTGGCGGGGGTGGGCGCACGGGCCATCGTGGTGCAGGGCAACGGCACCCGGCGCCTGCTCTCAGACGAGACGGTTCCGGACGCGGTCTCCGACCACATCGACCTGCGCAACGAGGACCTGATCGAGTCGATCCGGGGCGTGGCCCGAACCCTGATGGCGGACGGCACCCGGCCGATCCGCGTGATCGGGCACGGCCGCGACGGCTTCGACCTCGTGGAGATCCTCATCGATTGCCTGCCGGTGCGCGACGCCGTGACGGCCTTCGCGATCCAGCTCGCCCTGTCCTCGCTGGCCATCGCGGCGGCGGTGGCCGGCCTGATCTTCCTCGTCCTGCAGCGGGCCATCGTCCGCCCCGTGCGGCGGCTCGTGCACAACATCACGGAATTCGCGCAGGATCCGGAGGCGGCCGCCGGCGTCATCGTCCCCTCGCGGCGCACCGACGAGATCGGCCACGCGGAGGTGGCGCTGGCGCAGATGGAGACCGCCCTGGCGCGGGAACTGCGCGAGAAGCGGCATCTGGCCGACCTCGGTCTCTCGGTGAGCAAGATCAACCACGAGCTGCGCAATCTCCTGACCACGGCGCAGCTTCTGAGCGACCGCCTCGACGGGGTCGCCGACCCCTTGGTCCAGCGCGTCGCCCCGCGCCTCGTTGCGACCCTCGATCGCGCGATCCGGTTCTGCGAGGAGACCCTGGCCTACGGCCGTGCCACGGAGCGCAACCCGAACCGGCGCCTCGTGCCGCTGGCCCCCATCCTCGCCGAGCAGGCGGACCTTTCCGGGCGCGAGCGCGATTCGGACATCGTGATCCGCGCGGTCTGCCCGAACGGGTTGCAGATCTGCGTCGATCCGGATCAGTTCTCCCGGGCGCTCGCCAACATCGTGCGCAACGCCGTGCAGGCCCTGGCGCCGCCCGGCCCCGGCTACGAGGCGGTGACGCGCGCCGATCCGACCATCACCATCGAGGCGCGGCGCATCGGGACCGGGACGATGGTCCTGATCACCGACAACGGCCCGGGCCTGCCGGCGCGGGCGCGCGAGCACCTGTTCAGCCCCTTCAAGGGCGCCTCGCGCCCGGGCGGCACCGGACTCGGCCTCGCCATCGCGTCGGAGCTGATCCAGCTCAACGGCGGGACCCTGTCCCTCGACGAGACACCGGTCGGCACCCGCTTCCGGATCGTGATCCCCGACCCGGTGGGTTGAGCGGGCGGGTTCGCGAAGGGCCGGGGACCGCGCCTTATTCCGCGGCCGCCAGGGTCAGGCCCGGCACCGCGATGCCGAGGTCCTGCAGCAGTTCGGCGTCCGAATCGGTCTCGTTGTTGGCGGTGGTGAGCAGGCGCTCGCCGTAGAAGATCGAGTTCGCGCCGGCCAGGAAGCAGAGGATCTGGGCCTCGCGGGTCAGGCCCTTGCGGCCGGCGCTGAGGCGCACGCGGGCGCGCGGCATCACGATGCGGGCCGTGGCGCACATGCGCACGAGGTCGAGGGGGTCGACCGCCGGGCGGTCCTCCAGGGGGGTGCCCTCCACCGCCACGAGGGCGTTGATCGGCACGCTCTCGGGGTGGGGCGCGTGGTTCGCCAGGACCTGGAGCATGCCGGCCCGGTCCTTCACGCCCTCGCCCATGCCGACGATGCCGCCGCAGCAGACGCCGATGCCGGCCGCGCGCACGTTCTCCAGGGTGGTCAGGCGGTCCGCGTAGGTCCGCGTGGAGATGATGTCGCCGTAGAAGTCCGGGCCGGTGTCGAGGTTGTGGTTGTAGGAGGTGAGCCCGGCCTCCGCGAGGCGCCCGGCCTGCGAGGGGGTGAGCATGCCCAGCGTCACGCAGGCCTCCATGCCCAGACCGCGCACGCCCCGCACCATGGCGAGCACGGCGTCGAATTCCGGCCCGTCCTTGGGCTGGCGCCAAGCCGCGCCCATGCAGAAGCGATGCGCCCCGTTTGCCTTGGCGGCGGCGGCCTCCCGCAGCACGGCGTCGACCGGCATCAGCCGCTCGCGGGCCATGCCGGTGCCCTTGTGGTGGGCCGATTGCGGGCAGTACGCGCAATCCTCCGGGCAGCCGCCGGTCTTGATCGACAGCAGGGCGGCGCGCTGGATGTCGGCCGGGTCGTTGTGGGCGCGGTGTACCGCGGCCGCCCGGTAGACGAGGTCGAGGAGCGGCAGGTCGTGGATCGCCTGGATCTCGGCCACGCTCCAGTCGTGGCGGATCGCGGCGGGCTCGACGGCCGGGGTGGATGCGCGGGGGGCCAGGGTCTCGGTCATGCCCCCATGAGGCGAATCCCGGCCTAAAAATCAAGCCGGCCGTGCGGCCTCAGTTCGTCGGCTCGCCCGCCGCGACCTTGGCGGTCCAGTCGTCGAAGGCGACGATCTCCTGGCGCTGCGCGCCGAGACCCGCGATGCCGAGGGTCATCACGTCGCCGCTGCGCAGGAAGCGCGGGGGCTTGCGGGCCATTCCGACGCCGGGGGGCGTGCCGGTGGTGATGACGTCGCCGGGCTCCAGCATCATGAAGTGCGAGACGTAGGCCACGAGTTGCGCGGGATCGAAGATCATCGTCGCGGTGGAGCCCGTCTGCATGCGCGTCCCGTTCACGTCGAGCCACATGGGAAGGTTCTTGAGGTCCGGGATCTCGTCGAGGGTGACGAGCCAGGGGCCCAGCGGGCCGAAAGTCGGGCAGCCCTTGCCCTTCGCCCAGGTGCCGCCGCGCTCCATCTGGAATTCGCGCTCGGAGACGTCGTTGCAGATGCAGGCGCCCGCCACGTAGGACAGGGCCTCGTTGGTATGCACGTAAGAGGCGCGCGCGCCGATCACGAGGGCGAGTTCCACCTCCCAGTCGGTCTTGGCCGAGCCCTTGGGAAGGATCACCCGGTCGTTGGCGCCCGCGAGGCACGAGGGCGCCTTGTTGAACAGGATCGGCTCCGGCGGGATGTCGGCGCCGATCTCGGCGGCGTGGTCGGTGAAGTTCAACCCGATGGCGACGACGTTGCGGGTGCCGCCGACGCAGGGGCCGAGGCGGGTCGCCGGCGGCAGGAGCGGCAGGCTCTCGGGGTCGATCCGGCGCAGACGCTCCAGGGTCTCCCGCGACAGCACGGATCCGGCGATGTCGCGGACATGGTCCGAGAGGTCGCGCAAGCCGCCGCGCGCATCGACGAGGCCGGGCTTCTCGTCGCCGCTCTCGCCGTGACGGATCAGTTTCATCGCTCGTTCCTCCGCGCAGGATCTTTCCGGCAGACATCGATCGGACGGACCGGAACGGCAAGGGGCGCGGGACGCGGTCCGGTGGGCAAATCGCCGGCACGACCGCTGCCGGGACAGCCCGGGTTGCCCGATTCGTCACCAAAAGGTCACACCGCCGCCCCGAGATGCGGCACCGGCCCGTTTTTCTGCTTCGACGCTTATTCACGCCGACGAGAGTTTAGATGTGAACCATTCTGCCTGTGCCGATCGGATAGAGGCTCGGGCCCTGCAATATCGCGCAAATTCCAATGCAGTGACACAATTCATCTTGGTTTTTACTTATGGCGTCAGGCATTGCGCAGTCGCGGAGGTCGCGCCATTGTCGTGTCCAAGGTGCAGCACCCGGTCCGACAGGGCGGGACCAAGCCAAGCACCATGCACAGGGGTGGGTCTCACGACATGACGGGCACGATTCGGAGCCGTTCTTACCGCAACTGGGCGCGCTCGGGCGTTTCCGTCGCGCTCCTCGCCGCCGGCGTCACGCAGGCTTCGGCCGGGGCCTTTGGCATCCGCGAGCAGAGCACGGAGGCGCAAGGGCTCGCCTTCGCGGGCACGGCCTCCGGCTCCGGCGGCGTCTCGTCGATGTTCTGGAACCCCGCCACCGTGACGATGCGGCCGGGCTGGGTCACCGAGCAGAACCTCAGCCTGATCAACCTGTCCGGCAAGATCACCCCGGAGGCGGGCACCAACCCGGCCTTCGCGCGCCTGGGCGACAGCGGCGACATCGGCCAGGGCGCGATCGTGCCGGCGGGCGCCACCTCCTACCAGCTGAACGACCGGCTCTGGATCGGCATCCAGACCGGAGCGCCCTTCGGCCTCGTGACGAAGCCGCGCGACACCTGGGCGGGCGAGCTCTACGGCCGCTCGAACCGGATCTTTACCCTCGCCTTCAACCCGGTGATCGGCTTCAAGGTGAACGAGTGGCTCTCCATCGCCGCCGGTCCCAACATCGAGTATTTCAAGCTCACCCTGAAGCAGGCGCAGATCACCGGGGTGCCCTTCGACCCGGCGAACCTCGCGAGCGCGCGCCTGACGGGCGATTCCTGGGGCGTCGGCTTCACGGCGGGCGTGCTGATCACCCCCTGGGCCGGAACCGCCTTCGGCGTCGGCTACCGCTCCACGGTCCATCACGACATCGAGGGTTCGCTTCGGCTGCCCGGCCCCGCCGCCGCCCTCGGCGGTCCGGTGGCGGCCAACCTGAACACGCCCGAGAAGGTCACGGTGGGCGTGACCCAGGCGATCAACCCCGTCACCCGCGTCAATTTCGGGTTCGAGTGGGACAATTGGAGCCGCCTGAAGAACGTCGCCGTCGTTCCGCTGGTCCTCGGCCGCGCCGGGACCGCGCTGCCCCTGAACTACAAGGACGGGTTCACCTACGCGGTCGGCGCCGAGTACGACTGGTCGCCGGCGCTCACGGTGCGGGCCGGCGTCGCCTACGAGGTCTCGCCCATCGACTTCGAGAACCGCTCGGTGCGCCTGCCCGACGCCAACCGCGTCAACGTCTCGGTGGGCGCGAGCTACCGCTGGAGCGAGAAGCTGACCCTGACCGCCGCCTACTCGCACTTCTTCGTCGAGAAGGGCCGCATCCTGTCGGGCGTCGGGCGGGACTACAACGTGCAGAACGTCGCCTTCGCGGGCGTCGCCGACAGCAGCGCAGACATCGTCTCGGTGGGCTTCCGCTACATCTTCGGCGAGCCGGCGGTCGCCGCCCCGGCGCCGATCGTGCGCAAGTTCTGAGTACGCTCAGGGCCCCTCCGCGCCGTCAGCGTCGCGGCGCGGCCGGCGCGAGGCTGCTCGACAGGACGAGCATGACGGGCACGGCGGCGAGCGCGGTTGCCGCCGCCGCCAGCATCGCGGCCCGCGGTCCCACCGCATCCCCGAGGGGGCCGTAGAGCAGCGGGGCCGCAAGCGCGCTGCCGCCCAGCGTCCAGGTGTAGAAGACCGCGAAGGCCCGCTGGACCTGCCCGCCGGGCGCGAGTTCCGGCACCGTGCCGTAGAGGACGGACGAGGTCCCGTTCAGCATCACGCCGAGCACCGGCAGCACGGCGAGGACCGGGGCGAGCGGCAGCAGGATCACGGCGAGGATCGCGAGCGCCGTGCCGGTCTCGGTCAGCACCACCGTGCGCGTCACGCCGAGGCGCTCGCCGAGCCGTCCGCAGACCGCCTTGCCCAGCGCGCCGCCGACGAAGACGGCCGAGAGCGCGAAGCCGACCGTCGTCAAACCGGCACCCTTCTGTTGGAGCAGGAACGGCAGGTAGAGCAGGAAGGCCGGGCGCGCGGCGTTGTCGAGGATGCCGATGGCCACCAGCAGGGGAAATCCGCGCGCCGGTTCCGCGCGTGAATCCCCGGTGCCTGAGGCGGGCGAGGTCCGCGCCGCCGCTTCGGAGCGCGCACCGGGATCGCGGGGCAGGAGCCACGGCAGGCTCGCGGCGACCGCGACGCCGAGCGCCGCGATCAGCCACAGGGCAGTGCGCCAATCCGTCAGCGTCAGCAGGAGGCCGACGAGGGGCGGCACGCTCGCTTTGCCGAGGTCGCCCGTGAAGTTGTAGGTCCCGAGGGGCCCACGGGCGTTGCGGCCGTATGCCCGGGCGATCAGCGTGGAGGCGAGGGGATGCTGGGTGCTGCTGCCCGTGCCCCCGAGGGTCAGCGCGACGCTGAGGCCGATCAGCGAACCGGAGATACCCGCGAGGGCGTAACCGGCGGCGCTGAGCAGGGTGCCGAGGATCAGCACCGTCCGCACACCGAGGCGTTCCGCGAGGCGGCTCGCCGGCATCTGCAGGGCGGCGAGCGCGCCGTTGTAGAGGCTCCGCAGCAGGGCGAGGGCCGCGAAGCCGAGGCCGAATTCCGCCTGCCAGACCGGAAGCAGCACGTAGATGAGATCCGTGTAGCCGTCGTGCAGGGCGTGGTTGATGCCGACGCCGATCAGCGTGCGGCGGGTCTCGGGCGGGCTTGCGGGTTCGAGGGACGGGCGCGGCGATGTCAGGTCCGGTGCGAGCGGCATGCAGGCGCTTTCTATTTTTGCCGGCTCAAGATCGCGCCCGAGGGCCCGATTGGCAAACGCTTGGCCAGCAGGCGACCCGACGGCCCGAATCACGCTCGCGGGGAGCCGATGGGACCGGCCGGCGACCGGCTCACACCGCCGGCACCGGTCCCGTCAGGCGTTTCACGTAGAAGATGCGGTCGTGGCCGGGCGGGTAATCCGTGATCCGCCCGCATTCCGAAAAACCCAGGCGCTCGTAGAAGGCCGGCGCCTGGAAGGTCCAGGTGTCGAGCCAGATGCCGGCGAGCCCGCGCCGCCGCGCCGCGTCCTCGGCCAGCGCCATCACACGGCGTCCGAGGCCCTGGCCCCGTGCGGGACCGAGGGCGAGCAGTTCGACGAACAGCATGCCGTAACCGGTGCGGCCCCAAAGGCCGCCGACGATGGCTCCCCCCGCATCGCGAACCGTGACCGCGAACAGGTCCCAGTTGCCCCCGGGCACCTGGGCTTCGTTGTACGCGACGAGTGGCGCCAGGATGTCGGCACGCATGGCTGGGTCCGGCTCCGCTTCCAGCCGCAGGGTCCAGTCCGTGCCGCTCGGGCCTTCGTGGCCGCTCACGCCTTCATGCGCACATAAGTGCCGGGGGCCGGGCCGAGGGAGGCGAGGCCGCCCTCGCCCGGCACCCGCGCCGGCACCCGAGCGGGCGCCTGATGCTCCAGCCACTGGAACCAGTAGGGCCACCAGGACCCCTTGGTCTCGGAGGCGGCCGCCACCCAATCCTCGAACCGGCCGGTGGCCGGACCGCCGGTCCAGAAGCCGTATTTCGGCTTGGCGGGCGGGTTCACGACCCCGGCGATGTGGCCGGAACCGGCCAGCACGTAGTCGACCGGCCCGCCGAACTTCGAGGAACCCTCGAACACCGACAGGGCGGGCGCGATGTGGTCCTCCTTGGTGGCGAGGTTGAAGATCGGGATCTTCACCTTCTTCAGGTCCAGGCGCACGTTGCCGAGGATCATCTTGCCCTGCGCGAGCGTGTTGTCGAGGTAGCAGTTGCGCAGGTAGAACGAGTGGTTGGCCGCCGGCATCCGGGTCGAATCGGCGTTCCAGTACAGGAGGTCGAAGGCCATCGGCGCCTGACCCTTCACGTAGTTGTTGACCACGTAGGACCAGATCAGGTCGTTGGGGCGCAGCATGTTGAAGGCGGTGGCCATGCCGGTGCCCTCGAGGTAGCCCCGCTTCTGCATCCGCGACTCGATCAGGCGGATCTGGTCCTCGTCGGCGAACACCTTGAGATCGCCCGCATGGGTGAAGTCGACCTGCGTCGTCAGGAAGGTGGCGCTCTTGATGCGCTTGTTGCCGGTGGCCGCCTGCATCGCCAGGGTGACGGCCAGCAGGGTGCCGCCCACGCAGTAGCCCGCCGCCGCGACCTCGCTCTCGCCCGTGGCGACACCGATGGCGTCGATGGCGGTCTCGATGCCCTCCCGCATGTAGCTCTCGAAGTCCTTGTCGGCGTGCCGCGCGTCCGGGTTGACCCAGGAGATGCAGAACACCGTCAGCCCCTGGGAGACCATCCAGGCGATCAGGCTCTTCGCGGGGTTGAGGTCGAGGATGTAGAACTTGTTGATCCAGGGCGGGACGATGAGGAACGGGCGCTTGAGCACCGTCTCGGTGGTCGGCGCGTACTGGATCAGCTCCATCAGGTCGTTGCGGAACACCACTTCGCCCGGCGTCACCGCCACGTTGACGCCAACCTCGAAGCCGGCACCCGGATCGGTCTGGCGCACGCGGAGCTGGCCCTGGCCGGCCTCTATGTCCTCGGCGAGCATCTTCATGCCGCGAACCAGGTTGGCGCCATTCTCCTTCAGGGTGTGCCGGATCAGTTCCGGGTTGGTCATCACGAAGTTCGAGGGCGAGAGCGCCCCTGAGATCTGGCGCAGGTAGAACTGCGCCTTGTGCCGGGTGTGCTCGTCGATGCCCTCGGCCTCGTCGACCAGGGTCTCCGCCCAGCGGGAGGTGATGAGGTAGCTCTGCTTGATGAAGTCGAAGATCGGGTTGGTGGACCATTCCGCGTGGGCGAAGCGGTTGTCCTTCGGCTCGGGCTGGGCCACGGGCGAGGCGTCCTCGCCCTGCAGGCGCTGCCAGGTCGAGCCCCACAGGGTGATGAAAGCCTCGCTGAGCCGGGTCTGGGCCTCGACGGTCTTCTTCGGGTCGGCGAGCCAGGTCTCGGCGACGCTGCCGAGGGTGCGGACCACGTCCTTGACCTCCTCCGGCGGCTCGACGGGCGGGACCACGAGGGCGTCGGGGGTGGCGACGGGTTTCATGTAGCGTGAAGCCGCGCGCCCGAACTCCTCGACCAGCAGGCTCGCGTTGCGGGACAGGGCCTCGATATCGGGCAGCGGCGTCGTCCGTTCGGTCGTCACGCGTGCATTTCTCCCCGTTCCGGCTCGGTCCCTTCGCCGCGCGACGCCTGCCACACGGCCCTGGGGAGCCTCGTTTCCGACAAATTAACGCGCCATCGCGCAGTTCCGCCAGAGCGCCCGTCCTCGAATCGGCCCACCGCCCCCATGTCCCGGCTTCACAACCCTCAGTTTGTCGCTGCCCTGGCCGCCGTCGCGCTCCTCGGCGGCTGTTCCGGCGACCTGAACCCCATGCGCATGGCCTACGGCACCGGCGAGGCCGGGCCGCCGGCCAAGACGCCCGACTTCGTGGCCCAGTCCCGGCGCGGCGGCGGCGACTTCATGCCCGTGGGCGTCTCCGCCCCGGCCCGGCCCGTGCGGGCGAAGTCCGCCGAGGGCACCAAGGCCCTGGAGGACGAGCTGATGGCCGCGCGCGGCCGCAACGAGGCCAAGGGCCGCTCCGCCGAGAGCGCCGCCGGCAAGACCGGGCAGGCCCCCAAGCCCTGAGCCGTGCAGATATCGTTCGGCGCCGTGGCACAAAACTGCTAGACACGGGGCAGACGTGCGAATTCACCGACGGTCTCGCGCGGCGAGTGCGTCGGCGACGGCCGGATGCCACCCGAGGGACATCCGGTCTAGACCACGTCTCCGTCTCGGGGCGATGACAGTTCCGCGCGATCAGGCACGCCACGCGCACCCAACCTCGTGCTCTCGGACCGAAATTCTTATCCCCCGGACATTGTGAAGGCCATGACCGACTTCCACCGCATCAAGCGCCTGCCCCCCTACGTGTTCGAGCAGGTGAACCGGATCAAGGCTCAGGCTCGCGCCAACGGCGCCGACATCATCGACCTCGGCATGGGCAACCCGGACCTCGACGCGCCGAAGCACGTCATCGCCAAGCTGGTGGAGACCGCCGGCCGTCCGCGCACGGACCGCTATTCCGCCTCGAAGGGCATCGCGGGCCTGCGCCGCGCCCAGGCCGGCTACTACAAGCGCCGCTTCGGGGTCAGCCTGAACCCCGACACCCAGGTGGTGGCGACGCTGGGCTCGAAGGAGGGCTTCGCCAACATGGCCCAGGCGATCACGGCGCCGGGCGACGTGGTGCTGGTGCCGAACCCGAGCTACCCGATCCACGCCTTCGGCTTCCTCATGGCCGGCGGCGTCATCCGCTCCGTGCCGGCCGAGCCGACGCCCGCTTTCTTCCCGGCGGTGGAACGGGCGATGCAGCACTCGATCCCCAAGCCCGTGGCGATCGTTGTCTGCTACCCCTCGAACCCGACCGCCTACGTGGCGAGCCTCGATTTCTACCGGGACCTCGTCGCCTTCGCCAAGCGCCACGAAATTATCATCCTGTCGGACCTCGCCTACGCGGAGGTCTACTTCGACGGCGAGCCGCCGCCCTCCGTGTTGGAGGTGCCGGGCGCCATCGACTGCACGGTGGAGTTCTCGTCCCTGTCGAAGACCTTCTCCATGGCCGGCTGGCGCATGGGCTTCGCGGTGGGCAACGAGCGCCTGCTCGCGGCCCTGACGCGCGTGAAATCCTACCTCGATTACGGGGCCTTCACGCCGATCCAGGTCGCCGCCACGGCCGCCCTGAATGGGCCGGAGGACTGCATCGTGGAGATGCGCGGGATCTACAAGAAGCGCCGCGACGCGCTGATCGAATCCTTCGGCAAGACCGGCTGGAAGATTCCGACCCCCTCCGCCTCGATGTTCGCCTGGGTGCCGATTCCGGAGAAGTACCAGGCCCTCGGCAGCCTCGAATTCTCCAAGCTCCTGCTGGAGAAGTCCGACGTCGCGGTGGCGCCCGGCATCGGCTTCGGCGAGCACGGCGACAACTACGTCCGCATCGCGCTGGTGGAGAACGAGCAGCGCATCCGGCAGGCCGCGCGCAACATCCGCCGGTTCTTCGAGACCTCGGACAAGACCCTGCACAACGTCGTGCCGCTCTCCAAGGCCGGCTGAGGCGGCGAGCGGCCGTTGTTGCGGCCGGGAGACAGCCGCCCGCAAAGCGGCGCGGGCCGACCCGGCGCGCTTGTCACGGGCCGGCCCGGTCCGCAGGGTCGGGACGAGGCCGCGCCGCATCGGTGGCCGGCGGTTGAGGCCCGAGGATCGTATGCGTGGTTCGATGATGCGTGGTTTGACGCTCGCCGCCGCCCTGGCGCTGGCCGGGACCGCTGGCGCCTGCGCCCCGAAGCCCATCGTCGCCCGCGACCCGGTGCCCGCACCGGCCCCGGGCGTCGGCTATGCCTGCGATTCCCGCCCGACCGTGCTCAACGCGTTCCAGACCGCGTGCGAGCCGCTCCTGCGCGAGCCCCAGGTGGTCGTGCGGGCCAAGGGCTGACCAAGCGCTGACGCCCGGCCGCCCGTGTGATTAGGCGTGGATGCCGCAAAGCTGCGGCGCCCCGGCCACGGACAAGACCCCCGCGTTCGGCCATAATGAGGCCGGGCGCGTCTCCACAGACCCAGGCTGCCCGCCGGAGTGCCTTCGTGCTGATGACCTTGCGAACCGTCCTCGCCACCGGCCTGATCGGTCTCGGGCTGACCTGCGCGGCCAGCGCCCAGACGCTGTTCCTCGGCGCCAACGGCCCGGTGGTACTGCCAACGAGCCCGTATTCGGGCCGTCCGGTGCCGGACGATCCGCGCGCCGTGCCGGTCCCGCACGTGATGAACGGCGGCGGCTTCGGCCTGACGGGCACGGACTATTACAGCGACAGCATCACCGAGGGTCCGCTCAACAAGCGCCACCGGCCCCGCGAATTCGTGCTGGCCCCGGCCCGGATCGGCCCGCAGGACTTCGTGCGTCCCGCACTTCCGTAGGCGGCGCTAGCCCCGCCGGTCGGCGAGGCGGGCGGCGAGGATGCCGCCCGCGTAGGCGACGAGGTTGAGGGGCGCGAAAACCCGACCGATCAGGAGCTTGCCGGCCAGCGTCAGCCGGAAAGCGTCGAGGCCGGGCATGTGCACCAGCCGGAAGAACTCCACCGCCACCGCGATCAGGGCCGCCAGCGCCACGATGCGCCGGCGCGGATGCGGCAGGACCAGCCCGACGGTTCCGTAGACCATCGCGCCCCAGAGCACCGAGCCGCCCCACTTCGTCACGCACCACGGCAGGCCGAGGGGCAAGAGACGCAGGCTCAGGCCGGCGGCGATCGCCGCGACGGTGAAGGCCAGGAGGCGGAGCCGAACGCGCGCAGCGTGTGTCATCGGGTCAGCATTCCGGGGAGCGGGGCGGGGCCGCAGGCCGTTTACACCACCGGGGCGTCCCGGTATCACCCGGTCCCACACCCCGAAAACACGAGCCCGAAACACCAGATGCGCGCCGAGATCGAACAACTCTCGGATGCCGCCAAGCAGTCGATCGGACTGCTGAGGAGGCATCTTTGACTGGGATACCGTCGAGAAACGCCTCGCGGAGCTGAACGCGGCTTCCGAGAACCCCGAACTCTGGAACGACGCCGAGGCGGCCCAGAAGGTCATGCGCGAGCGCACCCAGCTCGATGACGCCGTCAACGCGATCAAGAAGCTCTCCCAGGACCTCGAGGACGCTCACACGCTGATCGAGCTCGGCGAGATGGAGGGCGACGAGGCCAGCATCCAGGAAGGCGAGGCCGGCGTGCGCGCCGTCGAGAAGGAGGCCGCGCGCCGCCAGATCGAGACCCTGCTCTCCGGCGAGGCCGACGGCTTCGACACCTACCTCGAAGTGCATTCGGGCGCGGGCGGTACCGAGAGCCAGGACTGGGCCAACATGCTCCAGCGCATGTATGGCCGCTGGGCCGAGCGCCGGAAGTACAAGGTCGAGATCGTCGAGTGGTCGGACGGCGACGAGGCCGGGATCAAGGGCGCCACGCTCCTGATCAAGGGCCACAACGCCTATGGCTGGCTCAAGACCGAGTCGGGCGTACACCGGCTGGTGCGGATCTCGCCCTACGATTCGAGCGCACGCCGCCACACCAGTTTCGCCAGCGTCTGGGTCTATCCCGTCATCGACGACCGGATCGAGATCGAGATCAAGGAATCCGACTGCCGCATCGACACCTACCGGTCGTCGGGCGCGGGCGGCCAGCACGTGAACACCACCGATTCGGCGGTGCGCATCACCCACATTCCGACTGGCATCGTGGTGGCCTGCCAGCAGGAGCGCTCGCAGCACAAGAACCGCGCCACCGCCTGGAACATGCTGCGCGCCCGCATGTACGAGGCCGAGTTGAAGAAGCGGGAGGAGAAGGCCAGCGCCGAGGCCGCCGCCAAGACCGATATCGGCTGGGGCCACCAGATCCGAAGCTACGTCCTGCAGCCGTATCAGCTGGTCAAGGATCTGCGCACGGGCACGCAATCGACGGACCCGGACGCGGTGCTGGACGGCTCCCTCGATCCGTTCATGGAAGCCTCCCTGGCCCAGCGGGTCTATGGCGGGGCGGATGTGGTGGAAGACATCGATTAGGGCGGATGCTCCTGGGTGACCCGCAAGCGGCAGCGGCCGGCGGAACCACCCCCACCCCTAAACCCTCCCCACAAGGGGGAAGGGGATCGAGCCAGGCCACTCAGAGCGCGTCGGCGACCCGCAGGAAGCGCTGCGGGTCCACTGGCTCGCCGTCGATCCGGGTCTCGTAATGCAGGTGGCTCCCCGTCGAGCGGCCGGTTGAGCCGACGCGGCCGACGATGTTGCCGGGCTCGACCCATTGACCGGGCGTGACGTCGAAGGCCGAGAGGTGGGCATAGCGGGTCACCAGACCGTGGCCGTGGTCGACCTCCACCATGTTGCCGTAGCCGCCGTTGTAATCCGCCAGGGTCACGCGCCCGGCCGCCGTGGCGCGGGCCGGCTCCCCGGTCTCCGCCCGCATGTCCATGCCGGTGTGCATGGCGTAGCCGCGGGTGAACGGATCGAGGCGGGCGCCGAAGGTGCTGGACAGGCTGATCTCGCCGGAGAGGGGCCGGCGGATCGGTAGCGCGGCCGCGATGCGGCGCAGACGCGCCGTCTCGGCGAGGCTGCGCTGGGCCTGCGCCATCGCAGCGCCGAAGGCGTCGCCGGTCAGGGGCACGAGGGGACCGCCGAGGCCAGACTCCCGGCCTCGGTCCCGGCCGCGCTCGAAGCGGGCCGGGTCGAGGCCGAGGCGGGCGACGAGGCCGCGCAGGCGCTGGGCGCCCCGCCCGGCGCTCACGCCGATGCCGTCGAGGAGGTAGGTCTGGGCTTGGGCGAGGCCGTCGAGGCGCTTCTCCAGCACGGCCATGTGGGTCTCGACGCTGCGGGTGGACTGGCGGCCCGGAATCGCATCGTCGCGGGTGCGCAGTTCCAGGGTCTCGGGCGTCGGGAAGGGCTTGGCGCCCGCGCCGCGCGGCGCCGGCTCGTCCGTGGCGGTCTCCTCGGCGACGGGCGAAGCAACCGGCAAGGCGAGCGGCGGAGCGACGCCCGGCTCACCCGCGAGGCCGGCGAGCTGCGCCTGCCGGGCTTCCAGGGCGGCCTGGCGCTGGCCGAGCTCCGCCATGCGCTGGGCGATGCGCTCGCGGACCGAGGCCTGTTCCAGGGCGGCCCGATCGAGCTGAAGGCGCAGGGCGCCGATCCGCTCCTCGTAGCCGTACTGGAGGGCGCTCTGCTGCGAGACGAAGCGGGCCAGCACCTCGTCGTGGAAGACGAGGTAGTAGGTCGCCCCGCCGGCCCAGAGGGTGGCCAGGGCCAGCGCTCCGGCCATGAGGCGCGGGCGCAGGGACGCGGCGGGAACCGGCGGACGGACCGCCTTGGCGCTGGACGGTCGAGGGGAGGTTCTCATGGGACGGGTGACCTGATCCACCGCGCCACCTTGCCGGAATCAGAGTTAACGAACCGCCAAAAGAGCGCGAAACGCCAAGAGCGCGCGAGCCGCCGAGGGGGCGGGACCCCGTGGGCTCCCTGGGCGACCAGGCGTCACGGGAGGGCGCGCGCGGCGGCCAGGACCTCCTCGGCATGGCCCGGGACCTTCACCTTCGGCCAGATCCGGGCGATGCGGCCCACGCGGTCGAGCAGTAGGGTGGTGCGCTCCACGCCCATGTACTTGCGCCCGTACATGCTCTTCTCGACCCAGACCCCGTAGGCCTCCAGCATCGCCTTGCCCTCGTCGGAGGCGAGCGGGAAGGTGAGGCCGTACTTTTCCCGGAACTTGTCGTGGCTCTTCACGGAGTCCGGCGAGACCCCGATCACGATGGCGTCAGCCGCCGCGAAGTCGGAGCCGAGGGCGTTGAAGCCCTGCGCCTCCAGGGTACAACCGCTCGTATCGTCCTTGGGATAGAAGTAGAGCACGGCCTTGCGGCCCTTCAGGGCGGCGAGGCTGATCGTCTCCCCGCCGGCACCCGCCAGGGTGAAGTCGGGGGCCTGATCTCCGGTATCGAGGGGCATCATGCCTTCCTTTCGGCCGATTGATAGTGTGCCTCTCGGGTTGCACCGTGGCGAGGCCGACCGCCCGCGACGAACGAACGGCACCGGAAGCTGAAACCCTCAAGGACAGCCGCTCGATAGCCCGAGGGGACGTTCCGATCCAGCGGCACAAGGATTGATGGACCAGGAAACGGCCACAGGTTTGGGACCCGCGCGGCCGGCCGCGCGGCGGCGTCCGCTGCTCTGGATCGCGGCGGCCCTCGTGCTTGGTCTCGTCCTCGCCGTCGGCGGCCTCATCGCGCGCCTCAGCTCGGGGCCGTTGCGCATCGACGGCATGTCGGAGCGGGTCGCCGCGGCCATCGCGGGCAGCATCGGCCCGGGCTGGCGCGTCGCGCTCAGCGACAGCGCCCTCGAGATCGATTCCGAGCAATCCCTGGCCCTGCGCGTGGCGGGGCTCGACATCCGCAACCCCGAAGGCGCCCTCGTGGTGCGCGCGCCCCAGGCCGTGGTGAGCCTCGACACCTGGGGGCTCCTGCGCCTCGTGGTGAAGCCCCGCGCCATCGAGTTCCGCGACCTGCAGATGACCGCCCTGGTCCACCGCGACGGCAGCATTGCCTTCGCAGCCTCCGACACCCAGCAGGCCGGGACCGTCCAGCCCCACACCCTGCCGAGCGTGGACGCGGCGCTCGGCAAGGTCTCGCCGATCTCCGCGAGCGTCGCCTCGATCTTCGGCGTGGTGCTCGATTCCGCCGGCATCGTGGGCGCCCTCGACCGGGCCCGGATCACCAACGGGCGGCTGACCCTGATCGACGACGACGCCCGCCAGCGGGCGGTCTTCGAGCACGTCAACGGCCTGTTCCGGCGCGACGCCACCCGGGACGCCCGGGTGTTCGAGCTGCGCATCGACGGGCCGCACGGCGAGTGGCGCTTCGGCGGCACCCTGCACGAGGCCGGCGGCACCCGCCGCACCGGCACGATCACCCTCGACGACCTGCCGATCAACGATCTGTTGCTCCTCTCCGGCCAGTCGAAGCTGCCGGTGGAGACCGACCTGAAGCTCTCCGCCAAGGCGGACGTCGCCATCGATGCCGGCCGCATCGAGACCATGACGGCCGAGATCGGCACCGGCGGCGGCAACGTCCTCATCGAGGAGAAGGACTTCAACCCCGTCACCATCGACAGCCTGAAGGCCCTGGTGAGTTGGGACGAGGGCAAGCGGGCGATGCGGCTCGACGGCCTCGACTATCGCGGTGCCGGCAACGCCGTGCACCTCACCGGCGCCTGGCTCGCGGGCCCCGCCGGCTCGGACGCGGCCTGGACGCTGCAGCTCGCGGGCGAGAACGCGGTGCTGCGCGGCGCCAATGCGGGGGACAAGCCCGTCACCCTCGACGCGGTCTCGGCCCACCTCACCGGCAAGGCCGGCGGCGTCGTCATCGACGACTTCACCGTGAAGGCGGGTGCCGCCAGCGGGCAGATCACCGGCACGCTGGGCACCACCGCCGACGACGACGGCCTGACCCTGCGGATCACCGCCGCCCGCACGGGGGCCCGGATGGCCCTGAGGCTCTGGCCGGAGCACGTGGCGCCGCCCGCGCGCAACTACCTCGTGGACAACCTGCGCTCCGGCACCGCCGATTCCGTCGACATCACGGTGGACATGAGCGGACCCGAACTCGCCGCCGCGACGCGGGGCGAGCCGATGCCCGACAACGCGGTGCATATCGACTTCACGGTCTCGGACGCCACCCTGGCGGTGGCGCCCGACGCGCCGCCCCTCACGAAGGGCCGGGTGACCGGCACCATCACCGGACAGACCACCACGATCCGCAACGTCACCGCCGACCTGCGGATGCCGGACAACCGCATCCTCTCGATCGCGGACGGATCCTTCGTGATCCCGAAGATCGCACCGGATTCGGTGGTGGCCCAGATCGGCCTGCGCCTCGGCGGCGGGGCCGACGCCCTGGTCTCGATGCTGCAGACGAAGATGTTCAAGAACCTCACCGGGCTCGACCTCGATCCAGCGGCGGTGAAGGGCAGCGCCGACCTGCGCATCGACTTTCCCCTCAACCTCAAGCACATCCCGGATCTGGCCGAATTGCCCGTCACCATCTCGGGCACGCTCGCCGACATCGCCATGGACAAGGCCTTCGGCAAGGAGCGCCTGGAGGCCGGACGCTTCGCGGTCTCGTACGACCGGGGCGCGTTCACCCTGAAGGGCGACGCGCGGGTGATGGGTTCGCCCCTGACGGTGGACCTGCGCCAGCCCAAGGCCGGCGCGCCGGGCGAGCTCAACGTGTCGCTGGCCCTCGACGAGGCCCTGCGGGCGCGCAAGGGCCTGCCCGTCGCGCCGCAGCTCTCGGGGACGATTCCTGTCAGGATCAATGTACCCTTCGGGCGGGGGGGCAAGCCGCCGATCCGCGTGGAGGCGGACCTCGTCCGCGCCGCCAGCGACGGGCTTCTGCCCGGCTTCATCAAGGCGGCCGGCAAGCCCGGCCGCGCAAGCTTCACGGTGGTGGAGGGCGCCAACGGCGGCCTCGACCTGCGCGACCTCAGCCTCGACGCCGCGCCCGTCACCGTACGCGGCAGCGCGACCTTGAGCGGGGAGGGCGGCTTCGAGCGCGCCGACCTCACCACCCTGAAGCTCTCGCCCGGCGACGACATGCGCGTGCAGGCGGAGCGCAGCGGCAACGGCTACCGCGTCTCTGTGAAGGGCGCGGTGGGCGATGCGCGCCCGTTCCTGCGCGGCCTGACGGGCCCGGAGGGGAAGGGCGGCCGCGACGGCGCGCCGAAGGACATCGACGCCGATGTCAGCCTCGGCATCCTCACGGGCTTCAACGGCGAGGCCCTGACCAATGCCAGCGCCAAGGTCAGCTTACGCGGGCGCGACATCCGCAGCGGGCGCCTCCAGGGCAAGTTCACCGGCGCACCCTTCAGCGCCCAGGTCACGCACGGCGAGCGCGGCGCCGCGAGCATCACCATCGAGACCCTCGATGCCGGCTCGACCCTGCGCTTCGCCGACATCTACAAGCGCATGTACGGCGGCAAGCTCGTCATGACGAGCGCCCTCAGCGACGGGCCGCAGCCGGGCTCCGTGCAGATCCGCAACTTCGTCCTGCGCAACGAGCCCGCCCTGTCGAGCATCGTGGCGCAGGGGCCGGCCACCAGCGAGGCGGTGGATTCCCGGGGCCGCAAGTATGTGGTGCAGAACGCCGGCAACGACGTCGAGTTCGACCGGCTGCGGGCGATCTTCACCCGCACGGGTACCCGGATCGACATCAGCGACGCCGCGATCTCGAACCCCGCCATGGGCTTCACCATGACGGGGTTCCTCGACACCGCCAAGGAACGCACCGACATCAACGGCACCTTCGTGCCCCTCTACGGCCTGAACAACGTCGTCTCGCAGCTGCCGATCCTCGGACAATTGCTCGGGGGCGGCCGCAACGAAGGCCTGTTCGCCCTGAACTTCCGGGTCTCGGGCCGGCTCTCGAAGCCGGATGTCAGCGTCAACCCGCTCTCGGCGCTGGCCCCCGGCATCCTGCGCAAGCTCTTCAGCGCGGGCGGCGGCAACGACGGCGTCGCGGGCGCGACGCTGCCGGCCGAGACGGAACGCTGAGGGATTTCGGGGGCGGACCTCGCTTCGCGAAACGCGACGGCACGCTCCCCCCTTGCAGAACCTCTCCCCCATCCGGGCTACCGGATTCACGCATTTCGCCCGGTGCGATCGCTCGTCGCTCCAGAGCCTTCATCCTGGGGCCGCGCAGCGGAACCCGGGATCCAGATCCGCCGAAACGGCTTCATCCTGCCACCGCAGCGGATCTAGATTCCGGGTTCGCCTGCGGCGCCCCGGAATGACAGGGGTGGGTGTCAAGGCGTTTCGGAGGAAATTCGGAGCAGTGTGATACCGCTTTCGGTCGATTGTCTTCGATCGGCTTTGCGCGACAGGCTGCTCCCTTCCTCGAGGAGAGGATCAGCCGGCGACGGAGAAACGCCAGAACTCTGCGTCAGGCCGCCTTTTTCGCCGCCGCGTCGCCGTAGAACGTCCCCCCGCGCGCGGCCATGTCGAGGAGGTTCTCGGGCACGGCGAAGCGCGGGCCGTGCTTGGCCTCCAGCCCTTGCGCCAGCGCCACGAAGGCCTGGGCGCCCATGAAGTCGATGTAGGACAGGGCGCCCCCCGTGAAGGGCGCGAAGCCGAAGCCAAGGATCGAGCCGACATCCGCCTCGCGGGGATCGGTGACGACGCCCTCGCCGACGGTGCGGGCGGCTTCCAGGGCCTGCACCACGAGGAGGCGCTGCTTCAGCTCGGCGAAATCGACCGCGTCGGGATCGACCTTGGTCGCCTGAAGGCCGGCGAGGCCGGGCCACAGGCGCTTGGGTGCGCCCTCGGGATAATCGTAGAAGCCGCGCTTGTTCTTGCGGCCGAGGCGGCCCTCGCCCTCGACGAGGGTGGTGAGCAGGGCCTTCTGGGCCGGGTCGATGCTCTCGGCCCCGAGCTGCGCCTCGGTCGCCTTGACGATCTTCAGGGCGAGGTCGACCGCGACCTCGTCGGTGAGCGAGAGCGGGCCGACCGGCATGCCCGCCTGGCGGCCGGCATTCTCGATCATCGCCGCCGGGATGCCCTCGTTGAGCATCTTGTGGCCCTCGAGCAGGTAGGCGCCGACGCAGCGGTTGGCGAAGAAGCCGCGCGCGTCGTTGACCACGATCGGGGTCTTCTTGATCGCCCGGACATAGTCGAGGGCGGTGGCCAGCGCCGCGTCGCCGGTCCGGTCGCCCTTGATGATCTCGACGAGCATCATCTTCTCCACCGGCGAGAAGAAGTGGATGCCGACGAACTGTTCCGGCCGGGCCGAGGTCTCGGCCAAGCCCGTGATCGGCAGGGTGGAGGTGTTGGAGGCGAAGATCGTCTCCGGCCGGATCACGGCCTCGACCTTGGCGATGACGTCGGCCTTCACCTTCGGATCCTCGAACACCGCCTCGATGACGAGGTCGCAGGCGCCGAGATCGGCGTAGTCGGCGCTCGTTGTGATGCGGGCGAGCAGCGCGTCGCGGTCGGCGGTCTTGGCCCGGCCCTTGTTGATCTGATCGGTGACGAGCTTGTGGGCGTAGGCCTTGCCCTTCTCGGCCGCCTCAAGGGACTGGTCGACGAGAACGACCTCCATGCCCGCATTGGCGCTGACATAGGCGACGCCCGCCCCCATGAAGCCAGCGCCCACGACGCCGACGCGGCTGACCTTGGTGGCCGGCACGTCCTTCGGGCGGCGCGCGCCCTTGTTCAGCTCGCCCATGGAAAGGAACAGCGTGCGGATCATCGCCGCCGCCTCCTTGGTGCGCAGGATATGGGCGAAGTAGCGGCTCTCCACGCGCAGGGCCTGGTCCATCGGCAGCTGCAGACCCTCGTAGACCGAGGCCAGGATCGCCTTGGCGGCGGGGTAGTTGTCGTGCGTCTCGCGCCGGTAGATGGCGTTGGCCGGCGGCCAGATCATCATGCCGGCCGGCGAATAGACCTTGCCGGACGGCGCTTTGAACTTCGGCTGATCCCAGGGCGCCACGGCCGAGCCGCCGGCCGCGATCCAGGCCTTGGCCTTGGCGACGATCTCCTCCCGGCCCGCGACCTCGTGGACGAGGCCCATGTTCTTCGCCATCAGGGGACGGATCTGCTCACCCTTGAACAGCATCTGGAGAGCGTCGCCCGTCTGCATCAGGCGCGCGACACGCTGGGTGCCGCCGCCGCCCGGGAACAGGCCGACCTTGATCTCGGGCAGGCCGACGCGGGTCTTCGGATCGTCGGAGAGCACCCGGTAATGGCAGGAGAGCGCGAGTTCGAAGGCGCCGCCGAGGCAGATGCCGTTCACCGCCGCCGCAAAGGGCTTGCCGCAGGTCTCGAGCTTGCGGAACACCAGGGTCAGCTTCCGCGATTCCTCGAAGAAGTGGCGCATCGCCGCCTCCTCGCCGCGCTCGGCCTTGAGCGACTCGTAGGCGCGCCCGAGGCCCTGGAGCATCGTCAGGTCGGCGCCGCCGGAATAGTTCTCTTTTCCGGAGACGATGACGCAGCCCTTGATGCTTGCGTCCGCCACCACGGCGTCGACCACCTGGCCGAGCTCGTCCATCACCGCGTCGGTGAAGACGTTCATGGAGCGACCCGGCATGTCCCAGGTCGCCAGCGCGATCCCGTCGGCATCGGTCTCAAGACGGAAATTGGTGAGATTCATCGCTGATCCTCGGGTTGGCGGCGGTTAGGGCTTCGGCGGAAGCGCTTAAGCCAATCTCAAAACTTGCGTGTGCATCCCGGATTGCCAGGAAGCACATCGCTGCGACAGGACAAGACCATGACCGGACGGATCGGCTGCCAGGGCTGCCGCGATGGCGCCGACCTCGACTTCACCTTCACGATGGCCTTTCAGCCGATCCTCGACTTCGCCGCGCACCGCGTCTGGGGCTACGAGGCCCTGGTGCGCGGCACGGGCGGCGAATCCGCCGCCTCCATCCTCGGGCGCGTCACCCCGGAGACGGTCTACCGGTTCGACCAGGCGGCGCGGGTGAAGGCGATCGAGCTCGCCGGCCGCCTCTTTCCCGCCGACGACGCGACGCGCCTGTCGATCAACTTCATGCCGAACGCCGTCTACGAGCCGGCGGCCTGCATCCGCTCGTCCCTGGAGGCGGCGCGCAGGGCGGGCTTCGCCCACGACCGGATCATGTTCGAGTTCACCGAGAACGAGAAGTTCCGCGACACCGCCCACGTCTCGCGCATCGTCTCCGAGTATCGCCGACAGGGCTTCCTGACGGCGCTCGACGATTTCGGCGCGGGTTTCGCGGGCTTGAGCCTGCTGGCGAACTTCCAGCCGGACCTCATCAAGATCGACATGGACCTCCTGCGCGGCATCGACACCGACCGGCGCCGCCAGGTCATCGTGGCGGGCATCATCGGCATCGCCGGTTCCCTCGGCATCGCGGTGATCGCCGAAGGGGTCGAGACGGCCTCTGAGCTCGAGACCCTGCGCGGCCTCGGCGCGACGCTGTTCCAGGGCTATCACTTCGCCAAGCCGCATCTGGAGGCGCTCCCGCCGGTGGCGGGCTTTCCGGCGGGCGGGTACGACCACGCGCTTGTGGCTTGAAGCGGCCATCGGAGCGCCCGCCGAACCGCCTCAGCGTGCCGGCATCGGCATCGGCATCGGCGCACCGGGCGCGCCCGGGGCGCCGTTGGCCACCGAGTCGCCGGCCGCCGCGATCGCCAGCATGTTCAGGAGCTTGGTGACCGAGGCCTGAGAGACCGCCGTCACGGTGGAGGCCGGATCGGCGTTGATGGCCTGGAACTTCTGGTAGGTCTTGTCGCCGTAGATGTCGGAGAGGTGCTTCAGCTCGTCGAGGCTGAACTTCTCCGCATAGGCCTTCGACAGGCCGTCTAGCATGGTCTCGCGCTGCTTGTCGAACTCGGCGCGGATCTCCTTGCGGACCGCATCGGCTTTGTCTTCCTTCATGGGTGCCACGGTCTTCTCCAGGGCGCCGGTGAAGCCGACCTCCAGGTTCTTCAGCGTCGTTTTCTGGACGAGGTCCTTGGCCGCGGCGATCCGGTCGGCGGCATCGTCGGCGCGAGCTGTGATCGGCAGGCACAGGGCCGTGGTCAGGCAGAGGGTGGCGAGCAGGCGCGTCATCGTGGCGTTGTCCTCGAAAGTCTTCTTGTGAGCCCACCGCCGGGCGACGGCGGGCGCCGCCGTCTACCCCATCGCAGAAGGGATGGGGAGGCGACCCGGCCTCACACCCGCTCGATGATGGTGGCCGTGCCCATGCCGGCGCCGATGCACAGGGTCACCAGGGCGCGCTCCTTGCCGGTGCGCTCCAGTTCGTCGAGCACGGTGCCGAGGATCATGGCGCCGGTGGCCCCCAGCGGATGGCCCATGGCGATGGCGCCGCCGCAGACGTTGATCCGGGCCGGGTCGACGTCGAAGGCCTGCTGGAAGCGCAGCACCACGGCGGCGAAGGCCTCGTTGACCTCGAACAGGTCGATGTCGGACAGGCTCATGCCGGCGCGGGCCAGGACCTTCTTCGTCACGTCCACCGGGCCGGTGAGCATCAGGGCCGGGTCCGAGCCGATATTGGCGAAGGCGCGGATGCGGGCGCGCGGCTTGAGGCCCGCGGCATCGCCGGCCTCGCGCGAACCGATCAGCACCGCGGCGGCGCCGTCGACGATCCCCGACGAATTGCCCGCATGGTGGACGTGGTTGACGGTCTCGACGTCGGGATGCGCGTCGATCGCCACGGCGTCGAAGCCGCCCATCTGGCCCATCTGTACGAAGGAGGCCTTGAGCTGCCCCAGTGACTGCATGTCGGTGGAGGGCCGCATGTGCTCGTCGTGCGCAAGCAGCGTGATTCCGTTGATGTCGCGCACGGGTACCACCGCGTCGGCGAAGCGCCCCTCGGCCCAGGAGGCGGCCGAGCGCTTCTGCGACTCGACCGCGTAGGCGTCGCAATCGTCGCGGGAGAAGCCGTATTTCGAGGCGATGAGATCGGCCGAGACGCCCTGGGGCATGAACCACGACTTGATCGCGATGGCCGGGTCCACCGGCCAGGCCCCGCCGGAGGCGCCCAGGCCCACGCGGCTCATCGACTCGACGCCGCCGCCCACCGTCATGTCGTGCTGGCCGGCCATGACCTGCGCGGCGGCGAAGTTCACCGCGTCGAGGCCCGACGCGCAGAAGCGGTTGATCTGCACGCCCGGCACGTGCGTGCCGTAATCGGCCACCAGCGCGGCCGCGCGGGCGATGTCGCCCCCGGCCTCGCCCACCGGATCGACGCAGCCCAAGACCACGTCGTCGACGCGGCGCGTGTCGAGGGCGTTGCGGTCCTTCAGGGCGCGCAGGGCCACCTCGGCGAGGCGAAGCGCCGTCACCTCGTGCAGTGCGCCGTCGGGCTTGCCGCGTCCCCGGGGGGTACGGACGTGGTCGTAGATGAAGGCCTCGGGCATGCGTGTCCTCGTTCTCTTGACCCTGGCGGCGCGGGCATTCCCCCTCCCCCTTGCGGGGAGGGGTCAGGGGTGGGGGTGGCGCCGCCAGCCTCGGCCGACGGAGGGTCGCCCAACGACCCCCACCTCCGGCTCCTCCCCGCAAGGGGGAGGAGGGGGGCGTCGTGCCGGTCTAAAACGCCTCGGCGCTGAGCGCCATCGTGGTTTCCGATCCGGCCTTGATCCGGACCAGCCGGGTTGCGGTCTCCGGCAGCATCCGTTCCATGTAGAAGCGGCCGACCACGAGCTTGGCGGCCATCGCCTCGGAAGCGGCTTCGGCCTGACGGGCGAGGGCCGCCTTCGCGATGCGCGCCCACATGTAGCCCATGGCGACGAGGCCGAGGAGGTGCATGTAATCGGTGGCGCCCGCGCCCGCGTTGTCGGGCTTCGAGAAGGCGTTCTGCATGAACCACATGGTGGCGCCCTGCAGGTCGTTCAAACCGGCCTGGAGGGGGGCGACGAAGGGCTTCATGCCGTCGTCCTCGCCGTGGTCCTTGATGAAGGTCTGGACCTCGCCGAGGAAGCTCATCATCGCGCGGCCGCCGTCCTTGGGCAGCTTGCGGCCGATGAGGTCCATGGCCTGGATGCCGTTGGCGCCCTCGTAGATCATGGCGATGCGGGCATCGCGCACGAACTGCGACATGCCCCATTCCTCGATGTAGCCGTGGCCGCCGAACATCTGCTGGGCCTCGACCGCGTTGGCGAAGCCCTTGTCGGTGAGGACGCCCTTCACCACGGGCGTCATCAGGCCCATGTGGTCATCGGCCGCCTGTCGCTGCTTCTCGTCGTCGGAGCGGTGGCCGATATCGGCCTGAAGCGCGGTCCAGAGCACGAGGGCGCGGGCGGCCTCGTTGAAGGCGCGGATGCCCATCAGGGTGCGGCGCACGTCGGGATGGACGATGATCGGGTCGGCGGCCTTGTCGGGCGCCTTGGCGCCGGTGAGCGCACGGCCCTGGAGCCGGTCCCGCGCGTAGGCGACGGCGTTCTGGTAGGCGACCTCGGACTGGCCGAGGCCCTGGACGCCGACGGCGAGCCGCGCCTCGTTCATCATGACGAACATCGCGTTGAGGCCGCGATTCTCCTGGCCGACCAGCCAGCCCTTCGCCCCGTCGTAGTTCATCACGCAGGTGGAATTCCCATGGATGCCCATCTTGTGCTCGAGGGAGCCGCAGGAGACCGGGTTGCGCGCGCCCACCGAGCCGTCGTCGTTCACGAGGAACTTCGGCACCACGAAGAGCGAGATGCCCTTGGTCCCGGCCGGCGCCCCCTCGATGCGGGCGATGACGAGGTGGATGATGTTCTCGGAGAGGTCGTGCTCGCCGGCCGAGATGAAGATCTTTGTGCCGGTGAGGCTGTAGGAGCCGTCGCCGTTCGGGACCGCCTTGGTCTTCAGGAGGCCGAGATCCGTGCCGCAATGCGGCTCGGTGAGGTTCATGGTGCCGGTCCAGGCGCCCTCCACCATCTTGGGCAGGTAGAGCGCCTTCTGCTCCTCCGAGCCGTGCACCAGGAGGGCGGCCATCGCGCCCTGGGTCAGGCCCGGATACATGCCGAGCGCCAGGTTGGCCCCGGAGGCGAATTCCTGGATCGCGGTGTTGAGGGTGTGCGGTAGGGCCTGACCGCCGTAGGCCTCGGGCATCGACAGGCCCATCCAGCCGCCACCCGCATAGGCGTCGTAGGCGGCCTTGAAGCCCTTCGGGGTCGTGACGCTGCCGTCGGGATGGCGGGTGCAGCCCTCCCGGTCGCCGACGGCGTTCAGGGGCGCGAGCACCGTCTCGGCGAGCTTGGCGCCCTCGTTGAGCACCGCCTCCATCACGTCCGGCGAGGCGTCCGAGAAGCCGCGCAGGTTGTCGTAGCGGTGGAACCCGAACACGTCGTTGAGCAGGAACAGGACGTCCTCGACCGGTGCCTTGTAGCTTGGCATCGCGCATCATCTCCCGGAAACGGTTGCGTTCCTGGACGGCCCTGCGGCCCCCGGCGCACCTGATGGTTCATATCTAAACTATTTTTGGACGGGCGCAAAGGAGAAGATTCGAACGAGCCCCTCAGCGTTCGCGCCGCCCGACGCAGGGACCTTAACCGGGTGTTTACCAAGAATACCAAATGTCGGGGACATGCGATCTGCCGTTAACGCCTCATGCGCGTTGGCGTGGGGGCCTTGCCCGGATCGAGCCACGGACTTCGCCGAGTCAGGTTTGACGATGACACGCAACGCCACGCTCAACCTCGAAGGCTTCGATCCCGACGTGCTCGAGGCGGCCCGAGACGTGGCCCGGCGCGCCGGAATCCCCGTCGAGACCTGGATCGCCTCCATCGTCGACCCGGACGCGGCCGCGCGCGCGGCGACCGAGGAGCGGCGTCAGCCGTCGCCTCCGATGCCGGCCGCGGCTGAAGTCCCACCCGCCGCGCCTCCCCAGACCGTCGCGGCGGAACCCGCAGCGGCAGCGACATCGGCACCGACCCCCGCTGCGGCGGGGATCGAAGCGGCCCTGTCCGAGATGATGCAGCGCCTCGACGCCATCGACCAGCGAATGACCCGCGAGAGCCAGGCGTCGCAGGAAGCGGCCAGCCGCACGATCGCCGGGATCGAGGCGCGCCTCGGCGCTGCCGCCGAGCCCGCCGCCGCGCCGGCCGAGCTGGTGGAGCGGCTCGCCGAGATCGAGCGCCGGATGACCGAGATCGGCACGCAGATCGCCCATCCGCGGCCCATCGGCCGCCGGGGCCGGGCCGCCGAGACCGAGATCCGCGACGCCGTCAGCGAGATCCGCCAGCGCCAGCGCGAACTCGCCGCGGGCACGGCTCCGGAGGCGCGAGCAACCGAAGGACATGCCTCCGAGGGACAAGCCCCCAGGGCCAGCTCCCCGGCCATCGCCGAACTCCAGAGCGAGACCTCGCGCCTGCGCGAATCCATCGGCGGCCTCGCCAGCGGCCGCGACGTCGGTGCCCTGGAGCAGGCCATGCGTGCCCTGGCGGCCGGCGTGCAGCGCGCCCAGGCGCCCTCGGACCTGGGCGCCATCGCGGCCCCCATCGAGCTGATCCGGGTCCAGGTCGCGCGCTTGGCCGAGGACGTGGCCGAGAACGTCCATGCCCGCGTCGCGGCGGACGTGGAGCGCCTGGCCGCCAAGGTGGACGGGGCCCTGCACAGCGCGCCGGCCGGCTTCGCCGAGCAGGACGTGCTCGGCGGCCTGTTCCGGGAACTCGACGAGATCCGTCGCCTCATCGGCTCCCTTGCCGGCCCCGAGCGCATCCAGAGCCTCGCCTCGGGCCTGCAGGCCATCAGCACCCAGATCGCGCAGCTGCACGAGGGCAAGCCGGGCGAGGCTGGGAGCCTCGCCGAGCTGCGCCCGCTGCTGGAGGAGATCCGCAGCGGACTGCGTTCCGGCCCCGATGCCGCGATCGGCGAGCAGATCCAGGAGATGGGCGCCAAGCTCGACGCCCTGCGCGGCAGCGCGCCGATCAGCGCCGGGGCGCAGTCCGACGCCATCCTGCACCGCCTCGACGTGCTCTCCGAGCAGGTGGAGCGCGTCCACATCAACCCGGTGGGCGACCTCATCGGCCGTCTCGAGGACCTCGGGGCGACCCTGCGCCGCCCCGCGCCGCCGGAAGAAGATTTCGCCTCGATCCGGAGCATGCTGCACGACCTCACGGTCAAGCTCGACCGGGTCGGCACCGGCGAGGGGCCCCGCGACGAGGGCCTCGACGCCCTGGAGCAGCAGGTCCTGGCGCTCGCCCAGCGGATCGACACCCGCGACGCCGATCCGGCCCTCGCCGGCCTCGAGCGCACCATGAGCGACCTCCTCGATCAGGTGTCGGCCCTGCGCGCCGAGGCGCCGATCGAGGCGGCGGTGGAGCGCGCCGCCCGCAACGCCGTCGCGGAGAGCATCGGCGCCGTCGCCGATCCCGAGGAAGTCGGTTTGCTGCGGGCGAGTCTGGCCGACTTGCGCGCGCATCAGGTCGCGTCCGAGCAGCGGATGCAGGCGACCCTCAACGGTGTCTACTCGGCCCTGGAGCGCCTCGTCGGCCGCCTCGGCACCCTGGAAGGGGAGGCCGGCTCCGGCCGAACGGGCCGCGAGCCGATCTCCGAGCGGGCCAATCCGGAGCGGGCGCCCCTTGACCGGGCCGGACCGCGCGGCGAGGTGCCCCGGGGGAGCCGACCCACGATTCCCGCCGCGCTCCATACCGGCCCCGACCTGCCCCTGGAGCCCGGCGCCGCCCGGCCCGGCCGTGAGCGCCAGACCGAGTCCGCCGAGGCGCCGGCCGTCGCCGACAGCGACATCAAGACGAGCTTCATCGCCGCCGCCCGCCGGGCCGCCCAGGCCGCCCAGGCGGAGGCGGCGGGTCAGTCCATTCCCCTCGATCCCCCCGAGGCCCGCGGCGCCGGCAAGGCGACCGAGCGCGAGGGCCGCCTGGCACGCCTGCGCAGCGAGATCGACCGCCGCCGCAAGCCCCTGCTCCTCGGCCTGGCCGCCATCGTCCTCGCCCTCGGCGCCCTCCAGGCCGTGAACGCCCGCCGGTCGGCCGGCGAGGCGGCACCGGCCATGTCCGAGGCGGCGACGCTGCCGCCGGCCACCGAGACCGCGCCCGCCACCACCCAGGCCCTCGGCGACGCGTCAGCCCCCGTGAAGGCGCCCGAGGCGAAACCGCCGGTCGAACCGCAGACCACCCAGTCCCTCGCCGACACACCCAGCGCCGCGATGCCGGCGAGCCCGGCGAAGACGGGCCCGGACCGGGCCGGGCCGCCGAAGGTCCCTGGGCTCGCGAGCCTGTCGGGCGACCTCGCGGGGGTGCCGCCCGCCCTCGGCAAGCTGCGGCAGGCCACCCTCGACGGGGACGCGGTCGCCGCCTACGACCTCGCGACCCGCGCCTCCGAGGCCCGGGGCATGCCGCGGGACAACGTCCTGGCTGCCCGGATTCTGGAAAAGGTGGCCGCCTCCGGCTACGCCCCGGCGCAGTACAAGCTCGCCAGCCTTCACGAAAAGGGCGTGGGCCTGCCCCGCGATCTCGCTCAGGCCAAGCTCTGGTACGGCCGCGCGGCGGAACTCGGCAATGCGCGGGCCATGCACAACCTCGCGGTGATCTACGCCGAGAACCCCGCCGCCAACGGCAAGCCCAATTTCGCCACGGCCTCGCAATGGTTCAAGCGCGGCGCCGAGTTCGGCCTGCGCGACAGCCAGTACAACCTCGCGGTGCTCTACGCGCGCGGCCTCGGCGTCCAGCAGGATCTCGAACAATCCTACCTCTGGTTCTCGGCCGCCTCGGCCCAGGGCGACAGCGATGCGGCCAAGAAGCGGGACGACGTGGCCGCCAAGCTCGAACCGAAGGCGCTGGCCGCAGCGAAGGCGCAGGTCGCCGCCTTCAAGGCCCGGGTGCCGGACCCGGCCGCGAACGAGCCGCCGGCCCCATTCGCCGTCGAGAACACGATGAGCCTCCTCGGCGCCCCACCGCCGAGCCCCGGCGCAACGCCCCCGGCGCGCCGCATCTGAGGGGCGCCCCCGCCCTCCGGCATGCGGGCTTCTGCCGCCCGTTCGCGATGCAGCGGACGGGACTTCCAGGCGTTGGGGTTTCGAAGGGCAGGTCACGCCCGCCGCTCGTTCCCGATGTCCGTGCCGCCGACCGGGGTGGCCACCAAGCCTGGAGACCCGATGGCGCGCGTCACAGCGGTTCCACCGGCCGCCCTCGTCCTGGGGATCGCCGGCCTGATTCCGTTCCTGGGCTTCGCCCTGCTCTCCGTCAGCGGGACGGATGCGGGGCTCGGCACCATCGGCCTCAGTCCCCGGCTCGTGCTCTCCACCTACGGCGCCGTCATCGCGTCGTTCCTCGGCGGCATCCGCTGGGGGGCGGCCGCCGCGCGGGGCTCGGGCGGCGCCGACTACGCCATCGCCATCCTGCCCTCCCTCGTCGCCTGGGCGGCCCTGGCCGCGCCCGCCCCGTGGGACCTGCGGGTCCTCGGCATCCTCGTGCTGGCCTGGGGCCTCGTCGATCAGGACCTGCCCCGGCGCGGCCTCGTCCCAGTCTGGCTCGGGCGCCTGCGCCTCGTCCTGTCCGGGGTCGCCGGCGCTTCCCTGCTGGTGGCCGCCTGAACGGGCGGTCTTAATCAGTCCTTGCTCAGCATCCCCTTGCCGATGGCGAAGACGCGGCCGTCACCGAGGAGATGGGCCGTGAAGCCCGCCGGGAACAGCGGCTCGAAGACGGGATTGCGGACGTTGAGCCCGCCCGCATAGGCGCCGAAGGCCGGCATGATCAGGCGCTTGCCGTCGGTGACGAAGCAGCGCCGGCGCACCGCCCGCCCGCGCATCGCGACCTTGCCGCAGGGATGCAGGTGGCCGGCGACCTCGCCCTCGGGGGCGTCGGCGGTCGGCTCGTGCCGCAGGGTCAGGCTGCCGAGCGCCAGGGTCTCGGCGTAGCGCCCTCCGACGCCCTCGGTGACGGCGTGGTCATGGTTTCCCGAGATCCAGACCCAGTCGCGCCCCTCCTGCAGGGCCGCCACCATGGCGCGGTCGCCCGGCTCCATCCGCTCTGGCCCACGCGCGTCGTGGAAGGAATCGCCCAGCGCCACCACGCGTGCCGGGTCGAGGCGGGCCACCACCTCGTGCAGGCAGGCCAGGGTCTCGCGGGTGTCGTAGGGCGGCAGGAACTGGCCCGAGCGCGCGGCATAGGCCGAGCCTTTCTCCAGGTGGAGATCGGACACGATCAGGGTCCGGTGGGCGCCGAGCCAGAGGCCGCCGCAGAGGTCGAGGGCAAGGGTTTCTCCGGCGAGGGTCAGGCCGGGGGCCCGGGTGGTCTTCTCAAGTCTCTGGCCGAGCGCCAAAACCGCATCCTCTGATTTTTGGAAAGGGCGCTTCACCGCGCTTTAGCCCAGCGCTTCTTCGAGCAGCTGCGCTTCCGCCTCGGCCAGGATCTCGTCCGCGCCCTCGCCGTAGACCCGCTCGCGCCCGATCTCGAGCATCACGGACACGGAGAGGGGCGAGACGCGATCGAGCGCCTTGTGGATGATTCGCCCCTGGATGCGCCTCAACATCACACCGAGGCGCTTCACGTCGAGGAGTCCGGTTGCCGCATCCTGGCGCGCGGCCTTCAGGAGGAGGTGGTCCGGCTGGTGCTTGCGCAGCACATCGTAGACGAGGTCGGTGGAGATCGTGACCTGACGACCGGTCTTGGCCTGCCCCGGGTAGCGCCGCTCGATCAGCCCGGCGATGACCGCGCATTGCCGGAAGGTGCGCTTCATCATGGCGGATTCGTCGAGCCAGGCCTCCAGGTCGTCACCCAGCATGTCCTCGGCGAACAGGGCTTCCAGAAAGTCCGGCTCGCGGCCGATGCGCTCGCCGACATCCCGGGTGAGCCAGATGGCGATGCCGTAATCGTTGGCGGCAAAACCCAGCGGCCGCATCCGCTCCCGCTCCAGGCGGCGGGTCAGCAGCATTCCCAGGGTCTGGTGGGCGAGGCGGCCCTCGAAGGGGAACGCCGTGAGGTAGTACCGCCCGGCGCGGGGAAAGGTCTCCACCAGCAGGCCGGTTGGGCCGGGCAGGACGGAGCGGGAGCGCTGCTGCAGAAGATAGTCCGAGACCTGCCGCGGCAGCCGGTCCCATTCGAACGGATCGGCGATGAGCGCCCGCACCCGCGCGGCGAGGAAGGTCGAGATCGGGAACTTCGCCCCCGCGTAGGAGGGGATGGCCGGGTCTGTGCCGGGTCCGGCCCGGGTCGCCAGGGCCTCGTCCTCGGACAGGCCCTCGAAGCGCAGGACCTCGCCGGCGAACAGGAAGGTGTCGCCCGGCGTCAGGGTGTCGGCGAAATCCTCCTCGATCTCGCCGAGCACCCGCCCACCTTTGGGCAGGATCGCGCCGGGCTTGCCGCGCACGCCCCGGGCGAGGCGCACCTTGACCTTGGCGGACTCGACGATGGTGCCGACGTTCATCCGATATTGCTGGGCGATGCGCGCGTCGCGCACCCGCCAGAGGCCGTCCGGCCCGCGCAGGATCTTGGCGAAGCGCTCGTAGGCGCGCAGCGCGTAGCCGCCGGTGGCCACGTAATCGACCACCGCCTCGAAATCCTCCCAGGACAGCGTCGCATAGGGCGCGGCCGAGACGATCTCGTCGTAGAGTTGGTTCGCGTCGAACGCGTCGGCGCAGGCCATGCCGAGGACGTGCTGGGCCAGCACGTCGGGGGCGCCGAGGCGGGCGTCCGGCGTGTCCTGAGCGGCGGCCTCCACGGCGTCGAGGGCGGCCTGGCATTCGAGCATCTCGAAGCGGTTGGCCGGCACCAGATAGGCCTTCGACGGCTCGTCCATGCGGTGGTTGGCCCGGCCGATGCGCTGCATGATCCGGCTCGCGCCCTTCGGCGCGCCGATGTTCACCACGAGGTCGACGTCGCCCCAGTCGATGCCGAGGTCCAGGGTGGCGGTGCAGACGATGGCCCGCAGCTGCCCCGCCGCCATCGCGGCCTCGACCCGGCGGCGCTGCGTGGCGTCGAGGGAGCCGTGATGCAGGGCGATGGGGTAGTTCGCGTCGTTGATCCGCCAGAGTTCCTGGAAGGTGTACTCGGCCTGGAGGCGGGTGTTGACGAAGACCAGCACCGTGCGGTGCCGGCCGATCAGGTCGTAGATCGCCGGCATGGCCTGCCAGGCGGTGTGGCCGGCGAGGGGCAGGGTCAGGCCGGTGTCGAGCATGTGGAGATCGGGCGCGGCGCCACCCCGCACGACGACGAGTTCGGACATCGCCACCGCCGATCCGCTCCCCTCAACGAGGGACGTGGGCGGGGCGGGATGCTGCGGCACCAGATACCGGCGCAACTCGTCCGGCTCGCGCACGGTCGCGGACAGCCCGATCGCGGTCAGCCCCGGGCTGAGGCGGTGCAGCCGGGCCAGCGCCAGGGACAGGAGGTCGCCGCGCTTGGAGGTGACCAGGGCGTGCAGTTCGTCGAGGACCACGCAGGACAGGCCGGCGAAGAGGTCGGCCGCTTCACGGTGGGCGATGAGCAGGGCGAGCTGTTCCGGGGTGGTCAGCAGGATATCGGGCGGGCGCGCGATCTGCCGGGTGCGCTTGTGCGAGGGCGTGTCGCCGGTGCGGGTCTCGACGCGGATGGACAGGCCCATCTCGGCGATGGGCGCCTCGAGATTGCGGGCGATGTCCACCGCCAGGGCCTTGAGGGGCGAGATGTAGAGCGTGTGCAGGCCGCGCGCCTTGGCCGAGGCCGGGCGCTCGGCGAGGGCCGTCAGGCTCGGCAGGAACCCCGCCAGAGTCTTGCCCGCCCCGGTGGGCGCCACCAGCAAGGCGGATCGGCCCCCGCGTACGAGGGCGAGGAGTTCGAGCTGGTGCGGTCGGGGCGCCCAGCCGCGCGCGGCGAACCAGGCGGCGAAGCGCTCCGGCAGCGGTGTCTCGGGCGTCGCGGTCTCGGGCGTCGTGCTCAGGCCAGGGCCATCAGGAACCGGTCCATCAGTTCGAGGGCGCGCTCCGTCATCGCGCCGGGATAGCGCACGAAGACATGGCACCCGCCCGGATAGATCGCGGTGTGGCCGCCATTGCCGGCCGCGGCCCAGCGGGCCGACATGTAGAGCGTGTCGTCGAGGAGCGGATCGTGCGTCCCCACCGTGAACAGGGCCGGGGGCAGGCCCTTCAGGTTGGCGTAGAGCGGCGAGACGTCGGGCCGGCGCCGATCGATGCCGTCGCGCACGTAGACGTCGGCGAAGCGCGTCAGGTCCTCGGTGTTCACCACGAGGCGCTCCGCGCCCCAGTTGCGCACGCTCGGCGTCAGGCCGAGGTCGAAGAAGCCCGCGTTGAGATTGGCGCCCCGGAAGGCGCGCGGCAGGCCGTGCGTGTCGCGCAGGCGCAGGAGCACCATCACGGCGAGTTGCGCGCCGGCTGATTCACCGCCGATGGTCAGCGCGGAGACGCCGAATTCCGCCTTGCCCGGACCAGCGAGCCAGAGCGCCGCCGCCTCGCAATCCTCGAGGGCCGCCGGATAGGGGTGCTCCGGCGCCAGTCGGTATTCCACCGACAGGCAGACGAAGCCGCAGACGTCGGCGATGCGCTCGAGCCAGGGGTCCTGCTCGTCGGCCGATCCCCAGACCCAGCCGCCGCGATGGATGTGCAGGTAGGCGCCGCGCAGCTTCGCCCACTTCTTGGGGTTCGGGCGGATGACGCGTAAGTTCAGCGGACCACCGGGCCCGTCGATGGTCAGGGTCTCGGCCCGGGCGCTGCGGGGCATGGCCGGGGAAGCCTGCGTGCCCTGGCGACGGCGCGCGCGGACCTCCGTCATCGGAATCGACCACGGGTCGCCCTGCGCGGCATGGGCGGCCACGATCTCGGCATTCAGGCGCTTGGTTTCCGGTTCGATCATCGCCGGATCGAACAGGGCGTGGTCGATCATGAATCCGTTCGTTTCATTGTCAGGCCGGCCGTCGCGACGCGCGCATCCGAATGCAGACCCTAGAATGGGACCGCGCGGGCATCGGTGCCATCCGTGGCTTGTGCGAAATCGCCCAACGTCTCAGGCCCGGTTGGGTTTCCTCCCATCCTGTGGCGTCCGCGTCACGGTTCCGCCGGGATCGGCGGGTTGAGAGAGGCGAAGCGCGCCGCCGCGACACCGGCCGGGCGTTCCCAGGAATCATCGCATGACCTCCGGCATGACCCCCGAACACGATCCGCGCCGTCCCTCGCCCTATCCGGGCCAACCCTATGCCGGCGCACCGTTCCCGGATCAGGGCCGGCGCTCGGCCCTGCGGCGCTTCCTCGGCGGCTCGCCCGCCGCCGTGTTCATGAAGCTGCTGTTCCTGTCGGTGCTGGTCGGCGCCGTGATGGCGACCCTCGGCGTCACCCCGGGCCTGCTGTTCTGGCACGCCTACGACGCGGTGCGGACCCTGATCGACCTCGGCCTCGCCACCTTCCACGATTTCGGCCGTTGGATCCTCGCCGGCGCCGTGGTGGTGGTGCCGCTCTGGCTGCTGTCGCGGTTCTTCGTGGTGTCGAAGTAGGTTTCCAACGCGAAAGGGGCCGGCGTTTCCGCCGACCCCTTTGACGTCACATACTCCAGGTCCGCGACGCTCAGCGCTGGACGATGACCTTCGCGCCGACCTTGGCGCGGGTGTAGAGGTCGGCCACGTCGTCGTTGGTCATGCGGATGCAGCCCGAGGACACGGCGGTGCCGATGGTCTCCGGCTCGTTCGAGCCGTGGATGCGGTAGATCGAGTTGCCGAGATACATGGCGCGGGCGCCGAGGGGGTTCTCGATGCCGCCCTTCATGAAGCGCGGCAGGTCGGGGCGGCGGCGCAGCATCTCGGCCGGGGGACGCCAATCGGGCCACTCGCGCTTCATCGTGATGGTCTGCACGCCACCCCAGGTGAAGCCCGGGCGACCGACGCCGACGCCGTAGCGCAGGGCCTTGCCGTCGCCGACCACGTAGTAGAGGCGCCGCTCGGCGGTGGAGACCACGATGGTGCCGGGCGCGTAGTTGCCGCCAAAGGCGACCTCCTCGCGCTGGATCGCCGACATCTGCGGCACGGAGGAGGCCGGGCTCATCGGGTCGGCCGGCAGCGAGGCATTGGCCGTGGGGACAACCACCGGCGCGTTCTGCGGGCGCACCCGGATGACCAGGGCGTTGTCGAGCGGCTGGCGGGTGAGTGGATCGATCTCGTAGGCGGCCACGGGCGAAGCCCATGCGCCCAGCGCGCAGAGGAGCCCGGTCAGGGCGGGGGCGAAACGGCGCATCGGAGCCTCTCGAAGGCGAACGAAATCTGTGGAGCGGACTAGGAAAACTCGACGCACGTTACGGCGCGAAGTCTGCCCAAGACGTAAACGCTCGCCCTTTAAAGCCAAGCTCTATTCCCGCCCCGGCGTCGGTTGCCGGGGCGTCGTGATTTCGTGGCAACACCGTGGCACCTTGGCCGTTACGCTCCCCCCCGGAGCCACGATCAGACCGCGTCGAGGCCGAGATCGATGATCGGTGCGCTGTGGGTGATCCAGCCGCAGGAGATCAGGTCCACGCCGGAGGCCGCGACCGCCCCCACGGTCTCGCGATTGATGCGGCCGGAGGCCTCCGCGATGGCCCGCCCGTCGATCATCGCCACCGCCCGGGCGAGCTGATCGGGGGTCATGTTGTCGAGGAGAACGGCGTCGGCGCCCACCGACAGCGCCTGTTCGAGCTGCTCCAGGGTGTCGACCTCCACCTCGATCTTCACGAGGTGCCCGGCATAGGCCCGGGCCCGCGCGATGGCCGGCACGATGCCGCCCGCCACCGCCACATGGTTGTCCTTGATCAGCACGGCGTCGTCGAGGCCGTAGCGGTGGTTCGAGCCGCCACCGGCCCGAACCGCATGTTTCTCCAGGGAGCGCAGGCCCGGGGTGGTCTTGCGGGTGCAGACGATACGGGCCTTGCCGTGTGGCCGCGCCGCGTCGACCAGGGAGGCGGTGGCGGTCGCGACCCCCGACATCCGGCACAACAGATTCAGGGCCACCCGCTCGGCGGTGAGGATGGCACGGGCCGGACCGGCGAGGCGGATCACCACGTCGCCCGGTTTGACCCGGCTGCCGTCGCCGCGCTCCACCGTCACGGCGACGGCCGGATCGATCAGCCCGAAGGCGATCACCGCCGCGTCGACGCCCGAGATAACCCCGTCCTGCCGCGCGGCGATGACGCCTTCCAGACGGGCGCTCGCCGGGACGATCGCATCCGTGGTGATGTCGCCGGCCCGGCCGAGATCCTCCAGCAGGGCCGCGCGGACGATGGGCTCCACCATGAGGCGGGGCAGGGGGGCGAGATCGGTGCGGTCGGTCATGGATCGTCCTTCGGTCGAAGTCTTCGCGTCATCGAGGCGGGCCGTGCCGGCCCGCCGCCTCCGTGTCAGGCCGCGACGACGTCACGATCGGGGACGTACGCCTCGGCGAGGGCCTGAAGCTCGGCCAGCGTCACCTCGGTGTGGCGCGCGGGCTCCTGCCCGGGGTGGTCGCTGCGCCAATGGGCGCCGCGGCTTTCCCGGCGCGTGGACGCCGAGACCGCGATGGCGAGGGCCGTGAGAGCCGCGTCGCTGCCGGTCCGCGCGGCCGGCGCGAGGTGGCGGATCGCGTCCGCCAGGCCCCCGGCCTCGCGCACGACGCCGACCTGCCGGTCCATGACGCCGCGCAGGGTGTCGAGATCGATCGCGCCGCGCGCCCGCTCCGGCTGGGCCAGGGCATGCTGGGCGAGGGCATGGCCCGGGGCGGGCAGGGCGCTCGCGGCCTCGGCGATCCAGGGGGCGAAGGCCATGGCTTCGAGAAGCGAGTTGCTCGCCAGCCGATTGGCCCCGTGCAGGCCCGTCGAGGCGACCTCGCCGCAGGCGAACAGACCCGGCACCGTGCTGGCGCCGGTGGCATCCACCTTGATTCCGCCCATGTGGTAGTGGGCCGCCGGGCGCACCGGGATGGCCTGCCGGCGCGGATCGATGCCGGCCTGCGCGCACAGACCCGCCACGGTGGGAAACCGTGTCGCCATGCGGTCGCCGAGATCGCCCCGGCAATCGAGGAACACGCTGGCGCCGCGCGACAGCGCCTGGAAGATCCCGCGCGCCACCACGTCCCGGGGGGCGAGATCGCCCCCGGCGATCCCCGCCATCACGGGCGCACCCCTTTCGTCGATCAGGCGGGCCCCCTCGCCGCGCAGGGCTTCCGTGGCCAGCGGCATCGGGTCCGCGCCGCACGCGATGGCGGTGGGGTGGAACTGCACGAACTCCATGTCGCGCAAGGTCGCGCCGGCCCGCGCCGCCAGGGCGAGGCCGCGCCCGGTGGCGCCGCGCGGGTTCGTGGTCGCTGCGTAGAGCGCGCCGGTGCCCCCCGTGGCCAGCACCACGGCGCGGGCCGGCAGGGTGAAGCGCGCGCCCTCCCGCTCGCAGACGAGGCCGGCCACCGCGCCGCCCGCGTCCCGCAGGAGTTCCCGCGCCGACGCCACCAGCACGGTGATGGAGGGCGTCCGGCCCACCACCCGCACCAGGGTCTCGAGCACGAGCCGGCCGGTGGAATCCCCGCCGGCCCGCACGATGCGGCGGCGGGAATGCGCGGCCTCGAGTCCGAGGGCGAGGGCCCCGGCGGAATCCCGGTCGAAGGGGGCGGCGAGGCCGACCAGCCAGTCGATCAGCGCCGGTCCGGCGGCGGCGACGCGGGCCGCTACGTCGGGCTCGGTCAGGCCGGCGCCCGCCGCCAGGGTGTCGGCGGCGTGGAGGGCGGCCGCGTCGTCCGCCCCCATGGCGGCGGCGATGCCGCCCTGCGCCCAGCCCGTGGCGGTGCCGGTGCCCAAGGGAGCGGCCGTGACCAGGGTGACGGTGCGCGGCGCGAGGCGGAGCGCCGTGGCGAGGCCGGCGATGCCGGCGCCCACCACGACGATGCGGTCAGCGCCCGGGAGCGCGAAGGCGAGGGGGGCGTGCGCGTTCATCGGGTGCGGACCGCCAGCATGCGTTCCACCGCCATCCGGGCGCGCTCGGCGAGTTCCGGCTCCACCGTGACCTCGTGGGTCATGGTTTCCAGGGCGTGGCGGATGTTCTTCAGGCTCATGCGCTTCATGTGCGGGCACAGGTTGCAGGGCTTGATGAACTCGATGTCGGGGTTGGCGGCCGCGATGTTGTCGCCCATCGAGCACTCGGTCACGAGCACCACCTGCTTCGGGCGCTTCTCAAGGACGAAGTTCATCATCATCGCGGTGGAGCCCGAGAAGTCGGCCTCGGCGACAACCTCCGGCGGGCATTCCGGGTGGGTGATGACGGTGACGCCGGGGTAGCTCTCGCGCACCTCGCGGATGTCGGCGGGGGTGAACTGCTCGTGCACCTCGCAATGCCCGGCCCAGGTCAGGATCTCCACCTCGGGCACCATCGCCTGGACGTTCTGGGCCAGGAACTCGTCGGGGATCATGAGGACGCGGGGCGCGTTGAGCGAGCGCACCACCTCGACCGCGTTGCCGGAGGTGCAGCACAGGTCCGACTCGGCCTTCACCGCCGCCGAGGTGTTGACGTAGGTGACGATCGGAACCCCCGGATACTTCGCCCGCAGGCCGCGCACGTCCGCGGCCGTGATCGAATCGGCGAGGGAACAGCCGGCGCGGGTGTCCGGGATCAGCACCGTCTTGCCCGGGTTCAGGAGCTTGGCGGTCTCGGCCATGAAGTGGACGCCCGCCAGCACGATGACGTCGGCGTCGACCGTCACGGCCTCGCGGGCCAGGGCCAGGCTGTCGCCGACGATGTCCGCCACCGTGTGGAAGATCTCCGGCGCCTGGTAGTTGTGCGCGAGGATGACCGCGTTGCGGGTCTTCTTCAGTTCGAGGATCGCCGCCACGTCGTCGGCCAGGGCCGGCCACTCGATGGCCGGCACGTGACGGCTCACGCGCTCGTAGATGTGCGGCAGGGGAAGGCCGCTCGGAACACCCGCGAGATTGCTGCCGATCGGGAGACTGGTCGCCGCCATTGACGCGTCCTCACTTATGCTCAAACTGAGCATTGTGCCGACTAACGTAGGCGGGGCGTGACGGCTTGTCTAGATATGCAGGCTTTGAGCATAACGTTTTTGCGATGCGAGAATGACGTTGCGGTGCAACTGTCATCCTGCCTGCGCCGGGGCGCCGCGATCAGGTCGGCCGGCGCGCGGGCCGCAGGCGGAAGCCGGGGGCGGGGCGCTCCAGCAGAACCTCGCGGCGGAAGCGGACGAGGCGGGCCGGGCGCCCCGTCGCCCCGGAGGTCACGCCGTCCGTCTCCTCCACCAGCCCCTGCTGGGCCACGAGTCGGCGGAAATTCTGCTTGTGCAGATTGGTGCCCGACAGCGCCTCCACCGTGCGCTGGAGCTGGAACAGCGTGAAGGTCGGCGGCATCAGCTCGAAGACTACGGGGCGGTACTTGATCTTGCCGCGCAGGCGCCCGATCGCGGTCGCGAGCACCCGGCGGTGGTCGAGGGCCATGGGCTGGCCCGTCACGGTCAGGTCCGCGTCGCGCGCCTCGCCGGACTGACCCTGCGCCTCGGGAATCAGCCCGGCCTCGAACAGCAGTTCGTAGCGCTCCAGCACGCGCTCCTCGTTCCAGGCGCCGCCGCACAGCCCGAAGGTCAGGCCGAGGCGGTCCTCGCGGCGGCGGCGCTGCTTCGGGTCGCCGCTGCCCTCCGCCCAGGCGAGGAGCTTGGCCTCGATCTCACCGAGGGAGTCCGGCCGCCCGGCGCGCCAATCCTCCCAGGGGAGGTAATGGTACCAGTTGCGCCAGGCGGCCTCGGCGAGTCCGGCCGGCCGCAGCTCGCGCACCAGGGCGAGGTAGGCCACCGAGAGCGAGTGCAGGCCGCCGTCGTCGTCGCCCTGCCGGTCGCGGTCGCCGAAGGTGTAGAGCTGCTCCACGTAGCCGAGGCGCTGGTGGGTCTGGCGCTCCACCCAGGCGCGCAGGCCCCGCTCCAGGGTGGGGTGCTCGGGCACGAGCGGCCCCGCGGGCAGGCCGTCGGAACGGCCCCGGGCCTGGCCGCCGACCTGCACGGTCAGGGCACGCGGCTCGCCGTCGGTCGCCGCGACGATGACGGCGACGAGCCCCACGGCGGACGGATTGGAGAGCGTGGATTGCGCCTCCCCTTCGGTCTCCTGCGCCGTGGTCACGCTGCCCGATCCTCGCCCGCTGCTCGCCCATCGCTTCGCGGCTGCTCATCGCACATTGCGGGCGCGCGATGAACGCGAAAAACCGACCCGCCCCGGTCAGGCCTCCGGCGCGGGCGGGGTTCGGGCGGCCAGGACCCGGGCCGGGTTGCCCACGACCGTGGCGCCCGCCGGCACGTCGCGGGTCACCACGCTGCCGGCGCCCACGATGGCGTCGTCGCCCACGGTGACGCCCGGCAGGATCAGGGCGCCGCCGCCGATCCAGACGTTGCGACCGATCCGAATCGCGCGGGCGAATTCCAGCCCTGCCTCGCGCGGGCCCGGCTCGCGGGGATGGTCGGGGGTGAGGATCTGCACCCCGGGACCGATCTGGGTGCGCTCGCCGATGCTCACGGGGGCGCAATCCAGGATCACGCAGCCGAAATTCAGGAAGACATGCGCGCCGAGGCTGATGTGCAGCCCGTAATCGCAGTGGAAGGGCGGCCGCACCACCGCGCCGTCGCCGACGGACGCGAAGCGCTCGCGCAGGATCTCGCGGCGGATCGCGGGCGTCTCGGCGGCGGCGGCGTTGTAGCGCGCCATCCAGTCCCGCGCGGTCCGGTGGTCGGCGTGAAGCTCCGGATCGTCCGGATCGTAGAGATCGCCGGCGAGCATCTGCTGTTTGGGTGTGCGATCCATGCGAGGCTGCGTCTCCGAGGAAGGGTGCGGCGGTAACGCCGCACGACGCCAGGGGCTCCCGGCCGCGCGCCCATCTTCCGACCGGGCCGCAGGGGCCCTAGACTGAGGCGGGGAGACCCAACACCCCTGCCACGACGTTCAGGAAGGCGCCGCGTGATCGGACAGAAGGAAGCGGGCGGCTCGGGGCCGGCGGTCGACCTGCGGCTCTACGGCCTCCTCGACACCGGCGTGTCGGGCCATGACGGCGCGCGGCTCGCCGCGATGGCGGCCGAGGCCGTGCAGGGGGGCTGCACGCTGCTGCAATATCGGGAAAAATCCATCGCGGATGCCCGCGCGGCGCTCGCCCGCATCCGCGCGATCCATGCGGCCATTGCCGGCACCGGCGTTCCGCTCCTCGTCAACGACCGGGTGGATCTCGCGCTGGCGGCCGGGGTCGAGGGCGTGCATCTCGGCCAGGGCGATCTGCATCCGGCCGATGCGCGCCGCCTGCTCGGGCGCGGTGCGATCATCGGCCTGACGCTCAAGACCGCCGTCCAGGCCGACGAGCTCTACCGCTTGCCGGTCGACTACGCCTGCATCGGGGGGGTGTTCGCGACGGCCAGCAAGGACAATCCCGATCCGCCGGTGGGGCTCGACGGGCTCGCCCGCATCGTCTTCCGGGGACGCCTCGCACGGGGCACCGCGTTCCCCCTCGGGGCCATCGCGGGCATCAACGCGGGCAACGCGGCGTCCGTGATCCGGGCCGGGGCGGACGGGATCGCGGTGATCGCCTCGCTGTTCTCCGGCGATTCGGTCGAGGCTTGCGCGCGCGATCTGCGGGACCGGGTGGATTCGGCCCTCGCCGCGCGGGGCGTCGCGGCCTAAGCTCCCTCAAAGCTTCGAGGACACGCCATGACACCGATCGCCGTCACCATCGCGGGTTCAGATTCGAGCGGCGGCGCCGGCATCCAGGCCGACCTGAAGACCTTCGCGGCCCTGCGGGTCTACGGCGCCAGCGTGATCACCGCCCTGACGGCCCAGAACACGCAAGGGGTTCAGGCGATCCACGACGTGCCGGCCGACTTCGTGGCAGCGCAGATCGAGAGCGTGTTCTCGGACCTCGCCGTCACGGCGGTCAAGATCGGCATGCTGTCCCAGGTCGCCACCATCGAGGCCGTGGCGGCGGGGCTCGCCCGGCATGCCGGCACGATCCCCATCGTACTCGATCCCGTGATGGTAGCCACCTCCGGCGACCGGCTGATCTCGGAAGACGCGGTGGAGGCCCTGCGCCGGCACCTCCTGCCGCTGGCCGACCTCGTCACCCCCAACCTGCCCGAGACCGCGGCCCTCATCAGTGAACCCGCCGCCGAGACCGAGAACGCCGCCGTTGCGCAGGGCCGGCGCCTCCTCGCCATCGGCGCCCGCGCGGTGCTGGTGAAGGGTGGCCACAGCGTCGGCAGCGAGAGCGTCGACCATCTCATGAGCAGCGACGGCACGCTCCGCCGCTTCGCCGCGCCGCGCATCGAGACCCGCAACACGCACGGCACGGGCTGCACCCTGTCGGCAGCGGTGGCGGCCGGACTCGCCCGGGGGCTCTCGCTGGTCGACGCGGTGTCCCAGGCCAAGCGCTACGTCTCGGCGGCGATCGCGGGGGCCGACGGCGTCGCGGTGGGGCGCGGGCACGGGCCGGTGCACCATTTCCACGCCCTCTGGACCTGACCCGAGCCTTGCGTCGCCGTCCCGTTTGCGTTTGAAGTACCGTACAAGCGTCCGCTTAACGGAACGGATGCGCGGATCTCGGGACCCATGGACAACCAGTTGACGACGCCCGAACGCGGGCGGCAGCGCGATATCCTCAGCGGCGCACAGGTCCTCTCCGGCCAGCTCGGCAAGACGATCCAGCGCCTGCGCAAGGCCTACAACCTGTCCCTGTCCGAACTCGCCGAGCAGTCCGGCGTCGCCAAGTCGATCATCAGTCAGATCGAGCGCAACGAGACCAATCCGACGCTGGCGACCATCTGGCGCCTGAGTCAGGCCCTCGACGTCTCCATCGAGCGCGTACTGGCCACGAGCGACGAGGAGCCCTTCATCGAGAAGACCTCGCGGGCGGACACGCCGATCCTGGTCTCGGACGACGGCAAGGTGCGTCTCGCCATCGTCGGCTGGATCAAGACCGTCGAGTGGCTGCAATGGTACGAGGTCTCCGCCGATCCGGGCGGGCAGCTCGATTCCGATCCGCACCAGCGCGGCTCGGTGGAATCGCTGACGGTCACCGCCGGCACGCTCGAGGTCGAGGTGGCCGGCACGACTCAGCGCGCCCGCGCCGGCGAAACGCTGCGCTACCGCTGCGACCGCCCGCACACCGTGCGCTGCATCGGGCCCGAGCCCGCCAAGGCCATCATGGTGGTGATCATGAAGGCCGCCGTGATGGAGTGAGGGGTTCAGCGCCCCGAATTCACCCACGCCACCATCTCGGCGAGCACCCGAGCCAGCGCCGCGTCGAGGCCCACGGCGGCGGTACCGGCATCGACCTTCGGCACCGGCACCCGTGCGGTGAAGACCCGGGCGGCCACGACCTTGCCGGTGCCCTCGGTGATGATCTTGGCGGAGATGTCGACCACGGCCTCGCCGCTCCCGGCCGCGATGTCGAAGGCGCGGATCTCGCTGATCAACTGGTAGTCGGAAACGATCTTGTCGCCGGGGCGGCTCACGGATTTCAGGCGGCCGGAATTCTCCAGGCTCTGGATCAGTCGCGTCTGGATCAGGCGCGGCAGACGGTCGGCCCACTGACCGCCGCCGAGGAAGGACAGTGCGCCCCCCGGCTCGCGCACGATGATGCGGTCCGCCTCGAAAGGCTGGATGCCCACGGGCTCGGCCACGCTGAACGAGCGCGCGGAGGTGCCGACCCGGCCGTTGGGCGGCAGGGCGGCCAGATCGAAGGTCAGCGGCACCGCGCCGCCGCCGCAGCCGCCGAGGGTTGCCGCGAGGAGCATCGCGACGAGCGCGGGGGCCGTTCTGTGGTGAGACATACGCATTCCGGAAACCCGTCGCCGCACCGACGCGCAGCGTGGCCGTAAACTAGCGGGCCGGGCGATTGGTGCCGTGCGCCGCAGCACGCATGGCCCGGTGGACCACAGTTCAGCGCCCACCGTTGTATTCCGGCAACGACGGCTTGCCGCCGAAGATCACCTGGGAGGGGTCGCGCTCCAGGCTCTTCACCGTCCGGTTCAGGGTGTTGAGCGTGCGCTGTCCGTCCGTCGACAGGGCTTCGACCTCGCGGCGGCCGGTGCCGCTGAGACGGTTGAAGCTGGTGGCGATGTTCGAGGTGCGCTTGTCGAGGTTCTCGCTGAGGGTCCGGAACGCCTTGCCGGCGTCGCGGACCGAGATCGCGGCCTCGCGTACCTCCGTGAAGGTGCTGGTGCCGGCCGAGCCCGAGGCCGAACCGAGGAAGCCCTCGGCGCCCTTCAGCACGGAATCGACCCGGTCGGCCGAGGCGTTGAGCTTGGCGGCGAGCGAGCGCGCGTCCTTGAGCGCTCCCTCGATGTCGGGGCTGCCGGCCGCCAGCGCCCCGGAGAAGCGGTCGGCATTGTCGATGACGCGGTTCAGCTTCTGCCCGTCGATGGCCTTGACGAGGCCGCTCACCGCCGGACCGGCCTCGGCCAGGGTCTTCGAGAAGGACTCGACGTTGGCGAGCGTGCGCGTGATCGCCCCCTCGTTGCCCGCCACCACCTTGTCGAGGCGCTGGAGCACGTCGTCGGCCCGCTGGGCGATCTGCTTGGCGGCCGCCATCATGTCCTGGATGTCGGAGGAATCCGCGAAGATCGTCGGCATCTGGTCACCCGAGCCCGGGGGCAGAACGGGCGAATCCGCATTGCCGCCCGAGAGCGAGATCGTGGAGACGCCGGTCAGCATCGCCGAATCGAGGCGCGCGCGGGTGTCGGCGCGCAGGGGCGTGGTCCGCTCGACCTCGACCACGGCGACGACGCGGCGCGGGTCCTGCGGCAGCAGGCGCACGTCCATCACCTCGCCGACCTTGATGCCGTTGAAGGCCACGGTCGATCCCTTGGCGAGGCCGCCGACGCTGCCCGAGAACACGATGCGCACCGCCTGCCGGACCTGGCTGCGCGAGCCGCCCTGGAGCCAGAACACGAAGCCGAAGGCCGCCACCACGACCGCGAGGGTGAAGGCGCCGATGAGGGCGTAGTTGGCACGAGTCTCCATGGGATCAGCGATACCTTGGCGGGATGGGGACCGCGCGGTGCGAGGCCGCACCCGGCGCGTCAGGCCTGTGCATGGCGGCCTCCCTGCGGGACGACGGCGCGGCCGCGCTTGCCGTGGAAGTAGGAGCGCAGCCAGGGATGGTCGCTCTCCAGCATCTCCGCGATGGTGCCCTGCGCGATGATCTGACCGTCGCCGAGCGCGGCGATGCGGTCGCAGGCGGTGTAGAGGCTGTCGAGGTCGTGGGTGACCATGAACACGGTCAGGCCCAGCGTCTGCTTGAGGGTGGCCACGAGGTCGTCGAACTCGCCGGCACCGATCGGGTCGAGCCCGGAGGTGGGCTCGTCGAGGAACAGGATCTCGGGGTCGAGGGCCAGGGACCGGGCCAGCGCCGCGCGCTTGATCATGCCGCCGGAGAGTTCCGAGGGCAGCTTGTCGGCGGCATCCGGCTTCAGGCCCACCATCTCGATCTTGAGGCGCGCGAACTCGTCGAGCAGGCGCTCCGACAGGTTCAGGTGCTCGCGCATCGGCATCTGGATGTTCTGCTTGACGGTGAGCGCCGAGAACAGCGCGCCCTGCTGGAACAGCACGCCCCAGCGCTGCTCGATCTGGCGGCGGCGCGTCACGGTCAGGCCGTCCACGTCCTCGCCGAACACCTCGATGGTGCCGGCGCGCTTGGGCACGAGGCCCAGGATGGTCCGCGTCAACACCGACTTGCCCTGGCCGGACGGTCCGACGAAGCCCAGGATCTCGCCGCGCCGGATGTCGAGGTTGAGCCCCTTCATCACGATCTTCGAGCCGAACCCGACCACGAGGTCGCGCACGCGGATGATCGGCTCAGGCGCGCCCGCCCGTGCGGTCTCGCCATGGGCGGGCACTTGCTGCGCGGCGTGAACCGGTATGGCGGACAGAGTTGTCATGGTTGTCGGAACGGGCGCCTCAGAAATCGATGGCGGCGAAGAAGACGGCGAACAATCCGTCGAGGACGATGACCATGAAGATAGACTTCACGACTGAGGCCGTGACGTGGCGCCCGAGCGACTCGGCCGAACCTTCCACCGCGAACCCCTCGATCGTCGCGATGATCCCGATGATCAACGCCATGAAGGGCGCCTTGATCAGGCCGACGGCGACGTGGTGGAGCGACACCGCCGCCTGGAGCCGCGCCAGGAAGGCGTCCACCGTCATGCCGCCGTAGAGCGAGGCCGTGAGGCCACCGCCCGCGAGTGCCGCCAGGGAGGCCAGGAAGGTGAGGATCGGCAGACCGATCACCAGGGCGAGGATGCGCGGCACGATCAGGATCTCGATCGGGTCGAGGCCCATGACGCGCAGGGCATCGACCTCCTCGCGCATCCGCATGGAGCCGATCTCGGCGGTGAAGGCCGAGCCGGAGCGGCCCGCCACCATGATCGAGGTGAGGAGCACGCCGAGCTCGCGCAGGATGAGCAGGCCGATCAGGTTTACCACGAAGCTCTGGGCGCCGAAGCGCTGGAGCTGGAAGATGCCCTGCTGGGCCACGATGCCGCCGACCAGGAACGAGATCAGCACGATGATCGGCACGCCCCGGAAGGCGACCTGCTCGATCTGGTTGACGAGGGCCGTGCCCCGGAAGGTGCCGGGCCGGGCCGCGACCCGGATGCAGGCGGTGACGACCTCGCCGAAGAAGGCGAGACCCGTGACGAGGTCGGATTTCGCGCCGACCATCCGCTTGCCGAGATCCTCCAGGAAACCGAACAGGCGCCCGCGCGGGGCCGGCGGCGGCTCGGCCGCGCGCAGCTTCACCTCGCTGAGAAGGATGCGGTGCTCGGGGGCGGCCCCCGCATAGGCGAGACGCCCCCCGGCGGCCTCGATCTCGGCCCGGGTCCGCTCGAGCACCCAGGCGCCCAGGGTGTCGAGGCGGCTGATTCGGCTGAGATCGACGAGGATCGGCGTGCCCGCGGCGCTGCAGGCGATGCGCGCGGCGGCGTCCTCCACGGCCGCGCCCTGGTCGGCGGTCCAACGCCCGGACAGCCCGACGCGCCCGCCCTCGAGGAGGGCGGCGTCTGCGGTGTCGGGGTGGGTCCTGGTCTCGGCTCTAGCCAAAGGGGCCGCGCTCCATATCCCCATCACGCATCACCGATCACGGTTACCGGAGGGTCAAGATCGATCGCGATGCTGCGGGTGCTGGCCCACAAACGTGGTGGTGTGAAGGCCGAAAACGCGGGCGGCCTGCGCGGCGCGTGCCGCGAGGCACAGGCCGCACAGGGCAAGCGGCGCCATCAGCGCGAAGGCGAGGGTGCCGCCCCCGGCCCCGTAGGCGGCGCCGGTGAGCAGGGTCGCGCTCGCCGAGGCCAGGGCGCCGGCCGAGCTCACCGTGCCCTGCGCCCGCCCGCGCGCGCCCTCCGGCGCGAAGCGCGACACCGCCGCCATGGCGCCGAGCTGCGTCGCCCCGAAGGTCAGCCCGTGCAGCACCTGCAGGACGATGACGGCTTCGAGGCGGTCGCCGAGGATCGCCATGCCGAGGGCTCGAACCAGGGCCGCCCCGCCCCCGAGGGCGAGCAGGGCGAAGGGGCCGCGCCAGCGCGCCGGCACCCGGCCGATCAGGGCGAACAGCACGATTTCCGAGGCGACGCCGATGGCCCAGAGCGTGCCGATCCACGCCGTCCCGATCCCGTGCGTGCTCCAGTGGATGCTGCCGAAGGCGTAGATCGCCGCGTGGCTCGACTGGATCAGCGCCGCCGCCCCGATGGAGAGCCAGAGGACGCCCGGCAGGCGCGGGCGCCCGGCCGCCGGGTCGCAAGGCGCCGCCGCCGGTCCGTCGACGCGAGCGACCAGCGCCACGCAGGCCGCGAGGAGCGCCAGGGCGGTGAGAATGAGCGGCACCGCCAGCCGCTCGCCCATGGCGCCGAGCACGGCCCCGCCCGCGAGGTTGGCGAGAAGGAAGCCGATGGAGCCCGCCATCCGGATGCGGGCATAGTCGAGCCGCGCGCTCCGGCGCACGGCACTGAGCGTCATGTAGTCGATGCTCGGGACGAGGGGGGCGGCCGCCACCGCGTTGAGGGCGATGAGGAGCGCCAGCAGCGGCCAGCCCACGGCGGCCCCGGCCGGCATCAGCGCGTAGGTGACGGCCAGGACGAGGCTGCCGATGAGCAGGATGCGCCGCGCCGCGATACCCCGGTCGATCAGCCCCACCAGCGGCGCCGTCGCCACGATCCGGATCGCGATGGGCAGCGCCAGCAGCAGGCCGATCAGCGCGGCATCGAGACCCAGCGCGTTCAGCCAGACCGGCATGAACGGCATCGCGATCCCGATCTCCACGAAGACGACGGCGTAGAGAACCGAGAGGCGAAAGGCTTTCGGCTCCGCGAGCGGAGAAATCGGATGAGACACGCGACCGGGCGGTGACGAGGGAGCCTGTGGAAACGTCTTCCCCAGGCGGAGGCTGCGTAAAGCCGGCGTTAAAGCGATCCTGTCAATCTCCGGTCGCTTGGAAACCAGCGACCGCCCGCCGGTCGCAGCCTCGCCAAGGACGTGTGCGTGATGTCGAGTTCCCAATCGCTGACGTCGATCGACGTATCCGAATACGATCGGATCGAGGCCGCGATGAGCGAGAGCGAGCGCGGGCGCTGGTTCCTCGACGCGTATCTGCGCCGCAACCGCGCGCACGACACCGGCATCCTGCTCGATGCGATCGCGCGGCTGGAGAAGGCCGTCACCGGCGAGCGGGAACAGGATCAGATCGGCCGGGTGCGCGGCGACCTGATGGACATGGCCCACGCCATCGCCCGGACCAAGGCCGAGATCGCCGCGATCAGCGCACCGGACCACGACCAGAGCCGCCTGGGAGGCGCCTCCGCCGCCCTCGACGCCATCGTGCGCTCCACCGAGCGCGCCACCTCCGAAATCCTCAGCGCCGCCGAGCAAGTCCAGGAGGCCGCCTGGACCTTGCGCGAATCCGGCTCGGACGCCACGATCTGCGACGAGCTCGACCGGCGCGCCACCGGCATCTACACCGCCTGCTCCTTCCAGGACCTGACCGCGCAGCGCACGGCGCGGATCATCCATACCCTGCGCTACCTCGAGGAGCGCCTCGCCGCCATGATGGCGATCTGGGGCGATGCCGTGGAATCGGTTCCGCCCGCGCCCGGTGAATCCAAGGGCGAGACCCTGCCCACCGACCTCTGCCAGAGCGATGTGGACCGCTACATCGACGGAGAGGCGTCCACGGGCGAGGCCGATGCTCCCGTCGCGGCCTCGAAGCTGCCGGAGCACCTCTCCGTCGACGACGACATCGTGTTCCTCGAAGCCACGGACCTGGTCGATCCGCCGGAGGCGTCCGCCTCCGCACCCCGAGCCGAGCCCGAGCAGCCCGAGGTCGCGGAGGACGTCGCGGACGCGCCGGTGACGGCTGCGGAAGTCCTCGCGCACGCGGCGGAGCCGACCCACGACGAGGTGGCTGAGCCGACCCACGCGGGCGCGCCGGAGCCGGCCGACGATGCCGCGCCGGACGCGGTCGCCTTCGACGCCGTGGCCTACGAGCCCGCGTCCGCCCCGTTCGTCGAAGCGCCGGACTCGAATCCGGTGGCGCACGCACCCGCCCGCGCGGCGGAACCGGCCGAGGATGCCGAGCCCGCGCCGATGGCGGACCCGGTCGCCCTTAAGATGGCCGCGGCCGCCGCTCCGCCCCAGACCGACATCGCCAGCGCCTTCGCGGAGATCGACGCGCTTTCGGACGACGAGAAGCGCGCCCTGTTCTCCTGACCCCGGCCTCAGCGGCGCGGGGTCGCGCCGCTGCCGCGACCCGAGCGCGCGGCCGGTGCGGCTGCTACAAGGCCGCCATGTCCGCTCGCGCGCCCCTCCATCTCCTCAAGCTCTGCGTCGGTCCGGCGAGCATAGGCGAGCTGGAAGAGCGCATCGCCCGCAACGCCGACGAGGCGCGCCGCGCGGGCCGCGATCCCGCTCCCGTGCACACCACCCGCATGGTGCCGACGCGCGCCGGCGACATCGCCGGCCGGGGCTCGATCTACTGGGTGATCAAGGGCACGCTGCTCTGCCGGCAATCCATCCGCGCGATTACGCCCTTCACCGATGCGGACGGCATCGGCCGCTGCCGGCTGATCCTGGACCCCGTCGTCACCGCGGTCTCGCCACGCCCGTGCCGGCCCTTCCAGGGCTGGCGCTACCTGAAGGCGGACGACGCGCCCACCGATCTCGACGCCCGCACCGCCGGGGGCCTCGCCGAGATGCCCGAATCCCTGCGCCGGGAACTCGCCGGCCTCGGGCTCATCTGACCCGGGCCCGCGCGGCCCCGCATCTCTGACGAAAAACCCCGCCTCCGGGGGAGGCGGGGTTTCTAGCGTCGGGCATCGTACGCGCGGGGCGGGCCTCAAGCGCCGTCGAAGCGGCCGCTGGCATGAGCCAGCATCGTGTAGACCTTGCCCGTCTCGGAGGTGAGGTAGGCATCCGCCCGCGAGGAGTCGCGGTCGTTCTTCGAGACGTCGCCGAGCAGGCGCTCGAACTCACCGACGTAGCGGTCCACCGTGCGGCGGAAATCGGCGTCGGCAGCGTAGCGGCGGCGGACCTCCTCGAAGGTCTGGCGACCCTGCGCGGTGTAGATCCGGCGGTCGAACAGGTTCGGCTCGCCCCGACGGTAGCGCGTCCACAGGTCCACCGCCGTCTGATGGTCGATCATCTTGGCGATGTCGCTGGAGATCGTCTCCAGGGCGGTGCGGCCCCGCTCGGCCGCGTTCCGCTGCGCGTCGTCCGGCGCCTTGGCGGGCGCCCGGCTGCTCGGCACGGCCTCCGGCTCGTCGTCGAGGGAGGCGCGGGTGAGCAGGTCCGAGAGCCAGCCGCGGTTGTCGCCGCCGCGCTGGTCGGCGCGGGGGGAGGTCCCCGGGCGCAGCACCTCGGCATTGCGGCCGGCGGCGGGGGCCGAGACCAGGTTGATCGACTGGCCCGAACGGGCCGGCGACGCGGCGGGCTTGGCCTCGGCCACCGACGTGGCCTCCGGAACGGTCTTCGCTTGCGGCGCGGACTTGGCCGCCGGGTTGGCCGCCGGGCTGGACTTGACCGGGGCAGCCGCCACCTTCGCGGCCTCGGGGCGCCGGGGCTCCGAGACCTGGGGGGCCACCGCGTCGACGGCCCGGCCCGAGCGCTGGACCAGGGTCGAGAGTTCGCCCAGCGCCTTCAGCTGTTCTGAGACCACGCGGCGCATCTCAGCCGTCGCGTCCTGCGTCTCGCGGGGGATCTCCAGCACGCCGCGCTGCAGATCGGCCCGGGTGGCGTCGAGCTCGCGCCGGATCTCCGCCGCCATCTCGCGCAGGGTCGAGACCGAGTCGCCGAAGCGACCCGAGGCGGATTCGAGCACCGCCGACATCTGCTGCGAGGCGGCCTCAATCGCGGCGCGCACCGCCTCGGCGGTCCGGGTGCTCTCGCTGTCGGCGCCGGCGCGCAGGCCCTCGAAGGCTTGGGTGACGCTGGCGCCGGCACCGGCGGCGGTCTCGGACAGGCTGGTGCCGAGGGCACGGGCCCGCTCCTCGGCCGCCCGCAGGGTCTCGCCGATCGTCGCGTCGAAGCGGGCGGTCTGCGCCTCCAGGGTGCCGGAGCGCTCCTCGATGCGCGACAGCACCTCGGCGATGGCCGCCTCGCGGGACGCCAGGCGCTCGGACAGGCGTCCCTCCGCGCCTTCGAGCTGGCCAGCGGCCTGCGTCAGCGTGCTGGCATGGCTGCGGCCCAGCTCGCCCAGGGCGCGGCCGCGCTCGTCCAGGGAAGCCGCAAGGTCGGCGGCATCCCGCAGGGCGCCCTCGGCCACGCCCTTGAGCAGATCGACCTGCTCGGCGACCCCGGCGCTGGCCCGCGCCGTCTCGCTCGTGACGACCGAGAGGGCGTCGCGGATCTCGGCGATCCGCCCGGGCAGGCTCGCCTCGATGCGGCCGAGATTCTCGCTCGTCCCCGAGAGCAGGCCGCGCAGGGCGTCGTTGGCGCCGTCCATGCGCTCCACGACCGATACGAGCTCACGGCTCATCTGGTCGTTGGCGCTGGAGAGCGAGGCGATGGCCCGGGACGCGCCACCGTCGATGACAGACAGCAGCGCCTCGGCCGAGGCGCGGGACTGGGCCGCCAGGGCCTCGGTGCGCGCCTGAATCGCCTCGACCAGGGGCGCGCCGCTCTCGCGCAGGGCCTGCTCGATGGCGTCGCCGCGCAGGGCCAGGGCATCCACGAGTTGCGCGGCCGGTCCCTCCACGATCGCCCGCAGGCGCTCGGACTGGTCGGTCAGCGCGGTCACCACGGCGTTGCCGCGCCCGTCCAGGGTCTCAACGAGGGCGCCACCGCGCTCCTCGATGGAGCGTGTGATCGTCTCCGCGCTCTCCGCGAGGCGGCGGGCGAGGGATTGACCCCGCGCCTCGACGAGGCTGGCGAGCGCGGTCGAGCGGCGGTCGAAAGCCTCGGTCATCGCGCCGTTGCGGCTGTCGACGAGCGCGGCCACGGCCTCGTTGCGCTGGTCGAGGGCGGCGGCGAGGGCCTGGGCATGGGCCTCGGCGAGCGCCGCGTGGCGGCCGACGCGCTCGTCGAAGGCCGACAGCATCGTGGCGGTGCGCTCGTCGACCAGGGCGGCGTAGGCGTCCTGGCGATCGTCGAAGGCGGTGGCGAGGGCATCGCCGCGCGAGGCGACGAGGGTGGCGAACACCTTCATGCGGTTGTCGATGCGGCTGGTGAAGGCCGCCGCGCGCCCGTCCACCGCCTCCGCGAGGGCGGTGCCCTGCGTGTCGATGGTGCGGGCGAAGGCCGAGGCGCGCGCCTCGACCAGGCTGTCGAGGGCCGCGAGGCGCTCGTCGAAGACCGTCGCCAGGTCCTGCGTGCGGGCCTCGACGCGCTCGGCGAGCGTGCCGGAGCGGCCCTCCACGAGGCGCTCCAGGTTGCCGAGGCGCTCGTCGAAGAAGCCCGCCAGGGCCGCGACCTGGGTCTCGGTCTGGGCCGCCAATGCGCCGGAGCGGTGGTCGACGGCATCGTCGAGGGCGCGCAGGCGCTCGTCGAAGGCCGCGACGAGGGACTGCGTCCGCTCGGCGACGCGGTCGGCGAGGGTGCCGGCGCGGCCGTCGACCAGGGCTTCGAGGGCAGAAAGCCGCTCGTCGAAGATTCCCACCAGGACGCGGGTGCGGGCCTCGGTCTGCTCGGCCATGTGGTCCGCGCGTCCGTCGATCGCAGCGTCGAGCCCCTGGATGCGGGCGTCGAAGACCGACACGAGGTCGCGGGTCCGTTCAGCGACGCCGTCCGCGAGAGTGCCGACGCGCCCGTCCACGAGGGCTTCGAGGGCGGCCAGGCGCTCGTCGAAGATCGCCACCAGGGCGCGGGTGCGCGCCTCGGTCTCGGCGGCGAGGTTGCCCGCGCGGTCGTCGAGGAAGCCGTCGAGGCCGCGTAACCGCTCCTCGAACACCGAGACCATGGCCCGCGAGACCGTATCGGCCTGGCTGCGCAGGGCGCCGGCGCGCTCGTCGACCACGCGGTCGAGGGCACCCACCCGGGTGTCGATGAGGGAGACCAGGGCCTGGGCCCGGGAATCGACCTCGTCCGAAAGCGTGCCGGTGCGGTGATCGACGAGTTGATCGAGGGCGCCGAGGCGCTCGTCGAACAGGGCGAGAAGGCGCTGCGTCCGGGCATCGACCCGGTCGGTCAGGGCGTCGGCGCGGCTGTCGATCAGGCCGTCGAGGGCCGAGAGGATCTCGTCGAACAGGGCGCGCAGGCCGTGGGACCGCGCCTCCAGGGTCTGACCGAGCTGCGCGCCGCGACCGTCGACGATCTCGTCGAGGGCGCCGATGCGCTGGTCGAACAGGATGGCCAGGGCCTCGGTGCGGCTGTCGAGGGCGTCGGTGAGCTGGGCGCCGCGTCCTTCCACGAGTTGCCCGAGGACGCCGATGCGGTGATCGAACAGGCGGGCGAGCGCCCGGGTGCGGGCATCCACCGCCTCGGCCATCTCGCCGCTGCGACGCTCAACGATCTCGTCGAGCGCTCCGACGCGCTGGTCGAAGGTGCTGGTCAGGACGCGGGTGCGGTCCTCCACGCTCTCGACGAGGCGGGCGCCGCGCTGGTCCACGATCTCGCCGAGGGCGTCCAGGCGCTGGTCGAGGGTGTCGGTCAGCGCGCGGGTACGCGCCTCCATCGCGTCGGACAGGCCGCTGCCGCGCCGCTCAACGACCTCGTCGAGGTGGTCGATGCGCTCGTCGAACAGGCTCGCCAGGGCCCGCGTGCGGGCCTCCACCGCCTCCGTGGCGCTGCCGAGGCTCGCCGCGATGGTGTCGACCAGGGCGCGGCCGCGCTGGTCGAGATGCTCGTGTAGGGGCGCGATCCGGTCCTTGAGGTCGGCGCTGACGACGCCCGCGTGGGTGTCCAGAAGGGCGCGGATCTCGCCGGTGCGGTCGTCGAGGAGCTGGTGGACGGTGCGCACGCCCTCGTCGAGGAGAGAGCTGATGTCCGCGGTGCGGCGATCGAGGGTTTTGCCGAGGCGGCCCTCGCCCTCGCCGAGCTGGCGGTCGGCTTCCGTCACCATCTCGCGCAGGCGGCCGAGGATGGATTCGCCGCGCTGTTCCAGGACCTTGCCGAGCGAGTTGCTGCCGAGGTCGAACAGGCGGGCGAGCTCGGTGATGCGGCCGCCGAGGGCACCGAACACGGCCCGGCCCTTCTCGTCGAGTTCGCTGCCCATGGCGGCGGTGCGCTCGTCGATGAGGCGCACGAGTTCGTCGGCGCGGGCCGCGAAGGCGTCGCGGATCGCGCGCACCTGCCCGTCCAGGGCCTCGTTCGCGCCGCCGGTGCGGTCGACGATCATGTCCACGAGTTCGCGGGTGCGGTTGGCGAGATCCTCGTCCACCGCGCGGGTGCGGCTCTCGATGAGGCGGATCGCCTCGAAGGCCTGGGAGCCGAAGGATTCCTCGATGAGGCGGCTGCGCTCCTCCAGGGCGGTTCCGATCGCCTCCAGGCGGCCCAGCACCCCCGCATCGAAGCGCCCGGCGCCCTCGTCGAGGCGGCGCGCGAGTTCGAGGGTCTGGTCGTCGAGGCGGCGGCCGATCTCGGCGACGCGCTCGCCGAGGGTATCGCCGAGGCTGGCGCTGCGCGCCGCGATGTCGAGCGCCATGGTGTCGGCGCGGGCGTCGAGGGTCTGCACGAGGTCGCGGCCGCCCTCGACCATGACGCGGCCCATCTCGGCGGTGCGCACGATCAGGGCCTCGTTGAGGGCGGTGGCCCGGCTGCCCAGGTGGCCGTCGATCTGGGCGACGAGGTTGGCGAAGGTCTCGCCGATCTCGGCCGAGCGCCGCACGGAGCGCTCCTCGAGAGCGCCGAGCTGGCTCTCCACCATGGCGCCGGCCTCGCGGGTCCGCTCGGCGAGGGTCTCGGCCACCGCCTTCCCCTGCACCGTGATGACCCGGTCCATCTCCTCCAGGCGGACCGAGACCGAATCCGTGAGCGCCGCGGTGTCGCGCGAGATCCGGTCGGCCAGGATGTCGCCGCGCGCCAGGGTCTCCTGCAGGGCGGCGAGGCGGTCGTTCAGCACCCGGTCGAGGGCCTGGGCGCGGCTGTCGGTGGTGTCAGCGAAGCTGGCGCCGGTGCGGTTGAGGGCGTCGTTGACGCGCGCGCCCTGCGCGGTCACCGCGAGAACGATGTCGCGGCCGGTGCTGGCGAGCTGCGTCTGGGCCTCGTTCGCCTGGGCGGCGATGAGGTCGCCGAGGGTGCGGCCATGATCGCCGAAGGCGGTCTCCACGTCCCGGACCCGGGCGATGAGGTCGCCGCCGAGGCCGTCGGCCGCGCGGGTGATGGTGCCGGCGGCCTCGTCGGCGCGGCGGGACAGTTCCAGATTGACCGCCTCGAGGGTCCGGCGCAGGGCCTCGATGGAGGCCTCGGCGCGGGTGCCGACGCTCTCGCCCACGCCGTCGGAGGCCTGGCGCAGGAGTTCGGCGGCCTCGGCCGTGCGGGCGGCGAGGTCCGAGGCGGTCGCCGCGAGGCGGCGCTCGAAGATTTGCACGGCCTCGACGGTGCGGGCCTCCAGTTCGCCGGTGGCGCTGGCGGAGGCCCTGCGCAGGGATTGCGCCGCCTCGGTGGTGCTGGCGCCGAGCGCCACGGTGGTCTCCTCGGCGCTGCGCCGGAAGGTGTCGGCCGCCTCGGCGGTCCGGCCGGCGATCGCCGCGCTCAGGGCGGCGGCGGCGGCGGTCAGGCCCTCGACGGCGCCCACGGCCCGGGTCTCGAAGCCGCGTCCCAGCGCCGCCAGGGCGCCGTCGACGGTCTCGCTCGCCTCGCGGGTGCGCAGGGCGACGAGGTCGCCGATGCGGGTGCCGGTGGCGTCGAGGCTGCTCTCGAGGCCGGTGCCCTGCACCGCGATGGTGTCGTGCAGGCGCGTCGCGACCGTCTCGATGCGGGCGGCCAGGGCGCCGCCCTGCGTGTCGAGATCCGCGGTGATGCGGCTCATGGTACCGATCAGGTCGTCGCGCACGGCGACGGCCCGGCCGCCGAAGCTCTCGACCGCGGCCCCGGCCGCGAGGGCGAGGGCGGCCTGGGCCTCGCGGCCGCTGGCGCCGATATGCTCGGAGACGGTGCCGCCCTGAACCGTGATGGTCTCGCGCAGGCGGTTGGCCACGAGGTCGATGCGGTCGGCCAGCGCGCCGCCGCTCTTGTCGAGGCGCAGGGTGACGTCCTCCACGGAGCCCACGAGGGCGTCGCGCAGCGCCTCGGTGCGGGCGCCGAAGGTCTGCACGATGGTGCCGGCGACCCGTTCGAGGCCGGCCTCGGTCTCGCGGCCGTGGATCTCCAGGCGGTCGGAGACTTCCGCGCCGCGCACCGCGATGGTGTCGTGCAGGCGCGCCGCCACGCTCTCGATGCGCTCGGCCAGGGCGCCGCCGCGGGCGTCGATGCCGGTGGCGATGCCCTCGACGGAGCGGACGAGTTCGTCCCGGACGCCCTCGGCCTGGGTGCCGAAGCTCTCGATGATGCCGCTGGCGGCCAGCGCCAGGCCGGCCTGGGCCTCGCGGCCCCGGGCCTCGATGAGGTCGGACACGCCGGTTCCGGCGGTCTCGAGCTCGCTGCGGAGCGCCTCGCCGCGCACCGCGATGTCGCGGGTCAGGGCGGCACCCGTCTCGGCGAAGTGCAGGCGCAGGGCATCCCCCGTCTCGGCGAAACGCGCGGTGATCTCGCCGCCGGTGGAGGTGAATTGCTGGGTCAGCTCCGAGCCGCGGGCCAGGAACGCGGTCTCCAGGCTGCGCGCGGAATCCTCGAAGGTCTGGCGCACGTCGCCGCCCTGGCGGTTGAGGGCCTCGATGACCTCGGCCCCGGTCTGCGCCAGGGTGCGGGCGACCTGCCCGGCGTTCTCGGCCAGGGTGGTGGTGAGGATGCCGCCGGTGCGCTCGAAGGCGCGGGTGACTTCACCGGCGCGAGTCTCCAGGGACTGGGTGAGGGCGGTGCCGACATCCGCGAGGCTGTCGCGGACGCCCTCGCTGGTGGAAGCGAGGCGCTGGACGAGGTCGTCGCCCCGGCCCGAGACCAGCTCGACCACCCGGTCGCCGGCCTCGCCGAGGGCGGCGGTGATCGCATCGCCGCGGTTGCCCAACGCCGAGGTGATGGCCTCGCCGCGCGCGTCGAGGGCGCCGGTGACCCGGTCGCCCGCGCCGTTGACCGCCGAGACGATGCGCTCGGCCGCGCCGTCGAGTTCCGCCGTCAGGCTCTGATGCGTGCCCGCGATCGCGCCACGCACCCGCTCGGCATTGGCGACGATGGATTCGCGCTGCGCGACGAGTTCGTCCACGAGGGAGCGGATGCGGATCTCGTTGTCGGAATAGGCCCGCTCCAGGGTGGCGATCTCGCCGCGCACCAGGGTTTCGAGTTCGCCGGCCCGGGCCAGGGCCCGCTCGACACCGTCGCCGACGGCGGCGACCTCGCGGCGCACCGTCTGCGACATGGTCAGCACGGCATCGGTGGAGAAGTTCTCGGGCTCCGCCAGTCGGATCGCGACCTCGCCGACGGCGCGGGCGACGAGGCGCATCTCCTGGGCGCGCACCGCGAGCATCGCCATGATGGCGAACAGGACGACGGGGCCGACCAGCGTGGTCGCCGCGACGGCGCCCTGGATCGCCGTGAGCCCGTGGAAGAACCCGCGCAGGTCTCCCCCGGACTGGCTCCAGGCCAGGGCGAGGAGTCCGGCGATCCAGAGTGCACCGGCGACGGCGGCGACCAGGTAGGGCGCGCGCGTGGGGCGGACGCGCAGGGTCTGCTGCAGGATGCCGATGTTCTGGCGGTCGTCGTTGGCGACCATCGAGCGGTCGGGCGGGAGCAGGCCGCCCTCGCGCCGGGGGCGGCTGCGGTCCGGCGGCGGCAGGTCCGAGGCGAGGGGCTGGTCGAGATCGAGGCGGGGCGGGGCGAGGCGGCCGCTCGGGTCGTGCAAGGGGTCGGCGTCCCCGACATCCGGCAGGCGCGGCTCCACGCGGGACGCGTCCGGTCCAGGCGCGAACGCGTCGAGGTTGAGAGCCTGCTCGATCGCCGACAGAGCCGCCTCGGCCGGGTCCTTGAGCTTCTTTTCGGTGGCCATTCAACGCCTCGTCACGCGTATCCCGATCGCCGGCCGCGCCCGGCGATCAAGGTTACTTTTACCAATTTACCAGGTAAGTTTAGACATCGGCACGGAGCCCGGATACCCGAGCCCGCCGCTGCGCCCAAAAAACCTTAACGGAATGGTTACCAAGCCGAGGGCTCGGACCGCGCCGTCCTCTTTCTGCATGATGCCTCAACGCTTAAGCGGAAGCGAATGGCGCGGCGCCTCCGCTGTGGATAGACGGGACGGCCGCCGCGAGCGGGGAGACGATCTTGCGGGACTCGATGCTGGGGAAGGGTGACGGTGCCGTGCTCCTGGACCGCGCGCACCTGGACCGCCAGACCTTCGGTGATGCCGAACTCGCGCGGGAGTTGCTGGGCCTGTTCGCCGGGCAATGCCGCACCCTCCTGCCCGGGATCGTGGGGCACGACCGCCCGGCTTCCGAACGCGCCGATCTCGCCCACACCCTCAAGGGCTCGGCCCTAGGCGTCGGGGCGACGCGGATCGCTCAGATCGCGGCCGGGATCGAGGATGCCTTGCGCGCCGAAACCCTGCGCGCCGGAGCCGAGGGAGGTGCGGAGGAGGCCCTGGTCCGCGCCGTGACCGACACCCTCGCGGTGCTGGCCGCACCGGTCTGAGTCCGGGGGCCGGACGTCGCGTCGCGGCGGGGCGATGGAACAGCGTCGCCGCTCCGGCGTAAGGGCATGAATCGTCACCCGGTCGGCAAGCGCGCTTGCTTTCGCAGGCCTGCCCCTTCAAGGCAGTCTCGCGCTGCACAACCGGCCATCTACGCGTTGTCCGAGCCCGGAGCCCACGATGCCCAAGATTACCTACGTCGACCATACCGGAACGGCCAGGACCGTGGAGGGCGACGTGGGATCGACCGTGATGGAAGCGGCGATCCGCAACAACGTGCCGGGCATCGATGCCGAGTGCGGGGGCGCCTGCGCCTGCGCGACCTGTCACGTCTACGTGGATGGCGAATGGGCCGCGATCGTCGGGCCCGCCGAGGACATGGAGAAGGACATGCTCGACTTCGCCTCCGACGTGAGGGCGACCTCGCGCCTGTGCTGCCAGATCCGCATCACCCCCGAACTCGACGGCCTCAGCGTCACGACCCCCGCACGGCAGGGTTGAGCGGGCGCAGGCCGAGGCTCTCTCTGGAGCGAAGCAGGTACCCGTCCGGATCCTGCACGAGAAACTGCCGGCACCCGACTTCGGCCTCGCCAACCCGGTAGCAGGCCTCGTGCAAGGGCCGGAACAATGGCCATTCCAGCGTGACGAGCCGCGCCAGGATCGGCGCGGTCGAGCGCACCGCGATCTGGAGATTGATGCCGCGTCCGAACGGCGGTGTCGGGGGCGCGGTGACCCAGTTCCCGTTGATCGCGTTCAGCACCACCTGCGCGCCCTCGCGCTCGAGATAGGCGAAGCCGTTCTCGGGTCGCTCATAGGCGCGTGCGAAGCCGAGCCCGTCGCACCAAAAGGCGAGGCTGCGGGCGAGATCGCACACGTCGAGTTCGGGAACGAGGGGAGCGAACCCGCCCTGCGGCAATCGATCCGGCATGAACGCTCCGTGTCTGCCGTGCCCTCGGGTGCACCTCAGCGGACGAGGGCCCGCATGGCCCCGTCGATGCCCTCGAGATTGAGCGGAAACATCCGCTCGCCCATCAGGCGGCGGACCATGCCGATCGACTGTGTGTAGGCCCAATGCTCCGCCGGCACCGGGTTGAGCCAGACCGCCTTCGGAAAGCGCTCGAGGATGCGGTTCAGCCAGACCTCGCCCGGTTCCTCGTTCCAGTGCTCCACGGAGCCGCCCGCCATGGCGATCTCGTAGGGGCTCATGGAAGCGTCGCCCACGAACACCACGCGGTAGTCCGGCGGGTAGGTGCGCAGCACGTCGAGGAGCGGCAGGGTCTCGTCGTGCCGGCGGCGGTTCTCCCGCCAGACCCGCTCGTAGGGGCAGTTGTGGAAGTAGAAGTGCTCGAAGTGCTTGAACTCCGAGCGGGCGGCGGAGAACAGCTCCTCGGCGAGCGCCACGTGCCAGTCCATCGAGCCGCCCACATCGAGGAACAGCAGCACCTTCACGGCATTGCGCCGCTCCGGCCGCAGCTTCACGTCGAGATAGCCCTTGGCCGCCGTCTCGCGGATGGTGCCGTCGAGGTCGAGTTCGTCGGCGGCACCCGTGCGGGCGAAGCGGCGCAGGCGGCGCAGGGCGACCCGCATGTTGCGGGTGCCGAGTTCGACGGTGTCGTCGAGGTCCTTGAAGTCGCGCCTGTCCCAGACCTTCACCGCGCGGAAGTTGCGGTTGCCGTCCTGACCGATCCGAATGCCCTCCGGATTGTAGCCGTAGGCGCCGAACGGGGAGGTTCCGCCGGTGCCGATCCACTTGCTGCCGCCCTGGTGGCGCTCGCGCTGCTCGGCGAGACGCTGCTTGAGGGTCTCGAACAGCTTGTCCCAGCCGAGCGCCTGCATCTCCGCCTTCTCGGCGTCGGTGAGGTACTTCTCCGCGAGCTTGCGAAGCCATTCCTCGGGGATCGCCGCCGGCGCCATCGCCTCGCTCAAGGACTCGATGCCTTTGAACACGGTGCCGAAGACCCGGTCGAACCGGTCGAGATTGCGCTCGTCCTTCACCAGGGCAGTGCGGGCCAGCAGATAGAATTCCTCGACGCGCTTGTCGGCCAGATCGCGCTCGAGGGCGCCCAGCAGCGTCAGGAATTCCCGAAGGGTGACGGGGACCTTGGCCTCGCGCAGGGCGGTGAAGAACTGGAGCAGCATGGGGCGACAACGCGGGAAGCCGAAGCCCGGGTCAAGTCCGCCCGCCGCGCTGTCAACGGCACGGAATATGGCCGACTCACATACGTTAAACTGGGTATAACCCGGGATTCCTGTTGATATCCCCTTGCCCGTGACATTCCCGACAGCGGGACTTGTCATCGGAATCGAACATTGTCCTCGCACAGTCGCGTGCAGGTCAGGACAAGATGTCAGGGCGCATGGTCTTCGGGTAGAGTTGGAGTGAGCGTCATGGCGCCCGTGCTGCGCTCGCTGAGCGATTTCAAACGGTTCCTCTCAGAGCCGGGCGCGACGATTCAGGTGGTGCGCAACACCTTCATCGATCGCCAGCCCGCCGCTTTCGCCGACGCCTACCGCGCCAAGGGCATGTACGAGCCCCGCACGATCCGGGCCGTGTCGAAGAAGGCCGCGATCTTCGCGATCCAGGGGCATCCGACGACGGTCTGGCTCTATTGGGACAAGGGCACGCGCAAGTGGCGCTTCCAGGACGACACCGTGGCGATCCCCCTCGATACCGGCCTCGGCCCGCCGGACGAGATCGTCTACCGCTGCAGCTATGCGCCGGGCACGGACCCGGCGCTCCACCCGCCGGCCCGGCGCGCCCGGCCCCGCGCGGCCAAGCCTCCCGACGCGATCCGGCCCCACCCGAAGGCACCGCCCTCCAAACCCGCGGGCGCGCCCAAGGCATCCGCGTCCGGCGCAGTGCCGAAACCCGTCATGCCCGCGCGGGGACAGGGGCGCCTGCTCTGATCCGCCCACTCCGGGGCCGGTGCCACCGGCCGTTCAGGCGCTCTTGATCGCCGGCTTGGCGTCGTCCTTGGGGACGGCCTCGCGCCCTTCCGTGGCCTTGGCCTCCGTCCCCTTGCCCACCGTGCGGCGGGCCCGGAAGGCGGGTCGGACCTCGGTCTCCTTCCGGCGCAGCATCGCCCGGTACTCGTCCCGGCGCTCGTGGATCGACGCGATCACGAGGCCCATCGGAACGCCGACATCCACCAGGACGGCCTCCGAGAGTTGGAGCGACGCCTCGATGGTTTCCGGCACGGCGTCGTCCACTCCCATCTCGTAGAGCGCCGAGGCATGCCGGGCATCGCGGGCGCGGGCCACGATGGTGATGTCGCGCCGCTCGGCCCGGGCGGCCTCCACCACGGCCTCGACGGCGCGCGGCGTGTCGAGGGTGACCACGAGGGCGCGCGCATTGGCGATGTCGCAGCGCCGCAGGAGTTCGGGATTGGCCGAATCGCCGAAATAGACCGGGTTGCCGAGGCGCCGATGCTCGGAGACGCGGGCCGCGTCGGCGTCGAGGGCGAGATAGGGGATCTTGTGGCGCGCCAGCATCTCGCCGACGAGCCGCCCGACCCGGCCGTAGCCCGCGATGATGACGCGGTTCTGTTGCCGGTCGGGGATCGGCTCGGCCCGGGCGCGTCCGAGCTGCTTCGCGGACAGGCGCCGGCCCAGCCGCCGGGCGAGCACCGCGAGGGCGGGAATCGCGATCATGGTGACGGTGGTGACGATGAGGGCGGCCTGGCCCACCTCTTCCGGCACGAGGCCGCCCGCCAGCGCCCCGCCGATCAGCACGAAGGCGAACTCGCCGCCGGGGCCCAGCAACAGGCCCGCCTCGACCGCCACCGCCTTCGAGAGCCGCATGACGCGCGCGGCGACGAAGATCACCGCGCCCTTGATGAGCATGAGGGCCAGGGCGAGGCCGAGCACGGCGCCGGGGGCCGACATCAGGTGCGCCGGATCGAGGTTCATGCCGACCGAGACGAAGAACACCCCGAGCAGCAGACCCTTGAACGGGTCGATCGTGGCCTCGATGGCGCGGCGATACTCGGTCTCGGCGAGCAGGAGCCCGGCGACGAAGGCGCCGAGGGTCATCGAGAGGCCGGCGGCGGCGGCCGTGACCGAGGTGCCGATGATGACGAGGAGGCAGGCCGCCATGAAGAGCTCGGGCGAGCGCGTGCGGGCGACGAGCTGGAACAGCGGCCGCAGGGCGAGGCGGCCCACCACCACGATGACGACGACCGCCACCACCGCCTGGCCCAGGGCGAGCGCGAGGGCGGCGCCCATGTTGCCGCCGTCGTTGCGCCCCAGCACCGCGATGGCGAAGAGCACGGGTGCCACCGCGAGGTCCTGGAACAGCAGGACCGCGAAGCTGGCGCGGCCGGCCGGCGTGTTGAGGCGCTTCTGATCGGCCAGCACCGGCAGCACGATGGCGGTCGAGGACAGCGCGAGGCCGAGGCCGACGATGATGGCGGCGGCCATCGGCACCGAGAGGGCCATCAGGATGCCGCCGATGATCGCCGAGGAGGCCAGCACCTGGATCGAGCCGAGGCCGAAGACGAGGCGGCGCAGGGTGCGCAGGCGCTCCCAGGACAGCTCGACCCCGATCATGAACATCAGGAAGATCACGCCGAACTCGGCCAGATGCGCGATCTCGGCCCGGTTCGCGATGGTGAAGGTGGAGACCCATTGGTGCGTCTCGGCGAACCGGCCGAGCCCGAACGGCCCCAGCAGGGCACCCGCGCCGATGAAGCCGAGCACCGGCGAGATGCGCAGGCGATGGAACAGCGGCACCACCACGCCAGCGGTGACCAGGAACAGGATCGCTTCCTTGTAGGAGCCGGCGTGAAGGTCGTTCATCGGTGCGTGGGGTCTCCTGGAGCGGATCGCGGGGGCCTGCCTCGCCGCGTTCCGCGCTCCCGACCATGGGCGCTGGCGGCGCCCCGGCGCAACCACGCAGACACATCGGACGGGGAAAATCGCCGGCTGCGACCTTTCGGTGGGGACGCCGTGCTGGTCAGCACGCCCGATGCGGCGCAAAAACGGCACAATACGCGCATAAGCGACCCCTTAACGGACGGTTAAGCGCGCTTCGTCGCGTATCGAGACACGAGTGCCCCATGCGAAAGACGCCCCCCAGCCGGGACGTGCAGCGAGAAGCCCGCGAATGGCGCCGGGAATCCGAGCGCTGGACCCATGAACGGCACGTCGAGAAGGGCTACCGCATCAAGTGGGGCTACGTGGGCATCGCCTACCTGGTCGAATTCATGGTCATCGGCGCCTCGCTCTGGGGCGCCTGGCTGTTCGCCGGGGTTTACAGCGACGGCGATTCCAAGGCCTTCTACTTCATGCTGCTCGCGCCGCTGGTCTACGCGGCGGTGGAGCTGTGCCGCGTGCCGCTCGGCATCCTGGCCCGGACGCAGCGCTCCTACTTCATCCGCATGCTGGCGATCGTCGGCATCATCTTCGCGGCCGGCGTGACCACGAAGTCCGTCTCGCAGCTCGGCGAGATGATGTTCCATCCCCGTCTGATGGATGCCGCCAAGGCCAAGACCGCCCTGAAGGACGCGCAGGCCGACCGCGCCACCATCGACAACCGCATCGCCGCCGCCGACGCCCGGGTCGCCCAGTACACGACCGAACTCGACCAGATCGAGAAGCGCGCGGCCGAGAACGCAAGCCAGCTCGCCGGCCTGCCGCCGCAGCGCTGCGAGCGCGTCTATGGCACCAACAGCCGGGGCCAGCGCTACTCCAACATGAAGTGCGTGACCGACCCGCGCACCGCGACCCTGAACGCCAGCGTCGCCAAGGCGGGGACGGACCGGGGCGCCGTGACGAAGCTCCTGGAGGAGGCCCGCAAGGCGCGCGGCGAACTCGACCGGGGGGCCGCCGAGCGCAAGGTCGCGGATGCCGAGCAGACCTATCGCAATTCCGTCAACCGCTCGCAGCTGCACTCCTTCACAGCCATGGTCTACGGCGTCGACCCGATCGACGTGAACGAGGCCCAGGTCCACGCCTTCCTGCGCATCTTCGTGTTCGTGCCGGCCCTCTGTGCCGCCTTCGCCTCGACGATCCTTGCCCTCTGCGCCGTCTCGGTGCGCAAGACCTTCATGGACGAGGACGACCTCGGCGCCACCGTCGACCTCGCCGCCACGCCCTATATGCTGGATTCGATCACCGGCGCCCTGCGCCAGGAGATGGCCCTCGGGCAGGTCCGGCCCGCGCCGGATGAGACGGCGCCGAGCCCGGCGCAGGCCCCGAATCCGGCACAGGCTCCGGTGGTGGCGCCCGCGCCGGCCCCGGCGCCGAGCGGCGCGGTCATCCCGATCGGTCGTCCCCCGGCCCAGACCGCCAGCGCCGGAGGCGGCGCATGAGCATCCACGCGCCGGGTACGCCCGAGAACGTCGTCCTTGCGCAGAACGTCAATGGGCGCCTGCGGGCGGAGGCGCGCATCGTCTCCGCGCGGGCCTTCCTGTTCCGCGCCCTCGGAGCGGGCGCCTTCACGCTGCTCGCGGGGATCGGCATCGGGGCCGCCTCCTACGGCTACGCCTACATGAACCAGTTCGACTCGGCGGCCGAGAAGATCGCCGCCGCCATGCAGCGTGCCCTCTCCGACGTCACCCTGAAGACCAAGGGCGAGGTCACCCTGACGGACAACGTGCTCAAGCTGGAGGGCACGGTGCCGAAGGCCGCCTCCGCGCCGACCCCGACCAAGGCGCAGCTCGGCAACGACGCTGCACCGGCCTCGAAGGCCCCGGTGAACACCACCTTCACGGTGTTCAAGCAGGTGCCCTACATGGACGGCCAGATCGTCACCGGCTGGAACTTCCGGGCGAACGAGGACCAGCCCTTCCAGCAATACTGCTACTTCTCGCGCCGTCAGAACGAACAGAAGGGGCAGGTCGAGATCAAGATCGACCTCGCCATGGACGGCAAGACGCTGCCACAGCCGCAGAAATCCGACGTGAACCTCGGGATTCTCGCCTCGAACTGCGTCTGGCACGACGGGAAGACGCTCTGACCGAGGCCGACCGGGCCGGTCCGCGCAGGAGCCGTCCCGGCCGCTGCCTTGCGGGCGGGCAGGGGGCGGCTTAACCCCACAGCCCTGTTTGACGAACCCCGCGAGCCCCTGCATGCGCTTCACCGGCACCGCCGATTACGTCGCGACCTCCGACCTGACCACGGCCGTGAACGCCGCCATCGTGCTGGAGCGGCCCCTCCTGGTGAAGGGCGAGCCCGGGACCGGCAAGACCGTGCTCGCCGAGGAGATCGCCAAGGGCCTCGGCGCGCCGCTCCTGACCTGGAACGTCAAGTCGACCACCAAGGCACAGCAGGGCTTGTACGAGTACGACGCGGTCTCGCGCCTGCGCGACAGCCAGCTCGGCGACCCGCGCGTGTCGGAGATCGGGCACTACATCCGACGCGGCAAGCTCTGGGAGGCCTTCACGGCGCCCGAGCGGCCCGTGCTGCTCATCGACGAGATCGACAAGGCCGACATCGAGTTCCCGAACGACCTCCTGACCGAACTCGACCGGATGGAGTTCCACGTCTACGAGACCGGCGAGACGGTGAAGGCCGCGCGGCGCCCCATCGTCATCATCACCTCGAACAACGAGAAGGAATTGCCGGACGCGTTCCTACGCCGCTGCTTCTTCCACTACATCAAGTTCCCGGACGCCGAGACCCTGAAGGCCATCGTCGAGGTGCATTACCCCGGCATCAAGCACCGTCTCGTCGAGGAGGCCCTGCGGGTCTTCCTGGAGACCCGCGAGGTGCCCGGCCTGAAGAAGAAGCCCTCGACCTCCGAACTCCTCGACTGGCTCAAGCTTCTGGTCTCGGAGGATGTGGCGCCCGAGACCCTGCGCGAGCGCGACGGCCGCAAGCTCATCCCGCCGCTGCACGGCGCCCTCCTGAAGAACGAGCAGGATGTGAGCCTGTTCGAGAAGCTCGCCTTCATGATGCGCCGCGAGCAGCGTGGAGGCTGAGGCGGTTCGCCCCTGGCCCCGCATCCGCGGGGGACCAGATAGGACGGGTCGCCCGCGCATCGTCACTCCGAGCGGATCGTCCGATGATCACGAAGAAACTGGGCCGCACCGGCCTCGACATCTCGCCCCTCTGCCTCGGCTGCATGACCTACGGCGTGCCCGAGCGCGGGCCCCATCCCTGGACCCTGCGCGAGGAGGAGAGCCGCGCGCTGATCCGCCAGGCCCTCGACCTCGGCATCAACTTCTTCGACACGGCCAACGCCTACTCGGACGGGACCAGCGAGGAGATCGTCGGCCGGGCGCTCCGCGACTTCGCCGACCGCGACGCGATCGTGCTGGCGACGAAGTGCTACTTCCCCTTGAAGAGCCAGCCCAATGCCGGCGGCCTCTCGCGCAAGGCCATCTTCGCCTCGATCGACGCCAGCCTGAAGCGCCTCGGCACCGATTACGTCGACCTGTTCCAGATCCACCGCTGGGATTACGGCACGCCGATCGAGGTGACCCTGGAAGCGCTGCACGACGTGGTGAAGGCCGGCAAGGCACGCTACATCGGCGCCTCCTCGATGTTCGCCTGGCAGTTCGCCAAGGCGCTCTTCACCGCCGACCGCCACGGCTGGACCCGGTTCGCGACGATGCAGGACCATTACAACCTGCTCCACCGCGAGGAGGAGCGCGAGATGCTGCCCCTCTGCATCGACCAGGACATCGCCGTGCTGCCCTGGAGTCCCCTGGCGCGCGGGCGCCTGACCCGCGACTGGGACGTGCGCAGCGCCCGCCAGGACAGCGACGAGGTCGGCCGGCACCTCTACGCCTCCGCCGAGGCCGCCGACCGGGCCATCGTCGGCCAGGTCTCGGCCATCGCCGCCGCGCGGGGCGTGCCGCGCGCCCAGGTCGCCCTGGCCTGGGTGCTGCAGAAGGCGTCCGTCACGGCGCCGATCATCGGTGCCTCGAAGCCCCAGCACCTCACCGACGCCGTCGCGGCCCTGAACCTCGCCCTGACCATCGACGAGATGCGGACCCTCGAAGCCCCCTATACCCCGCACCCGGTCGTCGGTTTCGCCTGAAACCGGGCCGCGTGCTCGTCACATCCGCAAGGTTCCGTTCCGTATGCGCCGCCTGATCCTCCTGCGTCACGCCAAGTCCGACCGCCCGCCGGGCGTGAGCGACCTCGACCGCCCCCTGAACGCGCGCGGCCAGCGGGATGCGCCGCGCGTGGGCGCCTACCTGGCGGCCGAGGACCTGCGCGCGGATGCGGTCGTGGTCTCGCCGGCCCTGCGCACCCGCCAGACCTGGGAAGGGGTGCAGCCCGCCCTGAACGGTCCCCAGCCCGAGATCGTGTCGTCGATCTACGAGGCCCCCGAGACGGCTCTGCTGGCGGTGGCACGGGGGGCGCCGAAGGCGGCGGCGAGCCTGCTGATGATCGGCCACAATCCGGGCCTGCAGGACCTCGCGCTGTATCTCGTAGGTGCCGGGGACAAGCCCGGGCGCAAGCGCCTCGGCTACGAGTTTCCCACGGCGGCGATCGCGGTCATCGACTTCGAGGCGGACAGCTGGGACGCGCTGAAGGCGGGGAGCGGACGCCTGGAGCGGTTCGTGGCGCCCAAGGATCTGGAGGCGGAATAGATCCGGCCGAACCCGCGTGACGGTCGCGCCCGTCGGCCGCGGATTGAACCCTTCGCGGAGCCCGGCCGTTGCCTGGGCTCCCGGCAAGCTTCGCAGATCCCGTGCTCCTGACCACGCTCCTCGTTCTCACGTCGCTGCTGCCCCGCCTCGAAGACGGGGTTCGGCGGATCGGGCCGGACATCGCGCAGCTTCGCGCGGCCCTGCCCGGCGTGACGGCGGCGCCCGCCCCGTTCCCGGTCTTCCAGCCGGAGGCCCGCGCGGTCTCGAACTGGCGCATCGAGACGGGCGAGAACCTGCGCCCCGCCTCCCTCGCCCTGGTGGCGCGCTACGCGCAGACCGAACCGGGCTTCGTCGCCCGCTGCGTGAAGCTGAACAATTATTGGTGCATCAAGCGGGCGCGCTGGAACGGCGAGCTCGGCGGCGATGCCGAGGGCCATACGGGTTTTGCCACCGCCGCCGACGGCGCCGATGCAGCGGCCCAGCTCCTGCGGCGCTACTACGGTGCCTTGGGCCGGCGCACCGCGCTCGCCATCGTCCGGCGCTGGGCCCCGGCGGAATGCAGGGTCGGCGCTGCGCCCCTCGCCGTGCGCGGCCCTTCACCGAAGGTGTCGGCGGACCTCGCGCCGCGGGGGATCGGCCGGACCCTGCGGGCCCGGTTCCTCGCCCGCAATCCGCGCGGTGGCGTTCCCCGCGCCGCCCTCGCGGCCCTGGGCGGCCCCTTGCGCGTCCAGCCCTGGTCGCCCCTGGCCCGGATGGGTGCGCGCCGGCCACCGGCCCGCGTCGCCAGCGCCGCGCCGAAACCCGATGCCGCGTCGAAACCCGCCGCCGTCCCGGCCTCCGCCCCGCCGAAGGGCGCCCTGCTGGTGCGGCCCTCGGAACTGCTGGTGAAGCCCTCGACGGTGATCGCCAAGCCGTCGGTGCTCCTCGTCGATCCGGGGGCGGTGCTCGGCAACCCGGCGCCGAAGCCATCCGCCGCGCGGACCCGACAGGCGCCGAGCCTCGCGGACCGTTTCGCGGCGGAATCGGCCGCGCTGCCCGCGATCGCCGCCGGTCTGCCGGGCCTGAAGCTCCTCGACCTCAGCGTGCCCGCGCCCCTCTGCGCCAACGACGAGACGCGCATCCGCAACTACGCCGGCCGCATCGCCGGCAGCGTCGGGGCGAAGATGGAGGACGACCTCCGATTGTTCGACCCCGCCGGTCGTCCGCTTGCCAATCTGGCGCCCGTCATGCGCGCCATGTCGAGCGTCGAACTGGGGAGCCTGCGCGCCGCGCCCGCCCTGGTCGAGGCCGCGATCGCGCGCCTCGACGCCACGACCCTGGCGGCGGGCGGTGCGCCGGAGCCGACACCCTGACCCTTCGCCTGCACCTTGGGCCTCGTCGGCGTAGTCTTGCGGTTGCGCTCGACCCGCGCCACTTCAGCGCCACCCGCGCGGCCCGTGTGCCGCGTGACCCTTCCTCCGCCCGATCGACAGGTTGCCATGAACAGCTTCGCCGCGCGCGCCGGTTCCGCGGTCAAGGCCTTCGCCGAGGCGTCGAGCGACCTCCTGATCCAGCCGACCCTGCGCCTGGGCGTCACCGGCCTCGCCCGCTCGGGCAAGACGGTGTTCACCACCGCGCTGATCCACCACCTCGTCGAGGCGCACGCGCTTCCGGCCTTCGCCCCAGCGCATGAAGGCCGGCTGCGCCGCGCCCGGCTGGTACCGCAGCCCGACGACGACATCCCGCGCTTCCCCTACGAGGAGCATTACGCGGCCCTGACGGAGCAGCGGCGCTGGCCCCGCTCCACCGATCGGATCAGCCAGTTCCGCCTCGCCATCGAGTACGAGCGCGCGGGGTCCTGGCGCTCGGGTCCCGCCACGCTGATGCTCGACGTGGTCGATTACCCCGGCGAATGGCTCCTGGACCTCGCCCTGATCGACCAGACCTACACGGCCTGGTCGCGGGCCACGATCGCGGGCACGCGGCGCAGCGGGCGCGGCGCCATGGCGGCGCCCTGGCTCGAAACCCTGAAGACCCTCGACCCGCAGGGACCGCTGGACGAGGTGGTGGCCGAGCACGCCAGCACCGCGTTCAAGACCTACCTGTCGGCTCTGCGGGCGGGCCCGGAATCGGTCGCCACGACGCCGCCGGGCCGCTTCCTGATGCCGGGGGACCTCGCGGGCTCCCCGGCGCTCACCTTCGCGCCCCTCGACAACCTGCCCGAAACCCTGGCCCCGAACAGCCTCGCCGGGCTGATGGAGCGGCGCTTCGAAGCCTACAAGGCGAAGGTGGTGGAGCCGTTCTTCCGCAACCACTTCCAGCGGGTCGACCGCCAGATCGTCCTCGTGGACGTGCTGGCCGCCGTGGATGCCGGACCCGCCGCCCTGGCGGAACTCGAGGAGGCGTTGGATTCCGTGCTCCTCAGCTTCCGGATCGGGCGCAACACCCTGCTGTCGCGCTTGTTCGCGCCGCGTGCCGAGCGCATCCTGTTCGCCGCCACCAAGGCCGACCATCTGCACCAGACCAGCCACGACCGCCTCGATGCACTCCTGCGCCTGCTGGTCTCGCGGGCCATGCGGCGCACGGAGGCCGCCGGCGCCCGCGTCGGCACCGTGGCGCTCGCCTCCGTGCGGGCGACGCGCGAGACCACGATTCATGACGGCGACGCGATCCTGCGCGCGGTCTCGGGCACGCCGGAGGCGGGCGAGAGCGTCGGCGACGAGGTCTTCGACGGCCTGAGCGAGGCCGCGATCTTCCCCGGCGAGTTGCCGCCGAAGCCGGAGGCGGTGCTGGAGGGCGCCGTGCCGCCGGGGTCCTTGCGCTTCCCGCGCTTCCGGCCGCCCGTGGTGAAGCCCGACGCGCTGGGCCGCCCCGGCGACCTGCCGCAGATCCGCCTCGACCGCGCCATGCAGTTCCTCATCGGCGACAAGCTCGCCTGATGTCCGAGAGGAAGGTCTCGCCATGAGTTCGACCAACCGCCCACGCGCCTTCCGCATCCCGCCCGCGACACCGCCCGAGGCCGGCGAGGGCGGGATGCCGCCGCCCGCGCCCCCTTCGCAGGTCCGGATCGTCGAGGAGCCCTTCGAGATCGTCGAGGCCGCCGACGGAGTCGCGGTGCCGGTGGCGCCGAAGAGCCGCGCGCCCTGGCTCAGCCTGCTCCTGGTCGCTCTCGGCGGCCTCGTCTCCCTCGGGGTCGGGCTCTCCGTCGAGCGCTTGATTTCGGATCTGTTCAGCGCCGCGCCCTGGCTGGGCGCCGTTGCCCTGGTGCTGCTGGCGATCGCGGCGGTGGCGTTCCTGGCGATCCTCGCCCGCGAACTCTCCGGGATCTGGCGGGAACGCCAGATCGAGCGGGTGCGGACCAAGGCCGTGGAGGCCATCGCCACCCGCGACCATTCCTCGGCGCAAGGGGTGGTGCGCGACCTGACCGCCCTCTACGCCGACCGCGCGGCGCTGAGCGGCGGCCGGGCCCGCCTCGACACGCTCGGCGACGCCATCCTCGACGTCGACGACCGCATCGGGCTCGCCGAACACGAATTGCTCGCGCCCCTCGACCGGCAGGCCCGCAACGCCATCGCGTCGGCGGCCAAGCAGGTCTCGGCCGTGACGGCTCTGAGCCCGCGTGCGATCGTGGACGTGGCCTTCGTGGTGTTCGCGGCCGTGCGGCTCCTGCGCCGGATCGCCACGATCTACGGGGGGCGGCCGGGCTTTCTCGGCTTCCTGCGCCTCGCCCGCTCGGCCTTCGCGCACCTCACGGTGACCGGCGGCATGGCGGTGGGCGAGAGCATGATCCAGCAGGTGCTCGGCCTCGGCATCGCCGCACGGGTCTCCGCCAAGCTCGGGGAGGGTGTGCTGAACGGCTTGATGACGGCACGTTTCGGCCTCGCCGCGATGGCGGTGTGCCGCCCGCTGCCCTTCGTGCGCGAGGCGCCGCCGCGCCTCACGGATGTCGCCGGCGAACTGCTCAAACCGCTGGAGGCGGACTCGAAGACCTGAACCCGAGCGGATCCTGGATCAGAGCGTCTTCAGAAAGCCGGCGAGGCGCATCAGGCCCTCCGGCCAGGGGCCGTGGCCGCTCGCCACGTTGATGTGCCCGGATTCGCCGGCATCCACCACCACGGCGCCCCAGGCATAGGCGAAATCCTCCGCCCGCTCGTAGCTGCAATAGGGATCGTTGCGGCTGGCCACGACCAGTGCCGGGAAGGGCAGGGGATCGCGCGGAACCGGCGCGAAGGCCGTGACGCTGGCGGGCAGGTTCGGCGTCGTCTCGACATCGGGGAAGGCCACCAGCAGGGCGCCCCGCACGATGCCGGGCCGGAAACGCGGGGCCGCCTGAACGGCCGCGACCACGCCAAGGCTGTGGGCGATGAGCACGACCGGGCGCGTCGCCGCGTTCACCGCCGCCACGATGCGATCCTGCCAAGAGGCCGCGTCGGGGGCGTGCCAATCGTCCTGCTGGACGATCCGCCCAGTGGACAGGCGCTCGGCCCAGCGGGCCTGCCAGTGTTCATCCTCCGACCCGGCATAGCCCGGCAGGATGAGGATCTCGCAATCGGCAATCTTCATGCGGCTTCCGATAACGGCTCGCCCCCGCAGCGTCGAGGGGCGGCCGAACGACGTCCCCCGTGAACGCAAAGAGGACGACACCTCTCGGGTGCCGTCCTCCGGATTGCGTCGCGACGGAGTAGGACGTGTCAGTGCGTCCGGGGTGCCGGCGCATCCGTCCGTGCGGTGGACGGCGATCCGTCCGGGCTCGTGGCCCGCTGCACGGCCGCGTTCAGGTTGTCGGGATCGAGGGCGCTCGCCACGAACTCGCGTCCGCGATGCGTGACGTCCCGGGCGTAGCGGATGCCCTGGTCGCGGACCTCGTCGGCCCAGGGGCCGACATTCTGGTCCTCAGTGCGGGTGCGCGGCAGCAGGGCGCCGATGAGGAGGCCGGCGGCGAGGCCGACCACGCCGACGAGAAGCGGGTTCTCGGCGACGAAATCCTCGACCGCCGAACGGCTTTCCTGGATGCGGGCGCTGCCGCGCTCGCCCAGATCGCCGATGCGACGGCGGCTGGTCTCGTGCGTGTCGGAGACCCAGCTGCGGGCATCGTCGTAGGCGTCCGAGGCGCGCTCGCGCAGGTCCTGAACCGTGTCGGTGACGCGGTCGCGGACATCGTGGGCGGTCGCGCTCGCACGATCCTTCAGGTCGCTCGCCGCGTCGGCGGCCCGGGACTGAGCCTCCCCGGCCTGGGCCTTCAGGGTGTCGGCGGTCGAACCCTCGGCGTGGATGCTGTGGGTCTGCGTGCCGGCGGTGTGGGTCGAGGCCGTGTAGGTGCCGGGGGAGGGCACGTCGTGCAGCGAGCCCTCGACCTGATGGCCGCGCGGCATGCCGGCGGCGAGGGCGATGTCGTCGGGGAGCGAACGATGTTCGTCGCTCGGCTTCTGCGTGGAACTCATGGAACACTCCTGATGGTCGGCTGGGGTCTCTCGGAGACCGGATCGCGTGGGAGTCGGACGGGGTTCAGATCTGCGTCTCCGGCGACAGCGTCTTGGCGGGATGCTGGGTCGGGCGGTCGGGGTCGTAGACGCGGTCGGCGCCGGTCTTGGTCACGGGCAGACCGTCCACGGCGAGCCGCGCCCGGCGGACCGCGGCGGGGCCCTTGGCGTCCGACGACATGCGGTGGATCAGCCAGCCGACGCCGGCCGCGATGAGCAGCACCGGGACCGGGTTGCGCCGCACCGCCTCGAGGGCGCCGTCATAGACCCCGCTGAGGGGCGTGCGACGGGCATTGCCGAGCATCTCGTCGACGATGCTGGAGACCGAGAGCCGCTCCTGGATCTGATCGATCGTCTGGTCGAGGCGGGCACGGCTCGCCTCGATGTCCTTCTCAAGCTCGTTCAACGACTCGGTCATCCCGACACCCTCTCCGACAGCGTGCGTGCATCCTGGCGAACCTGACGGGTGGTCCGCACCGGGGCGAGGGTCGACAGCGACATGGCGTTCCGGCCGATCAGCGCCAGGGCCACCGCCACCACGAGGAGGACGCCGCCCACGATCAGGGCCGAGAGGGCCTCGGAGTGAACCACCGTGGCGAGCCACTTCACCAGGGCGTCCACGAGGACGAAGAGAGCGACGACGCCGAACACGGCGGCGCCGACCAAGAGGGCGAGCCCGATGAACAGGGCCCGCACGTTGCTCGTCATCTCGTTGCGGAAGAGGGCGATCTCCTTCCGCGCGAGTTCGTTGGTTTCCCGCAGGGCGTCGCCGATCAGGCCCTGGATGCTGGATTGCGGACCGGTGGTCATGCTTGGCCGCGCCTCAGAGACGGTGGTCGGAATAGGGTTCGGTGATCGGTGCGACGCTGGTCGACTTGATGAAGCGCGCCACCACGAAGCCGGTGAGGAAGGTCGCCACCGCCACCGCCACCGGCGCCTTGCGGGCGAAGGCCTCGGCATCCTCGTAGAATTCCGAGAAGCTGCGCTGCTCGATCGAGGTGCCGAGATGCTCCAGTCCGTCGGCGGCGCTGTCGAAGAAGGCACGGATGTTCGGCTGCGCCTCGAAGGTCTTGCTCGATTCGCGCACGGACTTGGCCAGATCGGTGACTGAACGGGCGGCGTCGCCCTTGCGCTGATCGACGTAGTCGGTGGCATGCGCGCGCGCCGCGTCGACGAAGCTCCGGCCGCGCTCGGCCGCCACGTCCGCGATCCCCTCGACGTCGCCGCGCAGGGCCTTCCAGTCGGCCGTCGGATTGACCGGCTCCGCGCCCGTGGGGCCTGGGGATTGAGATGCGGTCACGGTGGTACTCCTCGAAACGGATGGGGAAACGCAGGGTGTTGCGATGTTTCAACATCCACGGGAGAGGCGCGGTTCCGCTAAGCCTCGGCTCATGCGCGGGCCTCCCGCACGGCCGAAACGGACGCGCTCGCGACGTCGTGGCCAGGTGCATCCCGTGTCCGGCCCGGATCGGACACCTTCGGCCGCCGGCGGATCATCGAGGCGGCCGCCGCCCGACCCAGGATCGCGCAACGTCGAGGCCCGGCATGGCCCAGAATGGGACTCTTTGCCGTGAACCGCCAACTTTCAGGCCTTGACCCGGGTGGGCCGAACGCGCTTGGCTGCGGGCACGGATCGCGCTCGGCTTCCGCGCGTTCACCCAATGTATCAGTCAGGCCGCGCGCACCTCCCGCGCTCGGCCCATGCGGATCGGAGCCGGTTTCGTGGCACGTCTCGTCATCGTATCGAACCGCGTTGCAATCCCCGAGGAAGGGGGCAAGGCCGTGGCGGCAGGTGGGCTCGCCGTGGCCGTGAAGGAGGCGTTCACCGCCTATGAGGGGCTCTGGTTCGGCTGGAGCGGGAACGTGGTCGAGGACCCCTCGACCGAGCCGAAGCTGATCGATCGCGGTCGCGTCAGTTACGCGGTGGTCGATCTGTCACCGCAGGACCACCGGGAATACTACAGCGGCTTCGCCAACCGGGCGCTCTGGCCGATCATGCATTACCGGCTCGGGCTCGGGGCTTTCTCGCGCTCCGACTATGCCGGTTACCAGCGCGTCAACCGCATCTTCGCCCGGGCGCTCGCCAACCTGGTCGAGCCCGACGACATCATCTGGGTGCACGACTATCACCTGCTGCCCCTCGCCTCGGAGCTGCGCGGCCTCGGCATCGCAAACCCGATCGGCTACTTCCACCATATTCCGTGGCCGGCCGCCGACGTGTTCAACACGCTTCCCGCCAGCGGCGACCTCCTGCGCGGCATCGCCGATTACGACCTCATCGGTCTCCAGACCGATCCGGACGTGCACAACCTCACCCGCAACCTCATCGACGAACTGCGCGCCATTCCCCTCGGCGGCGGCTCCCTGATGGTGGACGGGCGCCGCACCCGCATCCGCAGCTTCCCCATCGGCATCGATGTGGCGGGCTTCAAGGAGGCGGCGGAGAATGCCGGCTCCAACCGGACCGTGCGCGAGACGATGGCGGGCCTGCGCACGCGCAAGCTGCTCATCGGTGTCGACCGGCTCGACTACTCGAAGGGCGTTCCCGAACGCATGGAGGCGGTGGAGCGCTTCTTCGTCTCGAACCCCGACCAGCGCAGCAACGTCGTCTACATTCAGATCACCCCGAAATCGCGCACCGAGGTTCCCGAATACGAGGATCTCAGCCGTGAGGTGAACGAGACCGTCGGCCACATCAACGGGACCCTTGGCGAACCGAACTGGACCCCGATCCAGTACGTCACCAAGGCCTATCCGCGCCCGGTCCTCGCCGGTCTCTACCGAGCGGCCCGCGTCGGTCTCGTCACGCCGATGCGGGACGGCATGAACCTCGTCGCCAAGGAATACGTCGTCGCGCAGTCCGACGAAGACCCGGGCGTGCTCGTGCTCTCCAAGTTCGCGGGCGCGGCGCGACAATTGCCTGAAGCCTTGCTGGTCAATCCTTACGACCGCTTCGAGGTCGCCGAGGCGATCCGCACGGCGCTCTACATGCCGCGCGGCGAGCGTCTGGAACGCTGGAAGCCGATGGTCGAGCGCATGACGCGCGAGGATGTCGACTGGTGGGCGCGCAACTTTATGTCGGAACTCGAGAACTTCCGCACGATCGAGCGCGAGCCGCCCCGCGCCGCAGCCGCTGCGGAGTAAGCCTTCGGCGTCGCCCCCCGGCGCCCAAACCTGGGACGACACCACCTCTTGATCGCATCGGACAATATGATCGGCGTCGAAGACGGCGTGCCGGCACCCTTCGGCGCGCAGTTCGACGGGCGGGGCGTGAACTTCGCCCTGTTCTCCCAGCATGCCACCGCGGTGGACCTCTGCCTCTTCGATCCGGGCGAGCGGCACGAGACGCGGCGCATCCGCCTGCCCTGCCGTACCGACGACGTCTGGCACGGCTACCTGCGCGGCGTGTTCCCGGGCCAGCTCTACGGCTACCGGGTCTACGGGCCGTGGGACCCGGCGCACGGCCATCGCTTCAATCCGGCCAAGCTCCTGCTCGACCCCTATGCCCGCGACATCCAGGGCCGCATCCGCTGGCATGATTCCCTCTATGGGCACCGCCGCGGCATCCAGCGCGCCGACCAGATCGACCGTCGCGACAGCGCCGCCTTCATGCCGCGCGGCATCGTCACGCCGCCGGAGGTGCCGGATCTCGCGGTGAGCCCGGTGCGCCGCCCGCTCTCGCAGACTGTGATCTACGAGGCGCACGTCAAGGCGCTGACCCAGACCCATCCGGACGTTCCGGAGGCGGCGCGCGGCACCTACGCGGCGCTCGCCCATCCGGCCATCATCGAGCATCTGCTCAAGCTCGGGGTGACCGCGATCGAACTCCTGCCGATCCAGTCCTTCGCGGACGACCGCTTCCTTGTAGAGAAAGGGCTGGTGAACTTCTGGGGCTACTCGCCCCTGAACTACTTCGCGGCCGATCCGCGCTATCGCGGACCCGCCGGCATCGGCGGACTGCGCGCCGCGATCCGCGAACTCGCCGCCGCCGAGATCGAGGTCATCCTCGACGTGGTCTACAACCACACGGCGGAGGCCGACCATTCGGGGCCGACCCTGTCGTTCCGGGGCGTGGACAACGCGAGCTACTACAAGCTCAACCCCGACAATCCCCGCGACGAGGTCGATTGCACCGGCTGCGGCAACACCCTCAACCTCGACCATCCGCGCGTGATGCAGATGGTGCTCGATTCCCTGCGCCATTGGGTGACCGCCTACGGGGTGGCGGGCTTCCGGTTCGATCTCGCGAGCAGCCTCGGCCGTGCCCCGCACGATTTCAGCGCCAAGGCCGCGTTCTTCCAGGCGGTGGCGCAGGACCCCGTCCTCGCGCGGGTGAAGATGATCGCCGAGCCCTGGGACATCAGCCCGGGCGGTTACCAGCTCGGCGGCTATCCGCGCGGCTGGAGCGAGTGGAACGACCAGTTCCGCGACAGCATCCGGGGCTTCTGGCGCGGCGATCGCGGCACCCTCGCCAAGGTCACCCAGGGCTTGTCCGGCTCGCGCGAGATCTTCGCCGCCTCAGGGCGCTGGCCGCTCTCCAGCATCAACTTCGCCGCCTCCCATGACGGCTTCACCCTGGCGGACGTGGTCGCCTACGAGGAGAAGCACAATCTGGCCAACGGCGAGGACAATCGCGACGGGCACGGCCACAACCTCTCCCGCAATTACGGCGTCGAGGGCGAGACCGACGACGCGGGCATCCTGGCCCTGCGCGCGCGTCAGAAGCGCAACCTCCTCGCCAGCGTCTTCCTCGCCCAGGGCGTGCCCATGCTGCTGATGGGCGACGAGCGCTCGCGCAGCCAGGGCGGCAACAACAACGCCTATGCCCAGGACAACGCCACGAGCTGGATGGACTGGGAGACCGACCCCGATCCGAGCCTCACCGCCTTCGTCGGCAACCTGACGCGTCTGCGGCGCGAGCAGCCCGCCCTGCGGCGGCGGGACTATCTCACGGGCGCCCTCGTGGGGGAGGGGCCGTTCCGCGACGTTCACTGGCTGGCGCCGGGCGGCAGCGAGATGGCCGACGGGGATTGGGGCGACGGCGAGCGCCAGGCCTTCGGCATGCAGATCGGCAACGACCTGCCGGATGCGGACCGGCTCCTGATCCTGGTGAACGCGGCGGAGACCCCGTGCGACTTCACCCTGGCTCCGGTCATCGGCGGCCCCTGGACGCTGATCTTCGACACCACGAAACCGACGGGTTCGGTGCCGGGGGGCCAGGCGCTGTTCCCACCCGGCGCCGGAGTGCGTCTCGACGCGCGGGCCATCTACGTCCTGCGGGCCCGCCCGGCCTCGGCCTACGCGCGCTGAGTGCGCCTCAGCCTTCGACCTGCGGTTCGCGCCGCAGTTCGTGGCGTGCCTGGTCGAGGAATTCCTGGCGTTCCGCCTCGCTCAGCGGCAGCAAGGTTGCGCCGCACAGGGCTTCGGAATCCGTGAACTCCGCGTCCCAGCAGCGCTCTCCGTGGCCCTTGCGCGCGAAGTTCAGCTTGGCCCGGGCCAGGACCAGGGACTCGATCGGCTCGCTCATGCGGATCACTCCGGGATGCGTCGCGAAAGTCCGCGCGGCGACGCAAGCGCCGGACCACCGTGGAATTCCGGGTGCGCCGCACAAAACCTTGCCGTCCGCCGGTTGTCGCATCCGCGCCACGCCTTACCTCGACCGTGACGGACCAGGGAACAACGGGCGGCGCGCCGGCTTCTGGAAGGTGCGGCGCAAGCTCACGCTATCCCGGTGGACTCCAGACACGAAAGACGGTTGCCTGATGCGGCGCGCCCACAGCATGGCCTTCGGCAGCGAAGTGGTGAAGGACGGGGTCCGGTTCGCCTTCTGGGCGCCCACCGCCAAGGACGTCACCCTGGTCGTCGACGGGGCGGATCACGCGATTCCGGAGGCTGGGGACGGCTGGCGGCGGGTCACGGTGCCGGGGATTCGCGACGGCGCCCGCTACGGCTACCGCATAGACGGCGACCTCGTGGTGCCCGATCCCGTCTCCCGCTTCCAGCCGGACGATGTCTCGGGCCTCAGCGAGGTCATCGACCCACGCGCCTACGACTGGGCGGATGCCGCCTGGACGGGTCGTCCCTGGGAGGAGACGGTTCTGTACGAACTCCACGTGGGCACCGCGACCCCGGAGGGCACCTACGCGGCCCTGGAAGGCAAACTTGAGGATCTGCGCGACCTCGGCGTCACCGCCATCGAGCTTCTGCCGCTCGCCGACTTCAAGGGCACGCGCAACTGGGGTTACGACGGCGTGCTGCCCTACGCGCCGGACGCCGCCTACGGACGACCGGAGGACCTCAAGCACCTCATCGACACGGCCCACGGCCTCGGGCTGATGGTCTTCCTCGACGCCGTCTACAACCACTTCGGCCCGGCCGGGAATTACCTCAACGCCTACGCCAAGACGTTCTTCACCGAACGACACCAGACCCCCTGGGGCGCCGGCATCAACTTCGACGGCGAGACCAGCGGCCGGGTGGTGCGCGACTTCTTCATCGAGAATGCGCTCTACTGGCTGGAAGAGTATCATTTCGACGGCATCCGCTTCGACGCGGTGCATGCCATCCTGGACGATTCGGAGCGGCACTTCCTCGGGGAACTCGCGGAGACGATTCGGGCGCGTCTGCCGGGGCGCCACATCCACCTCGTGCTGGAGAACGAGGCCAACCAGGCTCGTTGGCTGGAGCGCGACGCGAAGGGACAGGCGATCCAGCACAACGCCCAGTGGGCGGACGATCTCCACCATTGCTGGCACGTGCTGCTCACCGGTGAGGATGCCGGCTACTACGCGAGCTTCGCGGACCGGCCCGTCGAGCACCTGGCCCGCTGCCTGTCGGAGGGCTTCGCCTATCAGGGCGAGCCATTCCCGACCCTCGACAATCACCCGCGCGGCGAGCCCTCCGGCCACCTGCCGCCCTCGGCCTTCGTCACCTTCCTGCAGAACCACGATCAGGTCGGCAACCGGGCCCTGGGCGAACGCCTAAGCGCGCTCTGCGACCCCGCCAAGCTCGCCCTCGCGCGGGCGGGCCTGCTCCTCAGCCCGCAGATCCCCATGCTGTGGATGGGCGAGGAGTGGTCGGCTTCAGCGCCGTTCCTGTTCTTCGTGGATTTTGCCCCCGACGAGGAACTGAACAAGGCGGTGCGCGAGGGGCGGCGGCGCGAGTTCAAGAGCTTCGCGGCCTTCGCGGACGACACTTCCGTGATCCCCGATCCCACCGAGGCGAAGACCTTCACGGATTCGCGGATCGACTGGGCCGAGCGGGCCGAGCCACCGCATCGCTCCGTGCTGGCCGACACGCGCAACCTCCTCCAGATCCGGCATCAGGCGGTCGTGCCGCTGACGCGGACCCGCTACCTCGGCGCCAAGGCGACCCTGCCGCGTCCCGACGTGGTGGATTGCACCTGGACCTACGAGGGCGGCTGGCTGCGCTTCGTCGCCAATGTCGGCACGGATGACTTCACCGCCGAGCGCGGCGACGGCCAGATCGTCTGGTCGAGCGGCTCGGGCAACGGATCGATCGAACTCCCGTCCTGGACGGGTGTCTTCCTGACGGGTGTGAAGTGATGAGCCGCGACCTCGAACGCCTCGCCGACCTCCTCGGCGTCGCCGCCGGCTACACCGACGCCTTCGGGCAGCCCGTCGAGACGTCCCTGGACGTCAGGCGGGGCATGATCGCGGCGCTCGGCTTTCCCGTCGAATCCGAGGCGGACATCGCCGCGCGCCTCGCCGAGGTGGAGGCGGTGCGTGGCGGGCTGATCCCGCCGCTCCTGCCGGCCGAGGCTCGGCGCGCCATCACGGTGCCGATCCAGCATGCGGGGGCCACCGGCACCCTGTCCTGGCGCCTGACGGACGAGCGCGGCCACCACCGCGAGGGGCGGGTGGCAATCTCGGGCGACAGCTTCGAACTGCCGCCGCTCACCCCCGGCTATCACCGGCTCGGCGTGCACCTGGGCGAGCGCCGCGCGGAGGCCTGGGTCATCGCCGCGCCGCAGCGCTGCTGGCGCCCGCGCGCCTACGCCGACGAGGGCGCTCGCGACTGGGGCCTCGCGGCACAGCTCTACGGGCTGCGCTCCCCCGACAATCTCGGCATCGGCTCCTATGCGGATGCCGGCCGGGCGGCCCGCGACGCCGGCCTGCGCGGCGCGTCGTTCTTGGGGTTGAGCCCGGTCCATGCGCTCTTTGCCACCGACCGCACCAAGATCTCGCCCTACTCGCCCTCCTCGCGCCTCTTCCTGGAAACGCTGTTCATCGAGCCGGGCGTTTTGCCGGGCTTCATCGGATCGCAGGCGGAAGCGCTGCTCGCCTCCATGTCCGATCGCGTCGAGGCGCTTCGCGAGGCCAAGCTGGTCGATCACGCGGGCATCTGGGGCGTGCTCTCGCCGGTGCTGCGGGCCCTGTGGCAGGAATCCGCGGCGCACCAGGGCAGCGATGCGGGCTTCGCGAGCTTCCGGGCCGCCGGGGGCGAGGACCTCGAGGCGCACGCTACCTTCGAGGCACTGGCCGAGCACTTCCAGGCCAAGGGCGCCCAGTGGCTCGGCGACTGGCCGGAGGACATGCGCCGCAACGGCACCGACGCCGTGCGCGCCTTCGCGCAGGAACACGCCGAGGCCGTCACCTACCATGTCTGGCTCCAGTACCTCGCCGACCGGCAGCTTGAGGAGGCTTCGAACACCGCGCTCGGCACCGGCATGCGGCTGGGGCTCTACCGCGACCTCGCCGTCGGCGCGGATCGCGGCGGCTCCGAAATCTGGTCGCATCCCGAGCGCTTCGCCAACGGCGTCTCCATCGGCGCGCCGCCGGACCTGCTGGCCCCGAAGGGCCAGGATTGGGGCTTGCCGGCCTTCCACCCCCTCGAGATGGAGCGGGACGGTCTCGCGGCCTTCCGCGCCCTCGTGGTCGCCAATATGCGCCATGCCGGCGCGATCCGCATCGACCACGCTTTCCAGCTCGCCCGTCTGTTCCTGATACCTGTCGGGCGCTCGGCCAAGGAGGGCGCCTACGTGGCGATGCCGTTCGAGCCGATGCTCGCGGTCCTGCGCCTGGAGAGCCACCGGGCCAAGTGCCTCGTCATCGCCGAGGATCTCGGCACGGCGCCGGAAGGGTTCTCCGACGCCCTGATGCAGGCCGGCATCCTCAGCTACCGCATCCTCGCCTTCGAGCGCGAGCAGGGCGCCCGCTTCAAGCCGCCGGCGGCCTACCCGCGCGATGCCCTCACCGCCATCACGACCCACGACCTGCCCACCTTCGTGGGCTGGTGGCGCGGCGTGGACACCGACACCCGGCAGGCGCTGGGCCTCTACGATTCCGAGCGGGCGGATTCCGAGCGCCGCGAGCGCGTGGACGAGTGCGCGCGCCTCACCGAGGCGCTGGCCGGCGAGCAATTGCTGCCGACCTACGACGTGCCGGACGCCGCGCCCTTCGAGGCGGCCGCGCGCTACCTCGGCCGTGCGCCCTCGATGCTGACGGCCGTGCAGTACGAGGACGTGGTCTCCGAACTGTCCCAGGCCAACGTGCCGGGCTCGACCGAAGGTTATCCGAACTGGCGCCGGAAGCTCGACCGGACCCTGGAGAGCATCGCGGCGCCCGGCGGTCCCTTGGCCAAGCTCGCCGCCTCGCTGTCGGCGGAGGATCGCGGTCCGCGCTCCGGTGCCGCCCGCCTCGCCACGGTCCCGCCGCGCGCCACCTACCGCCTGCAGTTCCACAAGGACTTCACCTTCGCGGACGCTGAAAAGATCGTCCCTTACCTCGTCAAGCTCGGGATCAGCCACGTCTACGCCTCCCCGATCCAGAAGGCGCGGCCGGGCTCGACCCACGGCTACGACATCGTCGACCACTCGACGATCAACCCGGAACTCGGCGGCGAGGAAGCCTTAATCCGCTTCTCGGACGCGCTCCACGGGGCCGGACTGAAGTTCCTCCTCGACATCGTGCCCAACCACATGGGCGTCGGCGGCGCCGACAATCCCTGGTGGCTGTCGGTGCTCGAATGGGGCGGCCTCTCGCCCCACGCCAACGCCTTCGACATCGACTGGTCGCGGCTCGGCGCCAAGAACAACCTAGTGGTGCCGTTCCTCGGCGACCGCTACGGCGAGGCCCTGGAGAAAGGCACGCTTGAACTCAAGTTCGACGCGCGCAAGGGCGCTTTCAGCGTCTGGCACTACGAGCACGAATTCCCGATCTGCCCGCTGCAATACCCGACGATCCTGAACCGCTCCCTCGCCGCCCTCGGCGACATCGAGGATGCGGCGGCCCTGGAGGTGCTCGGCATCTCCGAACGCCTGCGCCTGATGGGCGAGGACACCAACGAGGAGCGCCGCCGCGGCTTCCCCGAGGAGGCCGAGACCCTGAAGGAGCGGCTGGTCGAAGCGGTGGAGGCCTCGCCCGCCATCGCCGAGGCCATCGACCGGACCCTGCGCCTCCTCAACGGGGCCAAGGGTCATCCCGACAGCTTCGGCCCCCTGCACCGCCTGCTCGAGCAGCAATCCTACCGCCTTGCCCATTGGCGGATCGCGGCGAGCGACATCAACTATCGCCGCTTCTTCGATGTGAACGGGCTCGCCGGTCTTCGCGTCGAGCAATCCGACGTCTTCCAGCGCTCGCATGCCACGATCTTCCGCCACATCGAGGCGGGCCGGATCGACGGCCTGCGCATCGACCACATCGACGGTCTGGCCGACCCGCTCGGCTACGCCCGCGCCCTACAGGCGGCCATCGGCCCGGGCTTCTACGTGGTGGTGGAGAAGATCCTCGAACCCGGCGAGCGCCTGCGCCCCTGGCCGGTGGCCGGCACCACCGGCTACGACGTGCTGAACCAGCTCGACGGCATCCTGGTGGACCGGACGAAGCGGACCGAGATCGCCCGGCTCTACGAGAGCCGGACCGAATTTGATGAGCCCTACAAGTTCATGCTCCGCGCCGCCAAGGCGGAGATCCTGGAGATCAGCTTCGCCTCCGAACTGGAGGTGATGACCTCCGACCTCAAGGCGGTGGCGGACGCCGACCGGCGCACCCGCGACTTCTCGGTGAACGCCATCCGCCGCGCGCTGATCGAGATCATCGCCCGTTTCCCGACCTATCGCAGCTACCTGCCCGGCGACCTCGATGAGAGCGACGTCGAGGACGAGGACATCCGCCTCATCGAGACGGCAGTGAAGAAGGCCAAGCGCTGGAGCGCGCTGCCCGACCGCTCCGTGCACGATTTCGCCGCCGACGCCATGCTGGGGCGCATCGACGTGACGGGTCCGGGCCGGCCCGACCCGGAGGTGATCCTGCGCTTCCGCCGCCGCTTCCAGCAGCTCACCGGCCCGGTCATGGCCAAGAGCCTGGAGGACACGCTGTTCTACCGGTTCGCCGAACTCCTCGCCCTCAACGAGGTCGGCGGCGACCCGGGCGAGTACGGCATCGATGCGGAGCATTTCCACGCGCTCCAGGCAGCGCGTGCCCGCGACTGGCCGAATGCGATGATCACCACCGCGACCCACGACACCAAGCGGGGCGAGGATGCGCGCTCCCGCCTGCTCGCGCTCTCCGAGATGCCGGGCGATTGGGCCGAGGCGTGGGAGATTTGGACGTCGCTCGCCGGGCCCCATCTCAGCCTCGTCGAGAAGGAGCCGGCCCCCGACGCTAACGATCAGTGGATGTTCTTCCAGGCGATCCTCGGTGCCTGGCCGCTGGAACTGCTGGACCGGGACGAGCCCGCCGCGATCGATGATTTCCGCAAGCGTCTCGACGCCTACGCCGAGAAGGCCCTGCGCGAATCCAAGCGGCGCTCCAGCTGGGTGAATGTCGACGAGGCCTACGAGGGCGCGGTCCACGCACTCTTCGCCGCGTTGATCGCCCCCGGTTCGGCCTTCCTGGCGCGGCTGCGCCCCTTCGCGCGGCGGCTCGCCCATCTCGGCATGATCGCCGGCCTCGGGCGCACCGTGCTCAAGGCGACCCTGCCGGGCCTGCCCGACACCTACCAGGGCACGGAGTTCTGGGACTTCTCCTTCGTCGATCCCGACAACCGCCGGCCGGTGGATTACCCCGCCCTGACCCGCGCCCTGGAGGAAGGGGCGGCCGCCGCCGACGCCCTGGCGCACTGGACCGACGGCCGCGTCAAGCAGGCGACCCTCGCGCGGCTGCTCGCCGACCGCGAGGCACGACCGAGCTTCTACGCGGACGCGGATTACCAGGCGCTGCCCGCTTCGGGCGAAAGGGCGGCGCATGTCATCGCATTCACACGTTCGGATGCGACGACCGGGGAGGGCGACCTCGTGGTGGCGGTGCCGCGGCTGGTCTCCGGCTTCCTCGGGGAGGCGGTCTGGTCCGGTGAGGCGTTCGCCGGAACCCACCTGTCCGTGACGCCGGGATCGACCTGGACCGATCTCGTGACGGGTGACGCGGTCGTCTCGGATGACGGCCGGATCGAACTCGGACAGGCCTTCGCGCGTCTGCCCTATGCGGTCCTCAAGCGGACCGGCTGAGGCGGGCGCGATAGAACCGACGACGCGGGGAGGGCTCGACCTCCTCCCCCACGCCTGCGCTCCCGGCCACGGCCGGCTCCGGGCCTGCCCCGCGGCGGGTCGAGCGCACGACTGAACGAATGGAGCATTCATGAACGCACCGAGCCCCGCAACGACCGCCGCCCAGCGGACCGAAGCCGGTGAGGTGCCGCTTCCGGCCGGCCTCGCGCCCCGGGCCGAGGGGCCGCGCATCTACAATCTCTTCCCGCTGCTGGTCGGCACCGTGTCGGCCTGGACCGCCGAACTGCCGCGCATCGCGGCGCTCGGCTTCGACTGGGTCTACCTCAACCCCTTCCACCAGACCGGCGGCTCGCGCAGCCTCTACGCGGTGGCCGATCCCGACCGCCTGGACGAGCGCTTCCGCGACCAGGACGGCACCTCGGACGACGAGCAGATCCGCCGCTTCTGCGCCGCGGCCGCCGCCCACGGCCTCCAGGTGATGACGGACCTCGTCATCAACCACACCGCCATGGACGGCCCCCTGGCCGCGCAGCGCCCGGACCTGTTCCTCAAGGATTCCGAGGGCCGGATCGAGAGCCCCTACGCCGTCGATCCGGACGATCCGTCGATCCGCACGGTCTGGGGCGATCTCGCCGAACTCGATTACCATTCGGAGGGCGCGCGCCGGGAACTGACCGCCCTCTGGTCCGGCTACATCAACCGCCTTCAGGATCTCGGCGTCGCCGGTTTCCGCTGCGACGCGGCCTACAAGGTCCCGGCCGAGGTCTGGCGCGATCTCATCGGGTCCGCCAAGGCCCTGGAGCCCGATTGCCTGTTCGCCGCCGAGACCCTGGGCTGCACCTTCGAGGAGGCGCAGTCGACGGCGGGCGCGGGCTTCGACTACCTGTTCAACAGCTTCGCCTGGTGGGACCTCAAGGCGTCCTGGGCCCTGGAACAGTACGAGCGCCTGCGCGTCATCGCGCCGTCCATCGCGTTCCCTGAGAACCACGACATGGCCCGCCTCGCGGCGGATCTCGACGGTGACGCGGGGGCGATCGCCCGCCACCTGAAGGCGCGCTACGCCCTGTCGGCCTTCTTCTCGGCCGGCGTCCTGATGCCGATCGGCTACGAGTGGGGCTACCGGCGCGCCCTCCACGTGGTCGAGACGACGCCCGCGCTTCGCGAAACCGACACCGGCATCGACATCTCGTCCTACATCGCCGCGATCAACGCCCTGCGGGCCGAGGTATCGGCCGCCAATGTCGAGGGTGCCCAGGCGCGCATCTCCGCGCCGGACGCGGCCTATGCGGCGCTCCTGCGCTTCGACACCGGCCACGGGGCCTCAGCGCGCAGCGCCACCCTGGTGCTCTACAACCCCACCGACGTGTCCGTACCGGTCGAGCCCGGCACGCTTCTCGCCCGGACCGGCGGCATGCTCGGCGACTTCGTCGATCGCACGCCGGAGGCCGCGCCGATCGAATTCCGGCCCGGCATCGCCCTGGCGCTGGCGCCGGGCGAGGTTCGCATCCTCGCCGCCGAGCGCGCGGCGGCGGCGAAGGTGCCCGACCTCAGCACGCCCACGGGCGAGGGGCGCGTGGTCATCGAGGCGGTGATGCCGGAGATCGACGGCGGCCGGTCTCCGGTCAAGCGCGTGGTCGGCGAGAGCGTCCACGTCACCGCCGACATCTTCAGCGACGGCCACGAGATCATCGACGCCGAGATCCTCTCGCGGGTCGTCGGCGAGACCGAATGGCGGGCCGACCGCATGGTGTTCGTGGACAACGACCGCTGGGGCGGCCACTTCCCGCTCCTGCGCAATGCCCGCTACGAGTTCACCATTCAGGCCTGGCGCGACGGCTATTCCTCCTGGGTGCGCGACACCCTGAAGAAGCGCAATGCCGGCGTCGATGTCCGCCTGGAGACCATCGAGGGCGTGGCCTTCGTGATCGGCGCGTCCGAGAACGCGACCGGCCCGGACGCCGACCGCCTGAAGGCCCTCGCCGGCGACCTCGAAGCGGAAGAGACCGGCTCGGCCGCGCAGCTCGACCTGATGCTGGCGCCGGAGAACGCCCACCTGATCCGCCGGCACGCGCCGCGCATCAACCTCTCGCGCTACCCTGTGAACGTGCCGGTGATCGCCGACCGCCTCGCGGCCCGGTTCTCGGCCTGGTACGAGATCTTCCCGCGCTCCCAGTCGATGGACGTCAACCGTCACGGCACCTTCGACGACGTGATCGCCCGCCTGCCCGAGATCCGCGAACTCGGCTTCGACGTGCTCTACTTCACGCCGATCCACCCGGTGGGCAAGACCAACCGCAAGGGCAAGAACAACACTCTCAAGGCGTTGCTAGGCGATGTCGGGTCGGTCTACGCGGTCGGCTCGGAGGAGGGCGGCCACGAGGCCGTGCACCCGGACCTCGGCACCCTCGACGATTTCCGCCGGTTGGTGGCGGCGAGCCACGCCTACGGCATGGAGATCGCCCTCGATTTCGCGATTCAGTGCTCGCCCGACCATCCCTGGATCAAGAACCATCCGGAATGGTTCGAATGGCGCCCGGACGGGACGCTGAAATTCGCAGAGAATCCCCCGAAGAAGTACGAGGACATCTCGAACGTCCACTTCTACGGCGGCGCGCTGCCCTCGCTCTGGATCGAGTTGCGCGACATCGTGCTGGGCTGGGCCAAGCTCGGCGCGCGCATCTTCCGAGTCGACAACCCGCACACCAAGCCGATTCCGTTCTGGGAATGGATGATCGCCGAGGTGAACGCCCGCTATCCCGACGTGATCTTCCTCGCCGAGGCCTTCACCCGGCCGAAGATGATGAAGAAGCTCGCTAAGGCCGGCTACCAGCAGAGCTACACCTACTTCACCTGGCGCGACACCAAGCCGGATCTGATCGCCTATTCCACCGAACTGGCGGGCGAGATGGGCGAGTATTACCGCCCGAACTTCTTTGCCAACACGCCGGACATCAACCCGATCTACCTGCAGACCAGTGGCCGGGCGGGCTTCGTGGTGCGCGCGACCCTGGCCGCCACGCTGTCGAGCGTCTGGGGCATCTACAACGGCTTCGAGATGTGCGAGGCCGAGCCCTATCCGGGCAAGGAGGAATACCTCAACTCGGAGAAGTACGAGTTGAAGGCCTGGGATTATCACAAGCCGGGCAACATCCGCGAGCACATCATCAAGCTCAACCAGATCCGGCGCGACAACCCGGCCCTTTGGGACTTCCGGAACGTCGTCTTCACCGGGGCCTATAACGACCAGATCATCGGCTACGCCAAGGTGACGCCGGAGGGGGACAATTGCGTCTTCGTGCTGGTCAACCTCGACCCACGCAACCGGCAGGAATGCACATACGAAGTGCCGCTCTGGCTGCTGGGGCAGCCCGACGACGGCGCGGTCGAGGTCGAGGACCTGCTGCTGGGCTACAAGTTCGAGCTGCGTGGAAAATCGCACCGCATCGCCCTCGATCCCGCCGAGCGCTCGGCGGTGATCTGGCGCCTTCGCGCCCCGAGCCGGGTTGCGTGAAGCGCGTGCCCGTGTCAGCAAAAAGCCCGGCGATCCGTGAGGATCGTCGCGGTGTCGCCTCAGTGTCGGCGCCTACCCACGCAGTGGACGGCACGCATGGTCACCTCTCGCGAGGGATCGCTGCGGAAACGCCGAAAACGCCCTTGAACTCGACGCATGAGGCAACGACGCGATGATCGATCGCAGCGATCCGCAATGGTACCGTGACGCCATCATCTACCAGATCCACGTCAAGTCGTTCTTCGACTCGAACAACGACGGGATCGGCGATTTCGAGGGCCTGACGCAGAAGCTCGACTATGTCCGCGACCTCGGGGTGACGGCGATCTGGCTGATGCCGTTCTACCCCTCGCCCCTGCGCGACGACGGCTACGACATCGGCGACTACCGCGACGTGAACCCCTCCTACGGCACGATGGAGGAGTTCCGGAAATTCGTGGACGCGGCGCACGAGCGCGGCCTGCGCGTCATCACCGAGCTCGTCATCAACCACACCTCGGACCAGCACCCCTGGTTCCAGCGCGCCCGCGAGGCGCCGGCCGGATCGCCGGAGCGCGACTTCTACGTCTGGTCGGATACCGACACGCCGTATTCGGACACCCGCATCATCTTCCTCGACACGGAAGTGTCGAACTGGACCTGGGACCCGGTCGCCAAGCAGTACTTCTGGCACCGCTTCTACAGCCACCAACCGGATCTCAACTTCGACAACCCGGCCGTGCTGGAGGGCGTGATCGAGGTCATGCGCTACTGGCTCGACATGGGTGTCGACGGTCTGCGCCTCGACGCGATCCCCTACCTGATCGAGCGCGACGGCACGAACTGCGAGAACCTTCCCGAGACCCACACGGTCATCAAGGCGATCCGCGCGGCCCTCGACGCGAGCTATCCCGACCGGATGCTGCTGGCCGAGGCCAACCAGTGGCCGGAGGAGACGGCGCAGTATTTCGGCGACGGGGACGAGTGCCACATGGCATTCCACTTCCCGCTGATGCCGCGCATGTACATGGCGATCGCCCGCGAGGACCGGCACCCGATCACCGACATCATGCGCCAGACCCCGGAGATTCCCGAGGGCTGCCAATGGGCCATCTTCCTGCGCAACCACGACGAGCTGACGCTCGAGATGGTCACGGCGGAAGAGCGCGACTACCTGTGGTCGTTCTACGCCGCCGAGCGCCGCGCCCGCATCAACCTCGGCATCCGGCGCCGCCTGGCGCCCCTGCTGGAGAACGACCGGCGCAAAATCGAACTCATGAAGTCCCTCGTCCTGTCCATGCCCGGCACGCCGGTGCTGTACTACGGCGACGAGATCGGCATGGGCGACAACATCTATCTCGGTGACCGCGACGGCGTGCGCACGCCGATGCAATGGTCGCCGGACCGCAACGGCGGCTTCTCGCGGGCCAATCCGCAGAAGCTGTTCCTGCCCTCGGTGCAGGACCCGATCTACGGCTTCGACGCGATCAACGTCGAGGCGCAGACCCAGTCGCAGACCAGTCTGCTGAACTGGACGCGCCGGATGATCGCGATCCGCAACAACTCGGTGGCCTTGGGCCGCGGCGGGATGCAGTTCCTCTACCCGTCGAACCGCAAGGTCCTGGCCTGGATCCGCGAATTCGAGGGCGAGCGCGTGCTCTGCGTCGCCAACCTCTCGCGGGCGCCCCAGGCGGTGCAGCTCGACCTCTCGGAACTGCGCAACGCCGTGCCGATCGAGCTGACCGGCGGCTCGGAATTCCCCGCCATCGGCGAACTGCCCTACCTGCTGACGCTCCCGTCCTACGGATTCTACTGGTTCTCCCTGAGTGCCGCGAATACCGGCAGCATCGGCCCGCAGCCGGAACTGCCCGAACTGTTCACCCTGGTGCTGACCGGTGGCATCGAGAGCCTGATGGCCGGGCGCGAGCGCACCGCCTTCGAGCGCACCGTGGCGCCGCGCTTCATCGCCACCCGGCGCTGGTTCGCCGCCAAGGGCTCGCGCATCAAGTCGGTGCAGGTGATCGACAGCGCCGCCCTGAAGGACGGTACCGGCGAGGCGAAGTTCCTGCTGCCCCGCGTCGCCGTCCACCTCTCCACCGGCGAGCGCCAGGACTACTTCGTGCCGGTGGCCGTCGACGAGGGCCGTGAGGATGAGGCGATGCTCCAGCACGCCGTCGCCCGCGTCCGGCGCGGCCCCCGCACCGGCCTGCTCCTCGGCGCCTCCGTCGTCCCCGCCTTCGCCGTCTCGGTGATCGAGGGCATGCGCGAGGGCCGCGAGATGGCGACCGAGACCGGCCGCCTCGTCTTCTCGACCACCTCGGTGTTCGATCCCGAGGTGAGCTTCGAAGCCGGCGACATCCGGGCGCTCAATGCCGAGCAGAGCAACACCTCGATCGCCATCGGCTCGAAGATGATGCTCAAGCTCCTGCGCCGCTTGCAGACGGGCGTCCATCCCGAGATCGAGGTCGGGCGCTTCCTCACCGAGACCGCGCAGTTCCACAACACCCCGGCGCTCCTTGGCGTGCTTGAGCACGTGGATGCGGAGGGCACCCGCACGGCGCTCGCCGTGCTCCAGAAGTTCGTGCCCAACCAGGGCGATGCGTGGACGCTGATGCTCGAGGGACTGCGCCGCGACTTCGACACGGTGGTCCTGGCGCCCGAGAGCGAGGCACCGTCCCCGTCCGAGGCGTTCGAGCCGCACCTGCGCTGGGCGATCCTGCTCGGCCGACGCACCGCCGAGATGCACAACGCCTTCGCGGTGGAGACCGACGACCCGGCCTTCGCGGCCGAGCCGTTCGACCATGCCGACCTGCACGCTCTCGGCGACGACACCCGCCGTCAGGCCGAGCGGGCCTTCCGAGGTCTCGACGGGCTGGCGGGTCGCGGCTCCAACGCGGCGAGCACCGAGCTTGCCGGCCGCCGCCGCGAGGTCGAGAGCGCCATCGAGGCGCTCACCGCCAAGGCGCCGGTCGGCGCGATGAAGACCCGCATCCACGGCGACTATCACCTCGGTCAGGTGCTGGCGGCCGAGGACGATCTCATCATCGTCGATTTCGAGGGCGAGCCCTCGCGTCCGGCCGACGAGCGCCGCGCCAAGTCGACGCCGCTGCGCGACGTCGCCGGGATGATGCGCTCCTTCGCCTACGGCGCCGAGACGGTGACCCGCGGCATCGCGGCCCGCTTCTCGGATTCCGAGGAGCGGGCGCGCCGGGCCTCCATCGCCTGGCGCGGCATGATCGATGCAGCCTTCCTCGACGGCTACCGCGAAGCCGTCTCGGTGAGCCGGGCCGCCGTGACCGATCCAGACACCGAGAGCCGCCTCCTCAAGCTCTCGCTCCTGACGAAGGCGCTCTACGAAGTCGATTACGAGGCCAACAATCGTCCGGACTGGATCGAAATCCCCGCACGTGGGGTTCTCAACATTCTGGACGAGATCAAGAAAGGCGTTTGAATGATGGGCATCGACGAGACGTTCGCGAAAAGGACCGGGCACCCCTCGGGCGCCTCTGGATCGGCGGACGTTGCGCCCGTTGCCACGCGGGCGCCGGAGGCTCCGGCGCCCGAGACGGCCACCCTTCACCCCGACACGATCGCCGCCATCATGGCGGCGAACCACGGCGATCCCTTCTCGGTCCTCGGCCCTCATCAGGTCGCCAAGGGTCAGTGGGAGGTTCGTGCCGTGCTCCCCGAGGCGAAGGGTGCCACCCTCCTTGTCGGCGGCAAGCGGATCCCGTTCGAGCGCAAGCACCCGGACGGCTTTTTCGTCGCTCGCCTGCCGAGCGAGGGCCGTCCGCTCTACGAACTCGTGGTCGAGACCTGGGACGGCGTCGAGCGCTCGCGCCACGACCCCTACGGCTTCGGCTCCTCCCTGGACCAGGCGGATATCGACAACCTGCGTGAGGTCGGCAGCAACGTCACCTACCGCATCCTCGGCGCGCAGGCCCGCAATGTCGACGGGATCGAGGGCTTCCGCTTCGCCGTCTGGGCCCCGAATGCCCGCCGCGTCAGCGTGGTCGGCGACTTCAACACCTGGGACGGCCGGCGCCACCCCATGCGTCTCTGGCAGAACGGCGGCGTCTGGGAGCTGTTCATCCCGGGTCTCAAGGCCGGGGCCCACTACAAGTACGAGATCCGCGGCGCAGACGGGTCGCTCCTGCCCCTGAAGGCCGATCCCGTCGCCTTCGCGGCGCAGAAGCCGCCCGAGACCGCCTCCGTCCTCCAGGGGACGAACACGCCCGCCTGGCACGACGACAAGTGGATGGAGACGCGGGGGGCGAAGGACCCGCGCCACGTACCGATCTCGATCTACGAGGTCCATCTCGGTTCCTGGGCCCGCGTCGCCGAGGAGGGCAATCGCTACCTGACCTACCAGGAGCTCGGCGAGCGTCTGATTCCCTACGTCAAGGAGATGGGCTTCACCCATATCGAGATGCTGCCGATCACGGAGTTTCCGTTCGACGGCTCATGGGGCTACCAGCCCGTCTCGCTCTTCGCGCCGACGAGCCGCTTCGGCACGCCGGACGACTTCGCGGCCTTCGTGGACGCGGCGCACGCCGCCGGCATCGGCGTGATGCTCGACTGGGTGCCGGGGCACTTCCCCCTCGACGCGCACGGCCTCGGCCAGTTCGATGGCACCCATCTCTACGAGCATGCCGACCCGCGCCAGGGCTTCCACCAGGATTGGGGCACCTACATCTACAACTTCGGCCGCACGGAGGTGTCGAGCTTCCTGGCTGCCAACGCCCGCTTCTGGCTCGAGCACTATCACCTCGACGGCCTTCGCGTGGATGCCGTGGCCTCGATGCTCTACCTCGACTATTCGCGCCGCCAGGGCGAGTGGATCCCGAACCGCTACGGCGGCAACGAGAATCTCGACGCCATCGAGTTCCTCCGCAAGACCAACGAGGCCACCTACGCGCACGCGCCGGGCACCCTCACGGTGGCGGAGGAATCGACGTCCTGGCCGGGCGTCTCGCACCCGACCTACACAGGGGGCCTCGGCTTCGGCTTCAAGTGGAACATGGGGTGGATGCACGACACCCTGAACTTCATGTCCAAGGAGACGATCCACCGCCGCTACCACCACCACGACCTGACCTTCGGTCTGCTCTACGCCTTCTCCGAGAACTTCATCCTGCCCCTGTCCCACGACGAGGTCGTGCACGGGAAGGGCTCGCTGCTCGGCAAGATGCCGGGCGACCGCTGGCAGAAGTTCGCGAATCTTCGCGCCTATTACGGCTTCATGTGGGGGCATCCCGGCAAGAAGCTGCTCTTCATGGGCTGCGAGTTCGGCCAGGAAAAGGAGTGGAACCACAATCAGAGCCTGGACTGGCACCTCCTCGATGACGGCATGCACCGGGGCGTCAAGGAACTGATCCGCGACCTCAACCACCTCTACGCGGCGACGCCGGCCCTGCACGAGCGCGACACCGAGGCGGGCGGCTTCCAGTGGCTGGTGGCGGACGACCAGGACAACAGCGTCATCGCCTGGGCCCGCAAGGGCCGCGAGGCCGGCGAGGTCGCCGTGGTGGTCTCGAACTTCACGCCTGTGCCCCGTACGGGTTACCGGGTTGGCGTGCCCGCCGCCGGATTCTACCGCGAGGCGATCAACTCGGACGCCGAGAGCTATGGGGGCTCTAACGTCGGCAACATGGGCGGTGTCCAGGCAGAAGCCGTGGAGAGCCACGGCCAACCCTACTCGGTCGCGCTGACGATCCCACCGCTGGCCACGATGATCTTCGTGCGCCAGGACTGACAGACCCGCGCTCGCGGAGAGACCCTCCGCGAGCCGACCGACGCGCGTCGGCCGCGCCGCGCGAGCCGACCCCTCGAACGAAAGACGCCGGCGCGGGTGACCCGCGCCGGCGTCTTTCGTTTGCGTTCAAGTATCGTCGCCCGGGTTCAGGCGGCGCGCATCCGCAGTCCGGACATGTTGCCGAAGGCACGGGCGTAGAGGGCAGAGTAGTTCAGCGCCGCTTCGTTCCAGCCGAAGTTGCGCGACATCGCATGACGCCGCATGGCGTTCAGGCGCTTCTTCTGGCCGAACGTATCGAAGGCCCGGCGGATCGCGAGGGAGAAACCGCGCGGCGAGGCCTCGCCGAAGGTGAAGCCGGTGACGCCGTCCTCCACCGTATCGGCGAGGCCGCCGGTCCGGTGGACGATCGGCAGGGAGCCGAAGCGCTGGGCATACATCTGCGCGAGGCCGCAGGGCTCGAAGCGCGATGGCATCAGCAGGAAGTCGCTGCCCGCGAACATCCGCCGGGCTTCCTGCTCCTCGAAGCCCACATGGACGCCGATGGAGGCGGGGTTGCGCCGGGCGAGGTCGCGCAGGGCCCCCTCGAAGCGGCCCTCGCCCTGGCCGATCACCACGAGCTGCCCACCCTCGGCCACGATCGATTCGGCGGCACTGATGCTCAGATCGATGCCCTTCTGGTGGACGAGGCGGGAGACGATGGCGAAGAGCGGACCGCGCGAGACCGCGAGACCGAACTGGCGCCGCACCGTCTCGGCATTGGCGCGCTTCCCCTTCCAGTCGTCGATCTCGAAGCGCGCGGCGAGGTGCGCGTCCGTGCTCGGGTCCCAGCTTTCGTCGATGCCGTTGAGGATGCCGGCGAGGCGCCCCTGGGCCGCCCGGGTGCGCAGCAAGCCGTCGAGGCCGCAGCCGGCCTCCGGCGTCGTGATCTCGCGCGCGTAGGTCTCGCTCACCGTCGTGACGTGCGAGGCATAGTACAGACCCGCCTTCAGGAACGACATCTGGCCGTAGAACTCGACGCCGTCCATCTGGAAAGCGTCCTCCGGCACGCCGAGATGGCCGAGGGATTCGCGTGGAAACACCCCCTGATAGGCGAGGTTGTGAACCGTGAGGATGCTGGGCACCCGCAGGCCGCTCCAGGCGAGGTAGGCCGGCGCCAGGGCCGCCTGCCAGTCGTTGAGATGCAGCAGATCGGCGCTCCAGGCCGGATCGATGCCGCAGGCGATCTCCGCCGCGGCGAGGCTGAGGCGGGCGAAGCGGACGTCGTTGTCCCCGAAATCGCCCTGGGCGTTTCCGTAGGGCGTGCCGTCGCGCTGATACAGGTCCGCGTTCAGGATCACGTAGACCTGGAGGCCGTCGCCGAGTTCGACGAGACCCAGTTCGCACGGGGGTACGCCGGCCTTGCCGGCGAGCTGCGCGACGACCGGGATGTGGTCGAACTGCTCGACCACCTGCCGGTAACCCGGGATCAGGATGCGGACGTCGTAGTGCCTGCGCAGGGCCCGGGGGAGGGAGGCTGCCACTTCGCCGAGACCGCCGGTCTTGACGAAATCCGCCATCTCGGGGGTCGCGAAAAGAACGCGGGGCTGCAGGGTATGACGGGATCGAAAGGTGTGCGGCGCTACGAGGTGATCGGTCTGATCCGTCAGGCTCATGAAATCGTCCCCACGTCGCGCGAGGGGCGGGGACGGGGAACGTTGGCCCAGCATCGACGTCGACATCGTGAACGCCTTAAATCATTCGCGGTTCCATTGCGACGCACAATTCAAGCCACGTTCAGGAAGATTTCTCGCGAGGCGTCGATCGCGGCGGATCAGGAGGCCAGTCGGAGCAGAATGACGCCCTCATGGGCGAAAAGGGTGAGTTTTTCGCAGATTCGCGTGCCCTGGCGCTCCGGATGGGTCGAGAGGAGAACGGACCAGTTCGCGCCGAACTCCTCGCCCATCGGCAGATCTTGCTGCGCTGCGCTGAAATTCAGCACGACGCGGAGCGTCGCGTCACCATCATGCCGCTCGTAGGCGAGGACCGTCTCCGGGCAATCGGGCCATGCGCGATAGGCGCCCACCGACAGGGCCGGGTAGTCCCGCCGGAGACGCAACAGCCGACGATAGAGCGTGAGGATCGAGGTCGCGTCGTCACGCAGGCCCTCGACGTTGCGGGTCGCCGCGTCCACGCTGATCGGCAGCCAGGGCTCGGCGGTGCTGAAGCCCGCATGGACGGTCTCGTCCCACTGCATGGGTGTCCGTTCCGGGTCGCGGCCGTGGCCCGGCTCGTTGCGCTCCCAAGGGTCCTGGACCCGATCGGGCGGGATCGGGACGTGGGCGAGCCCGATCTCGTCGCCGTAATAGAGGGTCGGCGTGCCGCGCAGGGTCAGCAGCAGGATTGCCGCCACGGCGGCCTGCTCAGGGCCGACACGGGCCGCGATGCGCGGCTGATCATGGTTGCCCAGCACCCAGTTCGGCCAGCCCCCGGGGGGCAGGGCCTCCTCGTAGGCACTCACGAGATCGCCCACCGAGCGGGCGTTCCACGGGGTCTGGATGAGCTGGAAGTTGAAGGGCAGGTCGACGCCGTTGAGGTCGGGACCGTAATAGGCGACCAGCCGCTCCACCGGCAGGTAGATCTCCCCGATCAGCACGCGCTCGGGGTAGGGCGCCAACACGGCCCGCAACTCGGCGATGATGTCGAAAACCTCGGGACGGTCGGCGGAATAGACCTGCGCGAAGCGGTTGATCTCCGGCTGTCCCGCCGCGAAGGCCGGATTTTCCGGGTTGTCGCGAAAGCCCGCATCCTTGATCAGGTGCCAGATCACGTCGACGCGAAACCCGTCCACGCCCCGGTCGAGCCAGAAGCGAAGGGCGTCGTGCATCGCCGCGCGGACCTCGGGGTTGCGCCAGTTCAGGTCCGGCTGCTCCCGCAGGAAGGCGTGATAGTAGTACTGGCCGCTCTCCGCGTCGCGGGTCCAGGCCGGGCCGCCGAAATTGCTGATCCAGTTGTTGGGCGGACCGCCGTCGGGGGCGGGATCGCGCCAGATGTACCAGTCCCGCTTCGGGCTGGTGCGCGAGGCGCGGCTCTCCGCGAACCAGGGATGCGCGATCGAGGTGTGATTCGGGACGAAGTCCAGGATGACCTTGAGCCGGCGGAAATGGGCTTCCGCTACGAGGGCGTCGAAATCCGCCAGCGTCCCGAAGAGCGGGTCGACGCCGCAATAATCGGCGACGTCGTAGCCGAAATCCGCCATCGGCGACGGGTAGAACGGTGAGATCCAGACCGCGTCGACCCCGAGCCAGGCGAGATAGTCCAGGCGCCGCGTGATCCCCGCCAGGTCGCCGATGCCGTCGCCGTCGCTGTCCTGGAACGAGCGGGGATAGACCTGATAGACGGTGCCGCGCTTCCACCAGACCGTATCCGCCATGCAACGCCCTCCATGGCCCGCTCCGCTTGGCCGGGGCGGACCCTAGCGGGAGAACGTGCGCTCCGCGACCCGCCGATGACCGTCAGCGTTCAGACAATATTCCAACGTCATGCGGTCTCATTCCCGTGCGCTTTGGTCCACACGGACCGTCATGGTCACGTGGCACGCAGGATTGTGCGGCGCAGCGTTGCGGTGGAGGTCATGCTCGGGCAAGCAACCGCGCGCAGCCTTCGTCGCCTGAATTGGCCCGCGGGCCGATTCGCGGTGGAGACGCATCGGGTGTGCTGAACGGCCCGTACGATGCATTGCGAGAAGAGAGTCTTAACGGATCCGATCTCCTGAGAGTGATTGAATAGCGCGACCAAGATGGCTGGACCGAACGAAGAACAGGAACGCTGCACTGGACGGACCCGGCGGGTCGATGGTCCGGTTCGCGTATCCAGGTTCCGCGGTTGAGAACGGGGGGACTTGAGACGTGTTGAACGAAAAGCTGATCAGACGGGATGGACGCTATGAGGCTTCTGCAGCAACGGGTCCGGACATGACGGCGCAGCGTGACGCGAGCGCCGCGCCCGCGCACGTCCGCCAGGGCCGGGTGAGCCCGGATCGGGCGATTTCGGGCAATGCCGTCGCCGAACTGCGCGAGGCGATCCTCGCCAAGCTCGCCTACGCGATCGGACGAACCCCCGCCAATGCCCGCGAACGCGACTGGTTCGCCGCGACCGCACTGGCTCTCCGCGACCGGATCGTGGACGCCTGCGTGGACGGCGAGCGCTCGATACCGAACAAGCGGGTCTACTACCTCTCCCTCGAATTCCTCATCGGCCGGCTCCTGTCCGATGCCATGAACAATCTCGGTCTCGTCGAGACCACGCGCGCGGCCCTGCGCGAACTCGGCGTCGATCTGGGCGACGTGGAGGCTGCCGAGCCGGACGCCGCCCTCGGGAACGGCGGCCTCGGCCGCCTCGCCGCCTGCTTCATGGAAAGCATGGCGAGCCTGTCGATCCCGGCCATCGGCTACGGCATCCGCTACGATCACGGCCTGTTCCGGCAATCGCTGGAGGACGGCTGGCAGAAGGAAGCGCCGGAGACCTGGCTCGCCGAGGGCAATCCCTGGGAGTTCGTCCGGCCCGAGGCAACCTACAGCATCGGCTTCGGCGGGCACGTCACCATGTCCTCCGTGTCCGAGGGCGTCATCCGCCGTCACTGGCACCCGGCCGAGACGGTGCGGGCCGTCGCGCACGACGTGCCGGTGGTCGGCTGGCGCGGGCGCCACGTGAACACCCTGCGGCTGTGGAAGGCGGAGGCCGAGGCCCCCGTCGATCTGGCGCGCTTCAACGGCGGCGACCATGTCGGCGCCGTCGCGGGCCGGGCCCGGGCCGAGGCGATCTCGCGGGTGCTCTACCCGAGCGATTCGTCGGCCGAGGGCCAGGAGTTGCGCCTGCGGCAGGAATACTTCTTCACCTCCGCCTCCCTGCAGGACCTCGTGCGGCGCCACATGGCCGAGCGCGGCGACCTGCGCTCCCTGGCCGATCACGCCGCGATCCAGCTCAACGACACCCATCCGGCCATCGCGGTTCCGGAGCTGATGCGCCTCCTGCTGGAGGATCACGGCCTGAACTGGGAGGATGCCTGGCACATCACCACCAACACCCTCGGCTACACCAACCACACGCTCCTGCCCGAGGCGCTGGAGACCTGGCCGGTGGAGCTGATGGAGCGGGTGCTCCCGCGCCACATGCAGATCATCTACCTGATCAACTGGATGCATCTGGAGGAGCAGGGCAAGCACGGGCGGGGCAATGCCGCCCAGCTCGCCTCCGTCTCCCTAATCGACGAGAGCCACGGCAAGCGGGTGCGCATGGGGCATCTCGCTTTCCTCGGCGCGCGGCGCGTCAACGGCGTCTCGGCCCTGCACACCGATCTCATGCGCTCGACGGTGTTCAAGGACCTGCACGCCCTCGACACCGACAAGATCGTCAACAAGACCAACGGCATCACCTTCCGGCGCTGGCTCCACAACGCGAACCCGGAACTCACCGCGCTCGCCATCGAGGCGGTGGGACCCGAGGTGCTCGATACGCCGGAGCTGCTCACCGGTCTGGCCGAGGTGGCCTCGGACCCGAACTTCCAGTCGCGCTACGCCGCCATGCGGCGCGCCCGTAAGGCGGCGCTGGCCAATGTCGTGACCGAGCGCACAGGCATCGCGATCGACCCCTCCGCCCTGTTCGACGTGCAGATCAAGCGCATCCACGAGTATAAGCGCCAGCTTCTCAACGTCATCGAGACGGTGGCGCTCTACCAGGCGATCAAGGCGGACCCGAAGCGGGACTGGACGCCCCGCGTCAAGATCTTCGGCGGCAAGGCGGCGCCGAGCTACGTGCAGGCCAAGCTCATCATCAAGCTCGCCTGCGACGTCGCCAAGGTGGTCAATGCCGATCCGGACGTCGCCGGGCGCCTGACCGTGGCCTTCCTGCCGAACTATTCGGTGAGTCTCGCCGAGGCGATCATCCCGGCGGCCGACCTGTCGGAGCAGATCTCCACGGCCGGCATGGAGGCCTCGGGCACCGGCAACATGAAGCTCGCCCTCAACGGTGCGCTGACCATCGGTACCCTGGACGGCGCGAACATCGAGATCCGCGACCATGTCGGCCCGGAGAACATCTTCATCTTCGGTCTGGATGCCGCCGGGGTGCAGGCCCGCATGGCCGAGCCGAACTACGCCGAGGCCGCCATCGCCGCCTCCCCGCGCCTGAAGGCGGCCCTCGACCTCATCGAATCCGGCCGGTTCTCGCCGGAGGAACCGGGCCGCTTCCGGCCCATCGTCGACGACCTGCGCCACAACGACCGCTACCTGCTCACCGTCGATTTCGACGATTACTGGCGGGCCCAGCGCGCGGTCGATGCCGCCTGGAACGACCCGAAGGCGTGGTGGCGCGCGGCGATCCTCAACACGGCACGGATGGCGTGGTTCTCGTCGGACCGGTCCATGCGCGAATACGCCGAGGAGATCTGGCGGGTCCGCGTCGGCTGATGTCAGGTGCGCCCGGCCCCGAGGGGCCGGGCCTCACCGGGACGGGAAACGAAAAACGGCGCGCCCCTGCCGGGGACGCGCCGCTTTTCGTTCGGATCGTGCTTCGTTCAGATCCCGGGCTCGATCAGCACCGGATAGCAGCGGGCGCCGGACGCGGCGGCCAGGACCTCGACGGCACCGACCGTCGAGGCGTCGCCCGCCACGTGGACCACGTCCGTGCTGCGCAGCGAGGGCAGATGGGCCGTCAGGGGACCCGGGCGGACCTCGGGGGGGCGCTGGCGGGTCCGGTCGGACACCATGACGATGCGCGTCACCCCGGTGGCGCGCAGCCAGTCGAGGGCGGGGCGCATGTAGAGGTCGAGGGGATCGCGCGCGCCGACCATCAGGGTGACTTCGCGGGCCGGATCGATGTAGCGGGCGGCCCGGGCGATCGACCAGATCGGCGCGAAGCCGGTCTCGGCCGCGAGTAGGACGAGACGTCCGCTGCCCGGCCGGTAGAAGCCGCGCCCGACCGGGCCCTTCACCTTGACGGGGTGATCGAGATCGATGCCCTCGCCGAGGGCGTGCCCGAGGCCGCTCCCGTCGGAATTCAGGCGCAGTTGAAAGACGAGTTCGTTGAGTTCGGCCGAGCCATCGACCCGCAGGGTCGGGCTCAGGGTCGCGGGCTCGAAACCCGCGAAGGTCACCACGACCTGATGGCCCGGCTCCAGCGGCAATCGGCGGGTGAGCGTCACCACGACCTGGACGGTGTGCAGTCCGAGCGGACTGATCTCCGTCACGGTCCCAGTCCGCTTCTGGACGGCGGCGCTCCGGGTCGGCAGGGGATGGGGGCGGGGCGCCTCGATGCTGGCCGGGCGCGGCAGGGCGAGCTTCACCGACTCGCTGCGATGCGAACGGCTCTGGGCGCGGCGCGGAGCCGGCGCCGACCCCTGTCCGTTCAATCCGGGTGTGGGGGCGATCATCCCATCGGCGAGGGCGGCCTCCAGCGGTGTGTCGCCGGTGGAAACGCGCACGGACTTGCCGTTGACGACGAGCGAGCAGCGGGCGCTCATGGTCGTCCTTCGAATGGTGGAGAGGCGGGAAAGGATGAATGTGCCGCGACGCGATCTCGGCGCGTCAGCGCGGGCCGTCGAGGATCATGTCGACGAGGGCCGCCCAGCGGTCGCGAACGATCCGCGCCTCGGGCGTCAGCGTCTCGGGGACCTCCATCCGGGTCAGGCAGGCGCGCAGGCGCTCCGTCTCGCGGCGCTCGGCGCCGAGGACCGCCTTCATCACCTGAATTTCCGCCCGGAGGCGGGACACCTCGGCATTCGTCTGATCGGGCCGGGCCGGCACGGGCGCCGGTTCCTCACGCACCGGAACCGGGGCGGGAACGACGTGGAGCGGCCGCGCCATCAGGCGCCGGACGATACTGGTGTCGATCTCGTCGTCTGCGATCCGCAACGCGGCCTGCGCCATCACACCATCTCCTGGCGGCCGGCGCTGACGCCCACCGCTCGCACCCGTTCTAAGGGTGAACGATGCCGGATCATGGTTAAGGGAGGTTTAAGCCGATCCTCGAGACTTCGTTGGATCGGTTCGGCGTTTCGCCTCAAGCTGCTTCAGGCGCAGCCCCGAGAAGTTGCCGGGCCTGCAGCATCGACATCGGCTCCCCGAAGGCAAATCCTTGCGCATATTCGCAGCCGAGCTCGAACAGAGCCTGCGTATCACCCTCGGATTCTGCACCCTCGGCGATGATCGACAGTCCGAGTTCCTGGGCCATCTTCACGATGGACCGCAGGATCGCGGTCTGGCCCGTCGCGATCTGGCGCACGAAGGACCGGTCGATCTTGATCGCGTCGAAGGGGAAGCGCTGCAGGTAGGACAGGGCCGAATAACCGGTGCCGAAATTGTCGAGGGAGAGACCGGCCCCGAGGTCGCGGATGCGGTGAAGCATCTGTGCGGCGTATTCCGGGTTTTCCATCACGAGGCTCTCGCTCATTTCGAGCTTGAGGGACCCTGGAATCACACCGGAGCGCGCCAGAATCGTCTTCACGTCGTGCAGCAGGTCGTGTCGCAGGAGCTGACGCGAAGACACGTTGACGGAGGCGAAGATCGGCGGATCGACGTCGAGGGAGCGCTGCCATGCGGCGAGTTCCAGGGCGGTCCGCTCCAGGGCGAAGATGCCCAGGTTGACGATGAAGCCGCTCTCCTCCGCGATGGGCAGGAAGGTCGCCGGCGTGATGCGGCCGAGCTTCGGATGGTCCCAGCGCAGCAGCGTCTCGAAGCCCGCCACGGTGCGGTCCTCCAGCCGGACGATGGGCTGGAACAGGACCTTCATCTCGTTGCGCTCGATCGACCGGCGCAGGTCGGCCTCCAGCATCAGCCGGTCGCCGCGCTCGTTGCGCATGGTGGCGCGGAAGACCTCGATGCGGTCGCCGCCGCCGCGCTTGGCCTGGATCATGGCCATCTCGGCGTTCTTGAAGACCTCGTCCCGCTTCAGATTCGCGCCGCCCTCGTGCAGGGTGATGCCGATGGAGACGGTGAGGAAGATCTCGCGGTCGGCATAAGTGATCGGCGTGGCGATCGCCTTGCGGATCATCTCCGCGAAGGCGAGGATCCGGTCGGGCTCGCGCTCCGACAGAAGGATCAAGGCGAACTCGTCGCCCGCGACCCGGGCCAGGGTGTCCTGCGGCCGAAGGAGCCGGCCGAGGCGGCGCGACAGGGTCAGCAGGATCGAATCGCCCGCCGAGAGACCGATGACCTCGTTGATCCCCTTGAAGCGGTCGATGTCGAGGACGATCGTGGTCGGCTTCAGGCGCGGGTCCTGGCTGGCGAAGGCCAGGGCGGCATCGAGGCGGTCGTAGAAGAGCTCGCGGTTCGGCAGGCCCGTCAGGCTGTCGTGGACCGCGTCGTGCAGCAGGCGTTCCTCGGCGGTCTTCACCTCCGTGACGTCGCTGATCGTGCCGACGACGCGGATCACCTCGCCGTCCGACCCGATGACCGGGCGCGCCTTCAGGCGATACCAGAAGTAGGGTCCCACCGTGGAACGGAGGCGGAAGTCGTGGACGATGCGGCCGCGCCGCTCCTCGATCACGGTATCGAGGGCGGCCGAGTAGCGCTCGACGTCGAAGGGATGCACGAGGTTCAGCCAGTTCGCCGCGGGCCCTTCGAGGGTGCCGCGCTTGAGGCCGAGTTGGCCCTCGATCTCCTGGCCCGCGAAGACCCGGTCGCCGGGCACGTCCCAGTCGAACACCACGTCGCCGGCTCCCGTCAGGGCGAGCGCCCGCCGCTCTGTGTCCGACACCAGGGCGTGGGTGAGGCCGCCGCCCGCGAAGGCATGCTGCATCACCGTGAAGCCGATAAGCATGACGATGAGTACGAGGCCGCCGATCAGCGCCGGCTGGACGAGGTCGCTGCCGATCTGACCGGTGATGGCGAAGCCCGCCGCCACCACCCAGACCAGGAGCAGGCACCAGGTCGGGACCAGCAGGATGGCGCGGTCGTAACCGTTATGTGCCGCGAGGTAGACGATCAGCAGGAGGCCAACCCCCGCCACCGCCGCCACGGAGATGCGCGCCACGCCCGCCGCCACCGGCGGATCGAACACCGCGAGGCCCACGAGGCAGGCGAGGAACAGCAGCCAGATGATGGCGACGTGGCTGTAGCGGACGTGCCAGCGGCTGAGATTGAGATAGGCGAACAGGAAGACGAGGAGCGTCGCACCCAAAACCGCCTCGGTGGAGGCACGGTAGACCCGCTCGGCTACTTCGGTGATGGGGAAGATGCGTTGCAGAAAGCCGAAGTCGATGCACGCATAGGCCAGGACCGCCCAGGCGAGCGAGGCCGCCGCCGGAAAGATGATCGCGCCCTTGACCACGAAGATGATCGTCAGGAACAGGGCCAGGAGGCCCGCGATGCCGATGATGATACCCTTGTAGAGCGTCAGCCCGGTCGATTTCTTCCGGTAGGCTTCCTGGTCCCAGAGATAGACCTGCGGGATGTTCGGGCCGCGCAGCTCCGCCACGTAGGTGACGGTGGCGCCCGGATCGAGGGTGATGACGAACTGGTCGGAATCCGGGTTCTCGTCGCGCTCGGGACGGATGCCCTGGCTCGCCGTGATGGCGGCGATGCGCGAGCCGCCGAGGTCGGGCCAGATCACGCCCGAGCCGACGAGGCGGAAATGCGGGGCGACGAGGACCCGGTCGACCTGCTCGTCGGTGTCGTTGGTCAGCGCGAAGACCATCCAGTCGGGCCGGGCCCCGGCGTCGCGGGCCTTGACCACGATGCGGCGGACGATGCCGTCCTTGCCCGGGGCGGTGGAGATCTGGATGAGATCGCCGTCCGAGCGGTAGCGCTCGATCATCGGGGTGAGGTCGATCGCCGGCGCATCGAGGGTGACCCGCACGGCCTCGACGGCCCGGGCCGGCACGATCCCGGCCAGCAGGCCGAGGAGCGTCGCGACGAGGGCCGACAGGATGACGGCGATGACGGGGGCGATTCTGCGCAACGGGCGAGTGTTCCGGCCGGGCGGGGCGTCGTCGGGAAGAAGGGCAGGAAAGATCCGTCTGGGCCGGCGGCTCAGTCGTATCGGCGGGTTCCGCCGCGAGCAAGGCGGGCGAGCGCCGCGTGGGCGGGCATTCACCGTTTCCTAACCGTGGCGCGGAGCCGCTTCGATCGCCCGCCTTTGCGGCCAAAACAAGCCGGGCGGTATCGCTTCAGGCGGTGCGGAGCGTCGCCGCGATCCGGTCGAGGCCCGGCAGCTTCTTGATCGGCCCGATCGCCGCCAGGGTCGGCGCGCCGGAGAGCAGGTGTTTGCCGGCGGCGCGAACGTGATCCACCGTGACGGCATCGACCTTGGCGATGACTTCGCTCGCCGGAATGACGCGGCCCCAGGCCAGGATCTGGCGGGCGTTGCGCTCAATGCGCCCACCCGGCGTCTCCAGGGCGGAGAGTAGCGCCACCTTCAGCTGCGCCTTGGCGCGGGCGACCTCCACAGTGTCGGCGTCCGCCGCCGCCCGGATCGTCGCCTCGAGGGTCACGTCCATGAGTTCGGCGAGATCCCCACCGGACGTGCCGGCGCCGATGCCGAACAGGCCGCAATCGTAGAACGACCAGTGGAAGGACTGGATCTCGTATGCGAGGCCGCGGGTCTCGCGCACCTCGTGCCAGAGCCGGGAGGTCAGACCGCCCCCGAGCACCTGCGCGAAGATGTGAAGGGCGTAGTAGTTCTCGTCGCGGAACGAGAGGCCCGGCAGGCCGAGCACGACGTTCGCCTGTTCGAGCTTCCGGGGCAGGCGCTTCTCGCCGCCGCCATAGAGGCCCGGGACCGTCTCCGGCGCCTGCCGCGGGGCGAGGCCGCCGAAGTGCCGGGTCGCGGAGGCGACGATGCGCTCGTGCTCGATGGCGCCGGCGGCGGCCAGGACGATGCGGTCGGGGGTGTATTCCCGCGCGATATAGGCCTGGATGGCGTCGCGGTCGAAGCTGTTGATGGTCTGCGGCGTACCGATGATCGGCCGGCCCATGGGCTGGTTCGGAAACGCCGCCTCGGTGAAGGCCTCGTAGACGACGTCGTCCGGCGTATCCTCGATGGCTGCGTGCTCCTGCAGGATCACGCTCTTCTCGCGGGCGAGTTCGCCCGCATCGAAGACCGAGCCCGTGAGGATGTCGCCGATCACGTCGAGGGCGACGCCCGCATCCTCGCCCAGGACCCGCGCCGTGTAGCTCGTGCCCTCCGCGCTGGTGGCGGCGTTGATGTCGCCACCGACATTCTCGATATCCTCCGCGATGCGGCGCGCCGAGCGGGTCTTCGTACCCTTGAAGGCCATGTGCTCGATGAGGTGGCTGAGGCCGCCCTCGTCCGCGCGCTCATGGCGCGAGCCCGCCCCGACCCAGACTCCGAGGGTCGCCGTCGCCACGCCCGGCATGGCCTCGCTGACCACGGTGACCCCGTTGTCGAGCTTGGTGATCTTCAGGTCGGGGGAGGCGCCGTGGGTGGCGAAATGCTGGTTCATGGGCGCTCACGCTCCCCTGGTGATGCGGGCGCGCTCGCGGATGAAGGTCTCGACCGCCGCCTGGTCGTTGGCGACCCGCGAGAAGGTCTCGGGCCGGTCCATCAGGTCGGCGAGGTGCGGCGGCAGTTCCGGGCGCCGCCCGCCGATCGCCTTCGCCACCGCGTCGGGGAACTTGGCCGCGTGGGCGGTGGCGAGCGCCACCACGGGCGTGCGCGGATCCTTGGCGAGCAGCTTGCGGGCCGTATGCACGCCGATGGCGCTGTGGGGATCGATGACGTGCCCGGTCTCGGCGTGCGTGCGGGCGATTTCCGCGACGACCTCGGGCTCGGAGACGGCGGTGGCGTCGAACTCGGAGCGCACGGTGTCGAGCACGGCGGCGTCGAGGTGGAAGCCCCCCGACTGCTTCAGGCCCGCCATGAGGCGGCCGAGGCTGGTGGCGTCGCGGCCGAGAGCCTCGAACAGCAGGCGCTCGAAATTCGAGGAGATCTGGATGTCCATGGAGGGCGAGGTGGTGGGCTGCACGCCGCGCACCTCGTAGGCCCCGTGCTCCAGAGTGCGGGCCAGGATGTCGTTGGCGTTGGTGCCGATCATCAGGCGCTCGATCGGCAGCCCCATGCGCTTGGCGACCCAGCCGGCCAGGATGTCGCCGAAATTGCCGGTCGGCACCGCGAAGGAGACCGGGCGATGCGGCGCGCCGAGCGCCACGGCCGCGGTGAAGTAGTAGACCGCCTGGGCGGCGACGCGGGCCCAGTTGATCGAGTTGACGCCGGAGAGGCGCACGTCGTCGGCGAAGTCCGCGTGCTGGAACAGCGCTTTGACGATGTTCTGGCAATCGTCGAAGTTACCGTCGATGGCGATGGCGTGGACGTTGTGCGCCCCCACCGAGGTCATCTGCCGGCGCTGCACCTCGGAGACCCGGCCTTCCGGGAACAGGATGAAGATGTCGACCTGATCGAGGCCCCGGAAGGCCTCGACCGCTGCGCTCCCGGTGTCACCCGAGGTGGCGCCCACGATGGTGGCCCGGGCGCCGCGCGCCCGCAGGACGTGGTCCATCAGGCGCCCGAGGAGCTGCATCGCCACGTCCTTGAACGCGAGCGTCGGGCCGTGGAAAAGCTCGAGCAGGAACAGGTTGTCGTCGAGCTGGGTCAGCGGGCAGACCGCCGGGTGCCGGAAGGTGGCGTAAGCCTCCTCGATCATCCGATCGAGGTCCCCATCGGCGATCTCCCCGTCGATGAGGGGGCGCAGCACAGTCTTGGCGGCGTCGGCGTAGCGCAGACCCGCGAGGTTCGCGATGGCGGGTTTCGCGATCTGCGGCCAGGTCTCGGGCACGTAGAGGCCGCCGTCGCGGGCGAGGCCGGCAAGCAGGGCATCGGAAAAGCTGAGGGGCGCCGCGGCGCCGCGGGTCGAAACGTGAAGCAAGGGGGCCTCCGGGAAGGCGCCCCGTCTACACGATGTCGGCGGGCGTGTCGAAAGGCGCCGGTCCGGTCAGGCGCTGCTCCCCGGCGCCTTCACGAGGCGGCATCCGCTTATGCGCCAGGCGCCATCGGGCTGGCGCTCCAGGCTGTAGAGGGCGGCCCAGTCGGTGCCGGCCTCGTCCTGAAGGCTGACCCCGAGGGCGAGGCCGTCGTCCCCGGCCTCCTCGATGCGGTCCACGCTGTAGCGCCGGGCGCGGTAGACGGCCGCATAGCCCTCCCGCACCATCGCCAGGAAGGTGTCGGGGGAGGGGAACATGTTCTGGATGGCCGGGGCCGCCTGAGCGTAGGCGGTGGCCGCGTCGTCGCGCCGAAACGCCTCGATCTGGCGCTCCACCGTGGCCCGGGCCGCGTCCCGCGCGGCGGTGTCGGCCGCCATCGCCGGGGCGGCGAAGAGGATTGCGAGGAACAGGAGAACCGCGCGCATGATGCCGACTCCGTGACGTGACCGAGCGGGTAAGCCTACGCCGATCACGCCAGCCGGCAATGCAAGTTTCCGGCCGGTGCCGTCACGAACGCGCGGGCGCGGGCTCCGATGCCTCGTGCAGGCGTCGCCAGGCGAACACGCCGAAGACCGCGACGAGGCAGCCCGCGATGCCGAACCAGGTAAAGGCGTACTGGAGATGGTTGTTCGGCAGGTCGACCCGAAGCTGGCCGCCCTTCGGCCATCCCCCGGGATTGGGTGTCCCGTCAGCCTCGACGAGGTAGGGGCGCGGATCGGCGATGCCACGGGCGGCACTGATGCCGGCGATGTCGCGGTTGAACCACTCGTTGCGGACCGGGTCCGGTGCGGGCACGAACATGGTGCGCGGCTCGGAGCCGCGCAGGATCCCGGTGACCGTGGTCGGCCCCTCGACCTGACCGGACGCGCGGTCGGCGGGTGCCTTCAGCTCGGTGGGCACGAAGCCGCGATTGACCAGCACGGTGCCGCCATCCTCCAGCCGGAAGGGGGTCAGCACGTAGTAGCCCTGAAGCGCCCGGCCCGGAACCGCGCCGGCGGCGAGACCATGCACCAGCGTCTCCGCCTCGTGCCGGAAGCGTCCGGCGATGCGGACCCGCCGGAACTCGTCCCGCGCCGGGTCCCAGCTCTGGATCGGCGGCAACGGAGCCGGCGGCTCGACCTTCGAGCGCGCCAGGATGCGGCCGATCAATGCCTCCTTCTCGCCCTTGCGCTCCAGCTGCCAGAACCCGAGTCCGAGCAGGATGGCGAGGCAGACCAGCGAGACGAGGCCGGGCGCCAGGATGCTGCGCCAAGCACCGGAACGAAGAGGGCTGCCGGTCCGAAGGGTCGAAGCCATGATCAGCGAAAGCGTCCCTGCTCGGCCTTGTTGGTGAATTGCAGGGCGGCCAGAACACCTTTGAGGGGGCGCACCATGGCGAGGCTCAACCCAATCGATAGCGAGCCGGCCACGAGGGCGTGGACCCACATCGGCGGCTCGTAGGTGATCTCCATCCAGAGGGCGAGGCCCACCACGAGGATGCCCACGATGGACATCACGAAGAAAGCCGGACCGTCACCGGAATTGAAGCTCTCGTAATCGAGGTCGCAGACCTCGCAGGACGGGCGAAAGGTGAGGAAGCCGTCGAACATGTGCCCCTCGCCGCAGCGCGGGCAGCGCCCGCGCAGGCCGGCGGAAATCGGTGGGGGCTTCGGCCTAGAGACGTCCAAGATGTCAAACTCCTCGGCCGGCGTGGCGCCGACGGGCACGATATGGGGATCGGCGGACCGACCTTCACGCGGCTCCCACGAAAAAGGGCGGCTTGCGCCGCCCTCTTCAACCCTGTCATGCGGTCGGTGACGCCCTCAGTGCGCGCCGTGGCCCACGCCGGCGCCCCAGACGTAGATGGAGGCGAACAGGAACAGCCAGACCACGTCCACGAAGTGCCAGTACCAGGCCGCGAATTCGAAGCCGAGGTGCTGGCGCACCGTGAACTGGCCCAGATAGGCGCGGTACAGGCAGATCGCGAGGAAGATCGTGCCGATGATGACGTGGAAGCCGTGGAAGCCCGTCGCCATGAAGAAGGTCGACGAGTAGATGCTGCCCGAGAAGCCGAAATGGGCGTGGGCGTACTCATAGGCCTGGCAGGCGGAGAACAGCACGCCGAGAATGATCGTCAGCCACAGGCCGTACTTCAGGCCCTTCCGGTCGTCGTTCAGCAGGGCGTGGTGGGCCCAGGTGATCGTGGTGCCGGAGGTGAGCAGGATCAGGGTGTTGAGGAGGGGCAGGTGCCAGGGGTCGAAGGCCTCGATGCCCTTCGGCGGCCAGGTCCCGCCGGTGAAGTCCACGCGCGAGGCCTGGATCGGGTCGGCGGTGTAGAGCGCCGCTTCGAAATAGGCCCAGAACCAGGCGACGAAGAACATCACCTCGGAGGCGATGAACATGATCATCCCGTAGCGGTGGTGCAGCTGCACCACGCGGGTGTGATCACCGGTCTCGGCCTCGTGGACCACGTCCTTCCACCAGGCGAACATGGTGTAGAGCACGCCGATAGCGCCGGCGCCGAAGATGTAGGGGCCGGGCGTGAGCGTGCCGATCTGCAGGCTCTTCATCCAGAACACGGCGCCGAAGGCCATCAGAAAGCCCGAGAACGCGCCGATCAGCGGCCACGGACTCGGGGCCAGAATATGGAAATCGTGATTTTTGGCGCCTGCCTCGGCCATTGAACTCTTCTCCTGCCCCCGACCTCCGGGTCGTCTCCGACCCGCGATCCGTTGAATGCCGATCTCGACCGGGTTGCCCCGGATTGTTGTGACGAACCCTTAGCCAGGGTCGTGCGGTGTTGTCACGCTTGGCGCCTCAAAAATTCGACTTCGTCCCCGTGCCGCCCGTTGTCGCAAGCGCGGCCGTGGGCTGGCCGTTCTTGGAAGCGAAGTAGGTGTAGGACAGGGTCATCTCGGAGAGATGCGCGGTGTTCGAGTCCTTACGCACGTCCGGGTCGATGTAGAACACCACCGGGAAGTCCATGGTCTCGCCGGGCTTCAAGGTCTGCTCGTTGAAGCAGAAGCACTCGACCTTCACGAAGAACCCACCCATCAGCGCCGGCTGCACGTTGAAGGTCGCGATGCCGGTGGAGGGGGTGGTGCCGGTGTTCTTCACACGGAAGAACACTGTCTTGGTCTCACCGAGCCGCGCCTCGACCTTCGGCGATTCGGCCTGGAACCGCCACGGCAGGTTCGACGAGACGTTGGTGTCGAAGCGGACCAGCATGGTGTCGTCGACGGCCGCGCGCGTCGGCGCGAGGCCGGTGCGGGGCGTGCCGTCGAACCCGGTCGCCTTGCAGAACATGTCGTAGAGCGGCACCGACGCGAAGGCGAGGCCGACCATCCCGAAGGCGAGCCCCGCGCAGGCGAAGGCGGTGACGCCGGCCCGGTTCGCCCGCGCGGACGGCGTCGGGGCCTGCGAAACCCCGAACGGCGTGACCTCGGGCTGCTCGTCTCTGCGGTCGGTCATGGGGCTCCGTCGCGGCTGGGGCGAGCGTCAGATCGGTCGGTTCAGGACCTGCGGCCCGAGCTTGGCGATCGTGAGGACGTAGAAGATGGTCACCAGCGCGAACAGCACGGCCGCGATGGCAATGGAACGCTTGCGCCGACGCTGGGCCTCCTCGGGCGTCAGCGGACGCGGCGCCACGGGGCGCTCGCTCACGCGAACACCGGGCGGAACAGGCCGAGGCTCTGCTCGGCCAGCAGGGCCGAGAACATCAGGAACAGGTGCAGGATCGAGAACCCGAACATGCCCATGGCGGCCTTGCGCTCAGGCTCGCCCTCGCGGTTGCGGAAGACGTGGACGCTGAAGGCCAGCATGGCGAGGCCGCCGACGAAGGCCGTCACGGCGTAGAGCCAGCCGCCGAAGCCGAGGAAGACGGGGGCGAGGCCCACGGGGAAGAGCAGCGCAGAGTAGGCGATGATCTGCCGGCGGGTCGACTGCGGCCCGGCGACGTTCGGCATCATGGGAATGCCGGCCTTGGCGTAATCCGCCGACTTGATGAGCGCCAGGGCCCAGAAATGCGGCGGCGTCCAGATGAAGATGATCATGAACAGGACGAAGGACTCGATGCCGAGGCTACCGGTGACGGCGGCCTGGCCGACCATCGGGGGGAGGGCGCCGGCCGCGCCGCCGATGACGATGTTCTGCGGCGTCGCCCGCTTCAGCCACATCGAGTAGACCACCGCGTAGAACACGATGGTGAAGGCGAGCAGGCCTGCGGCGAGCCAGTTCGAGGCGAGGCCGAGCACCAGCACCGAGCCCACCGACAGGACGATGCCGAAGGCGAGGGCCTCGTCCGGGCGGATGCGGCCGTCCGGGATCGGGCGCTTGGCCGTGCGGGTCATCACCGCGTCGATATCGGCGTCCCACCACATGTTGAGGCAGCCGGAAGCGCCCGCGCCCACCGCGATCATCAGGAGCGAGATCGAGCCGACCACCGGCTGGATGTGGACGTTCGAGACCAGCATGCCGACGAGGGCGGTGAAGATGACGAGCACCATCACGCGGGGCTTCAGCAGGGCGAAGAAGTCCGACACCTCGCCGCCGACCGGCGACAGAACTTGCGGCTCGGCGCCAGCGGATAGGCTGTTCGACAGGCTCGTCATGGATTCCTGATACGGTTCTCGTGTCCGGAGAAGTTTGGATCGCGCCGCGGGGCGCCGCCCTTTGCGGGAAGCCTCGAAACCGCTCGGATGAGCTGGGCCGGGGTTTCCGGGAAAGAGCGAGGACCGCTCGCGCGGTCCTCGCAATCCTCGAAACGCTGCGTCGCGTCTCAGTGGTGGCCCGGCTCGTCGACGATCCGGGGGAGCGTCTCGAACTGGTGGAAGGGCGGGGGAGAGGACAGCGTCCACTCGAGGGTGGTCGCACCCTCGCCCCACGGATTGTCGGCAGCGCGGCGGCTGGAACGGAAGGCCAGGACGACGCCGATGAAGAACACGACCATGCCGAGGGCGAAGATGTGCCCGCCCCAGGTGGAGACCTTGTGCCAGCCGGCGAAAGCCTCCGGATAGTCGGCGTAGCGGCGCGGCATGCCGGCGAGACCAAGGAAGTGCATCGGGAAGAACAGGACGTTCGCGCCGATGAAGGCCAGCCAGAAGTGCAGCTTGCCGGCCCATTCGGGGATGATGTGGCCAGTCATCTTCGGGAACCAGTAGTAGACACCCGCGAAGATGATGAACACGGCACCGAGCGAGAGCACGTAGTGGAAGTGCGCCACGACGTAGTAGGTGTCGTGCAGGTACTTATCGACCGCCGAGTTCGCGAGCACCACGCCGGTGACGCCGCCGACCGTGAACAGGAAGATGAAGCCGACCGCCCAGTGCATGGCGGCGGTGAAGCGGATCGAGCCGCCCCACATCGTCGCGATCCAGGAGAAGATCTTCACGCCGGTGGGCACCGCGATGACCATCGTGGCGAACACGAAGTAGGACTGCGTCTGCAGCGACAGGCCGACCGTGTACATGTGGTGGGCCCACACGACGAAGCCGACGACGCCGATGGCGACCATGGCGTAGGCCATGGCGAGGTAACCGAAGACGGGCTTCCTCGAGAAGGTCGAGATGATGTGGCTGACGATGCCGAAGGCCGGCAGGATCATGATGTAGACTTCGGGGTGGCCGAAGAACCAGAACAGGTGCTGGTAGAGCACCGGGTCACCGCCGCCGGCCGGATCGAAGAAGGTCGTGCCGAAGTTGCGGTCGGTCAGCAGCATGGTGATCGCGCCGGCGAGGACCGGGAGCGACAGGAGCAGCAGGAAGGCGGTCACCAGCATCGACCAGGCGAACAGCGGCATCTTGTGCAGGGTCATGCCCGGCGCGCGCATGTTCAGGATGGTGGTGATGAAGTTGATGGCGCCGAGGATCGAGCCGGCTCCCGAGAGGTGGAGGGCGAAGATCGCGAAATCGACGGCCGGGCCGGGATGGCCGGACGAGGACAGCGGCGGATACACGGTCCAGCCGGTGCCGGCGCCGGAAGACCCGGGGGCGCCCTCGACGAACAGCGAGCAGACGAGGCTGAAGAAGCCCGCCACCGTCAGCCAGAACGAGATGTTGTTCATGCGCGGGAACGCCATGTCGGGCGCGCCGATCATGAGGGGCACGAACCAGTTGCCGAAGCCGCCGATGAGCGCCGGCATCACCATGAAGAACACCATGATGAGGCCGTGCCCGGTCACGAACACGTTGTAGGTGCCGGGGTTGGCGAAGTACTGGAGGCCGGGCTCCTCCATCTCCATGCGGATGCCGAAGGAGAGGAACGCGCCCATGATGCCCGCGCAGAAGGCGAACAGCAGGTAGAGGGTGCCGATGTCCTTGTGGTTCGTCGACAGGAACCAGCGGGAGAAGAAGGACGGCATGTGGTGGTCGTGGGCATCGTGGTGCCCGGTATGTGCTGCGGCGTTCGCCATGGATGCAGACCTTAGTCCAGGTTTCTCGTGATCATCGCGGTGGGCGGGACCGGGCGCCGCTCGAGGGCCCGGTCCCCGGGATCCGCGCCCTTACCGGGCGTCGGCGAACTTCGAGGCGTCGTCGATGCGGGCGAACTTGGTCTTACCCTCGGCGAGCCACTTGGCGTAGGCCTCCTCGCTGACGACCTGCACGGTGATCGGCATGTAGGCGTGGCGGGCACCGCAGAGCTCGGAGCACTGGCCGTGGTAGGTGCCCTCGCGCTCGGCCTTGAACCAGAACTGGTTCAGGCGGCCCGGCACGGCGTCGATCTTGAAGCCGAAGGACGGCATCGCCCAGGAGTGCATGACGTCGGCAGCGGTGACCTGGATCTTAACGATCTTGTTCACCGGCACGACCATGTCGTTGTCGGTGCCGAGCAGCTTCGGCTGCTTGTCCTCGTCGAGGTTGGCGTCGAACGTGAAGCCGCCGCCGTTCTCCACGGCCGGGTACTCGTAGGACCAGTACCAGGCGTGGCCGATGACCTTCACCAGCACGTCGGCCTTCGGGTCCGAGAGCTGCGTGCGCAGCAGGCGGAACGACGGAATCGCGACGGCCACCAGGATCAGCACCGGGACGATGGTCCAGGCGACTTCGATCATGGTGTTGTGGGTGGTCTTCGACGGTGTCGGGTTCGCCTTCTCGCTGAAGCGGAAGACGCAATAGAGGATCAGGCCGAGCACGAACAGCGAGATGCCGAACGAGAGCCAGTGCATGCCGTGCTCGAACGAATGGATGTCCCGTGCGTTCTCGGTGACGGCGACCTGACGGTCCATCTGCCACGGCACGGGCTGGCCGATGCCGGCGGCGAGCGCCGACGACGATGAGACGAGGAACGCGCCGAGCGCGGCAAGCCCCCATGATGACCGGTGTTGCGCCTGCGTCGTCCGCATGTGCCTCTCTTGGCTCCCCGTGATTGTGATCGACGATGCCGCGCGTCTTGCTGGCTTTAGATGAAATCGCAAGTGCATTTCGCGGACCGCGAGCCATGCGCGGGGATAAACCCACGTCTGGCCGATTGGCGCTTCAGACCACATGGTTGAAGGGTGCGCAACCGCAACAGCGTCGCATCATGCACCTTCCCGCACGGTCTTGGCCTCGACTCGGGCGTTTGACCGTCTATCGAGGGTGTGCGGGCAGTTCGCCTGCGCTTGCAGGTATTCAAAACGCCAGAGGCCCCCGCCGCCGGGGCATCCCTCAAGCCGAGGTCCGCGCGTGATCGATCGACTGGAATTCATCCTGGCGCTGGCTCGCGAACGCCATTTCGGACGGGCCGCCCAGGCGTGCAACGTCTCGCAGCAGACCCTCTCGGCGGGGGTGAAGCAACTCGAGGATCGCCTCGGCGTCCTTCTCGTCCAGCGCGGCTCCCGCTTCCAGGGCTTCACGCCGGAGGGGGAGCGCGTGCTGGAATGGGCGCGCCGCATCGTCGGTGACGCGCGCGCCATGCGCGAGGAGGTGGCGAGCCTCCGGCGCGGCCTCTCCGGCACCCTGCGGCTCGCGGCGATCCCCACCGCGACGCCGATCGTCGCTGCCCTGACCACGCCCTTCCGCGCCCGGCATCCAAACGTGCGCTTTTCCGTGCAGTCGACCACCTCGGGCGAGATCGGGCGCCTCATCGCCGATCTCGAGATCGACGCGGGCATCACCTATCTGGAGAACGAGCCCCTGGGCCGGCTCAGCGCGGTCCCGCTCTACCGGGAGCGCTACCGCCTGCTGACGGCCATCGACGGCGTCTTCGGGGGCCGGGACGCCGTCACCTGGGACGAGGTGGCGAGCCTGCCGCTCTGCCTGCTCACGCCGGACATGCAGAACCGGCGCATCATCGACCGGCAACTCCTGAAGGCCGGCACCGAGTCCGCCCCGCTCCTCGAATCGAACTCGATGATCGTACTCCTGACCCATGTCCGCACCGCCAAATGGGCCAGCATCATGCCGGCGGTCCTGGCCGATACCTTCCGGCTGAACGACCGCATCCGCGCGGTGCCCATCATGGACCCCGACCTGAGCCACTCCGTCGGTCTCGTGGTGCCGGAGCGCGAACCGATGACGCCCCTCTGCGCGGGGCTCATCGTAGAGGCGCGCAACGCAGCCCCGGGCATCGCGGAGATGATCGACGTCCTCTGAAAAGAATTTGAGACAGCCTCAAAAGCCGACGCTGTCGCTCACGTTTTTGCGTCGCAAAATCGTATTTCGACAAAAATCCGTTGTCGGACAACGGAACTGCACGATTGATCATCCCGCACCGAGATTCCACCCTGGAACCAGAACAAGATAAGTCTGGGTAGGAACAATGGTGCCGAACGAGCCCTGGAGCGAGCCCCGCGCCGCCGGGATCATCGCCGAACACATCCACCTTGAGGGCGCGACCCTGCCGATCCTGCACGCCCTACAGGAGACCTTCGGCTACGTCGACGAGGGTGCCGTCCCGCTGATCGCGGATGCGCTCAATCTGTCGCGGGCCGAGGTCCACGGCTGCATCACCTTCTATCATGATTTCCGCCGCGCCCCGGCCGGCCGCCATCAGGTGAAGCTCTGTCGGGCCGAGGCCTGCCAGGCCATGGGATCGGACGCCCTGCACGCCCAGATCCTCGCGCGCCTCGGAATCGATTGGCACGAGACCACGGCGGACGGCCAGGTCACCGTCGAGCCGGTCTACTGCCTCGGCCTCTGCGCCAACGGCCCCGGCGCCCTCATCGACGACGAGCCCCTGGCCCGGCTCACCGCCGACTCACTGGAATCGGCCTTGGCCGAGGTGAAGTCATGAGCGTCACCCTCTACGTCCCCCGCGACGCCGTCGCCCTCGGGCTCGGGGCCAACCGCGTCGCTCGCGCCCTGTTCGCCGGAGCCGAGCGGCGAGGCCTCGACGTCACCATCGTGCGCACGGGTTCGCGCGGGATGCTCTGGCTGGAACCGATGATCGAGGTCGGCACGGCCGAAGGCCGCATCGCCTACGGCCCCGTCACCCTCGGCGACGTCGATGGCCTGCTCGATGCCGGTCTGGTTAATGGCGGGGCGCATGCTCTGCGCCTCGGCGACCCCGAAAAGATCCCCTACCTCGCCCGCCAGCATCGCCTGACCTTCCAGCGCTGCGGCGTCGTCGATCCGGTCTCGGTGGCGGATTACCGAGCCCACGGCGGCTACAGGGGCCTCGAAGAGGCTCTGAAGCGCGATGCCGCCGGCATCGTTGCGGAAGTGCGCGAGTCGGGCCTGCGCGGCCGCGGCGGCGCGGGCTTCCCGGCCGGCATCAAGTGGAACACGGTGATGCTGGCGCAGTCGCACCAGAAATACGTGGTCTGCAACGCTGACGAGGGCGATTCCGGCACCTTCGCCGATCGCATGATGATGGAGGGCGACCCCTTCAACCTCATCGAGGGCATGACCATTGCGGGAATCGCGACGGGCGCTACGCGCGGCTACATCTACCTGCGCTCCGAGTATCCCCAGGCCTTCGCGACCCTGAAGGAGGCGATCGCCAACGGCATCAAGGTGGGCGTCCTCGGCGCCGACGTGATGGGTTCGGGCAAGGCCTTCCACCTCGAGGTCCGCCTCGGGGCGGGTGCCTACATCTGCGGCGAGGAGACCTCGCTGCTGGAGAGCCTGGAGGGCCGTCGCGGCATCGTGCGCGCCAAGCCGCCGATCCCGGCCCTGAAGGGCTTCCTCGGCCAGCCGACGCTGGTCAACAACGTCATGACCTTCACGGCCGTGCCCTACATCCTGGAGCACGGCGCCAAGGCCTATGCCGAGTACGGCATGGGCCGCTCGCTCGGGACGCTCGCGATCCAGCTCGCCGGCAACATCAAGCACGGCGGCCTGATCGAGTACGCCTTCGGCATCACCTTACGCGAGATCATCGAGGATTTCGGTGGCGGCACTCAGAGCGGCCGCCCGGTCCGCGCGGTGCAGGTGGGCGGTCCGCTCGGCGCCTACTTCCCCGACCATCTCCTCGATACGCCGCTGGATTACGAGGCGATGGCGGCAAAGAAGGGCCTCGTCGGCCATGGCGGCATCGTGGTGTTCGACGACACCGTCGATATGGCCAAGCAGGCCCGTTTCGCCTTCGAATTCTGCGCGGTCGAGTCGTGCGGCAAATGCACGCCCTGCCGCATCGGCGCGACGCGCGGCGTCGAGACCATGGACAAGGTCATCGCGGGTATCCGCCCGACCGAGAACCTCGCCGTGGTCGCCGACCTCTGCGACGTGATGACGGACGGCTCGCTCTGCGCCATGGGCGGCCTCACGCCGATGCCCGTCATGAGCGCGATCACCCACTTTCCCGAGGATTTCCAGCAGCGCGGACCCATGTCCGTCGCCGCCGAGTAAGGAGGCGCGATCCATGGCCCTCATCAAAGAGATCGATTACGGCACCCCGATCCGGGTGAACGAGCAGACCGTGACGCTCACCATCGACGGCATGAGCGTCACCGTCCCGGCCGGCACCTCGGTCATGGCCGCCGCCATGCACGCGGGCACCGCGATCCCCAAGCTCTGCGCCACCGATTCGCTGGAAGCCTTCGGCTCCTGCCGCCTCTGCCTCGTGGAGATCGAGGGCCGGCGCGGCACGCCCGCCTCCTGCACCACGCCCGCCGAGAACGGCATGGTGGTCTCGACCCAGACGGACAAGCTCGCCAAGCTCCGCAAGGGCGTGATGGAGCTCTACATCTCCGATCACCCCCTCGACTGTTTGACCTGCGCGGCCAACGGCGACTGCGAATTGCAGGACATGGCCGGCGCCGTGGGCTTGCGCGACGTGCGCTACGGCTATGACGGGGCCAACCACGTCAAGCCGACCTCCGAACAGTACCTGCCCAAGGACACCTCGAATCCGTACTTCACCTACGATCCCTCGAAGTGCATCGTCTGCAACCGCTGCGTGCGCGCCTGCGAGGAGACGCAGGGGACCTTCGCGCTGACGATTTCGGGGCGCGGCTTCGACAGCCGCGTGGCCGCCGGGCCGACAGACTTCATGAACTCGGAATGCGTCTCCTGCGGTGCCTGCGTGCAGGCCTGCCCGACCGCGACGCTCCAGGAAAAGTCGATCATCGAGCACGGCCAGCCGGACCATTCCGAGATCACCACCTGCGCCTATTGCGGCGTCGGCTGCTCGTTCAAGGCCGAGATGCAGGGCACCCGCATCGTCCGCATGGTCCCTTACAAGGGCGGCAAGGCGAACGAGGGCCATTCCTGCGTGAAGGGCCGCTTCGCCTACGGCTACGCCACCCACAAGGACCGCATCACCAAGCCGATGATCCGCGACAAGATCACGGACCCCTGGCAGGAAGTTTCGTGGGAGGTCGCGATCGACCGCGCCGCCTCCGAGTTCAAGCGCATTCAGGCGAAGTACGGCAAGGATTCGGTCGGCGGCATCACCTCGTCCCGCTGCACCAACGAGGAGGCCTACCTCGTCCAGAAGCTGGTGCGGGCGGCCTTCGGCAACAACAACGTCGACACCTGCGCCCGCGTCTGCCATTCGCCCACCGGCTACGGCCTGATGTCGACGCTCGGCACTTCGGCCGGCACGCAGGACTTCGCCTCCGTGGCGCATTCCGACGTGATCCTGGTGATCGGCGCCAACCCTACCGACGGCCACCCGGTCTTCGCCTCGCGCATGAAGAAACGCCTGCGCGAGGGCGCCAAGCTCATCGTCGCCGATCCGCGGAAGATCGACCTCGTCAAGTCGCCCCACATCAAGGCCGACCACCACCTGCCTCTGAAGCCCGGCTCGAACGTCGCCTTCATCAATTCGATGGCGCACGTCATCGTTACCGAAGGCCTCGTCGACGAGGCGTACGTGCGCGAGCGCTGCGACCTCGGCGACTTCGAGGCATGGGCCCGCTTCGTGGCCGACGAGCGCCACTCGCCGGAAGCGCAGGCGACCTATACGGGCATCGATCCGGCCGAGCTTCGCGCCGCCGCGCGTCTTTACGCCAAGGGGGGCGCCGCCGGCATCTATTACGGTCTCGGCGTCACCGAGCACAGCCAGGGCTCGACCATGGTCATGGGCATGGCCAACATCGCCATGGCCACCGGCAACATCGGCATGCTGGGCGCCGGCGTGAACCCGCTGCGCGGCCAGAACAACGTTCAGGGCTCCTGCGACATGGGCTCGTTCCCGCACGAGCTGCCGGGCTACCGCCACGTCTCGGACGATGCCACCCGCGAGACCTTCGAATCGCTCTGGGGCGTCTCCCTCGACCAGCATCCGGGCCTGCGCATCACCAACATGCTGGATGAAGCCGTCGATGGCGCCTTCAAGGGCATGTACATCCAGGGTGAGGACATCGCGCAGTCCGATCCGGACACGCACCACGTCACCGCCGGCCTGATGGCGATGGAGTGCATCGTCATCCAGGACATCTTCCTCAACGAGACGGCGAAGTACGCCCACGTCTTCCTGCCGGGCGCATCGTTCCTGGAGAAGGACGGCACCTTCACCAACGCCGAGCGCCGCATCTCCCGCGTGCGCAAGGTGATGCCACCGCTCTCCGGCGTCGGCGACTGGGAGGGCACGATGCTGCTCTCGAACGCACTCGGCTACCCCATGAACTACAGCCACCCGAGCGAGATCATGGACGAGATTGCGTCCCTGACCCCGAGCTTCGCGGGGGTCAGCTTCGCCAAGCTCGACGAGCTCGGATCGATCCAGTGGCCGTGCAACGACGCGGCCCCGCGCGGCACCCCGATGATGCACGTGGACCGCTTCGTGCGGGGCCTCGGCAAGTTCATGATCACCGAGTACGTGCCCACCGAGGAGCGCACGGGTCCGCGCTTCCCGCTCATCCTCACCACCGGCCGCATCCTGTCGCAGTACAATGTCGGCGCGCAGACCCGCCGCACCGAGAACTCGCGCTGGCACGAGGAGGACGTGCTGGAGATCCACCCCTTCGACGCCGAGGTGCGCGGCATCGTGGACGGCGATCTCGTCGCCCTTGAGAGCCGCTCGGGCGACATCGCCCTGAAGGCCATCGTGTCCGAGCGCATGCAGCCCGGCGTGGTGTATACGACCTTCCACCACGCCAAGACCGGCGCCAACGTGATCACCACCGACTACTCGGACTGGGCCACCAACTGCCCCGAGTACAAGGTCACGGCGGTGCAGGTCCGGCGGACGAACCGCCCCTCCGACTGGCAGGCGCGCTTCTTCGAGGAAGATTTCTCGCTGACCCGGATTGCGACCCAGCTGAATGCGGCCGAGTGACCAGGACAATCTGACGACGAACGACGGGGACGCGGCGGTCGAGACCGCCCGGCGCGTGCCCACCCTTGTCGTCGCCTACGACGACGCGGAGCCCCGTACCGGTACCCGGCCCCTCGCGGTCGAGATGCCGGTCAACCTCGTCTACGGCACCGTGCCTTACGCCGTGATGATGACGACGCCGGCCGACCTCGTGGACTTCGCCTACGGGTTCAGCCTCACCGAGGGCATCATCGCGGCGGCCGACGAGATCCGCTCGGTCCAGGTCGAGACGGACGCGGCGGAGGGCGGCATGCGCCTCCTCGTCGACCTCGTGCCGGGGCGTCTGCGCGAGCACCTGGCCCGCAAGCGCGCCATGACGGGTCGCACCGGCTGCGGCGTCTGCGGGATCGACGACCTCGCGTCCCTGCCCAAGGCCGAGGCACCGCTGCACGGGGCGCGGCGGGTCGGCATTGCGGCGATCCAGCGGGCACTCCTCGCCATGGGGGACGCGCAGGTGCTCAACGCGGAGACGCGGGCGGTGCACGCTGCGGCCTGGGCCGATCTCGACGGCACACTCGTCGCGCTCCGCGAGGATGTCGGGCGCCACAACGGCCTCGACAAGCTGATCGGCGCCCTGATTCGGCGCGGCACCGACCCGGCGGGCGGCTTCGTCGTCATCACCAGCCGGTGCTCGTTCGAGATGGTCGAGAAGGCCGCGAGCCTCGGCGCCACGGTGCTGGTGGCGATCTCGGCCCCGACCTCGCTCGCCATCGATCGGGCGCGCCTGCACGGCATGACGCTCTGCGCCATCGCCCGCTCCGACACCCTGACGGTCTTCACCGGCCGCGAACGCCTCGACCTTCCCGCGCAAACCTGACCCCGCGCGAGCCCCGCCCCAGCGACAGAGTGATCCGAGCCCATGAGCGCCCTGACGTCCGACCAGAAGCTGGCCCGCATGGCCAATCAGATCGCCACCTTCTTCCGCTCTTATCCGGAGGAGGAAGCTGTGGCCGGCATCCACAAGCACATCGTGGCGTTCTGGACGCCGAAGATGCGCGCCGCCCTGGAAGCCTACGGCCCGAACCCGGAGAGCGGCCTCGACCCCCTCGCGCTCCGGGCCCTTCAGGATACGCCGCAGGCCGACAGCCCCGTCCGTGCCGGCACCCGGGACCCGCATCTGCAGGGCGCCGGCGCCAGCGACGCCGGCTGAGCCGTCGGCTCGGACCTTGAAACGACGAAGGCCCGCGCGGGTGGTTCGCGCGGGCCTTCGGTCCATTCGAGCGCCGGGCGCTCAGTCCTTGTCGGCGTCCTTCGCGGTCGTGCCCGGCACGATCGTGGCGCCGCCGATTACCCGGACGGGACGCTTGGCGTCCGCCGGCACGTCCTTCCAGTTCTGGGCCGCCTTGTCCGGCGGTGGCTGTACGGCGGCCGGCGTCGTGCTCGTGGCGGACGTGGCCGGCGTCATCGCCTGGGGCGGCGCGATCGCGGCGCTAGCCGCCCCGGCCTTGGCTTCGGGCGGCGCGGCCACGGCCGGCACATCGGAGAGCTTCGGAGCCTCCGGCGTCGCGGCTGGGGACGCCGTCTTCGGCGGCGGGTTCAGACGCACCACCTTGCGGGGCGTCTCGGCTTTCGGGCGTGCCTCCGGCGCCCGGGCGTCCGGGTTGAGGCCCATCGGGTTCCGGTCGGCCGGCTCGACCCGGGGGGACGTCGTGGCACGCGGCCCGGGATCGGGTCGCGCGGCGAGATCGGACCGTCCGGCCAAGTCGGCGGGCGCGCGGCGTGGTTGAGTCTGCGGGAACGGGATGTCGGCGGGCGGAACGATGCGCTCGGCCTCGCGAATCGGCCGGCGCGGCGCCTCGTCCTCCTCGGTCCAGCCGTAACCGGGCGCGCGGCGCACGATTCGGGCAGGCATCTCGGGGGGCGGTGCGGTGAGGCGCTGGCGCCCGAGGACCCGGCCGTCGCGGGCATCCACGAACAGCCGCACCCGCTCGCCGTAGGGATTCGAAGCTTCGACGATGTAGGCCTGCCCGTCGAAGCGGGGGCGCGTCACCTCGGTGAAACCGCGCTCATTCAGGCGCCAGACGACGGCGCGCGGCGGCATGAACAGGTCCGGCTCGTGGGCGTATTGCGCCCGCGCCGTGCCGGAACCCAGAGCCGTCAGGCAGAGAAGGAGCGCCAGGGAGCCTGCCGATGTGGCACGGCGTGACGGGAATGCGCGCATCAGCGTCCTGCGACACAGAGCCATGGATGACGGTTTCCGAAAGTGGGCTCGGTCCGGGGGCCAGCTGTTGGCGCGGGTCCCCCGGTGACGATCCGCCGGGTCTCTCCGACCCCGCATGCCGCTTGTGCTCGGCGAGGCTTGATAGACCGTGGGAATGGGGCGAGATTGCGGGCCGGGCGTGGCGGAATCGGCGTCTGTTCCACCGTAAGATGTCCGGGCCGCGAAGGGGCTGCGTCAACATCGCGTTCGTCCCGAGCGGCAATGCGCCGGAAAACCGCGATGTGCGTCTCGGCACGCCCTTGCTGGAGCGTTTAAAATCTGTCACTTTCCCTCGGTAGGACAGCAAGGCTGTCCCATTTCCGGCAGCACGCCTGCGCGGATGGCTGTGAGGATCTCGCTCAGGTGACGTTGCCGGCGACCAAACGAGATTCGAAGCCGGTTGCCGTGACGGCGATCCGGGCCCGCACGGCTTGAGACCAAGCCGGCGTCGAGCCCGCAAGGAGCGGGCGCTTCTGACCGAAGAACCCGCTTAGAGCCGACGCTGTCGAGAGACGCGAAACCCGGAGGCCCCTTGGCCCCTGGGCATGAAACATGCTCGCATGCGGGCAGGTCGGAGGCGAAGGATGGTGGACGTGGTCGCATTGTCTGAGTTCGGGGCGCTCCAGGCGTCGATTCCCGCCACCCGTGACGGCACCGCGCCACTGATCGTGCGCGACGCCGCCCTCCCCAAGGCCCAGGGCCTCTACGACCCGGCCCGCGAGAGCGACGCCTGCGGTGTCGGCTTCGTCGCCGACATGCACGACCGCCGCACCCACGCCATCGTCCAACAGGGTCTCCAGATCCTGAAGAACCTCGACCATCGCGGCGCCGTCGGCGCCGATCCGAAGATGGGCGACGGCTGCGGCATCCTCGTTCAGATCCCGCACGCCTTCTTCAAGGCAGAGTGCGAGGCCCTCGGCATCACCCTGCCGGAGCCGGGCCATTACGGCGTCGGCCAGTTCTTCATGCCGAAGGACGCCGAAGCTCGCAGGCTCGTCGAAGAGATCGTCGAGAAGGCCCTCGCCGACGAGGGCCTGCCCTTCCTCGGCTGGCGCGACGTGCCGGTCGATCCGAGCGACCTCGGCGTGATGGTCAAGGAGACCGAGCCCTGCCACCGGCAGATCTTCATCGGCCGCCCCGCCACCGTCGCGGACGAGGATGCCTTCGAGCGCCGCCTGTTCACTGCCCGCAAGGTCATCTCGAACAAGGTCTACGGCCTCAAGGACGAGCGCACGGGCACCTACTACCCCGTCTCGCTCTCGACCCGGACCATCGTCTACAAGGGCATGGTGCTGGTCGACCAGCTCGGCGAATATTATCGCGACCTGCAGGACGAGCGCTTCGTTTCGGGGCTGGCCCTGGTCCACCAGCGCTTCGCCACCAACACCTTCCCGACCTGGCGCCTGTCCCATCCCTACCGGATGGTCGCGCATAACGGCGAGATCAACACCCTGCGGGGCAACGTCAACTGGATGGCCGCCCGTCAGGCGAGCGTCGATTCGGAGCTGTTCGGCAACGACATCTCGAAGCTCTGGCCGATCTCGTACGAGGGCCAGTCCGACACGGCGTGCTTCGACAACGCCCTCGAGTTCCTCGTGCAGGGCGGCTACTCGCTCGCCCACGCGATGATGATGCTGATCCCCGAGGCCTGGGCGGGCAACCCGCTCATGAACGAGGAGCGCAAGGCGTTCTACGAGTACCATGCCGCCCTGATGGAGCCGTGGGACGGCCCGGCCGCCGTCTGCTTCACCGATGGCCGTCAGATCGGCGCGACCCTCGACCGCAACGGCCTGCGTCCCGCGCGCTACCTCGTCACCGACAACGGCCTCGTTGTGCTGGCCTCCGAGATGGGCGTGCTGCCGATCCCCGACGAGAAGATCGTCGAATCCTGGCGCCTCCAGCCCGGCCGCATGCTGCTCATCGACCTGGAGAAGGGGCGGATCGTCTCCGACGAGGAGATCAAGAGCGAGCTCGCCGCAGCCCACCCCTATGCCGAGTGGGTCAAGAACACCCAGATCGTGCTGGAGGACCTGAAGCCCGTCATCCCGCGCGCCTCGCGCTCGGACGTGTCGCTCCTCGATCGCCAGCAGGCCTTCGGCTACAGCCAGGAAGACCTCAAGCTGCTCATGGCGCCGATGGCAGTGACCGGCCAGGAGGCGGTCGGCTCCATGGGCACCGACACGCCGCTCTCGGCGCTCTCGGACAAGCCGAAGTCGCTCTACTCCTACTTCAAGCAGAACTTCGCGCAGGTCACGAACCCACCCATCGACCCGATCCGCGAAGAGGCCGTGATGAGCCTCGTGTCGTTCATCGGCCCGCGCCCGAACCTGCTCGACATGGAGGGGGCGTCGCGCAAGAAGCGCCTCGAGGTCCGCCAGCCGATCCTTACCAACGGCGATCTGGAGAAGATCCGCTCGATCTCCCACTTCGAGGACCGCTTCGACACCAAGACCCTCGACATGACCTTCCCGGCCGAGACCGGAGCGGCCGCCATGGAAGGCGCGGTCGACCGTCTTTGCGACCGGGCCGAGGTCGCGGTGCGGGGCGGCTACAACATCATCATCCTGTCGGACCGCGGCGTCGGCCCGGATCGCATCGCGATTCCAGCGCTGCTGGCGACGGCCGCCGTGCACAACTACCTGATCCGCAAGGGCCTGCGCACCTCGGTCGGCCTCGTGGTCGAATCGGGCGAGCCGCGCGAGGTGCATCACTTCGCGTGTCTCGCCGGCTACGGCGCCGAGGCGATCAACCCCTATCTCGCCTTCGAGACGCTGATCGCGATGAAGGACGAGTTCCCGCCGGACCTGACGCCGGATGAGATCGTCTACCGCTACATCAAGTCGATCGATAAGGGCCTGCTCAAGGTCATGTCCAAGATGGGCATCTCGACCTATCAGTCCTATTGCGGCGCACAGATCTTCGACGCGATCGGCCTGAACTCGTCCTTCGTCGCGCGTGATTTCTTCGGCACCGCGACCACTATCGAGGGCATCGGCATGGCCGAGGTCGCGCAGGAGACCGCGCGGCGCCACGCCGACGCCTTCGGCGACGCGCCGATCTACCGGACCGCCCTCGATGTGGGCGGCGAGTACGCCTACCGCCTGCGTGGCGAGAGCCACACCTGGACCCCGGATTCGGTGGCGACGCTGCAGCACGCGGTTCGCCTCGGCCTGCCCGACCGCTATCGCGAGTACGCCCGGCTCGTGAACCAGCAGGAGAACCACCTCAAGACCATCCGAGGTCTGTTCCGCATCAAGCAGGCGGAAGAGCTCGGCCGTGCGCCGGTGGACATCGCGTCCGTCGAGCCGGCGGCCGACATCGTCAAGCGATTCGCCACGGGCGCCATGTCCTATGGCTCCATCTCGAAGGAGGCGCACGAAACGCTGGCCATCGCGGTCAATTCGTTCGGCGGACGCTCCAACTCCGGCGAGGGCGGCGAGGAGGTGGAGCGCTTCAAGCCGATGGCCGACGGGCGCTCGCGCCGCTCGGCCATCAAGCAGGTGGCATCGGGCCGCTTCGGCGTGACGACGGAGTACCTCGTCAATTCCGACATGATGCAGATCAAGGTCGCACAGGGCGCCAAGCCCGGCGAGGGCGGCCAGCTGCCCGGTCACAAGGTCGACGCCAAAATCGCCAAGGTCCGCTACGCCACCCCGGGCGTCGGCCTGATCTCGCCGCCGCCCCACCACGACATCTATTCGATCGAGGATCTGGCCCAGCTGATCTTCGACCTGAAGAACGTGAATCCGGCGGCTGACGTCTCGGTGAAGCTCGTCTCCGAGGTCGGCGTCGGCACGGTGGCGACGGGTGTCGCCAAGGCGCGCGCAGACCACATCACGATCTCAGGGTTCGACGGCGGCACCGGTGCGGCGCCCCTGACCTCGATCAAGCATGCGGGCGGCCCTTGGGAGACGGGTCTCGCCGAGACCCAGCAGACCCTGGTGCTGAGCCACCTGCGCGGGCGCGTCGTGCTCCAGGCCGATGGCGGCATCCGCACGGGTCGCGATGTGCTCGTGGCGGCGCTGCTCGGCGCCGACCAGTTCGGCTTCTCCACCGCGCCGCTGATCGCGGCCGGCTGCATCATGATGCGCAAGTGCCACCTGAACACCTGCCCGGTGGGCGTGGCGACGCAGGACCCGGTCCTGCGCAAGCGCTTCAAGGGCACGCCCGAGCACGTGATCAACTACTTCTTCTTCGTGGCGGAGGAGTTGCGCGAGCTGATGGCAGCCATGGGCTTCACCAAGCTCGAGGACCTCATCGGCCGGGCCGACTTCCTCGACACGCTGGAGGTGATCAACCACTGGAAGGCGCGCGGCCTCGACTTCTCGAAGCTGTTCCACCGTCCGGAGGTGCCCGACCACGTCGCGATCCGCCACACCGAGAAGCAGAAGCACCCCATCGACACCGTGCTGGACCGTCGCCTGATCGCGGGGGCGCAGAGCGCCCTCGACGGCGGCGAGCCCGTGGTGGTGCGGGACGTCATCAAGAACTCGGACCGGACCGCCGGTGCCATGCTCTCGGGGATGGTGGCCAAGGCATACGGCCACGAGGGCCTGCCCGACGACACGATCCGGGTCGAGCTCTCCGGCACCGCCGGTCAGAGCTTCGGCGCCTGGCTCGCGGCCGGCGTCACCGTGGAACTGACGGGTCACGCCAACGACTACGTCGGCAAGGGCCTGTCGGGCGGCAAGCTCATCATCCGCCCGTCCGACGCCCTCCGGGCACCGCCGTCGCACACCATCATGGCCGGCAACACCGTGCTGTACGGTGCGATCGCGGGCGAGGCCTATATCCGGGGCTCGGCCGGCGAGCGCTTCGCGGTGCGCAACTCCGGCGCCATCGCGGTGGTCGAGGGCATGGGCGACCATGGCTGCGAGTACATGACCGGCGGCGTCGTCGTGTCGATCGGCGAGACCGGGCGCAACTTCGCGGCCGGCATGTCGGGCGGCATCGCCTACGTCCTCGACGAGGACGGCTCGTTCTCGGCCCGCTGCAACCTCTCCATGGTCGATCTCGAACCCGTCGAGGAGGAGGATGACCTGATGCGCCGCTTCCACCAAGACGGCGACCTGGAGACGAAGGGCCGCGTCGACATCCTGGCCGACATGTCGGGCCACGACGAGGAGCGCCTGTCCCAGCTCATCACTAATCACCTGAAGTACACGGGCTCTCCGCGTGCCAAGGCGATCCTCGACGACTGGGCCGGCTACCGCACCAAATTCGTCAAGGTGATGCCGGTGGAGTACCGCCGGGCCCTGCGCGAGATGGAGATGGCGCGGATGCCGGTGGCGGCGGAATAGATCCTGCGACACTGACGGAAGAGGCGGATCGGCGCAGATGCCGGTCCGGTGGATAACAGCGGAACAGGCCGATCCGGCCGCCATCCGCGCGACGGATCAGACAGACTCGCGAAAGACGATCAGACGATGGGCAAGGTCACGGGTTTCCTCGAATTCGACCGGCAGGAGCAGAAGTATCAGCTCGCCGCCGATCGCGTGCGGCACTTCCGCGAGTTCACGCTGCCCCTCGACGAGCATGACCTGAAGAAGCAGGCGGCCCGTTGCATGGATTGCGGCATTCCGTTCTGCCACGGCGATACCGGCTGCCCGGTCCACAACCAGATCCCGGATTGGAACGAACTCGTCTACCAGTCGGACTGGCAGGAGGCCGCGCGCAACCTGCACTCGACCAACAACTTCCCGGAATTCACCGGCCGCATCTGCCCCGCGCCCTGCGAAGAGGCCTGCACGCTGAACCTCGAGAACCAGCCGGTGGCGATCAAGACCATCGAGCAGGCCATCGCGGACCGGGCCTGGAACAACGGCTGGGTCAAGCCCGAGCCCGCCGAGCACAAGACCGGCAAGAAGGTCGCGGTGATCGGCTCCGGCCCGGCCGGCATGGCGGCGGCGCAGCAGCTCGCCCGCGTCGGTCACGAGGTCCACGTGTTCGAGCGCGAGCCCAAGGCCGGCGGCCTGCTGCGCTACGGCATCCCCGACTTCAAGATGGAGAAGCGCCACATCGACCGGCGCGTGAAGCAGATGGAAGGCGAGGGCGTCCGCTTCCATTACGGCGTCAATGTCGGGGTGACCAAGCCGCTCGATGAACTCACCGCCGAGTTCGACGCGGTGCTGTTCGCCGGGGGCGCCGAGGACCCGCGCAACCCGCAGCTCCCCGGCCAGGATCTGGTCGGCGTGCACTACGCCATGCCGTTCCTCGTGCAGTCGAACCGCCGGGTCGGGGCCGAGCCGATGCCGGGCAACGGCGAGGCGCCGATCCTGGCCACCGCCAAGAACGTGGTGGTCATCGGCGGCGGCGACACCGCCTCGGATTGCGTCGGCACCTCGTTCCGCCAGGGCGCCCTGTCGGTGACGCAGCTCGACATCCGCCCGCGCCCGCCGGAGCGCGAGGACAAGCTCTCGGTCTGGCCGTACTGGCCGACCAAGATGCGGACCTCGTCGAGCCAGGCCGAGGGTGCCGAGCGCGAGTTCCAGGCGGCCACCCTTCGCCTTGAGGGCAAGAAGGGCAAGCTGACCGGCGTGGTCTGCACCCGTGTCGACGAGAAGCGCCAGCCGATCCCCGGCGGCGAGTTCGTCCTGCCGGCCGACCTCGTGTTCCTGGCGATCGGCTTTGCGGGTTCGGTGCGCAAGGGGCTCCTGGAAGAGTCCGGCGTCACCATGGACAAGCGCGGCAACGTCACGGCCAACGAGCTCGACTACCGGACCTCGAACGAGAAGATCTACGCGGCCGGCGACATGCGCCGGGGCCAGTCCCTCGTGGTCTGGGCCATCCGCGAGGGCCGGCAGGCGGCGCGCTCCATCGACGAAGCCCTGATGGGCGCGAGCATCCTGCCGCGCTGACGAGACGTTCGACCGGACTGCGACTGTCGCAGTCCGGAACACGCCGGCCCCGCGCATGATTGCCGTCCTGACACGAATCACGTCTGGACCCGCGCATGACCAAGCCGATGGCCGAACCCAAGATCGAACCCTATGAGGGCCCGGCGGGGGGCTGGGGTTCGGCGGGCTCCCTGGCCGAGATCCTGACGCGAGAGCAGATCCCGGTCTCGGGCGCGGCCCTGCTGTTGAAGCAGAACAAGCCCGACGGCTTCATGTGCACGTCCTGCGCCTGGTCGAAGCCGGCCAAGCCCAATACCTTCGAGTATTGCGAGAACGGCGCCAAGGCGACCGTCTGGGAGCAGACGGCCAAGCGCGTCGGGCCGGATTTCTTCGCCCGGCATTCGGTGACCGAACTTCTCACCTGGACGGACTACGCCCTCGAAGAGAAGGGCCGGCTGACCCACCCGCTCCGCTACGACTCCGAGAGCGACCGTTACCTCCCGGTGACTTGGGCGGACGCGTTCGCCGAGATCGGGCGCGAGTTGCGCGCCCTCGATCCGAACGCGGTGGTCTACTACACGTCGGGCCGCGCCTCCCTCGAGACTTCGTACATGTACGCGCTGATGGCGCGCATGCACGGCACCAACAACCTGCCCGATTCCTCGAACATGTGCCACGAGCCGACCTCGGTCGGCCTCAAATCCTCGATTGGGTCGCCGGTCGGCACCACGATCCTGGAAGACTTCGAGTCCACCGATCTGATCCTGTTCTTCGGCCAGAATGTCGGCTCGAACGCCCCCCGCATGCTCCACCCGCTGCAGGAGGCGCGGAAGCGGCGCGTTCCGATCATCACCTTCAATCCGCTGCGGGAGCGTGGCCTGGAGCGCTTCACCAACCCGCAATCGCCGTCCGAGATGCTGACGCGGACCTCGACCGAGATCTCGACCCAGTACCATCAGGTCAAGGCGGGCGGTGACCTCGCAGCGATCACCGGGATGTGCAAGGTCCTGATCGCCGCCGACCGCGAGGCCATGGAGGTCGGGCGCCCGCGCATCCTCGACGTCGATTTCATCGCCGAGCACACACACGGCTTCCGCGAGTTCGTCGCCTTCTGCGATTCCCAAGGCTGGGCGGAGATCGAAGCGCGCTCGGGGCTGACACGCGAAGCGCTGGAGGCGGCCGCCACCGTCTACGCGCGCGCCCGCTCGGTGATCGCGGTCTACGGCATGGGCCTCACCCAGCACCGCCGTGGCACCGAGGGCGTGCAGATGCTCGTCAACCTCATGCTGCTGCGCGGCAATGTCGGCCGCCCCGGGGCCGGGCTCTGCCCGGTGCGCGGGCATTCCAACGTGCAGGGGCAGCGCACCGTCGGCATCACGGAGAAGCCGGAACTGGCGCCGCTGGACAAGCTCAAGGAACTCTACGGTTTCGAGCCGCCGCGAGAGAAGGGCCGCAACACCGTCGAGGCCTGCGAGGGCATCATTTCCGGGGCGGTGAGGGCGTTCATCGGTCTCGGCGGCAACTTCGTCCGGGCGGTGCCCGATACGGTCCGCATGGAGGAGGCTTGGCGCGCTTTGCGCCTCTCGGTGCAGATCTCGACCAAGCTCAACCGCTCGCACCTCGTGCGGGGCGCGGTCTCCTACATCCTGCCGTGCCTCGGCCGCATCGAGGTCGACGTGCAGGCGAGCGGACCGCAGGCGGTCTCGATGGAGGATTCGACCTCCTGCTTCCACGGCTCGCGCGGCCAGACCAAGCCCGTCAGCGACGGGGTGCGGTCGGAGCCCTGGATCGTCGCCGAGATGGCCAAGGCGGTGCTGCCGCCGAACCCGAAGGTGGATTGGAACGCCTGGGTCGGGGACTACGCCCGGGTCCGCGACGCGATCGAGGCGACCTATCCGGACGTGTTCCACGATCTGAACGGCCGGATGTTCCAGCCCGGCGGTCTGCACAAACCCCTCGCGGCCCGCGACCGCAAGTGGGACACGGAGACCGGCAAGGCCAACTTCACCGTCCCGGGCGGCCTGGAGGCGGACCCGGACATGCGCAGCAATCGCCGCGACGTGCTCGACCTGATCACCCTGCGCTCCAACGACCAGTTCAACACCACCGTCTACGGCTACGACGACCGCTTCCGCGGCGTGAAGGGCACCCGGATGGTGCTGTTCATGAACGTCAACGACGTGGAGCGACTCGGGCTCTCCGATGGCGAGACCGTGGATCTCTGCACCGAGGCCGACGACGAATTCGTGCGGGAGGTCAGCGGCCTGCGGGTGATCCAGTACAGCATCCCCGAGGGCAATGTCGGCGGCTATTACCCCGAACTCAACGCCTTGATTCCGCTCTGGCATTACGACGCGCAGGCCATGACGCCGGCCGCCAAGGCGATCCCGGTGCGCATACGGAAAGGAACGCGGATCGCCGTCGCCGATTGACGCCGGCGCGGTTTTCCGGAGCCGCTCCCCTCGACGGCCGGCGCCACCGACCCATAATCGGGGCATGGAACGCTCCGACGACGCCCATGACCGCGACGCCCATGACCGTCGCCAGGCCATCATCGACCGGATGCTCGCGCAGGCGCTGCATCCGGTCTCCAACGATCGGAGCCCGAGCCATGACGGGCTGCCGGAGGACATGCGGCTGGTGGTGGATGTGCTCCTGGCCAAGGCCGAGGCGCAGCGGCAGCGTCGCCTGACCTATGAGGATCTGGAGGAGGCACTGCCGCCGCGTGACGTGACCGCCGAGGATCTGGAAGCGATCTTCTGGATCCTGTCCGAGCATGGCATCGCCATCGAGGACGGAGATCCCGCCGGAGACTGAGCGCAACCGCACGAGACTCATGGCCGATAGACTTGGGAACGACGGTCGATCCCTCCAATGCGGTCTGCCGAGCGTGACACGAATGCCAGTCACGTTCCGGCCCTCCCTCGCATCCGCCGAAGAACCGCTCTATAAGCCGCGCTCCTCCACGGGGCCTTCCGCCTGCGCGGAGCCGACCGAAAGGCGGAACGGAGACGATTATGGCCGAGCGTTGGACACCGAAGACCTGGCGAAACCTGCCGATCCAGCAGGTGCCCGCCTATCCGGATGCCGCCGCCCTGGAATCGGTCGAGTCGCAGCTCGCGAGCTTTCCGCCGCTGGTTTTTGCAGGTGAGGCGCGCAAGCTGAAGTCCGCGCTGGCCCGCGTCTCCACCGGCGACGCCTTCCTGCTCCAGGGCGGGGATTGCGCCGAGAGCTTCGACGAGCATTCGGCCGACAACATCCGCGATTTCTTCCGCGTGTTCCTGCAGATGGCGCTGGTCCTCACCTTCGCGGGCGGTTCGCCCGTGGTGAAGGTCGGCCGGATCGCCGGGCAGTTCGCCAAGCCGCGCTCCTCGCCCACCGAGACGATCGGGGGCGTGACGCTGCCGAGCTACCGTGGCGACATCGTCAACGGGCTCACCTTCACGGAAGAGGCGCGGGTGCCCGATCCGCGCCGTCAGCTCGAGGCGTACCGTCAGTCGGCGGCGACGCTCAACCTCCTGCGCGCCTTCGCCACCGGCGGCTACGCCAACTTGGAGAACTCGCACCGCTGGATGCTCGGCTTCGTGAAGGATTCGCCGCAATCCTCGCGTTACGCCGATTGCGCCGAGCGCATGACCGAGACGCTCGACTTCATGCGGGCCATCGGCATCAACCCGGAGACGCATCAGGAAGTCCGCACCACGGATTTCTACACCAGCCACGAGGCTCTGCTGCTCGGCTACGAGGAGGCGCTCACCCGCGTCGATTCGACGAGCGGCGACTGGTACGCCACCTCGGGCCACATGCTCTGGATCGGCGACCGGACCCGCCAGCCGGACCATGCCCATGTCGAGTACGCGCGCGGGATCAAGAACCCGATCGGCCTCAAGTGCGGCCCGTCGATGAACGCCGAGGGCTTGATCCGGCTTGTGGATCAGCTCAACCCGGCCAACGAGGCCGGGCGCCTGACGCTGATCTGCCGGTTCGGCGCCGACAAGGTCGGCGACCACCTACCGGGCCTGATCCGGGCGATCGAGCGCGAGGGACGCAACGTGGTCTGGGTCTGCGATCCCATGCACGGCAACACGATCTCGGCCGGCGGTTACAAGACGCGGCCGTTCGAGCGCGTGATGCAGGAGATCGAGGGCTTCTTCGGTGTCCACCGCGCCGAGGGTACGGTCGCGGGCGGTATCCACCTGGAGATGACCGGCAAGGACGTCACCGAGTGCACCGGCGGTGCTCGGGCCCTCACGGCCGAGGACCTGCAGGACCGCTACCACACCTACTGCGATCCCCGGCTCAACGCGGAGCAGGCCCTCGAAGTAGCCTTCCTCACCGCCGAACTGGTCAAGCGCGAGCGCACCGCGATCGAGCGGCCGCGCCTCGACGCCGCCGAGTAGAGCCCAAACATGGCGGGTTGGTGCCGCGGCACCGGCTCGCCTGCGATCGCGCGGGCTTCAGGCGGCGATCATCGCGTCCCCGAAATGGCGCACCAGCCCCATCTCAAGCTTGCCGGTCATGCCTTCGAGGATCGCCATGGCATCCCGGGCCGGCATCGGCGGCTTGTAGGAGCGGCGCTCGGTCAGCGCCGCGTAGATGTCGCAGATTGTCAGCAGCCGGACGGTGTCGCTGATTTCTGCGCCAACGAGTCCGTCCGGATAGCCTGAGCCGTCCAGCATCTCATGATGGTGGCGGACGGCGCCGAGGGTGGCGGCATCGCAACCGCTTTCCTTCAGGATGTCGTACCCGATGACCGGGTGACGCCGCATGATCGCGGTTTCGTCCGCATCGAGCCGCCCCGGCTTGTTCAGAATCTCGCGGGGGATGCGCGCCTTACCGACATCGTGCAGCAGGGCGGCGCGCACGAAGTGCTCGCGATCCTCCGCGCGGAAGCCGAGATGCAGCACGAATTGCGCGGCCACGCCGGCCACCAGCAGGCAATGCTGGTAGGTCGCGTCGTCGTGGGTCCAGACCGTCTCGAGCCAGCGGGTCAGGCCGCCCTCGCGCACGGCCGACAGGATGGGGCTGAGCCCCGCGTCGATCATCGGGAGGTGGATCGTGCCGCCGTCGCGAACGCCGTCGAACAGGTCGGTGAGGACCTCCGTCGCCTGGGAGATGCCCCGGAGCACGGGCTCGGCCACCGGGTCGGGCTCCGGCGGGGCGATCTGATCGAGGAGTGCCTGGATGACGATGTGCGGCGCCGTATAGGCCGGGAAGCAGACGGTCGCGCCGAGATCGCGGGCGAGACGGAGGTCCTGATCGGAGGTCGAGCGCAGCAGGCAGAGGAGCGGGATCGCGGCTGCCTTCCCGTGAGGCACGAATGCGCGCAGACGGTCCACGGCCTCGCGACGGTTCAGGGTCAGATCCGAGACGACGGCGCGGGGCGCGGAGCGGGCGGCCCGATTCTCGCCGGTCGCGAACACCTCGCAGGGTCCGATCGTCCTGATCAACGTTTCGAGCGCGGCGCTTCGATCCGGTCTGTCCGTCAGCAGAAAGATGGCGCTCTGTTGCATGAAGCCACGGTCCCTCCCTACGCGACACGTACGCTGCAATTGAAAACAAGTCGTTTAACGCGAGCAACCGTCGGGTTCCGCGCGAACTAGCGCTCGACAGTCATGATCAATCATCCCGATATAAAATAAACGCAATAACCATTGTCGAATATTAAATATAAATCCCTGTTGTCGTATTAATATATCGCAATCGATATATAACATTCAATAATATCGAGCAGATCCTTTTTCATTGCAAAATCCGCCGAAAAGCAAGTGTGCAATCGAGAAGATCAGCATCGAACCAAATTCTAGAAATCCCGGCACCGCGCATCGCGCCGTGCGAGACACAGCATCGCTCGCACGTTCGGCAGTTTTTCGCGAAATCAGCAATTCAAGATCTTCCGAGCAGCGGTCGGACTTCCACTGTCTGCTTGGAGACATCAATCGTCGAAGTCGCTCGGTCCGGAAACCCATTGCTCGTTGCGCCGACCATATCGGGAGATTTTAGCCTTGGTGCCGGACATAGCGTTGCCGATCGAGCCGAGCTCGATCTTCGAACCCCCGCCGCTTCGGCCGGCATTTCGCGGGTCCGTGCAGTTGGCGCAAGAAGCAGGGGAGGCCAAGGACGCCGACGTGGCGAAGATCAGGGTGTATCCGGCAAGAATCGAAGGCGAGCCTGCATCCCTCCCGACAGCGTGGTCGGCCGCTGCCGTCCCCGGAGGAATCATGAGGATCGGCGCGCACGCCATGCTGGCGTCGATGCGCGCACGGAGGCATCGCAGCGCGTAAGCTCGACCGACGCGAGCACGATACACACTCCGTTTCTCATCGTGACGACGGTTGGTTCGTGGTACACCAAGAGCCGCGATCCACGCATCTGTTCACGTTACGTTGTGGATTGGGATGGCCTCCTGAATAGGTCGATGCTCCCTGGCATCGACGCCCGCCGCCGGGTCTTCAAGCGCCCCGGCGCCTCCCCCTCTCGAACGTCCGTGATCCGTATCCCGTGAAGATCGCCATCATCGCGCATCTCAAGTTCCCGATCGCTCAGCCGTTCTCGGGAGGGTTGGAGATGCACACGCATCTGCTCGCGTCCGCACTCCAGGCCCGAGGCCACGCGGTCACGCTCTACGCCTCGGAGGGGTCCGGCGGGACCTTCGATCTGGTTCCGGTCTGCGCGCCTACCGGCTGCGCCTTCGACGACGTCTCCGAGGCTCGGATCGATGCCGCCGAGCACGCGGCCTATGTGCGGATCATGGATGCGGTCGCCGCCGGTGGCTACGATTTCGTGCACAACAACAGCCTGCACTACCTGCCGCTGCTCCGGGCCGGCGAACTCGCCGTGCCGATGGTGACCGCGCTGCATACGCCACCCTTCGAGCCCTTCGTGCGGGGTGTCCGGGCCCGCGCCCGCGACATGACCTTCGCGGCCGTGTCGCCCTCCCTGGCGCGGGAGTGGCGCGATCTGATCGGCGAGCCGCAGGTGATCGGCAACGGCATCGACCTCGACGCCTTCGCGTATTCCGCGCGTCCGGTGGGCGCACCCCACGCCATCTGGATGGGGCGGCTCGTGCCGGAGAAGGGCCCGCACCTCGCCATCGACGCCGCCCGCGCGGCCGGGCTGCCCTTGAAGTTCGCCGGGCCGCGCTCGAACCCGGCCTACTGGGACAGCGAGATCGCGCCCCGCCTCGGCGACGACATCACCTATATCGGGCATCTCGGACATGACGATCTCGCTCGTTGGGTCGGCGAGGCGCATGTCGCCCTGTGCACGCCGCGCTGGGAGGAGCCCTTCGGCCTCGTGCTGGCCGAATTCCTGGCTTGCGGAACGCCCGTCGCCGCTTTCCGGCGCGGTGCCATTCCCGACATCCTGGATGCGTCCTCCGGCGTGCTGGCGGAGGCCGACGACGTGGCCGATCTCGGGCGAGCCGTGACCCGCGCCATCCGCCTCGACCGGGCCGATTGCCGGCGCCGGGCCGAACACCTCTTCGACGCCAGCACCATGACAGACCGCTACGAGGACCTCTACGAGATCGAATTGCAGCGCGCCGCCCGCGCGGCCATCGCGGCGCGTGTCAGCAATGCCTGAGCCGGACCTGTCCCTCGGCCGGGCCGTCGTCTGCGTGCCCGCCCGCAACGAGGCCGAAGCCCTGCCGCGCCTGATCCGCTCCCTCGCCGCGCAGGCCGGGAACGGCGACGGTACCCGTCTGCGGGTCGTCGTGCTCGCCAACAACTGCACCGATGCGACGGTCGACGTGCTCGCCGGCATGGTGCGCGACGGCATCACCCAGGGCCTGGATCTCCGGGTGATCGAGGCCGCCATCCCGGCGCCCGAGGCCCATGTCGGGACCGCGCGCCGGCGCTCCCTCGACGAGGGTGTCGCGTGGCTCGCCGGGGACGGCGTCACGGACGGTGTCCTTCTCAGCACGGACGCGGACGCAGTCGCGCCGCCGGATTGGGTACGGGCCAACTTGCGCGCCCTGCGCAACGCCGAGATGGTCGGCGGCCGGCTCGTGCTCCAGGCGGATGCACCGATGCAGGATCCGGCCCTGCGCGCACTCCACCTGAGGATCGAGGAATACTGGTCGTCCGTCCGCGCGCTCGAGGATCAGCTCGATCCCCCGGCCCACGATCCGGCGCCGCGCCACGGTGACCACGTCGCGGCGAGCCTGTGCCTGCGGGCGGAGCTCTACGGTGCCGTGGGCGGCCTGCCCGCCATCGCCTGCGGCGAGGACAACGCCCTGGTCTCGCGGGTGCGGGTGCACGGTGGCCGGGTGCGCCACTGCCCGCATGTCTCCATCGCGGTCTCCGACCGCGGCATCGGCCGGGTCCAGGGCGGCATGGCCACGGAGATGACCCGTCGCGCCCGCGTGGCCGCCGGTGCGGAAGCATACTGCCTGCCCCCGGCGGAGCATTGGCGCGCGCTGATCGAGCGCCGCCGCGCCGTGGCCGCCGCCTATGATCATCCCGAGGGGCCGGAGGCGGGCCTGGCGGCTCTCGGCCTCGCGCGGGCCGACATCGCCGCCATCGCGCCGGCCGCCTGCCCGAACGCCATCGCGCTGGTCGAGCGGGTGGAGGCGCGGGTCGGGGAGGGCATTCCCGAGGCGGTTTCGGTTCCCCTCGACGAGGCCCTGGACGGCCTCCATGCCCTGCTCGGTCGGCCCCGGATGGCGCGCGTCGCATGAGGCGGCGGCCGATCGGCTACTATGTCCATCACCAGGGCGCCGGCCACTGGCAGCGCGCCAACTGCATCGCCGCAGCCCTCGACCGCCCGGTGACGCTCATCGGGACCCTAGCGGACATCGACACCCGCGATGCCGCCGGCGCCCTCCTCGATCTGCCGGACGACCGCCTGAGCGAACGCTTCGACGGCCTCGACGACGCATCCGAGCGGCCCGAGGCGCTGCATTACGCCCCCGTCGGGGCGGACAACATCCGCGCGCGCATGGGCCGCCTCGCGGCCTGGATCGTGGAATCCGATCCGGCGCTGATTGTCGTCGACGTCTCCGTCGAGATCACCCTGTTCGCGCGCCTGATGTCGGTGCCGACCCTGGCGGTGCGCCTGTCGGGCAACCGCACTGATCCGCCCCATCGCGAGGCGTTCCGCAGCGCCGAGGCCGTGCTGGCCTTCTTTCCCCCCGAACTCGAAGCGGCCGGGACGCCGGACTGGGTCCGGGCCAGGACCCTCTATGCCGGCCTGCCCGTGCCCGACCGGCTGCCGCCGACGCCGGAGGACGGCTCGATCCTGGTGATCTACGGTCGCGGCGGGGAGGGCGGACGCCTCGCGGATCTCGCTCAGGCGGCCCGGGCGGTGCCGGACCGGTCCTGGCACGTGCTCGGACCCGTGGAGGATACGGGCGGGGACCGGCCGGCGAACCTCCACCTGCACGGATGGGTCGCGGACCCGGCCCCCTGGCTCGCGCGGGCCGCCCTGGTCGTCGGGGCGGGCGGCGACGGCGTCGTGTCAGGTGTCGCTGCCGCGGGGAAGCGCTTCGTCTGCCTGCCGGAACCGCGCGCCTTCGACGAGCAGGTCGCCAAGGCCGAGTCCCTGGCCGCGCTGGGTGCGGCGATCCATTGTCCCGTATGGCCGAGTCCGGCGGCGTGGCCGGGGGTGATCGCCGCCGGCCTTCGCCTCGACCCGGCCCGAATCGGCGCCCTTGCCGAGCCGGGCGCGATCGCCCGGACGGCGCGACTCATCGCCGACCTTGCCGACCGGATGGACGCCCGACGCTCCTGAGGCTCAGAACGGGCGGTCGGCGGGCAGACGCGTGGCCGCGATCTCCTCCGGTGTCGGATGGCGCAGGACCGTCACACCGTCGCGCCAGTCCGAACCGATCAGCCCCCGCGTCGCGAAGGCGTCGAGCCAGCCGTCCATCGGCCAGAGGCCGTGGCGGGCGCGGAAGCGCGCGGCGCTGCGCACGATGTCGGAAAAGTGCTGCAGCGGCGGGTCGCAGGCGAGATGGTGCTGATGGAAGGCCAGGCCCCCGGCGGTGAACAGGACGGGGATGCCGAGGGCGTCGGCCCGGAAGGCGAGATCGGTATCCTCCGCCCCGTAGCCGTCGAAGCCCTCGTCGAAGCCGCCGAGGCGGTCGAAGGTCGTGGCGCGCACGCCGAAGGCGAGGGACCAGAACAAGCCGACATTCTCGGACCGGGCGAGGCCACGCTCCGGAAAGTGCCGCACCGGATGCCGGTGGCCGGCCGCGCGCAGGGCGCCTTCGGACCAGCCATCCGCCACCACGCCCGCCGGCAGGTAGCGGATCTCGCAGCAGATCAGGCCGTCCGCCGCGTCGAGGTCGCGGCTCAGGCAGGGCACGAGGTCGACGGAGGGGATGCAATCCACATCGAGGAAGATCAGCCGCTCGGTCGTGGCCGCCCGGCGCCCGGCATTGCGCGCGCGCGCCAGGGGCAGGCCCGCCGCCTCCAGAGGAACGCGCCGGATCGGAAAGCCTAGTTCGGGCAGTGGCGCAGGGTCCGCGCCCATCTCGACCACGACGCAGGCCTCCGGGTGCGGCCCGCGCGCCAGCCCCTCGAGCAGGCGTGCCAGGTGCGCGTCGCGGCCCTTGTTTAGGGTGATGATGGTGGTGCCGGGGATCACGAGGTCGACTCGTGGAGGGCGATGAAGATCTCGAAATCGCCCGTGAACCGGTCGATCATTGCGGGCTCCAGGCGAAAGCCGGTGGGATCGTCGGCGATAAGGTCCGTCGTCTGCGAGCGATGGGCGGCGATGGCCGCGGCCTTCGCCGACCGATGCGCACCGACATCGACGCGCAGCCCGGTCGGAGCATTCCCGACCTCGGTGCCCTCGGGCAGGGTCCAGCCCCAGACCGGATAGGCGTAGCTGCGGATCGCACCGAGGCGCCCCTGGGCCAGCCGGACGATGGCCGCGGCGGCCTGATGGTCGCAATGCGGATCGTGGCCCCAGGTCACGCAGACCGCTCCAGCCCCCGCCATCACGGCGATCTCGGCGATGCGGGCGGCGGCGGCCTCGGCGTCGGGACCGGCGCTCGGCACGCCTGCATCGGGCATGCGCAGGAAGGTCACGGCCTCCGGGGGTACGCCGAGGGCCGCGACTGCGTCCAGGGTCTCCTGCTCGCGCAGGGCCCGGAGCTTGTTGGGCGGGTAGAGCACCGAATGGGTGTGCGAGCCGCAGCCGTCGCTGACGATGACCACCGCGACCGTCTGGCCGCGCGCGCGGGCGGCGGCCATGACGCCGCCGCAGCCGAGGCTCTCGTCGTCCGGGTGCGGGGCGACGATCACGAGGCCGGCGCCGCCCGTCAGCGCGTCGAGATCACGGACGGGCAGGTGTTCGGCGGCGGCGAGGAAGGCGTCGGCATGCATGGGTGGGCTCGGGGCAGGCGTCGAAGACGCGAGGCGCCTGTCTACCCGGGCCAGTCTGATCGATGTCTGAACGGTCGGCCGCCACCGACTCCACTACAGGGCGGTGCCGCTCTCCGTGGCGAAATCGGCGATGCCACCGGCGGTGGTGAGCCAGATCTCGTCTCGATGCGCGGCGATGTGGGCGAGGGCCCGGCGCAAGGGGCGCAGGCGATGCGGCTGGCCGACGATGTAGGGATGCAGGGCGATCCCCATGACCAGCGGTGCGGTCCGCGACTGCTCCAGCATTTCGTCGAAGGCCTCGACGAGGGCGTCGGCGAATTGCTGCCCGGTCTCCTTGCGGGCCACAATGGCGGGGATATCGTTCAGTTCCTGCGGATACGGCACCGCCAGGATGCGGCCGCCGTCGCGGGTGGAGAACCAGGTCGGCTGGTCGTCGTGGCACCAGTCGAGGAGGTAGGTGTAGCCCGCTTCCGCCAGGAGGTCCGGCGTCCGATGGCTCTGCGAGATCCATGGCCCGAGCCAGCCCTTCGGGGCTTTTCCCTCGTGGGCGGTCAGGATCGCGGTGGCCTCGGCGATCAGCGCCCGCTCCTCGGATTCCGCTCGGTCGCCCTGGCGCTCGGTGTTGGTGCGACCGTGCCCGACGATCTCGTCGCCCCGCGCCCGGAACGCCTCGATCAGGCCGGGGCAATCGGCATAGAGCCGGCTGTTGACGAGAACGCTCGCGGGCATCCGCAGCGCGTCGAGGGTGTCCTTGATCCGCCAGGCGCCGACACGGTTGCCCCAGTCGCGCCAAGCGTAGTTGAGCACGTCCGGCTGCGGGCCACCGGGCGCGAGTTCGGCGCCGAGGCCGCGGCCGAAGTCGAAGCCCTCGAGGTTGAGCCCGAGATAGACCGCGAGACGCTTGCCCCCGGGCCAATCGTAGACCGGCCGGTCGGGCAAGGCGCTGTAGGCGTAGCGGCCGTGATGCGGCGCGGGCGTGTCGGTCATCGGAGGTCTCGGCGAAAGGTCAGGACGGGTTCAGCAGCGCAGGCCTGCGCCGGGTGACCCACCGGGTCACGGCATCGTAGGCGGCGCCGAGTTGGAGACAGGCGCGCTCGCCGTTGTTGGGGCCGACGATCTGGATACCGGAAGGGCGCCCGGCCGGGTCGAAGCCCGCCGGGACGTTCAGAGCGGGCAGGCCGCTCATGGTGACGGGGATCGTCGCCTCCATCCAGCGGTGATAGGTATCCATCGCCCGGCCGCCCACGGTTTTGGGCCAATGCTCCTCGACGTCGAAGGGGAAGACCTGGGTCGAGGGCATGAGGAGGAAGTCATAGCGCTCCTGGAACCGGCGCACGGCCTCGTACCAGGCTGTGCGGCCTTCCTGCGCGGCGGTGACCTGATCGGCGGAGAGCGCGAGGCCGCGCTCGACCTCCCAGACCGCCTCGGGCTTGAGGAGTTTGCGATAGGCGGGCTCGTCGTAGAGTGGACGCAGGTTCGAGGCGGTCATCCAGGCCCGAAGGGTGAGCCAGTCGCGCCAGACCTTGCCCATGTCGAAGCGCGGGCGGTCCCATTCGACCTTGGCGCCCAGGGCCTCGAAGGCGGGAAGCGCGCTGCGGTCGAGGTCGAGCACCCCCGGCTCGAAGGGCAGGTGGCCGCCGAGATCGTCGAACCAGGCGATGCGGGCGCCGGTGAAGTCGCGCTTCAGATCCTCGGCGAAGATGCCGGGATCCTGCGTGTTCGAGTAGGGCACCCGCGCGTCGTAGCCGGCCTGGACGGAGAGCAGCAGGCCGATATCGGCCGGGGAGCGCCCGATTCCGCCCGCGACCCCGAGGCCGGGGGTGAAGGCGTCCTTGGTCTCGATCGGGATGCGGCCGTAGCCGGTGCGCAGGCCGAACAGGTTGTTGAAGGCCGGCGGGTTGCGCAGCGAGCCGGCATGGTCGCTGCCGTCGGCCACCGCCTGCATCCGGAGCGCCACCGCCACGGCCGCGCCACCGCTGGAGCCGCCGGAGGTCTTGCTCGGGTCGTAGGCGTTCCGGGTGGCGCCGTAGACGGGATTGAAGGTCTGCGAGCCGAGGCCGAATTCCGGCATGTTGGTCTTGCCGGTGATGATGGTGCCGGCCCGGCGCAGGCGCTTGACCATGATGGAATCGGCGGCCGCGATGCGGTCGCGAAAAATCGGCGATCCGAGCGTGAAGGGCAGGCCCTTGACGGCGTCGATGTCCTTCACGGCGAGCGGGATGCCGTGCAGAGGTCCGGCGAAGTCACCGCGCGCGGCCTGTTCGTCGCGCTCCTCGGCGGCGGCGAGGAGGTCGGCGCGGTCGCGCAGGGCCACGATGGCGTTGACGCCCGGGTTCACCCGGTCGATCTGATCGAGGCAGACGGTCATGACCTCGACGCAGGAGACGCGCCGGGCGTGGATCGCGGCCGAGAGCGCGACGAGGCCGAGGCCGAGGATTCCGTCTTCCGACGCCTCACCCTCCGGAACGGCTGCGGCGATGGATGGGTCTGTGCTCATGCTCTGGCTCTGGAGCGCGTCCGCGCGTGCCGCGGGCCCTCAGGCCGGCAGCCGCCGCTCCTGGAAGGCGTGGCAGGCCACGCCCTCGACCAGGGCCGGCACCTCGATGCGGCAGCGCTCGTTCGCGAAGGGACAGCGCGGGTTGAAGGCGCAGCCCGATGGGGGATCGATGGGGTTCGGGATCTCGCCCGAGACGGGGATGCGCTTGCGCCCGGTGAGGCCGATATCCGGCACCGCATCGAGCAGCATGCGCGTGTAGGGATGTTTCGGAGCACGGAAGAGTTCCCGTCCGTCTGCGATCTCGACCACGCGCCCCAGATACATCACCCCGATCCGGTTCGCCATGTGGCGGACGACGGCGAGGTTGTGGCTGATGAAGAGGTAGGTCAGCCCGAGGCGGTCCTGCAGGTCGCGCATCAGGTTGAGGATCTGAGCCTGGACCGAGACGTCGAGGGCCGAGGTCGGCTCGTCGCCCACCAGGAACTCCGCCTCCGAAGCGAGCGCCCGGGCGATGGCGATGCGCTGGCGCTGGCCACCGGAGAATTCGTGCGGGTACTTCACCCCGTCGTCGGGATGCAGGCCGACGAGGCCGAGGAGTTCGCCGACGCGTGCTCCGATGGCGCCCTCGCCCTGAAGCAGATTGAAGGCCCGGATCGGCTCGGCGATGATCCGCCGGACCCGCCAGCGCGGGTTCATCGACGCGTAGGGGTCCTGGAAGATCATCTGGATGCGGCGGCGCAGGCGGCGGCGGGCAGCGGCCTCGCGCGGGTCGGTCATCGAGATTCCGGTGATGCGCACATCGCCGGCGCTGGGCGGCAGCAGCCCCACCACCATGCGGGCGACGGTCGACTTGCCCGAACCCGACTCGCCGACGAGCGCGAAGGTCTCGCCCCGCCGGATCTCGAAGCTGACGCCGTCCACCGCCCGCAGAATCTGACGCGGCTGGCGCTCGATGATCCGCGCGAGCCAGGGCCGCGACACGTCGAAGGTGCGGCGCAGGCCTTCGATCGCGACGTAGTGCGCCTCCGATGGTCGGGCGCTCGGGGCGGGCGGCGGCATCACGGGCGCGTTCATGCGGCGGAGGCTTCCGAGCGGTCGTAGAGGTGGCAGGCGACCCGGTGCGCCCCGACCGGGATCGGGTCCGGCCGCTCGACCAGACAACGGGCGAAGGCCGAGGGGCAGCGCGGATGGAAGGCGCAGCCCTGCGGGATGTTGGAAAGGCGCGGCATCGACCCCGGGATCTGCGCGAGGCGGTCGGTCTCCTGGGCGAGCGTCGGGATCGCCCCCATCAGGCCCTTCGCGTAGGGGTGGAGCGGGTTCTGCACCACGTCGCGCACGGGGCCGATCTCGGCGATGCGCCCCGAATACATCACGGCCACACGGTCGGCGGCCTCCGCGATCACGCCCATGTCGTGGGTCACCAGCATCACGGCGGTCCCGCGCTCGGTGCCGAGGCGCTTCAGGAGCGCGATGATCTGGGCCTGGACCGAGACGTCCAGCGCCGTGGTCGGCTCGTCCGCGATGATGAGTTCGGGCTCGGCGGCCAGCGCCAGGGCGATCACCACGCGCTGGCGCATCCCGCCGGAGAATTCGTGCGGATAGCCGTCGATGCGCCGTTCGGGGGCCGGGATGCCGACCTCCGCGAGAAGGTCGATGGCGCGCCGGCGTGCCGCCTTCTCGGACAGGTCGGTGTGGGTGCGGACGGTCTCAACGATCTGACGGCCGACCCGGTAGAGCGGGTTCAGGCTGGTGAGCGGGTCCTGGAAGATCATGCCGATGCGCCGGCCGCGAATGCGCCGCATGGCCTCCGGCGACAGGGTGTCGATACGCGTCCCCTTCAGCAGGATCTCACCGCCGACGATGGCGCCGGGCGGATCGATGAGGCCGATGACGGCCGAACCGGTGACGGACTTGCCGGCTCCGGATTCGCCGACGACGCCGAGGATTTCCCCGCGGGCGATGTCGAACGAGACGTCGTCGATGGCCGTGAGTGTGCCGCGGCGGCCTGCGAAGGCGACGCGCAGGTTGCGGACCGAGAGGACGGGCTCTGTCATGGCAGCTCTGTCATGCCGGCGCGATCACTGGAGTTTCGGGTTCAGGGCGTCGCGCAGCCAGTCCCCCAGCAGGTTGATCGCCAGGACGAGGCCGGCGAGCGCAAGGCCCGGGAAGGCGACGATCCACCACTCGCCGGAGAACAGGAAGCGGTTGCCGGTGCGGATCAGGGTGCCGAGCGAGGGCATCGAATCGGGCAGGCCGGTGCCGAGGAAGGACAGCGTCGCCTCGGTGATGATGGCGAGGGCGAGGTTGATGGTGGCGATGACGAAGACCGGCCCGAGGACATTGGGCAGGACGTGCCGGACCATGATCACCGGCGATGACAGCCCGATGAGCCGCCCGGCCTGCACGTAATCCTTGTTCTTCTCCACCAGCACGGAGGAGCGCACGGTGCGGGCGTACTGCACCCAGAACGACAGACCGATCGAGAGCACGATGAGCCCGATGGCGGCGTTCGTGTCCATCTGACTGCCGAGCGCCGCCTTGGCGACGCCGTCCACCACCAACGCGATGAGGATCGCCGGGAAGGTGAGCTGCACGTCGGCGACGCGCATGATCAGCGTATCGACGAAACCCCCGAAATAGCCCGCCAGCAGCCCGAGAAGGATGCCGAGGGTGCCCGAGACCAGCACGCCGAGGAGGCCGACCACCAGGGAGAGCCGGAGGCCGTAGAACACCGCCGAGAGCACGTCGCGGCCCTGGTCGTCGGTGCCGAGGGTGAAGGGAGCGACGCCGTCGGCGTACCAGAGCGGCGGCAGGCTCGAGTTCATCAGCTCGAGCTGGGCCGGATCGTAGGGGTTCTGGGGCGAGATCCAGGGCGCCGCCACCGCCAGGACGACGAAGACCAGGGTCACCGCGAAGGCCCCCATGGCCAGCTTCGATCGGCGGAAGCTGACATAGACGTCGGAGTCGAGGAAGCGGGCGAGCGTCGAGCGCTTGGCTGGCGCCGGCGGGACGACGGGGGCTTCCTGCACGGACCCGCTCATGAGGCCCGGCCCGTCGACAGGCGCAGTCGGGGATCGACGATGGTGTAGAGCACGTCCACCACGAGGTTGATGACGACGAAGATGGCAGCGACCAGGAGCAGGTAGGCCGCCATGATCGGAATATCGACGTTCTGCACGGCCTGGACGAAGAGCAGGCCCATACCCGGCCACTGGAATACCGTCTCGGTGATAATCGAAAAGGCGATGACCGAGCCAAGTTGCAGGCCCGCGATGGTGATCACCGGCACCAGGGTGTTCTTGAGGGCGTGGCCGAGATGGATCGAGCGCGTGGTCAGGCCCCGCGCCCGGGCGAAGCGGATGTAGTCGGTGCGCAGGACCTCCAGCATCTCGGCGCGCACCAGCCGCATGATCAGTGTCATCTGAAACAGGCCGAGGGTGACGGAGGGCAGGATCAGCGCGCGCAGGCCGGAGGCGGTGAGGAACCCGGTCGTCCACCAGCCGAGGCGCACGGTGTCGCCGCGCCCGAACGAGGGCAGCCAGCCCAGCGTCACCGAGAACAGGAAGATCAGTAGGATGCCGATGAGGAAGGTCGGCAGGCTGATGCCGATGAGGGAGATGGCGAGGAAGATCTTGGCGAGCCAGGTGTCCCGCCGCAGGGCGCAGTAGACCCCCATCAGGATGCCCACGCTGAGCGCGAACAGCGTGGCGCAGAGCGCGAGCTCGAGGGTGGCGGGCATGCGCTCGGCCAGCAGCGCGGAGACCGGCTGGCGGAACTGGTAAGAGGTGCCGAACTCGCCGCGGACCACGTTGCCGGCATAGCGCAGGAACTGGACGGCCACGGGATCGTCGAGGCCGAGATCCTTCCGGATGGCGACGCGCTCGGCATAGGGCGTGTCGACGCCCACGATCTGGTTCACCGGATCGCCCGCGAAGCGGAACATCGAGAAGGCGATCAGGCCGACCGCGAACAGGACGGCGATGGATTGCAGGAGGCGCTGGAGGATGAAGGCGATCATGCGCGGGCGTCTCGCGAACCGGGTCCGAGCCGTCCGATCGATGGCGCCGGTAAGCGCGCCGTCATTCCGGGGCACCGGAGGCGAGCCCGGACCCGAAGGGGCGCGCCAGCGGCGTGCAATCCAGAACCGCTGACGGCGGCAGGTCCGGCCTCGTCGGCGGGTCTGGATCCTCGGTTCCGCAGCGCGGCCCCAGGATGACGGAGCGCTTCCTGGACCAGTCCTCCGCTGCGGACCTGTTCGGTTCGCGACCCCGGATCGACGCTTGGCCCACGCACCGCTGCAAACCTCTCTCGAAACCTCACGGCTGCTTCGAGACCCAGTACAGCATCAGCATGTTGTCCGGCCGCTGGACCAGGGTGACCTTCTTCGAGACACCCCAGGCGAGGGCCTGCTGGTGCAGGGGGATGAAGCCCCAATCGGCCTGGATGGTGTCGAAGCCTTCCTTGATCTGCGCGTTGCGCTTGGTCTGGTCGCTCTCGGCCTCGACGGAATCGGCCAGCGCGTCGACCTTCGGGTTGCAGTAATTGCCGAGGTTCCAGTTGCCGCGGCCGGGCTTGGAGCCGTTCCGGCAGCCCGCGATCTCGAACAGGATGTTGTGCGAATCCTGGGAGGAGGGGGTCCAGCCGACGAGGTAGAAGGACGTGTCGTAGGCGGGCGCGAGAACCTTGGCGAAGTACTTCGCCTTCGGCTGTGCGTTGAGGTTCACCTTCACGCCGACCCGGGCCAGCATCGAGACCACGGCTTGGCAGATCGCCTCGTCGTTGACGTAGCGGTCGTTGGGGCAATCCATGCCCAGCGAGAAGCCGTCCGGGTAGCCGGCCTCCGTGAGGAGCGCCTTGGCGCGCTTCGGGTCGTATTCGGGCCGCTTGAACTCGGAGGCGAGCGGAAACAGCACCGGCGCGATCAGGAGGGCGGAGGGTACGGCCTGGCCGCGCATGACCCGCTTGGCGATCGTCTCCTCGTCGATGGCCCGGTAGAAGGCCTCGCGCACACGGACGTCCTTGAACGGGTTCTTGCCCTTGACGTTCGAGTCCTTCAGCTCGTCGCGCGACTGGTCCATGCCGAGGAAGATCGTGCGCAGCTCCGGCCCGGCCATCACCGTGGCGGTGCCGCTCCCGTTGACGCGCTGGGCGTCCTGCAGAGGCACGGGGTCGATCCAGTCGACCTCGCCGGAGATCAGCGCGGCGACGCGGGTGGCGTCGTTCTGGATCGTGGTGAAGACCGCCTCGTCGAGGTTCGATTCCACCTTGCCCCAGTAGTTGGGGTTCTTCTTGAACACCGTGCGTACGCCGGGCTGGTGCTCGGTGATGATGAACGGCCCGGTGCCGTTCTCGTGGAGCGCCGCGTAACTCGTGGAGCTGGCGCTCGGCAGGGTCGGGGCGACGGCGCCGTTCTTCTCGGCCCAGGACTTCGACATGATGTACCAGGTCGAGAACTGGTACAGGGCGATCGGGTTGGGGCTCTTGAGCTTCATGTCGACGGTGTGGTCGTCGACCTTTACCCACTCGGCGTCGGACGGCACGTTGGTGGTGAAATTCGAGCCCGGCGCCCGTACGCGGTTGGCCGAGAAGATCACGTCGTCGGCGGTGAAGTCCGAGCCGTCATGGAACTTCACGCCCTTGCGCAGGTGGAAGCGCCAGCGCGTCGGCTCCGGATTTTCCCAGGATTCCGCCAGCATCGGCGCCAGCTTCAGGTCCTTGTCGCGCGTGATCAACGAATCGAACACCGCGCCGTGCATCCCGATCGTGAAGCTTTCCTTGAGCGAGTAGGGGTCGAGGGACTTGATGTCGCCCTGAAAGGCGAAGCGGAAGACGTTGGCGGCCTGAGCCGCGTTCGTGGCGGACAGCCCGAGAACCCCGGCGAGGACTGCCGCCGACGCGAACGCTTTAACCGTGGACTTCAACAAGGCTTCCATCCTCTTCGTGCATGCTGTGCGCGTGCCGGCAGCGATCATTGCGTGGCGCGGGCACCTTGGCATGGATCACGCCAACTCCGAACCGGGTCGCGGACGCCGTGCACCTTGCCATCGCGTGCGACGCCCCGTGCGGCGGGCGCGGCTGGGCCAGACGGGTCCGTGCCCAAAAATCAGTCAATGACGGCGCCCCGGTCAAGGTCTACCTGCATGCCGCTGCACGGACGCGTGCCGCGTGACCGTACCGGTCCGCGTGCCCGGCCCTCCGCCTTCTCAGCTAAAACATCCGCCATTGCCGCGGCGTGGACAGGCGCGGCGTGGGTGAGCGTGAGGTCGGCGTCCTTGACCCCGTGGCACATCAGGACCCAGCGCGAGCGGGGCCTCGATGCCGAAGGGGCGAAGGCCGTGTGGCGCGCCTGGTCGAGTTCGGCCTGAACGAGGCGCTGAAGGGTGGCGGTCAGGGCCGGGCTGGCGCACATGGCGTCCCGCAGGTTCGTCACCGCGATGACGTGGGCGAAGCCTGCGTTCTGAACGACGTGTTCGTACACGGCGCAGCGACCGTCGAGCACGGCCTCGGCGGCGCCGACGACGCCTTCGAAGCCGATCATGCCGACCTCCACACGCGTCGCGGCGATCGGCATGATCACCGAAACATGTCCGTCCTCGGGAAAGGTGCCGCGCTCCACCACGGTGCCGGGCCGCGTCAGAACATCGCGCACCTCCAACGCGACGGGATGAAGAGCGGGAGCAAAGCAAGCGCGATCCTCCGGCGACAATTGTCGCAGCACGCGATTCTGAAGCGCAAGTTGCATGGATGACGACGGATTCCCGGGCTCTGGGCGCAGAAAATACAGCCTCTCCTGCCCGGTGGCGCCCCTAGCCTTGTGAAGGAGACAGATCAGCGAAGGAAATTGAGCCCTATGGTCGCGACAAAAACGAAACTCTACGGCGAGATCAACATAGGTTAGTGCCGGAAATCATACGAAGCCTCAACAGGTTCTTACCAGTTCCCTGCGCCGAGGCTAAATACGCGAACGTGTGTGCAATCGATCGTCTCGCTTCGGAGCACCGGCCTGGATGTCGGAGACTTGAAACCGTCGGCGTGGCGCACCGGCCTGCGCGGCCCGTCAGGGCGGGCACCGGTCACACCCCGGGTTCATCGCAGGGCTCGCCCTGCGGACCGACCGGAGCGCCGATACCGAGGCGCGCGGCATCAAGGCCCGACCGCGGGATCGTTTGGCCGACCCAATCATGCAGTGCGAGTCCGTCACGTCCCTGCCGGTCTGCCCGATAGACGCCTCTCAGACGGATCCCGCCTTGCCATCCCCTCCGCCCACGCCGCGCTTCGACGTGTCAAATCCCTTCGTACGCAAACTCGAAGGGTTCGGTCCGCTCCGGGATGCCGATCGCGCCCTCCTCGAACGGATCAGCGCGAACGCCCAGCGGATCGGCCCGCGGGTCGACCTGATCCGTGAAGGGGACACACCGGACGGCGTGATCCTGATCATGGAGGGCATCGCCTGCCGGCAGAAGCACCGGGCCAACGGTGCGCGGCACATCACCGCCTATCTCGTGCCCGGAGATGCCTGCGACCTCGACGTCGCCCTGCTGACGCAGATGGACCACACCATCACGACGCTCTCCACCTGCCGGGTCGTCCGTCTGTCCCTGGACCTCGTGAAGCGCCTGATGGACGAGCATCCCGCCATCGCCCGCTCCCTGCGCATCTCGACCCTGGTGGACGAGGCGACGCTGCGCGAGTGGCTCGTGAACGTGGGCTGCCGCTCCGCGATCGAGCGGATCGCCCACCTGTTGTGCGAGTTGCTCGTTCGCCTGCAGATCGTGGGCTTCGCCAGCGAGGATTCCTACGAGTTCCCAGTCACGCAGCTCGACCTCGCCGACACCGTCGGCCTCTCGAATGTCCACGTAAACCGCTCGCTTCAGGAACTCCGACGCCAAGGTGTGATTGAACTCAGAGGCAGGACGCTGAAGATCCTCGATCATCACCGCCTGAAGTCGATTGCCGAGTTCAACGCGAAGTACCTGCACCTGGGGACACAGGCGGCGGCATGACCATGAAACTACAACCCGTCCAGATCGCGACGGGCAGCAACGACCGCGAGAGTCGCCTGGTTTTCGAGGACGGCATGCTCGTCGCTGTGCTCGTCCTGCTCTCCGGCGAACACGATGCACATGCCGGGAAGTGGTTCCTCGAAGGCGGCTTCGGTCCGGTGAAGGACGTTCATGCGCCGCTCTTCGACGATCTCGAAACGGCCAAGGCCTGGATCTCGACCCAGCTGGTGGACATCACGTCCCGCGATTGAGACAGATTCTCGCTCGCCGGTCGAGCTTCGTGAATGCGGATCGCGTCGTCCGGGGACACGATCGAGAAGTCGGACCCACGACGGATCCGATCGGGTCTCGTCGACGCCGTGCCCCCCGAACGTGTCGGCGAGACTCCGAACGGTCCGCGTGGGGGCCGCAGCCTTCCCCGTCGAATGGGGATGAAGCGTCACCGACTTATCGTGGCTCGCGAGACCGGCTTCCCCCTCGCGACGTTGCCCGCGCACTCACCGCGTCCTGAGACGATCCGCGCATCGGGCATGTCCGGGCGCGCGCTCGCCCACTGCTGAAATGGGGACCGGGCGGCCCGGATCGGGCAGAGCTCAGCCCTGTCCCGCCTGCGCATTCAGGAAGGCGTCCACGCAGACCGGGTCGAAATGCGAACCCGCATTGGCGCGGATGTGGTTGAGCGCCTCGGCCTCGCTCCAGGCCTTCTTGTAGGGGCGCTCCGAGGTCAGCGCATCGAATACGTCGGCGATGGCGACGATGCGGCCCGAGAGCGGGATCGCCTCGCCGCTGAGGCCGAGCGGATAGCCGGAACCGTCCCAGCGCTCGTGATGCGTAGCGGCGATCTCAGCGGCCAGTTGCATCAGACTGGAGGAGCTGCCCTCCAGAATGCGCTTGCCGCGCTCGGCATGGTGCTGCATCTCGTGGCGCTCCTCCGCCGTGAGTGGCCCCGGCTTCAGCAGGATCGAATCCGGCACACTGATCTTGCCGACATCGTGCATCGTGGAGGCGAGGCTGAGCTGCTCGACCTGCTCCTCCGGCAGCCCGAGGCCGTGACCGATCGCCGTGACGAGGCCGGCGACCCGCGCCACGTGATTGCCGGTCTCATTGTCCCGGTGTTCGGCGGCCTTCATGAGCATCATGACGATCTCGCGCTCGCGCGCCGCGATGAGGGCGGTGGCGGCCTTCACTTCGCGGTCGAGCCAAGCGGCCCGGTCGATCTGATCGAGCCGCGCCTGGTTGAGGGCGAGCAGGTTCGAGACGCGGGCCCTGATCTCGACGGCGTCGAAGGGCTTGGCGAGAAAGTCCGTGGCCCCGGCCGCGAGCGCTTCCCGGCGCAGGCTGCGCTGGTCGAGGCTGGTCACCATGACGATGGGGACATGCGCGAAGCCCGGGATCATTCGGGCGGCACGGATGAACTCGACCCCGTTCATCCCCGGCATCTCGAAGTCGGAGATCGCGACGCCGATCCGCTCGGCATTCTCACGCACGAAGGCCAGGGCGTCGGACGGAACCGTGAAGTCGCGGACCGTACAATCGGGCAGATCGCGAATGACCTCGGCGAGCAACAGATTGTTCAGCGGGGCATCATCGAGAATCAGCACGAACATCGCGGTGGTCTTGCCCTTCGGCGCCGAGGGAGGACGACCGCGTAAGCCCGAGTGCGCTTCCTGGCGAGCACACCCTGCAAGCGCGACGATCCGGCTGCTTCCCCTTCGATACCAAATCCGGCGCCCTGTCGCGCGCCTTCGCGGCCTGACGGGCCGGGCGGATCGCGGAAATCCGCGGCCGTGACGTTGGCGCCACCCGACCGGCTTGCTTCGGGGCTTCGGGTGTCACGCCGTGAAGTTGAGGAGAAGGGCGCTGGCGGTCTGGCTGCTCGAGCGGGTTCCGTCGGCGGCGTAGGCGCTGGATTGGTTCTGCACCGCTTGCAACTGCTTCACGAAATTCGCCAGGAGGTCGTCCGCCGAGGTCGCGCCGGTGTTCTCGGATGAAGCATCGGAGGTTCCCGATCCGGACCCCGACCCATCGGGCGGCGGCCCTGGGGGCGGTCCCTGCGGACGCTGACGGGCGCCGACGCCCTCGGTACCGCCGCCGAGGTTTTCGAAGGCGCTCTTCAGCGTATCGGCCTGGGCCTCGGTCAGGGTCCCGGTTCCGACCTGCTGGGTCAGGAGATCGTCGATCCGGTTCGTCAAGCTGCCGGGGTCGAGGCTGTCCGCATCCGTGGACGCGTCCGTGGTGGTCGTCCCGCTCGCGCCGGCGCCGGAGGAGACCGCATCGGTCGTCGTATGTCCGCTGACCGTTCGCGCGCTTAAGCCGCCCTCGGAGATACGATGACGCGGTGGCGGAGGAGGAGGTGCGGCCGAATTCGCCGAGATCGTCGACATCGCTGTCATCCTTTACGTGGGACTATTTCCCACACGACTGAGCGTGCCGTCGATTGGTTAAGAATGTCTCTCCGGGACCGGCGGATCCCGGTGCTCGCGCGAACGCATCCAACCGAGGAGCGTGACGAGCGCGCGCCACGCTCCGCCTGCACGCGGCGCCGGCCTGGACAGGCAGGCTCTGAGCGACGGGCTGAGGCGCGGGTCTGATCGGTAGAGCGGCATCGGCGATGAACCCGGGATCACGTCACAGGGCTAGGAAGAACAGGCTAACGAGGGAGACCGCCAGAACGGTGCAGAGCGCCAGGTCGATCACGGGGTCGGATGCGTAGCGCATCCGCGCATGGAACGGATGTATCGCCATGGGCATCGGGGCTCGGACCATCAGCGCAGGGCCGGGTCGAGGAGAACCGCTGCCGTCCGGAGCGGGGGAGTTGGATGGACGGCGGCGACTTGAATCGCCTGGGCATTCGGCGTCCGGGCGGGTCGATCCGCCAGCTGGATTCCGAGGGCGGGCAGCGCGAGGGCACCTACGAGGAAGAGGCCGCGCATGAGGTAGGACGCGTGCAGGCGCGGGGCGACGGAGGGCCCGACCGAACCGCGTCGAAGCTGCATCGGCGGCAGGCAAGAATCTGCGAATGCGGGCTTCAACGGACTCATGTCAGGCTCCGTGGGAAATTTGACCACATCACTTCGATATGTGTGTAAATTTCCCACGTCAATATGGAGAATGGGGGATACGGTGCTGATCCACACGTTGTGGGATTGTCTCCCACAAGCCGGTGGTTAAGGTGCTCCGATGGCCGATCCGTCCGAGACTTCGCCCGAGGGCGCCAATCTGCACGCCCCGGTGGCGCGCCTTCTGCGCCCCCTGGTGCGCCTGTTCGTGGCCCGCGGCATCACATTTCCGGCCCTGACGACGCTCCTGCGCGAACTCTACGTGAACGTCGCCGAGTATGATTTCGCGCTGCCCGGCAAGGAGCAGACGGACAGCCGGGTCAGCCTCCTCACCGGCATCCACCGCAAGGAAGTGAGCCGCCTGCGCGGCGCCGGCGCGCCGGTCAGCGTCGTGCCGTCGGCCGTCTCGCGCACGAGCCGGATCATCGCGCGCTGGCTCGCCGACCCGCGTTTCACCGATGGAAACGGCCAACCGCTGCCCCTGGCGCGGATCGGCGAGGGGGACGCTCCGTCCTTCGACAATCTCGTGTCAGCCGTGACCCGCGATCTGCGCCCCCGCGCCGTCCTCGACGAATGGCTGGACCGGGGGCTCGTCATCCCGGATGCGGAGGGCCGCATCGTCCTCACGGAGGCGGCCTACGTGCCGAAGGGGGGCGACGAGTCCCACCTCTATTATTTCGGTCGGAACCTGCACGACCACATCGCCGCGAGTGTCGCCAACGTCACCGGCCCGACGCCGCGCTTCCTCGAACGCGCCGTCCACTATGACGGCCTCTCGCGAGACCTCGCCGAGCGCCTGGAAGCGCGGGCGCGCGAGATCGCCATGGAGGCGCTCCAGCAGGCCAACCGCGAGGCGCACGCCGCCTGCGAGACCGATCCCGGAGGCAGCCATCGCTGGAATTTCGGCCTCTACGTCTACGCCGAGGATGTGCCGCCCACGGCGGCCAAGGCGTGAGGGGGCCGACCATGCGTGCGCCCACCCGCCGCGACGCCCTGCGTCTGCTCGGACTCGCTCCCCTCGCCCTCGCGGCGCAGGCCGATCCGGTGCCGCCGATCCGCGACCAGGGCATCGGCGGCACCGGCGCCCGCCCGACCCCGCCGCCCGGTGACGGCACCGAGGAGACCGGCGACCGCGGTATCGGCGGCACCGGCGTGATCGGGACGATTCGCCGTTTCGGCTCCATCGTCGTCAACGACCTGCGCATCGCCTACCCGAAGGACGTCGCCGTACGCATCGACGGGGCACCGGCCTCGGTCTCCGACCTCAGAATCGGCCATGTGGTCCGTGTCGTGGCCCATGCGGACGGACGCGCGCTCTCCACCCGCCGCATCGACGTCACCAGCGAGGTGGTCGGCCCCGTCGAGGCAATCGGCAAGGGGACGCTGACCGTCCTCGGTCAGCGCGTCACGCTGCCGGCGGCCCAGGCGGGACGCTGGAAGACGGGCGACCGCGTCGCCGTGAGCGGCCTGCGCCGGCCCGACGGTGTGGTGGTGGCTAGCCTGATCGAGCCCCGCAGCACCGGCCCGGCCCGGGTCGCGGGGCGCATCCGGCGCGGCGCCGAAGGCCGCGCGATGATCGGGGACCTGACGCTGCTCGGCGTCGATCCGCAGCATGTCGGCCGCCGCGCCACGGTGATCGGAGAGGCGAGCGGCCCGAACCTCACCGTTGCCCGGGTGGACGAGGCCCGCGCCCTGTTCGTGCCGGGCCTGCGGCGCGTATCCATCGAGGCCTATGTCGGCCGCAACGGGCGCGGCCTGCATCTCGGCTCCGGCTTCGACGTCTCGGGCGCCGCCGTTGCCGACCTTCCCCGGCGGGGGAGCGTGCGCGCCATCGTGACGGCGGAACCGGGGCTCGACGGCAGACTCACCGTGGAGCGTCTGCGTATCGACGCACGCGGGACCGAACGCCCGGCCATGCCCGAGCGACCGGCCCTTCCTGAGGGCGGATCACGTGGAAGCGCCCCGCGCTTCGACGGTGGGACTCCCGGCGGGCCGCCGCACCTGGACATCGATAGGCGGTCGCCCGGTGGCGCCGGCCCTGGCGCGTTCGGCCCCGGTCATGGCGGCTTCGGCGGTGAACGCGGAAGCGGTTTCGGCGGAGGACCCGGCGGCGGATTCGGGGGTGGGCCCGGCGGCGGACTCGAACGACCCGGCGGCTTCGGCCGGGGGCCGGGCGGGTTCGGCGGCGGTTCCGGCGGACCGGGGGGCCGCTGACCGAGCCGGTCCCGCGTTCGTTCGGTTCGCTACGTCGGCACACCCAGCCCCGGGCCGAGTCGCGTGCGACAGCGCTTGAGGCTGGCGAAGGCGGCGCCGGAATCACGCGCGAGGTGGATGAGGGGCCCGATCTGTCCGGGCGCGCGGATCACCGCCGCGAGGACGCCCCAGATATCGGGCTCGCCGTTCGGCTTCAGCGCTTTGGCGGCGAAGGCCGGGATGGCACGGGTGGCGGGATCGCACACGATGCGCAGGGCCGCGAAAGGCAGCCCATGCCGCTCCGCGAAGGCGACGGCGACGTGGGATTCCATGTCGACGGCGGCGCAGCCCGTCGCCGCCCGCAATGCGGCCTTGTCGGCGACCTCGAGGACGGCGTCATCGACGCCCGCGAGCGGAGCGGAGCGCAAGCGCAGGCCCGATCCGGCGAGCAGGCCGAGCAGCGTGTTCGCGATGAACGGATCGGCGGCGTGACTGCGGCCGGCATGGACGATGGACGTGGCGACCAGCACGTCGCCGGGCCGCGCGTCGTGATCGAGGCCGCCGGCAATGCCGATGCTGACGACGGCTCGGCACCCGGGCTCGCCCCGTGCGGCGAGAAGGGCGCGGAGGCGGGCGGGATTACCGCCCGCACCGATGGCCTCGACCCCCGGTCCGGCCGCGAGGCGCGCCTCCTTCGCGAGGCCCGTCACGGCCAGGACGGGATGAGATCTTGTATCCGAGGCCATGACGCGGGTCCGCTCGCCTCACATCCCGAAGGCGACCGTCCGGGTGTTGCTGCGCTTCAGGTTGCGGTAGCGGGCCATGGCCCAGAGCGGGAAGAACTTCGGGTAGCCGTGGTAGCGCAGGTAGAACACCCGCGGGAAGCCGGTGGCGGTGTAGCGTTCCTCGGACCAGAACCCGTCCGCCCCTTGCGTCCGCGTCAGGTAGTTGATGCCCCGCGTCACGGCCGGATCGTCGGCCTCGCCCGCCGCCATCAGGGCCAGCAGCGCCCACGCCGTCTGCGAGGCGGTGGAGTAGCCGGGCTCGAAGGCCGGGTCGATCTTGTAGGACGAGGCATCCTCGCCCCAGCCGCCATCCGGGTTCTGGATGCGGATCAGCCAGGCCACGGACTTGCGGATCTCCGGCGAGGCCGGATCGACGTTCGCCGCGTTGAGGGCGCAGAGCACCGACCAGGTGCCGTAGATGAAGTTCATGCCCCAGCGGCCGTACCAAGAGCCGTCCTCCTCCTGATCGTTCAGCAGGTAGGTCACGCCCCGGTCGAGGGCCTTCGAGCTCGCGCGGGTCTCGCCGAGCTGGGACAGCATCGAGACGACGCGGGCGGTCACGTCGGCGGTCGGCGGATCGAGCAGCGCCCCGTGATCCGAGAACGGGATGTGGTTGAGGTAGTGGTGGTTGTTGTCGGCGTCGAACGCCGCCCAGCCGCCGTCGCTCGATTGCAGGCCCTCGACCCATTCGCGGGCGCGGGCGATCGCGTTGGCATAGTCCGGCACGTCGGCCACGAGGCCGCGCTGATGCGTCGCCCGGTCCATGGCCATCACCACGACGGCGGTGTCGTCGAGGTCGGGGAAGTGCGGGTTGGCGTACTGGAAGGCCCAGCCGCCGGGACGCACGTTCGGCCGACCGGCCGCCCAATCGCCCTTGATGTCCAGGACCTGGAGCGGCTTCAGCCAGTCGAGACCGCGCCGGGCCTGGTGCTCGGCTTCCGCTCCGCCGGCCTCCAGGAGGGCGTGGCCGGCGAGCGCCGTGTCCCAGACCGGGGACAGGCAGGGCTGCACGTAGGCCTCGTTCTCCTTGACGACAACGAGCTTCTCGATCGCCTCGCAGGCGATCCGGACCTGCGGGTGGTCCGCCGGGTAGCCGAGCACGTCGTACATCAGCACGGTGTTGACCATGGCGGGGAAGATGGCGCCGAGGCCGTCGTCGCCGTTCAGGCGCTCGCTGACCCAGGCCACCGCCTTGTCGACGGCGCGCGCGCGGCGCTTCTTCGGGAAGTATTCTTGCGTGACCTGGAGCATGCGGTCGATGGCGCCGAAGATCGGCGTCCAGGGCCAGGTCGCATGCGGGCTGCCCGGCCAGGTCCGTACGGTCTGGGGCGGTGCCACGAAGAGTTCGGGAATGCCGATGCCGCGCGGATTCTTGGCGAGCGGCTTCTTCGCCTGGATCACCAGCATGGGAACGATCACGCAGCGCGCCCAGTAGGAGACCTTGTCGAGGTGGAACGGGAACCACTTCGGCAGGTGCATGATCTCCACGGGCATCACCGGCACGGCGCGCCACGGCACCTCGCCGTAGAGCGCGAGCAGGAAGCGGGTGAAGACGTTGGAATTGGCGGCGCCTCCGCGGGAGAGGATGGCCTCGCGAGCGCGGCGCATGTGCGGCGCCTCGATCGAATCGCCGCTCATCTTCAGGGCGAAGTAGGCCTTCACGCTGGCGCTCATGTCGAACGGCCCGTCATGGACCAGCGCCCAGCCGCCGTGCTTGCCCTGCGTGCGGCGCAGGTAGTTACCGATCTTGGCTTCCAGTTCCGCCGGAATCTCGGTGGCCCGGAACTGGTGGAACATGATGTATTCGGACGGGATCGTCGCGTCGGCCTCGAGTTCGAAGCACAGGTGCCCGTCGGCATGCGCCAGGGCCGAGAGGGCCTGGGTCGCGCGCACGACACCGCGCTCGACGTCCTCGAGTGAGATTTCTTGCGTCTTCGGTCGCTGCAGCGCCTCGACCTTCCTGAATGCTTCCCGCATCGTCCTCGCCTCACCGGCTGCCCAGGCAGCCGCCATAACTCACGCCGCGCCGCGTGCCGGTGCCTGTCCACACGTGCCCGTGGAACGGGCGAGCGCGTGGGCGGCCGTCGTTCCCGAACGGATCGCTCCCTCGATCGTCGAAGGCAGGCCGGTCGCGGTCCAGTCGCCTGCCAGGACGAGATTCCGATGGGCCGTCACGGCGCCGGAGCGCCGCGCGGCCTCGGCGGGCGTTGCCGCGAAGGTCGCCCGCTTCTCCTTGACGATCTGCCAGCTTGGCAGTTCCGGTGCAAGTCCAGTCAAGGTCACGATCTCGTCCCAGATCCGACGTCCCAAATCCTCGCGCGGCACATCCAAGAGACGATCCGCACCGCTGATGGTCACGGACAGACGATCCGGATAGGCGAACAGCCATTCGGTCAGTCCATTCACCACGCCGAGAAGTAACGGCGAGCCCGGTGGCGGAACCACAGCGAAGTGCGCGTTGACGATGGAGCGGTGGCTCTGGGGCGCCGGCAGGCCGGGCAGGAGGTCGCTCGCCACCCAGGGCGGCAGGGCGAGGACCACCGAATCATCGGGGCCGAGGCTGATCGATTCGTCGCTGAAGACGAGCCCGTCGATGCGGCCGACGCCGAGCGTCAGGCTGCGCAGGCGGTGGCCGAACCGCAGCGCCGCGCCGCGCCGCTCCAGATAGGCGACGGCCGGATCGACGAAGGCCGCGGAGAGACCGCCCACGGCGACCAGGGGCCGGCAGGCCTTGCCGCCGGCACCCAGGGTCTCGCGCAGGATCGTGGCTGCGAGGCCGGTGTCGCTTTCCTTGGGATCGGTGTTCAGGGCCGCCAGCAGCACGGGATGCCAAAGGCGCTCGTAGAGCGTGCCCCTGCAGGCCATGCTCTCGCCGATGGTGCCGCCCTGGCCAGGCGCCTTCCCAGCGGCGGCCTTGAGGATGCCCAGCGGCGCGAGATAGTCCCGCGCGCTCGTGCCGGGCACCCGGCGGGATGCCTGGAGCACCCACCAGGGTACGCGGCCGGCGTTCGGACGCAGGGTCCAGCGCTCGCCGGTCTTCAGGTCCGCGAACGGGAAAGCGGCCTCGGCCGGTCCGCTCAGCGCACTGTCGGGAGCGCCGATCGTGCGCATGAAGCCGAGCGCCGAGGTATTGCCCGACAGGAGCAGGTGGTTGCCGTTGTCGATGGTCAGGCCGAGGGTCGAATCGTAATAGGAGCGGCAGCGCCCGCCCGCCTGCTTGGCGGCCTCGTGCACGACGACGCGGGCGCCGCGCTCGACGAGGGAGACGGCAGCGGACAGACCGGCGAGCCCCGCGCCGACGACGTGGACCGTTCCTGCCATCAGAGGATTCCGTGCCGCAGGGCGACGCCGAGGAGAGCGAGCTTGCCCGGTTTCACCCGCGCGCGCGGCCTGTCCCAGCCCCGCGCCAGGACGGCGTCGAGATAGAGGCGGTAGGCCGCTGCCATCAGGCGTGGCGCCTTGGTGACCTTGCGCGGGCAGCGGGCGATGATCGCCCAGGTCTCCCGGTAATGGGCCTCGGCCTCGGCCGCGACCTGGGCGCAGACCTCGCCGATGCGCGGATGCGCGACGGCCTGCTGCGGTGTCGGTGCGACGAGGCCGATGGCGGCGAGCTTCTCGCGGGGCAGGTAGAGCCGGTTGCGCTCCGCATCCTCGTCGATGTCGCGCAGGATGTTGGTGAGTTGAAGCGCACGGCCCTCGTGGTGGGCGAGGGCGATGCCCTCCGCCTCCGACACCCCGAAGATCCGCACGGACAGCCGACCGACCGCGCTGGCGACCCGGTCGCAATAGAGGTCGAGGGTGGCTTCGTCGGGGGCGATGATGTCCTCGAAGGCGTCCATCGCCATGCCGTCGATCACGGCCTGGAAATCCGCGCGGAGGAGGCCGTAGCGCTGGATCGGCACGACGAGATCCTGCACCCGCGCGGCGGGACGGCCGGCATAGAGTTCGTCGATGTCGGCGCGCCAGCGGTCGAGTTCCGCCGCCCGGACAGGCGCCGGCCCGCCATCGTCGGCGACGTCATCGACCGCGCGGCAGAAGGCGTAGACGGCGTACATCGCGGTCCGGCGCTCCGGGGGCAGCAGGCGCATCGCCGTGTAGAACGACGAGGACTTCGCCGGCAGGGCGGCGGCCTCCGCGGGTGTCGTCGCCACGGCAGGAGATGCGGTCGCGCTCACGGGCGGCTCCCCGGCGAATTCTTCAGGGCCTGGGCGCGCAGGGTACGGCCGCGGAACGGTCGCCGGCCCAAGGTCGCGACGATGCCGCCGAGTGCCGTCAGGGCAAAAGCGGCCTTGCCGTGATGGACTTTCTCGCTCAGGGGATCGCGCTCCATCAGCCCCTTGCAGAGGACGACGGCGAGGCGGTGGATCGCCGCGATCTCCAGGCTCAGGCGCAGGTCCGCGATGAGGTCAGGCAGGACAGCCCCCTCGTCGAGCAGCCCCATGGTGCGTTCCGCCAACTCGGAAATGACACCGCGCAGGGCCGGCGAGGCCTTGTCGGCCCCGAGTTCGGAGATCGCCGCGCCGTGCCGGTCCAGGGCATCCTGGGGGATGTAGACCCGGTCGATGCTGCGAAAATCCTTCCCGCAATCCTGCAGATGGTTGATGATCTGGAGGGCGGCGCAGATCGCGTCCGAGGAGCGCCAGACCACGCTGCGGTCCTCGCCGTGCACATCGAGCACGTAGCGGCCGACCGGCATCGCCGAGAGCCGGCAATAGGCGATCAGCTCGTCCCAATCGGCATAGCGATTCTTGCGGGCGTCGAGGCGGAAAGCGTCGAGGAGTTCGAGGGCATGCGTCGGTGCCAGCCCGCGCGCGGCGAGTTCCCGGCGCAGGGGCTCGGCAGCCGAATCCGTCGGGCGAGTGCCCGTCAGGTCGTCGGCCAGGGCGTCGAGGAGCTCGATCTTCCGCTCCGGCGTCAGGCCGGTGTGGTCCGCGACATCGTCCCCGGCGCGGACGAAGTCGTAGAACGCCAGAATCGCGCCGCGATGCTTCGGGTGGATGAGGTGGGACGCGACGGGGAAGTTCTCGTCGCGGTAGCCCTTGCCGGTGCGCGCCTCGGTGGCCGTCTGGATCGTCGTGCTCATCGCAGGCGTCCTTCCTGGCGGAACCAAGCGATCGCGTCGGAGAGGCCTTCCGCGTAGGGGCGGGCGGTGTAGCCGAGTTCGGCTCGCGCCTTGGCGTCCGAGAAGAACATCCGGTAGCGGGACATCTTGATGCCGTCGATGGTGGCGAAGGGGGCCTTGCCGGTGAAGCGCGCGATCTGCTCGGAGACATAAGCGATCGGGTAGACCACGGCGCGGGGCAGGTTGACGGTCGGGGGCTTGCGGCCGACCATGCCGGCGATGTCGGCCAGCATCTGTGACAGCAGCACGTTCTCTCCGCCCAGGATGTAGCGCTCGCCGGTCCGGCCGTGTCGCAGGGCCAGCAGGTGCCCGGCGGCGACGTCGTCCACGTGGGCGAGGTTGAGGCCGGTATCGACGAAGGCGGGCATCCGACCCAGTGCTGCTTCCAGGATGATCCGCCCGGTCGGCGTCGGCTTGACGTCGCGCGGGCCGATCGGCGTCGAGGGATTGACGATGACCACCGGCAGGCCGTTGCGGGCCGCCATCTCCTCGACCACGCGCTCGGATACGACCTTGCTGCGCTTGTAGGCGCCGATGGCGGTGCCGGGGGTGAGGGGCCGCGTCTCGTCGGCGGGCGTGCCGTCGTCGTGCGGCTTGATGGTGGCGACGCTGGACGTATAGACGATGCGCTCGATGCCGGCCCGCAGGGCCTCCTCCATCAGGATCACGGCGCCGTCGCGGTTGGTGGCGACGATCTCCTCCGGATCCGGTGCCCAGAGCCGGTAATCGGCGGCCGCATGGACGAGGTAGCGCTGGCCCTGGAGGGCGCGCGCCACGGCGGCGCGGTCGCGCATGTCGCCTTCGACGATCTCGACGTCGGTCCAGGTCAGGTTGGTGCGCGGCGAGGTCGCCCGGATCATGATCCGGACGGGGAAGCCAGCGTGGCGGAAGACGTCGACCAGGGCCGCTCCCAGGAAACCGCTCGCGCCGGTGATGAGAACCGGGCCGGCATCGAACGGGCCGGAAGGGGTCGCCTGTGGCATTTCTCTCGTAAGGGTCAGAGGATCTTGTACGAGCGCCGAGCCCCAAGCGAACGCCGGGCCCGTGGATGGCGCGCTTTTGTCATCGAAACCGCGCACGGACAAGCGCAACGGAGCCACACCCGGGCGGCAAAGCCCGGATGCGGCGCGCGCCTGGGTTGCGGCTCAGGCGAGGCGCAGGCGCCCCGACTGACCGGCCTTCCGCTCTGGGAGGGCGGCCTTGACGGTTTTCAGGATGCCGGCGGCGTCGAGGCCGGCCTCGGCGTACATGGCATCCGGCGTGTTGTGGTCCTGGTAGGTGTCGGGCAGCGTCAGCGTGCGCACCCGGACCCGGCCGGCATCCAGCGCGCCCCGCTCGGCCAGCAGGTGCAGCACCATGGCGCCGAAGCCCCCCACCGAGCCCTCCTCCAGGGTCACCAGGACCTCGTGGCGGCCGGCGAGATCGAGGATCAGCGCCTCGTCCAGGGGCTTGGCGAAGCGCGCATCCGCCACGCTCACCGCGATGCCCTCCGCCTCCAGCGCGTCGGCCGCCTTCAGCGCCTCCGCCATCCGTGTGCCCAGGGCCAGCAGCGCCACCCGCGCCCCCTCGGGCGCCCGCACCATCCGGCCCTTGCCGATCGGCAGCGCGACCCCGCGCTCGGGCAGGTCCACGCCCACCCCCTCGCCGCGCGGGTAGCGCAGGGCGATCGGGCCCGTGTCGTGCGCGTGGGCGGTCGCCACCATGTGCACCAGCTCGGCCTCGTCGGAGGCCGCCATCACCGTCATGTTCGGCAGGCAGCAGAGATAGGCCAAGTCGAAGGCGCCCGCATGGGTCGCCCCGTCCGCGCCCACCAGACCGGCCCGGTCCATGCAGAACCGCACGGGCAGGTTCTGCAGCGCCACGTCGTGCACGACCTGGTCGTAGGCCCGCTGCAGGAAGGTCGAGTAGATCGCCACGAACGGCTTGTAGCCCTCGGTGGCCAGCCCGCCCGCGAAGGTCACCGCGTGCTGCTCGGCGATGCCCACATCGAAGGTGCGCTCGGGGTGCGCCTGGCCGAACAGGTCGATGCCCGTGCCGCCGGGCATCGCCGCCGTGATCGCCACCACCTTGTCGTCGGCATCCGCCGCCTTGATCAGGCTCTCGCCGAACACCCGCGTGTAGGCCGGGGCGTTGGGCTTGGCCTTGGCCTGGACCCCCGAGAGCACGTCGAACTTGACCACCCCGTGGTAGCGGTCGGCGGACGCCTCCGCCGGCGCGTAGCCCTTGCCCTTCTGGGTGACGACGTGGAGCAGGATCGGGCCCTGCTCGGAATCGCGCACGTTCTTGAGCACCGGCAGCAGGTGGTCGAGGTTGTGCCCGTCGACGGGCCCGACATAGTGGAAGCCCATCTCCTCGAACATCGTGCCCGAGCCCACCACCAGGGAGCGGGCGTATTCCTCGGCCGCCGCCGCGCGCTGGTAGATCGCCTTCGGCAGGAGCCGGCCGAGCTGCTTGGCGGTCTCGCGCAGGGACTGGTAGGCGTCACCCGAGGCCAGGCGCGCGAAGTAGGCCGACATGGCGCCGACCGGGGGCGCGATCGACATGTCGTTGTCGTTGAGGATGACGATGAGACGGGATTTCAGCGCGCCGGCGTTGTTCATGGCCTCGTAGGCCATGCCCGCCGACATCGAGCCGTCGCCGATCACCGCGATCATGTTGCGGCGCTTGCCCGCGGCCAAGCCCTTGGCCTTGGCCGACGCCTCGTCGAGGTCGCGCGCCACCGCCATGCCGAGCGCGGCCGAGATCGAGGTCGAGGAGTGCGCCGCACCGAAGGGGTCGTAGACGCTCTCCGAGCGCTTGGTAAACCCCGACAGGCCGCCGGGCTGGCGCAGCGTCCGGATGCGGTCGCGCCGGCCGGTGAGGATCTTGTGCGGGTAGGCCTGGTGCCCGACGTCCCAGACGATGCGGTCGTCGGGGGTGTCGAACACGTGATGCAGCGCCACCGTCAGCTCGACCACGCCCAGCCCCGAGCCCAGGTGCCCGCCCGTGACCGAGACCGCGTCGATCATCTCCGTGCGCACCGCGTCGGCCACCGCCTGCAGCGCGCTCTCCGGCAACAGCCGCAGGGAGGCGGGCTCCGCCAGCCCGTCCAGGATCGCCGTCGCCTCCGAAGAGGCCGGGCTCGCTTGCGTGGTTTCTTGCCGTGACACTGAATCCATACCCGTTCGTTTGCTGGCACCCGTCCGATCCGGCCCACCGGCAGCGCTCTGCGCGGACCGACCCTCGAACGACGCATGCCCCAAGACGAAACCGGGGCCCTTCGATCGCACTTATAACGTCATTGCGCGGCTTTGCCACTTCACGAGGCATCCGGCACAGGCCCGAAGACCACACCGCATCTGCAAAACCCTGCCGAAGACCGGAGGGTGGAACAGAACTTCGAAGCCGAATTGTGACTCCCGAGATGCTGGCGTCGGCGTCGGAAGTCCGGCAGTTAATCGCCCCGTTCGTTCCGATCAACGGTGCGGTCGGCTTTTCCCGTCCGCCGCTCCCGCATCGAGGCAGATGATGTCGTTCCCTCGCCCCCTCTGCGGTCTCGTGCCAATCCTGATTCTGCTGAGCGCGTCCGCCTCGGCCGCGGGTGCGTCCGCGGACCCGTCCCTGGCACGCCGGCATGCCCCCGTCGAGCCTTTCACGTTCCCGTGCGGAACGCCCGGCACCTGCGGCGTGCAGGCCGGCCCGGGCCCGGCCGACCGTGATGTCCGCCCCTTCGAAGGCACCCTCGGCCGTCCCTGCGCCTATCGCACCCGGGCGACGCCCGAGGGAACGCGCAAGGTCCGGGTTTGCTTCTGACCGGCGCACCCTGATGGTCCGCACGCCGATCCTGCTGCTGTCGGTCTGCCTGCTCGCCGCTCCAGCCGGAGCGCGGGCCCAGGATTGCGCCGAATCGTTCGCGGATGGGCACCGACCGGACATCGTCAATTCGAAGCTCGCCGAGCGCGCCGTGCCCCTGTGCTACGACGCCTTCGCCGTGCTCCATTCCGGCGTGTCGCGGACACCGCTCTACGCGGCCGAGCATCTGACGCGGGCGAGTATCGCGGCGGCGCGCCGGGTCGACCGGGTCGACGCCTTCCACGACGAGGATGCGCTACCGGCAACCGATCGCGCGCGCCTGGAGGATTACATCCACAGCGGCTACGACCGTGGCCACATGGCGCCGGCCGGCGACATGCCCACGGGCGCGGCGCAGGCGCAGTCCTTCAGCCTCGCCAACGTCGTTCCGCAGGACCGGGCCCTGAACCGCGGGCTCTGGGCGGCGATCGAGGAGAGCGTGCGGCGCCTCGCAACCCGCCGCGGCAGGCTCTACGTCGTGACCGGGCCGATCTATTCCGGCGATGCGGTCCAGGCGATCAACGGTCGCGTGCTGGTGCCGACCCAGCTCTTCAAGGCGCTCTACGACCCGGCGACGGGCGAGGCGGGCGCCTACCTCGTGGCGAACCGGGACGACCCGCCCTGGCGGGCCGTCTCCCTCGACGCCCTGCGAGAGGCCTCCGGCCTCGACGTATTTCCAAGCCTGGCACCGGCCGTGAAGGCCAGGGCCATGGACCTGCCCGAGCCGCGCACCTATTCCCGGGGGGAGCCCGATGGCGACGAGCGTCCGCGACGCCGCGCGCCTGAACCGGACTCGTTCGAGGCCTGGGCGAAGGCCGAACTGCATCGCGCCCTCCGGCAGCTCTGGCGCGCCGTGATGCGCGCCATCTTCTAGAGGGGTGTCCCGGTGTCGAAGGAAGGTTCGCAGAAGCGCTCCGGAAAGAGCAGGGACGCCTTCGCGCCCTTCGCCGACGACGCGGCGGTGCAGACGATCGGGGGCCTCTCGATCGAGAACGGCACCGACCGGATCGCCCTCCATGGCAGTCTCGACATCACGCGGGACAAGGCGGGCCTGGACAGGGCCAGGGCGCTCGCCGCGACGCTCGCTGCAATCGTGGCGGCCCTGGAGGGGGAGCCGTTGCCCGATGCCGTCGCGGAGGCCGTGCGGCCGGCCGAGACGGTGAAGAACCCCTTCGCCTGAGAACGGGAGCCTGCGCCCCTCTCCGGCGACCGTTCCTGACGTCCCCGTTCTTGCCGGTCGGTCGCCGCCCTGATACTCCGGCGCAACACTCTCACGCGAAGCGGTGCGACGACGGCGAGCGCCCGATGTCCGCCCGCATTGGCGCATTCCGCGCGGCACGCCGGCCGGCACGAACCGGTGCAGCCGCGGGGCCACGCACACGACGATTCCGATGGTCGAGGCGCAGGGCGCGCCGGACCGCCGACACGACAGGGATACCACCATGGCGCGCGAATTCATCTACCACATGAAGGGTCTGACCAAGACCTATTCGGGTGGCAAGAAGGTCCTCGATAACATCAACCTGTCCTTCTACCCGGACGCCAAGATCGGCGTCCTAGGCATCAACGGCTCGGGCAAGTCGACCTTGCTCAAGATCATGGCCGGCATCGACAAGGACTGGACCGGCGAGGGCTTCGTCGCGCAGGGCGCGCGGGTCGGCTACCTGCCGCAGGAGCCGCAGCTCGATCCGAACAAGTCCGTGCGCGAGAACGTCATGGAGGGCGTCGCCGAGAAGCAGGCGCTCCTCGACCGCTACAACGAACTCGCCATGAACTACTCCGACGAGACGGCGGACGAGATGACCGCCCTCCAGGACCAGATCGAGGCCAAGAATCTCTGGGAGCTGGATTCCAAGGTCGACCAGGCCATGGAGGCTCTGGGCTGCCCGAGCGACGAGCAGCCGGTCGCGACCCTCTCGGGCGGCGAGCGCCGCCGCGTCGCCCTTTGCAAGCTGCTGCTCTGGGAGCCGGAACTCCTGCTCCTCGACGAGCCGACCAACCACCTCGACGCCGAGACGGTGAACTGGCTCGAAGGCCACCTGCGCCAGTACCCGGGCGCGATCCTGATCGTGACCCACGATCGCTACTTCCTCGACAACGTCACCGGCTGGATCCTCGAACTCGACCGGACCCGTGGCTACCCCTACGAGGGCAACTACTCGGCCTGGCTGGTACAGAAGCAGAAGCGGCTCCAGCAGGAAGGCCGCGAGGACATGGCACGCCAGCGCGCGATCAACCGCGAGCAGGAGTGGATCGCCGCCTCGCCGAAGGCGCGCCAGTCGAAGTCGAAGGCCCGCATCACCCGCTACGAGGAGCTGGTGGCGAAATCCCAGGACAAGATCGACGCCTCGGCGCAGATCGTCATCCCGATCGACGAGCGGCTCGGCAACAACGTCATCGAGTTCGAGCACCTCAACAAGGCATTCGGCGACCGCCTGCTGATCGAGGACCTGTCCTTCAAGCTCCCGCCGGGTGGCATCGTCGGCGTGATCGGTCCCAACGGTGCCGGCAAGACGACCCTGTTCAAGATGATCACCGGTGTGGAAAAGCCGGACGGCGGCACCATCTCCGTCGGCGAGACCGTCCATCTCGGCTACGTCGACCAATCGCGCGACGCGCTCGATCCGAACGCCACGGTCTGGCAGGAGGTCTCGGGCGGCAACGACATCATCTATTTCAACAAGCGCGAGATCAATTCCCGCGCCTACTGCGCCGCCTTCGCCTTCAAGGGTTCCGACCAGCAGAAGAAGGTCGGCACCCTCTCGGGCGGTGAGCGCAACCGCGTCCATCTCGCCCGGACCCTGAAGGGCGGGGCGAACGTGCTCCTCCTCGACGAGCCCACCAACGACCTCGACATGGAGACCCTGCGGGCGCTCGAAGAGGCGCTGGAGGATTACGCGGGCTGCGCCGTGATCATCAGCCACGATCGCTGGTTCCTGAACCGCATCGCCACCCACATCCTCGCCTTCGAGGGCGAGAGCCACGTCGAGTGGTTCGAGGGCAACTTCTCGGATTACGAGGAGGACAAGAAGCGTCGCCTCGGCGCCGATTCGCTGATGCCGAAGAAGATCAAGTACAAGAAGTTTTCGCGGTAAGACGGTCATCCGGCGCCCGTTCTCCCGAAGGACGGGCGCCGGATCAGGCCCGGGCGCTCAGCGCTAGGGCATCCTTTAAATCGCGCACGTCCGTGAGCTTACGGCCGCGGCGGCGCAGACCCTTGAGCAGCTCCCGGTCCGGGAACGGGCAATAGGGCAGGATCGGCGCGATCGTCCCGGCGCAGAGGCGGCCATCCGCGAGGTCCGCGAGGGCTTTGTCGATCAGCACCCGCCCGTGCTCGTGCAGCACCACCGAGGCACGGGTCGCCGTCGTGTCCCCAGGCAGGCGCACGGCCTCCTGCGCCAGGATCGCCCCGGCATCGATCGTCACCGCGAGGCGATGGATCGTGACTCCGAAGGCCGGTTCGGCCTCGGCCAGCGCATGGATGGTCGGCACCGGCCCGCGATGGCGCGGCAGGAGGCCGGGATGGACGTTCAGGCCCCCGAGGGGGGCCCGCGCCAGGGTCGCGCCCGAAAGAATCTGGTCGAAGTGGAAGGTCACGATGAGGTCGGGGGCGTGCCGTTCGAAGGCCTGCCCGACATCCGCGCCGTTGACGTCGTCGACCTTCAGGGTCGGGATGCCGAGACTTCGGCAGAGCGCTTTCAGGGGCATCGCCCCGGTGCCGGCTCCGGTCAGACGGCGCGCCAGCGGCGAGACCGGCGCAAGGAGATCGGGCAGTCCGAAATTGACGCCGAGATAGGGCAGGATCGCGGGGCCTGAGCGCGCGAGATGCCGCCGGATCTGCCCGGTCAATCCGCCCGAACTCGGCCGCTCGGCATTGGACAGGCCCACGAAGGCGATCTCGGCGGCGTGGTCCGTCACGAAGCGGCGGACGGCGCGGGCGTTCGGCAGGGCCTCCAGCGCGAGCAGCGCGAGGCGCGGGCGCCTCACCGGCCGACCCGGATCTTGAACTTGAACCCGCTCATCCCGAGGCGGCGCAGGGATTCCGGCAAGAGAGCCGCGCCACGAGCGGCGGCGGCGAGGATCCACGGAAAGGCGACGATGTCCCGGTCCCGGGCGAGACCGCGCGCGATGCGGGCGGCGGCGTCCTGCGCGCTGATCTCCAGGGGACGCCAGCCCTGGTACTCGCTGCCCATGGCGGTCTTCACGTAGCCCGGCGTCACCACGTTGACGCGAACGCCGTACGGTTTCAGCTTCTCGCGCAAGGCCAGACCGTGGGCGAGGAGGGCGGCCTTGGTGCCGCTATAGGCGGGCGCGTCGGGAAGCGGCGCGAAGGCTGCCAGCGAGGAAACGAGGGCGATCTGTCCGCCCCCACGGGCCCGCATCAGCGTCGCGCAGGGCAGGGCGACGTTGAGGGCACCCACGAGGTTCACGTCCACCGTCTCGAAGGCCATGGCCTCGGTCTCGACGTCGCCCCCCGGGTCGCCGCCGTTGATCGCCGCGTTGACGATGACAAGGTCGATCGGCCGCTGAGCATCGAGGTCCCTGAGCCAGGCGGCGATCGCGGGCCGGTCCCGGACGTCGAGGCGCTCGGTTTCGACATGGGCACCCCGGTCGCGACACGCCTGCGCCACGGCCTCGAGGCGGGGTGCGTCCCGACCATGCAGGATCAGGGTTGCGCCGGGCTGGGCATAGTGCCGGGCGAGGGCGGCGCCGATTCCGCTCGACGCGCCGGTGATCAGGGTGACGGACATCGCGTCTGCTAGCCCGGCCGCGCGGCCCGGATCAATAGACCGGCGCGAGTTCCTGGGTCGGCTCGGCTTCCGCGCGGACCGCCGACGCGGCGGCGAGGGCCGCGGCGGGGAGGGCGGCTTCCAGGCGCGGGATCGTGCCCGCCACGGCACGCGCGATGGCCGGACGCGAGAAGAAGCCTCCGTTCACCTGCGAGCGGTGCAGCACCACGCGTCGGAAATCCGACATCAGCTCGGGGTCCGGCGGGGTCGGCGCGGTCCAGAACGTGTTGATCCCGCCCTGGTGGGTCAGGCCCGCCATGTTGTAGATCGCGCTGCCGGCCGCATAGGTCGGCCGACCGAGTTCGAGGGAGAGCATGCCGACCGTGCTGTTCACCAGCACGACGCCCCGGCTGCCGGCAATCAGCCGGGGCAGGTCGCCGCCGTCGATGATGTCGAGGCGGTCGTTCACGCCGTGGCGCTTGGCCGAGTGCCGGGCATAGCGGCGCCAGTTGATCAGGCCGCTGTCGAGGGGATGCAGCTTGATGAGCAGTCGGGTCGGCGCCTGCGAATGGGCGGCGAAGGACGCGATGGTCCGGTCCATGAAGGCCTCGACCCCGAGGAAGGGGGAATGCACACGGATCTGGAAGTCGCTGTCGAGTTGCAGAGGCAGGAGGAAGTAGTCCGCCGCGATGGCCTTGTAGGCCTCGTTGAGATGCGCCGCGTCCCGCCGGGTCCGGGACCGGCGTGAGAACTTCCGGATCCAGCCCGCATATTCCACCGCGATGTGGTGCGGCCGGTGCGAGCGGAAATGCGGGAAGAAGTACGGAAAGCCGAAATTCGCGATGTTGTAGGCCACGTCCCAGATGCTGCGGCGCGCCATGTCGCCGCTGGAGGGCATGGCCCGGCCCGGCTGGGGCAGGCGGCGGGCGACGGCTCGGATCTCGTCCGCGGTCTTCGGCAGCGGCGAGTGGCCGTTCACGCCGCCGAGTTCGCAGGTGATCCAGTTCGGCCGCAGGTAGCCCTCTTCGAAGACGTGCAGGCGGACGCCGAACGGCTCGGCGGCAGCGGTGGCCGCCACGTGGTAGGGCCGGCAATCCCCGAACAGGATGATGTCGGTGATGCCGTGGCGGCGGATATAGGCCGCGACGTAGGCGCCCCAATCGGCGAAGGTGCCGCGATAATTGTCGGAAGAGAGACGCCAGAACAGCCAGTCGCCGGTCGAGAAGTTGATGCGCCGGACGTTGTGCCCGCGGGCCTTCAGCGCGCTGCCGAGGTCCGCGAAGAACGGGGAGGCAATCCCCTGGAGGAAGAGAAAGGTCGCTGGTCCATCGCGGTGCGTCTCTGCGAAGGGCTGAAGCATTCCTGGGACGCCTGCTCCTGCGCCCGCACAACATGCGGGCCGCCTGCCACGGGAGATTCCGTGGCACGGGACTCACATCCCAGCAATTGGGCGGAGATGGGGCTGCACAGGATTTTCGCGCCCCTGTGGTCTCTATGCAACAAAGTCATCCACAGATGCGTCCCGTTGATTGGTCCTGTCCAGCGGAACGGCAGAATGTTCGAGGCTGTCTCACAACGCGTCACGGGAAGGTGGTAAGGCAGCATCCAGTCGCCTCCACGCCACGGGACCATGCCTCCGAACCTGCCGCCAACGCTCTTTTCCACGGGCCGGACCATCCGAGCCCTGCGCGGGCAGACCGAGCGGGCAACCGGATCGTCCTTCGTAGCGCCCTGGCGCTCCGGGTCGGTCCCGGTCCTGTGGGGGCGGAACGGGTTGGGGCGGGTGGCATCCCGGCTGGGCCGGCCAGCCCTGGTGGTCGAGCCGGGGCCGCTGCTGTCGCCCTACGACACGCCGCGGACCGGTCTGGCGAGCCTGCGCTTCACCTGGCGCGACGCCCCGTTCGGCGAGAGCCCGGTCGACCTCGCGGCACTTCGGGCGCTCCGCGTCTTCGGGCGGAACCGGTTCGGGCGCCTTGACGCGAAGGCGGTGAGCGACCTGCTGGGCGGCCTCGTCGCGCCCTCCCTCGTCCTGGTCGAGGACTCCCTCGCGCGATCTCCCGCCCGCCTCGGTGGATATCTCCAGGCCGTGGCGCGCCGCTTTCCGGACGAAGACTTCGTGGTGGCCGGGAGCGAGGGATGTCCGGCGTTCCTCAAGGTGCCGTCGCCGCGCCTGCGGATCGTCAGCCGTCCCGTCGATCCCTGGGCCCTGTTTCCGCGCGTTCGGCGCGTCCTCGTATCGGACTGGGCCTTCGCCTGTGAGGCCCGGCTCACCGATGTGGAGGTCGTCTGCCTGGACGGCACGGAGGCGCCCCCGGCGGCAGAGCTCGCACGGCGTCGCTACGGGGCCGGCCTGCACTACTTCGATCCCTGGACGCAGGCGCCGATCCCCTTCGTCGAATGCCTCGACCGCGTGGCGTGGCTGCGTGACCGCTTCGCCGAGAACGACAGGCCCACGGTTCTCGTGGGCATCTCGCGCTGGAAGCGGCCCGCCCTCGACGTGTTCATGCGGGGACCCTACGGCGATCCGGTGCACACCATGACGGCCGAGGATGCCGTGGCCGACGCGCTTCTCCGGCAGGGCCGGATCCTCGCCTGGGCCACCCGGATGCCGGAGCGCCTCCCGACCCTCTGCGCCGAGGAAGGGATTCCTCTGGCGCGGATGGAGGACGGGTTCCTGCGCTCGGTGGGTCTCGGTGCGAGCCTGCAGCCGGGCGCGTCCATCGTGGTCGACGATCGCGGCATCTACTACGATCCGCGCACCGAGAGCCGCCTCGCCCTCATCCTGCGTGACACCACCTTCACGCCGGAGGTGGTGGCCCGGGCGCGGGCCTTGCGCGAGAGCGTGGTCGCGCGTCGCCTGAGCAAGTACAATGTCGGCCTCACCGGCGATGCCGGGACCTGGCCGACCGACCGGCGCATCGTGCTGGTGCCGGGGCAGGTCGAGGACGACGCCTCGGTGATGCACGGCTCCCCGGTCGTGCGCTCGAACCGCGCCCTTCTGCAGGCGGCGCGGACACGCAACCCCCACGCGTTCCTCCTCTACAAGCCGCATCCCGACGTCGAGGCCGGTTTTCGCCCGGGGGCGATCCCGGAAGACGAGGCGCTCGGCCTCGCCGACCGGATCGTCGGCGGGCTCTCCATCGTCGATCTCCTCGACCGCGCCCACCACGTGGAGACGATGACGTCGCTCGCCGGATTCGAGGCGCTGATCCGGGGCCTGACCGTCGCGGTCCATGGGCGCCCGTTCTACGCGGGCTGGGGCCTGAGCGAGGATCTGGCGCCCGGCGCCGACCGTGGGCGCCGCCTCGCCCTCGACGAGCTGGTGGCCGGCACCCTCCTGCTCTACCCACTCTACCTCGATCCGGTGGCGATGAAGCCGTGCTCGGCCGAGCAGCTCCTCGACCGACTCTCGGCGGCCCGGGACGCCGCCGGCCCGACGCGCCTCGCGCTCAGCGGACCCGCGCACCTGATCATGCGCGCCCGCTACGCCGTCCTGAACCCGCTCGTCCGACGGCTCCGGCGCAAGCGCGGCGTTCCCCGGGCCGAGGAACCGAGGCGCTGAATCCCGCGATGCTGCTGCTCACATCGCTCGGCCTCGCCCTGGCGCTCTGCCTCGTCATCGAGGCCATCGAGGGCGGCTCGGTCCGCCCGGTCAGTGTACGCCCGGCCGACTTGGCCATCCGCTTCCTCGGCTACGCCCTGGTGATGGCGTTCTGGTTTCAGTTCTCCTGGCGGCCCTGGCTGGCGGGCGCCTCCTGCGTGCTCACCGTGCTCATCCTCACCGTCATCAGCCGCCTGAAGCGCGCCATCATCGGCGAGCCCCTGGTGTTCAGCGATTTCGCCCTGCTGCGGCAGGTCCCCCGGCACCCCGAGCTCTACTACACCCGCCCCTTGACCGACCCCCGCATGGCCGGGCCGATCCTCGCCGCCCTCGTGGTCGTCGGCGCCTGGTACGCGATCGAGCCGTCGATCCTACCGGTCGAGCCCAGCGTCGCCGTACTGGCGCTGTTCGCCCTGCCGTTCGGCCTGGCGACCCTGGTGGCACTCTCCGCCGAAGGCCCGGCGGCCCGCGCCCTGGCGCGGCTGTTCCCGGCTCCGGCCCTCGCGTCGGATGTCGCCCGCTTCGGCCTGCCCGCCACGATCATCGGATACGCCCTGCGCTGGCGGGCTCTGCGGCGCAGGGAAGCGGCACCCCCGCCTCCTCGGGGCGTTCCCGGCGGAGATCGCGTGCTGGTCGTGGTGCAGCTCGAATCCTTCGTCGATCCGCGGCGCCTCGGCGGCCCGCCGCTGCCGCTGATGGACCTGATCCGGCGTCGCGCCGCCCAGTATGGGCGCCTCCGCGTCCCCGCGCACGGGGCCTACACCATGCGCACCGAGCACGCCGTCCTGACCGGGCGCGACGCCGAGGACCTCGGCTTCGGCCTCTTCGACCCCTACCTGACCCATGGCGGGCGCGAACCCGAGAGCCTGCCCGCCCGCGCCCACGAGGCCGGATTCGAGACCCTGTTCGTGCATCCCTTCCATCGCGACTTCTTCAACCGGGCGGAGGTCGTGACGCGCCTCGGCTTCGATCGCCTGATCATGGAGGAGGCGTTCGGCGACGCGCCGCGGGTCGGGCCCTACGTGGCCGACCTCGCCCTCGCGGAGCGGGTGCTGGCGGAGGTGCGGGGGCGTTCGGCGCCGCTCTTCCTATTCTGCGTCACCATGGAAAACCACGGGCCCTGGAAGCCGGGCCGCCTGCCGGGGATCGACGATCCCCTGGCACAGTACCTTACGCATGTGGAGAACACCGGGCGGGCCGTGGAACATCTCGTCGCCGGACTCGAAGAGCTCGACGCCATCCTCTGCGTGTTCGGCGACCATGCGCCCGCGCTACCGAACTGCCGTCCAGGCTTCGGGGACACGGCGACGGATTACGCGATCTTCCGGTTCGGAGCGGCCCGTGCCGCCGCGCCGTTGCGGCGCGATCTAAGCGCCGATGCCCTCGGCCGCCAGCTTCGCGGATGCCTCGCGGCGGACACCGGCGCCTGAAGCGTGGCTTTGCCACAATGGTGTCCGACAGGAGCGGTAGACCCCAGGCCTTAGGAAGGCTTTCTTGAACGTGTGGACGACCCGTTAAACCGATCGCAGCGTTTGCGTGCTATCCGGTCGGCGGCGGCCCCTCGCGTGGTCGTCCGGCGGTCCCTCGACTGCTTCCCGGTGGCGCCCGCGCGGGCACATCGGCGCAATAGAAGTGATGCTGGCGCCGTCCGCGCGCCTCGAGCCATGCGGGCGTCGTCGCCGGGTCGTCGCGTCGCGCGGCTCCGGCTTGTGGGAGAGTGACAATGATTCGCAACGCGAGCCTCGCGGCCCTGGCAGCGTGCCTCGTCTCCGGCTGTTCGTCGATCCTGCCTGCGGCGGGACCGACGACCAGCGCGGTCGTGGAGGGGGCGGACGTCTCGACGAGCGAGGGCACGTTCGCCCGCTACGAGATCGTGGACCTGTCTGCGGCCACGGTGGAGGCCCTGCGCGGGCGCGCCCTGGACAGCCTGCTGGCCTCGTTCGGCGACAAGCGCCCGGCGCTGGAGCCCGTGATCGGGGTGGGCGACTTCGTGGCGGTGTCGGTCTGGGAGGCGGGCTCGGGCGGCCTGTTCTCCGGGCCCCTGGTGGCCGACCGCTTCTCGGCCGGCTCCAAGTCCGCCCTCATCCCCGAGCAGGTCGTGCCCCGCGACGGGGCCATCACCGTGCCGTATGCCGGGCGCATCCAGGTGGCCGGGCGCCGCCCGCAGGACGTGCAGGGCCTCATCGAGACCGAACTGGCCGGCAAGGCCATCCAGCCCCAGGTGCTGGTCTCGGTGACCAAGTCCGTCTCCCAGACCGTCACGGTCACGGGCGAGGTCACCGCCGGCGCCCGCGTGCCGCTCTCGGGCAAGGGCGACCGCCTCCTCGACGTGGTGGCCACCGCCGGGGGCGTGCGCGCCCCCGTCAGCGAGACCTTCGTGCGCCTCTCGCGCGGCAACCAGACCGCCACCGTGCCCCTGACCACGGTGGTGTCGAACCCGGCCGAGAACATCTTCCTGCGCCCGGGCGACACCCTGACCCTGGTGCGCGATCCCCAGACCTTCCTGGCGGTGGGCGCGCTCGGCAACGCCAGCGAGATCCCGTTCCAGGCCGAGGGCATCACCCTGGCCCAGGCCCTGGCCAAGGCCCGCGGCCTGTCCGACTTCCAGGCCGACCCCGCCGGCACCTTCATCTTCCGCTTCGAGCCGGCCGCCGTGGTGCGCCGCCTCAAGCCCGGCAGCCCGCTGCTGGGCACGCCCCTGGTGCCGGTGGTCTACCGGATCAACATGCGCGACCCCAACAGCCTGTTCCTCACCCAGGCCTTCCGCATGCGCAACCGCGACCTCGTCTACGTCTCCAACGCCCCCTTCACCGAGGTCCAGAAGGTCCTCTCCGTCTTCTCCACCGTCACCGCCCCCGTCTC